>NZ_PYWM01000019.1 GCF_003049665.1 Lysinibacillus mangiferihumi | reverse complement strand
TTGAACTTTGGGATTATGTAAATTGGTTTAACAACATTCGAATTCATCAAACACTTGGATATCTGACGCCAGCGGAGTTTAAGCAACAGCCCTTATAAATTTTGTATGGTTTTGTGTTGACATTCCAATTACCCTTTAAGAAAGGAGAACATTTAGGTTTATTTGAAGGTTATCTTGGTCTGGCATATTTTGAGTTATTACTTTATAGCAGGAATAAAAATATAAAAAATTTAAATAAATGCTTGTCTATTATTAATAAAATAAAAGACTGTATTATTCAATTGGAAACCGATGAAACACTTTATTATCCAATTTCTATTGGAGGTAATACATCCTCACCTTATATAATGGACGGACTGTCAGGATTTCTTTATGTAGCATTAGAATTATATTTAATCGATGACATAGATAATAAATTAAAAATTGAACTAAAAGACAAATTTATTTTCCCTTGCGTTAAATCTTTAACAAAAGATAAGTGGGCTCAATACCCTGGTTTTTTAGATGGATTAACAGGAATTGCCTATACAATATACAAAGTAGGTAAAACTTTCTCCTTAAATTCATTGTTAGATGAGGCTATGTCTATTTTATTAAATGTTGAAACGTTTAATATCAATAATCACTTTTGCACTTATATCCCAGATAAAACCTATAATAAATTTACTTTCGACATTAAATCAGGTAATGCGGGGATTGCCTATGTTCAAAATAAGATTTTGACATTTTTTAAAAAGGATATAGAACAATGAATATATTCTTTGAAAACAGAAATTTCAGATATCTATTAACATCAAATATTTTAAGTGTAATTGGCATTACCCTATTTGATATTGTCTTTATCATATATGCAAAATCTTTTCCAAATCCAGAATTAGCAATCAGTGCTGTTACATTTATTTCCACTTTACCTTTTTTATCAGATTTTTTATTGGGATATGCTGCAGACAAAACTAAAGACCCAATCAAAATGATAATTAAAATAAGAGCTTTTCAAGCTTCACTTTATTTTATATTCGCTATAGTAGTAGATTTTTCTCAAGGTTGGATAGTTTTCGGGATTGTGCTATTAATTAATTTACTTAGTGATTTATCAGGTACTTATAGTACCTACCTAACCTTACCTATTACTAAAAATATAGTTGAGCAAAAAAATTTGACATCTGCTAGATCCTTTCAAACTGGTGTTATGAATATAATAGATTTGACTGGTAAATTATTTGGTGCAACTTTAATCGTTCTATTAAAGTATAACTATAGCTTATTTGGATTATTAAATGCGTTTTTCTTCACACTATCTGTTATTTTATTTTGGATAAATCGGAAAAATTTTTATGAGGTTGTTTCTTTTGCAAGAAACGAGAAATTTGTAAATAAAAGCCTTAAAAAAATAGTAAAACAGTTTTATATAGACTCCCTAAACAATTTGAGAATTTTGAACTCTATTCGACAAATATTTCATTTCACAATTATCTTTTCTATAATGAATCTAATTAGTTCAGCGCAGTTTTCTCTAATTCCTCTGTCATATAACAAATATGAACATCTACAATTTGGTTCATTTGGATTCACAATTGCCTTGTTCGGAACAATTGAAAGTTTTGGATTAATTCTAGGTGCTCTAGTGCCTTTAAGCTATTTTAAAAATAAATCTGTAGAGTTTAATCTAATAATGGAAATCTTATTAACCTGCGGGATAATTCTTAATATAATGTACATTCAAGATAAATATTCATTATTGTTACTTACCTTTTTATCTGGATACTTTTTAGGTTTGTCAAATCCTAGGATTGATTCTTTTATAATGATTATTACTCCTGAAAACTCTTTAAGTTCAGTAACTAGTATTTTTTATTCCATTATTCAGCTCACAGTACCCATAGGAAGCGCACTTTTTTTATTCATAGCAAATACTGTCTCTATTGAATTATCATGGTTTATTTTATTAATAATTTCTTTTATTTTATTATTTTTTTCTATAATACTAAGCAAAAAATACTCCACAATTCCTGAAACCCTGCCTGACTCCCCTATGAGTAACAGAAATTAAAAGAAGGAAGAATTAAAATTTTACAAAAAATGCATTTTTTAATTGGTTGTGCCTATGTTCTATTTTTTTAGTAGGATTTTTATATTTAAATGCATATACACACCAAATTATTGAATGTATACAACTTTAATAATCACATCATCTCCCTTGGAGGTCATCTAATTATGAAAATAGAAATTAAAAATCTGAATTTCAGCTTTGATACACTTGATCAACCAATCTTTCGTCATACCAATTTAAATATTGATACTACATGGCGTCTTGGATTAATCGGTAGAAATGGAAGGGGAAAAACAACGTTTTTAAACTTACTTATGCAAAAATATCCTTATGAAGGTGATATCATTTGTGATATAGATTTTGTATATTTCCCTCAAACTATTTTGAATAAAAAGAATTTAACATACTATGCAATTGAAGAAATTATGGATTTAGAATTATGGAAACTAGAACGGGAATGTCAATTATTGTCTTTAGATAAAGAGATTTTATGGCAACCATTTGAACAATTATCAGGCGGTGAGCAAACAAAAATTTTGTTAGCAGCAATTTTTTGTGAAGAGTCAAAATATCCCCTTTTGGATGAGCCTACCAATCATTTAGATATAAATTCCAGAAAAATAGTATCTGAATATTTGAAGAGAAAGAAAGGCTACATTGTAGTGAGCCACGATCGACATTTTATAGATGAAGTGGTTGATCATATTATAGTTATTGAAAAAAATCAATTAAATACTTTTAAAGGAAACTTTTCAACATATGAGAAGCAAAAACAATTGCAAGATCAATACGAAATTGAACAAAATAATCAAATAAAAGTAGAAATTGAGCGTTTGAAAAAAACTTCAAAGGAAAAGGCTAATTGGGCTCTAAAGAGAGAGAGAAATTCTGGAAATGATGCGTTTGAAAATGCAAGAGCAGCTCGTATGATGAAAAAATCGAAAGTAATCGAGAAGCGGATGCTATCAAAAATTGAAGAAAAAACAAAGCTTCTAAAAAATATCGAAAGTGTCGATTCTCTTACGATTAATTGTTTGTTCAATCATCGAGACCCCGTTCTTCGAGCTAAAAATTTTTCCTTAGCTTTTAATGATAGATTACTTTTCAAACCAATTACATGTGAAATTTACCAAGGTGAGCAAGTTGCATTAGTGGGACCAAATGGTAGTGGAAAAACGACACTATTAAATTATATAATTAACAGCAATTTTTATGGCACTATTAATGGTGAGCTTACAATTCCCCAAGGCATTACTAAAAGTATTATTCGCCAACATTACAATGACAATGAAGGTATATTAAAAGATTTTGCTACTGCACACCACCTTGACTACACACTTCTCTTACAAAACCTACGTATTTTAGGTGTTGAACGTGATGTATTTCGTATTCCGATTGAAAAAATGAGCTATGGTCAAATGAAAAAGGTAGAATTTTCTAAGTCATTAGGGACACCGGCGGAATTTTTCATTTGGGATGAGCCTCTAAATTATCTAGATATTTTCAATCAAAAACAAATCAAGTCCATGATAGAACAATTTAAACCTACCCTATTATTTGTCGAACATGATCAATCGTTTATCGCAAATATTGCATCAAAAATTATAGAGATAAATCCCTATTAATTTAGCTAATTTAAGAAAGAATTACATAGTAGTTATGGGCAAACTCTACTTTACTATTCTATTTATCTAATGATTAAGCTGAATCATTACACCATATACGAGGCTGAGTATGAAAAAATTGCGACATTCGTGAAATAAGTTTGTGTAATGCCACTAAACAATGCGATAATAGAGCAAAATGTTTTTTAAAGGATGACAACATGACACAAACTATTGCATTACAAATTAACAATCAATTTGCAGGACCATTAAAAAAGGGTTATCCGCTGATTTCAAAAGATGCCGTTGATACACGTAAACTACCTTCTGAAGAAGGTGCCTTACTTCGTCTATTAGATATTCATAACCGGTTTATTGGGACTGGCTATTATGGTATCCAAAATAAAGGCATTGGCTGGCTGTTAACAACCGATGCCGATGAAGAAATTGACAAGACCTTTTTTGCAAAAAAAATTAAAAAAGCCGTTCAAAATCGTGAATTATTCTTTAACAATCCTAATACGACTGCTTTTCGTGTCTTTAATGGCGAAGGTGATGGCATCGGTGGTATGACAATTGACTTCTTCGATGGCTATTATATGGTAAGTTGGTATAGTGCTGGCATTTATTCATTTAAAGTGGCTATTTATGAGGCACTTTCAGAAAGCGTAAACTTTAAAGCGATATATGAGAAAAAACGTTTTGATAGTAAAGGGCAATATATCGAACAAGACGATTTTGTAATGGGCACACCTGGTGAGTTTCCACTAATCGTTAAGGAAAATGGCATGAATTACGCTGTCCATTTAAATGATGGTGCTATGACAGGTATTTTCCTCGACCAGCGTGAAGTACGACTTGCTATTCGTGATCGCTATTCAAAAGCTAAAACTGTATTAAACACATTTTCGTATACAGGTGCGTTTTCTGTAGCAGCATCACTAGGTGGAGCTACGAAAACGACAAGTGTCGATGTAGCCAAACGCAGTTTAGCAAAAACAATTGAGCAATTTAGTGTCAATCATATTGACTATGAAGCACAAGATATTAAAGTAATGGATGTATTCCATTATTTCAAATATGCACAACGCCATCAGTTAAAATTTGACCTTGTTGTATTAGATCCTCCTAGCTTTGCACGAACAAAACAAATTACGTTTTCAACTGCCAAAGATTATCCTAAATTATTGAAGGATGCAATCGCGATTACTGAAAAGAATGGTATTATTGTTGCCTCTACAAACAATGCAAGCTTTGGTATGAAAAAGTTTAAAGGCTTTATCGATCAAGCGTTTAAAGAAACGAATATTCGTTATAAAATCGTTGAAGAATATGGTTTACCAAAGGATTTCCGTGTACCACGTGAGCATCCTGAATTCAACTACTTAAAAGTTGTTTTTATTCAAAAGCTAAACTAAAAAAGAGTGACTCTAGTAAAGTCACTCGCTGACAGTAGACAAAGCCAAGCCTTTCAACTTTGTCTACTATTTTTTTCTTGAATCAATCTTCCATTACTTTGTCAAGAAAACGAAAAGATAACCTAAAAACATTAGGATAAAAAAACTAAAGAATGTGAGGATATTCCCAATAATTAAAATTTTTGATTTAACATAAACAGATAAGGCAATACCTACTGCGGAGAAAACAAACGTGAAAATCCAGAAAAATGATGCTTTTTGAAACACTATATTAGGAACCCAAAGTAATAAAGAAATAATAATCATACAAGCAGCTAAAGCTTTCACCAATTTAACCATTCCCTATTTCAAAGGATTACATACGGTGTTACTAAAATATAGTTTTATTGCAGCTGCAGCTATTTTTTCTTTGAGTCCCATTCTATGAAAATTTCTATTTATATAAGCGACAAGCTCCCAATCACAAGAACAGCTAAAATAACCTTTATCTTCATAGCACTTATGATGTATTTGACAACCTCTATCTAATACATCTTGTGGCGTACCAGAACCATGTCCAGGACCACACCAATTTCCCCAAATAGGTATCCCTTTTTTAGCATTCATTGTAGTGTTTGCTTGATAGTTCGCGTAACTATTACTAATGTGATTCACCATCATACTAATTTCTATGTATTCTTCTGCTAAACCATCTGATTTTACTTTTTCAATATTAACAAATGGTTTTCTGTCTTGATAATAAATGTAAGCTCCTAACTGTTGTTCAGCATTTAAAAGTTCTTCATCTGACATTGCAAAAGCTTTTGTACCTCCCCCAAAAAAGAGTGAAGAAACTAAAACTGACAATGCTACAAAGAATGAAACAATTTTTTTCATCTAATCTTAGCTCCTTTCCATATTTTATTCGGCAAAAAAACTATAAGTTTTGACTCAACATCCAAAAGCAAGAGTGAAAGTATAAGTTTTATTTTTAATCAGAGTGGAATCCCAATGGCAGGAAAAAACAGCAGGAACAATATTTTAATATTATTAAGTTGATAGTAAACTCTTTATAATACTATTGAACAACAAATTATATGTATATTTTATTAAATAATATGAAAATTCTCAATACTAAAGGTGCACTTTTTATGACGCCCATTTCATTAAAATTAAAAGTGTTAAATCACCTTCCTTCAGTCAATCTAACTCTTTTTCGAGCATACAGACGCCATGTTTTGTAATAATTCCCAATGTTGTTATCAAAAATTATTACTCGAATGCGCTGAAAACATATTCGGTAACAGTAACAAAAGCATCCCCAACAATTAGTGTGCGATTTCCCTCTCTAAATAAAGATATGTCCTGGTGTGAATCCAACGAAAACCCGGCATTTAAGGAATGCTACCATCAGCAGGAATTTCTTTTATATTTCCCCCTAAATTAATCCCTTCATGTGGAAAAAAGGTGACATTTTCGCTATCCATCCATTGCTGACAGAAGAGTCTGGATATGGATAGTTTTGTTTCCCAGTTAAATATGGAAGTTCTAAACTATGTGCATAAACAGGCACATGCCAATGCTTTATTAGTTCGATAATACCACCAACATAATCAAAATATCCGTGTGTCAATATTATTGCTTTAGGTTGACAATCGTGACCAAAACACTCTTCAACTACTGAAATAATCTTCTCTGCACTTTTTGGCATGCCAGCATCAATCAATACAAATTCATTCTTTTGTGGATACCCGTAATTTTTTCTGTTCGTAACAGTTACTATCATTCAAAAATAGTTTGTCAAAATCTTTAATTATGTCTATGCATTATTTAAAGTATAGAATGACAATAAAAACACAAAATATAAGTTCGTAGTGTTTCACTACTTATAGGGCTGCTGAGAGAAATCAAAGCAGCTTTTTGTTATTTTTTCCTATATTTCAAGTCATCAATTTTTCCATAATAGCCCAAACTTTATTGTATGATGAATGGGGTTGCTTTTTCTCATTTTGAATTCCACGCCTTACTAAACGAAATCCTCTTGCTTCAAGATCTGCAATAGCAACATCTAACTCTTTATTATTTTTGCGCTGTATTGGCGGTAATCGAAACACACCATTTTGTGCTGATAAACGATTAAAGATTTCTACATCCCCTTAAAATGTAATCGACTTAGCGTGAGCACATGGCATATGATTTATTCAACTAAACTGCCGGTATATATGTCCAATTTAAGAAAAAGAAAAAGTGTTAAATTGACATTAGTCAATCTAACACTTGAGTACAAGTTGCTTCCCGTTCTTCGCTCCATAGAGTCTATCTATCATTTTGGATAACGATACTGTCATCGTACATAAACAACGAAAAGGATAACTTTACTTTATTTTACATTATGCATTATTTGCCAATATTCAGCAGTATTCGTTCTGCGATAAAATTTATAGAACGGCTCATTTGGCCGTGCATGTTGTTGATATACCCCAATTATACGCTGTAAAAAGCTGGCTATTTCTTGCACGGAAACGCCTTTAGCAAATAGTGTACCCGCCTGTGCTTTTGCCCCCATTGGAATAGCACCTAAATAAACATCGAAGCTATCTTTTTGATAGACAAGTCCAATATCATCATAGACAGCATTATAGCAAGCGGATGCACAGCCATTGACATTTAAACGCAGTCTTGAAGGCACCGTTTGTCCCTGCAACTCAATGTATAATTGTTCTGTTATCTCCGCCGCTTCCATCCTCTCTCCATCACAAAAATCACAAGCCTTGAACGCAACGATGGAGCCTGATGGTGTCATATATAAGCCCCCTTCTTGCAGTTCACTTATAACGTCTTGAACTGTTTGCGTAGGGATAGACAACATTATATTATAGGATGCTGAATATTTAATGGCCCCACTGTCCCCTACGACTTCTGCAATTTTTTGAAATTGCGCGGGTGTAAAATGTTTATTGATAATACCTGGACTTACTGCTAGACGAGTAAATTGACCATCTATATTTAATTTTTCAAATGTACGTTCTGGTATATTTGAACGAAATGCATTCATTTTTTATTCTCCTTAAAAAAGCTAGCATCTAGCTAGCTCTCTGAAGTTATTAAAAATTTTCTGGATAGAATCCTTTAGCCAAAATTTTGATAGCCTCTGCCGCACGAACCCCTTCTGAAGCAGCTGAAAGTGGTAAAATGACAAAACGCTCATTACGCACAGCATCTGTTTCCTTTAATGCAGGATCATTTTTCAGGAAATGTATTTTGTCTTCAGCACTTTGAGAACCATAATCAATCACGACAATTACTTCCGGGTTGCGTTCTACTGTTTCCTCTTTTGAGACAGTTGTCCATCCAGATTCAACTTCACCAAAAATGTTTTTACCACCAGCGACAGTGACAAGCTCATTCATAAAATTTTGAGCAGCAGTAAAGACTTCCTTATCTCCACTATCATAGACAAGCACACGTAGCTCCTTTTCTCCTTGCGGTAACTTTGCACGCACTGCATCAACTTCTTTTGTCATTTGATCGACTAATGCTTCTCCTCGATCTTCAACACGGAAAATTTTTGCGATATTGCGAATATCCATAAAAATATCATCTAACGTTGGTTTCGTTATACTTGAAGATTGATGTAAATATGTGTGGATACCAAGTGTCTCTAATTCTTCTGGTGTACCAACACCCTTTTCACTAAAGCCACTTTTCCATCCAGCGTATAAAAAATCGGCTTCACTATCTATCACTTGTTCTTTTGTTGGATACTGCTCTGCTATTACTGGTATTTTTTCGTAGGCAGCTTGTAAAGGTTCATAAATTTTATCATCCAAATAGGCTGTACCAACCATTGAATCTTCTAAGCCTAAAGCTAACATAATTTCCGTTACATGCTGATTTAAACTAATCGCCTTTTTAGGTGCTTCTGTATAAACTTGTGTAGTACCATTATTGTCAATGGTTACTTCTGTCGTCTCGCTTTGTGCAGGTTCGATATACTCACTTTGTGCGGCACTTTGCGAATTGTCTTTCGCACTACAAGCGCCTAAAATGCTTATAATCGCAATGGCAACAACTAGCCACATGGCTTTCCATTTGTTCATGGTCTCATTTCTCCTTTGATTATGTAATTTGTCATTTGTTATAGTAAGAAATCAATGATTTCCTTGCTACTAGCACATAAAAAAACCCTCTTGTTTCCAAGAGGGTGTCATAGTGATAAATACATTGGGTATTTAAACAATCACTATCACCATCCTCGTGGTGTTAAGTAAAAAATACATATTGGCAGGTATCCTGGCTTAGGTTCATCGCTTATACGTCTTCCCATAGTTCAACTACAGTGACTATTGTATAAACTCCCCATTTACAGTTGCGGGACAGCATCGGAATTTCACCGATTTCCCTTTTAAGCAAATGACTAAAGCCATTTGCACCAATATATAGCAGTTTTTAGTTATAAAAATAGACTAGCAGAAGGTATTTTTGATTTCAATCACACAAAAAAATCCATAAATGATACTTGTTAATAAACTACCACTATTTAAACATGAATGCGAACTATTTGTCACGAAATGTTTGAGCGATCATTCTGGTACAATGAGAAGAGACTACATTAGAAATGAGGATTTTTTATGTATAAAACGATTGGTGTGCTCGCACATGTCGATGCAGGAAAAACAACTTTTTGTGAGCAATTATTATTTCACACAAATAGTATCCAATCTCGTGGAAGAGTCGATCATCAAGATACATTTTTAGATAATCATGCAATTGAACAAGCCCGAGGAATTACCATTTTTGCGGAACAAGGACGGATGCAAATAGAAAATGATACATATACACTGATTGACACACCTGGGCATGTAGACTTTTCACCTGAGATGGAACGTGCCATACGTGTAATGGATTATGCCATCATTATTGTCAGTGCAGTAGAGGGTGTACAAGGTCATACAGAAACGGTTTGGCAGTTGCTCCGTCAATACCATATACCAACCTTTTTCTTTATTAATAAAATCGACCGTGAAGGGGCGGATATCAATGCGGTTATGAACCAACTACAAAAGGACTTTTCCGACAACATCCTGTTAATCGATGCCCCATTACGCAATGATTTTGTACAAAGCAATATTGCAGAGTGGTTAGCCGAGCGCGATGAACAACTTCTCGAGGCCTTTTTAACAGATACACTCGATGCCTCAACGTGCCTGTCACAGTTACAAAAGATGATTAAAGAAGAGCGAGCATTTCCCTGCTTTGTTGGTGCTGCTTTAAAAGATATCGGGATCAAGGAATTTGTATCACAGCTTCCCCTCCTAACAGAGACACACTTCGACCATCAAGCACCCTTTCAAGGGGAAGTATTTAAAATTCGCCATGATGGCACACAACGCTTAACTTTTATAAAAGCTTTACAAGGAACATTACATACTCGCGATGACTTTACATTTGGCGATGTTACCGAAAAAATAACTGAAATTAGGCTGTATAATGGGCGCCGTTTTCAGACAACCCAAGCCGTACAAGCAGGAGACATTTTTGCAGTGAAAGGGCTTAGCCTGGCGAAGACAGGAGACATTTTAGGAAGTACAGTAATGCCTAAACCTTATGAACTTGTGCCTACATTACAAGCAAAAGTACTGTATGAAGGGCAACAGCATATAAAGGAAATTTTACAGATTTTTCGTTTACTGGAAGCCGAGGAGCCATCGTTACGCGTCGTTTGGCAAGAAAAATTCCAAGAAATTCATGTACATATTATGGGTGTCATACAACTTGAAGTACTTGCTGAAGTATTAAAAAATCGCTTTTCACTTGTTATTAACTTTGATAAACCTCAAATTTTGTATATGGAAACTATTGCAACGACTGTAACAGGCTACGGACACTTCGAACCGCTCAAGCATTATGCCGAGGTACACTTATTCATGGAGCCGAACATCCGCGGAACTGGGAATACGTTTGTTAATGCCTGTCATGCTGATGATTTATCAGTAGGTCACCAACGCCTTATCGAAAAACATTTATTTGAACGCGAGCATCACGGTCTATTAACTGGTTCTCCTGTTACTGATATTCGCTTTACACTGTTGACAGGACGAGCTCATATTAAGCATACCGAAGGAGGAGATTTTCGGGAAGCTACTTTCCGTGCATTAAGACAAGGGCTAGAACAAGCCAAAAATATCTTACTTGAGCCCTATTACCGCTTCAAAATGAAAGCATCCAATGATTTTATCGGTCGAATGATGAACGATATCCAACAAGCAGACGGTACTTTCGACTCGCCGATCTTGTCAGAGGAGCAAGTCATTTTAACAGGACGTGTACCGGTTGCAACATTTATGCACTATAGTACTACTTTTGCTACTTACACAAACGGCAAAGGCTCTTTATCTTTACAATTCGATGGCTATGATATATGTCATAATAGCGAGGCAATAATTGCACAAATCAATTATAATAAACAGGCTGATCCTGACTATACGTCGTCGAGTATTTTTTGTGCGAAAGGAAAAGGCTATTCAGTTCCATGGTATGAGGCAAAAGCAGCCATGCATTGTCTATAAAATAAAAAGGCATCGAATTTTCTCGATGCCTTTCAGAAAAAATCGAATATTGCATAGTATGCATATCGATACAGATATAAAAATTTACAACGCTTTTTTCGTTTTCCTATTCAAAGAATTCGCTGACTCCACAATCACATACCCATGATGATTTGAGAAATCCACAAGAACCGACCCAGGTTTACTTTTTAAAATCTGTAATTGCTCAATGCGTTGCAGCAACAATTGATGACCATTGCCACGCGGATGCCAATTTAAATGATAATCATTTAATTCTTTTACACTTTGTAAAAACTGAGCATATTCACGCTCTACATAGTCTATTAAATGTTGTATTTTACTATAATCTTGATTTTCCTGAATTAATAACGATAAATCTTGCAAATACGTTTGATAAAAACGCATTACCATCGAACATAGTAAATCATTGACTCTTGCCGCACTTAAAATAGGTTTTGGCTCTGCATTAAGGCGATCCAAATTGGGTTTAGCTCGAATTGAATCGATGCGTGTAATTAAATGATAGGCTTCCTCATTTACTTCGTAAACAATCGGATTGGTCGGCATATACATCATAAAACCATTCTTTTTTGTTTTCAATTCATCCGCCACACTTGCTTTTGCAAATAGGTATCCTTCATAGACATCATTTTGAATCCAAATAATGTCTTTATTATAAAAAATGCAGTCAAACAATCGATCGTGCGGAATAAGCCCTGTGGCTAAAAACTGATCAACTAGCGCCTCAATGACCATTCTCGTTTTTCGTTGCTTGGCAACTTCCATGCGCGGTTGCTTACAAATCTTCATATCAACATTTTTCTTTTCTCGTGTTGAACATACCTGAATTTTTGTCATACTTGCACCTCTTCTCGTACATATTTTCAAAACAAAGGTATCGATTACATAAAAAATACGGATTTCCTAAAAATGTAGAGGAAATCCGTGATTATGGCTATCGTACTTAAAAATATCATTCATCCGATAACATCAAACAGTGCACCAATGGAAGCGATCTGGCTAGATGCCGTATCCCTTTACATCCTTTGGTGTTGGTCGTTTGACGTACTGTGACGAACAGATTATTCTGTTTTGTCAACATGCCACCTCCTATTCCTCGTAGGTTTATGGTGTGTACTCGTAACAGGCAGGTCTCCTGACTTATGGTCATCGCTTCTTTTCACCTTCCCGTCGTTTGACAGTGGTCATAATTTGAAAAGACGCTCACATTCACAGTTGCGGGACAGCGTCGGATTTACACCGACTTCCCTTTTAAGTAAATTGCATGCAATTTACACCTCTTACTACACGCTATTCAGTTGTTAAGGAATTTATTGGTAAATCCCTACTAAACTATTACATTATATTGTAAAGTAGTGGTATTTTAAAGTCAAACAGCAGCCTAAATGTATGTTCGCTTGCTAAAATGACTGTCTATCACCTAAATAACTATCCGTTGTTAATTTATACATGAAATTGATTTGTAATCTTTTGTAAATCATCAGCCTGTATCGTTAATTCCTGCGAAACTTGATTGACTGCTTGCATGGAAGCCGTTTGTTCATCCATTGATTGTAGCACAACTTCTGTATAGCTGGACAATTGATCCATACCCCCTGCAATTGTTGACACGAGATTAGCTACCTCATTTGCACGATTTGACAAGTAATTTACAGTTGACGAAATGCCTTCGAGTTGGTCGGTCATTTGGCTAACGTGCTGCGAAATATTGCCAAAAGATTTTGTTGCTTCATCAATGACATAGACCCCCTGTTGAACATTTTTTAAGTCTTCTTCCACAGCCACAGCAACTTGTTTCGTATCATTTTCAATACCTACTACAAGATCCACAATTTGAATGGCAGAGTGCTTGGATTGCTCTGCTAAATGACGAACTTCTTCCGCAACAACCGCAAAACCTTTCCCATGTTCTCCAGCCCGTGCCGCTTCAATCGCAGCATTTAGAGCAAGTAAATTCGTTTGATCTGTAATCGTTGTAATCATTTCTGTCATTTTTTTAATATCTGTCATTTTATTTGATAAGTGTTTTATTAAGGTACTCGTTTTATCTGTTGACGATGAAATAAACTCCATCTGATTTTTCGCAACATGCAAAATTTCTACACCATTTCCTGCGATATCATTCGCTTCTTTCGCGTGGTTGAAAACATCCTGTGTGGCAATCGAAATACGCTCAATGCCATCTACTGTTTCCTGCATTGCAACAGCACTATTGTTTGCCGATTGTGCGGCTTGTTTAAGGCCATTTGACGTTTTTTCCATTTGATGGTCAACTTCTTCCACAGCCATTGTAATTTCATTTGTACTTGCAGACAACTCTTCGATACTGGCAGATAAATCTGTCGAACTGTTGGCAATTGTTAGTGTCATCGTACGCAATTGCTCTTTCATTTCTATAAAAGCTTTAGCTAATTCCGAAATCTCACTATTGTCTTGTGCTGTAATAACAACAGCGTCAAAGTTACCTACTGAAATTGCTTTCGCAGCATTAGATAATTGGTTAATAGGTTGAATCACTTTATATTTAACATAGAAGATATAGGATAAAGTAATGGAGATACCAATGATCGTTAATATTGTAGATAGCCATGCTAATGCTGTTAAATTAGCAAGATCTATAATTAATACTACAATCATTATTAAATTTAATAATGAAAACCCAAAAATACTTTTTTTTCGTAAAGTCATACCAAAATCCCCTAACTATAATATTACTATAATACCATTATTATAGTTTATTTATCCTAAGATTGATAGAAATACGCCCATCTTTTATATGTATATTGGTATACTAAAAAAGACAAAGGGCATAACGATGCCCTTTGTCTACAGAAAAAGCACTTTGCATAAAACAAAGTGCTTCTTAAAAATTATTTTAATTTCATCATACTAGAACCAGCAATACCTGGATGTGTCATTTCATATGGATCTAAAATTAAATCCAATTGCTCTTTCGTTAAGACACCTGCTTCAATACAAAGTTCACGAATTGAACGACCTGTAAGAATGGCTTCACGTGCAAGACGAGCAGCTACTTCATAACCGATATGTGGATTGACTGCTGTTAAGACACCCACACTTTTCTCTACATATTCCTTCATACGTTCTTCATTTGCTTCGATATCTTTTAAACAGTTTTCTGTAAATGCACGGAAAACGTTATTCATTATGCTAATTGATTGAATTAAGTTGAATACAAGCACTGGTTCCATTACGTTTAATTCTAATTGACCCGCTTCAGATGCTAAAGAAATTGTATGGTCATTCCCAATTACTTGGAATGCAACTTGGTTTAGCACTTCTGGCATTACAGGATTTACTTTACCAGGCATAATAGATGAACCAGGTTGACGTGCTGGTAAAATAATTTCTCCTAAACCTGCACGAGGACCAGATGCCATTAAACGAAGGTCATTCGCAATTTTAGACATATTGATCATACAAATTTTTAGTGCCCCTGACACTTCCGTATAAGCGTCCGTATTTTGCGTAGCGTCTACTAAATGTGTAGCACCTTTTAATGGTAAGCCAGAAATTTCAGCTAGATGTTGGTCTACAGATTTAATATAGTCTGGGAAAGCGTTTAGCCCAGTACCGACAGCTGTTGCCCCCATATTGACATCATATAAGTTTGGACGTGTTTGACGGATACGAACAATATCACGGTTAATTACACGACAATAAGCTTCAAACTCTTGTCCTAAGCGAATTGGTACAGCATCTTGTAAGTGCGTACGTCCCATTTTAATAACATGTGCAAATTGCTCTGCTTTTTGATGGAATACGGCTTGCATATTCTCCATCGTCACCAGAAGCTCATCGATTAAATTTAATACAGCAATATGAATCGCTGTAGGGAAGGCATCGTTTGTTGATTGTGACATATTAACATGACTGTTCGGGCTAATCGTTTGATAGTCCCCTTTTGCTTTACCCAAAATTTCAAGAGCACGGTTCGCAATAACTTCATTCGCATTCATATTAATAGAAGTGCCTGCACCACCTTGGATTGGGTCTACTAGAAATTCAGCATCCCATTTACCATCGATGACTTCTTGTGCAGCCTCGACAATAGCCTCTCCAATTTCTTTTGATAATAGGTGTACTTCCATATTACCTAATGCTGCTGCTTTTTTTACAATACCCATTGCTTTAATTAGGGCTGGGTGAATTTTATAGCCTGTAATTGGGAAGTTTTCTGTTGCACGAAGCGTTTGAATCCCGTAATAAGCATCTGCTGGTAATACTCTTTCACCTAAAAAATCTTTTTCTATACGTTGTGTGGACATTATTGTCGTCTCCTTTGAACTAATACTCACACTGATAGTAGCTAATAAATGCCGTCTTGTAAACAGTCATTTCTCAAGAAAACAAAAATCCCTTCAATTTTAACAATATATTTTATCTGTAAATGGCGATTAGCTGTGAAAAACGGCGCTCCTTAACATTTATCAACTTAAAATTATTTATAATATCACGAAATTACCACAATTGACTGAGCCTTGAAATACACTCTTAATGGATGTTGTGCAATTGTAATAAAAAATAAATACTCTAATTTGAATTTTAGAATTGCTGTTTGCATATAGATTAGAACTTGACAATGAATACACGAAATTATCATTGGTAAATAAACCGTTGTTTTAAGGAGAATCTAAAGAAGTACGCAGAGTTGCTGAGGAGTTGTTGGAAAAGTAGCTGTACAGTTAGTCGCTTCAATCATAAAGTCGTTCATCGCATCATGCAAAAGTATGGTTGGCAAAGTCGCATGAAAGTGAAATAACGGAAACAAACAGGACAACTTCACACAAGCACAGCGTATTTATTAAATCCTGATTTGAAGCAAGCGCGCCTTTCCAGAGGCTCGAAACCAATATTACTTACGATACTCATTTTGAGCTGCATACGGTAGCCCAACTTACTTATTTACTCAAAGGGATTACGCTGAACAGTGACCAACGCGGTGTATATATATTATCACTATCATAAAAGGAAAAGATGCCCGCTAAGTGTTAAAGTCTAGAACATTCTACTTAGATAATTGACAAAATACTACGACAGCCACCGTAGAACAGACTGTCAAATACTATAAAGACCATATAAATTAAACTTACTGCCATATCTCAATTAAACTTCATTCGTACATAACGTAATATAAAAATTACCACTTAATGCAAATACTTTATTTATGTAATAAATCATCAACCCGAATATGATGCTCTAAAAATTTAATTAAGCTAAAATTAATCACACATAAACCAACATTTATGATTAGCACAAATAAAGCATCCAAATTATAAGCATTTGCCACTAGATTACCAATCAAAACAATCAAAATTATAGATGTAATTAAGCATATATTAGTAGATTGATAATAGATTCCACATATACCAGATATTAAGATTATAGCAATACTTACAAACACCGAAAGTAAAACTATATTAGGTAAAAAAACATAAACTGGTGTTGTGAAATTAATAAAAGATGTTATAATACAAAATAGGTAAAACGCTGTATTAATAAGCAAGGTAGATATAACAAACACAATCATATATTTATAAATAAAAGCATATATCTTAGCTCTGAACATTTGATCTCTTCCTGTTGGATAGGCATAGGTTCTTTCCCTAAAATTACCTATATACCTTATAATTAATACTCTGTTAATAAGCATTACTGCATATATTGTAACTACTGTCAAAGTTACCGTTATCGACAAGGTAATAATACCTTTTCCATTTTGCAATATGTCATCCGAGTCATTAACTTCAAATTTACCTACTATTGTAAAAAAGATTAGGGAAAAGATTTGTACGATTAGTATCCATAAAAATAATTTATTGAAGACTTTTTTCATTTTCCTAACTTCATATTTAAAACTACTTTGCATTTCTATCTCCTTTCCATAACAGCGAATAATAATCTTCTAAACTATTTATAGCTTTTTGTCTTAATACTTGAATGCTATCTGTGGCTAATACTTCTCCATTATCTAAAACGATTACTTCATCAATAATATCATCGAGTTCACCAAAAGAATGGCTAGATATCAAAACCACTTTATCTTGTTTTTTGAACGCAATAATTATACTTTTAAGCATTGTAATTCCTTTTCTATCAAGTCCGTTGAATGGCTCATCGAGTACCAATAGATCCGGATTATGCGACAAAGCTAAAGCTATATTTAATTTTTGTTTCATTCCAAGTGATAATTCTTCTATTTTTGTTTCCACCGATGTTTTTAAACCAACATCATTAAGTATTGTATCTATATCTTTATCTAATTTACAATTCATATAAAATAAATGTTCTTCAAATACCTCACGAATGGAAAGTTTATCATAATAATCTGGAAACGGCATAACTAAGCCCGTTGTTTTTAAATATTCTCTTGAATTATTACATTTTAATACACAATCATCTATAGTTATTAAACCGCTATACTTAATTAGTCCTAACAATGCCTTGAATAGCGTGGTTTTCCCTGCTCCATTATTCCCAATAATCCCATATATTTTATTTGCCTCTATAGATAAATTTATATCTTTTAATATTGATTTAGCACCTTTATTTTTACTTAAATTTTCTATTAACAGAGTTTTCATGCACCTATTTCCTCCTTGCAATTATAAACATAGCACCTACAAAAGATATTATTCCCCACACCATGACAACTAGATAATGTGTCATATTATAGTCATTTAAATGAAATAAACTTGCTCTTATAATATTGCTGACTGGAACAAAGGGTAAAACATTATATACATAAGATAGCCATATTGGTAGTCTGTCTTCCGAATAAATAATTGGTGAAAATAATAGTCCTACTATCATAATAACTTGTGTGATTAAAGTCATTACATTCGGAGGAAGTAAATATGCGATTGCAAAACCTAGAAGTAACAATGACAAAATAACAAATAATAAGCTAAACACACCTATAAAATCTAAGTATATTTTCATATCGAAATTAATTGCGCCAATAAACATACACAAAAGAATACCTGGTAGTGGAATTAACCCCCATATCAAAAGATCTGATAGCAATATACCAACGCGTGATATTGGCAAAGTTTTCTGATAATTAAAAACACCATTTTGTTTGGCTTCACTAACAATCTGTGGTGCTAAAACACAAGTTACCGCTAATATATTTATCGTTATCGCACCAGTGCAAAGAAAAGACCTTGAAATATAATCTTTAGCATTTGTTATAAAAGAAAAACCGTATATTACAGCTAATGATAATACAACTTGCACAATTACAAATACTGGTATATAAAATTTGTGTCTGATTAAGCTCCATTTCAATAATCCTATAGAACTATTGTATCTACTCATTTATCATATCCTCGTAATTATCATATAAATTTTCTATTTTCAAATCATAACTTGTTGCTTTTCCATTTTTTAATACTTCCAGCACTATAGTAATAGCTCTATAAATATTTTCCTCCTTCAGTGATACGGTTAATTTTTTTTGCTCTATATCGTATTTCGTCACAAAATCACTAGAAAACATAGATATATCAATATTGTCTATATCATAAACACATAGCATATGTTTTATATTTTGTGAGTATCTATTCGAAATATTAATATCTTTTTTTACACAACCTTTATCTAATAATATGTACCTATCAGCGTATTTTTCTACTTCAAAAAGATTATGTGTAACGATAATGATAATAGAACCTTTATCAGCAAGCTTCCTTAAATATTTCCACATAAGAATCCGTCTAATTGGATCAACATCATTTGTAGGTTCATCTAAAATAATGACTGGTGCTTCATCAATAACAGTCATAGCAAATGATGTAAGCCTCTGTAATCCACCCGATAACTTTTCACCTTCGATATTTTTCCAATTATCAAGTTGCAAACTAGAAATTATTTCTTCCGCTTTCTTTTTGGATACTTTACTCGAAAATCCTTTTATCATAGCTATACTTTCTATCGCTTGCAACATAGAAACTCCTTTAAGTGGCACTTGGAACTGCGGCATAGTAGATACTAACTTTCTTACTTTTGAATGTTCTTTAATTACATCAATATTGTTAATATGAATTTGCCCTTCTGACGGAATAATTAATCCACCTATTTGATTGAGTAAAGTAGTTTTACCTGCTCCATTATGTCCTATTAATGCTGTTATCTCGTGAGTTTGAAATTCTATCGAGATATTGTTATTTGCTTTTATATTATTTTTAAAGTACTTACTTACATTTTTTACACTTAAATTTGTATCCAGCATAATAAATCCCCTATCAATAAACATAATTGATATATAAAAGGTAATAACCAAAATATTAATAAATATAAATCTACTAATACGCCTATTATTAAACATGTTTTCCACAAGAATTTTTCATACTTATCTAATAAGTATCTATTATTTCTATAATCTATATCGATAAGCGGATTGTCTATTAACATCATGATAAAATATTTTCCATCTGACTTTTTATGAAATCGGAATTGCCAAATTATTCTTAAAAACATTATAATCGAAAATAGTTCTAAAATTTCACTGTCAAAAATGGTTCTTAAAGCAACTAACCAAGCTAATATAATAGTATCAAGTATTACGCCGGCAGATATTGCAATGATTCTAGATGGTAGAGTCCAAGTCCATATATGAGTAAGCGAGACATATGCTGTTGATTTTTTTATTGATAAATTTAATGCGCCTTTGATGTTACTAATATTATTGGCAAATATCATATGCATACATTCGTGTAATATAGTAGTAATAAAAGAAAATAATAAACCAATAGAATATAAAGAAAATAAATTAGTATTAAAGCTTAATATATTCAAGCTACTCCACGCAAAGTCATTTTTTAAATTAACCACAATTGTTATTATTGCACCTATAAACATTGCTACTAACAACACTCTTATAAAATTCCATACACATACCAAGAGTATGTTTTAGGTAGAATAACATACTCTTGGTATGCGCGTCAATAATCCTAACAATTTTTTAGGTAATATTTACAGTTATTATAGCGATAAAAAACGCATAAAATTAGCATTAAATAACTAATTTTATGCGTTTCTATATTTAAATTTTTTTATTTTCTACTTTTTTTATTTTTTCAATTAATGAGCTGTCAAATAGTTGTATATTAAATTTATCTAATGCTGCATTCATAATTTCAATCTTATTAAATATACTTGAAGTCTCATTTTTGAAAATAAGTGGATTTAACCATATATTTAACAATACAGCTATCATTTCTGCTAATTCAGCAGAATGTTTTGTATGAATACTCCCATCTTCAACGCCTTCATTAACAATCGGATAAATATATTTGGGTATTGTTACATCATTTATTTCATTAATAAATGATGATAGTAATTTAGGACTATCTAATAAATTTGGTGATATGCCTATTATCATATCAATATTCTTATTACTAAAACTCGTATGCACAATCTTTGATAATTTTTCTACTCCGTTTAAGCTTGAATCATTTTTTATTTCATCAAATAACTGTATATTTTTATTTCCTATTTCTTCAACAACCGCATTAAATATATCTTCTTTTGATTTAAAATGATGATAAATAGCACCTTTTGTAAGACCTAAGCCTTCTATAATATCTGATATTCTTGTATCTTCATAACCTTTCGTTAAAAATAAATTAGTTGCTACTGCTATAATTTTTTTTTTCGTATTATCTTGCATTTGCTTGTTCAAAGTCCTTTCCATTTCACAAATTATTTACAAAGTAGTTACCTTCTAATAAATGACTGCTTTTTCCACCTATATAAATCAGAATGACTATTCAATCCCTTTGATATCTTCAAAGGCTTTGACAGTTGAGACAAATTCCTCCTGTACTCATCAGTATTTAAGATGTTCATAACTTTACAATAAAGTACATAGGAGCTGCTCATATTACGATGACCTTTAATTGTTTCTCCAAACATATCCAGAATGGTGTAAGTAACATATCGCATCATAATCTTCACGAATTTAACTTTTCGAAGCAACCAAAATGTCTATTCTTGGAAGCTCATTCCAATTGACAGTGTACCAAAAGATAAATGTCATTGTCTAGTGAAGAAAGGAAGGTATAAAATTATATATTAACAAAAGTAAATATTTGATGGAACAGAAAAAGGATTTATTAATTTAACCAAACTTTATATTAGTTATCTGATAAAACATAAAAACCGAGCGCAATTCGCACGCTCGGTACCATGATTATTTCATTGAAGAAACAGTAAAACGTTTATTACTATGTTGCGGATTTTCTATTTCATCTAACACAGCAATCGCATAATCACTATAGCTGACATAACTTTCACCTGAAGCATTCACTAACAAATGATCTATTCCTGTTGTATAGCTACCTGAACGTGGCCCCTCTGGATCAAATAGAGCAGAAGGACTTAAAAATGTCCACGAAATATTAGATGCTTGTAAGTCTTGCAAGTTTTCACCTTGATTTTTTGCAGTTGCCAAAAACATTTCCGGAAAATCAGGCGTCTCCATAACACGAATCGTTTTTTCTGGGTCTACAAATAGGCTGCCTGCTCCCCCCACTACGAATAGTTTTGTGGCAATGCCGTTAAAGGTAGCGATTAAATGACGACCTACAGCAACATGTAATGTTTCTTGTCCAAGTGGTGCACCAAACGCATTCACAACAACATCAAAACCCTTTACATCTTCTTGTGTTAAATCCAATACATCCTTCTCCATCACTTGAATATCCTCTTTTACTTTAGAAGCTGAACGAACAATGGCTGTAACGTTATGACCACGTTGTAATGCTTCCTCCACTATTTTTTGCCCTGCTTTTCCTGTTGCTCCAATAACGCCTATTTTCATTATAAATTCCTCCTACAATTAGTTGTAACTGTTTTAGTTACAGGTTGAATACAGTAAGACCGACCTCGTTACGTTTAACGAAGTTGATCTAGCACATCTTGTAACGTTTGTGCTTGTAACTGTTTTTCCATTGCATGCCAAACATCTAGATAAACCGTTTCCAACGTATGCTGTATTTGTCGGCCGACAGCACATGCAGGATTCGGTTCATCATGTATTGCAAATAGTTGCTCTGGACCGTCAATCGCTCGGTAAATGCTTAACAATGACAAATCCTTTGGTTCAATAACAAGGCCATAACCAGCGATACCCGACTGAGATGTTAACAAGCCTGCTTTTTTCAATTTCCCAATCATTCGTCGTACGACTACGGGATTCGTATTGACACTACCTGCAATATAATCAGATGTAAGCTGACTTTTATCAGATGTTGTAGCAATGAGCGAAAGTATATGGATAGCGACTGAAAATCGACTATTGACCATACGAATCACCACCTGTTGTAACTATTATAGTTACAGGTTAAGATAATCACAAGTCATTTGCTCATATCTTAACCTGTTCATTATTCACAAAAATACACCCGCTATCGAATTTAAATTTTTGTCATATAAATAACGAGCTCTTGTTGGATTTGACCATTTTCTTCATAGAAATCTAGATTGTGAAATTCATATTTATAATGACCAACGGGGAACGTTACACTTTCTCCTTGAGCTGCAGCTAGTATGCCAGCCACATCATGTGATACCATCTGTAAAAGCTCTGTCCCTGTCATTGTTTCTATAAAAATTACGTTCATCTAAAAACACCTCCTTCGCTATTATAGCTTAGAAGGTGCTTGGATTTATAGTGATGATTTCTTACTACACAAGTTAGAAATCATCATCAAAATATAATCGATAGACGAGTAAAAGTAAAAATCGATATAATTGAATAAAGATTAAATGTGAAAACTTTTATTGACAGGAGGATTTTTTGCATGAAAATCAAATTAATATTAATTGTAATATGCTCATTTTCACCATTACTATTATTAGGACTTTTCATTTACGGAAATTCTTATTATAACGACTATCATCTAAAATCATCCGAAACAACAGTGAAAGAATTTTTAGAAGAATTTATCGACAGTAGCATACAAATCATGCATTTTGAACGAATAGAAGAAACAAATATGTGGTTAGTCCAGTTGAAAATAAACGATAGTCAGTATGGTCATGCACGCTTTAATAAAGGGTGGAATGGCAAACTTAAATTTATTTATTTAGCAACAGCTCCCTCAGTAACCTATCGACAATATAAAACCAATAAAGGCAACTATGGCACACTATATGTACACGAATTAGACAGCAATGTTGCCAAAATCAAATTGACAACAAACTGGATGAATTTTGAAAAAGAAGTCGAAGTTGATACTTCTGCACCATTTATGAAAACATTTAAACTACCTCCTAATGCAGAAAATACGTTTCCTGCATTGTTTACTTTTTATGATAAAACCGGACAAGAGTTAAGGTAATTAGCGTTGTCTTCATTTATCGAAGGCGCTTACATTTTTATTTAGTACCATTCACACGGATTTCCTCAATAATTTGCATCATTTTTACTAATTGTTCTTGTGTTAATGTAGTGGTAATAGCTGGACTATCCTGTTGAGGCTGCTGATCTTTTGGGGACGAGGACTCCCCTTGTATATTTTCACGTAATCGAAGAAACTTTGCTTTTGTTGTCGTTTGTAGCACTATTCTTTCTCTCAACCCAGCCACCCCTAAAGCTTTTATTAGAAAATATACCTTATAATACCATAAATACTATAATAGAAGGCACCTATCGAAACATCCACCAACTTGCCTATTTATCAAAATAGATTATTTGGACCTAATCCATGTCAACAAAAAAAGCAGCAACCAAAATGGCTGCTGCTTACATTTGACTAAACGGCAATCGGTGCTTTAATTGCTGGATGTGGGTTATAGCCCTCGATGGATAGATCCTCAAGTTCTATGTCAAAAATCGACGTTTTATTTGGATTTATTTTCAAGGTTGGTAGTTCCCGCGGCTCACGAGAAAGCTGTTCTTTCACCTGCTCCACATGATTTGCATATATATGTGCATCGCCAATACTATGAATAAATTCGCCGACTTCAAGCCCACATTCATGGGCAATTAAATGTGTTAATAATGCATAAGAGGCAATATTGAATGGACAGCCAAGCAATGTATCTAGACTACGTTGCATTAATTGGCAGCTTAATTTGCCCTCTGCCACATAAAATTGAAACATGACATGGCAAGGCGGTAAAGCCGCTTTACTCCCTTTAGCACCTGCATTAATAACATCTTCAGGGTTCCATGCATTGACAATAATACGGCGCGAATCTGGATTATGCTTAATTTGATGAATAACATCTTGTAATTGATCAAGACTTTCCCCGTTTGACGTTGTCCAATTGCGCCATTGCTTGCCATAGACATTCCCAAGATCGCCGTACTTTTTTGCAAAATCATCATCCGTTAAAATACGGTCGCAAAATGATGCGAGCTCAGCTTGGTAAACAATATTAAACGCTTCGTCCGTTAAGCATCGACGACCGAAATCCGTCATATCAGGTCCATTATATTCATCGGATTCAATCCATTTTTTAAAAGCCCACTCATCCCATATATGGTTATTATGTTTTAGTAAGTAGCGAATATTTGTATCTCCTTTAATAAACCAAAGAAGCTCGCTAGCCACAAGTTTGAATGGTACGCGTTTAGTCGTTAAAAGCGGAAAGCCTTGACTTAAGTCAAAACGCATTTGATGGCCAAAGATGCTATACGTACCTGTCCCCGTACGGTCCTCTTTTTTAATCCCATTTTCTAAAATATGTTGCAGTAAATTTAAATACGCAGTCTCTGGATGCGTCAATTTGTCACCAGCTCCTTCAAATATGCTGTTGACCATTATACCATCTAATATTGAGGTGTGAACGTCGAATTACAAAAACAAACTACTTTCCAACAGCTACATCGCATTTTATTGTATCAATTACAAACAGCGATACTATTCTAAGTGTGAACCCATTTTATTATGTTGTAATTCTTTTGCAATTTCATTTTCTGTCGGAACAAAAAACATCGGCAACAGTATAATTGTAAAAAGAATTGGCCCAATAATAAACAACAAATCAATGCCAGGACTAAAGTAAAGGCCAAATGCTGTTAGCAGTCCAGACATCACTAAATATATAATTTGCACAATAACAATAAATAAAGGAATGATTTGGTACATATAATTTAGTTTTCTAAATTGATGCATTTCTTCAGGGTGTTGGATGATTCGTTTTTTTAAACTTCTCGATAAAATCAAGCATGCAAAAATTTGAACAATAATAAAGCTAAAATACATAACACTGCGTAACAACATTTGACGCTTAGCGATTGCCCCATCAAAATGGGCAACTCGTTGTTGCAACAATTCGTTAACAGCCCCATTGTAGACATATTCACTTTCACTCAAAAAAGTCAGTGGCTGAACAAATCCAAGTGTTGCCCACTCTTTTGCGTTTACTTGCCAATTCATTAATTTACTCGCCATAATACGTAATTGAATCGCTTCATCTTCACGAAACATCCCTACTAAAGTGCGATATGGAATAGATATCTTCAAATGACCATCTTGTTTTTCTTGAAATAAATCCTCGATAAAAAATGTATACGCTACATTCGAATGATTCGTTTCAACATGACCACCTTGCACTTTCCAATGGCTAGCTAAGGAAGCTTCGATATCATTTTTCATTTCATAATAAGGTGTATCATTATGTAACTGTTTCGGGATTTTATAGACAAAATGATTATCACTTCCAATGATACAAATATCTACTTCTATTGCATCTTTATTTAAAGTTTGAGCAAATGTCGTTTTTGGGTACGCCAACATGGCGACTAGGAAAATTAGGATTAGTGACAGCACACTCCATTTCACACATGCTCCCCCTTTCCGTCACTTAAGCTAGATTCACATTATCACAACTTATACCGAAAACACTATTTCGTTATTCCGAAAAAATGTTAGTGGTTTTCCGAAACACTTTATTTCGGTATTCCAAAAAAATTAAAAATTATGGATAATATAGTAGATACTTCATGATGAAACGGAGCGCTATACTATGATTATGAAAATTAAAGAGCGTCTTTTATGAGCAAATTAACTTTTAGTATTTTTTTAACATATCTACTTCTTGGCATTTATGTACTTGGTGTTGCCATTCGTGGTCCGTATATTAGTATTTTAGTCGATACGTCTAGTACACTACCTGTTATTATTCATCCTTATTACTCAGAATGGGCTCAACAAAAAAAGATTGAACAAGGTGATATTATCCTGTCAATCGATCAAAAGCCCGCTAAAGGTTTTGGCTCTTCCCAAGCAGATAATTATATTACAACCGCTAAAGAGCTAACACTTTTAAAACCAGATGGTACTGTTCAAACAGTCCAAATTAAACATCGGGATTTACCTGAAGAGTTATATTTACAAATTGTTTTTCCAATGTTTTATTTCATCCTTTGTTTAAGCGTTGCCATCTATTTATGGCAGCGAAATAACCATACTTTAATTACGAAATTACTAATGCTATTTTTATTAACCTGCTCTTTAGCTTATACAAGTGTAGGGGCTTCAAGTAGAGGAAATATCATTGGTATGATTATAAACGGTATCTGTTTAGTTTTATGCTTAGTACTTATCATTCATTTTTTACAACAATATTACCGTTTTTTACACATAAAATGGAAGTATATAGATGTAAAGTGGCTCTATTTTCTTCCATTTGTTATTCTATGTTGTTTTTTCATTGAAATGCTAATTCCACAATTTAGTGTTATTACCCCTATTGTAACGGTCAGTCTATTTGCAGTACTGGTACTTTATGCAATCTATATATTATTAACGAGCTATTTACAAACCCGATTAGCTAAAATACGCTTAATCGCTATTTCTTGTATCGTCCCATTTTTGCCATTTCTATTGTTGTTTGTTGTACCCGAAATTTTAGGGTATAACGCGATAATACGACCTGAAATTAGTGTTTTATTTATTTTGTTTATACCTTTTTCCTTTATTTTTATTCAAGTGAACGAACGCTTATTTGATATTGAATACCAATTATCTCGTTTTCGCTATTATTCATCACTCGCTTTTTTCAGTTCATTCATTTTGTCGTCTTTATTAGCTATACTGTTTTTGGACCATCTTTCAATTGAAATGATGATTGTTTTCTTTATCATTATTTTTATTGGTTTTATTGCAAGCTTTTATGTAAAGGAGCAACTTGACTTTAAACATCGAAAAATTATATTTTCATCATCTGGTGATTATGTCCATAATTTATATGCAGCAGTTAAACGTATTAGTAAAGCTAAAAGCCAACAGGAATTACTTACAAGTCTCAAATATGAAATTACTGAAAAACTCGGGACAACTGCATTTACGCTTGAAACAATCGTGGAAGATGTCCCATTTTCTCGCGGTGAAATTCAAGTAGAGAGCCAACTGACACAACTTTTGATCCATGATACAGTAGATGAAAAGATTCTTTTACGAATTAGACACACTTTGCATAAAGAAGAACTTCTATGGTTGGAGTTACTAGCTTTATACGTCTCTATGTTTATCGATAGTTTAAAACTAATTGAAGATTTAGTACGAGATATTCAGCATATGAAAGACACCCATAACACCCAACTTCCTTGGCTTGATAAATTATTATGGAATATTATTGAGAAAGAAAAGAGTATTTTAGCACAGGAATTACATGACACTATTTTACAGGAGCAATTACATTTAGCGAGAGAATTAGATGTTATCGCTAGCTCTCCTATTATTGAGGAAAAAAAAGTATTAGATATTCGGGAACAACTGTTAAATGCCTCGAAAGATTTACGGGAGTATTGCGAAAATCTGAGCCCTCCTTTACTTGATACTTTCGGTTTAGAAATGGCATTAAAAAAACTGGTACAAAAAGTGAAAATACGTGCAAACTTTCTATTAAATACACAAATTGATCGGGTTCAGTTCCAAGATCCAACTTTACATTTAGTTGTCTATCGCCTAGTTCAAGAACTGCTAAATAATGCTATTAAACATGCCGATGCATCTAAAGTTTCACTTAAACTACTTGCTATAAACCACGGTTTTGTTCTCCAATACGATGATAATGGTATCGGCTGTAATATTGAAGATTTAATGCAATCCTCCGCTTCTATGGGCATTAACGGCATTCGAGAACGTGTTCGAGCCTTTAACGGAGATATGACCATTACCTCCAAACCAAATGATGGCATGCATATTTATATTCAAATTCAAGAGGAATGTGAGGAACCATACAAATGATTGAAATATTGATAATAGATGATCACCCAGTCGTTTTAGACGGAACAAAAACATTATTACAAGATCTAGAAAATGTCCATATTGAAACAGAACAAGAAAGCGCCAATGTACTGGCTAGAATGGAATCACACCCCTTTCAGCTCTATTTAATTGATATTAATATGAAACCGTTAAACGGCATTCAACTGGCTGAAATGATTAAGAAACAACAGCCTGAAGCGCTAATTATTCTTTATACAGGCTACGAATTATCCGATTATTACGAGCTTCTTGTAGAAAAAAAAGTAGATGGACTTTTATCGAAGCTCGCTACAAAAGAACAGGTAATTCAAACAATCCAAGCCACTTTGCGGGGGGAAATTTTATTATCAGTAGATTTTTTAGACTTTGTCCAACAGCACTCGAATCGTTCCAATGCTAAGCAGGAAGTATTACTAAGTCATAAAGAACAGGAAATTTTGCAGCTGGTCGCTCAAGGATGTACCAATAAAGCCATCGCCTCTGCAATTGGCGTTACCCAGCGTACAGTGGAAAATTATTTATCAAAACTTTTTGTCAGATTACATGTGGAATCACGTGCTGAAGCTGTGATTGTTGCCAAAGAAAAAGCATGGATCGACTAATTGATTGGTGACAGTCACTCAGATTTTTCCAATAACTTCTACATGTCATTTATAAAGTTATATCAAAAGTCAAATAAACGGTAATATAAAACGATTTTTAGTGTTTTTTTAGTATATCAAGCACTTTATACCTTTGTTTTTTAGCATTTTTTATTATCATTATAGTTAAAAACGATATTATGTAATTTTTTCTTACTAAAAAACGGCATTTGCTGGATAAATGTATGAATCTGTTATATAATGAAAGTAATAATTAAATTGCTTCATCGTAAACAATGAAACCACGTATTCAATAGTAACGTGTTCTAGCGAGCTTCTGATTATGGTATTATTTTATACTGATTGAAGGAATATGATTGTTGAATTTATTTTTGGAGGTTTTTTAAATGACTCAAGGTACAGTAAAATGGTTTAACGCAGAAAAAGGTTTTGGCTTCATCGAAGTAGAAGGTGGAAACGATGTATTCGTACACTTCTCTGCTATCCAATCTGAAGGTTTCAAAACACTTGAAGAAGGACAAAAAGTAGAATTCGGCGTTGAAGAAGGTAACCGTGGCCCTCAAGCTACAAACGTTGTAAAACTTTAATTCTCGTTCAAGAATTAACAGTTCAAAGTCCAAGAGACATCCTTTACGGATGTCTCTTTTCATTTCCTTATTTTTTATGCGTAAGAATGCAGACCAGCAATGACTAAATTAACGAAAACTTGATTAAAGACAATGATGCCAAAACCTACAATAGATAGCCATGCTGTTTTCTCTCCTTCCCATCCCTTTGACAGACGAAGATGCAGAAAAGCCGCATAAAATAAAAAAGTAATGAGCGCCCAGACTTCTTTTGGGTCCCACCCCCAATATCTTCCCCATGCAATTTGTGCCCAAATCATAGCAAATAATAAACCGCCTAAGGCAAACAATGGGAAGCCAATCACTACCGCCCGATATGAAATTTCATCCATTAAAGCGGGTTGTACACGTCTTGTTAATGGTTTTAATAGCACGATGAGTGGCTTTCTAAAGAACAGTCGGATGGCACCATACAAGATGGTCCCTACAATAAATGCCCATACGATGGAATTTAACTTTTTGGCATCAATTGATGGCGTAATCTTCAACCAGCCGATTGTCTCTCCACTTTCTGAGACCGCACCTTTATTAACAATAAGTGGTGTCATCGTATAGACTGCCTTTTCCTTCACACCTTGCGCATTTTCAAATTGAATGTGTACTTCTTCCGTCGTTACACTAAATACCGTCGCTGTAGCACTAAATCCAATTACCACAATCAAACAGTACATAACGAACTCTAACGCAACAGTACTAATCGTCCTTTTATGAACATCCAAAGATTTCAGTAAATAGATAATACCTGTTGCAAATGATATCGATAAAATAGCACTTGAAAACGCTACTGTCATAACATGAATTGTTAACCAGTTACTTTGTAACGAAGGTACAAGAGGTCTCACCTCATTTGTAAAAACACTTCCATAGCCCAAAATAATTAGGACTACTGGAATTACAAATAACCCTACGACAATTTGTTTATATAAGTAATGAATAATGAGGAAGCTAGCTGTTAGCATAATGCCAAAAAACATCATAAACTCATACATATTACTAACAGGTGCATGCTCGACTGCAATCCATCTTAAAATAAAATACACTAATTGCAAGATGAAAGCAGAATATGTAAGTATAAGACCTAGTCTCCTAAACGAACGCCCTGCAGATTTTACTGCTAATCCTAACGGTAAAATCGCAATTAACAGCAAGATAAAAGCAAAAAATAACGAATACCCACTTAAGCTTATTAAATTTTCAGTACTCAACACAATGACCTCCAACATCCTTTTTTTGTAGAAGCTGTAAATTGCCTCTCCATAATAGAACGTCACGTCAAACATTAAGTGCCCATTTTTTAAGCGCATCCTTACTAATTAATAGCTAATGTTACAAAATTATGACAGAGATAAAGGGAGCGAATTTTGCTAGTACCCCGCCTAACGCTCGTAAAGAACTGATAATACGAAGATTTCTATTTTAATGTAAAGTAAATAATTTCTGGATCACCTTCATCTAAGTTTTCTATATAGCCACTTCTTTTAAATCCTGCAGCGTTAAATACGTTTTGCATCTTTGTATTGGAACGATTCGTGGAAGAGAAAATTTTGGCAGTGGGTGCTCTTTCAATAAAATCTGCTAATAGTGCTGTAGCAACACCTCTTCTACGTTCAGACGGTTTGACTATAACTAGTGAAATAAAACTACAATCAAAGAAATCCGTTGTAAAAATTAAAAATCCTGCAATACAACTTTGTATCTTGTATATCATGCATCGTCTTTCTAATATTGCATGCTTAATGCGATCACTTCTTGAATAGTCGCCTATTACTTCCTTATCCAATGCACAGAGATGAGTGAAGTGTTCCATACTTGCTTCTATTATGTGCATCCGCATTCTCCCTCATTTCAATGATCACTTTGTAAATAATAGCTCATCACTTTCAACTCGCCTTTGATGCCAACTGCACATATGCCTTCATCCACAAAGCCACATTTTTTATATAGCGCCTGAGCTGCTGTATTCGAAAAATTAACACCTAACACTAATTCATTAATTGTCGGAAAATGGAGTCGTACAAATGTAGGCAATAATTGTAATGCTTCTTTGGCATACCCTTTTCCTTGTTCATGCATATCTGTTGAAAATCCACGAATTAAAATTGCTTGGTTATTTTCAGAATAAGGTTTTACTCCTTCATTTTCGTGAAGAACAAAAAAAGTGACAAGCTTCTCACCTTTCTTCGCTAAAATGGCATGCCGATTGACATCTGTTTCAGAGAGTTTAAGACTCGCCATTGGTGACAGTGTATAGAGAAGTTGCTCCTGTGATAACATATATTGTTCAATTAATGAATAATAATCTGATGGATCATAAAACTTTAACCGCATTATCCCCCTTCTTCCAACTAGTACATTATTTATCATTAAATTCTAACATATTTTAGAAATCACGAGCAGAGCCCAACCATCATTTGACAGGGCTCGATTGCATTTTATTTTTTCATGTAATTACTTAAAATTCCAAACTATGCTATTATTATACTATTCAAATTAAAGGAGCTGTGAATATGATTGTAATCAATGCAGTAGATACGTTGTTTGAAAAAAACTAATTTTCAAAGGGATAGTACACAAACTGCACCCTTAGATAAGGGAGATTTTATATGGAACAATATTTTAAAGATTTTCTAAATGGACAATCAATTATATTAAAACAAATGGCATCCTCTGATTTAGAAGAGTATATAAAAATAGAGAATGAAAAGCCTACTTTATTACTTGCTAATGACGAGATACCATTCCCACATACAGTTGAAGACCATTCTTCATTCTTTCGAAGTATTAGTGAAAAAAAAGAAGAATTTTTCTTCGGCATTTTTGAAAAGACGACGCAACAGCTTATTGGATCATGTGGTGTATTTTCTATCAATTGGACAAACAGCACTTGCTTAGTAGGCATATCATTAAGTGAAAAATGGCAAGGGAAAGGATTAGGAACAGATGCAATGCAAACACTTATCACCTTCATATTCGATTACATTGCAATCAACAAAATTAAACTACAAGTGTTCAGCTTTAATGTAGGAGCCATTCGCTCTTATGAAAAATGTGGCTTTACAAAAGAAGGGATACTACGGAATGAAATTTTCCGCTTTGGCAAATTTCACGATATTCTCTTATTTGGCCTATTACGTGAAGAATGGCCCCCAAGTAGCTAAAAAAGCGCACACATTCAATGAATGTGTGCGTTACTCATTTGCTATTTATCGTATTTTGAGCATTTCGATTCCCAAGACCATCACATTATGAACATTTGTTTATAAACTGTTCAGTTCAATATTTTAAAAAAGAAAAATCCCTAATAATTAAACAGCAAATAATAGGATTTGATAAATTGCGACAATATATGAATGAATGTAACTATTAGCAATTTCTTTTCTAGGTAGGAAGAATAATTCATCTAGTAAAAAAGACATGCATCGTACGCGTTAAGTTCTTAACGATTTCTTAAAGAAAAAGTCGTTATACTCGCTAATTATGTAACTTAAAAGCTGAAAATATGGAGAAATGAATATAGTCTATCCTTTATTATTATGATCCATATATAGACTTATATGTGACTAAATTACGAATTTCATTTCCTATACACAATGTGACAATTTTTTTGTTTTAACTGATATACAATGAAAAAGCTGAATCGAAGCCATGAGAATTTTAAATCAAGAATATGTAGAAAAAATTAGGAGGAGAAAAAGTTGGTAAATTTATTGTTTAAACAATTCTTGAAGTTTGAAATCGAGATTAAAAGGAGAATTATGTATAAAAAGGCAAAAGATTTAGGATTTACACACCCCGCTGTAGTTGATTATAGCCAAGAGCTAGATGTGTTGCTAAACAGATATTTTAAACAAGCTTCCTAATAAGGAGGGGGCGTTATCAATACATTTTATAAAAAACGCGCATTTTGGATAAAACCAGTCAAAAAGAATATTTTCTTGGCTGGTTTTTCATTCAATTTCTTCACTAGTTAAAAAGCTATGTCGCCTTTTCCCTGAATTCTGTATGTTATTGTCATGAAACGTATATATAACAAGAAATTGGGAAATCTACCTATAACGCTTAATTATAGGAGGCCAAATTGTGCAAGTACTTCTTTTAACCATGGTCGTTTTTTCTAATCTATTTTCACACTCACAGCCTATACCAAAAGAGTCGACAGTTACTATTTGTGAACCAATCACAACAACAAACACTACGCTAAAATACCCTAGTAATCACTTTCAAACTTTTCTTGTAGAAGACGAATTTTATAAGCAATTAGATAAATCACTCTATGAAGAGTATCATGGTGCAACATTCAGCATGCGTGAAAAAATATTATTTAAAGACGTGCCAGAAACTCGTAAATTTTTTAATACGAAAACAAATACTGTCAGTCAAGAAATGGATCTCTCTAATCACACAATGATTCATCCAAACAGACAAGTGTATTTCTTGGCTTCCTATCGCCAACATGCACAAGAAGAATTTTATAAATATGCAGTGATTGATGCAGAAACAAAAAATTTACTTATAGGGGATAGTACCTACTCACCAATAATAAAATCTACCACTACTCAATAATAATAAATGAATTAATCTTCTATCTACACTATATAATATGCATGAAAAAACATATCTAGAAGTAACGATTATACTTTTGTATCTATCTATACGAAAATTCTTACTTTAATACATGTGCATACTAAATCATTTTATGAAAAATAATAAAAGCCTGATTGAACTATCTCATCAGGCTTCTATTTTATTGCATTTAATTATTGGGCAACGCTTTTTCGCTAATTTCGAGCTTAATTTCTTCAATAAATTGCTGTAACGGTTTTTCATTCAACACTTGTTGACCATAGTTCCGCACTGTTACACTTTGATTGTTGCATTCATGATCGCCCAATACGAGAATATACGGTATTTTTTTCAATTGAGCTTCTCTGATTTTTTTCCCTAACTTTTCTTGTCGGTTATCTTCACTCACCCGTATATGTTCTTTTTCTAGTGCTTGTACTACTTGCTGAACATATTCTTGGTGAATCTTAGCCACTCCTATCACCATAACTTGTTGTGGTGCTAACCATGTCGGAAAGACTCCACCAAAATGTTCAATTAAAATACCTAAAAAGCGGTCAATCGAACCGAAAACAGCACGATGAATTACGACAGGTCTTACTTTTTCGTTTTGTTCGTTTAAATATGTTAAATCGAATTTCTCAGGCAGTTGGAAATCCAGTTGAATCGTTGCACATTGATGACTTCGTTTAATAGCATCCTTTATTTTATATGAATGTCAATTTTAGGCCGTAAAACGCTCCGTCTCCTTCATTTATTTTATAAGAATAACCCGCATTTTTCAGGACATTTTCCAATGCCGATTCCGCTTCATCCCAAAGCTGAATATGCCCCATAAAATCAGCAGGACGCGTCGACAATTCAATTTCGTATTGGAAGCCAAATACTTGATACATATGATCGATGATTCGCAACGCTAAATTGATTTCATCTTCTATTTGCTGTGGTGTGGCAAAAATATGGGCATCATCTTGGCAAAAAGTTCGAACTCGTAGCAGTCCATTTAATGCTCCGCTAAACTCATGTCGATGCACTTGTCCAAATTCCGCCATACGAATCGGTAAATCTCTGTATGAGTGTCTTGCATTTTTAAATATCAGCATATGTCCTGGACAGTTCATAGGTTTCAATGCAAAGCTTTGGGCATCTACTTGTGTAAAGTACATATTGTCTTTATAGTGGTCCCAATGTCCTGATTGTTCCCATAAACGCTGGTTCAGCATAAATGGTGTACGAACCTCTTGATAATCATATTTTGTTTGTAAATTTCGTAAAAAAGATTCTAATTCATTTCGAAGTATTTGGCCATTAGCTAGGTAAAATGGCATACCTGGAGCTTCTTCTGAAAACATAAATAATTCGAGTTCTTTTCCTAATGTACGATGATTACGTTTATCTGCTTCTTGTAAAAAGATAAAATAATCATTTAATTCTTCTTTTGTAGCAAATGCAACACCATAAATCCGCTGAAGCATTTGGTTTTGGCTATCGCCGCGCCAGTATGCCCCTGATACATGCATTAATTGAAAGTGCTGTAATTTACCTGTTGAGGATACATGCGGGCCACGACATAAATCATAAAAATCACCTTGCTCATAAAGCGTTATTAAGTCATCTTCTGGAATATCAGTTAGTAATGCTAATTTCAGTTTATCATGTTGAAACAACCGGATTGCCTCTTCACGTGTTAGTTCTTTTCGTTGTATTTGAATGTTTTCTTGCACAATACGATTCATCATTTTTTCTATTTTTTGTAAATCTTTTGGCACAAGAGAATGTGATAATTCAATATCATAATAAAAACCGTTTTCGATTACTGGTCCTACGCCAAATTGTGTTTCTGGATATAAGCGTTTAATCGCTTGTGCTAATAAATGAGCTGTGGAATGACGAATAACCTCAATTCCTTCGTGTGTGCTAGCATCAAATAGTTTGATTTGGGCATCTGCCAAAATAGGGCGCGTCAAATCAGTGATGGTTCCGTTGACACTTCCTACAATTGCTTTTTTGCGCAGCGCTGGACTAATCGCCTGTGCAATGTCGGTTAGTGTAACACCTTTTGTAAATACTTGTTGCTTTCCATCTGGAAACTGAATGCTGATAACTTGATTTGACATGATCTTTTCTCCTTTACTGAAAAATTAAAAAAACACATATCCGTCCCAAAAATAGGGACGAGTATGTGTAATTTACCCGTGGTTCCACCCAAATTCCCACTAGATGCACTAGCGGCTCATTGTCTTTGCAGTAACGTTGCAAATAACGGTGCAAGTTTCCTAGCACTGCTCAAAGGTAGTAAGAATTGACGCTGCATTAGGAAGTTTTCAGCCTAGGCTCCCCTCTCTGTAAATCGTTCATCAAAACTCTCGTCCTTATCATAGCTGTTTTCATGGTTTCATGAAATTGGTATTCACTATATCGGACATCTCAAAAGTTGTCAATAATTGAAAAAAATTCTTTCCATTCTCGAAATCCCTAAAATATGGGCGTACCAACATGTAAAACGCATACATTTTTTTGAAAAAATTTTTATCGTCTTGTCTTTACGCATTTTGTTAAACAAAAAAGCTACTCATAAGTTTTAATCCTTACGAATAGCTTTTCTAATTTAAATATGGTTCACTATTACTTCATTATGCCAACTGATAGAATCTGATAATTGATAGGATACTAAGTTAGCTGTTACGACTAACATCACACCTGCTCTTGATAGCATGGTCTGTGTCGGTTTTTCTAACACTAAAACGACGTAACCCTCACCGCTCCCTTGGTCATCTATCGCATTTGTCGCATCTATTTCAAAAGTAGTGTACTTATCTTCTGTCAAAGTAGGGATACGTTCTTCTTGATAGCTCCCATGTTCTTTCAAATTGTAGCTAACAGGCATCCAGCCTTCTGACCAATCAATACTGCCAATAATTTCTTTACTTCTGCTAGCTAGTTTGCCAATCGAAAATGTAAAGTAGATTCTCATTATTGCTTGATCTAATTCATTTTTCCCTTCACAGATTGCTTCAACTTGTAGCCTTATATCACCTTTGGACTGTTTCCGAACAATTATGAAGATGGACACTAAAATACTAATAACAGCCATGATGCCAACAATGACTAAACCCATTAGACCCCTCCTATCATTCCAGTAACTATTACGATTAGATTACCACAATTTAGGAATAACAGGTTTTTTTCATCAAACAATCTTATGAAAAGACAAGCGCCTAATAGATATGACAAAATTTGAGAAAAAAACAATTGGATGAACCCATTGATAGATGACGATTTCGATATGTCACCGTTTCTTTGTTAGGCATTTGATTGAAGCTCTGCCGTTAATGTAAATGGTATGTTTAAATATTTGTATTGAATCGTAATCTTTTGAATTGCTGTCGCATGTACTTGTAATGCGTAATGTTGCGGTTGTTTACCAATTGCCTGACGATCTATGTATTGACTAGGAAAAATACGCACTTGTGTTAGTTTATGAAATGTCATATTAGCATTGTTATCAATTTTTGTGCCAACTTCAAACGGTTCTGATTTACTGATGACTAGCTTGGCATTGTCTGGCAACTTTTCATCGACAAGTATCGATTGTAGTTGTAGCTCTCTTAGCCCTTTATTCTCAATTTCTATTAATCGAATAGACGGATTACCATCAGCGCTTGTATAACCATTGACAACAAGTGGTGGATTGCTTTTCAAATAGATGATAAAAGCCGCTCCCACTACTAACACACTAAAAAATAGGGTAAATAATATTTTTTTCATTAGATTCCTCACTTTCAACCTTCACCATTAGTATAAACGACAAATAAGGCAGCGGAACAGAATTTTTACTAATACATGCGTGAACTATAAAAAACATCTGTCTTATATGGAGACAGATGTTTTTTGCAACCGTATTTCATCGCGAATGGGAATACCGTCATGGCCGATAAAAGGAATCTCCGGTTTCAATGCTCTTGCTTTCTCTACCGCATTTGGTAGAACTTCTACGAGGGAATAGCCTCGTTTTTGATAAAATTTTAGTGCATGTAAATTATCATTCGTAGTGATGAGTGAAACAACAGTACAGTGATGCTGACGTGCTTGTTCTTCCACGGCTTTTACAAGGCATGAACCGATTCCTTTCCCTTCTTCCATACTATCAAGTGAAATAATTTCACATTCAGCTCCACAAATTTCACAGGTTATTAGACCTACTATTGTTTGATTGTCATTTACAAATATAAAACCTTCTAATGTACTACAATCATAGATACCACTGGAAATAACCATTTCCGTACTTCCCCAATGTGTTTGAAAAAACGCTTGAACATCCTTTTTGAAACTTGTGAACGATGAATGATTGGCATAATAATCTACCTACTTTAAATTGAAATATGAAATACACCAGCGATGGCTTTTTGAATACCTAAACATATTGCCCATGACATTACTCCTAGCCCTATAGCAAAGACAATATGAATAGACGATTTCATTGCCAAATACATAACAAATAGCATAACCATTGTTGCAGGAAGTCCAACTATCACACCAACCGTAAATCGCTGTATATGCTCATTTGGTTCACTTTGAACGGTTAGCCAAATAATACTTAAAATACTGACAAGTGGCAGTGCGGCTATCATACCACCATATGTAGGAAATCTTCTAGCAACTTCTGTAACAACTGCAATAATCGCAGCAGAACATATAATTTTTACAACTGTATAAATCATTTCGACACCTCGCTTAATAGCTGAAATGCTTCTAAAACACTTTGTTGTTCTTTTTCTGATAAAAGAAGTAGCGCCTGCTTTAGTTTGTTATCATCTAATTCCGTATTTTTCTTTACAACCTGTAATCCATCCGCTGTAAGAAAAAGCTTCACTTTACGTTGATCATTGGCTAGTCGAATCTTCTCAACCCAGCCATGTCGTTCTAGCTTTTTTACATGCTCTGAAGCAGTATTTTGCGAGATATTTAATAATTTTGCAATATCTCGAACCGTCACTTCATCTTCCTTTTGAATCATCTGTAAAATACGCACACTTTGATGGGAAATATTATCTTCATGTGTTGTATGGAGATGATAGAAAATATTTGTAAAATAATAGTTTATATCTTGTATCATACTTTTTACTCCTTTAATATATCGTCACTCACGATTATATCGTATACAACGATATATTAAAAGAGATTTCTAGTAAAGAGATAAAATTTTTAATACTTGCAATCGTTCACTTATTTTACACAGGATTAGAATCTAACACACCCCATCCCTCTCAACATCAAATCATTGTCTTTTTCTGTTTATTACTGACCTTGAAACGTTTTCATTACTGCGCTTACAGTACAAACCCCCCGCCACATTCGTGTTTGGATGTTTTTAATCTGCATCAAACCTATATTATGGTATACACTCTTGCATTTCCTACCATCCTACTACTGAATTTCGCTATTTATTTCAAATCAACATCTATTTTTACTAGCTTTTTGCTACATACATGGGTAGGACCTTGTAAGCAGGAGCTATGTGCAGTATTATTACACTACTAAACTTGAAGAGAGTACGAAACAGAGGGTTACAATTGCTATATTTGATCTATTTTATTGTTGGCGGGACCATTATGGTTTTAGCCTTACTTTTAAGTAAGTCTAAGTATTTATTTTTATCGGGCATTATTACAGCCTTGCCAATCCTCACACTTATTAACATGGGTATGCAAATGAAGCATATGAAAGCTGACACCTTTCACAATGTTTTACAAAATACGGTCTTTGGTGCGGTAGGCATGTTACTTTTCACTGTGCTCGCTTTTCTATTAACAAACTGGTATAAGCCTAGCATTGCCGTACTAAGCGCTTTACTTGTCTATGCAATATTTATGCTATGTGGAAAATTTATTATGTCAATGCTGACATAAGTTGGGCTACCTAAATGTAGCTCTTTTTATATGAGCCAAATTTTTATGCCTGCGTGTTGTAAAAACCTGAATGCACAAGTTTATCTCCCCTTACATAGCATGTTATTTCTTCCCCCACCGCTCTTTCTTTATTTCGTTCCCTTTTAATGTTAAAATATTTATAGTTTGCTTTACAAGGAGGAATCGAAATGGTCGCATTCTTTTGTAATGCCTGCTCTAGACCCATTAATTATCAGGTCGAAGAGGTCTAGGTAAACCCCACAAATGGATGATCTCTTTAGGCCTAAAATAAAAAAAGCCTAATTTACAGGAGTGAATTCACATGGAAGAACAAGCAATTCAGCCGTTTTTAACGGTTGCTAACTATCATTTACTTGAGCAACAAATGAATAAAATTTTACAAACACTTGCTACTACACAAGATAAAAACGTCATTCTGACTGTGCGTGGTCTTGCACAAACAGAAATTACCGAAAAAGTTGTCATGACGCCTGCGCAAGCACAACTCATAGAGCCTATTTTATCTGTAACAGAACGTGGAACAGGTGAAGCCTATTTAAATGACTTAAAATCGTATGTTATCCCATTTAAACCAATTACAGCAAGCACTATCAAAAACCTGTTTAAAAAAGAAAAGAAGCTAAAATTGCCGAATCTTGAACAAATCGATTTTCAACAAATTTGCTATTTCGCTTGGGATGATTATGGTACCAATCGAAAATATGTCATTATAGAGCAAGACGATAAATTAAAGGCAATCAAAGGCACTTTCGCCCATCATACAATTCGTGGCATATGCGCAATCTGTAATCGTCATGCTGATATTGGACTATTTACTACATCCATTAAAGGAAATATCGTCGGCACTTATACAAATCACAGCAATTACATTTGTGCAGACAGCAATTCGTGTAATCAACATGTGACAGATATGGATAAGACTATTACATTTTTTGAGCGCATTACTTGATTATTAATAAGAGGCTAGGACAAAACTAAAAAAATTTAAGGAACAGAGGAAAGCTGTTCATAAATTTTTGCTATATGGAGACCTTAGCTATTCTTGATTTTGCAATTAAAAAAATTAGAAATGTTCACTAGTTGTTGGTAGCGGAGGAGGTGACTCCGGCGGGAACAGCACATAATGTAAGACGCGGGCATTCCGCGCGTAGCGAGGGTTGCGGCTTACTGTGCTGAGCGGAAAGCACCGCCGTAGCGGACAACAACGGCATAGCAAAAAAGTGTTAGATTGATTGGGTTCAATCTAACACTTTTTCTCTTATGCCCCAGCCACCATTTTTGTATTAAGCGAATCACGCACAAAAAAAACTATCCTGAAAAAGTTATTACCATTAACTTTAGCGGATAGTTTTATTTATTTTAATTATTCAACTTTTGCCTATTAGATGGCAAAATTGATGATGCTATAATAACGAACCCAAGCATTAGAACAAATATTAAATCCAGTAAACCGGTGTGCATGGATACTGTAAACACAGTAATCGTGAATGCGTAAGCAACCGTATGGAAACTACGTATGCCATTTTGTTTTACTTTATTATAAATTAGAGAAATTAATACGCCATATAATAGGAAGCCAATTGCTACTAATAAATAGCCTCCGTCTAAAAATAATTGACCAATAAAAGTTGGCGTAGTTGTTCGCTGTTCACGTGTGACCAATATACCTCGTTCGACCGTAATTGAATTAACGACCTCGGTAACTTTCATACGTGGTGAGATTTGCTCGCCAGGTAAAATTGTACTAAAAATGCCTTGATGGATTTCACCTTTTAAGTAACCTTCTTCTTTTGTGTATTCGATAATGGTACTTAACACGATATGACTTGTCACTGCTTCAGCATTTAATGCACGCACCCATTTCGGTGTTAAGTTTACTTTTTGTTCAGCCGTTAATAGTTTTTCTTCTTCCTCAGCCGTTAGTTCAACATTCGGTTGTTCACGTTTATTAAAATCATTTGACGTATCCTCTGTAATCACACGAATAAAACCAAACAATGAGAAACCTACGCCAATAACGAATATTGCCGTTAAAAACCACGTTAACTTCACTCTTTTTACAACATAGTGGAAAACAATAATCCCTGTAAATAGCATAATAATGAGCGGCGTACGATAGGCCATTAATAAAAATAGAAACATTACAACAGCAAAAATCAGGCCGTATACTATTGCTTTCTTCCATGTCATCGTTTTTTCCATTATCATTTTATAAGATAACAGCAATAAAACACCAAACCATAATAATTGGCTAAAGAAGCTTAACTTCGGGTCTAAATTACGTCGATTGGCTTCATCTGTAATCCCCAAGTTACCATTATAAATCATCAAGAAATAAGAGCCTAACCCAAGCACTGTTAAGGCCACGATAAAATGAATTACATACTTTCCTAAAAACGACAGACCGAACGATGGAATTGTCCACTCTAGTTTATCGATTAAAAATACACCTATGTAATAACAAATAACGGCTAAAATTACAGCCGACCAAATAGATACATGAATACCGAATTGTTCAAATTTATGCCAATCAAATAAGCTAATAAAAAAATATAGCAGTAAAATAAATGGCAAAAAGAAATACGGTGAAAACATATCGATTTTATTTAATTTCCCAAAAACCTTTTTCAATTCGCTCATACATATCACACCAAATAGATGTTATTTCCCCCTTTTTCTTTTTTTGTAAAACAAAATAAGTATAACACATTTATTGTAAATTATATATATAGCTTCCATTTTATATTTGAACTCTAACCTATCATTACAAGTAAAGCAAAAACTCGTATTTTGATAAAACTTTAATCAAAATACGAGTTTCATTTACTTCATTAGTCGATGAGTTTAGTAGAATCTAACGAAGATTCAATGCTCTGTATAGAATGGCTACAATCTGTGCTCGCGTAACGGGTTCATCTGGCTTAAATTTACCGTTATCGCCAATTACAATTTCAAGTTCTGCTAATGCAGCGATATACGCATAGCTCCAATGCGTTGGAGGAACATCTTGGAATGTGCTAGTGCCTCCTAATGCTATCTTTAGCGCAAGCGTCACGACTTTTGCCAACTGTGCACGCGTCATTAAAGCATTAGGATTAAATTTCCCCTGTGAACCATCGACTATTCCTGCTTGTTGTAATGTCGTAATGGCTTCATAGTATGGATGGTTTGCATTTACATCCGAAAATGTAATAGCATTGCGTGTGGGCTCGAACTCAAAAGCACGGTAGAATAACAGCGCCACATGCTGTCGTTGAATGAATTCATTCGGACGAAACGAACCGTCTGGATACCCTGTTATAATCCCTTGACTAGCTATTTCTTCTATCATTTCTTTTGCCCAATGACCAGCAATATCATGAAAGGACAGTTTTAGTAATTCCGGTTCAGGTTTCGGTTGTTCCGGAGCTGGTTCTGGTGTCGGCTCTGACGCTATGTTTGCAATCCATTTCGCATACAACTTGGTCTCTTGCGTCACACGGTCTTTTGTCAAATCCCACTCATTGATTAAAGCAGCTTCTTTATACCAGCCGCCAAATGTATAACCTTCCTTTTTAGGAATCGGTAACGTTGCTATCTTTGTGTCATGCGCTACAGACAAGTGACCTAATACGCTCCCGCCATTTGTTTCAAAATATACTGTAACATTTTGCGGTGATGAATGACTACTATTATTACTACTATCTGGAGAACTATTAACAAACCACTTTGCAAAAAGCGTTGTCTTACCTGTTATCGTATCTTTCTTAAAATCCCACCCATTTGTCAATGTTGCTTCTTTATACCATCCACCAAATGTATAACCTTGTTTTATTGGGATAGTGGGTTCATTTATCTTCATGTTAATATCGACCATCTGTGAGGGGATTCCACTGCCTCCATTCGTATTAAACGTCACTTCATATTGTACGACTTTCCATTTGGCAAATAATGTTGTTGCACTCGTTACTACATCATTTGTCAAATCCCATTGGTTGATCAGCGCTGCCTCTTTATACCAACCAGCAAATATATAACCTTGTTTCGTTGGAACAGATGGCCCTATCAGTACTGTGTTGTCATCAACTAGTTGTGATGGCATAGCACTTCCTCCACCTGTATTAAACGTCACTTCATGTTGAACGACTTTCCACTTCGCATACAAAGTAATTGGACTGCTTACTACATCATTCATAAAATCCCACTTGTTTGTTAGTGCTGCCTCTTTATACCAACCTTCAAATGTATGCCCTTGTTTTGTTGGAGCAGGTGGTTCCACCACTAATGTTTGATCGTTCACGAATTGTGGTGGAATTTTACTCCCTCCATCCGTGTTAAACGTTACATGTTGCTGCGGCAACCACATAGCATAAAGTGTTAAATCTCCTGTCATTGTTTTTACTTCATCTACATGATAATCAGTGCCGCTACCATCCCGCTCTGTATTCCATCCCGTAAAAACGTAACCATCTTTCTTTAATGACTCCTGTTTTTTCACAGTAAATGATTGTGTTGTCTTGTCTATATAATCTGCTGCAACACTGCCACTTGTATGGCCATTTCCATCGTAGGTAATTGTAAATCCTAAATACTCAAATGGATTTCCATTTTGATCAGCATACTCCTTTGCCTTTGATGGAATTGTTCCCAAAATCTTCGTTTGTTTAGGTATAGCATTTGGTAATACAATTGTATTTCGACTTAAAATCGTTATTGTCTGTAAATCATTATTAACAAATGCACCCTGGCCGATTCTTTTTACAGTATCAGGTATTGTTATACTGGATAGCTTATTATTCGCAAAAGAAAAATCTCCAATCCATTCAAGCTGATTCGGGAATACTACTGAAGTTAGTAAATTATTATCAAATGCATTGTAGCCTATTAATTTTACATTATTTGATAGCACTAAGGAGGTCAGTTGTTTATGATTAAATGTTTCATACCATATATTTGTGACAGGCTTACCACCTAGCGTATCTGGAATGACCAAATCTTTTCGACTGGGATTATTATCTCCGTAAATTGTTACCCCACCTGGATAATACATTTCTGGTACTATACCCGTTGTATTATCATTATAGATAAACCCATCTTCCGTAAAATTTGCAAAAACCTTATTCTCATTGAAAAGTAATGCAAATAAAAATAACGTGACAGGTACTACGATTAAAAACTTCTTAAGCATCTTTATTTAATTCTCCTTTACATCGTTCAGTAAATAGCCTATACAACGCTTTCATAAATTTTTTAATTTATATAAAATCACCCCTTTATTTTCAATATTAGAGTTTTAGATTACAGTTGCACATTGAGGAATGTTAATAGTTCAACCATTAACATTAAAAATTTATTCAGATGCGTCATGATGCACAGATTAAAAAGGTATGTAGCTCTGTTCCTTGCCAACTAATAGCACCTCAGTCATTCAAACTTAAGATTAAATTTCAAAAAAAATACACTCGTAGGGTAAACGAGTGCGAGTGTTGTTAAATACGCTTTTTCATACACCAATATAATTAATACATCAAAAGTAATATCTTTTAATTGGAGTATACAGATTTAAACAATAAAATCGGCTATACAGATATTAATAAATCAACTGAGGATTTCTATGCTGGACTTTTAAGTCTAATCTACGAAATTAATCTCTTAAACATGAATGAAACAAAAGTTAATCATCCAGCTATTAACTTAGGTGATATAGAATCGCAAATATGTTATCAAGTTACTTCTACTAGCGAACGAGCAAAAATACAACGAATCAAGAAAAGATGAAAAACCGGTTGCTTAATCGCCAAATGATTCTAAACAAGAAACAACGGCACCAGTTGCTAAAGAAGATGGAATATTAGCTGAGGAAAAGTTCAAACATATTAAAGATGCATGACATATGAAGAAATAGTAAAACTTGTTGGTGCTGAAGGTAAAATTATGTCTGAAACAGGTTCAGCTGGTGAACCACACCACACAGTTATGTATGAATTTGAGTCGGATGGTGGCCTAGCAGCTTCTACAATAACTTCTATTTGGTGTTGATTCATCTGACATTGAAATCACTATTGACCAATTCAATAAATTAGAAAATGGTATGACAAAAGAACAAGTATTTGAGATTCTTGAAGGTGAAGGTGAAGGTGCGGTAATTTCTGAATCTGGCGATGTAGTTATGTATAGTTATGATGGTAAGTCTTTAGGGGCAAATGCTTCTTTAATGTTCCAAGGTGGTAAATTGGATGAATAAGACTCAATTAGGATTAGAATAATGTAAAAAGCAAAGAGTAAACAGAGCCCAGGCTCAAAATTAATTGAGTACCTAGGCTTTGTTTAGTAATATTAATGTGTCATTTTAACTACTAGTGATTATATGTCATAAGCCTTCATCTTTTCTAATTCGTTCTTTCTTTTTTTAGATAAACTTTTTCTACCACTGATCCAATAATTTCTTTGAGACAGGCCTCTTTTTCTTTGAGTAGTTCTTTATTTCACCAATAATAGTTTACCTTTTTATGTACTTGATTCTCCCACCTTTTAGTCCCTCCGCAATCAAAGATAATTGCATAAAAAAGCCACGCTCAAAAGAACGTGACTCCACTTACTTATTTCGATACCTTATAAACAACATATTGATTCAATGATATGCACTAAATTAACTATTTTATTCTTTAACTAACAATCCACTTATACCCATCATTCAAACTGTTAGTCAATGCCTGTTTAACATCTGCAGTACTAGTAGCACTTTTTTCTACCTCGATTACAGAGACCGTTTGTTTAGTTCCTTTTTTATACTGTATCTCGACTTTGTAGCTACCATTATTTATTTCTTTAGAATCTAAATGAAAATTATCTGATGTATAAATACTATCTGCAGTTCTTCTAATATCATTTATATCTTTGATTTTTTCTATGATGTCGCCTTTTATTTCTTTTCTTAGTGCGTTGTTTGTTTCACCCATGTTGCGTCCTTTTTCACCTTTTGTACAAGCCATGAGTCTCCCTCTCTTCATCATTAGTTTTTGTTTTTACAATTACTTACAATTAAATTATACAGGAAATAACTTACTCTTACAAAAGGGGATTACCCACTATTTTTTACAAAATAATGAACATATTACATCGTAATCAAAATTTATGACATAACAAAAAGCCACACCTTGTTAGATGTGACTTTTATAAATTATATTTCAGTCTGTACAACATCACTCATTGCTACACATCATATCCAGATTGAAATGCATTGTTAAAATTATAACTTTTGTTTCTTCATCTGCATTTTCAATCTCCTTTAAAATATTCTTAGCACTTAAATTAAGTTTATATATCATAGTTCGAATGGAATGTATTGTAATTATAAAAAGACACTAGCAATTTAGTAGTCTCCACTTTTTCATATGCAATTAGTCAACACTATTTTACTCACAATTACTTTTTCCAGTGAATTTTTATCCATTTCTGCTGCACATTCTATGTGAATCAACGAAAGGGTTGCAATAACTCCCCAAATATTTGAATTAAATCCATTAATTATTTTTTCTGCTGCTAATTTAAACTCTTTATCTGCAATTAAATTTGCTATAGTACTAGCTATAGCTATGTAACCATAACTAGAAGTTATACCGTTAATGATACATTTATTTTTGGCTGCTATAAATTCTGCTGTTGGTCTCATTAAATGCCATCTACAAGCGACAGCTCTAGTATCGATTTGATTTGTAGTGACAAATAATCCCTCATCCTCAATTTGTTGCATAAACCCTTCATAATCATCGTACTTACTCAATACGTTTTCAAAAACTTCTCTATTATCCCCCAAGAAATAACCTTTTTCGTTATTAACTACACCTGTCTCATAAATTAGCTCTAAGGTATCTTCCATTAATGCAATTTATTCTAAGTTCTCGCTTTCATCATTTTCTCTTGCATTAGTGTTTTCAGTAAATACCCTTAGGATAGAAAACATAGCGATTGCTACTACCATAATAATTTTAAATAATCCATCTTTGGTTTTTTTATTGTAATATTACCCCTCCTGAGGTATATAACACCATTTCATTTTTTATTTTTCAATGGATAATTAAATAAGAAAAATAACGCGGAAATAATTATCGCAATAAATATTTTTATTAACAAATTTAAATTTGATTGTAGCTGCATAATAAGTAATAATGCTATAAAGAAAAAAACAGACGCTCAAAACACTCTATTTTTTATTATATTTTTTATACTACTCAACTAAAATCACCTCACTTTAATATAATATTTACTTAATTAATTATACACTAATATATGTAATATATGTATTTTAACAACTTGATTTTATATACTCTAGATTTAGTTCAATACCGATAAAATTACGTCCATGTTTTAACGCAACTAATCCTGTTGTTCCTGAACCAAAGAATGAGTCTAATACAATGCCATCCATTGGACAGCCAGCTAAAATACATGGCTCAATTAAATCTTCATGAAACTTTGCAAAATGAGCCTCTCTTAACGCCTCTGTCGTGACTGTCCATACAGAACGCTTATCTCGAATTGCTCTAAAAGCATCCTTACCATACTTGCCATCAAATAATCCTCTTGGCTTATCAGTCTGCATTGCTTTTTGTGGTTGTCCAAATGCATCTTGTGAACCTCTAACATCAGTAGTTCCGGAATTAGCTGGTTCCTTTATTACTTCGTGATTGTAATAATTCTTAGGCTGTTTACTTAACAAAAAATGTATTCATGTGATTTAGTTGGACGATCCGTTACACTTTCAGGCATCGGATTTGGTTTACTCCAAATAATGTCCTGTCGTAAATACCATCCATCAGCTTGTAATGCGAATGCGATGCGACACGCCAAGGCAAACCAATTTAGTCTTTCGGTTTTAAACCAATAGGGAGATTATTAATCTTCGTTTTATTGCCTTTAGGATCCAGAATATCATGCTTTTGTATATTTTTTTCTGACCATGCTCCTTTTCCACTTCCTGCGTATGCATCTCCAAGATTAAGCCATGCTGTACCATCGTCTTTCAGGATTCGTTTTACTTCTTGGAACACATCAACAATAGCAGATACATATTCTTCTACTGTATTCTCAAGCCCGATTTGTCCATCTACATCATAGTCACGTAGCCCCCAATATGGAGGACTTGTGACCACTGTATTTATTCTTTAAAACAGAAAAAGCAGCTATAAAAGCCTTATTCGAAGTGAAGGCTCAAACGCTGCGAGGTGAAACTAAACATATAGAAAATGATAACTTAACTGTCGCTCAATGGCTAGATTTGTTGTTAGAAACAAGTAAAAGAAAGTGGAAAGATTCGACTGTAACTCAATGAGAAATAATTATCCGCTTAAATGAGTTAATTTCATAAATGCCTCTTCGATTAAAAAATACAAACAATGCGGTATAAAAATAACTAATAATAATATATCGTTCGTTTTATTTGATTTTAATCAGGAACCACGAAACTCAAAGTTCGTGTTTATTAATGGAGAATTGAATTATGAAATTGATTCAAATATAAAACATTTATTAGGTTTCTACAAACTTCAAAAGTTGGATAAAGCCACTTATCGACGTGAATTTATAAATGTACTAGAAAAACAATATGAACCAGGTCAGTACGACAAGCACATTCAATTTTTTCAATCGCTATTAATGTAGCTATTGAAGAAGAAATACTTCACACGAATAAAAGGCGTAAGCTTGCCTTCTTCTCGAAATAAAGAAGCTGGTTTACACATACTCACATCCGATTAACTAAGTGTACTGGGATGCGAAAAGATGAAGTGTTAGGTCTTCAGTGGTGGGATATTGACTTTGAAAAGCAAGCTATTAATATTATTCGGAATCGGACAATTCATGGTACCGGAACAACTAAACAAAAAACAGTAAACCAAAATCAAAGTTGGTAAGAATGTCATTGATCTGTTAAATCGTTATCAAAAAGTAATCAAAGAAAAATTACTATCTTACGGAAAAAACTAGAAGATGATGATTATGTATTCCACTCTTTGGAAAGTATGATACCAATGCCATTAACAACGTTACACAAAGGATTTAAAAGGATTATTCAAAAGAGTGTACAATCCATTCTCTTAGACATTCACATGCAAAAATATTAATGAATGACGGTGTACCATTAAGGGTAATTGCTGAACGTTTAGGGAACACGCCTGAAATGATTTATAAAACATACGGGCATGTATTGAGGGAAATGGAAGATAAAATTATCGCCACTTTTGACCGCGCTATTGAAATTGGGGCTAAAAGTGGGGCTAATCTCTAAGAGACAGCCCCTAAACCCTTATATATCATGACAACCACTTCGGTGGTGTGTTTTTTTCCCAGTAAATATCGCCAAGATTGTTGTGAGCCATAAAATCATCCTCAGCACTGTGATAGTGGAAGTTGTAGTAATAGCCTTCTTGTGGACGCTTTTCAGTACGCACATGGAAGCGAATTAAATCATTGCCTGTTTCGTTATTAACAATATTGAAAATTTTTTCACCATAGTTGCCACTTGGTTTTTCAGTAATTGTGAGATTTGCCAATGATCCCTCTTCAACGTTGGCCACTGTCATCGCTATTGCCTCTTCTATTTTAGGGAAGATAATAGAATCAAATTCATTGCTAATTTTAGGGCCGATTTTTGTTCCAAACTTCATATACGATTGCTCTTTCGCTGCGTCAACTAGAAGTGCTTCGTAGTCAATCGCATTTTGCTGTATTTCAGTTGCTTCATCCGCTTTTGCTTCGGGTTCAGCGGCTAGCGCAGTGCTTGTCCCAGGTGAGGGACCGATAGAGGCACGATTCGAAGGGTTTTGATCGAATGCATCCCAAATTTCATGTGTTGGCGTAATTAATCCAAATGTTAAAAACGCAACCATAATTACGATACTTTTTTGAACCCACTTTTTCATTAATTAACACCTTCTCTTTTATGTACAAATTGGTAATTCTACTTATAATATAATACGTTTCAACCAATAAAAGGTTTCATATTTCTACATTTCATTGTACAATAATTTATGTATAAATGTGTCGTTTTTTAAAAGGAGGTACAAAGTATGTCAATCGCAATGGGTATTGGTCTTTTATTAATGTTAGGTTACTTAACTTCTTTATGCTTCACGGACTAATTTAGTTACTATGCATACTGAACACAGTTTGTATGTATAATGCCGTATTACTTAGGTTTTTGCTATTATTTTCGAATTTCTTTTATTGCAACATGATGTAAATTAAGCTTCTATTGGGTGCTGTTAAGGGGCTAGGTAGGGCTAATAAAATACGGCAAACTCATATACAGAAATGTATGAATAAAAAAGATTGAAGCTCTTTGGCTTCAATCTTTTTTGTTATTCCCTTTACATGTAAAGCTCCTATTGAGTACACGATTGCTATAAGCAAATAATTTTGATTGGACTTATGAAATCCATCCTAACAAAAACAATAGATTATTAAATATTTATACGAATAGTGTATGATTAAGGACTTTTACAATTGTAAGTTCATAGTTACGGTTGTGTAACTAAACTCCATTTTTTCATATAGTTTTATCGCATGGTTTCCTACGTAAGCACTAAGTCTGACTTCTGGATATCCTTCCTGTCTCAATTGCTCAATAGCAACATTCATTAATACTTTTGAAATACCCCTATCTCTAAATGTCTCTATTACAAACAGCTCATAAATAAAGCCTTTTAATTGGTACGTAAATTGGTCTTTGCTCTCCCCAATTAAAATCCATCCCATTAAGTTATGATTCTCTGTTGCCATTAAATAATAGCATTGGTTGCTCTTACTCCGCCCAATGTACCATCAAATAAAGCTTGTGGCGAAAGCGCAATAATTTCATCTAGTTCAAAGTTGTTCGGCTTTCTAACTTCCATTCACAATACCTCCCTTCTTAATTTTTATTTCGCTATATCCGATTTTCCAAGGTGTTCTTATAATAGCTTTTAACCTGCCATTATTTAAACAAGCCTTTGCAAAACGAGTGACTTCTTCTAATAGCTTTTAATAAAAAACACCTACCGAAGTAAGTGTAAATATTTTATTTAATTGTTTTAGCTATTCGTTAGTGATTGTCTTTGCGGACATTCATTAAGGTTTTATTTCGTTACTACCGCGTTTAATAATAATTGTTTGTTATGATCGGACATTACACGCCATTCTTTAACCTTCACTTTCATAGTGTCTTCACATCCTTTCAAAGATTGCTTTCACCCCACTGTATGCAAATGAATGGCGCATTAAAACCATTTCTAGATTGGTCTATCATTTGAATTGTACATATCACAAACTTACCTAGTTGATTCTGTTAGCCATATCACTCAATATAAATAGACCACCCTTCGTGGAGTGGTCTTCTTCAACTTATTTCTATAATTTTGTCACATAGCAAATTCGTTTTAGTAAATTTTCCTTTAATTAGTTTAATACGCAGTGAAAAACTATTTGGGGAGGACAGGAACCCAAAGCTCATTACTAGGAATGCGATCAGGTGCTAAATAATTTTCAATGCAAGGCAGGTCTGCCAATTCGTATCCGGACGATGGGAGCCATTCAGTATATAAACGGTTCCAAGCATCCGTGATATTTGGGAAAACAGCCCATGTTGTATTTTTTGGGATGACGATTTTCTCCATATCATTGGAGAATTTTTGGGAATAGCGGCATCCCATAAAATAATCAAATTCTTCATCTGTAATTGCCGCTTGTTTGCCGCAAACACCTAAAATCCCTTCCATTTTGCATTGTGGGCTTTCCCATGACATATTTATTAATCTTTGTAACAATCCATTTTCATTCGCAGCTTCCCACAATTTAGGAATATCAATAAAAGCATCAGCTGTCCTTACTTTTTGTTTCACACCGACAATTTCAACTTCAACTTCTAATACTTCGATTCGATAATCCATCTCTACATCTCCTTTGATTGAAATATGAAAGGAGAGTCTTGGGATGGCTTTTAATTCAATCCCTTTCTTGCGAGCTAAGGTTGGAGTAACCCCATGGAGGTTCTTAAAAGCACGGCTGAAGGCATCAGGTGAATCATATCCATACTTGATTGCAAGGTCAATAATTCGAATAGAGGTGTTGTTTTGAAGTTCAAATGCAGCTTGCGATAAACGTCTTCGCCTAATATACTCCGCCAATGTAAATCCTGTTATAGCTGAAAACATTCTAGGAAAATGGTACTCAGAACAACATGCCAGTCTTGCTACTTCTTTGGGGACTATGTTACTTGATAGATTTAGTTCAATGTAATCCATTACCCTATTTATTCTTACAATCCAATCCATTGTTTTCACTCCTTTCGCTTTCTATCGTAAATAAAAACAACCTACTATATCCGATATTTTAAGTCCAGAAAATGTCGGATAAATTAGAGATACAGATAAAAAATCCGCGAACGCTATTTGAGCTCGCGGATTTTACAATGTTTTATTGCCAATTACCACATGTATAATCCCAATTTTCAAAGAATTCATCTTCTAATTCAATTTGATTATAAATTGGCCATAACAATTGGTGAACAAGTTTTTGAACTTTAGCAAAGGATACTTGGTGCGTTAATAAATGTTGCCATGCTTTGTTCTTGCTTTCATCCAAATCAAAACGTTTCGAGAACACAGGCGGATTTTTTTCAATTGTCGTTTTATGTCGGTCGAATGTATCGAGTATAGCCTCTTGTAATACACGACCTTCAAAATTTTGGGTACTCGCTAGTAAATAAATAGCATAATAATCTTTCAGCGTTTCTGCTAATGTTGGGTATTGATATATGGTATTAAATTTATGTGCAATGATGAGCTCTGTCGGATACGCTAATAGCTCAGTTGACGAACTATTTAACAATGATGCGGTTGCAATCTTTCGAGGAGTCATGGAGACACTATCGAATAAAGTTATCGTTATTTCTATGTATGTTGTTATGTGTCCTATTTGTGCAGGAATCCTAATCTGAACTTCTTCTTCGCCGCTAGAGGATACTTCTATTTCATCGCTGGCAAACGCAACCCCATCTTCGACTACTTTCACTGAACAAATATCTTTGAAAGCATGTTTGATGATACTTTCTTTATTGGCCATTTTTTTGGCGCACAATGTCATTCCAGAAGAAGTCTTTACTATATCATTTGTCAATGTCCCTAATAACAATTCGCCATATAGCCAATATTGATCTTCATAGGAAGAAGCTGCTAATCGAACTAACAACCTTTCTTGGGAATAGAATGCTACAAGTGCCTCCAAACTTTCTTGTTGTTGCTGAGCTACTTCTGCTAGTTGGTTCAATACACTTTTTGGTACTTCGTTTACTTGTTTCATATGCCACACCCTCGTTTCAATCTTTTTTCAGAATTTTTCAATCAAATAGCATATATTTGATTTTTTAAAAAACTCCACACTTTATTATTACTTATTTTCCCACAATAGTAAACGGTAATATAATCCATGATATTTTGTCGATATATGTCGTTATTTAGGAGAAAAAAGCTAAATAAACACCTAACTTTTTTAAAAAAAGCAGGTGCTAAATCACAAATACTTATTATTTTCGTTCATACTATCAAGAAATTGGACAAGGGGTAGCCTCGCCTATGCGAAGCTACCCCTTTAGTATTTAATAGGTAACATTTCTGTAAATTGTAAAGTCTCAACCCAATCATCTGGGGAATATTATTTCGAAACATTTTCGTTTCTTCACCGCGGTAAAATTCCACTGTGTGCTCTCTAACTTAAGCAACGCAAACCCAACCTTCTTTTGCGTCCTTGCAGCCCCAAAGCATGCGCCAGTGTGAATAAGTATCCTAAAAAACAAAAAGCAGAATGCCAGATTACTGAAAGATGCTACCTAAAATAGCACGTTTGTAATTATAGCATAAAAAATTTATAAAGTAAAATCATGTTTTTCACTATAACCTATGGCTTGGCAAAATAAATCGGATAATGAGCTACACATCTTTCATTAAAAGACGCAGGACGATGACTCCATATAGGCTTAAATATATCCCCAAAGTATTGCCTTCGTATGAAACTGATCTTGATGCCAACGTTTAATAGCATGTTGCGTGCTCTTCATGGCATTTATAACAAGGATAATAACGCTCACAACAGGTAAATTTAAGTGCGAAAATATCGGTAATGTACCTTGTTTCATGATCAATGACGACTCCAAAAATAAGCATCATTTTTTAATAGTAATAAAAACTAGTACAATCAAAATCGGCAATCAAATCTTCTTTCCCATAGCGTAGTTCAATATAGCTTGTACGCTCTTTGCCATCACTATAGCTTCTTGCATCGATGGAATCGCGAAGGCAATCTGCTCTTTGAACAGTTGTAAACAATAATGGGAATAAAGAAAAAAACACGCTTTATAAAAGCCATTAATTGAATGTCAAACCTCTAGATGTTTGAGCTAGAACAATCCGTTGTAACTCAATATATTTGTTTAAAACAAATGGCAATGACAATCATTAAGGAAAATTGTTCAATTGGTACACGCAACTTCGTAATAGTTTTAATAATTTTAAGCCCTTTTGTTAAAGCAAGTGGCTTTGTAGTTAGCGTTAAGAGTGAAGCTACACCATTAATAAATAGAATACTTCCAGACAAATCATATGCCTGCCGTAATGCCTTCAATGGATATTGACATAATGCCAAATGACCAGATCACATGCCCTTTCGTAAAGAACAGATGACAAACGTAAATGTTAGGATGAAGAGTAAAGGCTTTACATCTTTAGTATGACTACAAGCGGAACTTGAGAAACACGGGTGGCAACGAAAAAAGTAAGACAATATAGATAATTTAATAAAAGTTAACACAATTACAGGAAAAATTTTGCTAAGCCCTTTTTCTGTAGAAACCTCTTTTATAACGTTCATTTACGCTAAAATTTTTTTCACAAGAAAAAAGAACAGACATGATATGATGTCTGTTCCCGTCGTCTATTGTCTCTCAATAACGCCATAATGAAATTTTGAAGTCAAACGTGTTAATCTGGAGAAATGATGTTTTTCAAACCAATCTGATTTATAATGAGCTTTTAAAACAACTCGCTTTTTAGCCACCCGTTTCGCTTCTTCGACCCATGCCTCAGTTAAAGTTACATGTGCTCCCGCTGCCCTAAGTGCCTGAAAATTTTTCGATTCCTCAATAATTTCTTCAAACATTGGGTCCATATAGACAACATCAAATGCACTGTCTGGCTGTGATTTTAAATAAGCAACTGCTTCTGCTTGTACCACTTCTATGTGCCGCATACAGGCTGTTAACGGAAGCTCCGAGGTATCATATGTATTCATACCATGCGCTACAATAAACGCCACATTTGGATTCGTTTCCAGTCCCACCACTCTTCCATATTGACCAACAGTAAATGCGGCTAACATCGCATCAGCACCTAAACCGAGCGTACAATCTAAGACCGAATCGCCCTTTTCGAGCTGTGCCGCATCTAAAAACGGCTCCATTTCTCCCCTCGCTACTCGCTTTAAGCGAAATGCTGCGGAATTCGGATGAAAGAAAAAGGGCTCTTCTGCGCCAAATGCATAATATTCATAGCGATTTTTCCCTGCTACAATGATATTCGCCTGAAAGTCCTCTGCAAGTTTACGGATTGAGCGTTTATGACGAGGGATAAAGGGAACATCTAACTTGCTACACACAAAATCAGCGAGCACCATCGACAAGTCGTCTGGTCTGCCCGCTGTAGTGACAATTGTTTTTACTTCTCGCATGTCTGCTCTAAAACGCCTGTTAAATGTGCAGTAATTTGCTCCACTGGGAAGCCTTCAATTTGTTCACGCGGAATAAAGTAAGCCAATTCCCCATCTTTTAAAATGGCCATTGATGGTGAACTTGGTGGTACATCCTCAAAAAAACCACGCATTGCAGCAGTTGCTTCTGGATCTTGCCCTGCAAATACAGTTACAAGATTATCCGGTTTAACCGCAGCTACCGCTTCCCGAGCCGCTGGACGAGCCAACCCTGCCGCACATCCACATACCGAATTGATAACAACCAAAGAAGTCCCCTTCGCCTCCGCCATAAATTCATTAACAGCATCCGCCGTTGTCAGCTCTTTAAATCCAGCCTCCACCAACTCTTCACGCATCGGCTTCACAACCTGTTTCATATATTCGTCGTAAGCATTCATGCTTTTACCCTCTTTCATATGTAATCACAAAGCCCATTATAGCAAGGTTTCTTACGAATGTACAAAAACTTGTTTTCGCCCAAATTCACATGTTTTCGGGAGAAATGTGACTTTTTGGTGACTTTCGTGACTTTTTTTGTGTAACGAAGTCGGATTGGTTGGGGATTGTTTTACACCTAAAAAATGGTTGATTATTCGATTAGGATATTTTTTGTTATCAAAAATTGCCGATTTTTATTATGGTAAATTAAATTATATATGGTTAAAGTTGTTATTGCGGGGTGTTTGGATTAATGCCCTTAGATATTATCTTCTAATGCTATCCTTAGTATCACACTAGTAAACGGTATTGCAAAAGAATATGATGTTACTAATACCGTTTTAAATAGTTACTTGAATTGGTTTGAAAGTGCTCAAGGTACTTCAACTTTCAAATTCACAAAAACTATCTCACCTTATAAAAAAGTAACTGAATATATTGTACACGACAAGATTGCTTCATTTGAAGTAAGAGAGTATTAATCAAGAGACCGCCCTCCACTATAATTAGTGGTAGGGCGGTCTTGCTATTTTATTTATTACTCATTTGTTGAATTGTAATATATAAACCAATCAAATGGTCAGAAGTCATCACTCCTCTTTGTAAATCCTTCAACTGTGAAGCATTGATAACACCTGAATGTACTACAGTCCACCGATAACATAGGTGCTCTGTTCAGTACCAATGAAAGCTACTAACCTTGCTTCAAAATTATTTTACAGGACACTCCTGTGGTCTTGATGATGGCGAGACACACATTCTGCATTTCCACAAACACGAAGTACTTGCAACTGCACACCCTAAACAGAAAAGACAAGATACAGGATTGAGACAATTTGCACAAGCACCTAAGCATGAATAGCCACTAACACAAGACTCCCAAGAACCACACCCAATACAATCAGCCATACACTTCTTCCATTTACCTCCAGCTCCCATTGGAACAATTACTGGCATATCTTCATTAAAAACAACTACCCCATCATCGTTTTTAAATTTAATAAGTGCACTATCACCAAACACCAATGCCCCAACTATTTTATCACTATCTACTATATCTAAAGATAAAGCTTGTATAATATTATTTGTAGATTTTTGGGATTTCTCATCAAATGAATACTGTTCAATATTCAACACTTTCTTGCTACCTGGTGCTAGGTCATATTCTCCTTCTTTAAGAAAGTCTAATACAGTTTGATAATCCTTTGAGTTTTTGAACCTTTTAAATTCCTGTTCAACAACTTCCTTATTGTTTTCGACTTTATTTAGTTGATACAACCAAACATCTTTCGCCTCTGTATATTGTAGCTCAATTGATTCACCGTTCTGTAAAACAGTTTGAATATATTGCGTTCCTAATACTTCATTAGAATCATTAACAGATAAGTCTACTTCAACAGCATTAAGATTATCTGAAAAACTTTGAAGTTCGTCAGTTAACTTCAAATTCAAACCGAGTTTACCGTTTAAACGTTCCTCAATCCGTTTTGTAACTTCTGACTTTTGAGAAATAGATAATTTAACAATGTTCCCCATAAAAAAACCACCTTATTAATTATTAGAGTTTTTTCAACTCATATAATAAAGTGGAATAAAGGCATTTATAGTAAACCTATTCTTTACTATAATAAAAAAATGCTTGAAAAATTTGAGTAACCATAAATATATTAAAGCTCGCAAATAATGCAAAGGCTACAGAATCTTTAAATGCAACGAGATTATCATTCGCAAAAATGGAGATGCTTAAATGAATAATTAAGTAAAGATAAGATAAACTTAATGATGTTTTTAATCTTTCAATAATAAAATTGTCTAATAGCACTTCTTTTTTAAACAGATTTTTCTTTTTAACAGTAATTAAGGTTTCTTTAATTAAAAAGTAGAAAGCTACTATATTTGCTGTTGAAAAAATAACACCATTAAAAGTTGCTCCACTGGTAAAAGAATTATATGCCACAAAAGTAAAAACTACTACAAAAATTAAACTAAATAAAAGTTTTAGGAATTTTGGAACTTTTACTAAACCCACTAAGAAACACCCCCTTTATCAATGTAAAATACTTCTTTTATATCCTTTTCAAGTACTAAACTAATAGCATAAGCAACAACAATTGAAGGTGCATAACTTCTGTTTTCTATTGAAACTATAGTTTGACGATGAACAAATGCTTTGTCTGCTAATTCTTGTTGTGTCATACTCTTCAATAATCTGAATTTTTTTACATTGTTACAAACAACAATATTAACCAAATTTCGACACCACCTTGTATATGATACTATACACATCTTATTAAATGTATAATATCATATACAAAATATTCAGTAAATAAAAAATCACAAAATATAGTATTAACCGATTAATATCATCTCCCTCTTCATATCAATACAACTCAAAGACAAATCGTCCTAGCAATTGATTTATGTTAATGTCTGCTGTTTTTCAAAAAAAAATCACCTGATTGGATAAAAGGTGATTTCTAAATATGAGTATTTTATAATTGAAGAATTTTTTCAGGTTGAAAACCACACTATGCTTTCTAATTTTAAACTTATTTCTTTCTAATACAGTCAAAGTAATTCCTTTCACTTTTTTAATAATCTAACAGCTCTTGTTTATCATTAAATTTATAAAAATTTTTAAAAGTAACCGTAAATTATTGTTTCGGCAGTCACTTATTCCAATTTTTAATAACTTCAGATAATTGCAAGATTACTATTTCTAATTTTTCAATTTTCTTTTCAAATCTTACAAATAAGTAAACTGTAATAACAATTGGAAAACCAAAATTTCCAGTTAAGTGAATCCACATTGGAATATCTCCTGTTGTTATCATTTGATGTTTCTCCTTTTAATTTTTAACTTTATAAAAAGAATGAATGATTTAATTAATTATAAAGATTCAACTTCTATTCTAAATTTTTTATATCATTATAGAGTAGTAATAAGTAATAATATTTCTTATCTATATTAATCTCTTAATTTACAGTTACTACTTTAATTGAATAAATCCGTTTCCAACTTGATTTATTGAGAATTCTTTCAAAGGAAGCGCATGCTTTAATAAATAGTCATATACATAAATAGGATTTAAGCGGGGTTCATTGGAGTTTTTTAGCTTTAATATTAACGCAGCAGAACCCGCGACAAATGGTGCTGCCATAGATGTCCCTGTTAATTCAACGAAATCGTTATTTATATGGGTTGAGAGGATATTTTCTCCTGGGCCTACAAAATCAAGATTATCATTTGAATTAGAAAATTCCGAAGGCGTCAGTGCTTCTGAAATTGAGCCAACTTGAATGACTTCCTTGTAGAAACCCGGATAGGATATCTCATTTGTTTCTTTATCTCCATCTCCCTCATTTCCAGCTGCCGCGATTAATACTATCCCTTTGGAATGTGCCATTTTAATAACTTTTCGCAACTCTTCAATAGATTTCGTAGCTCCTAATGACATATTTATTACACTTACTTTTTCTCCATAAGGGCCAACCCATTCCATAGCATAATTAATTGCATTAATTAAACTCCTAAAGCTTCCTTTACCATGTTTATCAATTACTTTTAATACAAGTAAATTACTCTTAGGTGCAACACCAACTACACCTTTATTATTATCTAATGCTGCGATAATACCCGAAACATGAGTACCATGCCCTATATAATCATTATAAATTTCCGTTTTTCCTTCGTCATCTTCTGTGAAATTAAAACCTCCAATAATATTACGCTTTAAGCTTGGATGATTTGTTTGAATTCCACTGTCTAAAACAGCAACTATAATACCTGAGCCCTGATCTGTCTCATCCCAAATTTCTCTAGCTCTTATTTTATCTAGATTGTCAGGTACAGTACTTAAGGTTTTGAATAACTTAACTATTTTCCCTGGATTTACAATAATCTCATTGTTTATCATTTAATCATCTCCTTTGTAATTTAAGTGTGAAATAAGAGATGTTTTTAAATAAGAATGCCAACAAATTCAATTTTAATAGTTAGAGGAAATGTTTTGGAATATACTTAAATTTAATTCTAAGACCTCCTATTTTTTATTAGATTATTTGACTATTAATGATTTTTTAATATTAAATAAACAATAAAAAAATAAATCGATAAAATAAAAAATAGAACAAATATTCTTATAAGCTATTTATAATTAAGTTATATATTACACTTATGAAAATAGGAAGAATTCAAAAGGGGGATACTATGAAAAGTAAAAATATTCTATGTAACTCTAACTTTCAATATGCAATTAATGAAAATGCCTTAAAAAAAAACCCACTGATAGCAGGATTTCTAAAAGATAAACATCATTATGAACTGTATAAGAAAGCTATTTTGTATCCTACAATAGAAAATAAAGATAAAGTTGAGGATAAGTTTAAATTGTATTACGAAGAAGTAAGAATGAATGCATATATTTTTAGCTTAATTAAATATTATGCTATTGATTTTGATAAAAAAGTAAAAAAAATAAACGATAGATATATTTTAACTTTAGATATGCCTAGAATTAATGATGAATACATCAAAAGTTCAATGCAATTTACAACTAAATACAAAACATTAAGAGATGAATTAACTGATGAAACAACTATTAGAGCTTTAAACTCTTTAACTGATTATCAATACAAAATATTAGATTTAATCTATGTAAAGAGACTAACCAACAAAGAAATTGCTGAACTAGTTAATTCCACACCTCAAAATATCTCGAATATTCACAAAAATGCTCTAAGAAAATTAAAATTGCAGATTAATTTACTGAAAGAAGGCGAAGAAAATGGATAAAGATAACCATGGTTGCTATGAATGTTTTGAGGATTATCTAAAAAAGTTCGAAGGCTCTATAAGAAAAGCACTATATCAAACATCATTAAATGAAAGGGAAGATTTAAAGCAAGAATTGCATATAAAAATATTCGAAAAAATAAGAAATACTAATTTTCGAGAAGAAGCACCTAGTTTTTGGAGCATTATTGATAAAATGCACTAAAATCTCACTTACTCATTATAACTTCTAAAACAATTATACAATTTAAAAGTGACATAGTTAAGCGCTTAATGCAAAGGACTATTAAAACCTTTATCCTCGATTCAATCACATTTGCCACCTTTAATATTCTCAAACGAGGTGATACAATGCCATTTGAAGATAAATTGAGAAAGTATAATCAAATAAAAATTGATCTTTTAAAAATGTCAAAACATCTTGATTTTTGTGATGAGACAGAAAAAAATCTTTACCAAAATATTTGTGTAGAATATACTAAAGAACTTAAGGAAATTAAAAAATCTTTAGAACAAACTTACGGTATTGAGATTTGTAATTCTGACACTAGAAAATAGAAATCCTTGTATTTAATTTTAGGTATAATTAAACTAAACAATCTATGGTAAAGCGACAGAAAGATAAGGAACATGTAAAAAAGCAACAATCTTCGTGTTAAACACAAAGTATTGTTGCTTTTTTTATACAGTTATAAGCAAGCCCTCAAGCTGTGTATCTCAATTAGCTATTTCTTTTGGCAAATCCTTCACCTCATAATCTTTATAACTAATGTGACAGTAACCAGTACTACTTTTTGTGTCACTTTAATCATGCTTTGTTGTTTCAGCAAGTGGTGTGTTCATATACAGGTCACGGGATCGTTGACGCAACGTATCTTGATTGTCGTCGATATCTTCTTTCGTGGAACCACCTTTAAAAATCCAACCAATCATCGATTTTTTACGCTTATTGGCGCCACTATTGGCATAACCTGAATTTATAATTTGTAGTCGCTTGCGAGCACCTGCACGCTTCAATGCTCTTTCAGGCGAAACAACCTCGATCGCTTTATCCAATAAGTTCACTTGTCACACCCCCTACAAATCACGCGGCACAACACGTATCACTCGTCTACGGCTTCGACCAAGCTCTCGCATTTCAGCTAGTGCTAACTCGCTTCTCCAAAACTTTATTTGATCCCTTACTTGCGCCAAATTTGCACGGTCAAAACGTCTATTTTCTAACGAATAACTCTGATTAATGGCGATTTTCTCCTCCGCTTCCAACCAAATAGCTAACCTTTCTCTACATTCATCAACCGTAAATGCCATCTTCTACACTCCTTTAGAAATCACTCTCCGCTTACGTTTTTTCCGCCTCGTTGTTTGCGTATAAATGTTGCTCGTTAAATTATGTTCTGCAAGATAGTTCAAATCCGGATTTAAAATACGTAAAGCAGCTGTTGCATAATTTCGTATATCAAGCGGTTCATTGCGTATATTAGAAGAACGTTTCACCCATTCAATCCGCGGAACACCTTTGAAAAAGCGTGTCACTTTTCTTTCTGCCGTTAAGCCAATAAAAAAAGCCTCGTCATACCCTTTATCCGCTTCTAACGGAAAATGGCAATAACCAGGCTTATCTTCGTATTTATTTTTCAATCGGGAATAAATTAAATCCTTCCCTTCATTGACGCCAAGCGTAAACAAATGTACTTGTTGTCTCCCTACTTTTGACGGTTTATTAATATACGGGACGCCATTACCGCCCTTTCCTTTAATCGCAAATACTCGGCGATGCTCCCTGTCTTTACAAAAATCATAAACCTCACTTGTATAATGCCCACCTGAATCCACACAAGTGGCAGCAACACAAAGCTTTACACCGTCGTTCCGTATATAATCCTTTAATAAAAATGCATCAACTTGATTCCATACAGCTTGCTGCGCTGGATCTCCGTAAAAGATTTTATAAGCTATTCCCCAGGAAATTTCATCCACTCCCCAGCCAACAACCTCCACTTCTAAACGATCATCTTGCACATCGACACCCGCTGTCAGTACTAATACATCCTTAGGCACTTCACAATCATAACGAACACGTCTTGAAACAAGCTTCGTATGGTCTTGGTCATTGGTCTTTTCCTCCCAAGATTCCCCGAGCGTTGTATTGACCCACGTTTTAAATGTTTCTAGCCCTTTACGCTTCGCTTCTTTAAATTCTGCAATAATCTTTGCCCAATTCTCCCAAGGTGATGCTAGTGCATTCAGATGAAAACCTCGCTTCGATGCTTCAGGATTTCGCGCAATCCATTTACCAGGACGTGACTTCCACTCCACTTCGTTATGTTGTGCCTTACAATGCACACATTCCATTGTCACCGTCTGAAAACGAATTTGTGGCCAACTGTAAGGTTGAAATAACCCACAACTCGGACAAGATACACACCATTGTTCCATTGTGCTTTCCTCATATTCAGCTTCAATTCTCGATGCACCTTTTATAGTAGGTGTCGATACTGATACCCATTTACTGTTCCAAAAAGTCTTTGTCCGCTTCTGCGCAAGTGCTAACGGATCTCCTTCTGCACCTGCAGATGCTGGGAACCGGTCTACCTCGTCAGCAAGAATTAATCGAACTGGACGAGAAGAAAGACTTGCAGGTGAATTGGCACCAACAAGCGTTAAATGACCACCAGGAAACTTCTTTTGTAGCAACGTATTATTTCCATCCTTCGCCTTTGGACTATTAATTTTCTTTGTTAATGTAGGTGTATCACGTATCATGGCGGCTATGCGGTCTTTTGAATAGGCCTCCGCCATTTCAAGCGTTGGCTGCATTAAAAGCATTGGAGACGGATCATAATCGATATAGTAACCGATAATATTGTTTAATATTTCGGATTTCCCAACTTGGGCAGAAGACATCACAACAATTTGGTCAACCCCTGGATCATTGACTGCATCCATAATTTCTCTTTGATAGGGTGCACGCTCCGTATTCCATCGACCATGCTCAGCTGACGATTCCTTGGATAGCACACGATGCTTATCTGCCCATTGCGATACCGTAAGCTTTGGAGGAGGTGCTACTAAGCTAGCAATTTCTTTAAACAGGCTCATTGTCTGTTTTTGGACCATCTTCATCACCTTCCAATTCTAATTCAACATTATCCTCTGTAAAATACTGTGCTGCATCATACTCAGCAAGCTCTGCTAATGCCTCATGAATATCTCTTTCTAGTAATGCTTCTATCATTTTCGGGTCATCCTTACTTGCTAAAAGTAACGCTGACTTCGAGGGGAGCGACAACATCTTCGAACGAAACGCCATGACCATGTGATTTTGAATTTTCTCCACCTCATCTGCCTTATGCATTTCTCGTTTTAGATGCGCCAACTCAATTTCAGCCTTCTCCCGTTTCGCCTTCTCATGCAGCCATTTCTCATAATCTAAGGATTCCATCACCTTGTTCTCATCAATGCCATCAAAGGACATTTTCAAAAATGTAATGTAGCGACTGACGGTATCGATCAGATCATAGCGGCCATGAGCAACACGCGCAATCACACCTTCTTCAACTAAATAACGAACATTTCTTTCTGTCATATTAAACATTTTGGCAATCGTTTTCGTATTGACAATCGTTCGATCATCCAATTTCGTTTTCGCAGTCACTCATGCACTCACCTCACAAAATTAACAGGATGGAAGGAACGCCTTTTTTCACACTTTATCTAGCGCTTTTTCGGGCCTCGGAGACCCGCAGGCTGGCGTTCTTGGGTAGAAGAACCTAACAGTTTTTGGAATGATTTTGCATTTCAATGTCCTAATAAAAAAACGACACCTCGACATCGCATCGAAGTATCGTTCACTCATTCCATTAACTTACATTTGTTACACACTAATATATTAACACATTCAAAAACAAAATCTCTGCCACTATTCTGCCAACATTACGCCACCCATTTACTACCATTTCTAATAATTGTCATTAACCATGAATTTTCACATTAACATATCTTATATTCTGTTAAGGTGCATAAAGTGTTAAAAAGCTAGATTTCTCAACACTTTACACGCCATTAAGATTACGAGCTTTACATGTCCTTATTTTGTAAATGTCTTTAGTGTGTGAAAGTGTTAAACAATTTTAGAACTTGCTCCATTTCCTAAAATAAGCAAAATAAAAATAGCACCAACTTATCAGTGCTATTTTAAAATTTCAAACGTTTATTTAATTTTTGATATGCTTGATCGATGGCATCTTGATTTACACCAATATATTTCAATGTAATATAAGGAGCTGAATGATTGAAAATATCTTGCAGCAAGGCGACATCTTTCTCTTCTTGATACACATGATAACCAAAGGTCTTACGTAACGTATGTGTCCCTATTTCGTCCAAGCCATTAGCCAAAGCAGCTGTACGTAAAATCGCATATGCCCTTACTCTTGTAATTGGTTTATTTTTACCTTGGCGTGATTTGAATAAATACTCCTGGTCTTCTTTGTCCTCAATATATGGAGAGAGCACTTTTTGCAGTTCTTTTAAAATTGGAATGCGTTTTGTCTTATTCTGCTTCTTTTTCTGAACCTTTGACTCTTTAATAAACAACACTTGCTTATGACGAACATCTCCTACCTTTAAACGCAAAATATCGCTTATTCTTAGCCCAGTATAAATACCAAAACAAAAAAGCAATTCATCACGTGGATTGTCTTGCAACGTTTTACGAACTTCACGAATCTTGTCTACATCACGTATTGGCTGGACAAAATTCATTGGCTCCTCACCTCATCCCCCTCATATACTTCTACGTGCAATGCTAATGCCAATTTATACAATGCTTGTGCCTTAATACGATAAAACGTTCGCTCACTAATATGAAGCTTTTTTGAAATTTGATAATTAAACATAGGTGTTTCCTCTAAACAAGCCATTACAATAATCTGTCGCTCTTTTTGCGTAAGCTTATAAAATGCACGATTAAATCTTTCAAAAAAGGCTTTCGCTTTCTGGTAGTGCTCTACATTTCGAATTGCTGCTTCTTCAACTTTTGAATGGAATCCTCCACTGTAAGATGGCATGTTTAACGTATAATTCGCAGTAATAGTCGGTAACAAATCCTCCGGTGTCGTTAGTTGATATGTTCGATATTGTCGTAAAACCTTTTCAATGGCTTTTTGTGTTGCCTTGCCATCAATATTTTTTAGAATATCCACTATCATTCACTCCTTTGGTTAAAAAATAAAAGGAGGACAACAAATGGCAACAGTTGTAGCTGCTATCCATTGTTGTCCTCCAGTGAGCTGGTAGAACTATACAATTATAGTGTAACTCTTATTATTTTCCTTTTCTTTCTCACTAATAATTAATTCAATTATGGATTTCAATAATAAAGCTCTATTTTTCATCCCTTTAAAACTATAAAAAATCATATGAATAATGATTAATGTGAATAATCCTGAATTTGCGAATTGGATAAGTAATGTTAAAAGCCCTAATTTACTTTCATTATTATTTATAATATTTATTGCACTAGTTATAAATAATCCTGAAATTATTACTGTAATAGTGCTTATTAAAATTTTTTTACTAATATCTGATAAAAAATAAAGGAAACCCGATTTTAGTTTTATTTCAATTGCTTGCCTAATAATATAGTAATCGTGTAAATTCGGTCCTACTTTCTCTATTACTTTCGCTTTAAACATTTTAAGATCAGCTAAATCATTATTTCCCTCTTTTTGATTTCCAACTATTTCATAGATAAATAAATCCGTATCAAATTCATCACCTAAGCGAATATATAACTGACGCTTTTTACTATTCTGTTCTTTCACTAATTTAAATTCACTATTATCCGAACTATCTCTAAACCCTTTTAAATATGGTCCTAGTAACAGTATTATAAATATTAATATTACTACTTGTGTAACTAATTTCCCCTGGTCTTCGTTAATAAAAATATCCAAAAAAAGTTGTATTACTATATAAATAATTGATAATCCAATATATGAAAAAAATACTTTACTCATATTTCCCACCCATATCCTAATATGTACTCAGTGTTTAATCACTTAAAAGGATACAATACATAGCAATAATTAATACATTGAACCTTTCAGAAAAAGTTTTGAGAAAAAACAATAATAAAGAACTTAATTACTTTAAATTGTATTTGTATCATCATTATTTAACATACTCTCTTTTAAAGTTATAGCATTTCTAACGTAATTTAAATAGACTACCCTTCTACTATCTGTTATGTACGTAAAAAAATGAAATAACGAAATAAATACTATTAAAAAAAATACAGCGTATAACATGCCATTGAAACCTAATCCATAAACTTGATCAAATAATTGGTTTACCTCTTCAATACCTTCTCCATTATTTATTTTAGCATCAATTAATTTCATGGCTACATTATTGAAATACCCGAATAATCCAGAAAATCCAATTCCAATAATTGAAAATAATATTACACATAATGATATGTAAATACTAAAAAAGTCTTTATTAAATCTAATCGAATTCTCGCTTGAGGACATTAAACCGTTTTCAAGATAATTTAATTCGACTTTAGAATGATTAATCGCTAACTCTTCAACAAAATTCATCTCATCAATCATAGTTTTTCCTACTAGACATTCTTTTTTTAATTTTCTCATGTAACTATAAGAACCCTTTGAATTTCTCTTAATACAATCTATCTGACTTCGATCCATTGCTAAAAACACCCCAAAATAAATTAATTTAATTACTGAATTTATATATACTTGAATATGCATTAAATATTTTTTATTGTTTTTTCATAGTATTTCTTCGTTTCTTTATTTCTTAAAATACAAGCCATTTTTACTTCTAAAACAGAAGACATTTTATTAATTATTTCATACATTTTATCATTTTCTAAAATATTATTTTCAAATTTAAACATCTGTTGATAAAATGCTGCCCAAAATATAGCTGCATCGTCAAACTCAATATCACTTTTAGGACCAACAATGGAAATAAAATCACTACCATGCATACCTACTTTTATATTTTCTCCACATACTGAACATGATGATAGAAACAACCTTTTTTTTAAACCTTTAACAGTAAACATATCTTTGAATTCCTTAAATGGATATGTATTATTTAGAGTCATAGCAATGCCATTTGCATTACCATGACATGATAAATGAAGGTATTTAAATTTAGATTTTTCAAACTGTTTAATCATAACTTGTAACTCTTCATTTGTCCGAATATAACGATAATCTACAGGTATTTCTACCATCTTTAATATTCTTCTTAATATTTCTCCTTCGAATCGTTCACTTTCTTCATCTTTTAATGATAAAGATTCAATAATAAATACACCATTAACTGTGTTATGTCTAATAATTATTCACACCTTTCTTTTTTTCAATAATTTCTAAAATATTACTAAAACTTATTCTATACGCATTAATCTCTACATAAATATTCCATTACCTAAGTCTTAGTTAGTACTATTATAACAATATAAATATTCCCATCAAGACTAATATTTTACTTCAAAACTCCTCCCCCTCATCAAACTCAACACGTCTCACCTTCCCTTGATACGTCACAATCTTTGTCTTAGCGTGTGCTGGGAGCTCGGTGAATTTTGCGATGCCATCGGAGAGGACGATGACGCAGTTTTCGGGGAGTTCCATGATGTCGATTTGTAGGATGCCGTCGTTCGAAATGACTAGTGGTTTTAATCGCATAAATGCTTCCCCCTTATGCTATAATGATACTACCGGTAGCAAGGGAGAAGCCTTTGCTCTATCAAAGCTATGGTTGCCGCCATAGCTTTTTTAATTAAACATGACTAAATTGCTTAACACTTGATAGCAACGTTCTTTTTCTTTAAAACATTCATGCAAACGATCATTTTCAATTTCGTAAAATTTAGCTGTTTTGCGAATGGTATGTTTGCCGATATGGATTTCTTCATCATCATGAAGCTGATTGAGTGCCTGATAAATAGGGTCCAGCGAAACGCCAATGATCTCATAAATATTCACATTATCCATTTTCATCCCTCTCTTTTCTTCAAGTTAAAGTCACTTTTATAACTCATCCAACGTCTTCACTAGCTCTTCATCTGACATATTGCGAAGCATTTCCTCTGCGTAGTTTTTGCGTAGCATGATAATGGCAATAATCTCTTCACGTTCTTGCTTAGACAATCCCTCTCACCCCTTTGTGCAAATCTAGACGATACAAGTTATATTGTCCTGCCGCTGCATGACCAAGATAGGCTGGAAATTGCACGATGGATTTGCGGTATTCTATCAGTGAAGTTTGTATATCGAAATCGGCAAAATACATCACCTTTGTTAATAATCGATGGGCTTCCGTAATGGTTCCTGGCAGTTCACCAAATAACGTTTGATGCAGCATGTTGACCTCCAGTGGATCACTAGCAAAGTAAAAAGCATATTGCGCGAAGCTTTTAACGACGTATAGCTTAATGTGGCCAATGCCAAGGACATTTCGATTGGTCATTTCCCGCACTGCCGCGTCATCATAGGCCACCTCTAGCAATTTACTAGAATCATCCTCCAACTGAATTTGTTGTGTAGACACAGCCCAATAGACTTGATGGGCAAACCAACACAATTCAAACTCTGTGGCATACTCCAAAACCTCCTTCACTGTGATAAAGTCGCTCATCTTGCAACACTCCAAGCTATATTGGACAGTCGGCCCGTGTCTTTTACATAGCTAGCAAAAACCGTCCCAGTTGGTCCATTTCGATGCTTAGCGATAATAAACTCCAACATATTTTGGCGTTCGGATTCTTTGGCGTAGTAATCATCGCGATATAAAAATGCTATGACATCAGCGTCTTGTTCGATATTGCCTGAATCTCGTAAATCGCTCATTACAGGGCGTTTGTCCTGACGTTGTTCGACACTGCGATTGAGTTGAGCTAGGCAAATAACAGGGCAATTAAACTCTTTTGCCATTTGCTTTAAATCCCAGGATATTTGGCCAATTGCTTGAGTTTGATTATCACGTGGATTGCTTACTCGAATGATTTGCAAGTAATCGATTAAGATAACGGGCTTTTTATCAGGGTTGGCCTTAATGATTTTTCGTGCAGTAGCTCGAATCTGTGGGACGGTCATCCCTGCTCGATCATCAATTTCGATATTGGCATTATCAAGCATGCCGAGCGTTGACATCCACTTTTCTTTTTGTCCGTCTGTAAAATACTCATAGGGATTGCGCATCTTTAAGCGATTAAAATTGCCTGTTGCGGCAATAAGGCGATCAATTAGCGTGGTGCGACTCATTTCCAGTGAGAAGATGATTGGTAAATAGCCATCCCATCCCGCTTTTAGTGCGATATGGTTCATCGTGTCCGTTTTCCCCATCGAGGGTCTAGCTGCAATAATCGTAAGCTCAGCATCTTGAAAACCGTTTAGTAGCTTATCCAAATCGAGTAGCCCTGTAAGCACACCTGTTTTGCTGTTTTCTTGCTCGAAAGGTCGCTTCGCCATTTGCATTAAGTCGGCTTTAATGCTCGTATTGGTAGTCGTATATTGCATCATGAGCTTGTCCAGTGCCTGTTGAATTTCCGCTATGCCCCAATCTTCTTGCTGTGCTTGCTCCATCATTTGACGCTTCGATCGCTCTCGCCAATTCTCCAGCACAATGGTTTCATACTCCTCAAATTTCGTTGCACTCGCAAAGCTCCCAAGCTCCGCTAAATAATTTGCCCCACCAAGTTCAATCGGCTCTCGTGTTGTCAGCAATGTGATATAGTCAACAGCTTTACGTTCACTGACAAGCTGTAACATGCTCGTAAAAATATTTTGATGTACTTGCGAAATAAAATGGGCTGCCTCTAAGTTGCTATCTGCAATTAAATAATTTTCATGGAGCATCGTTCCCAGTAGACTTTTTTCAGCTAGCTCGATGCTAATGTTTTGGTATGCCATTACAGATCTTCCCCCTTGCTAAAATCTAAATCGAGTGATTCAGGCAAATGAGTTTGGTTTGTTGGTACGCTCTGTTTTTCGTTCAAGTAGCTTTCAAATTTTGTAGCGTTGAACAACGTATCTGGACGCAAGTATTTATTCATGTCCGGATTGTGCAGCCACTGTTTGACCTTTGTATCGATGACACATTTGAAGTGCTCCAACGTATAGCCATCCTTCAGTCGGGCATGGATAAGTCGCTTGGTAGCAGCTGTTGTGGCTTTAAAGTTTTTCTGAGCTGTTTTGTTTAAGTAAGCAATAATTTCATGCACAATGTCGAGTTGCTCGACATTATTATTATTTTTATTACTCTTAATATCTTTGGTTATTGGTGCGGTCAAAGTGTCCTCACTTGATGAGGTCAACTTGTCCCCCTGTGTAGGGTCATGTTGTCCACATGTGTCTGGACATTTTGACTCGCTCGATAGGTCATGTTGTCCCATCGTTATATAACCAAGTTTTGTATAATTTAGCCGATACCATTTCGTCTTGTCGATTTTATATTTGTTGTATTGATCCGTTGAAATGATATAGCCATTCTCCTCAAGTTTTCTAATCGTACGCCTAATCGTTTTTTCAGACCAAAACGGAAACTCCTTTTTCCAGTGCTGATAGCTGTTAAACACCCATTTATGCCCGTCATAGACATGTGCAGAAATCAGCAATTTATAATGCAATTGCTGTAATACAATCGCCTCATTCAAGCCTACCTTAGTAGCTAAACTAGGCAGAACTTGTAAAGGCGGTTCATTGATGAGTAGATTCATGTGTCTGCCCCTCCTCTCCATGTGGAAATAAAGTGCAAAGCATCTTGAAGCTTGCACTGTGGAACATCTCGATATGACACCACTTGATAACGGCGTTTGATTTCACGATAAAGGGACGCGAAAAAGGCTGGACGGCGCGCTTGCACCATACACAATTGATTTACACGTTCAGTCACCGCTTGTCGTAAACGCTTTTGCTCGCCTGTATGTAGTGTGATTCCATGTAGCTGTTGTTCAATTTCCTGTACACGTTGCTCCAAGGCTAATAAGCGTTTCTCGTCATAGGGCAATGAAATGGCTTGTACTTGCTGCAATTCGGTTGTCAGTTTGTAATACTGCGCAACAAGCAGGTGGTATGCCTCCCACGCCTTGTCACTTTTGAGTGACTTCGCTAACAAAAATGCCCCTTCTTCTGTCCACAGGTATAGCAATGATACAAATTTGAGGGTGGCGTCATTTTGTCGCCCACCTTTAAATTGTTTCAGTGCCTCCCCTGTTAGCGCAAAGTAATGCGTACCTTCTTGATAATGCTCCTTGTTTCGTTGAAAATTTCGTATTAACGACTTACTGTCCACTTCGTACGCCTCAGCAATTTGAGCCGTTGTTAACACCTTTTTATCCGCGTGTTGAATCTCTGTTAAATCCATGCGACTTCTCCTTTCATAAGGGTGGCGACAAATTGTCGCCACCCTATGAGTGCAAGGTTGCAACATCAAATTCACTAGACAATTGATGAACCCTAAAAATAAATCAAACCATTTGCAATTGATTCTCTAAATCTTCCACTAATTCAATAGCATCTCTTATAGCAGTAACTCGACCCTTTTGTGCGAAGTAATCCTTTTGATTGCTTACATACAAACAACTATCGTAGGCTTCCGCTACATCGACGGCATAATCCCGTAACAACTCTTCTTCCTGCGCCAGAAATGCATACAGTTTCTCTAAAACTTCTTTCATATCCGTTCCTCCTTTATTGACTTCTATCCAGTTCTTGTCCATAATAAAAGGACAAGATTTTTATTAAATTTTTGAACTGAGACCGACCAAAGCTACAGTTCAACCTTTATGCAGGTGCTATTGCGCTTGCATTTTTTCTTTTTCAATCGAACGAACAGCTACTAAATGAATGCCCTCTACTTCAGCATATAAATGCTCATTTTCAGGCTCAGGAAATTGAGAAAGCTCCATGCGAATGTCCTGAACACCTTTCGTTAAACGTTGAAAATCGTCATATGACACTTGCACATTACAGATTCCATCATAAAAATCTATCCCTAAAACCCCTGCATTTTTTGCCATCGCATGTTTTTCCTTTAACATGGATATCAAATCCTTCATTTCATAATTTGAATAACATATATCTAAATTGGCATTCGCTAACCTATGCAATTTGTATTTAGTTGTCTCTTGATAAGCTAAAAACGCTTTGATTTTTTCCATAGTGTTCTCCTTTCTGATTTCATAAAATAATCCAACATACAAATCCACCAACCATCGGAAGCAATGTTTGTAAAATTGTTAGCCCGTCCATCCCCATTAAAAACGCGACAGCGACCTCTTGCGTATTTGTTTGCTTAAACCATTCCATAAAGGTGATGGCATCAGGAATCTTTACGCTATTTTCGAATTTAGAGATACAAGACTGCGATCGATTCATACGAAATGCCAGTTCTTCTTGTGACAACCCTGCGCGTTCACGACAGGCTTGCAAAATGGCGCCAATTTTCATCGTCTCACCACCTTTCACATTCCAAACCGGAATACAATATTACGTTGTTTTGTTTTAAAATTTTCATATAAAACATTAACCTATGGATCTAAAAGGCTTCACATTTTGCTCTACCCACTCCGTATGATCCTCCACCCATCTCATAAACAAATGTGTTGGAATTAACACCCCCGCTTCACGTAAGACAGGAAAATCCTCTCTTCCTAACAGCTCGGACGTTTTCGTATTCCCAATGCGTAGTAGCTGTTTCAATTCATTCCTCGTAAGCATTGGCGGCAGTGGTCTCACTTGCCAATCCAAGTCATTGAGCGCTGCCCTCATTTCCTCCCTAATTAATGCCCGAAGTTCAGCAGAATCAAAATTTACATTGATCATGTCCTTACCTCCATTATAAATTTTGACCTATATCCAAAATTGTAATTAAATGTAAATAATTTGTTTCATCCTGTTTCGTTTATGTTCTTAAAATTAAGGGTTAGTTACTGAAAGTCTCATTCATTTTTGTTCTCTTTCGTTTACATTCGTACAATTTCTTGAAAACTGGAAAAAAAGTGCCCCCCTCCAAGTCAAGTACTTTTTTTATAAATCCGGAAATAATTCAAAAATTGATGTCTCCAGAACCACTTCCAACTGCAATGAAACCTCTAATCCTGGTTTAACTCGACCACTCTCAATAGCGCTTATCATAGCAGTTGAACAGCCGACCATTTTCCCTAACTGTGCTTGCGTAAGTTGTCTCGCTTTCCTTTCAGCAATCATCCGCTCACGCTTAACCCCTTTTACATTTCGAAACTCATCCGAAGGTAGAGGCTTTTTGCGCTTTTTCTTACGCTTCGGTTTTGTCATGCTCCATCCCAAACTTCTCACCTCCCCTTAAATCATCCAAACTCACTTCTAATGCATCTGCTAGTTTGCACATTATTTTGAATGTAGGATTTGGATTCTCGCTATTTTCAATCATTTGGATAGTAGAATCTTTCACTCCTGATAGTTTCGCTAACTGGTAACGGGATATTCCTTTTGTTTTTCTAATAGTTTTTAAACAAAACACAATATAGCCACCCTTTTTTAGCAAATATCAATATATTCATAGGTTTGAATCTTAAGGAGATCACTTTAAGAAAACACCAGACATCATTTATATTAGTTGGTAAGATTAGCACCTTCACTGGTGCTAACCTTCCTCTACTGTAGTGTTGTTAAGCATTTGAATTCTACCTTTCTGTGAATCTATAAAATTTACAAGGCTTTATTACTATTCGAATAACTAAAACTTCACACGCTCAGAGCGATAGTCTAAATCCATACGAATGAACCCAAGCATGGCGTATGCATCGTTGTACGTCATGTTTACTTCTTTAAAAAGCTCTATGATTTTATTAGACATATCTATCGCCTCTTCTAAAGTACAATCTTTCCAAATGTTACAAGCATACGCCTCTTCCAAGCTCCTTACATTTGGTGGATAATTTCGTAACAAGTACTCTTTGAAAGTTTGTTTACGCATCTTTCTCACCTCCTTTCAATAAGTAGTTAATCCGACCATACGACTGCATATACAACGAGAAAATAATCAATACTACCGTTAGGAAGTTCATTTTAACAACATATATATGAGTATCATTGTTTGAATTGCTATGAGAATTCGAAGGTACTTGTCTCTAAGTAATAAGGACTGCACACCTTGTTCAATCACATGAAGTAATAGTGTCGTTTCAGACTCCGTACCCGCAGAATTTCCCTTTTCAGAATCAATCATTTTAATCAACCCCCTTAACAAACTTCACAATTCGTGTAGTTTAAGTGTAAAAAATTTCTCCTACAGTTTTATTATAGTAGGAGGCTATTTTCACTTTAATGTCATCTTTAGGAATGCGTTGTCCATTCTCATACATTTGTACCGCACTTACACTTACTCCAATGCCTTTAGATACTTCTTCACGGGAAGTATCTCCCCGTAATTCCATTAAAATTTTTCCTATTCTTTCCCTATTCACTTAACCACCCCTCTAAAGTACACGAATCGTGTTGTTATTTATAATATAAAACAAGACAAAATGTGAAGTCAATTAAAATTTAGAAATTTTTCTTTAACACAATATGTGTTATTATAAAGATAGGTGATAAAATTATGACAGAACCTTTTGGTCAAAAACTTAGGACTCTTCGAAAGCGTAAAAATATATCTCAAAAAGAGTTTGGTAAATTTTTCGGTCTAGCTGAAAGCACAATTAGTATGTATGAGCGCGATGAGAGACGACCTGATTTTGACTTACTTAATAAATTTGCTGATTATTTTGAAGTCAGTACCGATTACCTTCTTGGTCGTACTGACAAACTTGAACTTTTACAGCAAGAAAGAGACGATGCTGCTTTTGAAGCTTTCGCCAATGATCCAGAGCTGAATGTGTTTTATAAAGAGCTCCCTAAATCAGATGAGGAAGCTGTACGTAAGCTACGGAACATTTGGGAAATCATTAAAAACGAAAAAAAATAAGCTATACATCGATATGATGTATAGCATTTCTGTTCTGCATACAAATCTACTGAATAATGGGTGGTGCTAATTGTGAAACAAATTTCTTCGGTGATTGGTGCAATTGCTTTACCGTTTGTTTCAAAATTAATAATTCCAGATAATATTTCCTTAAATACACAACTATTAATGCTTATTTCTTATTTCTTACTTATTACTGCTGTTTTAGCAGGAATTTTTTATTTTCGAACTAAGGATTTAATAAAAACTTTAATAGAAGTTAAACAAGAATCCAAAGAGAGTATTCTAAAATTAGAATCCAAATACGAAAATGAGATTATTCAACTAAAAGATGAAATTAGAAATCTTGAAAATAATAGGGAAGGTTTAAAAAACATGATTACTTCCAAAGGAGAGGAAAACATGCAATTAAGATCACTTCTTTCACTGTATGCCTACTCACATCCGATTGAAAGACGGCAAGAGCTTGAACATGCTGCTAGTATACATATAGGGGGACTAAACCATGGAAGCGAAAGTAATTAAAATTATTGACGACTATAGAATTGTTCTCAATGTCGGATCAAATGATAGAGTAACTGAAGGAATGCTTTTTCAAATTATAGAAAAACAAGGTGAAGAAATACTTGATCCTGATACTGGTGAGTCCTATGGTACTTTGGATATAGTAAAAGCTACTCTTAGAGTAATAGCTGTCTATCCCAAAATGTGTATTTGTACGAACAGTAAATCGACGAAGGCTCTTGGTGATCCCCTTGCATTTTCAATTACAGCCCGATTAAATGTTAATCTAAATCAAGTAAGCGGTGGATATAATCAAAACATCATTTCACCTATTCAACTCGGTGATTTGGCATATAAAAAGTAATCAATTATTTACCATTTCGAAATATAAAAAGAGAAGAATAGAATATGCTACAACTACATGTTCTTATTTATACACCAATTCCTAATCTTTAAAAAATTTTAGAAATGTTATAGTTATATTTACACAGGACCAAATATTTATAATCCTATAGTGTAAAATTATAAATTAAAAGTGGAGGTATTAATGAGTTTGCGTCAGAAAAAATATTATTTAGCTAAAGTTAGTATTAGCGAAAACATCTTTTCTTCTATGGAGAATAGATACAACATTATTAATGAACATATTCCAAATGCAATTTTAAATAAAGAATCAGTGATTGAATATGATAAATACAACTTCCGAATAACAGATACACAAGAGTATACATATGGTGACGAAAAATATATAGCTGGAAATTTAACTAGATTAACTAAAATGACAGCTACTATTTTAGATGGAAATCAAACTAGGGAAAAAACGTTTGAAGATGTTAAAGCAATCCCAGTTGATTTTTTTTATAATATAAAAAAAGAAGTTGTTGCTTATAGAACTTGTACCGAAATAGATTCGGAAAAATTTATTGATAACTTTAGACAAATTATAGAGAGAGACCATAGAGTTGGTGATATTAAACTTATTCCGTATACATCTGCAAATAGTATTCGTGATTTTTTCAAAGAATTGGATGTAGTAACTGAAATAAATTTTAATCTGATTAAACCAAATAATCCTGGATCAAAAGAATATTTTGATTTTGAAAAAATTATTGATGATAATAATTTAAGGGTTTTAGATATTAATATGTCTAATGCAAATGGAATAAAATATAATAAAGAAGATTCTAATGAGTTTACAGATTCTATAGAAAGTGGTATATCATTAACAGAAAGTGCTTATGGTACAGTCGAAGTAAAAGGTTACGTTGAAACTGAGGTACCTGGTAAACGCAAAAATAGAAAGAAAAAGAAAAACTTTAAATCAGCTACTTCTGCTACATTTCCACGGTTCTTTAAAACAAGAGAAAATGATAAAATCAGTATTTTAGAAAGAGTTAACGAAGAAATTAAGAGATTATTTTTGTGAGGTGAAACCAATGCGAGAAGGGATGAAGAAAAAATATAAAGAAACTACATTTTTTGGCATGTTCAAAATTAGTGGACCAAGATTAGTTTTTAATTTTACTCTCTTCTACTCCCTATTAGCTACATTGTTAATTCACTATATCTTAAGTGGTTTTAAACTTTCTGATTTTAGTGTATATGCACCAGAATTAGCAAAAGATTTTTACAATAGGATATCCGGAATGAGTGCTTCTATATTTGGTATAGTAATAGCTTCTTTAGCAGTATCAATGACAGTTTTTAATCAAAAAATATTAGAACCTCTAGAAAAAAGTAAATTATTACACAAATTTTTGTTTCCATTCTGGTATCTAATAGTATTATGGGGCATTATCATCCTTATTTCTACCATAGGACCGTATTTATATGGAATCAATACAACTACAACTATTTTTTTACCATACCTATTAGTATTTGAATTATGGTTATTCATTTACGCTTTGTTTTTTGCAATAAAAATAACAGGATTGCTTATTCGTTTATTTTTACAAAACGCAAAAGTGCTGTAAATTTAAGCCCCACTTCTCAATAGTGGGGTTTTATAGTAGAATTAAATAGAACACTTGTTCTTAAAACGAATTTGGGGTTGTTAAGATGTTTTATACAACACACACAGAGAATTTCCTCAAAATATTATACAATCGTATGGATATATTTAAACCTCAGCAGCTAAATTTCACTTTAATTGCTTCTAAGCTATGTATTCGGATTATCTATTGGTCAGATGAAAGCCAAGCTCTTTTTACAAAAGACAAAGCTTACATTTTTTTAAATGAAGAACTTACACACCAACAACAATGGCAAGATTTCTGCCATGAACTAGGTCATGTTCTCTTACATACTGGCAATCAACAACGCATGTATCCCCTATTCCGTGAATATCAAGAATATAAAGCAAACAACTTTATGTACCATGCTTGTATCCCCTCTTTTATGTTGGATGAACTAGAGCCTAGTGATCTCACTGTCGAAAATGTACAACAGCTGTTTAATGTGGAGTTTGATTTTGCATTCAAACGATTAGAACAGTATCGCAGTAAAAAGTTACATATGCTGAATTGGAATAGTGAGACAGATAACTTTATTTTATAGTTAAAACAGAATGGTATATGCATTCAAAACTAATGAAATGAAGGTGAACGATTTTGAGTTTAGGTGAGTTATTAAAAGAACTACGTGGTGATGAATCTTTACGCGATGCAGCAAAACGTATGGATATTACGTTTTCTTACTTGGCTATGCTTGAAAGAGGAACGGATCGTCGTACTGGCAATGCAATCAAACCAACACCTGAAACATTGCAACGCATTGCCACAGCTTATCAATATGATTACATAAAACTAATTTACGTTGCAGGTTTGTCCGATGAGCCTACTTATAATCCTGCATTAAAAGAACCGTTTCCCCACAATCCCTCATTACAGCAATGGTACAAGTCTCTACCCCAATGTAATGAGAAAGATGTCGAGAAACTAAAAATAATTTGGGAAGTACTTTCATAAAGGTGGTGACAACTAATGCATTTCGTTCAAATTAATAAGACGACTTGGCGGTGCACTGGTGAAGGCCCTCGTAACCCTGCCACTGGCAAACGCCGTCAAATTACACGTCGTGGTAAAAGTAAAACAGAAGCACGAGAAAGAGTTGAAAAAGCTATAGCTGAATTAAACAAAGCATATTACTTCGATGCTAAGATAACGTTTGATGAATTTAGCCAAGATTGGTTAAAGCTCTATCGTATGAAGGGTAACAAGGAAACAACCAACGAACATCGTACCTATTGCATCACCCTACTCAATCGCTACTTAGCTAAAAAGAAAATGACCGCAATCACTTCTATCGAATTACAAGGTTTGCTCAATCATTTATTTGCTAATGGAACTGCCTATAATACGCTTAGAGGTACTCATAATACAGCCAAAATGTTATTTGCCTATGCAAAAGAATCAGGATTGATTGAAACGAACCCTGTAGAGGCTACTTTTGTGCCGAAGAAAAAAATGACGTTAGAGGAAGCTAGCAGTGAGGATACAGCGAAGCTTTATTTAGAAACAGATGAGCTAAAAGAATTTTTAAGTTACGTGGACAAACATCGTAATATCATATATCGCACGCTGATCTACGCAATCTCTTTTACAGGAATGCGACCAGGCGAAGCTGTTGCACTAAAGTATGAAGATGTGGATTTAGAGAAGAAGGTTATTCAAATAAACAAAACGGTGTATGCAAAGAAAAGTTTAAGGGGTGACTTCGAGCTCACTCCACCAAAAACAGCTGGCAGCGTCCGCTCCGTCGATATTGATGATATTGTGGTGGAGAAAATGAAGCAACTTTACCAATGGCGTGAATATCGCGAATGGACAAAGTCCGACTTTGTATTCGGCGACAAGGAGGGCATCCCTCCTACCGTCAAAATGCTCAATCAAACAGTCCGTCGCATCGGCGCTCTCACCGACATCAACAAACAATTCCGCACCTACATCCTCCGCCATACACATATTAGTCTACTGGCAGAGGCTGGTGTCGATTTGAATTTTATTATGAATCGGGTTGGTCATAAAAATTCTGATACTACTACCAAGATTTATTTGCATGTTACATCTGGGATGCGTGTGGCTGCTACGGAGAAGATGCACGATAAGTTTACCCAACTAATTGTAAAATGAAAATTAAAACTAAATTCAAGAGAGTTACTATCTAATACTTTGTATCTCTCTTGTTTTGTTATGATTAGTTTGGGATTGATTGTAATCGCAACTCCATTGGCTTTATTTATAGGTGGAATGGCAACAGCCTCCCCGACCAGCACTACAAATGATTTTTGGGCAGGATTTCTCTTCATCCAGGGGATACCACTTTTAATACTAATAATTGGAATCTTAAAAGGGTTTATCATTGACATAAGAAAAAATAAATAAGCATATAAATAGTAATAATTAATTAGGTTTAAAAAAGACAAGTTTGTGAAGAAGTCTACTTAAACTATAGGGGCTTTAGTTAAATGTTCGATTTTCGAAATATCAAACATAAAAACTGAGTTGATTCTACACATTTTGTAGATTAACTCTGTTTTTATGTTTTAACAGCAACAACCTTCTAGAAAACAGCCCTCTTGAAAAAGGAAATTCTTACTTTAATATTACCAAAGGATTTGTATTTTTATTACAATTACAAATGCAACTGTAACTTCCTTTGAAGATTAAACTAATATTTATCTATGATTCACAGTATATTCTTGAATAATAAGATTGGATTCTAATTTAAAAGATTTTAATAAACCAGCGACTGTACTAACATCATAATTTGATTGAGCTACCTGACTTGCAAAATCTCGTAATCTATTACGTAATAATTCTAGTTTATCTTTATTAATTATTCTAATTCGTGAGTCTGGACTTGCAGCATAATCGAACTTGACGTTAGGATGAATCATAATTGGAGTAAAGGTATTTATAGCAGGATACATTTCTTCAAACCAAACAATTGAACCATTCAATTGATTGCAGTAATCTTTACAGATTGTAGTAGAAGTAGCCTCATTTTTACATTCTATTACAAAACAATTATTATTTATACTCGCCCATAAATTATCAGGACCTTTTCTGAACTCATTTTCAGGTCTTTGAGAAATAAAACCTAAATGTTCTCCCAAATCCTTAATCGCTTGTTCAAAAACATTTGCAGAGAAATCCTCAAAATGTAGTTTATCAATCAATGCATTAAATCCTAATAAATAATCGTTAGTATCCTTATAAGTGTCAATATTAAATTTACATAGTTTATTAACTTGAGGTATACTATCGAATTGCATTTTTCTGTAAACTATTCCATTTACAGGGTGTAGTAAATGGCTATTTAGTTTTTTAGCTGACATCAATGTCTCTTGAGCCGCTACCTGATTAACAAAATTTTCATACTTTGCATATTTGTATTTTAAATATCCTTTTAAACTATTGTTTGTTGTAACATTAATAATTTCTTGTATCTTTTCCATTGCGCCCCTATAATCTCTATTTTTCGCATCATTAAAGGCTTTTCTTTGTTTGATTATTAATTCATCAAAAGAATTTTGAGAATTATATTTTAATTTTAAAATCGTAGCTTTACTTAACCTTACCCATTCAGAATTTCTAGATAAACAACTTGATATTGCACTATCAATCTCTATCAATGTAGCTCCCTTTAATTGTTTATCTAAGCTCTTTGACAATTTCAATTGCATTTGTGTAGTTTCAGTAAACATCTTTTTTGCATCACTAGAGTATAAAAATTGGACTAAAGAATTCCCCATTAAAAAAACAACACAATGGTCTTCTTTTGATCTAATGCCGCGCCCCATTCCCTGCTCTATCCTTTGGATAGTATCCTTTATAACTTCTCGACTACCTCTTAGTGCAATTTGTTCATATTTTTCAAACTCACTTCTAGCATCTGGCATTCCATCAATAACCAAAACCTCACATGCCGACTTTGGTAGATCAATTCCGTCATATTTGTTAATTAGTACGACAAGTCCAACATGTTGTTTTTTTAATTGCTCAACGGTTCTAAGCATTTCTATTTGAGATAAAACCACTACATCTGCTACATCTTTCCAATAATTAGCCCTAAATGTTGATGGAACTAATATTACAACATTAACTTTAGCTGAGAGATACTTATAATATTGTTTTAACTCATCTTCTGTAATTTTAGGATTTAACTCTTGTGGAATAAGAATCATTCTTTCTCCAATATCATTTGCATTACCTGGAGTTATACTAGTATTAATTTCTTCACTATCAATATCAAAATGAGAAACTAAAATTGTATCATCCTCGATTGTGGCACTCATAAATATTCTATGAGGACATTCATGAAAACTCGGTATAACTTCAATTGGTAAAAAATCGACATTAATAACCAATTCTTTACCTGTTATTATACATTCTGAGAGTTCTAAATTGTCCTTTAATAGTTTCCAATTAAAAAATAAGCTTTTATTATCCTCACTATCATCATCACGTTTCTCGTGTAAAATTCCTAAAACCTTTGAAATATTATTCTTCCATTCCCAAAAAGGAATTAATTGTTGAGAATTTTTGTCTCCATCTTTAATTTCTAGATATCTACTTTCAGATTGTTCTTTCATACAATCACTAAATATATTTAAGAACTTCTCATAAATATCATTTGTCCTAGGAATACTTATCGAAAATTGGGATTTAGCAACTTTCATACATGCATGTGCATCATCTATAACAATACAGCCAATTGATTTTCTTATTTCACCAACGCCAAAATTGGTTCTACCATTAATAATCGTGTGCATATTTGTGATTAATATACTTTCACCATTTAAAAATTCACTAGCTTTATTATCCTTAGTAACATTTATTCCTAAATCCTGGGCTTCTTTAATTATTTGCTCGATTAAATAATTATCAGGTACAATATATATTGCTGGTCCTTTTCCATCATTTAAATATGATTGAAGCATGAGTAAACCAACAACTGTTTTCCCACTACCAGTATTCATTTTGATTACTGTGTTTCTTTTTTCTCTGTAATCATTAAACCATGTTTGTAAAACTGTTTGTTGAGCAGGTCTTAGTAATTCCTCATATTTTTCATCTTTTTCTGGCAGTAAATCAAAAATTTCTATTGGATCATTTATCTCACTACTTAAAGTATCTTCTAAAAGTTTACTAAAATCTAACATTCCAAAACCGCCTTTTTTAAAATATATTATACATTAAAGGAATATTAAACCATATATTAAATTTTAATCAACTTTATTAAAAATTGCGTAAAATTTAATGTTTGCTTATTTTTTTAAAAATATTTAGTAGCGCTTATTATAATAGAGCAATAGAGATATCTAGTGCTTGATTTATAGTTCATTTGAATTATAAATTTAAATTAAGAATAAATGTTTACTTTCCGTGACTTTTTTCAAAAACCCAACCTCAAAAAACCCCTATAAACGTTGATATATCAAGACATAGAAAAAGCATGAACGCATACATTCGTCGTAAGCATTCATGCTTTTACCCTCTTTCATATGTAATCACAAAGCCCATTATAGCAAGGTTTCTTACGAATGTACAAAAACTTGTTTTCGCCCAAATTCACATGTTTTCGGGAGAAATGTGACTTTTTTTGTGTAACGAAGTGGCATTGGTTGTGGATTGTTACACACCTAAAAACTGGGATTGAATAGCATGTAGGTATGCAACAGAATCTAGTTCATTTTTTTGGTTTTAAAGCACAATCAATTTCATGTAGCCAAGCTTTCCCGCCATAAACGACAAATGTTGTTTCCTTGTCTGCTTTATCAAAAATTTGAATTCTTTGCGATATTAGAAGATTTAAGCCAAGATTAGCTCGATTGATATCATTTAAACTCAACTCCCAATATAAATTAGGATTTATATTTAAAGCATGTGCACAAAAAATCAGTCGTTGGTTTGTTAATAACAGCCGACCGCCATCTGAACGCATTATACTGTAGTAGATATTTGCAAAACCTGAGCGTATTGGTAATTCATCTTTCTTCATTTCAATCTCATGAAAAAAGATTTTTTTATAGGTAGGTTTGAAAACATCTAAATCATAAGTCAGTTGTTTCGCCTTCGAAGTAATAATATAACTTCCACAGTACTCACAAATATTTTCCATTGGATTAAATGTAGCAGCACAGTTGGGACAATTTAATGCTTTCACCATTGATTCATTCACTCCCTATGACTGTCTATTTTGTTACAGTATAATTAAAAACAAAAGAAAAAACCAGGCACTCATTTTTTTTCTGAGCACCTGGTATTCGGTTTACTTACCACGTCTTTGTTGAATGGTAATGTATAAACCAATTAAACGATCCGTTCACATAACTGTTTCGCTTCCTCTGTTTCTGGTGGGTAACGTTTTGTAATTTCCTCTTCTAGTTTCTTTGGAAGAGTTTTCGTTTCATACGTTTTAATCGCTTCAGTCACACGCGTATCAGCAAATGACTGTAACCATTTCTTACCCTCATCATTGTCGTTTAGAAATGATTGAACCAATTCAAGTGTCAATCTAGCCCCTTGTCCGTTTCCGCCATCTCCTTGTGGTGGATGATCCCCTGAAGGATTTCCTTCACCACCATCAGCAAACAATTGAATAGCTAAAGGCAAAAAAGTTTTTAAATATAATGGATTGTTGTTCATCATGTCGTCCTTGCCCAATTTAGTTATTGGATGGAATCCCTAAACTGTTCGATAGTAGTTTTTTCCCCGTTCTTTATAGCGTCTGCGAGAAGAAAGACAAAATAAAAAGCCACTCAGCATGAATGGCTTTTTAAGCTTATAAAAGATTTTTTAAATTAGATGAACATTATTGAACTAAAGTCCCCCTAAGTTATAGAAGAACAGCAGTGCTTATTCAACAAGCGTGCCATAATATTGAATAATACTCCGATATATATGACTATTTTTGTTCTCATATCGCATTGATAGTAAATCTACCTTGTGATGCTTTGATTTCAATATAATATTTTTTATTTCTTTTCAGGCCTTCTAATTTCACACTTGTTCCAGCAGGTACTTGAACTTCATCAATGACTATATTGTCATTCTCATCTTTTACTCTTAATAAAACGTTCTTTTCATTATTTGCATGATTAACGATTTCTTTTCTCCAAAAAATACTATCAAATATTATATAGTTTTGATCATTAAACTTTACACCCTCCCACATTTCCGCCGTATCATCAGTTACAGTTGCAAATCCCCATTCATCTGGGAAAAAGATGTCATTGACAGCCCCAACATCTTGTATGATCCATGCTCCTATTATTGTCATCATAAATGTTAACACAACCGCTAGAAGCACTTGAATACGTCGCTTTTTATTAATTCGTCTAAAAGGCTCTTTTGCTACTGCTACTTCGTTTGTCGTTATTTGAATACTATTGGCTGACTGCTTCATCATTTGAAGGGATCGTTGACACTCTTCACAGTGTTCTATATGTTTTTCAACAGCTTTAGCAGTCTCTTCACTACATATTTCATCAATATAAGATGGCAATAAATCTTTAATAATATTACAATTCATGGGGATCAATCCTTTCTGATAGTTTTAATTTCGCACGATAATAGGTCACTCTTGCCCAGTTTTCACTTTTATCAAATATCTCACCAATTTCTTTAAAGCTAAGTTGAATCGATGTTCTAAGTAAAAAGATTTCTCGATAAGGCTCTTGTAAGCGATGAATTTCTTTATGTAGCGATATTAGTGTACTGCGTTTTATAATCGCAACATCTGGTAAATCTTTGTTTGAGGGGATTTCTGATCCCATTAGCATAATATTTTCTAAACTGGTATTATCAATGTTCTTCGCTTTTTTTAAGTAGTTATAATAGCTGTGTTTGGCAATTTGGCATAACCAGACAGATATTTTGCATTCTCCATTGTAACGATGGATTGACTTAACTGCTTGATAAAACGTTTCTTGTGTTAATTCTTCAGCTAAATCTACATTCGAAGTTAAACAAATAAGAAACCGTTTTACTTCATCTGCATAAGATTGATATATTCTACTTAAATCCTCCACCTGCCCCCTCCTTTCCTTAAATATTAACTGGGATACTTATATATAGATTTAGAACGATTTTCGTTACAAGAAATTGTATTTTTTTAAATTTTTTATCTTTCTTCAATGTTTATATTCTATTATAGGTGAAATTCAAATTCCCCACAGTGCTTCATTACTGAGTAAAGAAGTAAAAGGGTGATAGATATCACCCTTATTTATGGCTTTTACAATTCAGGTCTTAATTTGTGATAATGCGTTTACATAATTTACGTAAAATTCTATTTCCGATTTACGTCTTTGAAGTTCGTAAAACATTATAGTCATTAACTTTTGACAACAAAGACCTTTATTTAATGCAGCATTCACCGCCAAATAAAGTAGGTGTATTTCTCTATCACCCACTTCATTCACCACACTTTTGCACCAATCGTTAAAATCATTTGATAGTGGCGGTGTAAGATTATAAAACTCTGAATATTGGATCATGGCTTGTAAACACTTTCACTTGGTATTTGCACGATGCTCCCTCCTTGGAGTAACATCCACTTTTAATTAATAACATTTTCGGTTATTATTATAATGAAAAATGTTTAGAGTGGATGTCACTCATATTTAGTACCGCATTTCAAGCGCCAACTTGAGATGTGGTTTTTTATTTTTCATTTTCAACAACCCTTAAATAACGTGGTCTAGGTTTCTTAACCTTCGTTACTTCACCTGTTTGACTGTTCTTAATATATTGTTTGCCACCAACCCCGTCATGCATTGTGTATGATGGTAGTCCCTGCTCTTCTATAAATTCTTCCATAAAACTCTTACCCGTTTCTAATTTACGTAAATCACTCGCAATCCCCATCATTTCTAACATATAATGACTGATTGTCCAATTTTGATATTCCCAAAGAAACTCATCAATTTCTTCACCAATCACTTTATCCTCACCAAAACACTCGATATATCTACGAGTATAAAAATAATCTTTCCAGTAATCCTCTTCCGCATAGTAAACCTTATTTATTGGAAAAATGTTTTGAAATTCTCTTGGAGTTAATAAAGCCAACAATGAATTGATAAAAGTTACTAGCGAAAACTTACTTTCTAGCCCCTCTTTATTATTACTTCTCGATTCAGAGGCAATAATCATTTTAACACCTGACCATATTAACTTTTTGAGTGTATCTTTATCATATTCTGCAGCAGTTTTGTACTTGTCACTAGCTTTTTGAAGTTCATTAATAAATATTTTTGAATATAGCACGTAATAATCGGGTTTTTCTTTTTTAATTCCATCTATTACTTTTAAATGACTCTTTGAACTCATTCAAAAACCTCCTCTAGTAAATTACTAGCAAACCATGTTCAGCTAAAATTTTATTTACAAAGTAAATTTGACCCTTACCAGTAATCTTTGGCGTGCGTATTTTTTTCATCTCCCTATTATTTCCTGTTCGAAGCCCATGTTTTACAACGATTACACCCAACTCTAAACTACGTTGAGTAGGCATATTCCACATATCACCTCTTTGTTTACATAGATAACCGTTGTCACGCAACCATCTAAACAATCTAACCTCGCCTATATTTACTCCTTTTTGTCTTAAAACTGTTGCTAAATCTTTTACAAGTACTGTATCCTTTGATACTTCGACAGCTTCTGCATACACAACCTTAGGTCTTTGTACTTCAATCATTCGTTTTTGCTCAAGTATTTCGTTTTGCTTTTTTTCAATTGTTTTTTGAGCTAATATCAAAGCTTTTGCGATAATCGTTACATCGTCATCATCTTCAGTGGTAGCAATATAACCACCATGTTTACGAACGGATGGAATAACCTCATCAAAAATCCACTTTTCATATACCTTAGCCTTTTGTTGAATTTCTGGATTTTTACTTTGCTTAGAAGCTGCTACTAACGAGATACATTTCCTAGTGTAATGAATTTTTTCTTTTGAATGCCTCCTTTTGTAAGAACGTCCTGAGTTAGGACTCCCTCCAAATCAAAATGGTCCGATATTGCTTTATAAGGCCTTGCATATTCTAATGAACTAGCTACCTCATTAGCTCCCAAATATTCTTTTTCATTAACAATGATTACTGGTAAATCACCAAACATTGGATGATTGAATGTTTTCAATTCACTCATTACAACCTCCCAAAAATTTTTAGTTTTTATTAAAGTGTTTAAAAAACATACTCCAATCGAACTTTAAATAATCTGAGATTTTTTGAGCAACCGCAACAGAAGGCGTTTTTTCTCCACGTTCTATATTCGCATAATAACCACGAGAAATATCAGTAGAATCAGCTATTTCTTCCTACTTTTTCTCTCTTCATAAAACGTATTTCAAGTTCTAGCCATATATTTTTTTAATGTTCGTTAAAGATCACCCCCTATCTTTTTCGAAATACATCTGGAAATAAGTTCTCTATAGGTTCTCCATATAAATCTTGAAACTTTAGCATAGTTTTAATAGACGGATTTCTACCTCCTTCTTCCAATTTACGGACAAATATTTCCGACAAACCTATGTTTGATGCTACTTCCTTTCTTGTATAACCAGCATCAATCCTTTTTGTCATTAGAACCTTGCGCAAAATAAACAACTCCTAATCGATACAAAATGTATCTATAATAAATACATTCACTTTTAATGGAGTGATTTCATTTGTTAGGTAAAAATTTGAAAAATTTAAGGGGTAAACGAACTCAAGAAGAAATCGCAAAAGCGGTAGGACTATCACGAGCTCGTTATGCCCATTATGAAAATGATATACGTGAACCTGATTTAGAAACCTTAGAAAGATTTGCAGACTTTTTTGATGTTTCAATTGATTACCTTCTTGGTCGTACAGAAAAACAAAAGCTTGCTCCTCAAGAAGAGGCAGACTTGACTTTCAAGCCTTTGCTAACAGTCCAGAACTACAGAAGTTTTACAAAGAACTTCCTTATTCGAAAGAAGAGGCAGTTAAGAGATTACGTGACATTTGGGAAATTTTAAAACATGAAAATTAATAATACTTAGCCAGTCAAATTGCTCTCTGCATAAAAAGCTGAATAAATAATGCGCATAAGAAAAGTCACAAACGTTGATTTAACAACATTCGTGACTTTTTGGTGTACGGCCAAACTTTGATTTGGAACGTTTATTAGGTATGTTTTGTATACTTTATAAATCCTTGTAACACTAAATATCCGTTATTGTAATTATAGGCTCTCTGATGAATCGAATTATTTAACAATACCTACACTGTCAAATGGATAAAATCTAACGTTGGCTTTCCCTAATACTTTTTCCAATGGTACTAATCCTACCTTAGGATCTCTAGTATCAGAGCTAAATCTACGATTATCTCCTAAAACAAATAAGTAGCCCTCTGGTATCTCTGTATAACCTGTTAATGACTCTAAAGTCAAGTCCTGTGTTAATGTACCATTATCTAGCAGTTGTTCTTTATACAAGTCTAAATATGGTTCTTTTACAGACTCTCCATTTATATAAAGTATGTCATTCTCATAAGCAACATGATCTCCAGGTAATCCTAAGACACGTTTAATATAATTCTCACCAGTAGGAGCTTCAAATACTATAACGTCGAATCTTTCTATACCAAAAATTTGCTTACTAATTTTATTAACTATAACTCTGTCTCCATCTTCATATGTTGGCATCATTGAAGCACCATCTACTAAAATTGGTGAAAAAATAAACGTTCTCATAGCAATAACAAACACAAATGCTACAGCAATAGACTTAATCCAGTCTAATAATTCCTTTTTCTTAGATTTCTCCAAAACAAACAACTCCTTGAATTACCATTAAATCAATTATAAGGCTCATCACCAAAAGTCGTGGGTGACAAAATCAGTGACCTGTTTCTAAACGTAAACCAAGGAAAAAACGGTCTTCATTTCGATAGCCAAAACCACGTCTTTTGATGAGTTTAATTTTATTATTCGTGCCTACCATCATGCCATCCGATAGCGGTGAAATAATGGTATCCAGCAACGCTTTTTCACGTGTTATCAATGTTTTTGCGATTTTAGAGACGGCACCACACATATGAAATTGATATTGTTTAAACCATTCTGTTAACCGTCGTTTTGCTTGTGTCATCGTTGTCGCTTTTAGGACATAACGCATATGATTCAATGCTTGATAAATGTGTTTTGTATGTAAATCTTCCTTGTACCACTGTGCAATAAATCCACGTTCTTCTTCCGTTAATTGTTCCGGTTTTCGTGCCAAACAACGGTCAATGAATCGCGATTTATGATGCTTTTTGGCTTCACCTAAATAACGTCGTCTTCGCTGCTGGGCCTCTGTGAAAAATTGCACGAGATGAAAGCGATCCAGCACATGAATCGCAGTTGGATAAACTGTTTGTATTGCGTTTGCCATCGCTGGAGCGAAATCACTTACCACGGCACGAATAGGACCTATTACTTTCTGTAAAACAGCGGTAATTGCGTCTTGATTTCGGTGAGGAACAATCGCCAAAATACGACCTGTGTCGGCATTTAAAACACTGGTCGCATAATTATGTCCTTTGCGCAAGGCGAACTCATCAACGTAGATAGCTGTAGCTGTTTCTTCTACTAATTGATCTGGTGCATACAAATAATACCAACTTCCAACAGTCGTATAGGGTAGTTCATATTCACGTGCTACATCAGCAATGGAACGCCCATGGCAACGCTGAACAAGCTCTTTACGAAACAAAGCCGATGACGCTTGTATAATCCCTAAACCAAAGTCATAGGTAAATGTAAGATCACAAGCAACACAACGATGACGTGGAATTACCATCTCAATCCAAATCAATCCGAGATGCCAAGCATAGCCATGACGAAAACGACGTAACGTTTGCGCATGACGAATGGTTTTCCCCTGGCAAAGTGGACATGGCACTGAATAAGCACCTATAGTAACAGGAAATACATTTGGTTCTTCATCAGATGGAAAAGAAACTTCGAAAAAAGATGGTAACGGTAATAGCATTTTGATAAACTTGGAGTACAAAGCGAAAACTCCTCTCGTGGTTTGTCTCGACACAATTACGATACGTGAGTTTTCGTTTTTCATCTATAGTTAAATGTAAAATTATTGAATTAACAGAAAATCAACCACAAGTTATGGTAATGAGCCGTAAAAATACCATATATTATAAAATAAGTAATATTTTTTCAAATTTTATTTAAAATGATATGAAAGTCACCCTATAGATTTAATAATCCTTTAACTTAAAGATTAACTTGTTTTATATTTCTATAAAGATGTCGGTGTAAAAACGTACTGTTACAAATGTAGAATTACTCTTTCCACCAGAAGAAAATATTGCATCCCACAGTAGGTTAATATTATTGAGAAAATGAGCTATTGATATCAATCTTTTTTATTGGAGTTTTTAGTGTTGATTTGCTGTTGTTTTAACTTTAATTTTATTATTGTTTGAAGGCAAAATAAAAGCACTCCATACAGAAGTGCTTTTACATGACAGTATGTAAATATTATTCAGAGCAACCAAGGGCAGAGGTGACAATTGAATGGGGTGTTAGAAATGAACACGGTACGCAAGGAAGTTAAACAACGTATAGCTTGGCTAATCAATCAGCAGGACCATATAGCCTTTCTCAAATGCAAAGGGTGTCCGAAACGTAAAGCTTATGATCCTAGTAAGAAATGCTGAGGATGCAAGGTTTATAGAGAACTATGGAGTATTGGGAAAGAGCTTGAGTAGATGTTTCGTTTGAGAAGGTGGAGTAAGTGAATAATTGAAAGAAATTGCGAAACAAAGGAAGGAAAAAACGAACACCGTGAGATGTTCGTTAAAGAGCTATTATTTTTCAGTTGCTGTATTCCCCATTGCAATTGAAATTCTATTCCAACTGTTGATTTGATTGATGATTAGAACAAGGTCAACATACTGTTTCTCGTCATAGTATTCACATACTCGCTTATACAGATCATCTGGAACTCTTTTAGTAGGAATTAAAGTTATATGCTCAGATAATTCTAGAGCAACTTTCTCTTCAAGTGTATAAAAAGTACATTCATTCCAAGCATTTAAACAATAAATACGCTGTTCGGTTTCACCCATCTTCCGAGCATCGGATGTATGCATGTCTATGCAGAACGCACACCCATTAATTTGAGAGACTCTAATCTTGATAAGTTCCCTAGTTGCTCGATTAATTGTAGATTTTTTAGTGTATTTTTCCATATCCATCATAATTTTCATACCATCAGGTGCAACATCATAGTAGGCAACTCTTTGACTCATAGGGCAAGACTCCTTTTGTTTATAAGATAAGATAATTATAACTATATACGAACATTCGAACTATTTTTTAGCACTAAAATATTTCTATTAAATGGGATTTAAGAAAGAAAATGTACAGAATCTATTGATTTATTTACTGAACAATATGAACACTAAACGAAAATAGAGCGATTATAATATCGCTCCAGAATCCAGTTAGGTAGTATAATCACTTATTTCTTTCAAGTTCTTCGATACGTTTTTCTAACTTTTTAATCTTAGTATCAGCTGATACAGCAAAAGCAAACGCAGCCGCTGCTAATGTAAATGCTCCAAAAACAAAAGTATTCATTAGAAACCTCCTAATTAATGATAAAGGAAAACTGTTGGAATTAATTTACGAATGAAAATGGAAAAAGTTTCGAATAGGATATACCTTTAAAAATGGAAAAGCCGCAGCGTCGTCACACGCTACAGCAAATAATTGGTTTATTCCACTTGAGCCTTCTAAAAAGCATTATACCACAGCTTAAGGGGGCTAACCTGATGGGCTAACAAGGGCAAATTAAAGTAACGAAAGAGAATTTACTGCAGTGGATTAAGAATATCATTGGATGGTTGCGACTATTGAAGAAGCACGAAAGCCAGTAGCAAATGTCGATAATAATAGTTACATTGGGGCAAAAATTGCAATGTACGGTATTGAGGCAACATTACCAAAGGCAAGCGGAGGTACTAGTGATCCAGTGTATACAGAAGTACAACGTCGTGTATATTCGCTAAATTATCGGATTAAGGAATATGAGCAAAAGATTGCAGAGGTACAGAATCGTATTCCGTTAGTGCATGGGGATAGAGAGATTGAAGTGCTTCATAGGCTACTTAACGGAAACAGTATGAGAGCGATTGGAAAGCACATGAAACTATCCAGTACAACGATATTTAGGGTAAGAAAAAACATATTGAAACAAATGATGAAGTAGCCGAAAGGCTGCTTCTTTTTAGTTAATTCTAAAAGTATCGATTCTCCAACTAACGAAGCATGTTATCTATTATATATTCAACAATCGGGCCATTTAATTGTATAATAAACTTTGGATATATGCTTTTATTTACTGAGATGTTATTAATGAACGCACGGGGGAAATATGGAGTCAAAACTAATTATCATACGGGGAAACTCTGGAAGTGGAAAAACAACGACTGCGAAAAGTCTTCAAAATTATTTGGGGCATGGAACGCTTTTGGTTTCCCAGGATGTTGTTCGCCGTGAAATGTTGAAGGTCCAGGATAGAGAAGGAAATCTTTCCATTGATTTAATTCGCCAAATTGCGGAATATGGCAAAGATAAATGTGAATTTATTATTGTGGAAGGGATCTTATATAAAGAGCGTTACGGTGAAATGCTAAAAAACTTGATTCAGTTCTATGACCAAGAGGCTTACGCTTTTTATTTTGATTTATCTTTTGAGGAGACAGTCTTACGACATAACTCTAGAGAAAAAAAGATGGAATTCGGAGAGGATTCTTTACGTGCTTGGTGGAATCCAAATGATTATCTTGACGTAGCTGGAGAAATGAAATTGACTGGTGATATGTCACAAGATAGTGTATTGAAATTAATTTTAAATCAACTACAAGTACAAATTGATTAGAAATACTAACTTGTTTGTTCAACTAAAGGGCGCTTTTGTGGAATAACCGTCTCTTTTCTATTCTATAAACGGGCTCTTTAATAAATTTGCAAATGTAACGTTTGGAACAAATGTAAAACATGTACGATAGTTTGAGATTAAAAATATGTATTGTAAACTCGGAGGTAGGTTCGGTGCGGTAAAGGTTTCCTCTCTTGGTATTTGTCAAAATCCTAAATATTAGGGAAAGACAGACCGACGACCGACCCGCGCTCCATAAACTTGTTCGGGGCAAGACATACATGGCCGGCCCATATTTCAAAGCTGCCGAATACACATTAAATCGTGTACAAGGATTAAAAGCTTTTCTATTCGATGGCCGAATTGAAATCGATAATAATCCGGCTGAAAATGCGATTCGTCCAAATGAGATTGGTCGTAAGAACTAGCTTTTTTCTGTGAGTGAAGCTGGTGCGAAAGCCAATGCCATCTGTTTGAGCTTGGCTGAAACGGCATCGATTTTTATCAATACTTAGTGAAGCTCATGACGGATCTACCTAATTTATCGATCCATCAGCAACCAGAAATTTTAAATAGTTACATGCCTTGGTCGAAAAAAATCCAAGCCACATGTGCAAAATAGCCGTTTATCTGAAATCTTTTTCAGATAAACGGCTATTCGTCGTGTGTACCGAAAAGGTGCGCTTTTTATATTTCGGGCTTACTTTTGTTGTATAAATTTCAAGTTCATTTCTCAAAATTCAGATTCAGATTTATTTTTGTGTAAAGACTCTGTTGTTTTAATGGATAATGGTTATTTGATACCAGCTGTAATAACAATTTTCTAGCTTTCTCATGGATTTTACATTCCTGAAAGAAATGATTATAGTTTGCTATCCGGCCTTCAAGAAATTCATATTGATTATAGTATTCAAAAAAAGACTTATATAGCATGTCAATTTGTCCTTCTGGAATTTGATTTGTCTTATCTTTTAAGACATAACTTAATGTTCCTGCTATGTTCGAACAGTAGAAACGAAAATCTTCATAGAAATCCACCTCATCCTCATGGGACAAATTCAAAAATTCTGTTCGAAAATCTTCACTTATTTTATTAATATCTTCAGTAGGAAATGGCTTTCTTAATTCATCTTTCATTTCAGTTAATTGTTTTAAAATAGTATTCATATATTCTCCCTTATTTGTGTGTCAATTATCTATTTTTATCAAGTTTGTTTAGTAGTCTAGCACAAACCCTTCCAAAGCATTGTTTGATAACGATTATTGCTTAATGATTGTTAATCAGGAGAAACGATGCTAATTCAACTAAAGCACCCCATTAGTAAAATAAGAACCTGCAATACTAACTTACAATAGTTAAAGAATAAAAAGCGATAATTGAAAATACTGCAAAAGCTTGAATGATAATCCCTATCACGTTACAAATTAAACCAAAAATCGCCAAACCTTTACCATTTTCATTTCTTTTTGCAATTTCCTTTGTTGCTATTCTTGATAAAACTACACCGATAATACCTAGAATCAATCCAATAAATGGTATTACGATTGAAAGAATACCAAGAGTTAATGAAATTATAGATTTACTATTCGTTTCATTTTTTTAACCATTTCGTCACTCCTCACCTATAAGATTTTACCATAATAATGTAATCCCTTCTCCAACAATCATGCTCCGTTAGTTTAAATACTTTTCATCACAATCCCTACGTCCAATTTAATTCTTGTATTTTATTCAATTAATTGCCCCTTTAATGAAACCGAGCCCTGATACTTGTTACAGAATCGCGCCCTTTTGTTGAAGAACATTTTATGATTCTCTTTGCATAACAAAACTGTGAACTCTGAATTATTGATTACGGAAATCGAATCTTTCATTAGGAACTTCAAGAGTACGCCCATTAATTACTACTGTTTTATTATCTAACCACTTAATTTTGGCTGTTGATTCTCGATAATTCCAGTAGATATTTTTTGTTTTACCATTACGTTCATTAAATACTAATTCACCTCTTACAGCATCAGAGCTTAAGCTTGGACTCGATAAATAAGCTTTTAAAGTATAGGTACCATCAGGAGAGGTTTCTTCCGTAAGATATTCTCCCCTTGGCAACCTGTTCATATCGAAAAATGCCCAATAAACGCCATATCCAATAAACCCCACAAATAAAAAGGTAATAATCAGTATTATTTTCACTATCTTTTTTTGCTTTGCCCCTTTTATCATTGATTCAGCAGTCATACAATACCCCCTTTTGCACTTTTGAAAAGAAGTTAAATAATTCCTTTTACATATAAATTTCGAAGTGTACCAATTAGAATAAAATATTTTTCTTCTATTTGAATGCGTTTGTTTATATATTCTTTCAGTAACATTAAATCATCTCCCACTCAATCATAAACCAGAAGGCGTGTACAAAACCTCAATAACTTTTTGCTTTCAAAACCACACCAAACTCTTCCCTCTCAACACAAAGCGTTTTGGCTGTTTGATGCAGTTTTCAAAGCAAAATAAAAGCCACACCTATTTAGATGTGGCTAAATCTATAGGATTAAGGAAGTACATACATAACTGTAACAGCTGCTCCAAATGGAAGTGCCCCATCACCTGTTACAATCCTCACAGATAATAAGTCACATTTATTCACAGCATAATTAGCTGTTGCTGAACCACAACAGTTTGGATTTGCAGCAGTATTTGGTCCTGTTACAGAAGCAATCACACCTGTTGAAATAGGGTCAGTAAAACCACAACTTCTACTAATTACTACTTCGGCAGTAACGGTATCAGCAGCTGTTAGTGTATTATCGCGTACGTTTAAAACTATTCCAGTTATAATTGCATTTTCTGGTATAACAACTGTATTCCGCGGGAATAAAGCCGACGCCGTACCTAATCCTAAATATTGCCCATTAGCTATTGCTTCATCTGATGCTAAATAAATTTCACACACCCTAGCGTTATTAATTGGTGGTGGCGGAATAACTCCATTCATTTCTGGTATACACGGTGCCTTAAATCTAAAGAAACATTGATTTTTTTCACAACCACACATATTGTTTGCATGGTGGTGAATTTTAGCCTTATTACAATCTCTACATCCCATTTTTAAAATCCCTCCTTGTTTTTACTACACTATTCATACAAGGACAAAGGAAATAGACATATATACTATGTATGTTTAATTAAATTAGTTATTTTTATCAAAACAAAAGACCACTCTTAGAGTGGCCTTTGTTCAAAGGGATATAAAAATGTTTTCAAATGATCCTAGTGGTTGCTCATTCCACTTCTAACATCCTATTCTCTACAGGATATTTAACATAGGTGAATGCCTATTATTTTCTTTAACCTTTAACCCTTAACAAATATGGATCGGTCATGTATGTCTTGCCCCGAACAAGTTTACTGGGCGCGGATCGGTCGTCGGTCTGTCTTCCCCTAATATTTAGGATTTAATAAATACTAAGTGATGAAATATTTACCTGTCTGACCTCCCCTCTAGTATACAAATAAATTTTTAAATACCTAATGTGAAACATATGTAACGTTTATCACATTTGTAACAAGTAGTTGAGAGTATAAAATATTTTGTGTAAATGAATAAGAAGACAAAAAAGGAAGACCTTTTCTTGGTAGAATTAAGTCACCACAACCAATCCTAGAAAAGAGGTCTTCCCTATGAATCATTTTACAACAGAAATCGTTGAGGCTCTAGTAAAAAACAAGATATTACTGAAGTTTTTCGTGTGCACTTAGAATTAGCTGTGAACACGTTGCTGGCAACAGAACTGACGGCATTTTTGGATTACGAAAAATATGATCGAATCGGCTTCAATTCTGGCAATTCACGGAATGGCTCCTATTCACGCACATTGCATACAGAATATGGTGATTTAAATATCCAGATTCCCCGTGATCGCAACGGAGAGTTTAAGCAACAGACTGTCGCGCCCTATATACGTTCAAATGACACGTTAGAATCAACGGTCATTCATCTCTTCCAAAAAGGGATTACAATGTCAGAAATCGCAGGATTAATTGAAAAAATGTATGGTCATCATTACACACCGCAGACGATTTCAAACATGACAAAAGTGGTGACAGAACAAGTAGAAGCCTTTAATAAACGTCCCTTAAATGCACGATATGTCTGCGTTTATTTAGACGCAACATATATTCCAATGCGACGTGGAACAGTGTCTAAAGAAGCTGTTTATATCGCTGTTGGAATCCGTGAGGACGGCTCAAAGGAAGTGCTGGCTTACACGATTGCGCCAACCGAATCTGCGTACAACTGGCAGGAACTTCTCACTGAACTCCAAGAACGTGGTATCGAAGAAGTGCTTCTATTTATTTCGGATGGCTTAAAAGGTATAGTAGACGCTATTTCTATGGTCTTTCCAAAAGCACAGTACCAAACGTGTCACGTTCATGTAACACGCAATCTATCACATAAAGTTCGCGTGGAAGATCGCTCAGAAGTGTGCGAGGATTTCAAGACAATCTATCAAGCTGAACACAAAGAAGCTGGCCAAGATGCGCTGGATTCCTTCTGTTCGAAGTGGCAAAAAGCGTATCCAAAAGTAGTGA
>NZ_PYWM01000018.1 GCF_003049665.1 Lysinibacillus mangiferihumi | reverse complement strand
ATAACAACGGTTGTGGACATGTATAGTTAATTGTTTAAGGCAGGCTATTTTAGTCTGCTTTTTTATTTGATGAGATGTGCCAGCATCTTTCTAAAAAAGTTTGCTTTGCTCTTTCTACTATCTCTAACGCTTCCAAAGCATTTGCTTCACTTTCTACTAAAGCACCAACAATTTTTGATGTAGTAGCTATTTTTTTCTGTTCCTCCACACTTCTCACTCCTTTAATCTCCATTAACGTTGCTACCGTCACATAAGCTATAAGTCCGAATAATTCATACCGTCGTTGGCTCGGTATCACAGCGCTTTAAATTCATTACTGATTGATTTTGAATTTCATGCGACTACTGCTTCTCTGCTGAACAAGTAATCCAACATACAATTTGGGAAAAACGCTTTTTTTATAGCGTAAGCTTCATCAATATCGAATTTTGATTTTCCATTCATCTTTTCTGAAATAGTCGCAGTTCGTTTTTTTAGCAACTCAGCGATATCTTTTTGTTTAATTCCGCATCTTGCCATTTCAGCTTCTAAATTCGGATAAGGCTTGTTCATTCTGTTTCACCTCACTCTTTAGAATATCTATTTAATAGAATTACGATGTGTCGTAACTCTTGAATTAAATATATACGATGTGTCGTAATGCGTCAACGATAAATACAACCAAAACTACGATAAGTCGCATTTTAATGTTTACTTTCAGTATTTTAAATGATACTATTTATACATAAGTTACGATATTCCGTAACACGATATTAGAAAGGTGGTGAGATAATTGCAAAGAGGTGAGAAATTAACCAATTTTATGAGGGAGAGAGGATTTAATGTTTCCTCTATTTCAAGACAATCTGGAGTGCCGTATACGACAGTACGATCTATGATTGAAAATAATCTAGTAAATTCTTCAATTGATAATGTAATTAAATTATGTCGTACTCTAGGTATTACCGTTGAAAATTTGTTAGAAGAAGATACAACAGAATTAAAAGAGGGTAATGATTATACTTACCGTTTTTTACCTACCGTAAAAATATCTGCCGGATTACCAATAGATGTTGAGTGTGTAGATGAAATCGAGACCATTACGATACCGGATGAACTTCTTGGTAAATACGCTGGTTGTGAAGATATTTTCTTTATGAGAGTAAACGGTGAATCAATGAACAAAACTATCCCACATGATTCATTAATAGCAGTGAAAAGTTGTTCTGTAGGAGATTTAAAAAACGGGGATATTGTTGTTTATAGTAACGGTTATGATTATTCAGTCAAGTTTTTTTATGAATCTGACGATAAATTCATATTTAGACCAAATTCTTCAGACCCAATATTTACAGACCACACTTTAGAAAAAGTTAATGAAGATTTAAGGCTACATGGTAAAGTAGTCACTTATATTGTTAATTTAGATTAATACTTAAACGTTTAAGCATTACAGAAAATAGAGCAGACTCATCCGTCTTGCTCTTTATTTATATTAAGGAGTGATAATAATGAAATTAATAGACATAACATCTGAACAATCGGAAGATACAATAGAACTTATAAAAGCTGGTCGTGATTGTACTTTAAAAATATATCTCCTTAATGATGAATACAAAGTTATACATGTATACTCTTCTCTACAAAATAGAGTAAGTGTATCTCATTTGTTATTAAATGAGGTTCCTCAAGTGATTATTAAATATTTAATTGAGGGTTTTCTTAAAACTTACGTAGAGAATGTCTATTTATTTACTCTTGGTGATAGTCCAATCGTTCATATTCATCAGCAAATACTTGATAATTATTTTTATTCAGAGGAAAACGCACATACTGATAAATAAAGTTTAATGAGAAATTTTATCTACTAAAGCAAAAAAAGTTACTTACTATGAATATTTTTGCACATTTACTACAATCAAAATCATCGGAGGTATTTTACATGACGGTAGGAATTTATATCCGTGTGTCAACTGAAGAACAGGCTAATGAAGGTTATTCTATCTCTGCTCAACGAGAACGTCTAAAAGCATTTTGTATTGCTCAAAACTGGCCAGAGCATAAATTTTATGTAGATGAAGGTATTTCAGGACGTGATACAAATCGTCCTCAATTAAAAAAACTAATGAAAGATATCAAGGATGGGCACATAAAAGTATTGCTAGTGTATCGACTGGATAGATTAACTAGATCAGTGCGTGACTTACACAAAATTCTTGATGAATTAGATAAAGGTAGTTGTATTTTTCGTTCTGCAACTGAAATATATGATACCTCTACAGCGATGGGAAGAATGTTTATTACCATAGTAGCTGCCATAGCTGAATGGGAAAGTGCTAACTTAGGGGAACGTGTAGTAATGGGACAGATAGAAAAAGCCCGTCAAGGTGAATGGGCTGCTCAACCACCTTACGGTTTTTATAAAGATGAGAATCACAAATTACAAATTGATGAAGAAAAAATTAAAGCAGTTAAAATAATGGTTCAGAAAGTCCGTGAAGGGCTTAGTTTTAGACAACTATCACTTTATATGAACTCTACTGAATACAAACCTAAACGGGGCTATAAATGGCATATACGCACATTATTAGACTTGATGCATAACCCTGCACTTTATGGAGCCATGTATTGGAAAGGTGAAATTTACGAAAACACCCATGAAGGCATAATGACCAAAGATGAATTTGATAAACTTCAAAAAATCATTACATCTCGTCAAAATTACAAGAAACGTAATGTTACAAGTCACTTTGTATATCAAACCAAAATAATATGCCCAGACTGTGGCAATCGTTGTACTTCGGAACGATACTCATGGAAACGTAAAACCGATAATGCTACAGAAGTTAGGAACACATATCGCTGCCAAGTATGTGCATTAAATCAGCCTGACAGAACGCCATTTGCAGTACGTGAAGTAAAAATAGATGATGCGCTTATCGAATATATGAACGATTTAATATTGGATCCATCATCTATTAAAGATGAAACAGAACATAGTGATACCACTGAAATCCAAAGAGAGTTGAAACAAATTGAGAACAAGCGCGAAAAATACCAACGTGCATGGGCGTCTGACTTAATTACAGATGACGAATTTAAAAACAGAATGGACGAGTCACGCTTACGCTATGAGGAATTACAAAAAGAACTAGAAGGTTTGAAAGGTACTTTACGAAGTGATGTTAATATTGAATATGTATTTAAAACTGCTGAATCGTTTGTTAAAAATTATCCTGAATTGACACAAGAAGAAAAGCGTACTTTTGTACAATCTTTAATAGAAAGTATTAGTATTGATGTCATTGAACCTACGAAAGCAAAAGGTTACAGGAACCAAGTAATAAAAATAGCAGACATCAACTTTTATTAAGCCACCGTCTGCTTAAATTTATTAGTATTTATGTTACCTTAACTACGACAAAATGTTCTTGAATTAGAGAGGTCATATCCGGCATAAGGTATGCTGCGGCATCTTGCGGAGAACGAACGGTAAACTTGTCATCATTTTGCTTTTGAGACAAGCGCCGGCCAAGCTCTATGGCAGCTAAAATTTGGATTGCCTTTACCTCCCCTATACCTTTAATGGCAATCATTTCTTCAATGGTTGCATGTTTTAAATGGTGTAAACGTTCAAATGTACTTAATACACGATTCGCAAGTGCAAGAACTGATTCTTCCTTTGTACCTGTCCTTAGTAAAATAGCTAATAGCTCCTGATTCGATAAGCTCATTGCACCTTGACGAAGTAGTCTTTCACGTGGTCGATCTGCCCTATTGACGTCACGAATCATCGTTTTTGGTAAAACATCTGTTGGCAATAGCTTCACTCCTTCGCAAATTGAATAATATGCTTCGCTATCAATTGCGCAAACAACGTTGCAAGTGGTAAGCCTACAACATTGTTATAATCTCCTTCAATTCGTTCAACTAAAAGGGTTCCAGCTGTTTGAATACCATAACCGCCCGCCTTATCATAAGGGTCTCCAGATGCTACATAAGCTTCTATAAGCTCCTGTGATAAAGTCTGGAATACAACTGCTGTTTCTTCTACAAATGTTGTTTCTATACCATTTGGTTCAATGATGGCAACTGCTGTCATCACCGCATGACGCTTGCCTGATAAACGAGATAAGTGTGAAATAGCTTCCTCCCGTGTTTTTGGCTTATGCAGTAACTCATTGTTAAAAACGACGATTGTATCTGCGCCAATAATCGTTGCTGCTGGCACTTTCTTAGCTACATCTCGTGTTTTTAGCAGTGCCACACCTGTTACATAATCCTGCATGGTTGTTGCTTTTACACTTGTCTCTTCTACATCACTTGTTACAATTTCAAACGGAAGGTCCAACATAGCAAGCAGTTCCTTTCGTCGTGGTGATGCAGAAGCAAGTACTAATTTATGATTTGTTTCAAACATGATTTCACCATTCCTCCTTCTCTCTATCATAACGGAGAATACGGTTTTTGAAAATTTTCAAAAAATCAAGATAACACTCATTTAGCTAACTATTCGACTTAGAATTTCGTTTGAAGACAAGCATTTTTGGACTTATAATGTGCAAAAATTTGAAGACGCACAATACTTAAATCACTAGAAATAGAGGTTGCTGCCTTGCCAATACTTTGCCAATCAGCAGGAAGAGTGGAATCCTTTGTTGCCTCTTTAAAATTTAATTTTGTCGTATTTTTATCAGCTAATACTTTTATCACTTCAGCAATTGTCGCCTCCTTGCAACTTTCACCACTAACACTAAACACTTTTTTAAATGTTGGTGGGTCCTTTAGAAACACTAACTCACTTTCTTCGTTCACTATACTTGTCCATACATAAAACTTGCCCTCTACTTCTACAATTGCACTTTCTTGCAATGACGGATGTTCAGAGACAAATGCACTTGCACTTGCATAATTAGAAAATACGCCCGCTTGACTTGCAAAAAACATAGTTGAGTTTGCAGTACCGCCTGTTGTCGGAATTGTTGCGGAGTCTGCCTCTGTTTCAGTTTCGTTTTTCGCTACTTCACTTTCCTTTTTTAAAGAAAATTGGGTACTAGCTTGGAGAACACCTAAAAAAACTGCAACACCAAAAAGCCCGACAATACCACCAATTAGCATTGCACGCACTACTTGTTTTCTCACTACATGACTAACTATTTTCATACCTTCATCACCTCTTCCTTCAACTATCAAAACGAACATAAAAAAAGACGACACTGTTATCAGCTGTTATTTCATATAAGTATATGTTAGAGAGTATGCTTAAATGCTAATTTAATGCATTACCATTAATAGAAATTGGTGAGGTTCCACATTATATTTTTTACCTTGTTATATAAAGTGTTTGCCTACGCCTCACTAGAGTGTGATTGTTGGCATGAACTTACATAAGTGATAAAAAAATAAAAAAGTCAACCCATTAATGAGTTGACTTTACCTTTCTAATGAAACCTATAATTTTCATGGCGATTTTGTAACATCCTGAAAGCAATTGACAAGCCGTTGCTCAAGTAACTATCCTTATCCTTCTAGCAATCCCCTATCTAAATCGCACGCAGGAGTGGAAAACAGTTGTCACTACCTATGTCCGCTTCCGTCAAGCAAGCTACCGCGCACTTCTGTTAATAAATATAAAGAGCCGGTTACGATTGTTCTACACTTCTTCTCTGATTGCTGTTGTAAAAATGGAATTGTATTTTGCAAAATTGCTTTTTGCGGGGCATGACATAATGCCAACATATCTTGTGCTGACATCGCACGCGGATTATCAAAATCAACAAAATAAAATGTCTCACTAATTTGCTCTAAGTACTGCAAAACCCCTTTTACATCCTTATCACCTAATATGCCGACAACAAAGGTTATTGACTCATTAGGAAACGCTTGGTGAACCGTTTCTACCAATTTTTCTGCACTAGCTGGATTATGCGCACCATCAAAAATAATATATGGCAACACCTCTTCAAATCGTCCTAAAATGCTTGCCATTTCAATACCATGGCGTATACTTGCCACGTTGATTGCTACATTTAGCGCAGTCGCAACTTCTAAAAATGCAGTAATGGCTAATGCCATATTATTCGCTTGATGAGGTCCTTTCATATGACGTGTAAGATTTGTGATATGTACGTCCAAATTATCATTTTTATAGTTCTCATGGTCATGCCTCCGCACAATATGGAATTGCTTGTTCAGTTCTAGAACAGGTGCTTGCTTTGCATTAGCTTCTCTCTCAATAATGTTCTTTGCTTCACAAGGTAAATCCCCGATTACAACTGGTCGATGCTGTTTAATAATCCCTGCTTTATGCTGTGCAATGCTTTCAATGGTCGGACCTAAAAATTTCGTATGCTCTAGCGCTATACTCGGAATAATCGAGACAATAGGTTGCACTACATTCGTACTATCTAGTAAGCCCCCCATACCCGCTTCGATTAATGCAATATCGACATCACAATGGACAAAATGCAAAAACGCTGCGACAGTTAAAAGTTCGAAATCCGTTAGTTTACCGCTAAGCCCCGCATCCTTCATTTGTTGAAAAACGCGATCCATCTCTAGTGCTGAAATAGGTTGTTGCATTACTTGAATTTGGTCGTGCACATTCAAAATGCATGGAGACATGAACTTGCCTACTTTTAAGCCATGTTCCTGCGCAATTGACTCTAAAAATGTTAGTGTTGAGCCTTTGCCATTCGTGCCTGCAAGGTGCACAATTTGCAATGTTCTTTCTGGATTCCCTACAAGTGCCAATGCTTCTTCAATCGCTGTAAGCCCTGGCTTAATTACATCATCACTCGTTAAAGCCCATTTTTTCTTATAGTCATCGAACTGAGGAATCATTGTGCTCCCTCCTGCATCCATTGGCGAACCTCAGCTATAAAATACAGTGAACCTGTAATAACGACAATATCTTGTTGGTCCTTATGTTGTATGACTTCACTCACTATCACTTGCCAATTTTTGTTATAATGTTTGTCTTGATGCGTTGATAACATCGCTAACTGTTCAGCTGGCATGGCATTGGGCAGTCCAATTTGTGTAAAGGATATAGAAGTTGCGACTGCATCCATTAACGCAATACTATTGGCATGGTCTTTATCAGAAAGAGCTGCATAAATAAATCGATAGCGTTGATTTGGATAGACCTTCTGTATTGTTCGAATCAATGCGGCAGTTCCTTCTGAGTTATGAGCACCATCTAATACAATATTATTAGGGAACTGTTCAAAGCGACCTGCCCACTGTGCATGTTGTAGCGCTTGGCGCATTGACTCTTCGGATAAATGAATAAGCCCTTTTTCACGTAATAAATCCATCGTTGTGATAGCCAGACTCGCATTAGCGATTTGATGCGCTCCTGCCATTTTTAATTGAATGTCTGTGAGGTCAAGATGCGCATTGTGATAATGAAATGATTGCATGCCCATCTCCTGCTCCTGTGCAATCACCTTAAAATCATGCCCTAGAACAAGACACCTAGCATGACGTTCTTGTGCAACCTTTTGAATCGTAGCAAGTGCTTCTTTATTTTTAACACCAACCACTACGGGTACACCTTCTTTAATAATACCTGCCTTCTCAAAAGCAATCTTCGCATATGTATCGCCTAAAAAGGCCGTATGCTCTAAAGAAATCGTTGTAATAATGGATACAAGTGGTGTTATGACATTCGTCGCATCAAGTCTTCCACCGAGCCCAGTTTCAATTAACGCAAAATCCACTTCTTCATGTGCGAAATATTGGAACATAATAAGTGTGACGACCTCAAAAAAACTTGGATAGTCCCCATTATAATTTGCCTCAATGATTGAAGCTAAGTTATTCATATACTGTAAAAATTGCTCGTCCGGAATTTCTTTTCCATTGATGGTCATACGTTCATTGACACGTGTTAAATGTGGTGAAGTAAAAGCACCAATCCGATAGCCTGCATTCTCTAGCATTTCTCTCAGTACATTTACGGTGGACCCCTTGCCATTGGAACCTGCTAAATGGATAGCGCGCAACTTGTTATGCGGGTCCCCTAAACGCGCCAATACTTCACGCATCATGACTAAAGGTTCACGTTTATGATCAACCGCCTTTAATGTAAAAATAAAATCTGTACATGCTTTTATCGTAGTAAACAAAAGAAACACTCCCTTTCATTACAGTATAAAGGGTGTCTGGCACACAAACAATTCTGATACAAATTTAAAAACACACAGAAAACCACTGTAGGAGTGATCATTTGTGTGTTTTCAACTAATTTTTTTCAAATAAACAACAAATTATTGTAATTGATGGATGCCTAATAGCGCTCCCATATCATCTAAAATTATTTTTGCATCATTATTTAAAAGTGGCAAAACATCCGATCTTTGCACTAGTTCTAACGAATTTTTTAATGTTCTTTTCAACATCGAAATATCAAAATTTGAACAATACTCATTAATCTTATTTATCACTAGCAAATCTGTACGTGTTAATGAAATCTTCGTATCTTTTTGCCCCTTATTATCCGCTAGAATATGCTTAATAAGAACCCGTCCACTTGCATTTAATAGTCGATAATATTTTGCCTCCGACAACTTTAAAAGATTTGCTTCTATAATGCCCCTAGCGCTCACAAAATCTAAATCATCACAAGCTTTGTTTACTTTCACTACAATTGTTCCAATATTTCCTGACATAATAAACCTCCGTTATTCTTGCATTCAAAGTAAAAGACCATTCTACTCGACATAGAATGGCCATAAAATTAAATAAAAATTTCATTTAATGGTAACCAGGCGATCATAGTTTGAAAAATACTCATTTCTCTTCACCTTAGACCCTAGGCTTTGCGTCCTACCCTTTCGGATAGTTTGCCTTTATCTATTATACTAACTAAAATAGATGATACTATATATTTTTTCCTAACTCAATACATAACTTTTGATGCATAAAAAGAAAAACAGCAAATGACTATTTCGCCATCTGCTGTTTCTTCAAATCACTATGCTATTACATGTTTTTTAATTCTTCTAAACGTTTTAATACCACTGCATGTTTCTCTTCATAATCCGCTAATTTTTCGCGTTCTGCATTTACTAATGCTTCTGGAGCCTTTGAAACAAATTTTTCATTGGAAAGCTTACCAGTGACAAGCTTCACTTCTTTCGCCCACTTTTCTAGTTCTTTTTCTAGACGAGCGATTTCTTCTTCTAGATTGATAAGACCTACAAGCGGTAAGAATAGCTCTGCTCCCGTTACTACTGCCGTCATTGATTGACTCGGAGCCTCTAAGCCTTCACCAATTGTTAACGGCTCAGGATTACAGAATTTTTCTAAATAGGCTTTATTCGCTTCAAGAGTAGCAACTGTTGCACTATCTTTAGCAGAAATGAACAATGGTACTTTTTTGCTCATAGGTGTGTTAACTTCCGCACGAATATTACGCACCGAACGTATAATATCCATAAGGAGCTTCATATTGTCTGCTTCTTCAGCAAAGTGAAGATCCGTACGCACAGTAGGCCATGCTGCCACTGTAATTGACTCACCTTCATGAGGTAAATGTTGCCAAATTTCTTCTGTGATGAATGGCATAAACGGATGTAATAGACGCATTGTTTGGTCTAATACGTAAGCTAATATAGATCGAGTTGTTTTCTTAGCAGCCTCATCTTCACCATTCAGCGGTAGTTTCGCCATTTCAATATACCAAGAACAGAAATCATCCCAAATGAAATTATATAGTTCACGACCTACTTCACCAAACTCATAACGTTCTGCTAATGAAGTCACACGTTCAATTGTTTCATTCAAGCGCGTTAAAATCCATTTATCGGCTACTGATTTTTCACCAGTTAAGTCGATTTCATCATATGTCATTCCATCCATGTTCATAAGTGCGAAACGGGAAGCATTCCAAATTTTATTAGCAAAGTTCCAAACAGACTCTACTTTTTCCGTTGTATATCGTAAATCTTGACCTGGAGATGAACCTGTTGCTAAGAAATAACGCAGTGAATCCGCTCCGTAATTCTCAATAACATCCATTGGGTCCACACCATTACCAAGTGATTTACTCATCTTGCGTCCTTCGCCATCACGTACCAATCCGTGGATTAATACATCTTTGAATGGGCGTTGTCCAGTAAATTCAATACCTTGGAAAATCATTCGAGATACCCAGAAGAAAATAATATCGTATCCTGTTACAAGCGTACTTGTTGGATAGTAACGTTGATATTCTTCATTTGCCTCATCAGGCCAACCCATTGTAGAAAATGGCCATAGTGCTGATGAGAACCATGTATCTAACACATCTTCATCCTGTGTCCAATTTTCTGCGTCTGCAGGCGCTTCTTTACCTACGTAAATTTCACCTGTTTCATTGTGATACCATGCAGGAATTTGGTGTCCCCACCATAATTGGCGTGAGATACACCAGTCACGGATATTTTCCATCCAACGAGAATATGTGTTTTCAAAACGTGATGGAACGAATTGAACTTTACCTTCCTCGTCTTTTTGCAGTTCTAAAGAGGCATCTGCAAGTGGTTGCATTTTAACGAACCATTGTGCTGAAAGATAAGGTTCTACAACTGCACCAGAACGTTCAGAATGTCCTACAGAGTGCATATGCTCTTCAATGTTGATTAGGACACCTGCTTCTTGTAAATCGGCAACAATTTGCTTACGGCATTCAAAACGATCCATACCATTGTATTTACCCGCAAGTTCATTCATTGTGCCATCTTCGTTCATTACCAAAATACGTTCTAAGTTATGACGGTTACCAACTTCAAAGTCGTTCGGGTCATGAGCTGGTGTCATTTTTACTACACCTGTACCGAATTCCATATCAACGTAATCATCTGCTACGATAGGAATTTCTCGGCCCACGATTGGTAAAATAACCGTTTTACCGATTAAATGTTGGTAACGCTCATCTTTCGGGTGAACTGCTACGCCAGAGTCCCCAAGCATTGTTTCAGGACGTGTCGTTGCAACTTCCACATAGCCAGAACCATCTGCTAATGGGTACTTCATATGGTAGAATGCACCTTGTACATCCTGATAGATAACTTCAATATCCGATAAGGCTGTTTTTGCTGCTGGGTCCCAGTTAATGATACGCTCCCCACGATAAATTAAGCCTTTTTCATATAATTGCACAAAAACCGTTTTAACGGCATCCGATAAACCTTTATCGAGTGTGAAACGTTCACGAGAGTAGTCTAATGCAAGGCCAAGCTTCGCCCATTGCGCGCGAATATGCCCAGCGTACTCCTCTTTCCATTCCCAAGTTTTTTCTAGGAATTTTTCACGTCCCAAATCATAACGTGTAATATTATCTTCACGTAGTTTTGCTTCTACTTTTGCTTGTGTGGCAATACCTGCATGGTCCATTCCTGGTAACCAAAGTGCATCATAACCTTGCATACGCTTCATACGAATTAAAATATCTTGTAAAGTTGTATCCCATGCATGACCAAGATGCAATTTCCCTGTTACGTTCGGTGGTGGAATGACGATTGAATAGGGTTCCTTCCCGCTTTCAGGTTGTGCTTCGAAAAATTTACCTTGTAGCCACCATTCATAGCGACCCGTTTCAATAGACTGCGGATCGTATTTCGTCGGCATTGAAATGTTTTCTGTCATATTGACTCCTCCTGTTGTGAAATAATTTTTGACATTTATGCGCTTAGGCAAGCTTCATAATTACTCGTCTTGATTTACCAGTGTATTCACACCAATACATCAGTGACAAATGCCTTTAGATTATTCGCTAATAAAATGGATACATCTTTTTAGCAAATAAAAAAACTCCTATCGTCAACAAAAGGACGAAGGAGTTTAAGTTCGCGGTACCACCTTTAATTCCAGCAGAGTAAGATAAGCACTCTCGCACATCACTATTTCTCATATTAGTGCACTTTAAATGCCCTTATACATTAGAAGTAAGGATTCATGCTGGATGTCTTAAGCTTATTACAGCTGGCTCTCAATTCGTTAACGGTGTTTAACCGGCTTTAACTACTATTAGTTCACTAAAGCTGCTCGAGGGCTACGTTCGATTACGCACAAATAGAAACTTTTCAGCTACCGTTTCCTCTCTATAAATGCACAAATAATTTACTCTTCCCTGTCATAGCATCCATATTCAGCTTTCCACATTGTACCGCAAATTCATCTATTTTTTCAAGTGATTTAGTTAATTTCAGCTAGTCTTAAAAAGTAAATAGAAAAGGAAGTGACTATTCATATGCGACGACGTAAGTATAACCCTTGGCTTTTACCACCTTGGCTACGACAATTCCGATTTTATTGTAGAACAATTATTGTACCGATTTGTGGTTTTCAGTTTATCCGTGTTATCATCATCCCAACTTCTGGCGATCTTATCATCTTATTACTTTTACTACTTCTATGCTATTTACTTTTAAAAGATATCATTTGATACACGAACTTTGAGCGGAGTATAGTCTTCTGTTAAATCCCAAATCATTGTTTCTACTTCATTCCAGGAACTTGATTCACGCACAGCAGAGTGACTGGAAGATTCTCTAAGCACAATTTTTTGTTCCGCCGGTACCGATTGTTTAGCTTTTGCTGATGCTTCTACAGGTGTCGGTTTCATTACTTGGACAGTTTGCTCAATAAACGTAGACTCCTCTATTGGAAGTTGCGCCTTGGCTACAACAACCTGTTCCTCGACAGCATCAATTTTTTCTGCTTCGGGCATTGGTAATGCTTCACTACGAAATGTACTCGTCACTGTCCATTCAAGTTGACACATTTGATTGGACAGTATTGGTCGAATGTCTTTCACCATTAAGTCCTCAATCGCTGCCTCTTTTGGTAAATCAACATTTAATGGGACTGCATATTCAAAATAGCCAGTATCTCCTTGAATATCGAGTGCATCAATACTGATTAAATCTTCGGCATCCATGAATGTTTGCATGTCTTGAAAATCAAAGCGTACATGCGCTGTGATATGATAAATACCATTTAATCTTAACGAGTCTTCTAATTGCATCGATTGCCATTGTGGCTTTATCTGCACAGCCGCAATTTCTGTTGGGCAACCATATCCCGGAAAACAAAATGTTTCACGCATATTCCAAGTTTTCTGTTCGATAATAATCCCTCCCTTAGCATCATATGAATTGCAATCGAAATGTATGCTAGACAACGATGGTTACAAGATTTTTACCATAAAAAAGCATGCCTGAATAAAATCAGGCATGCTTTTACGCTTATACGTTTACCATTTTAATTTTATTTGCTACGCGATCTGTCAACATTTGTGTAGCTTTTGGAACGATTGGCTTGAAGATTGGATTTAATACAGGACCAGCTAAGCCTCCTGCTGTAACTTCTAAAAAGCCTGTCATTTTTGTATTGTTTGCATCAATGCTTTCAGCTAAGAAATAGCCGTTTCCTGTGAAATTATCTGATAGACCTTTTAATTCAAAAGTTACCTTTGAAGGTGCTGTCCACTCTAAAATTGTAATCTCTACTTCTACCGTTTTTTTCAGTACACCAACATTACCTTTAAATGTCCACGTAGAGTGTTTATCATCTATCATCGTATGTGCATTATAACCTGGGACAAGCTTTGCCCATTTTTCCATGTCACTAACGAATTCCCAAACATGTTCAATTGCTACGGGTACTTCTACTGTATGTGTGCCTGTTGCCATTTTAAAACCACTACTTTCTTTTCTGAATAGCTCTATTATAAACTAAAACGCCCACTATTTGGCTATGCTGAAAGTTTTAATTTTGACAAAAAAAAGCCACCCCAATGGATGGCTTTCGATAACTTATTTTGCTAATTGGGCAAACACTTTATGGAAAGCATCGACCGTTTTCGCGATATGTTCCTCTGTATGTGCAGTAGAAATAAATAATCCTTCAAATTGGGAAGGCGGTAAGAAAATACCTTCTTCTGCCATTAAACGGAAGTATTCCGCAAATAATTGTAAATCAGACGTTTTCGCTGAAGCAAAATCGATTACATCTTCATTTGTAAAGAAGAAACCAATCATCGAGCCAGCGCGATTCACCGTATGTGGAATATTATACTTTGTAGCTGCAGCTCTAAATCCTGCTTCTAGTTGGTCTCCTAACTTTTTGAAATACTCATAGGAGTTTTCATCAAGTCGGGATAACGTTTCATAGCCTGCTGTCATTGCTAATGGATTACCTGATAATGTACCAGCTTGATAAATTGGACCAGCTGGTGCTACTTGCTCCATAACTTCCTTCTTACCCGCGAAAGCACCTACAGGTAGACCGCCACCAATTACTTTCCCTAGCGTTGTCATATCTGGTGTTACAGCAAAGTAACCTTGCGCACAGCCATAGTCAACGCGGAAGCCTGTCATAACCTCATCAAAGATTAGCAGCGCACCATGCTTTGTTGTTAATTCACGTAAGCCTTCTAGGAAACCTGGCTGTGGTGGGACAACGCCCATATTCCCTGCCACTGGCTCAACAATTACTGCCGCAAGCTCTGCACCAAATTTTTCAAATACTTGTTTAGCACCTTCTAAATCATTGTAAGCCACCGTTAATGTATTACGCGCAATATCCGCAGGTACACCAGGGCTGTCAGGTAGGCCTAATGTCGCCACACCTGAACCAGCTTTTATCAATAATGAATCACCATGACCATGATAAGAGCCTTCAAATTTCAAAATTTTATCGCGACCTGTTACACCACGTGCTACACGTAATGCAGACATTGTTGCTTCTGTCCCTGATGATACAAAGCGAATCATCTCCATGCCAGGTAAACGTTCTAATACTAGCTTAGCTAAACGATTTTCTGTATAACTAGGAGCTCCAAAAGAAGAACCTTTCGCTGCAGTTTCAGCAATGGCTTTCACAACTTCCGGATGAGTATGCCCTAAAATCAAAGGGCCCCATGATAGTACATAGTCAATATATTCATTGCCATCGATGTCTGTAATGATTGCACCATGACCAGATTCCATAAATATTGGATCCATATTTACTGATTTAAATGCACGTACGGGACTACTAACCCCACCCGGCATCAAGTTGATAGCTTCTGCATATGCTTGTTTTGATTTTTCGTAAGAACGCGCCATTATTTCTCCTCCAACCAACGTGCTACATCTTTAGCATGATAAGTGATAATTAGATCCGAGCCTGCTCGTTTCATACCTAGCAATGTTTCAAGCACTACTTTTTTCTCTTCAATCCAACCATTGATAGCTGCAGCTTTAATCATTGCATATTCACCAGAAACGTTATAAGCAACAATCGGTAATGTATAGTTATTTTTCATATCTCGAATAATATCTAAATAGCTTAGGGCAGGCTTCACGATTAAGAAATCCGCACCTTCTTCAATATCAGATTCTGCTTCACGGAAAGCTTCCATACGATTGGATGGGTCCATTTGGTATGATTTACGATCACCAAATTGTGGTGCTCCATCAGCCGCATCACGGAAAGGGCCGTAATAGCTTGATGCATATTTTACGGCATAGGACATAATTGGTACATTTTCAAAGCCCGCTGCGTCAAGACCAGTACGTATTGCAGCAACAAAACCATCCATCATATTTGACGGTGCAATAATATCTGCACCTGCTTTTGCTTGTGAAACAGCAGTACGTGCTAAAACATCTAAAGAAGCGTCATTTAAAATTTGATCGCCCTCAATTAAGCCACAATGACCATGGTCTGTAAACTCACACAGACATGTATCAGCAATAACTAATAGCTCTGGGTGACGCTCTTTAATAAGGCGTGTCGCTTCTTGAACAATTCCATGATCGTGGAAAGCACCTGTCCCCACTTCATCTTTTTCTGCTGGTAAACCAAATAAAATAACAGCTGGGATACCTAAAGCAACCACTTCATCTACTTCAGCACCTAGATTATCTAATGAAAATTGAAAAACACCTGGCATTGACTGAACTTCATTCTTAATATCTTCGCCTTCTATCACGAAAATAGGATAAATTAAGTCCTCTTTGTGTAAGTAAGTTTCTTTTACCATAGATCGTATCATTGCATTTGCGCGTAAACGACGATGTCTTTGAAATTGTAAATTTGTCATGTTCTTTCCTCTACTTTCGTTAATTCCTCGATGACTGCTTGCATAGTATAAATACTCGGCATAATGTCTACAGTAGCACCGTGGTTTACAATAGCTGCTTCTGTAATGTGCCCGATTGCCGCCACACGTACCGCTTTCCATCCAACGACTGTAGCTATATCCTTTGCATAGACATCTACAGCCGAAGGACTTGCAAAAATTACTGTAACATCTGAATGTTGCTGGATACAGTCGATAATTACTTGTTTTTGGTCGTGGCGCTCAATCGTTTCATAAACCGTCCATTCATTTAATTTGAAGGGTAACCCGTCCTTTAATGTTTTTTTCGCTTTTTCCCCACGAATAAATAAACATGTTGGATTGTGCCCTGCAACAATAGGAAACTCTTTAACAAAGACATCGGCACTAAATATTGAAGGCATAAAGCTAACTTGAAAGCCTAACTTTTCTAATGCCGAAGTCGTTTTCGTTCCAATCGATGCAATTTTCCCTTGAAAATGGCTTGCACTTAAATGACAACGATTCATCTTACTAGCAAAAGCATCTACCGCATTTTGACTCGTAAAGATTAGCCAGTTAAATTGACGTGCAAATGCTAATTGCGCATCATCTTTTCGATCAATAATTTCGCAAGTTTCTATCAATGGGGCAAAAACTGCCTGACCACCTAAAGCGGAAATATCGTCTCCAACTGTTGCTGTTTTAGACGTTCCAGTTAAAATAATTGTTTTACCCTGCAAAGGTAAATTATTTAGCATCTTGCTCTGCCTTAACACGTTGAATTAAATCATAGGCACCTTGTTTCGTTAACATGTCAGCTAATTCATTACCAATTGCTTCGGCATCAGTACCTACTACAGTCTCTTTATAAATAACTGCTGCATCTGGTGCGGCAACTAACCCTGTTAGTGTAATTTCTTCCCCATTATACTTGGCATAACCTGCGATAGGCACTTGGCAACCACCATCCATAGCAGCTAAGAAAGCACGCTCTGCATGTGCTTCTTTCCATGTAGCACTGTCAGTTAATTTTGCTAGTTCAGCTAATAATTCCACATCGTCTTGTCGACACTCAATCCCTAAAGACCCTTGTGCTACAGCTGGAAGACAGTCTTCCACTGATAAAAACTCTGTTACGACATCATCGCTCCAGCCCAATCTCTTTAAACCTGCCGCAGCTAAAATAATGGCATCGTATTCATCTGTTTCAAGTTTTGCTAAACGTGTATCGACATTTCCGCGAATCCATTTAATTTCAATATCTGGACGCATTGTTAAGAGTTGAGCACTTCGTCGAAGAGAGCTGGTCCCCACTACTGCTCCTGCAGGAAGATCTGCAAATTTCACATGACCTTTAGAAATAAATGCATCGCGCGCATCCTCACGAGGTGGAATACAACCAATTACTAAACCTTCTGGCAGTACGGCAGGCATGTCTTTCATCGAATGAACTGCAAAATCAATTTCCTTGTCAAAAAGCGCCTGTTCAATTTCTTTTACAAAAAGTCCTTTACCACCAACTTTAGAAAGTTGAACATCTAAAATTTGATCGCCTTTAGTAACAATTTCTTTTACTTCAAATTCAAACGGCACACCTGCTGCCTTTAGCTCATTGATAAACCAATTTGTTTGCGTTAATGCTAATTTACTTCTCCTAGAACCTACAATAATTTTTCTCAACAGTCTCCAACCTTTCTTCTAATACCATAAATGGAATCGAGATAAGCCACTTCCTAAAAAGAAATTTACGACAACTAATAAATATGCATAAATATGAACCCATGCATAATTAGTGCCCGTCAGCTTACTTTTACGATTCACATATAAAATACAGCAATATAATACTAAAATGATAAAGGACCCTATTATCTTCGCATCAAAGATAGATAAACTCTCTAATCTTAATAATGCCCATTCAAAGCCTAATATTAAACTTATGAATAACATTGGAATCCCTACAAAAAAGGATACGTTCATCCAATTGCTCGTTTGCTGTAATGATGGCAAACGAGTCCATAATTGTGACCACTTTTTCTTTTTTAATAAGCGATATAAAACTAAATATAATATCGCAAAAACAAAAGTTAACGTGAAAGCAGCATACGATAATATCGCAAATGAAATATGGATAAAGAGCATTTCCGAAATTAATGTATCGCCTACTGCTCCCGTTGGTCTTTTTGGCATAAATGTAAAAATACTAGCAAATAAAAATCCTAATATATTGATAATAAATACTGGTAAATCGACTCTCGCTATACAATGGAGAATAATCGATAATGTTACTAACAACCAAGAATAGAACAGAATTCCTTCATATAAAGATAAAATCGGGAAACGCTTTGTTTCGATAAAAGTTAGTATAATAATGGCACTTTGAATTACCCATACAAATGAAACAAGCCAAAAAGCAATCCGCCTTGCACGTACTTGTTTATAAAAGTAATCAGTAAAGTAAAACACTAGACTGATCGCATACAAGACGATCATCACTTCATAGAGCCTTGTCATTGTCAAATCAGCCAATGGACATCCCTTCTTTATTTCAAAAAGTGCTAAAGCTACTATAAACAGTATCCCAGCCTAAAAAAAACGTTTTCGTATCTTTAGTTTACCATACAGATACGAAAACGCCTCATGTAATTTCAAGTTCGCACACGTCAGCAAAACCATGCAAAAAGCAAAAATTTGCTACATGACTCAAATTGTGAGCCTCAAGCGATTGTGGAGCTCGAATGTCTAGACATCTTAGAAAGAATACTTTGGTTCAGTAGGTGTTTGCGATGATCGTAAACGTTCTTTACGCTCAAGCTCTTGCTTGCTCATCATATCCACTTCTTCTTCCACAGCATCCTCTATGCCAAAAATTTGTTGGAATAAACGTAGCTGTTCATTTGCTTTTGGTGAATTTGCCATTTCCTTAGCTTGTAAAATTGGCTCTTTTAACAATTGATTAATGATTGATTTTGTATGCTTACTTAAAATCTTACGTTCTCGATCCGTTAACTCTGGCATTTTATTTTCAATACTGATCATTGTTTCATGTTGAATTTGGTTTGCTTTTTTACGTAAAGCTGAAATGACTGGCACGACACCAAGGGTTGCAAACCAATCTTTAAATTGAACAACCTCTTTATCAATCATTTGCGTAATTTCCGTTGCCGCACGTTCACGCTCTGCCAAGTTAGCTTCAACAATACCTTGTAAATCATCGATATCATATAAGAAAACGTTTGGCAGATCACCAACACGTGGATCAATATCACGGGGTACCGCAATATCGACCATAAACAGTGGTTTACCTTTACGCAAACGTTCAACAAGTTGCATTAGCTCATAATCAATGACAAAATCTGTCGCACCTGTGGACGTAATTAAAATATCCGCTTCAAGTAGTGAGCATTGTAATTCCCTCATTGACTTCGCTTCACCTTGGAACTTGGCTGCTAAACTTTCAGCTTTTTCAAAAGTACGATTAATAACCGTCACTTTTCCTACGCCGTTACCATACAAGTTCTCGATAGCAAGTTCACCCATTTTACCTGCCCCTAAAATAGCGACGTGCTTGCGTTGTAAAGATCCAAAAATTTTCTTTGCTAATTCTACTGCTGCATAAGAAACAGATACTGCATTCTCCCCAATAGCTGTTTCACTATGTGCTCGCTTCGCAAATGTAACTGCTTGTTTAAATAACTGATTGTAGACCGTACCTGTCGTCCCAATCTCTTGTCCATTTAAGAAGCTTTTTTTCACTTGTCCTAAAATTTGTGTTTCACCAAGCACCATTGAATCAATTCCAGCTGTTACTTTAAATAAATGTTCTAATGCCTCATCTTCTTCTCGAATTATTAAATAAGAAGAAAAAGTCTCCACAGGCAAGTTGAACCAATTTGCTAAAAATTGCTTTACAAAGTGACGTCCAGTATGCAATTGATCGACGACTGCATATATTTCTGTTCGATTACAAGTTGAAACGATAACATTTTCCAATATGCTTTTTTGTTTTTGCAGCGCTTCCATTGCTTGCGGTAGCTCGCTTTCTACGAAAGATAGCTTTTCCCTAATTTCAACTGGCGCTGATTTATAATTCAAGCCTACTACGATGGTATGCATGAATAACACCTCACACGTTCTAATTCACAAATCTCATTATAGCACAGTTCGACAATAGTTCATCTATTAATTGTGAACATGTCATGAAGAACTATAATTCATTTCTTATATTAGAATTATTATAAACTAAGTTTAACAAATTATACGTATTGTATCAAATTTAAAAACTGCATACGAGTAATGCAGTTTCGCTATGTCAAGGAAAGTTCAAAAATAGAATGTTCTGCTAGATAGCTTTCTCTAAAAATGGCATTGAACTCTTTCACACAATAGAAAAAACTGTAGACAAACTAAAACTTGCATATAGTCAGTCGTCTACAGTCGAATCGCTCCTCATTGAGAGCTTTTATGAATTTGTAATTTTAACAGTTTTCTGCGAAATTATTTTTCCGTCTTTATCATAAGCTAAAAACTCGATGTCGCCATTGACTTTAAAGTCAACCATAGTTTGGACATTTTTCGTCAACATAAACACACTATCGCTTCGCTTTTTAAGTTCAAATTGAACATCGCCGCTGACAGAGGTATAACGAACAACGACATTTTCAACATTTGGACAATTACTATTAATTCTTGCATTCATCGTAATATATCCTTTTCGGATGGATACTGACGCTTCCTCAAATAAATCATCAGGGTTGATACAGCTTGAAGGCGCAGTTTTACATAGAATTGCATCAATTATTTTTTGAGCGACCTGATGGAACTGGTAATTATCAATTGCATGATAATATGTGCCACCTGTTTCCGTAGCCATTTGTGTAAGAATCGCCTCATTGATTTGGTTTTTCTTACCCATGCTTACAGTGTAAATTTTAATGCCTTTCTTTTTCGCATCGTTAATAACTTTCGTCATTTTTGATTTACTTGTTTTTCCATCAGATACAACAATAATGGATTTAGAAGTTTTTGTATCATTCGAGAATTTAGTAAGAGCTAATTCTATACCCGTAAAAATATCTGTAGCTCCCTTATCCGTCGATGTACGATACAGGTCTTTCTTTAAGACATTTTCTGTACTGCCTTCACCTAATACAGTTGCACTTGTATTCGTTTCAATGACAATATTATTTTTAGCCTGAATTTGATTGATTAGTTCCATCATTTTTGTACCGCGATAATTCGTTTGGTCGATACGTTTCATAGAAGAAGAGTAATCAACTACATATGCGACTTCAGTTGCTAAACTACAAGCATTTTTACTAAAGTAAGGATTTGTATAAATTTCTTTTGTAATCGTTTTATCCGTAATAGACTTCAATATTGTTGCATAACGCGGGTCAACTTTATTGACAAGAGTAGCTTCTATTTTAGATTTCCCATAAATGATCGAGTCAAAGTAAGCGACCGCAGTCCCTGGACCACCTGTATTATTCAAATAATCCGAAGTATTTGTGACAAAGGATGCCGTTTTTTCTACACCATCAAATTTTATTTTTACAGTTCCTTGATAATCCGTAATCGGTTCTCCACCTGGACGAACTAACGTTACCATAACTTGTGTATATCGGTCCTTACCAGATGGTCTTGCCGCAGCATCTGCACTTTCTTTTAACGCCTCAACACGTTTTTTATAAGCTTCTACTTGTCCTAGTAATTTACCGCCTTGGTATTTTAATAATACGGTACGTTCATAATTACTTAAGCCCGTTAATATAGCATATATTTTCATAACACTATCATAATGGTCTAATGTTAAATTCTTTTCTTCTGGCATATATTTTGGACTCATTAACTGAATTATCGCACCTACTGGATTGATATTTTCCACTTGTGAAGCAATATTATCATCGATTCCTTGGATTCGATAAATTGGGCGACCATCCTCTGAAATCATATACATAATCTCAGTCTTCGCTGGTGTCGTCACAGAATCTTTTAGACGCTCGTTCAATATTTTTTCAAATAAATATACAGAGATATTATAGTTTTCAAATTGTAAAATCGCATTCTCATATCCAAGAGCAGGATACTTCGGATCAGCGCCACCATATTGTAAATACATATTTTGTACAACGCCTAGAGAATTGGTAACATTTGTTTGTTGTCCAATACTAAAACGTTTTTCATCTGCATCAGGCTTTAATGGCACTGGACCGTAAACATCAATTACATTTTCAGTGAAAAACTCCGGTGGCTTTTCATATTGTACATAAGGTGGTGTTACAGTACCATTGTCATCTGTATTCGTTGGGTCATACACTTTAAAATCAATGCGCAATTCTGGCTGTGGTGCGTAACGCACGTGTGCATTTAATTTTTCTCCAACCAGACACTTCATGCTAGGGTCTGTGTTGTTAATAAGTTCAAAACTAATCGTATCACGTACTGATTTTGTAAGCTTTTTCGCTTTCACAAACGCTGTTACAGTTGAACCGTCCGATTGAACGTTGCGAACAGCTTCACCAGCTGAATTGACAATATCTGCTCCTTCTGAAGACGTCACACGGAACGTATAGGACTTATCATCAGCAATCGGGTCACCGTTACATGCCTTTAAAGATACTGTAACCGGCGTCATATCCTCACCGTTTGCAATTAAATCTGGTTTTTCAACTTCAATACTTTGCAGAGCATTATTGACATAGTCTGGGCCTGTAAAATCACTATCGTTATCCTTCGGTTCTTCAAACTCTCCGCTATTCGAACCCATAAAGCCTGCTGGTAAAGTTACTTGATCATTATCACGACCTGCCGCAGATTTTTTCAAACCTAGGACAGCAAAGGAACCGTTTTGTACACTACGATATAAAAACTCGGCTGCATCACCACGAGATAGTTTCGTAGAGGGATTAAAATCAGCAAATGTTTTTTTGCCTGTATTGCCAGTTGAAATATCATTTGTATATAAATATTGTACTGCCTGCGGTTCATCTAAATCTAAACCTTTAAATGCAGCATATATACGTGCAAAGTGACCGCGTGTAATGGCTTTTGAACGATTTGCCATTACATGAGTTCCCTCGAATGGCAAGTATAAATCACTATAAAAATTATAGGCAACACTTTCGTTATATGATAACGCATAGTTTTTATCAAGCTTTGCAAACATTGTGACAAGCTCTCGCTCTGTTACTTGCTCGTTTGGCAAAAAGTTATTCGCACCATTTAATGCTAATAAATCATTATCAACTGCCCAAGAAATAGCTTTGTATTTACTATCCGTTGTTGGCACATCTTGAATCGTTGTAGCAGCTAGTGAGACAGTTGGTGTTACAGTCATAAAGGCTAGTACAAAGCAAGCCAATAATAGCAATGCCTTTTTCGCATATTGCATTCATTTCAGTCCTTTCATTAGTTAAAGAATAATATATCATCTCGGTAGTTTTGTTTTAAATCATTCTCTAAATAGTTTAAGAATCGCTCAAGCACAGCAGATGCTTGGGCACGAGTTAATGGTTGGTTTGGATTAAATCGGCCCGTTACAGGGTCGCCTGTCATAAGACCAAGCTCATGGACGATATAAATACCATCTCTTGAATAGTTAGGAATTTGTGCATCGTCTTTAAATTTTGTAACATAACCAGGATCTGGCGCTTTGTTTTCAAGCCCTAATGCACGGACAAAAATTGCGGCAGCTTGCGCACGTGTAATCGGATTATCTGGTTTGAAATAATCTGGTGTCACACCTTTAATGATGCCTTTGTTAACTGCCGATTCAATATAGGCATAATCTTTCATCGTACGTTTAACATCTTTGAAGACACTTGTTGATGTTTTTTTCGTATTCTTTTCTTCCATAACACGAAGATCGACTGCTTTACCAATTGCGATAGTAAAGTCAATTCGTTTCATCGGCGTATTTGGTGAAAAGAAATTACTTGTATCGGAATAGATACCTAATGAGTATAGTTTTTCAATAGCAGCTTTTGCATAATGATTCGATAAATCACGGAATTTCGGAATAATAAGACGTTCGATTGTCGGCGTAAATTCTGTATTCAAATCCACTTTGCCTTTTTGTCCAGAAGCTAAATCATACGTATATTCTGAAATTACGTCCTTTTCACTAACGACCGCATAGCCTCCATCAAAGCTTGCTAAACTGCCTGGATTTTCCTCATAATTGAGCACGCGTGATTTGCTCGTTGATAGGCGATTTTTTACATGGCTCGTTGTACCATCACTGTACGAATAAACAGATTCAGTAATTTGAGTTTCAGTTGCTCCCCAGAAATTTTCGTACCCTGCATGACGACTATCCGTTTCTATTATTACTGTATTTGTTTTTGCGTTCTTACCAGAGCCCGTCTGAAATGTATATGTTTTTCTTGAAATAACATTTCCTGAATAATAATCAGATGCTGCGCGGTTATCTGTTACAGTTCCTTGCGAAAACTGGTAGTCTGCTAATGTATACGTTATTTTGCCGACTACAATTTTCTCAGCGTACTTTTTCACAACTCCATTCGATGTCTTTTGCCCAATCGTAGCATAGTTAACAACATCTGATTCATAAGCTATATTTCTTGTTAATGTCGCGCCATTACTTGCTGTTAATTTTAAACTATACGTTTCTGTTAATTTCCCTTTTGATTCTTTTTGAGTAATTTTAATATCTTTACTCGTACCTTTAAAAATAATAGGTGTTCCAGTAATGAACACGGCTTCTTCGTATGTATATTCATTTTTTACCGCACCAGTTGTTTCCACCGATGTGGCAGAAGCATCTGCAAGTATACTTGTCCCCATAACGAACACCATCATTAAGGCTAACAGCACTTTCAATACATGTTTTCGCATCTGTTTTTCCCTCTCTTTCTTCCCATGCATATGCACAGATGAAGCTATCCCTACATAGAGAGATAGCTTCCATCTTATTAATCTACTAGAATGAAATGTGCCTTTACAAAACGGTCAGATAGTACGACTAAACGATCGGAAGGTTTCAAATCAGATGGTTGAATAACTTTCCCTGCTTTAATAAGCGTCGCTTGATCAATATTCATATCAACCATTTGGCCTGCCTCATACCAACGACCATTTTGCCATTGACTCACACTTTTCACATTAATAGTAGCTGGATATGTCGATTTTACTGACTGAAGTTTACCTACTAGCATTAATGGAGCAACTGGTTTTGCATTATCTAACATGTGAAGAGCTTGTACATGCCCGTTGTTCACATAGAAGTAACCGTAATCCCCTTCTGATAAATACAGTTCAATATCCGGCATTACACTGTATGTTTTATTGCCATCATCAACCATTGCCTTTGTAGTATTACTCACAGATAGTACAGTCTTAGCTGTTTTCTTGAAAACATTTGATTCGATTTTCATTGCATCATCAATTTCAATTAAATAGCCATCCGCTTGAGTTAAACGGCCATAATATAATTCATGTGATGCTAAGTTTGGTGACATAAAGCTATCGCTTGTTACATCCACCACTTGTGCATAATGATCACGAGCAGTACCGTCAGTAATAACAAACGCAGTACCATATGCTAATAATCCTGTTGGTTGAACAAAACGTCCATTTCGAATTAAAATTGATCCATCATGGAAATACAGCGTGCCCGCATTTTTCAGCTTTAATAATTGGTAATCTGTATCGACTGCAATCATTGGTTCATAGTACGTACGTTCATTATTTTTCAATACAACAATCTTCTCAATAACCTCTTTACCAAATTGCTTCACTGTCGCGTAATATGCTTCGCTGCCAATATAATTTTTCAACTGGCCCTTTTCTATTTTCGTATTTCCAACGTAAATAGGAACATTTGTAGAAAAACTCATTGTAGATAGTGCAGTTGTTGACGCTGTACCAAATTGCCAGTTCACAAAGGCATTTTGATTTTTAACCGTTAATTTGTTCGCATTGATATTAACCGATTGTATTTCACCTTTGTAAAGATTTTCAACTAATGTTCCAGTCTCACTAATATCTACTTTTGTTACAATCGAAGTACTTGTATTTTTCAGATGAAGCTTTACACGATCTCCTACATACAGTCCACTAATATCAACTGATGAGGAAGCTTTTTGAAACGCTGTATCCTTATTCAAATAATATGTAGTTTCTTTACCGACATCCGGCTTTACCATAATGAACATACCATTAGGATCAATGCTTGTAATTACGCCGGCTATCGTTTTAGGATTTTGTGCGACTGTTGTCGTTTCCTCAGTAGTATTGGAAGTACCACGAAGTTCCACTACACTACGCAGCGAGATTTCAGCTTCTACTTTCATACCTAGTTTAAAACCTTCAATCGTTGTTTCCGTATTATTGATGTACAGGCGGGCACTATTGCTAATATTGTATGTTACTTGGCGACCACTCGCATTTTCTAAAGTGATTTTACTTAGCTGTTTTTCTACTTGCCCGTTTGCATTCGTATATTCTGAATACGTTACATCTACGAAGGTTCCTGTTACTAACTGTGCGGCCTGAACAGTTGGTAATGATGGTAAACTAAATACCATTAAACATAGAACAATCAATATGTATGGAATCTTCTTCAACAATTCCCGCCTCCTTATAAAATTGTTATTTATCAATAGTATATCGTATTATTGGTAGTTTTTCTTATTCAAAAAGTTACATTTTCATATGTTTTTCTATTTTTTTGAATCTACCATAGACATAAAGGAAGAGGTAGCTTCCAATTTCAAGCTACCCTGCCAACATCATACTTGGATATCAATTGTATGTCCGGCTGTTGGATGTGGAGCATCTAACATTTCAACTAACTGTTCAGTATTTTGCTGTTGCATCTCCATCGCTTGCTTTGTAACAGCTAAAGAGACATTTTGCATAAGATTTGATTGATTCATTGCGATAGATAAAGCTGCAATATCCATTCTAGTCCACCTCCTATTTCATTTATCGGCTAATTTTAGCGTTCATCAAGCAATTTTCTTATATTTGTCCATAACTTTCATGCTAGTAGTAAAAAGTGTCAAAGCTCTTTTCATGAAAAATAATAGCTACGAAATGCTTCCACATAAAAACAAAAAACATCTACTGTGCTACATAAGACGCAATAGATGTTTTTTGTTTACATTTTATTTTCAATTGTTCGCCAAGCTTCTTCAAAACCGATGCCTTTTTCTGAAGAGAACACAATGAGGGGATCATTTTTATCCATATCTAATGTTTCCTTGACAACTTTTTTATGCTTATCCCACTTACCTTTTGGAATTTTATCTGCCTTCGTTGCAATAACGATACAAGGAATACTGTAATGTTTTAAAAAATCATACATCATACGATCATCAGCAGTTGGAGGATGACGTAAGTCTACAATTTGAACGACCGCTTTTAATTCTTCACGGCCCGTAATGTAACGTTCAATCATTTTTCCCCAAGCTTCACGCTCTGTTTTTGAGACTTTGGCATAACCATATCCCGGAACATCGACGAAAAACAGTTGTTCTTCAATTTTGTAAAAATTTAGCGTTTGTGTCTTCCCAGGTTTAGAAGAAATACGCGCTAACGCTTTACGTCCAATCATCCGGTTAATGAAAGATGATTTCCCAACATTTGAGCGACCTGCTAATGCAAATTCTGGCAGTCCATCTTCTGGGTATTGGTCCGGTCTTACTGCACTTATGACCATTTCGACATTATGGACTTTCATTTCCTTAAAAACCTCCGTCCAGTGCAATTGCTAATACTTCATCAGCAGATGACACTAGTTTAAATGTTAAATTTTCGCGTACACTTTCAGGAATATCTTCAATATCACGTTCATTATCTTTTGGGCAAATGATCGTTGTTAAGCCTGCTCGGTGTGCACTTAATGTTTTTTCTTTCAAACCGCCAATTGGTAGGACGCGACCACGTAATGTAATTTCACCTGTCATGCCTACTTCACGACGAATCGGGCGATGTAAAATCGCAGAAACTATTGCTGTTGCCATTGTAATACCTGCTGAAGGGCCATCCTTTGGTACTGCGCCTTCTGGTACATGGATGTGGATATCATGTGTCTCGAAATATTCCGAATCCACATGAAGTTCTTCTATTTTTGTACGTACATAGGACAATGCAGTTTGTGCCGATTCCTTCATAACATCTCCGAGTTTCCCCGTTAGTTGTATTTTTCCTTTACCAGGAGTTAAAGAAACCTCGATTTGCAACGTATCACCACCAACGGTTGTATACGCTAGCCCAGTTGCGACACCAATCTGATTTTCCTCTTCTGCTTGTCCATAGCGGAAACGGTGTTTTCCAAGGTATTCGATAACCGATTTTGAACTTACAGTAACACGTTTCTTTTCGCCAGACACAATAATTTTAGCGATTTTACGGCATAGCGTTGCGATTTGACGCTCTAAGCCACGGACACCCGCCTCACGCGTATAATAGCGGATGATATCCAGCACCGCTTCATCTTTGATGACAATTTGTGTTTTCTTCAAGCCATGTTCTTTTAATTGCTTTGGTATCAAATGATTTTTGGTAATTTGAGCCTTTTCAATTTCTGTATAGCCTGCAATTGAGATGACTTCCATACGGTCCAATAAAGGCCCAGGGATTGTACTTAAATCATTGGCTGTCGCAATGAATAGAACGTTAGATAAATCGTATGGTTCTTCAATGTAATGGTCGCTAAATGTGTTGTTTTGCGCAGGGTCCAACACTTCTAACATTGCCGCTGCAGGGTCTCCTCGGAAATCATTAGACATTTTATCGATTTCATCAAGTAAAAATACAGGATTAATCGTACCTGCTTTTTTCATCCCTTGAATAATACGACCTGGCATAGCACCAACATACGTACGACGATGTCCGCGAATTTCAGATTCATCGCGCACGCCACCTAAAGAAATCCGAATAAATTTGCGATCTAAACTTTCTGCAATTGAACGTGCCAATGAAGTTTTACCTACACCTGGAGGGCCAGCTAAACAAAGAATTGGACCACGTAATGAATTTTTTAACTGACGCACAGCTAAATATTCTAGCACACGTTCCTTTACTTTATCTAAACCATCATGATCGCGGTTTAAAATTTCCTCAGCATGCGTAATATTCATTCGATCCTCGGTTGCCTTTGTCCAAGGTAAGGATACTAACCAGTCAATGTAATTGCGAATAACACCACTTTCCGCGCTAGCACTCGGCAATTTTTCATATCGATCAAGCTCTTTTAGTGCCGCTTCTTTTGTCGAATCAGGCATGCCCGTTTCATCGATTTGTTTACGCAATTCCGCAACTTCACCAGTTTTTCCTTCTCGATCCCCTAGCTCTGTTTGAATAGCTTTCATTTGTTCGCGTAAGTAATATTCTTTTTGCGTACGCTCCATCGATTGCTTTACTTTCGTATTAATCTTCTTTTCAAGGTCCAGCACCTCTTGTTCATCATGCAAGCGAATAATTAAATGATCTAAACGTTTTTTAACATTTAACATTTCTAAAACTTCTTGTTTATCCGCAATTTTAATTGGTAAATGCGAGGCTATAATATCAGCAAGGCGGCTTGGTTCTTCAATATCAGCCACTGTATTAATCGTTTCTGTCGTGATTTTGTTGGAGGATTTAGCGTATCTTTCAAAATACGTTAGCAATGTACGCATTAAGGCCTGCGTTTCCACATCTTTCTCAACTTTATCCTCTTTTACATCAATATCAACAACTGTAAATTTCTCTAATGCTTGATAATTAGACCAAGTTGCACGCGCAACACCTTCAACTAAAATACGTAGTGTGCCGTTTGGCAATTTAAGCATTTGCTTTACATACGCCATCGTACCGACTTGATATAAATCCTGTTCTTCTGGCTGTTCATCGTGCATTTCTTTTTGTGTCACCAATAAAATCAATTGGTCCTCTAACATTGCTTGTTCAAGCGCCGCTACAGAACGATTTCTACCCACATCAATATGTAACACCATCGACGGGTATACTAAAAGTCCACGTAAAGGCAATAATGGTACATTTGTTGTTTTTTGAATTGTTACCATGCGGGTATTCACCTCCGTCAAAAATTTTCTTGTTCACAATCACAATCCCGCGCTTCTAGTATGTGTTTAAAAAACCGATTCACACTATCTATTCAAACGAGCCAAAAATTTCATCTATTTACAGTCGCCGGCTTTATGTATGAATAAAAAGCTGACTCTCGATATGTGCGAACATTGCACAATCGAAGTCAGCTAAGTTACTCTTTTTCTCATAACAATAGACAGCTTTGTCTGTTTATTATGCTGAAGTTTTTGTGTCGCTACCTTCATCGAGTTCAGTGCCATCTTCAAGAAGCAATTTCGGTTTCTCTTTATCCGTAATTGTTTTTGCCGTAATGATACATTTTTTCACGTCATCACGTGAAGGCAATTCGTACATTACTTCAAGCATTGTTGACTCAATAATTGAACGAAGACCACGTGCACCTGTTTTACGCTCAATTGCTTCCTTTGCAATTTCAGAAAGGGCACCTTCATCAAACTCAAGCTCAACACCATCTAGTTCAAGCATTTTTTGATATTGCTTCGCTAGCGCATTTTTTGGTTCCGTCAAAATTTGTACAAGTGCAGCCTCATTCAATTGTTCTAGGCTTGCAAGTACTGGCAAACGACCGATGAATTCTGGAATTAGACCAAATTTCAACAAGTCTTCAGGAATTAATTTCGACATTAATGAACCTTCGTCCACTTCAACTTTATTAGGATCTGAACCGAAACCAATCACTTTTTCACCTTGACGACGTTTAATGATGGATTCAATTCCATCAAATGCTCCGCCTACGATAAATAAAATATTTGTTGTATCAATTTGTAAAAACTCTTGGTGTGGATGTTTACGTCCTCCCTGAGGAGGCACACTTGCAACAGTACCTTCTAAAATTTTTAGCAATGCCTGTTGGACACCTTCTCCAGAAACATCACGTGTAATCGATGGATTTTCTGATTTACGTGCAACCTTATCGATTTCATCAATATAGATGATCCCTTTTTCTGCACGTTCGATATCATAATCTGCTGATTGGATTAGTTTTAATAAGATATTTTCAACGTCTTCACCTACATAACCAGCTTCTGTCAAAGAAGTAGCATCTGCAATTGCGAATGGAACGTTTAATATACGTGCTAATGTTTGAGCTAATAATGTTTTACCGCTACCAGTTGGGCCGATTAACACAATGTTCGATTTTGCTAATTCCACATCATCAATTTTACTGTTTGTATTGATGCGTTTGTAGTGATTGTAAACCGCAACCGCTAAGGCTTTTTTAGCACGCTCTTGTCCAATAACATACTCATTTAAAATCGATAAGATTTCTTTCGGTTTCGGAATATCTTGGAAATCGATTTCTTCCTCAACACCTAGTTCTTCTACAACGATTTCTGAACAAAGTTCGATACATTCATCACAAATATAAACACCAGGACCTGCAACTAATTTACGTACTTGTTCCTGTGGCTTCCCACAGAATGAGCATTTTAAATTGCCTTTTTCATCATTAAATTTGAACAATATGTTTCACCCCTATTCAAGCTACAATCTTACAAGATTATTGAATCATTATCAAATAAATTGATTGCAACATTTACGTCATGGCGCAAATGCATCTAAATTTTGAATTGTTTTCAAGTCTATTCAAACGATAGGCCAGTTAGCTAAGTAATTGCAGCATTTGCGCAAAAACATTAATGGCTGTCTACTTGCTTTTAAGCAAATAATTCGTGTTGATGCGAGCTTTCAGACGAACCCATGACAACTGTCTGTTTTTTCAGCTTCATTTTTGAGGTTTTAGCTCCCTCAGTCGTAAAACCTAAGTGCGTTCTTCTTCCATTTTAACGGAGACACTATACTACTGCTACTTGTCGGCTTTACTACAATGAAGTTAAAGTTTAGCATCGTGTAAAAAATTAAACAACAATACTATGTATAAGATATTAACTAAAGTTGCCTCCAAAAGCATAACAGTTAGTAAAAATTGGATTATTTTTTCATTCCTCGACCTTGAGAGGTTGGGGCCCCTTTAGTCTAAACTAAAAAGCTATGTGTGATAAAACAAGGCACGGTTTAACGCCGTACCTTGTTTTCTTAATTTTTCTATCTAGTTACGTTAAAAAATCTTATTCAGTAATTTTAGCGTTTTCTACCAAAAATTCAACTGTTTTTTGGATTTTGATATCATTTTCAAGAACAGCAGTACCGCCTAACGCACCAGTAATTTGTTCTTTCGTCATATTGAATTGAGCTGCCATTTTTTCTAATTCAGCTTCGATGTCAGCTTCAGTAGCTTCAATTTTTTCAGCGTCGGCGATTGCTTCAAGTGTTAATGAAACACGTACACGGCTTTCAGCTTCTTCTTTCATTTGACCACGTAAATCTTCTTCTGATTGACCAGAGAATTGGTAGTAAAGCTCTAGGTTCATACCTTGCATTTGTAGACGTTGACCGAACTCTTGTAACATGCGATCTGTTTCAGAGTTAACCATTCCAGCTGGTACTTCAAACTCTGCATTGTCAGCAGCTTTTTCTACTAATTCATCACGAAGTGTAGCATCTGAGTCAGCTTGTTTTTGTGTTGCTGTTTGTTCTTTAATTTTTGCACGTAATGCTTCTACGCCTTCAACTTCTGGATCTAATTCTTTTGCAAACTCATCGTTTAGCTCAGGAAGTACTTTTGTTTTTACTTCTTTTACAGTAACTTTGAAAGTAGCTTCTTTACCAGCTAATTCAGCAGCGTGGTATTCTTCTGGGAAAGTTACAACAACGTCTTTTGCTTCGCCAGCTTTCACACCTACTAATTGCTCTTCAAATCCAGGAATAAATGAGCCTGAACCGATTTCTAATGGGTAATCTTCGCCTTTTCCGCCTTCGAACGCTTCTTCACCTACAAAACCTTCAAAGTCAATTACCGCTGTGTCGCCTTCTACGATAGCTTCATCTTCTTTGATTTCAAGTTCAGCTTTACGCGCTAATTGCTCTTGGATTTGAGCTTCAACTTCTTCGTCTGTTACTTCAACTGGAAGTTTCGTAACTTCTAAGCCTTTGTAGTCGCCAAGTTTTGGTTCTGGTTTCACTGTTACTTGTGCAGTGAATGAGAAATCTTGACCATGTACGAAGTTTTCTGTACCAGAAATTTCTGGGTAATCAACTGGCATAATACCAGCTTCGTCGATTGCTTTTGCATAAGAATCTGGAACGATGATTTCTAAAGCATCTTGGTATAAAGATTCAATTCCAAAACGTTGTTCAAACATTTTACGAGGCATTTTACCTTTACGGAAACCTGGTACGTTAATTTGTTTTACAACTTTTTTGAATGCTTGGTCCATTGCTGCGTCTACTTCTGCAGCTGGTACTTCAATTGTTAGAGTACCGATATTACCTTCTTGTTTTTCCCATTTTGCTGACATGTATAAATACCTCCAAAATAATCTAATTTCAATCACGCTTGACGTAATTGCGTCCGGATTTGTTTGAAAAATCCGCAACATATGCCAGCGACTTAACATTTAGCTCAAGTTTTCATACCCTACTAGAAAGTTAAAGCCATTGACATTAAATCCGCCCACTCATGTGAAGTAGAGGATTGGGTTGATCAATTTTAAATGTTAGACAATTTATTCGTAACTACGATTTTGACAACCATTTTAGTATATCATAGATGCGTATAGTTTCAACTTATTTCATACTTCATGGAGTTCTGTTAGTTTTTCTAACATTTGTAAAAAGTCAATGATTTCATAGTCCATTTCCAGAACCATACCAAGCATTGATTGTACAAAATCTATATAGCTATATGCAATATCATCGGCTTCAAAAGGAAACCATTCAAATGGATAAGTAACAATAGCATGCTTAGCCATTAAATATTGTACCATTTCCAACGTTGATGGGTCTTGTTCTAATTTAGATTCTATAATTTTTTTTATGTCATTATATTGTTTTAATTGATTTGGCAATGCCAGATGTATTGGATTTACCGTTTTGGTTTGTTTAAATTTTGAAACGATAATATCAATCGAAACTTCTTGCTCAACAAGTAATATTAACGCAAGACTTTGCACAAATGGGTGAATATCAGAACATTCGATAATAGCCTTTAAGGGTTTTTTTAATTGTCGTACATTCGTATCCATTAAACGATGCAGTCGCAACGATTGTTCATTTGGTGTTAGTGCACTAAACTTCTCCAAGTCATATTCTTGTTCTTCAATCAGTTCTTGTACAGCCTCTCTTTGTTGAAGCTTTTTAGCCACTTCACTATTTATACTTTTTAAGCGTTCGAATTTTTCTAGTTGTGCTTCTGGAAGTACTTTTTCTTCTATCAAAGTAGTTATTATTGACTCCACTTGATGGTATTCCTTCAACTGCATACATATTGTAATGTATAGTTCCATTACTTCCACATACATTGAGGTGCCTAGAGCTAGCAGTTGTTCACACACTTCCTTTGCCTTCACATAGCGCTTCAGCTCATATAAAGCATATGCATAGGCACATAAGGCTTTTTCATCTCCGCTTTCATATAAAAACGCCTTTTCAAAGCATGCGACCGCATCTTCATATTGGTATTTTTCCGCAAACATATGACCCTCTCGAATTAATGTTTGGATGGCACCAGGAAAAACAACAATATTGTCATGTTTAATAACATGACGCTTATGCTTTGTCATTTTCTCACCTCTTTAGATTTACTAATTGTTTATTTTTAACAAAAACTATTGAATTTCTATTCATATTTTGTAATAAATTGAATTATAATTAATAATACCCATATTTTTTCCTTCATAACAGACATCGCTATATTCATTGTCAGCAAGACCAATACAAGTTGTTCATAAGGAGTGTAATACATGTCATTAATGGATACAATCATGGAATTTGATAGTCGCATCTCCCCCGTTTTTGAGGAATTATCTATTAAAGTTATATCAATTACGACAGCACACGGTCCGCTACAAGATTATTCAATTGACTTTGAATTTTTTACACAGACAAAATTAAATACGTTTACAAAAGAAGCAACGACACATATTACAAGTATGCATGGGAATATTCCTGGTTCCATCTCTATTGGCCATCAACATCAAGCGTCACTTTTTATTATTCCCCAAAGCGTTCATATTGAATGCAACTATAAACTTTTGCAAATTGACACAAATGATATGAAACGTATTTTACAGCATCCTCATCCCACTCTCTATTATAGTGAGTGGCTTTTAGATGCCATCAAAAATGCTAATATCCTTATGGAATTAAAAACAAATCAAAATACAATGATTGAATGGCCACTGGGCATCAAATCCGCTGTTATTTTATAGGAAGCAAAACAAAATCCGTTTATGTATCTGGAAAATTATAAAGTTATCATAGGGTTGTTTGACTTCTGCCCACAACAGCGTTTCGTCCCCCTCCCATAAAGTGAAACGTACGAGGAACCTTAAACTACGCTCTCACATAGGGAGAAACTCGCAATGAAAATAACATCATAAACGAGAGGACGAGCTAAGCTCCTGTCTTATACATTTAAAACTACATTTAACCGAGCCTTGGGCATACTACAAGTATGTCTTTTTGTCGTGCATCAACGATGGTTGTCCAGCCTTTGCGCTATTATCATATCAGCTTTCTATAGATTGCGGTATTCCTATTGTGAAAGTAACCATTAAATAATTCGCTACAGACAAATTTCTTGAGTAAAAATGTATAATGAACGAGAGATTTATTTTTGGAGGCATTCATCATGGAGATTAAAGAAACATTACAAACATTTTCATCTATGACCCTATCAGCACGGCAAGCATTTTTTAACAAGGAGGGCGAATGGCTGCTAAAAGAAATGTTAGCGCATATCGGTTCAACAGACGCAGAACTACGCGATCACCTTATCTATAGAATATTTATCGACTTATTGAGTGATAATTTACTAAGCGCTCAGCAACTACAATATTTATTTGACACGGCAACCGGTGAAGATTTCTTATACGCTAACATTGGAGAACAAATGACGGATAGTGTTTTCACACGCTCTTTTTCAGCTTTACTAGTAGCGAGCATTTTGGCAAAAGATAGTGAACTCCTTATTTTAGATGACGCAAGCTTACAATCTTTCTTTAAAAAAATAGGGCGTTATTTGTTACTTGAAAATGATACAAGAGGTTATATAGAAGGTAAAGGCTGGGCACACAGTGTTGCACACGGAGCAGATTTAGCGGCAATAACAATTAAACATCCGAAGTTTGATTTGCAACACGCTCCTTCTATTTTACATGCATTCAAACTAGTAACTTGGAAAGATGTTGTTTTTATCAACGACGAGGAAGAACGCTTAGTCAATATAATTGAAGCATTATTAGCAAGGAATTATTCTGAGGAAGCACTATCCGAATGGGTAGAGCAAGTTTTTGATAAATTCGAAATGCATTTAGTAACACAAGGCTATAACCAACGCTTTTTTAGTGGGCGTACTTGTACATTGAACGCAATGAAGACTTTGTATTTCGCTTTAAAAATGAATAACCTAGCACCAAAACTTCAAAACACACTGTATTTGCAAATTGCAAAGTGGTTGAAGCTCGGTTCCTAAATGAAGAACAGAACATCCAACGCATTTGGATGTTCTTTTTTTCGAATTCTAATATTAATATACTAATATTTGTTAATTTTTCAAATCGTTTAATTATGTTAACATAATTTCAACAATGTTCCAATATACCCCTTTATAATCATCCCTTACATAGAAAATTTATCCTTTCAGGCACCTAAAACCGACTTTTCTTATACTCCTTTTTTAGATAAAACGCAACTAAAATGTATCAAAAACACAGTCGCATCACGGACTTTATTACAAAACATCGTCTAAAATGTGAAATGATAATTTTCACAAAAAATTTGTTTACTTAGTTAAATACGACAAACGCAGTATTTTCAACGTTTATACAGTGTTAATTTAACAAAACCTTAAAATACCAATAGTAAAATAGCTTTTTTTGTTCAAAAAATGTTCATAATCACCCCCTATTCATTATCAGTTCTATAATTAAATATTTTTTTTTCTGGTGCTGCGGGCGTATAATCCTATATGCAAACAAAGACATGATGCGACCATCTACATTGAAGAATTGTCCATTTTATGGTGCATACATCATCATGTTTGTGAACGCTTGCAAAAGACCAATCATTTACTAGACTTTATGCTTCATATTGAACCATGCCATTGTCATTGTTAATGCAAACGTATTTGATTGGTACATCAGATAAAAGAGGTGACCTCAATACCCACTATTTATAAATGTGAATCAATACTACTACACATGAAATTTATGAATAGCCGTTTTATAGAAAGGAGTCAAACATGAATAAAAAATTTAGCTTAATGTTATTAGCATTTGGCGCTATCGCAATCCTTTCTGGTTGTGAACCATTAACTGTTTTCAATCCAAAAGGACCAAATGCTCAAACATTATCAAACACAATTATTTTATCCATTATTACAATGGCAGTTATTTTACTAGTCGTGTATGTGCTTTTTGCATTTATGCTAACAAAATACCGTGCATCAAAAGCTTCTGCCGATTATGAGCCACCTCATGAAGAAGGTAGTCATGTACTTGAAATTACATGGACAGTTATTCCTATTATTATCGTAGCATTCCTAGCAATTGTTACTGTAAAAACTACTAGTACGGTAGAAACAACACCAGAAGGTTATGACAATAAAGAACCACTAGTTATCTATGCAGCATCTTCAAACTGGAAATGGCACTTTAGCTATCCAGAACAAGGTATTGAAACTGTGAACTATGTAAACATTCCAACAGATCGTCCTATTGAATTCAAACTGTATTCATTCGGACCAATTACAAGTTTCTGGATTCCACAGTTAGCTGGTCAAAAATATGCGATGAGTGACATGTTAACAACTATTCACCTTGCAGCTGATGAAGTTGGCTCATTCATGGGGCGTAACTCAAACTTTAATGGTCGTGGATTTGCGGAAATGGAATTTGAAGCACAATCTATGACACAAGCAGACTTCGATCAATGGGTTAAAGACGTAAAAGCGAACGAAAAACCATTAACTGAAGAAAAATTCAAAGAATTATTAGCAGCTGAACATGTAGGTCGTTCAAGCTACTCTTCTACTCACTTAGATTTCAGCCCTGCACCAATGGCACATGGTGATATGGATATGGGGGGTATGGACCATGGTGACATGGACATGTCTGACAAAGATATGAACCATGAAGATATGAACCATGAAAATATGGACCATGAAAATATGGACCATTCCAAAAAAGATGCCGAAACACATTCACACTAATTTTCAAATTTGAAAGGAGCGCATCCTATGAGTATGGAAGAATTATTCCATCCACTGCAAGAACCGATGATTTTAGGCGCAGCTATTAGTATCGTAGTTGGTGCAGTAGTTGTCGTAGCAGGCCTTACTTATTTTAAAAAATGGGGCTACTTCTATAAAAACTGGCTATCAACAGTCGATCATAAAAAAATCGGTATTATGTATATCGCCGTTGCACTTTTAATGCTATTCCGCGGTGGTATCGACGCACTTTTAATGCGTGCACAAACAGCAGTCCCTGATAACGGACTACTTGATGCACAACACTATAATGAGATTTTCACTACGCACGGTTTAATCATGATTTTATTCATGGCGATGCCATTTGTTATCGGTTTAATGAACATCGTTATTCCATTACAAATCGGTGCACGTGACGTTGCGTTCCCACGTCTAAACGCTGTCAGCTTCTGGGCATTCGCAGCAGGTTGTGGTTTACTGAACCTATCATTCATTATTGGTGGTTCACCAGATTCAGGTTGGACAGCTTACTTCCCATTAGCGGGTACAGAATTTAGTCCAACTGTTGGGAACAACTATTATTCTTTAGCACTACAATTATCAGGTATTGGTACGTTATTAACTGGTGTTAACTTCATCACGACTATCTTTAAAATGCGTGCTCCTGGTATGACTTTAATGAAAATGCCAATGTTTACTTGGTCAATTTTAATTACAAACGTTATTATCGTATTTGCATTCCCAGTATTAACTGTAGCACTTGCATTAATGATGTTAGACCGTCAATTCGGTACAAAATTCTTTGCTATGACAGATGGCGGTATGGACATGCTTTGGGCCAACCTATTCTGGGTTTGGGGACATCCTGAAGTTTACATCGTTATTCTTCCTGCCTTCGGTATTTTCTCTGAAGTCATTGCAACATTTGCTCGTAAAAACTTATACGGTTACAAATCAATGGTAATGAGTATGGTTGTTATTTCATTACTATCATTCTTAGTATGGGCCCACCACTTCTATACAATGGGTCACGGCGTTATGGTAAACAGTGTATTCTCTATTACAACAATGGCGATTGCTGTTCCAACCGGGGTTAAGATGTTCAACTGGTTGCTCACAATGAGGCACGGTAAGATTCAATTTACTACCCCAATGCTTTATGCACTTGGCTTTATCCCGATTTTCACAATCGGTGGGGTTACAGGTGTAATGCTCGCAATGGCAAGTGCCGACTATCAATATCATAATACGATGTTCTTAGTTGCCCACTTCCACTATGTATTAATTCCAGGTACAGTATTTGGTGTACTTGCAGGTTACCACTTCTGGTGGCCAAAAATGTTCGGTTTCCGTTTAAATGAGAAATTAGGGAAAGCTGGTTTCTGGTTTATCGCTATCAGCTTCAACGTAGCGTTCTTCCCTCTATTCATTTTAGGTTTAGATGGTTACGCTCGTCGTATGTACACTTACTCTGAATCTACTGGTTACGGTCCACTTAACTTGCTATCGTTCATCGGTGCACTTGGACTTGCAGTCGGCTTTGCGTTAATTTGCTATAACATTTACTACAGCTGGAAACATATGCCACGTAACGAAAAAGCAGATGTGTGGGATGGTCGTTCATTAGAATGGGCTACTCATTCTCCAGTTCCTGAATACAACTTTGCAGTAGTACCAACAATTACACGTTTAGATGAGTTCTGGTTTGCGAAAAAAGAAGGTCGCGATATTACTGCTGGTAAAATCGAGAAAATCCACATGCCTAACAACACAGGTACGCCTTTCTGGACAAGTGGTTTCTTATTCCTAGCAGCATTCTTCGCAGTATTTAGTCTTTGGATTCCAGCCATCATCAGCATGCTTGTTGTATTTGGCTTCATGGCTCATCGTTCATTTGAAGATGATCATGGTCGTTACATTTCAGTTGAAGAAATTATGGAAACTGAAAAAAGTTTGAGAGGTGATAAATAATATGAAAATCGATTCTTCACTTCCATTAGAATATAGTACAGAAGAAAACCGCTTAAAGATTTTTGGATTCTGGGTTTTCCTTGGCGCCGAAATCATGTTATTCGCTACACTCTTTGCTGTTTACTTTGTGCTTCACAATCGTACAGGCAGTGGCCCGAATGGTGCTGAGATTTTCGAGTTAACACCAGTATTACTAGAAACATTCCTACTTCTAGCAAGTAGTTTTACAATCGGTCTTGGCGTTCATGCTATGCGCCTTGGCAACAAAAAAGCAATGATGACATTCTTCATCATTACACTTATCTTAGGTCTTGGCTTCTTAGTTATTGAGATTGACGAGTTCGTCACTTATGTTCATGAAGGTGCAACAATTACAACAAGTGCATTTTTATCTTCATTAATGACTTTACTTGGTACGCACGGTGCCCACGTAACATTTGGTCTCTTCTGGGGCGTTGCAATTTTAATCCAAGTAGCAAAACGTGGCTTAAACCCACAAACGGCTAACAAAGCGTTTATCTTCTCACTGTACTGGCACTTCCTAGACGTAGTTTGGATTTTCATCTTCAGCTTCGTCTACTTGAAAGGACTGATTAGCTGATGAAGGAACTATTCCCAAAACAACATGTGATGGGCTTCGGCTTCTCACTATTATTAACAATTATCGCTTTAGCAGTTGTCAAATTTGATATGTCTTACAATATGGCATTTGCAATCCTAGTAGTGACTGCACTTGCGCAAGCAACTGTTCAATTAGTATTATTCATGCACATCGGTGAATCTGAAGATAAGAAAACGTTATATACAACAATTTTATATTCAGTATTCGTAGCTGTTGTGACAATCCTTGGTACATTATTCGCAATGATCTGGGGTTACTAATAAAGATGGCCGAGAAAATGACCCTCATTTTCTCGGCTTTTAAAATACAACAAAAAAGCCAGTCTCGAAAATATCGAAACTGGCTTTAGTTTGTTAAAAAATAGTGAACTTGCTCTAGAGTGTTATACGTTCATTAAAATCGTATTAGCGAACGATTAGCACATCACATGTAGCTAATCGGACGATGCGCTCCGCTACTGAACCGAGTACCATTTTTTCTAACTGATTTAAGCCTGTTGCACCACATACAATTAAGTCTACAGCAGGCAGTTGCGTAAGAATGCTTTTCGGTGAACCTGTTTCCACAACAGCCAATACCTCTGTTACGCCAGCTGTTTGAGCCTCTAATCTTAACTTTTCAATTTTAGTAAGATGCTCCTCTTTCAATTTTTCTGCATACTTTAAGTCATATGCAGTAATAGCACCAAACGACTTCGTATCGATCACATTCACTAATTGTAATGTTGCGCCATATTCTTTTGCCAATTTTACCGCACGCTCACACGCTTTCAACGACTGTTCAGAAAAATCTATTGCTACAGCGATTCTTTTATAATTCGTAGCCATCATTAATCCCCCTCATCTTTTCTTACACATTCAAAGTTTTCTCAATCATTATATCATAAAGAAAATGGATTCCCCCTTCTATCTGTAGTATAACTAGTAAAATAAAGATACTGACCGTCTACTACTATATCTCGAATTCACCCAAGAATAGAGATAACCCATTCAAATAACCCCTTTCCAAATATGTTCCAATACGCTATTATGTATGTATTTAACGATAAAAAGAAAGACAGGGAGAGGCTAATGGAAGAAGTTAAAGTCGTCTATGCATTAATTAAAAATGTCGATTATCATATATTAATGGTTCATAATCATGAAGGGCATTGGTCGCTTCCTGGTGGAAAAGTGGAAACAGATGAAACGCTGATAGAAGCTACAATCCGTGAAGTCCATGAAGAAACAGGTTATCTAGTAGAAGTAGGTAAATTACTCGCGGTAAATGAATCAAAATTAACAAGCAGGAATCATCACGCTTTATTTTTCACTTTTGAAGCGCAAATTATAAGTGGGGTTGAAGAAATAGCATTGCCCGATGAAATAACCAACATCGAATGGGTACCTATTGAAATTGCTAACAGTAGAATGCCTTATTATAGAGAAGGAATTGACAAACTTTATGAAAATCACGCGCTCTACTACGACCAAGGTACAATATAACAAGCTGGCATTTAACGATACATGACCACTATAAATTAAAAAACTATTTTAAGAAGATTTGTCACTAAGTTCATAGGCATAATAAAAGCCACTACTTTTTAAAAGTGTGACTAGCGTAAAACAATTGGTGTAAAGACTAGTGAAAATAAGGAAGAACTTTATCAGCCACTACCTTTTCACCAATTTCTATCCATTTACTTTTATCATGTATATAGCCATCATTATCAAGCGGTGTTTGGAATTGACTCGCTCCCGTTGCATCTAGCAAAGAGCCCTCATCATAATCCAATCCGACGTTTGTTACATGTTTAATAACAAATGGGTTCTGAAAGCGAATTTGTGCATCATAAAAATCTAGTTCACCTTGCGTTACAATAAAAGGCACTCGCAAATAGATGGTTTCTCCACCTTCACTTGATAAAATCGTATCAAAACTTCCTTTGTGATACTCCCAATTTCCTCCAATTGTAAACCCATGTCTTTCTATATGATCACGTAAGTAACCAAAGCTTATTTCTTTTCCGACAATATTAGATTCAATTTGTAACAATTCGATACCCTCCTTTGCTGTTGATTGCAGTCTATCCTAAAGACACGAAATACAAACAAGTTTATTCATAGTGTTTTTTATTTCTTTATTCCAAACTCGTTTTATTTAAGCAAAGTTAAGTTATCTGTTTGCATAAAACCATTTACAGAAGTACAGATACGTTTTAAGCGCTTCTCTACGCTCCCTATTACCTTTTAACTTCATATAAAGGGAAAGAATCATTCACTGTTTAAAAGAGCGTACACATGCTGTTAGAAAGCTTCAATGAATGGGCTTATTGTGAGTCATCTCAAAAGACACTGAAATAAAAAAACTGTAGACAAATCCCAAATTGCTTTGAGTTTGCCTACAGTCTTAAGCATCAATGAAGATGCCTATCGTCAGTTTAATAAAAATTAAAGTTTAACGATGTTTGTAGCTTGTGGTCCACGTTGACCATCTTCTACTGAAAATTCCACTTTTTGACCTTCGTCAAGTGATTTGAAACCGTCACCTTGGATAGCTGAGAAGTGAGCGAATACATCGTTTCCGCCTTCTACTTCGATGAAACCAAAACCTTTTTCTGCGTTAAACCATTTTACTGTACCTTGTTGTGTCATTTAAATGACCTCCATTAATTGTATTTAATAATATCCGATTTCCTCAAAAGAAAAAAATTCACATATTACAAAAAGTACCGAACAAATAACACGATTACTCTTTGTAACATGTGAATTCATTGTTTCTTCGCAAACGATCTTATTAATTTCATTATATACTACAAAATTTCTTTTGTCTAGTACTAGTATAAACAACTTTCAATTTCTTTATTCATATTCTTTTAAATCTTTTCAACGAGGCTGGGACAAAAGAGAAAAAGTGTTAGATTGATGGCAGTCAATCTAACACTTTTTTGCTATACCGTTGTTGTCCGCTACGGCGGTGCTTTCCGCTCAGCACAGTAAGCCGCAACCCTCGCTAACGCGCAGAATGCCAGCGTCTTACGTTGTGTGCGTTCCCGCTGGAGTCACCGCCTTCGCTACCAACAACTAGTGAATACTTCTAATTTTTTAAATTGCAAAGCAAGAATAGCTAAGCTCCATATAGCAAAAATTTATGAACACCTTTCCTCTGTTCCTTAAATTTTTTTAGTTTTGTCCCAGCCTCGTTCACTCTTTATTATTTCTCATTAAACCATAATTGGTCTTGATTATCTACATCACCATTATAATTAATACATATTTCTTCCCCAGCCTTAATGTCTTTGAAAGCAAAGAAATCAAATGTCTGGTTTCTAAAATTAATCTCATAGGTTGCATTTGGTTCATAAGAATGGTTAAACAACATCCCATAACCAAGAAGAATTGCAGATTGACCTATACCATATTCAAAAGCATAATCACCAAGCAATGTTTGCTCGATATATTGATGCTGTTCATTTGGATAAGAAATGACTGGTGCTTCATGCAACAGCTCTCCTTTTTGGATATCGCACGTAGCAAATACCCCTCTATTGAATTCTCCATCACTTAATGGAGATGTTTTAATTTCTATCATATTCGTTCTCCTACTCACTATTAAAATATACTTATAACTGTACCATTAATTTAGTCCATGAGCTCATTTTTTTAATCTTTTGGGCAATTTTTTTCAATTTAAATCCATTTACGGTCTTTTAAAAGACAAAAAAATTAGGTAATCTAATGCATCTGGTTAACTATTTTCATTTCAAAAAAATCGTGCAGCACATCACCATTCAAATGCGCTACACGAAATATAGTTTGTCAAATCAATTTTTAGCATTGTTTTTTAATAGATGATGAAGTATAACTACTATGATTATTAAGCCAATAAAAGTACCTGTATTATCTGACTCAATGGCAAAAAATGTAGGAAGAACAAATAAATTGAGTATAAAGATGAATGTCGCCATTATCAATAAAAATCGATATATCATTTATTTTCTACACACCTTACTGTCTCCAAGGTATTCCTACCAGCTCATAGATGTTCCCTGTTAAAGGATTTCTTGCCATATGATATCCTACTCCGTATTGTCCATTGCCTGATATCGCTTTAAATCCAGCTCCAGCAAACCATAGAAATCCAGCAATAGCTGAGGCATAAGGCACGAATCTTGCAAGTTGATTATCATACACATCTTCTTCTGAATACTCTACTGTTTTTGATCTAACTCCATTCTCGATTAAATATTTACTTACAGCTATTTTTTCATCTCTTGTATTCTCATTCAATACTAAACTTTCATACTCATAAAGAATTCCGTCATCTTCAATAATTGAAAATATAGTTTTTAATTCACTTGTTTCAATAAAGTTTAGATTATTTAAAACTTCTTCTATTTCTTGATTGATTAACTCCATACTATTCTCAAAACTACTATTAGCCTCTGCGTTTCCAACATAATTAAACATTGGTAAGAATGTGGAAAGCAATAAATTTAATGATAACAAAATACATATTTTTTGTTTCATATAAAAAAATCCCTCCCATAAAATATTTGTAATTATTATAAATTCTCATTACCAATATTTCAATTTTTTTGCTAATTCAGCTTTTTACTAAAAGAGCGTTTTCATTCAATACAGAAACACTTCTTTTAAATCAATAAATTTTTATACAGACTTTCTTAATAGACCACGTTACAATTGAACCCAATAATCGTAACGACCCTTCACTAATCCTTTAGCAATAATATAATCGCCTGCCATTACTACATTGTTAAATGTTTCATAACTACCTGTTATGCTTAAAGATAAGTGCTCATATATTTTGGTCACTTTTTGCTCATTTCCATTGATATAAATTGTATCATTCACTTTTAGCGGGAACTGAATCGTTATTTTATGGTCGTGCACTTCACTTGCTAAATGATAAGTTAGCTTATTATTTACAAGTGCATAGCTAAGAACTCCTGCTAGTTGTTTACCTCCAGTAATTTCATCATCATTTACTAGTTGCATATAGCCTTGCCAGCGATTACTAGCAGTCGGTGAAAACTCGGCTAAATAGTAATCTGGGGCTGTTTGTGATAAGGAAATCTTTTTCGTTGCATCAAATAAAATGTTCGACGGTTCAGCTAAACTTAGTAGCTCCTTGTCCATGATTGGCGTTTTGGATAAAGCACTTGCAGGGAGGTATCCATATATTTTATTTGAAGACACGTAGGCACGACCATCTGCTGTTGTGAAATAGACTGCAACAGATGTGCCCGTCTTTAATGATTGACTTTGCCAGCCAGGACGAACGGATACATCAACATTGTCTTTTACATATTGAATAGTTCCTTCAGGTAAATTGGAAACATAGTCTTGCGGTACATATCCCCATACATAATCAATTGTTGAATCCGTTCTTGGATTGTATTCTACTTTTACATAATCTCCACTTAGCTCGACTACTTTAAAAACAGCTCCATATGGCGTATGCATAATAGTTTTTGCTGAACTATTCGGGGCTTCTTTAATAGAAACGCCTTTTGCTGAGCTTGAAAATATAGGTGTTCCAACCGTAAACTTTTCACCTGCTACTTGTTGTTGAATAGCTAACGGAACATCCTTGTAAATCACTAAATTGGTTGCTTGTACACGATAGCCACCACTCATCTTGTATACTTTGCCAACAGTCGAATACTCATGGCCGTATACACGATAAAATTCTCCTTTCTTGACAACGAGTGAGGTGAACGTGCCATCAGCATTTTTTTTATATATTTTTACATCTTTTGAAAAGGTCAATTTACCAGTTTGCCCTTTTGTAATTTCCGCACCATCCCAAATAACCTGTGCTTTTGTATTTGATTGAAAGCTTAAGCATATTATTAGCGTAAAGAATACTATCCATTTTTTCATAAACACCATTCGCTCCTTTTAATCTATTTGTCTATCTCCACTATTTTGTTCAACCGTATAGTCGCAATACAATTATTGTAATTATAGCAAAGGCTTCCTCAAAAAGAGAAAGCCTAGCTAACAAATTTTAACTGTTAATGGATAGGAAGTACATCAGTTAATGCTAAGCCATTGCGCTTTAAATGCTGCGACAGGCAGTGGTCGGCTATACAAATAACCTTGCGCATAGTCACAGCCAATTTCGGCTAAGAATTCGTATTCTTCCGCCCCTTCTACTCCTTCCGCTATTACTTTTAAATCGAGCTGCTTGGCTATCGCTATAATGGTTTTGACAAGCGCTTTGTTTTCATCATCTTGGTTCATCCCAATAACAAATGATTTATCAATTTTTAAGGAATCCAATGGATATTTATTTAAATAACTAAGCGATGAATAGCCTGTGCCGAAATCATCCATTGATAGACTGATTCCTTGTTTTTTCAATGCATATAATTTTTCAATCATTGACTCAGCGTACATCGCAATACTCTCCGTAATCTCCAACACAACATAGGATGCATCGAATGAAGCATTCTCTATTGCTTGCTTAACATTTTCTACAAATGTTGATTCAAGCAGCTGCTTCACCGATACATTAATACTTATTTTTAAAGGCTTATTTGTTTCATTGTGCCAACGGGCAGTTTGTGCTATGGCTGTAGTCAATATCCATTTACCTATCGGAATAATCATCCCTGTTTCTTCCATAACCGAAATAAATTCATCTGGGGTAACTTGACCAAGCACCTCATTATTCCATCTAATGAGTGATTCCATAGCAATAATTTCATTCGTTTTCACATCAATAATAGGCTGGTAATAAAGCTCAAACTCCTCATTATCTAATGCTGTTCGTAATTGCTTTTCAAGCATCATCTTTCGATAGAAGTGTTGTTGCATTTCTGAAGTAAATAATTGATAGTTATTTTTCCCTCGTTCTTTTACGTAGTACATGGCTGTATCTGCATGCTTAATCAATGTATTCGCATCATACCCATCATTAGGGAAAGTGCTAATACCAATACTTGGTGTAATGAAATACTCACTTCCATCAATCCAAAACGCTGTATTAAATCGATATAACAAATCTTTAGCAAATCTCTCACTTTCAGTAGCATCATAATCAGGCAGTAAAATGGTAAATTCATCTCCACCGAGTCGATAGATCGTTGCCTTGCTATGTTTTTCTTTTAGCAATATTTCAATACGCCTTGATACTTCAATCAATAAGAGATCACCCACATCATGCCCAAGTGAATCATTGATATATTTAAAACGATCTAGATCAAAGAACAATATGGCATTTTGACTTCCTTTAAGTTTTGCTGCACTATTAAATCTTCATTGAACATCCTTCTATTTGGTAACCCTGTTAATGCATCATGATTAGCTTGAAACTTGATTTCATCTTCATAGCGCTTGCGTTCCGTAATATCAGTTGAAACTGCCAGTAATGTAGCACTATCATTGATATGAATCGGAACTTTGACCGTTTGTACCCATACAACTTCCCCCGAAGCGGATGTAATAGCTTCTTCTTTTATCGATTTGATCATTCAATGCTATGCCTAGTGCCTGACTGTTTATATAACTTGGTAGTGTATCCCCAACCGTTTCTTGAAAAACGTCTAACATATGTCTACCAGTACTATCAGAATTTAATAGTTTCTGCCCTTCATTTCTCGAAATAACACGCTCAACCTTCCCATAAATGCTCTGCCCTTGTGCATTTGCAGATTGTCTACGTTCTAAAATCATAACGCCAGCTCCCTCGGATAAAACAAAGCCTTGATGCAGTGTTGAAAAGGGAACACCCGCTTTTTTCGATTGAGCTCTCTGTTGAAAGAGACCTCAATTTTTTAAAGCCATTAATTGTCCATTGGCCTAAAGGAGCCTCTGTTCCTCCTACAATGCAAGCATCAACACTTCCAGACTCTAATAATTGTTTCCCTATTAAAATGGCATCTAAACTAGCACTGCAACCAGTTATGACGGTAAATGCAGAACCACACGATCCGATAGCTTCTGCAACAGAGCTCGAAAGCGTGTGGGTATCAACAAGCGCAACCCCATGAATAGGGAATTTTCTTAAATCAAAACCATCCGCAGCATATTTTTCGATTTCCAAAATCGCTCCAGCGGATGTACCCATAATGACACCTATTCGATGCGGTTGAACATCTTTTAAATTTGCCATTTCAATTGCATCCAATGTCGCGGCAATTGCCATTCTTACAGAACGTGGATGTCGCGATAATTTATGCCATTAATCTCCTGAAAGTTCTGATCAATCACGCCCGCAACGATGTTTGCTTGAGGCTGATGAGCATTATTTAAATTACACTGTGTACAAATACCTTTTTTATACATTTAAAAAACTATGTTTATCTAGAATTCCAGGAGCTTTAATGCCATACCCTGTTATGACTATGTCGTCCAATACAATCACCTTCACGCGTTAACTTTATTTTATTATATACAACTAAATCAGACATAGCCATATTAGCAAACCTTAAGTACTAAACAGGTGATTGAAATGGATAATTTATATCATATTTAAGTAAAATATCGTAATATTTTAAGCAAGGTTTTTCTTTTCATCTAATATTTTACAAGGAAGAATACCATTTTTTTATGGAAATACTAGTATTAATTGACGATTTTGTGGTTATATTCAACCCACTTTTCCATTTCTCGCTCAACGGCTCGATTTTGCCATTCAAACCAAATGCCGCTACATTCACTGCAATGACTTTCTACTCCGCTTTTATTGTGTCGATCTTTACATGTAAAGACCGTTTTTTTACGACAGCTATAGCAGTAAATTTCTTTATCTTGATTAAATATCAAAACAATCAACTCCGACTTTTTCTTAAAGTACTTTCCAATTACTATGCGAATTATTCGTTACGTTGATTTACAACTGACACTAGAATGTCCTCTATTTTGGTTTATCATGTCAACAGCAAAAGCCCTTCTAACCGTTGGATAATGGTAGAAGGGCTTTTTAATGGAAGTAAAGTATTTTTAAATGTCGGAATAAAAGCTGCATAACTTTTCTATATTACTTTGCACTAGGTGGAATAATCTCTGCAATTAGTAGGAGAAAAAACACCAGTCCAATTAAACAAAATAATACAGAAGCCAAAAATATCGGACCTTTCTTGGTAGTAAATCCCTCGCTTTTGTGAATGATTCCTGTTTGCGCAGTAACTTGAACTTCATTGTATCTAGCCATTGGTCCACCACTACTAGAAAGGTAAAAAATTCCACATGCAATGGCAAAGCCAACAAAAAACATAATTTCGATAAATCGAACAGAGAAAAACGATGCAATCAAGTAAGTAATGATTCCTTCTACAATCAAAGTGACTAGCATAATAAGTACATCTTTCTTTCGCATATGCCTCACTCCCCTTCTTTATCTTTTTTCTCCATATACGATTAAAACTCAGAAAAGTTCCAATTTTAAACAAATAATGTATCTTTGTACTAAAAAAAGCACTTCAACCATAAAAAATGGCTTTGAAGTGCTTTGCATAAAGTGGCAGATACTTTATTTACTAGCTTTATAAGCACTTAGAAATTCTTTGACCTTTGTGCTATCTGCTGTTAATTTTAGGCCTGTGTCAACAAGTGGGGAAACTGTTGAAACGGCTGGTTTTTTATTACCTTGATAGAAACTAATAAATTCATCTTGGTTGATAGAGTAAAGGATGGCTTTACGCAAGTCTGTAGATTTCGAAACTTCACGGCCTTTTGGATTGATTAGTAAATATGATACGGCATTACTATCCGCTGTTTTTAACGCTAAGTTTGCATCACCTTTTACAACATCAATTTTCGTTTCAGGCACAGATTGTAATACGTCAATTTCACCATTACGTAGAGCAGAAAGTGCTGAGTCATTATCTTCAATGAATCGAACGTTAATATGATTAATTTTCGGCTCGTTTTCAGTCCCTACTTGGTAAGCTGGATTTTTGACAAACGTTGCTTCATAATCATTTTTTTGAACTAAAATGTAAGGTCCAGATGCCGCTAAATGATTGGCATATGTTGCCCCTTCCGTTACAGTAGCTTGGTCACCGTATGCCACATTTACATTTGGGTCATAACTTGCTACGTCAAATGTATTGACTGCTTTAACTGCCGCTTCAGACACAATTCCGCCCGATTGGTGAGCTAAATAGTTTAGCACTTGTGGGAAAGGATTCGGTGTTGTAATTTTCACAACTTGATATTTACCTGCTGCATTGTCTACACTCGCTTCGTCCGTTACAACTTGTGCAATCGCTGCAGGAAGTTTAGCCGATAATTCATCTAAAACTGATTGACCGTCAGCCGTTTTCACTGCTTCAAGTGCAGTTATATCTGAAACAATTTCTACAGAATCAATATTCTCATGAATAGAGTATGTGCGGTGATCTGGTACTGAATTTTGATCTTTTGCACGTTGTAAAGAGAATACAACGTCTTCAGCCGATACTAAATCGCCAGTATCTACCGCTTTGCCATTTTCCACCTTAGCAAAATTGATATCATCACGTAAGACGAAATAGTATTCTTTGTTATTTTCGGAAATAGCGTGATTATAGGATAGTGAACCATTAGAAACGACCTCATCCGTATCAGATAAATTCACTAATCGTACATACATATTTGTATTTAATGTATTAATGGAACCGTCATTTCCTTTTACCGGGTCAAGAGAAGTTAAGGAAGCAATCCCTTGATGTAAAACTAATGTATCTGTTGCATTTTTAGCGGTATCATTAAATGAAATTGTTTCCCATGCTTGTGCACGTGATTTTGATAAACGTACAGTGTCTGGGTTTACTTCTTTTGCATAAATACCTTGGAACTTTTGAGAAATATATAATGGCGCAATATACGCATTATCAAACACTAATGCTTGCTCTAGCTCTTTATACTTCTCTTTTGCAGCATCCCCCGTTAACGTACTGGCTTCATCTATTAATTTATCGACAGTAGCATCGGCATGTACACTAGAACTTCCATTTGTTCTGAATAACCCACGCACTGCATAGTCTGGATTGCCGGTTACAGTTGTCCAGCTAGATACCGCTACATCATAGTTACCAGCATCTTTTTGTGCCGAGTAAGAACCGTAGTCTGGTTGAATATTTAACTTTACTTCAAAACCATTTTTCACTAATTGGTCTCGTACAATATTCATATCTTGTTCTTGTGAAGCCATCCCTAGCACTTCAAGAACTGGTTTAGTACTAGCTGTTTCTGATTTATCATCTTTATTTTCTACATTTGATTTTGTTTCTACACAACCAGCTAACGCAACCGCAGCAACAGTTGCTGATGTAGCCAATGTAAATAATTTTTTGTTCATTGTCTTTTCCTCCAATATAATAAGTTAATTTGTTTTAGGATCAAGGGCATCGCGTAATCCATCGCCGAAAAAATTAAACGATAAGACGAGTAACATAATGCATAACCCTGGGAAAATAGCCACATAAGCATTGGTTTCTAAATACGTACTACCAACTTTTAAAATATTGCCCCATTCTGGTATATGCGGCTCTATACCGAGTCCAAGGAAGCTTAAACTACTAGTCGAAATGACCGCTCCGCCAATTGTTAAAGTCGCTTTTACTATCATCGGAGCAAGAGCGTTCGGTACGATATGTTTAAAAATAATGGCGGCATCTGATACGCCTAGCGCCTTTGCTGATTCAACAAATTCAAAATTGGCAATTTGCATCACATTGGCGCGCATCGTTCTTGCATAGGTTGGAATAGCCCCTACACTTAATGCAATAATTAAGTTCACTGTATTTGCACCAAATGCTGCAATAATTGCAATAGCTAGTAAAATGCCTGGGATAGCATATAAAATATCTAGCAAACGCATGATAATGTTATCTGTATTTTTTCCGTAATAGCCTGAAAACGCACCGAGTGCTCCTCCTATTACAGCTGGTATAATCGTAGAAAAGAAACCAACGATTAATGAAATTTGAGCACCAAATACGATTCTAGAAAATAAATCCCGACCAAAATTATCAGTCCCGAGCGGATAGTCTAAAGATGGCGTCTGTAGCAAGGCACTATAATTATTTTGCACGGCAAAATCGTAATCAAATGTCCATGAACTCACGACTGACAGCGAGAACATAAAAATAATAAAGAACATGCCGAATACAGCCATCATATTGCGCAAGATTTTATTCCATATTTTTTGCCATTTTTCTACTGCCGATGGATCTGTATTGCGCGCTTTTTTAATTAATGTCAAGCCAAGCAGTAATGAAAATAAATTGCCAGTTAGTGTAGGTAAAAGTAACACCACACCAAGGGGTATCATCCATTTTGGCGCATTACTAGCCGTAACGTAACGCGCTACAAGTATAGCCATCACGGCATAAAAGACAGCGAGTGCTAAAAACGCACCCATTGCGAATAAAAATGTATCGACTACATACGGCTTAAATAAATTGAGTGCCGAAATACCGATAATAAAAATTTGTGTAATGAAGGCATAGATAGCAAAAGTATATTCTGCCGTTTTATTTTTTGTTGCGAGCATAAAACCGAAACCTGCTGCAAAAACATTGCCCACAACGACTGTTAGCATTAATGGGTAACCAAGCAGTCGTGTTCGCTTTTGAATTTCTCGGTGTTTTGCTAAATCCTTTTTTATTTGCCACGTTGCGACCCATACATATAAAGTGGTAGCAACGTAAATGATAAATAGCCCAAGGACATAGGGACGCCATACACCGTCAGCAAAATTAAAACTATTTAGTAAAAACAGCACTGAAAAAATAGCAGAAAAGACAATGGTAAACTGTGCATTGACATATTCTTGCGTTATTTTCATTAGCAGCTTTACATTCGAGATGAATTTCACACTATACCCTCTCCTCCTAAGATTTCTTCATTTTTGAACGAATACGTGGATCAAAGAATGCATATAACACATCAATCACCATGTTGACTATCGAAATCGTAATCGCAATATAGACAACCCCTCCAAGGAGTGCCGGTATATCCGGAATAAATTGTTTATCAACGATATAGCTACCGATACCACTGATGTTAAATACTTTCTCTGTAACAGAAGCACCGCCAAGCATACCACCAAATAACAGACCGATTACCGTAACAATAGGAATCATTGCATTGCGAATTGCATGTTTTGTGATAACCTTGCGCTCACTCAATCCTTTCGCTTTGGCTGTAATAATATAATCCTCATGAATCACTTCAAGCATGCTCGACCTTGTCATGCGAGCAATCGATGCTGTAATAGAAGTACCTAATACAACAACTGGCATAACAATGGATAACCAATTATGCGGATTATACGTAGCTGGGAACCATTGTAATTTTAATGAAAACGTTAAAATAAAAATCAAACCTTGCCAGAAGCTCGGTATGGATAAACCAATAAGTGCGATAAACATAAACGCATAATCTGCAAAAGAATTTGGTCTTACCGCTGAGATAATCCCAACAGGAATGGCAATCGCCACCGCCATTAGTAATGACAATAGGGCAATTTCCAATGTCACAGGAAATTTATTCATAATACTTTGCGTAATATTTTCCTTGCCTTCAAACGAATTGCCTAAATCAAACGTAAACAGCCCAGATAATGAATGCCATAGTTGCACTAAGTAAGGTTGATCGAGTCCATAAATTTTATTAAAATTTGCGACTTGTTCAGGTGTTGCCTCAATACCTAGCAAATTGCGAGCAGGGTCAAATGGTGATAAATATAAAATCGTAAATACTAATGTGGCAACACCAACGATGACAAAGGCACTTTGAACTAAACGTTCAACGATAAACCGACTAAATGCGTTACTACATAAGATAAGGAAAATATACATAAAAACGCCTGGAATAAATGACAAAACTAAAAACAGTGGATTTCCAAGCAGTTCGCTAAAATAACTCTTATAGGAAGGCTTTGCTAAACCATCCTTTGTTAATATTTTTTCTATTTCTCTATGTAGCTTTTGTTCTGTTAATTGATTAACAACCAAATCCAGTTGACGTTCATTCAGTGATTTATTAAAAAATGCAGCCTTTGTTTGTTCCTGTAGCCTATATTCCGCTGCCCAAGCATGTACTTTTCCCTCTGAAATAAATTGTTGTTTCATTTGTGCAAACAACGGCACATATAAATTTTTATCCTTTTTTAACAAATATAAAAAATATGTAACAACATGAACTGGGAATCCTAGTAAAAAAAGTGCAATTGAATAACTATGTTTCCTCGTTATCTCGCTAAAAACCCGCTTGAAATAATAATTCCCATCAAACTTTTTAATATTCTGAAAATTAATCATGTATTTCCTCCTTTCTGCGTTTACTATAGTAGTAAGGTATGAAAATCAAACGAAATAATTTACATGACAGGTTATATTGTACAATCCCTACCTGTATAGTATAGTATGTATGAACGACTACATTTCGTCAACAAGAATATTTAAAATTTATAAAAGGATGAGCATTCGATGAGTGAAAAAATTCTTGAAATACAAGATTTACGCGTTTCTTTTATTACAGGTGAAAGTGAATTTGAAGCAGTAAAAGGGGTAAACTTTTATGTCAATAAAGGAGAAACAGTGGGCATTGTAGGCGAATCTGGTAGCGGTAAAAGTGTAACGGCTCGATCCATCATGCGCCTTCTCCCTTCCCCCCCTTCTTTTTTAAAGTCTGGAACAATTCTTTTCCAAGGGGACAATCTAGTGACACAATCGGAAAAGCAAATGGAAGCAATTCGGGGAAAAGATATTAGTATGATTTTCCAAGACCCAATGACTTCCACTAACCCAACCATTCGTGTTGGTGAACAAATCGCTGAAGGTTTAATGAAGCATCAAAAAATGACTAAAAAGCAAGCCTACGAAAAAACGATTGAATTATTAAAATCTGTTGGTATAAAAAATAGCGAGGAGCGTTATCATCAGTACCCGCATGAATTTAGTGGTGGTATGCGTCAACGTGTCATGATTACCATGGCTCTTGCCTGTAACCCTGCCCTGTTAATTGCTGACGAACCAACAACAGCACTGGATGTCACAATCCAAGCACAAATTTTAAGCATTATGAAACAAATGCAAGAACGTCTAGGGACATCTATTATCTTAATTACGCATGATTTAGGTGTAGTTGCCGGTATGTGTGATCGTGTCATTGTCATGAAAGAGGGAGAAATCGTTGAGGAAGGCACTACGGAAGAAATATTCGCTAACCCACAGCATCCCTATACAAAGCGTCTGTTAAACGCATTGCCAAAGCTTCATGAAAAAAAAGAACCGAAACAGCCACCCCATATCGCACAAGATATCGATTTAACTGTACCGCTAATTGAAGTTCGCAATTTATCAAAGCATTTCGATTTAAAGAAAGGTGAACTTTTAAAGGCAGTCGATGACTTATCATTCCGTATTTTCCCTGGCGAGACATTGGGGCTCGTTGGTGAATCCGGATCAGGCAAGTCAACAACAGGACGTACGATTTTACAGCTCCATGAACCAACAGATGGTGAAGTATTGTATAAAGGGGTACCTGTTACACGCTTATCTAAAAATGAGTTAAAAAGTATGCGACGCCATATGCAAATTATTTTCCAAGACCCCTATTCATCACTAAACCCTCGTAAAAAGGTCCTTGATATTATTGGGGAAGCGCTTGATGTACATAAATTAACGACATCAACAGAACAACGTCGTGCCCGAGTTGAAGAATTACTCGAACTAGTAGGCTTAAAAAAAGAACATGCTTTACGCTACCCTCATGAATTTAGTGGCGGGCAACGTCAACGTATTGGCATTGCACGTGCTTTAGCTGTCGAGCCAAATTTTATAGTATGTGATGAACCACTGTCTGCTCTAGATGTTTCCATTCAAAAGCAAGTTGTGGATTTATTGAAAGACTTACAACAACATTTAGGATTAACCTATTTATTTATCGCCCATGATTTGTCGATGGTCAAACATATTAGCGATCGCGTTGCCGTTATGTATGGAGGAAAAATTGTAGAATTAGCAGAGAGCGAAGAGCTGTATGCCAATCCACAACATCCTTATACCAAAATGTTATTGCAGTCTATTCCGATTCCAGACCCAGCAATTGAAAAACAAAAGAAACGCCAAGTCATGACCGAAGAAGAGTTGATGGTGAACCGTTTTAACTTAGACAATACACAACTTGTGGAAGTTTCTAAAGATCACTGGGTTGCGATGTAACCAATAACGAACCGAAGAACAAATGGTTTTTGTGGCGATTTTGGAGGTTTTTGTGGCGATTCTTCCGCTTTAGTGGCGATTTCTTTTGTTCTAGTGGCGATTCCAACGATTTTTGTGGCGATTTCATTATTTTTCTTACCCCAATGGATAAACACCCCTCCACTTCTTAGTAGTTTACATACTATATATTGAAGAAAGGAGGGATTTTCCATGGGATACTTCGGCGGAAATGTAGGGGGCAATTGGAACAACAATTATTGTGGTAACTATGAATACGGTAATAACAATGGCTATGGTTCAACATTCGCTCTAATCGTTGTATTATTCATTCTTTTAATTATTGTTGGCGCTACTTTCATAAATAGCAAAGAAGACTGCTAATTCTAACATACAGATTCATTGCACCTCTCTTTAAAAAGGGTTATGCCCAGCCTAATGACCCTTTTCATTGTGTTTCAAAATAGACGAGCTGGTTGAAATACGGTCTTTACATTTTTTCACTAGCTCCCGCTTTCATATGAAAGAAACAGTCACCCTGCAAATTTGCATGGATGACTGTTTTCATTATTAACAAAACTAGCTCTTCATCGTTTGGACTCTCCTTATGGTGATTAGCCTTCAAACGCTAGAAGTCGCTAGTATATGAATGTTTTGCTTTAGCATTCAATACTAAAAGCTTCCTAAACAGCATAAACGCTTTAGAAAGCTCTCCGAAGTTTTTTTATATTATACTTTAAGCGCACCACGGAAGCCTCTTGCAGCATAGTAGGAATCCGCTCCATTGTGGTACATAAAGACCGTATCGTAGCGACGATCACAGAAGATGGCCCCGCCCAGCTTTCTAATATTTGCAGGTGTTTGTACCCAGCTCGATGTTTTTAAATCGAAAGTACCTAGTTCCTGCAATGCTCGGTATTGTTCTTCTGTTAAAAGTTCAATGCCCATAGCCGTTGCCATATCTATCGCAGTATTTTCTGGTTGGTGCTTCTTCCTTGACTCCAATGCTTCACGATCGTAACAAACACTTCTGCGACCTTTCGGGCTTTCCTTCGCACAATCATAAAAAATAAACTCCCCCGTATTTTCGTCATGCCCTACGACATCAGGCTCACCGCCAGTACTTTCCATTTCATTGAGTGACCATAATTTTTCGGCTTTCGTTTCGAGCTTTGCTTGTACTGTCGCCCAATCAAGACCTTGATGGCGATTCATATTTTTCTCAAATCGCTCTTGCAAAGTTTGAAGTAATTCCTCACATTGTTCGAGTGATAACATTTTATTTTTCTTTGACATATTTGTTTCCTCCTTATTATTTCTAACTTTGCTTCATAACCTATTATTTATTCATTATTTATTAAATCTCATCCTTAAGTAAACCTTCTGAACTTAAAATATACTTTGTCTGCTGTTCAATGCTTGAAAATGATTCGGTAGCAAAAAAAACACCATTAATATGTTCATCTTTTAATCTGGTTTGTAAATTAATATGTTCACTCGTAAATGGGTAATAAATTATTGCGTAAAAGCTAGCATTCGGACAAATTTTTTTAAATTTTCTCGCCTTATTGATGATTTCATCCGCTCTTTTATGGATATCTTGTTTTGCCTCAATTCTCCTGACATCGATACCAACCTTATAGGGCGCATTGGATGGATGTACTGCATCTAATTGAAAGTTTTCCCCATCACATTCAAACTTAACTTTTTTAAAATCATCCGTTCTTGCATTCTTTTTTAAAATAGTAAGAATCGCTTTTTCCCAACTACCTTTAAATTTTCTTATTTCTTTATCTACATAAAACCATCTATCCAGCTCACATATTGCAGGAATTGCAAGTTCATTGGGTAACATCGGTTTAATATAACCTGCTAAAATAGCCGCTTTTTCTTTCGGTAACTTATCACTATATGTATCAATAGATATATCTAAATCTCGCTTAATCGCCCTTCCTGCAACATTTACCGTCGCTAAAATGGATTTGACCACGATAGGATAAGCGCTAAATGCATTCGCTAATTCACCAGCAGTCATATTACCAAAATTAATAAATGGTACTTCTTTTATAAAAATAAAAGGTTCGAATGCGTGTAATAAAGCATTTTCGACGATATTTTGTCTATCTGACACACGATGAACTTGTGCTACTTGTTCTCTATGGCTACTATACTCCGTCAATTTTTCCCCTTCTTTCTTATAAGAACAGCATCCTCATAGTAAATTTTATTTTTCACATATTTCGAAGATTTCGTATTAACATTGGCTAAATGATGTTTCACAACATCTCGTTTAATAATTTGTGCTTCTAAATTAAGGGATTGAGCCATTTCCACATACATTTCTCCTAGTTTAGCTTCTACATCTTTATAATAAGAAGATTGCACCACAAGACAAGCTTTTCCATTCGGTTTTAACACTCGTTTGATTTCACGTAATGACTCAAATGCATCTCTAAAATACTGTAGAAATATAGGTAGGTAATAACTTTGGGAGGCTTTTGCATGATGTTCTTTCACTTGTTTTAAAAAGGAACAAATACAACTACCCCATTTTTCGTTTATGTCTATATTTTTATCAGCAATAACAGGAGCTCCCATAGTCGCTCTTCTCACTCTATCAAAATCCGTATCTTGTTTATAGCCTAAAAACAATAATTCTGGCTTTGTAGAAACAGCGTAATCAATGCGTGTTAAATACGGAGGAGAAGTAATGATATTATCTGCGGTACAATCAGAAAAAATCATTTTTTTACTGTCCCCTTCATACAAAGAGGGATAGAAATAGTCATAATTTAAAATATTCGTATAGTATGTTTCTAAGTCTTTTATCATGGCCTTTACATAATGATAAAATAAATGATATGTATCTACTTCGTCGGTTCTCGCTTTGCGTATTTCATTCACTAGCCATGTTGGATTTTTACCTATCTTGAATTTCCCTACGTATCTTAAACATCTAAATAGAACTGCAAAGTAAAAAGCTCGTATTGTATCTGATAATGGTGCATCCGAAATATCGCTGTGATGCTTACAAACGTCGTCGATAGCTAGTTGAATTTTATTTAACACATTCAGATGTTTATAACTTACAAATTCTAATGTGTCTTCATTATTTAAAAATTCATCTTCTGCAAGTTTCACATGACTAGCAGTTTCCTTAATAGCATTTCCGATACTATCCAAATTAAATTCAATTAAATTTCTAGTTTTAGCTTTCGAAAAAATGACCATCACTGGGTTGATATCTATACCAAAAGATTTGATTCCTCTCTTTTGGCACACTAAAGCCGTTGTCCCACTACCCATCCAAGGATCGAGTACAATCGAGCTTTCATTAGCTCCTAAATAATCTAGCATATCCTCCACAAAGTATTCAGAGTAACTAGCATAATAGGGATGCCAATTGTGAATACCATTCCGTTCATTTTTTCCTCTTTTAGCTGACCTTATATTTTCTGCTAACATTTACTGACACCATCCATTCAAACGCCATGTATTATTAATCATTTTAACTAACCTCTAACCATTAGTAAGAAAATCACGTGTAATTCATGTATTTGCTAATTTTTATAGAAGGCAAATGCTGCTAACTTAAAGCTATTTTGTGCTGTAAAAACCACTAACTTACTAAACACAGTACACAAATTTTATAAACAAAATCCATCCTAGTCAATTTTCAAATAAATACAATATAAAAATTTTATGATCTTTCGTAATAGAATTGCAAATGCTATTCTTTTTAATTGCAGCATTTTGCTATAATTTTATAAAAAAAGGATAAAGAGGGGTTTTACTTGTAATCGTTGTTGCTAGTTTTTTTATTGCAATAAAAAGTCGAACTTATTCTGCAACAGATGTATTAACGAACGCTAATTTCAATGCAGCCAATCCAACTGTCACTGTTCATAGAGTCAATATAGGCGACAAAGATATATTTACAGAAATAAAACTCCCCGAAGAAACACAAAAAGAACTTTTAGAATCTTTTAAAAACGCCAAATTTGAAAAAGCATCAGCATCCTTGCTTGATTATGATTACCGAATCAACTTCACATTAAATACAGGTTATGCGATATTCCTTGATTCACATAATAAATCACTGACTGTCATAAGTACCAAAGAGGACTATACAATCACAAACGATAGCAATTTTTTTACTATTTTAAAAAAGACGACGCAATAAAAGGCACTTACAATTTGGTAAGTGCCTTTTTCATTTCATGTAAAACGAAAACAACCAGTCGCCGCTATAATACCGACAACTGGTTGAATCATTTGCTATGAAAGCTTTTTATACTAAACCTTTAGACGTTGAAAAGTTTTGTAAACAATCAGAACTTACACTGTACGAAACGACTTTTTCCTTGTATTTCTTCACGATATCAACGTGATTATCGTAATTAAAAACAAAGAAGTGTATATCCTTTTTGCCTTTTTTAAAATTGATAACAAATGGCGTGATATTCGATTCAGGTTCTAAAAATAACTTTTCATTACCTGGGAAAATATAATGCTTTTTTAAAAACGAAGCTTCATTAAAATAGTTAGTAAATCTACTTTTTTCTTCTTCTTCTAAATTCTTTCCGTTATAGGTTACGGTAACATCTTTTGCATCCAGTTTTTTGTGCAGTTCAAATTTACTGACAGTCCATCCTACAACGATGCTTGGAGGACTCATTACCAATTTAACAATAGATCCAATCACTATTGTCATAACTAAACCCCATGTCATATCTTATCAGCTCTTTCATAATTTATTAATGTAGTAGCAAGTAATTAAATTGTATCACCTTCATTGCTCCGTGTTTCATTAGAGGGATGTTTTCATCCACCACTCATTCAAAAGGGATTTACATTAATTGTAACCATCTAATTGGATGTTATTTTGCCCATACATTTATTTTAGAACTAAAATATAATGTTGATTTAGATAGCGCCCATTGAAAATTGGAATTCAGTAAATGCCCCATTCAAAACCATACCATATAAGATTTGAATATCAAATGAAAGTATTGTGACATAATAATAAACAGGGTAATTTTTAGAACATTTTTTCAAAGAACTAAACTTTAAATTTTATTAATCATTCCAAATATCATTCCAGATATATAAGGAAACAACCAGATGAACCATACCACCATGCTTAACTTATGGAACTTATGCTTCATTTTAGAGTCATTTTTCACCAATACAATAGAAGCCCAAATGGCATGAAATAACATTAACACAATAGCTAATAAACCTGTTACGCCATGAAAGCTAAATAAAGATCCTTCTGTAGCCATTTTTTCCATCATGGTCGTTCCAAGCGTATCGCACATGAAGCCTATCCAAAAAATAATCACATGCCACAATTTTAATGTTTTTCGAAATTTTTCTGACCATACTCCTACTGTATAAAAAATTAGTGCTGCTGTAATAAATATTGTAGCCATTATTAGCATTTCAATCACCCGATTCATAGCACAAATTTAAATGTACCTTTATAAGAATGCATACATTTATTGCCCAGATATATTTTACAAAGGCAAGATGAACAACAGATGAACTGGTTAAGATATATTTCATCAGTTTTTTGAGGACAGCGCTGTGCATTGGTTACTATTATTACTAATATTGTATTATCTATAGTGGGGGTGAGTATTAATGGATGAAATAGACATTTTAAATAAAGAAGCAATCAAAACAGATTTAGCGTTAATTAAATCTTGTTTGCGGTTAATCAATCAAACAGTCACGTTAAGCAAACGAAGAGGAGAGACGTTTAACGCTTCAGAAAATGAAGAAATACATATGTTAATTTCAAAAATTGATAGGGACTTGCACAAAATCAAAGTAAACATCCAGTATGAAACGAAACAGACGATTTAACGTTAACCTTTTTATTTACACTAATCGCCATTTTCTATAGCGTAATATTATATAAACAAAAAGGAAGCGATTAGAGCTTCCTTTTGAAATATAGTTGTAAGCATAACGATAAAAACATTAAATTCATTGAATTAATCAAATGTGACAACATTTTGCACGACCGATACCTTATAAACTTCCTTCGTGCTAATTAATATCGTTTTAAAATGTTCAGTTTCGGTAAATGAATACCAAGGCTTTTCATTAAATCCATTAGACAGTTCTTCTACAAATGTTTCTTGTCCAATATTATTTTTAATTTTATATTCTTCTTCACGGCTTTCGTTAAAGTAAAACTTCACGGTGTATTCATAATCCATTAGCCTGCACCCCCCATCTACCTATATCATGGGACAAATGGGCATGAAGTAATCAATAAACAATCAAAATGTAAATCCGGCTTAATGGTTTCATACAGGAAAATTCTAGAATCCTTCATTTATAGATGTTACTATTTTAAAGGTAAGGATTGACCAGATACATAGGTAGTATTTATTGAATAATCATTTGGAGGTAGCAATGGAACAAAAGCTTATAAATCAATTGAACGAGTGGCATGAAGTAGATGAGCATCAGCGAATTGTCGATACCCTTTTAGCAATTCCTGAAGAAGAACGAGACGATGAATTGATTAGCATTTTGGCTAGAGCCTATAACAATTTGGGTCTTTACGAAGAAGCGCTCAATCATTTTAGTAAAATTTCTGAGGCAGGTAAACAAGATGCGCTATGGCATTATCGGGTAGGCTTTGCTTTCTATTATTTAAAGCGCTATGAGGAAGCAGCTCAAGCTTTTAGCATATCTGACCAATTAGATTCCGGAGATCGCAGCACCGAGTATTTTTTAAGACAGAGTACCCTTAAAGCCAAGAAGCAAAAAAGTGAAGAACTTCGGCTTGCCCAGAAGAAAGCTTACTCCGAGCGTGGTGGCTCCGTAGAAAAGAGGATTCCTTTTTCAGAGATGTCTCTACATGCATTTTGGGAAGATAGCGAGTATGCAAGAAAATCCTATCAATCAGAGCCACCGTCGGATGAATTAATTGCCTCTATAGAGAAAGAGCTTGGTTATAAACTCCCCGCTTCGTATATTTATTTAATGAAGCAACATAATGGCGGAGTACCGAGGAATACTTGCTTTCCAACAGAGGTGGCAACTTCCTGGGCGGAAGATCATATTGCCATTACAGGTATTATGGGTATTGGACGTGAGAAAAGCTATTCCCTATGCGGAGATTTGGGCAGTCCGTTTATGATAGAGGAATGGGGATATCCAGACATTGGAGTAGTTATTTGTGATTGTCCTTCAGCCGGGCATGATGTCGTGATGTTAGACTATCGAGCATGTGGTCGAGATGGTGAACCTGAAGTGATTCATGTCGATCAAGAAGATGATTATGAGATTACGTTCCTTGCCGATAATTTTGAAGCATTTATTAAAGGCTTAGTGAATGAAGAACACTATGATACTTCTGAAGAAGACAAAGAAGAAGCCCTGGCTAAAGTAGCGCATGGGAAGTTTTCTCCTCTGCTGGAGGAGCTGTGCTCTCGTGTAACAGAGGTGGATCAAGTGGAACAGAAAATCCGTAGCATATGTACACAGATTGTCGAAGAGAAAGGCCATTTTAGTTTTCATGCAGATCAATTATCCTATACCATGTATGATGTGCAATTTTGGTTATATACAAAGTCGTATCCTGAAACTAGTTACGACCAATATATAGAAGCTTATCAAAACATCATCGCATTTGGCAGTGAGTTCGGTCTAGGTGGGTATGCACCTTCCTTTATTACAGATTGGCTCGATCATCGCCTCAACGAAGGGCTGATTATACAAGAACATGGAATTATTCGCTTTAGCAATGTGTTTGCAGAGAAAGTTATCAATAAATTAAATGCTTACTAATAATACAAAGAGCTCGCTTGCAAAGCGGGCTCTTCTTATCATTAGTGACGGCACTGCTTTAATCTTTTATACAGTGCAACAGCAAGCTCCGTAAAACGCTTCTCCTCACCTGTGTTTAATAAATCATGTGAATCCCTCTTGTCCATCCAGTAATCCCCATCTAACAAATCATACATATCAAGAAGTGTAATTTCTGGCGTTGCTGGATTATGAAAAACGCATAGCATCGGTTCCGGACCATCATCCCAGTTATATCCGTTCACAATGGCATGTAATATTTCTGGCGAATTAATGTGTGCTATTTTCTCGCATAGTTTGTTTTGTGACTCTTCATACAACAGCTCCTCAACAAAGCTTTGTTCTTCCATTGTCAACGAAAGGCGAACCGCTCCTTTTGTTGCAAGCAGAAGGTCAGCAAGCTTTTTATCTGTACGAGCTGCATTCCAAGCCGTCGCTAAAATACCCAGTGGCGAATCCAGTTCGGCTCCCGCTTCGATCAGCTTCAATATAGCATCCACTTGCTTAAACTTTACAGCTTTTTTTAGTGGCGTTTCACCAAGTTTATCTTGTGCTTCAAGTTCTGCTCCGTGCTCTATTAATATTTCAATCGCTTGTACAGGCATTCGATTAGTTAAAAAAAGCATCAGCGGTGTCCTCCCGCGCTCGTCCCGTTCATTCACATCCAGTTCCATTGCTGCCTGGTGGACAAGTGACAGATTATCTGTCTTGCTAACTTCCTTCCAACGCAAGATTATTCCCCCTTTGACATGGTAACGTTATTTAACTTTGCTGATAGATGGTTGCTGTAATGCTGTCTTTTGGACAGATAAACATGTAAAAAATACCTTCAGCATATTCATCAAAATCAGCATAATCAATCTGCCCTATAAACCGCATTCTTTGTTCACAGCAGGGGCAAAGAGGATATGCTGGATCCTGCACCCAGCTTGGATAACCACCAATCTGCGAATTTAATTGTGACATTGTTCAAAGCGCAGCATAGTAAGGTGATTGTGGCTCATGTGAAAGGGCTAACATAGGTGTGATTTCAGTAGAGCTGTTTACGTCATCACTCTCTGGAAGATACGCTGGTTCTTGATTATAACGGCTCCAAACTGGAACACCATCATTGCCCAACTCCATATAAATCGTGCTAAAGCTTCCACATAAATCACAGGTTATTACCTGCAAGTTCTTGTGCATGTTGAGGTATTGCAAAGATGGATGAGCGGTAGCCACGTCCATTAATTTCGTTAACTTCCTATTACACCACGGACAGGTTGAATGGCTTATCCCAAGAAAATGCGCATACTGCTCTTCATTGAAATCTTCACTTTGTTGATCTGTTTGCCTAATTGCATAGCAGACATGGTTAATTAGGTCACGCCTCTTTCCGTCACGGCTAAGCTCCCATCCGCCTTCAAGAGCGTAGGTTTCTGGCGTTACATACAACTGCTCTGTCCATATTGGCGGCTGTTTTTGCCATTGCCGAAACTGCTCTATGACCATGGCATTACCAATCCAACCGAGCACAAGGAGGAGATGGTTTCGGTTATCCTGATCCCATTTAACACGCTCTAAAAGGAGCTGTTGTATATCTGGTGGTGCATCTTTAAAAACAAGTGGATAATGAAACAAGCTACGCTCGATCAGTTCAGGTAAAGCATTGGCGATATTTTTATTTCGATAGCATACTAGCGACAATAGAATGTCCTCTGCTTCATTTTCATTGTTTTTAGCGAGTAATTCCATGGCATATTTCAACATATTGTCCGCTTCTTGTTCTGATAATGCTATGTATATCTGCTCCATGCTTAACGGATAAGGAATGTATTGAATAAGAGGAGCATACGTTGTCGGCGCATGCATTACCTTAAGAATGTCCACATAATTCGTAAGTCCTTCATAGAGATTAACCGTTTTGCGGTGCTGCTCAATATAAGCTTGTTGCTTTTTTCGTGCATGCTCCTGATGACATGGCATACAAATACCGCCCGTTTTGGCTGCTGTAGTCGGCAGTATTGTTGCGCTACAGCCTTCCGTCTTACATGGTAGTCGTTGCGTCATATTGGATTCCCCTTTTCGCCTTATACGATTTTGTAAAATTATAAGCGAGCAGCTTGTTCTGCCAGATCTTCTAATACCACCATTAGAATGCGCCTAGTGTCATCTTTAAGTTCACTGTTCAGATGCTCTTGAATATGTGGGATGGCTTGACCTCCAAGCCCCACAAGTTGTTCATAAGCCTCATAATCTGTTCGCCAGAAGCTTCGCATGCTGCCTTTACCAAATTCTCCTCTTTCGATTACATCTACCCAATGTTTTACCTGTTGAACAAGGGGGCGTTGCTGTATAGCATCGACAGCAGCATGGAATTCCATATCTTTCTTCATTAAGTCAGGCATTGATTGATACAATTGGTCTTCGGGTACAGTTTTTCTTATGAGCTGGCTTAATGTCAAATAATCACCACCAACGCCATCCGCGGCTGACACGTAGGCAATAAAGTCCTCCGTACGGTTCAATTGCTTTAGGTCATTTTGCAATCGATGAATAACTTGGATGGCAATTAAAAAGAGCTCTGAATCTATAATGGTCTTCTCAAATATGTAGTTCTTGTCATTACTTAAATACGCGGGTGTTTCTTGGCTAATACAGTTGAACATTTCAAGATAGGTTTCAAGACCATTCGGCATCTCGTCGTACATAAAGGGATAATCGCCTTCACTAAATTTACAGGAACGATAGATTTGCTCAAGAGTTTGATTGTAAAACTTGCTACCAGTTTCCAAGTAACTTTCTTGATATTGTGCATAGTATTGAGCAACCGTTTGCTCTAAAGAATCCCGATTATTAATGTACACTATATAGCTTCCATTATAGCTATCCGTATAGAGTGAGAAAGTATACACATCCTTGTTTCTTCCTTCTTCTATATAGCGAGCAATTGCAGATTTGCAGAAGTCGTAAAGGCCATTCTCCAAATCACGCGTACTAATAAATATCCCATCTTTGGAACCAAATGTCGTTATTTCTTGAATCGTTTGATTGGCCGTACATAGTAGATAATTACCCTTACCTTCTAATTCTCTTCTCCCACTGATTAACCTTCCGATATGAACATCATAACTCATAGTGAAACATTCCTTCCAAATATGTTTAGTAAGCCAATAAAGGTGTTTTGTCATTCCTTATCTGTCCGATTCTCTTTTTTAGCTTGTAAAGTAAGAGAATTGTTAGTGCATTAGATGCTTATTGGGCTGAACAAGGCATACATAGTTATCGCTTATAACCTGGCTGTTCCAACCTTATTGGGTTCGGATTGCTAAGTACCCAGTGCACAGCTAGTTCACACAGTCTCGCAGGTTCATCACAACCATTGCCGTTGTGAAGTTCTTTCACTAATGTTTCAGCCTCTTGCAAGGTAGCTAGGTTTAATGGCGTGCCCAGACGAAAATAATGGCCCAAACGCTGGAGCATCTTACGATATTGATTATCCCAGTTGATGCCACCGTTATCTAAAATTTCATAAGCGACTTTACCAGTAATACGAATTACCTCACCCTGTATGGTTTTCGCATGGCCTTGTGAAGGAATGAGTAAACCCCATAGTTCATTATGCTGCGCCTGCCAACCATTTGTAGATACCGTTATTGGAGAGCTGCCATCATGCGTCTTTCGTTTTCCGACTGGGGGAACAGCAAATAGCTGATATAGACGGTAAAGTGCCTCATCCGTTTGATTCAAATATTCCTTATTAAAGTTATCTCGGTGAAATTCAAAATCGTCTCCAATTCGCTTAATAGCGTTTTGCATATCCTGCGTTACAGTCACTCCAGCGTTTAACAAAATTTCTGCAACCTTTGCCATATTGACGATATCTATGTTTCTACAGGTTGCCAAAGCTTTTTCTAAGGGTGTTTGTTTCATCTTGTTTTCTGCGCTAAGATTTGCGCCTTTGCCAACTAATGTGTAAACTGCATTTGGATTAAATGACTCTGTCGCTGCAAATAAAGGTGTCTCATTTTGATAATCCAGTGCTTCTATCGCTGCACCCAACTCAAGCAGCAATTCAATATTTCCACACCAACTCATTGCCTGTTTATGTAGAGCCGTTCTTCCGTAACTATCACGCGCATTAATATCAGCCCCTTGATCCACAAGCCAGCGAACCAAATCATTCGGTACTTTAAAAAAACTTAAAGCTGTTGATTTACTGTAACCACCACGAGCATCTAATTCACATTGTAAAAATACCTCTTTTAACGCTGATAGATCTCCTATTTCAATGAGTTCCTCGAAATTTTTCGGTAAGGTTTTTCGCTTCCTGCCCATTTGTATTCTCTCCTTAAGTCAGTTTTTTTAAATCAATCCATTCCTATATTTTACTACTTATTCATTTCTTGTAGTATGCATTCTCCATAATTCGCGTGTTATTCGTCTGCTTCTAACGAAAAGTTTAATAATGCATATTTAAAGTATTAAACGAAACAAAAGTTCATAGGCTATTGTAAAATGTAATGGAGGATGGCTATGAGCATTGAAGTTATTACATTATCACCGACATTATTTCATGTGTTTAAAGCAGGCGAGTCCAATCCTAAAAAGGAAAAGCGTATTATCTATGGGCAAGCTACATCAGATGCTAATGGTGTAGCGACGTTTTATTTTACAGACAATGCTTTAGCTACGGGCAATACACTGTTATCAACAATCGACTACGCAGTGTCAAGCGTCTATTCCACCAATTCATCGATTAATGCAAGACCGCGGGTACAAATGAGAGAAAAGAACATTGCTGCAAAATATGTCTCTGCTAACGTTACCAATATTAGTGGTGTAACAGTCTTAGGCATTAATGTTTTAGGTTCAGAAAACCCCGTAAGTGGCGTAGTGGTAGATTTTATGGTATTAGGCAGCTTTGATACCCAAACTTAAATCAAAGATGTTCTGTTCCTATTATTTCCTTCTACATAACAGGATTTTTTACGATCCCCAACATTGAAGATTGCCTATTATTCCAGAATAATACCCTAACTTAAAAGTGCTGGCAGTTATCCACTTTCTAGGAAATCGAATTCTACGCTTTTATATGTATATCAAATGAAAAAGAAGTATTGATTTAAGGTAGTATTGGCTATTTTATTACGCCACCTATTTTTTGTAATGTTAACAATATTTGCACCGATTTTCTTTAGTTTGGACGCTATTCCTCATTCCAATCACAAAATTATCCTTCTATCCTAATTAGAAGAAACTTATTTCAGCAGATACCTATTATGGTTATCTGTTTTTTTATTTTTGTGTGCTATCCATTATCGTCGCTATCAAAGCCTGTCCACTAATGGTCGGAATGAAAGAATTTTGAAAATGTGAAGTTGAAAAAAATAAGGATATTTTATTGAGATAAGTTAAATACTATTTTTAGGAGGTGTCGAAATGAAAAGGGATAAAAAAGATACAGAATTTGCAACAGACGAGTCAACAAAACCATCCAATATTAAAAAACCTAATGAGCGTGTCGGGCATACTGAACCCCCTCGCCCAAAACATGAAGAAGACCTTATTATGAATGAGAAAAAAAGTAAGTCGACTTCATTATAAAATAAGACCCTTTTGATCTATTTTGACCACTTATTCGGAGTGGTCTTTTCCTTTTTACAAAATCTGTTTTATCCTATATTAGTTAATAGAAATTTTAAGTGTTTTCATGTTATAAGTGCGACAACAAACAAATCAGTTTCTCAAATGATGCTAAATTTTAGCCATTCTATAAAACGATTGTTTAAAAAACAAATTTAAAGATTTAATTATGTAAAAAAATTGAAAATAAGGAAAAGGTACTATATAATTTCATTAACCTAAGTTTTGTAAAATTTCAGGTTAAAATTTGTATACTGAATGGGGGCTGTTTATGAAGAAAACGTTATTAGCAACATCAATTTTATCTTTACTTTCTTTAAATGCTGTTAGTATTGGTAGCGCTGAAGAACCTGTAGACCTTACAAACTCAGTACAAGCAAGAGGAACTGAAAAACTATGGAGTGCAGGCAAAGTAATAAGTTCTAAGACTGTGACAGGAAAATGGACGTATACTAGTTGGAGCGATAAGGTTAAACAATGATAAAAATTAATCGTAAATATTTTATTTTTATGCTAGTTATTTTATCAACTATTTTTGTGATAGCATGCGATAATAATCAACAAATTGAAGATAAACAAAGTAAGCAATTAGAGGAAAAACAAAGTAATCATCAACAAATGGAGGAAGTCAGTAGTACCATTTCTTTAGAAAAGCAATTTATTCCACCAAATTTTGGCGTTGATGAATTTAAAATAAATACCAATGATAAATTTGTGGAATTTAAAATTTCTTACAGAATCAGTCCTCAGCTTTATGATGTGTTAAGTAAAATTGATAGTAAATATTATTTTGAATTAAAGATACCCGGAAATATATCTTCAATAATAAACAAAGATAGTACAGGGTTAGTTCCTGGAGCTATTATGGAATTTAATTCACTAAAATATATTGTTACTCTTAATATAGAAGTAGATAAACCATTGACTACTAGTGAAATAAAAGAGATAGTACAAAATCAAAATGGTTATGGATTATATATTTATGACCAAGATAAAGATGCGATTCATTACTTTGATGATGTTGAGTTGTTTTCTACGATACGTAAGTAGAGGGCTAGTTTAAAAGGTTACACGATATTGTAAGCTAATGATAGACATAGAAAAAGGCGACTCTTTGGCCGCTTTTTTTTATGTTTTATTAGAATACGTAAGTGTCCTTCGTTCGGCTAACGTGAAGCAAGATGTATCTTGCGCATTGTGTAAGGGTGAAATAACGAATAGTCGTTTTCAAAGGCTCCAATCATGGCAGTATGCTGTGAATCAATATTTTACGATAAGACCTTTTTCCAAACGAAAATCTGGTCCATCCTGTTAAATCCCCGCACCTGTTAGACCGACCACTTTTTGCCCCTCTTCCTCCATACAATCATTCTTTCTACTGATTTTTTCATTACGTTGTAGTAAATAGAGAATAGCCGTAAGCATGATCTTTGACTTTTAAATCCTATAAATTTACTCTTGTTTTAGAAGGAGTGAATAACATGACAACTTTTTTAACACCATTTACTTTTCATAACGGCGTCACAATTCGTAATCGTTACTTAATGGCGCCAATGACCACTTACTCAGCAAATGCGGATGATACGGTATCAGATGCGGAGATTACATATTACCGTGAGCGCTCATATGGCGTCGGTGCGGTGATTACAGCATGTGCTTACGTACTTCCTAATGGGAAAGGCTTCCCAGGTCAAATTTCGGCACATAGCGATGAATATATTTTGAGCTTAAAACGTATTGCTGATGCGATTCACGACGGTGGCGCAAAAGCAATTTTACAAATTTATCACGGCGGTCGCCAAGCAGTACGTGACCTTGTACCAAATGGCGATATCGTAAGTGCAAGTGAAAACGTTGCAGCAGATGGCGGTGTGGCACGTGCATTAACGGTAGAAGAAATTGAGGAAATCGTCGTAGCATTTGGTGAAACGACACGTCGCGCCATTGAAGCAGGATTTGACGGTGTGGAGATTCACGGTGCAAATACGTATCTATTACAACAATTCTTCTCAGGCTTTACAAATAAACGCACAGACCGTTATGGTGGCTCTGTTGAAAAACGTATGACATTCTTATTAGAAATTATCGAAAGTGTAAACCGTGCAAAAGCGCAATATGCGAATGATCAATTTATCATTGGTTATCGTTTTAGCCCAGAAGAGCCTGAAGAAGACGGCATCACGCTAGATGAAACGGTTCAACTTGTAAATCGTTTAGCAGATGAAAAGCTCGATTACTTGCACATTTCATTAGGTGATTTCCGCTCTAAAGCACATCGTTATAGCGGTGAAAAAGAAAACCGTATTAAAATTTTAAAACGCGTCATTGACGGTCGAATACCGTTTATCGGCGTTGGTTCAATTTATTCACCAGAAGATGCGAAAGAAGCGACGGAAACAGGTGCTGATTTACTTGCACTTGGTCGTGAGCTATTAATTGAAGCACACTGGGTGGAAAAAGTAGCCGCTGGTGAACCCATTATTACGGAAATGGATATGAGCCGTGAGAATAACATTCCAGAGCCCCTAATGAACATGATGAAACGTAATGTAGGTTGGGTGCCTGGCGTAAAATAATTGTAAAAACGAACCACCATGACGCACTAACTAAACAAATGACACAACATAAAGAACAAATTATATACGATGATCTGTTTTGGGAAGCAACAGGTTGTACCGATGCTAGCGATTGTCAACAATTATTTGTGGGCTTTCATTTTATAACTAAGCTTGTAACAACCATTCAAGACTTCCCTGCATAGTTCATTTTCTTCTGTATTCTCATTCAAAAAAAGAAAAGCGCCTCAAACCTTTAATGTTAAAGGATTTGAAGCGCTTTTTAGTTGGTTCAAACTTATTCTATCTGAACCTTAATACGTTCCCAGGAGGACATTGAATTATAGCTTTAAATCCTTTTAGTACCAAGGTTTATATTGTGTCTTGTGTAATATTTGTGTAACACCATATAAATGTGTAATTTTCTTTATTAACTTATCTAGAAGAACGCATTGTTAAGGAATTGATCATTGAAGTGGTCTTGTTTTTGGTTATTCAACTAAAGCACCCCATTCAGGTCTCATAAAATCATCGCTAAACCACAGAAAATGAAAGATTGTTCTTTCATGGGAGTTTAAGTACAAACTATCTCACATTCTTTTCTTTATATAAAATGAGCAAAATCCTGAAAGACAAAGGCAGGCTATAAACGTCCAAAAGTTAAAAAATAAATGATTAGAATAAGGGTTTAAATAGGATATTTCGTATTCAAAATATGGATTGATTTCATTTCGAAATGAAACGATTTGGTAAATCGTCATTCCCGAAATCAGCACAAACACCGCTGAATAGTAAGCTTGAAATAGTTTCCTTTTCACTGAAAAACGTTCATGTAACTTTTCAAAAACAAACATCACTGCGAAGAAAAAATAAAGAATAATTAACATTGGAAACATAACAAACATTAAACCCGGGTTTCCATTTCCTCCAACAAAATTGTCACCTGTGGGATCGAATGAAGTAGTAGACATATTAGTGAATGCAAAACAGACAACACTTACAATTCCCGATATAACAATACTTAGCAAAAAAAGAAAACGCATTATACTCCTCCTCAACAAGCTTGCTTTGTTCGTATTAATATTACCTTAAATAAAATACATTGGTTAAATTTTCCATTCACCATTCCAGCCAATTACCTAACACTGGTTCACCATGCACCATTAATTGTGGAAGGCTATCCCTTTCATTTAACCAATCATAAAAAGGCACAGGACGTTCTTTATATGGAGTTTCTTCTATAAAATGATGGTAAAGGTAACATCAAAAGAAAACGTACGCAAGCTTAATACACATATCAGAGCATGTGTAAGAGATGCAATAGACGATGGATATATCACTTTAGACTTGACTCATAAGGTTGAATTAAACGCTACAAACAACTGCGCCGTCAGTTGGATAAAAAAAGCACACAAAGCTGTTTGGGAACAATTCTTCTCTTAACGTTGTAACCGCATCCCCCTAATAAGCAAATAAGAGCTGTAATGCAACTCAATGATCTTCAAGTAAACTACTTCACTAGTATAATAAGTTCAACAGCTTGTGTACAACGATATAAAACAGAACCGCTAATTATAGAGCTTCCAGGGTAGCAGTTACTACCCCTGATATGTTTATTTTCCAGTCTTAAATGCTTGTGAATCGCTACCTTATCCAATTTATAAATATTTCTAAACCGTACATAATATTTATTTTTTGTATAAAGTGTATACATTTTAAAACGCTCATTCGTTGTTTAATTATAGGGAGGGCAAAAGATGAAAAAAGAAGATGTACTAGCCTCCTATCTTATCAAGTTAGGAGAGGAAGTGTTCCGCCTGTTACTAACGAAAGGAGCCAAAAAAGAGGATGCGGAAGATATTATTCAAAATTCCTTTTACAAAGTGTATTTATTGTTGGACGACCTAACAGAAAACAATATACGTCCGTGGTTTTTTAGAGTATCACTCAATGAATATATTGACTTGAAAAGGAAGAAAGAGCAACAGAACATTTACTTATCTGAAGAAATCTATTCAAAGCTACAGCGAGCAGATCTTGAATTGGATGTCATATTAAATAAAAATGAGATTTTCTATTTATTAAAAGATGTCAAAACAGAATATAAAGAAATTTTCTTTTTAAAGTATTACTACGATTTTACGTATGAAGAAATTGCTATTATTTTGGACATTCAAAAAGACAGTGTCAAACAAAAATTATATCGTGCACGTAAATCTATTCACTCACAAATAGGAGGGACACATTAATGGATACTTCGATTAAAACTGCTTTAAAAAAAGCTAAACGAAAACAACTACTAAAGATTATCATTACTTCAATTATTGTTGTACTTATTCTAATACCAATCTTATATAAAACAGGCAACTACTTTGCAGCCAAAAGTTCTACACGACTTCACGATTCACTTTTCTTACATAATGCAATTGCCGAGCCGAATATTCAAATCGACTCTCAAGTAACGGCTAATTCAACAACGTTTGGTGGTAACATTATTACGAATCGTTCAAAAAATATTAATGGCTATGTAGTTCAATGGAGCACACTTACAAGTTCATATGATTGGTTTCGCCGTAAGATTGATCACAACGAGTTAACACCTGGATTTTATTGGTCCAGCTCAGATTTTTATGAGTATGATAAACAAACAAAGAATAAAGTGGCTACATTTTATCATCCTTCGATTCAAGCTTATTTTGATGGTGTACAAAACGAACTAAGTGAAGTTTCACAAATGGAAAATTACGTGGCGGAAGTTGCTATTTCTTTTGATCAACCGTATACATTACAAGAAATAGAAGCAAAGATACCCGAGAATTTAAATATCGTATGGTTGTATATGACCTCACGAATTACTGATGAAAGTACGGGACCTTCTGGTACGCCAGTTTATGGATTTGTTCCACCGTCTTCACTGAAAGAGGGAGATAAAGATTTTTACAAAGGCTTTATTGATACGCTCGAAATATATGATGACAATGGTAATGATGAAACAATCCAGAAGTTTTTAAAATTAAATAAAAATAAACAGTGGAATGAAGTGGGTATTTTAGGGGTAATGTTGACCGGCCAAACGCAAAATTTTAAAGCGTTAGAAAATCAAGATTTTATTCGAGGAGCGTCAGTAGGCGCAACTGCAAAAATGGTTCCTTATATTAAACCCGAAAAATAGTGAATAGTAATTATAACAATCAGTAGTTTTACTTTGTAGGAAAAATAAAGGTATCAAGGAAAAAGAGACAGTACCCAAAATATACAGGTGCGGTCTCTTTTTCTAAGTGTTTATTCAACTAAACGACCCTGTTAGTTGAAGGAAAAAAAGTCCCCAAAGCGGGATTTGGGGACATTCCTTTGCTTAACTTTGTATATCCGCATAAATCTGACGGGCCCCCTTATTCAACAATATGGCCCGTTTGTTGAATAAATCAATTACATTTATAAACACATTTATTATTTTTCAAAACTAATCAAACTTAATGATCAAATTTTTTAAAACCCTACATTAATAAAATATTTATCGGGAAACTGCACTTTTTAAGGTCACTAATTAAATGATTAAAAAAGAATTGATTGATTATTAAAAATTAATGGAATATAGGTTGTCTTGAAGTCTGCTCGGCAATTTGTATGCAACTAACCTTATTGCGGCTTAGTTCTGTAACAGTCACCAAACGTTTTAGTAACACCTTATTTTGTGTAGAAAATGTGTAGAAACTTTTCATTTTCTATCCTTTTCTAACGTATTCTCAAAAAAAGGGAAAACGCCCCAAACCCAGTATTCCCAAGGTTTTAAGCGTTTTTCTTTTTGGTTAAAAATCAACCTACGATTTGTTATAGACGTCCCAGGAGGACATACAATAACACTGATATATCAATGGTTTACAACTACAATGTTTACCTTTTGTTTACCTTAGTTTTTAGACCCCCATTACGGAGTGGTCTTTTTCTTTTGATAATATTAAATAAAACATTTATCTTATTATAAGAATAACATATGTTAAAAACTCTAAAATTAATAACCTTCCTTATCTAGTCTAATAGCATCATCAATTAATTGACGTTTAAACTCCTCATCTCTTCGTTCAGCATCTGTCTTGATTGCTGGATCCTCATCATCTGTAGGAAACCCATCTAATATATATCTGCATAAATCACCAACGTACTTTTTATCACTTGTGTTATATAAGTTACACTTATATTCATCGTATTGTACTTTTACCATATATCCGCCAAAACTTAATATTAGTATCAATCCGATAACTATTATCACTTTTACCTCTTTATCTAGCTTATCGATAAATTTAAACAAAATATATACTCCTCTTTAACTTTAATAAATTTTATGATCCTTTGTTTTTATTTCAATTTACACCTATTTCATATCAATTATTTTAAGATGGTATTCTTCATTTAATTTAAAATTAACCCACTTTTTTGCTTCGGATACATCAATCTTTTCTGTTGTCTTTTCATTTGTTCCGTCATCATTTTTACTATACGCTATTTGGATTTCAACAGTTGAATTAGCCTTGTCTAGCGGTATATCATACCAAATGATTTGTCCTTTTTTGAAAGGAGTATTATCGGCATTAACTACATTTTCATCTGTGACCTCTTCGCCATTTACAAATTTAATTAATCTCATAAGTTTGATATCTTGAGAATTATCCATTTCTACAGAAATTCCTTTATCAAATTGTTCAGCTGTTTTACCCTTCTCTGCACATCCTACTAGTAAGAATCCAACTAAACATAATACAATTAGCCTTCTCATTCATACAACTCCCTTGATCATTTATAAAGAAAACGTTACTCCTTACAAATGGTTCCCCTTATTTACCATTCCAACCAATTATATAACAATGGTTCACCATGCACGATTGATTGTGGAAGGCTATCACGTTCCTTTACCCAATTGTAAAAAGGTACAGGACGTTCTTTAACAGGAGTTTCTTCTATAGAAGATGATTTATATACCTTATTATTTGAACACTCCACAGCCTTGTTATATGCCCCTACAAATACAGCTCTTAATGTACTTGCTACAGTTAACGTACCTTCTTTAATATCCATAGCAATTTTGAATAGAACATTTTTAGCTTTAATGAAGTCCTCCACAGAATTAACTTGTGCTGCCAATACAACCTTATTCAATTCATCTTTCAAGTTATCTGCTAATGGTAAGCTATTCATGAAATCGAACAGCATGACTTGATATTCGTTCATGTATTCCTTTTTCTTTTCAGCTTGCAAAGCTAATTCATTACCAAGACTCATAATATTATTTGCTTGTTTAGAACTTAAAAGATTAAAAGAACTAGATGGTTGGTTTTCAGATTGTGGACGACAAACCACGTCATTACTAGCTTCATCGGCTGTCATTCGTTGGGACACACTCGATGGGACATAAGGTAAAATGCGATAAATACTTGCCCCTTTAATACCGTTTAATTTCGTTCCTGGTACTTTTTCAATGATGCCTAATGACTCTAATTTTTTTACACTTCGATAAACTGTCTTTGTGCTAATCTCCAATGCTTCAGCAATTGTAGAAGCTTTTAAATGACATGCCCCAGTATGTTCTAAGCTGTGAGAAGCAAGTTTATAAACGATGGCACGTTCTGATTCTGTTAAATCGTAATAATGAAGCGCCATGTGGTCCTCCACACTCTTATCCATATCTGCTATTGAATCAAATGTTGTATATTGTTCTAAGTATTCGAATGCCATCGTTTTCCACCTCGCTTTCACTAGACCTTTACATTACTTAAATGCTTTTTGTAAATTCTCACGTATCTCTTTTACTTCTAAATCAGTCAACAGACTGTGATACCTTATAATCCATTTCAAGCGTCGCTGATACTTGTGGACATCAGATATTGAATCATGTTGTTTCATCTTTACTTGAAGATACTCATTGCGTTGTTGGATTGTTTTCAATTTGTCCACCTATCTTTCCGTTTATACGTTTTTCCGCCTAAACGTTTTATTGTTTTTAATATTATATACGTTCAAACGGAAAGTCAACTAATTTATTTACGTTTAAACGGAAATGTTATATAATGTTCATAGGAATATTATTGAAGGAAGGTGATTATAGTGGAAATGCGAGTAAAGCTTAAAGAAGTGTTAGAAGAAAGAAATATGACACAAGGTGAACTAGTAAAGATGACCGGGCTACGACAAGCTGTTGTAAGCGAATTAGTGAATAACCAACGAATGAGCTTAAAAAAAGAGCACATCACAAAAATATGTGAAGCACTCAATATTAAACGAATTGAGGATATATTAGAGCTTGTGGAGGGCTAACATGTTTAAAAAGTTGATTAGTAAAAAGAAGCGACAATTAAAGAAACAAGCTAAAAAGGCAATATACGAAGCAACTGGAATTAAGCCTATTAAGATTAAGAAGCCTAATTCGTTGATTAAGAAGCCACGTAAACCATCATTGAAACGGGCAATTAAAAAATTATTTTAAGCAGATAACTAATTATGGTTGTCTGTTTTTTTGTATGTACTTTTTCCTTCAAATTTCCTAGAATGGTAATATAGAGGGAGGAATATAAAAATGAAGAAAAAGTTAATTTTTAGTGCTGCATTAGTATTAAGTTTAGCATTAGCAGGCTGCGGAAGTGGTGGCAGCACAGCTAGTACAGGTGGAGATACAAGTAAACCAACTGAAACAAAAAAAGAAGCAGAAAAGGAAATAAAAACAGTTGCTGAAATCACTAAGCATACAGGAGTCGCTTGGACTAATTCTATTGGTTCGGTTTATGTTCATTCTGCAGCCATATTTGAAAATACAGGTGATACACCAGTAAAAGTCGGCGAAACACAAATGAATTATAAAGACAAAGATGGTGGTATGCTTGGTACATCCACAATGATTTACTCTGTTCCAAGTATCATAAAACCTGGTGAAACTGCTATTATAGCTGAATCAACAATATTAGATGGTGCACCAGCTGATGCATATAAGGAAACGTCATTTAATTTTAGTTTTGATAAAACTGAAGAAGATTCTAATCTTTTAGAAGTTAGTGGTACAAAAGGTATCGCAGGAGATTATGGATACAAGGTAACTGGTGTTGTCAAAAATATAACTAAAGAACAACAAGATGATGTACGTTTAGCTGCTGCTTTATTTGACGCAAACGGAGATTTGTTAGGAGCTTTAACTGGTAGTGTTGATGTAGGAATTGCGCCAGGTAGTGAAGCTGGTTTCGAATTGAGCTACCCTGAATTACCACCAGATGTTATAAGTAAAATTTCTACTATTGAAGTTAAATCTTATGGTTGGAGTTGGTAACGGCAATAAGATATATATTAGTCACTCAAATGAGTGGCTTTTTATTTTGTAAAGATAAACAACAAACAAATTTTCGTTTACAACCAACAACATAACGTTTATACTAAACGTAGTTACAAATTTACACTGAATCAGAATTTAGAGGTGATTACTATATACAATTTAAATGATGTAATGAGTGTTCAAGAAGCTTCTGAAAGATGGGGTGTAAGTGTTGATACCATACATAGTCGAATACGGGCTCTGGTGAAAGATGAAGCGAAATTGGAAGGAACAGTTGAGGCAGGATTAATAAAAAAATCACACAGGACATGGATTTTAACGACTACCTTAATGAAAATGTGGTTTGGTTCAGAAATACTAACTGGTAACAATGAGTAAACAAAAAAAGACCAGCTCTGCTATATTGCTGCGCTGGCCTTACTTACATTTTCAATTCGTTGTACAAATATACAATAACCACTATCTGATCTATAATTCAGGATTTCTCTAAAACCCAATTTAATATAGAAATCTTTAAGGGGTTGTACATCCTCACATTCCAGATAAAAGATTCTTCCGCCAACAGTCCTATATGCTTGATACATTGACTCATTTGCTAGTGCTATTAAATCCGCACCACTAACCATGTTAGCTGCTAGTGCTTGTTCCGAATAATTTTTTCCAAGTTGCCCAAGCAAAAAACCTTTAACTTCATAATTAGCGGCATCTGTTTTATGCCCAATTCCCATTAGACTTTTCTTCAACGAATTACTCAATTTAGAAAAATTCTTTTTACTAATAACTAATGGTTTATTGGATAGAGAATAATATCCAGCTAAGTAAGGAGTGTTTTTATATGTAGAAAACACAAGGAATGTTCTTGAAATATCCATTTTTTCAAACTCTATGGCTTTATTATGTAGGAAAAACTGTACGTCATGAACATCATCTGGATTAGAACATGGTAATGAACAAAAAGTAAGAAGGATTTGTTGTATTTCCTCCTTACTTCTACCTGTATCTAGTAAATCCTTTAATTGAACAACTTCTAATGACACGTACTCTTCACCTAGTTACCACGGGCTCCCAATAATGAATCCATCATTTTATTAATTACTTCCTTATCTTTAACCACAGTTACTTTTTGGCTGAAAACATGTTCATTTGTTTTCGAATTTTCGATTGCTTCTAGAATATTTTTGCCTGACTTTGCTGTGAATTTAAAATCGCTAAGAAAGCTTTGAGTAGCCATCGTTATCACCTCTATAATAGTCTATGGGAGAATTAATTAAAAATACATGACGATTGTATTTCTTATTTCCTATATTCTCCCATTGCTTACCCTTATTAAACACTTAATAAGACTTGTTTTCAAGTATTTCGATCATTTTTAGGTCTTATAACACATAAGATAATTAAAAATACAATAATTTTCACCTAACATTTTCTTCAATAGCATTTTTTTATCAAAAGATTCATTATAAACGCAAATATTTGTGTAATAAATAATAAAAAACATTCTATAACGATTAATAACTCTGATTTTGCAAACACTACTTATTAAATTTATCGTGGTATCTTTTAAGCATTGTTGCCATTTGTTGACGTGTAAGCGCGCCTGTAGGATTCATGCTTTTGCCGTCACCTTTAATAATACCTTCTTTAATGGCCCATTCCCAAGCCTCTTTATGTGACGATGCTACCTCTGATTCAGATTGTAGATTTGCTTTTTCTGCAATTAAGCCTTGTAATGTTTTAATTTCCTTTTTCAATTCATTATATTGGTCCACTGTTAGGCCCTCCTCGTTTAATCCGTTTTGTATGTCTCGTTTAAATTGTGCTTCTGTAATTCCCATACTTGCTAAATACGCATACGGATCTACATGTGTAGTGCCACCTAAATTATTTGTAATCCATCGATGTGACTTGATACCATTGCCACTACCATCTAGCACAATAGGTATGCCAGCGTCTTTAGCAAGTTTTCGTAATAACCAAATATAAGCTGCATAGTCCTTTTTAAACTGCTCCTTATCAGCTGTACGTGCCAATTCTACTTGGGCATAGCTAAGTGGATTGCCTTTAGGTCCACAACCATATTGCAATTTATTGACTGGGGCAACTTGTACAATTTTACCGCCATCTCCAACCCAATGTGATGTAAAGGCATTTGCTTTATTACGATTCATAAAGGCTAATTCATTTTCTAATGCATTCGGACCATTGTTTTTGGCATTACCGGATTCATGCGCAATAACATATTTAACTGTAGTTAAAGAGTAGTTCGGCAATCCTGACATTATGCGTTGTTCGATAACATAAGTCATTTTGTTTCACCGTCCTTTGGTGTATCGTAATACAATGCTTGTGTACTATCTGAAACGCCTTTTGTTGTTGGGTCAATGATAATACCAAGTAAGCCTAAAATGCTTAGAATCGTCTCTGAAATGGCTGTAATTTGCTCATTGTAAATCGTAATATCGACATTAAAAATGCCTGCGATTTGATTCGCAAGCACAAGTAATAATGCAATTAAAGACACCCAAAATTGTTTGTGTTGTAAACGTACTTTCCAATTAATTTTCATACACTTTATCCCCCAATTCATCGATTCGTTTGTGTGCTTGCTTACTTGATTCTTCAACGCGTGTAACACGTTCTGATAAGTCCATACGTGCCTTTTGCTCGACTTTCATGTCCACTCGTATGTTTTCCACACCATTATTAATTGAATCTAATTTCGTACTGATAACCGCTGATTCTGCAGCACTTTGTTGCACGTCTTTATCTCTGTTTTTCAAAAATGCGAGGTATGTGAAAAGCATTCCAAACAAAGCACTTAGCACACCTACGATAGCTGTTAATTCCATTACAACACTTCCTTTTCGCATAATAAAAGCTCTCCACAAAGTGGAGGGCATAAAAATAACGCTAAGCTTATGCTTGCGTTGCTTCTGATACTTTATTTTGCTGTTCGTTCATTAATGCACATAACTTCGAATACTCCTCTTGACTGACTTGTTTATTTAACATAAGTAAACTTAAATTTGTTGCCATTACATCATAGTTACATCCCGGACTAGTGATTAATAACTCCGCAGCACGATATACAATATTCATATTTGTTCCTCCCTACACTCCGATATTTTTCATTGCAATTAATACTTCAGTATTTAATAATGTTTGAGCCTGCATTTCTTCTAATGTTGGTTGAGGTTCGTTTGGCGTTGGTTCAGAAATAACAGGTGGCGTAAATTCGCCTGTTTGTCTATTATAAGTACTTCCCATTACAACTTTTAAATCATTAATTAATATCATGTTGTCATTATCTACTTTTCCACTTAATTGACTTATACCAACAACAATATCTTCATTATTTAATTGTGCGTATATAAACATTTAACCACTCCCTTAATAAAATTCAATTACTTGCCAAGAATAGTCATATCTAGAGGTTCCACCAACATTCGAAGTTACGGTAAACGAAGTGGACGATAGACTTCTCAACATCACTGGTACGGCTCCATTTGATGATTCTTTGCGTCCATCAAGAAGCACTATAGTTTTACTAACATCCACTGTGGAAATGCTAACTGTATCATCCGGCACTTCTTCACGTGACCGCATTCCTCTTTGTATACTCTTAACTACTCGACCCGACACCAATGTTTGTAAATTAGTTAACAGCCAATTTAATTTAGCGTGAGCATTCCCACTTGTGGAACTACTTGCGGATGAAGTAGGAGTACCTACATTAGTGTTTAGTGTATTTACATTAGTGTTTACTGTTGCCACATTTGTTTTAACTATAGCAACGTCATTCTTAACACTTGTTACATTTGTATTTACATTATCTACATTTGTTTTTATAGCATCTTGTGTTGCCTTTGTAGGTAAATTAATTTCTGGCATTATAAAACCTCCTCATAAACAAAAATAAGACCATCCTTTGCTTGATTGGTCTTAAATCCATATTTGTAATTTTTGTTATCTGTTGTATCTAAAAACTTATGAGGTAGTGCGGTATTTTTGTGTTCCTCAATCATGTTATATAAATTTCCTGCTGCATCCTCACTTAATTTACCTTTTATAGTTTCAAACCAAGCAAGAAATAGTGCTTCTTCCGCACGTCTCCAGTCTATAAAATCTTTTTCTTGTGCATCAATCCAAGCTTCTAAAGCTGTTGTTACATTGGTCTGCCATTCTGCAAATTCATTTGCCTTTGTGACACTATAGCTATTAAACCATGATTGGTATTGATTAAAGATTGTAGTTGTGTCTACTTGATTTACAACTGCATGCATCATACCGCAAAGGCTATTATTTAATCGTGTATCTGTAATAGATGCTTGTGTAATTGTTAATGCTCCTTTTGCAATATAAATATCAGCTAAAGCTAATTCATAAACATCTGCATCACGTTTTAATGTAGGAGCTACTGGAGTTGCTGATAATGTACCTTTCTTGACTTCCACACTCATCTTTCTTTGGAGGAAATCTAATCGTATAACAATGCGATCAATGCGGTTAAGCGATGTATCACCAACTGCTAGTGATAAACTATAATCCTCATCATTAATTAAATAATATCCGTTAATCCACGCTTTACCTGGTCTGATAATAACTTTCATGGTATTAGAAACAGCCATTACCTGTAAACAATCAGAAGGTTTAACGAAAATACCATTGCCGATAAACGTGGCAAAGTACTGGGCAAAATCTTCTGCTTTGTATTTTCTATCTCCATTAATAGAGTTAAACATTCCAAATCTCATCATTACTACTTCACCATCCTTTTAATAGCCTGTGGAAGGGTAGGCACTGATTTACCAACCGTCACGTAGATTGATTTACCATCCTCCTGAAATACTTCATCTGCTTGCATCACACGGCTATTCATTAAAATTCCTAAATCATCATCTTTAATCGTGACTAAATCACCCAAGAAGAAATCTTCATTGTATTTTGTATTTTCTTTGGTCACATCTAACTCGCAATCAAAGCCGATGAACTCTGTATATTCGGCTATCTTTTCGTTGCCTTTAGCTACAAGTAAATTGTTGTATTCACCGTATGGAATCGGTATCTGCTCGCCGTCACCGTCCCTTGTATCGGAAATTTCCCGTGCATCGATAAATATTTCACGTCGGTTTAACCCTGTAATAGATGTTCCGATGCTCGCCATCTTACGAGCTGTACCTTCACCAGCACCGCCTATAAGAGCTGTTGTTTTCAAATCATTATCTGCATCCTCGTACGTTCGTTTAAGCAAGTTACTACGATTCTTTGATAAGATAATACGAGGATTCAAACTTTGATTAATGGTTCTGTCTGTCCCTTCGTAAAAATCATATTTGAGTGTTCGTCCATCGAATAAACAGCGCATTCCAACATCATGAGTGGTACATAAATTTTCACACACCTCAAAAACTTGCTTATAGGATATTTGTTGTTGAATGGCTTTACCGATATTTTTTACCATAGCAAGTTGTACCTGTGGAATTTTACGTGCTGAATCAGTAGGACTAATCATATTTTCAATGATGCTTTGCCTCATGATTTTTTCAGGAGTATCATTAAAATCATATTGCTTCCACAGGATTCTTCGGTCTGTCCATCGTGTAAGAGAGAAGCATTTGATAACCAATTGATCTACACCATTACTATCATCGAATTGACGATAATAAATATACATAGCTTCGTTATCATCTTGGCGGAAAATAATATTACCATTTTTCAACAACTCAATATTTTTAGGTGTTACATCAACATGTACTTCCGCCTCACTACCAGGACCATACTTTTTCCTCCACAGTAAATATGAGAAGTTGCCAATGTACCCTAAACGTTCAAATTTCTCATTACATACATAAAGCATCGCTACACCCCCACGAATTGAGGTGTGAAGTAAATAGACACCTCTAAATTAGATACAAATTCAGCAGCATCATAACGAATCAAGTTGTCGCCAACATCTACACTTAGTTGAATGTCGGAGTCATATGAAAGGTAATTGAAATAATTTATTTGTTGGCCATTACGTTCCAGAATGGCATACTCATCTCCACGCTTTGTATTAACGGTAACAACGTCCCCACCTTTTAAGGTAGCTTCTATTTTTACAATTCTTCCTGTATCCACTACCTCGATGTACGGATTAACCACACTTCCGATGGCTTTAAATTGAATACGTAAAGGAGAGGCTGTATCGCTATCATTGAACACGTTGACTACATTATTCGGCTCACGATAACCCATTTCAATACCGTCTCCTTCCGCGTCTATTTCAAGCTCAAATTCAAAGGCTGCCACCCACATAGCAATTTCATATTTTTGTTCTTCTGTGTACCACCAAGGATTCGGGCATAAAAACGAAATCATAAACTCGGGCCATATATGTTTACTGACGATAGGCGATTTTTCAACACGACAATCGATAAAGCGAGTGAAGTCACCGTTTGTGTACTCTAATGTAAACTTGTTTTTTGGATTAAAGAAACGAATTAACTTTTGCCGATTCATTTCTTTATCCTGTCGTCTCAACTGGCCCCCCACAACAATATTTCTTTCACGAACACTGGAACCTTTAATATTTGTGCCATCTTCGTTATAGTTTTTAACGTTGTAAAATTCATTTTCTAACGAGTCAATACCGTCTGCTGATTGCAAGAAAAAAGGACTCGTCACTGATATTTCAAGTGACTGTCCCTTGTTATTGTGGAAGATTAATTTTTCATTAAAGCCAAATGATGTTCTCACATTTTCACCTCGCTATCAAATTTGTAATGCAATCTCTTTCCAACCGTTTTTGCTTAATCTAGCTGTTTCGTATGGATCCAGTGGTTTAGGACTATTCACTGTTAGGTTATAGTTATTTTCTGTATTGTGTGTTGTGGAAGACGATGTAGTTGTTCCTGGTCCCGATTTATAAGAACCATCTGTTACAGCTTTCGCTAATCGATTGGTAGCTCCTGCAACCTTTCCAACCATATCATTGATACCCAATACAAGACCCTCACCAATATTCACACCATAACCACGCATAACACGTGATGGACTATGAATATCTAATGCAGTTGTAAATGCACTTGAAACAATAGCAGCAAGCGATTGTGCAGCATTCAACAAATCCCCTTGCTTAGACATCATACCCTCAATCAAACCACTGACAGCAAAAACACCAATGTTAGGCATTTCAGCCATTTCCGTTTTCACATTACCCTTTAATGCAATCATGCTGTTACGCCACTCATTTTGATAAATACGTAACTGTTCGGCAGTTTTTGTTTTTAACTCATTGATTTGTTTTTCTGTATTTTGTTTCAACTCTGTAAGCTCTGATTCAGTTTGAGTCCGCGCTTGTTCATTCTTTGTCTTCCACAGTCCTGTATACTCGGCCAATTGTTCTTCTGTCAAAGTATTTAATGCTGCTATCTCTGCACCGGCTTTAGGCCCCATTGCTTGTAGTTCAGCCAGTAGCCCTTCGTTTATACCCTTTGAAGCAAGACTCGCTATATTCTTCTGCCAATCTTCAAAAGCCGTAACTTGAGACTGTAAAGCAGCTATAAGGGTCGCACCGGTAACATCTCGTTGTGCAATCTCATCGAATAAACCTGCAAATGAATAGTACGCATTTCTTCGCTTATCAAATTCGTCTTGATAAACCTTAGTTAATCGTTCTTCTTCTTTGATATAATCATCATTTAATTTTTTAACGTTATCAACGTAAGTTTTATCAATGGACTCTTTTTCTTTATTGATACTTTCTGTCACGTTTTTATACATTTTTTGAACTTCAATTTTTTCTGCTGTGCCATCTTTAAAGAACTTTAATGACTGTTCTAAAATATGTTGTTCAGTAGCCAATGAAAGTTCGTTTGTTGAATCTTTGTCAGCGATGTATTGTTTAAGAACTTTCAATCGCTCACTGGACGCTTGTTCTTCTTTTTTGACCATATCAGACCAAGCTTTGTCGTTGACCTTTTTTAATTTTTCTTGCGTGTCTTGTTCAAGCTTCACAAGCTTAGCATTCGCATTTTCTTTTAATTGTTGAATCTTGATATTGTCATTTGCTGTAGCCCCTTTTTTCTTAGCGCTTATTGTGTTGTTTGCCTTTTTAAGATCTACACCTAATTTATTTTCAATTTCAAGTTTCTTTTTAGCCGCATCTTGTTGAATTTTAGTACGCTCTTTTTCAGCTTCATCTGCTATTTTAGTTACTTCAGCTTGGTTGGACTTTGTTGTATCAACTAGTAGTTGGCCAAGTTCTTTCATTGCACTTTCATTACGGGCTTGGGTTGATTCAATACCTACTGCTAGACCTTCGCCAATATCTTTACCTACTGCAATCATTACACGGGATGGAGAATGAGTGTCTAATCTACCACGTATAGCTTTTTCAATTCCGTCTGCAATACTTTTAGCCTTTTCCCGTACAGCTTTTGCCATTGAACCAATACCATCAATTAACCCCTGAATAATGTCTTTACCAACTTGAAGTAAATCTATATCCTTGAAAAACTGAACGATGTTTTTCATGATTTTTTCAGAAGTTGCCTTAATGGTTTCCCAAGCACCTTTCCAGTCACCTTGAATTAATTTAAGGACAGTTTGGATAATGCCAAGAATTATATCTAAAGTATTCCCAATGGTTAATTTTATTGCGTTCCAAGCGATTTTAACTATTCCGGATATAATTGGCCAAATAATTTGAAAGTGTCCTTTTATGATTCCCATTACTAGTTCTATATTGGACTGAATGTTTTCGAAATGGCCTTTAACTAAAGTGAATATTGCCTCGCCATTTTCATCCCAAAAATCTTTAAGTTTATCAAGTTGCTCTTTTACAAAATCAACGACACCGCTTAAATGCTCCTCAACTGTAGTCTTGATATATTCATAAGCAGTAGAAGTGATTTCCTTTAATGAATCAGTAACTTTTTTGTAATACTCTTCGACCGAATCGAATATTTCGGAATGCTTATTCTTGAATACTTCCCACTTTGATAAAATTTCACCAGTTTCCCAGTTCACTTTTTCAACATGTTCATCCGCTTGCTTTTGAGCGGTTTCTACAATTTTCAGGTGTTGTTCTTCAGCTAAATAAATAGTTTGATCTTTAGCCCTTGTTGCTTCAGCAATCATCTTATCGGCTTGCTCTGCAGTGATAACACCTGTTTCATCACGCATTTGAAGTATTGAGGCCATTCTTTTTTCGTAAGTCTCATTCGCTTCCTTAACTACTTCTTCTTTTTGCTTTACAGCATTTTTCACAACTTCTGCTGCTTGTTCTGCTGAAATAATAGAAGCATTTTCTTTCATGCGTTCGAAGATAACTTTTTGTTCTAATTCACTTTCAGAGAACGTTCTTATAGCATTCTCTTTCATCAATTGGTTGATGTTATTGAGAACTTCATTTTCGCGCTCTGTTAATTCTCTTTTTTCATTAGCTGCCTTTTGAGTAATTTCTTTTGCTATCTCATTCATGGTTATCTGGTCTTGAATTTTGTACTCATTACGTTTTTTAGTATCAGCAATTATCTTCTCTTCTTCTTCAGATGTAAGTGCCGAGGAATTCATAAAGAACTCTTTTAAATCTGACATTTGCTCAGCGTTACGTTTCTTCATGCCATCCACAATCTGAGTATTCATTTGATCATACTTAGAAGTAAGTTCTTTTGCCATTTCAGTCGTTACTTTTGTGGACGTCACATACATATTTGTGACAGATTGCGAGGCACCTTCACTTAGATCAAAAAATCCATTAAGTGCTTCTTTTGTAGAATCAGAAACGCCTTTGCCAAAACGCTCGACGCTTGGTAAAGCATCTTTGCTCATATGCTTAGCGAAAGCAATCGTACCAATAGTTAATCCGCCTATAGCTGCAACAGTTAATCCTATCGGGCCAGTCAGTGCAGTAAATACAGGTGCTAAAAATGATAGTTTAGCAGTCAGTAAAGCTACAATTCCGCCCGCCTCACCTATTGCTAATGCAAACGTTCCAACTGTAGAAACAATAGTCCCAATACTGGATATGAGCGTTCCAATCACAACAATTATTGGTCCTATGGCTGCGGCTATTCCGGCGATAATAACAATTAATTTTTGAGTGCCTTCACTAAGCGTTGCGAATTTTTCAATCCACGGTTGTATCACATCAAGTACACTCATTACCATTGGTATCAAGATGTTACCTAAAGTGATTCCAATATCCACGATTTTATTTTTCAACATTGCCATTTGAGATGCCGTAGTTGCATATCGTTGTGAAGCTTCGTTTGATAATGCCGTATTTTCTTTCCATGCATCTGTGGACGTAGCTACTGCAGATGATAATAATTCACTAGCTCCAGCCATACGCATCATTACATCTGATTCATATATACCTTTGATGCCCATATCCTCTAGTACTACTGCAAGGTTTTCACCACGTGAAGAAATAGTGGCAAGCCCTTTGATAACAGCATCTAAACCATTGATAGCACTTTCGTCATAAAGCTTCTTAAATTCACTACTAGACATTTGAGCGACTTCAGCCCACGTACCTAAAGCTGCGCCACCATCCATTACGGCTGTTTGCATCTTTTTAAGCACAGTTGTCATCGCAGTACCACCCATTTCAGCTTGTATACCTAAACTGGACATAGTACCTGCTAACGCCATAATTTGCGCTTCTGACATACCTACTTGTTTACCTTGCGCTGCTAGACGCATCCCCATAGACATGATTTCTGCTTCGGTTGTAGCCATTGTGTTACCTAGTCCAACAATCGAAGAACCTAAACGATCAAAATTGTCTTGGCTCATACCTACGATATTGGCAAAACGAGCAAACTCTGTAGCTGCTTGTTCGCGTGTTAAGTTGGTGGATTCCCCTAAATCAATAATTGTCCGCGAGAAAGATAAAATTTTATCTTCTGCAATCCCTAATTGACCTGCTGATTCAGCCACTGCAGCAATATCCGATGCACTTGCGGGTAGTTCCTTCGCCATATCACGTATGCCTTGTTCAAGCTTTTTGAATCCTTCTTCGCTTGTGTTAACAGTTTTACGAACACCTGCAAAAGCTGATTCAAAATCAACGGCCGCTTTAAATGCACCTGCACCTAATGCAGCAATAGGCGCAGTTACTTTCATCGATAAGTCTTTACCTAGTGAAGAGAGATTGCCCCCTATGGCTTGCATTTTATTACCGACTTCTTGTAATTGTCGACCTGCTTGTGTCCATTGGGAAGATTGAACACGCAATTCTTCTGTTACCTCTCCGAGTTGTCGTTCCAATCGATTGTATTCAGCTTGTGCCCGGTTAACAGCATTTGCTTGTCGTTCAATTGCAGCTTCTGACGCTGTTCCACTAGCCACTAATTCATCGTAACGTCTACGTTGCTCCTGTAGCTTTATACTTGCTGCATCGAATTGACGAGTTAGAATGTTCTGCTTCTGGCCTAAACCTTCTACGGATCTACCATAAGCATCTCCTCTTTCTGATAAAGCCCTTAGCTCACTTCCCATTGCTGTCATTCTTCTATTTACTTGAGCAATCGAGCCGTTAAAATTAGCTGCATTTAGACTAAGACTGACTTCTAAAGAACCGATTTCTGCCATATATTCTCACCACCTTCTTGGCAAAAATAAAAATCACAACCACGAAATTTCGTCGGCTGTGACTTCTTCTATTTCTTCATATTCATCTGAAAGCTCAAACCAAAAATGGATGTCCATTTCATCGATTTCATGTAATTTATAGCCCTCTTTCAAAAGGCTTCTATAAAACTGTTTAATACTTTGATATGGACTTCTTACTTTCCCTCATTATCTGTGGAGGGCTTTGTTTCAAGACCACCGATATTAAGCACATTATTAAAAACACGCATGATTTCATCATTTAATTTACCTGCTTCTAAACCGTCCCATACGTCATCCACAGTGAATTGATTATCAAAAACATTTACAACAAATCCAATCATTTCATCGAAAGTTTCCACTGAAATCTCATTGCCTTCATTACGCATTTTTTCATTCATCTTTAAAGCATTACGGAAAACCCTTGCCTTGATAAAGTCGTTAGTAAAAGTTTTTTCTTCCTTGTTAACTCGTAATGTGATTTGCATGTTTCATCCATCCTTTTCGTTAGTTACATAATTTTATTTAAAAGAAAAGAAGCCCTCGAAAGGACTTCAGTTTTAAGGAGTTGGTACTGTTTGTTCTGTAGGTTTTGCAACTGAAGCAAAGAATGTTTCTGCTGTAGCTGTTACCCCTGCATCGCGCGTATCAACTGTATGTTTGATATTCCCGTCAATTAACGGTAAAGCTTCACCACTAAATGGATATACTTTATAGTTTGTTTCGCCTTTTTTACGTGTTGCATTTGATTCTTCGCCAGGCTTTAATTTTGCTTTGTAGAACCAAACCAATTTAGATCCTGATTCAAATCCGATAGCAATAGCATTAGGTGAATCATTTGAGTTGGTGATAATACCACCTTCTGCTGACTTTTTATGCCCATACCAATCAACTAAAACTTCTGTTGGTAAATCAGCAGTTTCACCTGCAATTGTAATGGAATCCATTTGTGCTTCTTGGTCCACCACGCGGTCTCCAGCATCTAAGGATGCCTCTGAAAAGTTAGGTGTTAGCGTTAATGAAATAGGCATCGTTAATGTTTTAACGTCACCCCATGTTTCAGTTTGTTCATTTGTCATTAAAGCATAGTGGATTCTTTTTAAACTAATTTTTTGCGGTTTTTCATTTACCGTTGTAGCTGCCATTTACATGACCTCCTATTGTTTTATAAATTGTTATTCAACAGTTTCCCAATCTTCTGCCAACATATCTGTTTGTGAAGCTAACCATCCAACTACTATAGAACCATCAGCCGCTTTCATGTCGATATGAGCGTTAATTTGCACACAAGTAGTTAGTGCTGGAACAGTAGGTTGAACATGTTGTTTCGCTTCATTTCTTAAGTTTTCGCGGAATACTTTTGTTCCGTTGACTAAATAAATGAACATTCCTTTCCCATTCCAACCTTTACGAGCCACTTTGTGACCTTGTTTTAACTTTTCTAATGCTTGCCCGAAATCCAAGTTATATCACTCCAATTTTCAATATTAATATTCATCAAAAAAGACGAATCGCAACACTTTGTTAAAGTGCGAGTCGCCTTCTTGTTTTGGTGCATCGTATTCAAATGTTCGTTCATAACCTGCTGATTCCATTGTATTTCTGATGTCTTCCACAAGATTATGATAATTTGTTTTCGACCACACATTCACTTGAATTAATCGCCCTGTTTCAAGCTCTTTATCACCAGCTTCTAGTTCAGGATTTGCATTCACTTCAAGAAAAGTAATGTATTGAGCAGGAATATTCGAACCAGTAGGGACTGTATTAAAATAAATGTCTTGAATTAACGGCTCTAGTAATTGAGTGATGTACTCGCTAATATCAATCACAATCTCAACGCCTTTCTAATTTCATCAGCCATAGCATTGACTGCCTCTGACTTTTTATTTTCAAATCCTCTTGTAAAGAATGGATTAGGAGCAATTGGTCCCCATGTTACTAACTGACGTTTGCCATTCTTGAGCGTATATTTACTCCCAGCAGAACGGCCACCTTCGATAATGTGTGCATGGTAAGCACTCCCTGTATGCACTTTGGCTTCTCCCTCTTTAGCTCGCTTTATCTTAATATTATTTTTGATAGAAGTAGCACTAGAATTTTCTTTTCTTTCATCCTGTGGGGCTTCTTCAATCACTGCTTCTTGAATTACTTTTGCCGCTTTATTCAATGCTCTATTTTCATCAGCTTCTTCTAGTGGCAAATTCATTAGATTCTGTAGTATTGCTTCCATCCCATTCAGTTCTAAGCGCACTTACAACACCTCCGTAACAATGATAGTGAGCCATTGGTTACGCTCGTCATCATTCACTAAAGATTCAATTTCATAAAGCTTGCCTGCTATTTCAACCCGCATTTCTTCATGAATATCGTTTCGATAGCGAATACCCACAATACGTTTACCTTGCCATTGTGTAGCGTCCGAATTAAACACTTTGTAACCTTTTTGCGATTTTACTTCTGCCCATAATTTTTTATACGGTGTCCAATCTTGACTCGGCCAACCATTTACTATTTGCCCTGGTGGGTTAAAGAATGTAACACGTTTATTTAATCGAGCAGCATTATTGTTGTACTGATAATTCATCAGGATTCACCCACTTCAATTGCAGAATCATCGACTGTAAACCGTACGGAATGGGCTGTTGTGCCGTTTTAATTGTGGAAGGCGTAATTGCTATGCGATTCTCATAAAAGTGTGTAGCGAGCGTCATAATGGCTAATCGGTGCTGTGCAAATACGTCTTTGCCCTCCACAATCAAATAGTAGTCACTTGGTTGCTTAACCCCTGCATTTTCAAGGTAAAATTGTGCTGATTGAATAAAAGTAGAAAGGGAACGATTTTCATCATCCCCATCAATTCGTAAATATTCTTTTAGTTCATCGAGTAATTGCATTAAGCATCACTCTTTTCATCTGTGGAAGGCTCTTTAGGTGCTTGCTTTGCAGTAGCCTTTTTAGGATCCTCTACAGCTTTTAAGAATGCTACCCCATATTCTTCATGGATTTCTGTTAAAGACTCGGCACGTGCCTTCACTAGCTTTTTACCATCGACTGGATAGTTGTCACCCACTTCATAAACATGGCCGTCATGATTTTTTTCTTGAAATCGATTAATTACTTTGTACATGCAGTTCACCTTCTTTCGTTAAAATAAAAAACCCTATTCCTTTTATTAAGGAGTAGGAGTTACTTCTGCGATACGGAATGCAGATGATAATTTGATACGGTGATCGAAGTAAGCTGTAACAACAAATTGTTCGATACCTGTTTTGATATCTTTATCACGTTCGAATGTTTCACCAATATCGTAGTTAAAGTGAGAATAAGAAAGGTCTCCAATAATCGGCTTTGTTGCAGCATCCGCAAAAATAACTGGCTTACCTAATACTTGTTCTGGTTGTGCTGTATAAAGCGTTGCGTTTCCGTTTGCTAACGTTTCGATAATATCGCTATAATCCTTGAATGTCATAATGATTTTTGCATTTTCACGATAATCCTCATGTAAGTCAGCAATAGCATTTTTGATAGCTTTGTACATATCTGCACCAGCCACTTTTACAATTGCATTTTCAGTTGAGTAGAAGCTCATATGTTCTTCTCCTACTTTTGGTGAAGTAGCAAATGCCACTTTCTTTTCTTTTGCTGCCACACCTGATTTAAGTGCGTTTTCAACATGCCCAACTAAATCAGCATCAGAACCGTTAATTACAGTTTCAGATACACCTGCAAATACTTTGAATTTATTTCGCGTGAACGCTACTGTATCACCTTTTGCTTTTAATTCTTTAGCAGTTGCCATATCTGCGATGAAGTCGTCATCATCTAAAGTGAAAGATAAACGTGGTAGTTCAAGATTTGTAATTTGTGTTACTGCAGAATGGCCGCGTAATGGGTTTTTTGCTAAAGGCGCTAAGATTACGTCTTGTGAAACTGTTTTAGGCAAGAATTTACCTCCACCCGATGCTGCATCATCCCCAAGTGCTGCACGAATATCTGCATCGATAGCTTTTCCACGCATAGTAGAACGAACCAACGATGCTTTGGCAGCAATAACTTTTTGTTGCGGGTTATCGATGGCATTTAACCCTTTGTTAGCATCAAGTTTAGCTTTAACTTCTTTTTCTACTTGATCGTGTTGTTGCTTAATTACATCAAAACGTAATTTTAAATCATCACGAGATTTTTGAGCCGCCTTGATATCTTCTGGATTTGAAGTTGGATCAGAAGCTTTTGCAGTTACTTCGCCTTCTGCTTTCTTTAATTGTTGACCAATCATCATTAATGATTGTTTTAATTCGTAAAGATTTTGGTCACCTGAGAACAGTTGAATGTTCAATGGCATTAGCATTTTCATCGCGTTTTTGTTTTCCAAAGATTTTAATAGTTTTTTTGTTTGAGTTTTCATATGAAATTACCTCCTAAGTAATTAAAGAATAGTTTCTAAATAAGTTAGATTCGCCTTCGAATCTGCAATTATGCGTTCACGTAATGCTTTTTCTTCCGCACTCATTACTGGCGTGGATGGCTTTTGTTGTAGAAGTTGTTGTGGTACATTTCGATATTGCTTCGCCCACTTTTCGTCAAACGCATAGGCAACAGCTTGATTAGCTTCAACAATTTCGTCGCAAAGACCTAACTCTAAACACTGTTCTGCAGTAAGCCACTTATCTTCTTCGAGCATCTCGTATAACTGTTCTTCTGTCATTTTGTCGCCTGATCGATCTAAATAATGTTGGCACATTGCTTTGCTAATACGCTCTACATCATCCGCAGCTTTTCGAAGTTGTTTAGCGTTGCCCCAAGCACCTGTCATCGCATGATGAATCATCATTAATGCGTTAGACGGCATAATGATACGTTTCGAAATCATTGGTAAGACAGATGCGCAAGAAGCAGCTAATCCATCAATGTGCGAGATAATGTCAGCTGGATGACGTTGTAGCATAGCGATAATCGCCATTGCTTCAAATACAGAACCACCCGGAGAATTAATGTATAGATTAATAGTTTCGATTCCATCACCAAGCGAATCTAGTTCGTTCTTAAATGTAATAGATGAAACCTCTCCATATTCTTCCCATGCGTACTTAGTTATTTCGCCATAAATAAAAACGTCAGCCGATTTCCCATCAGTAGACGCCTTCATTTGAAAAAACTTTTGTTGTTGTTTTTTACTCACTTTTCCCACCTCCTTCCACAGTTGATGCAGTAGCAGTGGACTTCCGCAATACAGGATCCATTTCTTGTGGATATAAGTCTCCGGAAATCCAAAGTACATCCGCCTTACCGCCCATCGGCGCCAAATCTTCAAGCATCCGTACCTCATCCGGCTTCATTGCCCCACTCCGTAACATTGCTTGATAGAAGTTTGTACGCGCTGTAGTATCTCCTCGTAAAAGTCCACCAAGGTTGAATTTAAAATACATACCTTGCTTTCGGTCTGCTTTCGTAAGTAACTTTCGATTAAATTCATGTTCGTATTGTCTTACGATAGGCAACAATGTCATGTTTACGAATTGAATTATTAATTGCTCATTGGACGCCATTGTTCCGCCTTCTACATCATTAAGGAAGGACACTGGCACATTAAAAACATTGGCTACCCGTGAGCGCGTTATCCGCTCTGATGCCAATGTATCGGATGCAAAATATTGTTTTTTAAGTTCAGTCAATTCAACACCAGGCTCTTGGAATAAGATACCACCATTTTCAGCATAGAATCGTTTGAAATCTGCAATAATACGGTCTCGCTTATCTGTATCAACATTCGCTGCATACTTCAAAATGAATGATTCTTTTTTCTCCATTTCCGATAAGCTAAATTCTTGAACAGCCTTGTCATACTTAATGGTATTAGCCAATACTTTTAGTGGTGATAAACCTCGGATACGCGCTGGACCACGAATATGCTTAACATGTACCATATCTGTATTAGCTACAAACATCGTCCCTCGCTCTCCTTGGACTTGGTACCATAACAATCCATCATCTTTATTGATAAATTCAGTAACACAGGATGGGTCCAGTGGGACAATTTCATTTGGTCGCATGCGTATATCGCGCAATATAATCGCGTAACCATTTCCTGTTTCATTTCTACTTACTTCTAAAGCATTTAATAAATCAAAGCTACTCATATTTTGGTTTGGCTCATTTATGAGTACATCTGAAATATCGTTTTGTATCACATCATAATTTTGATGTAATTTAATAGGTAATGCCGAAATGGTATTAGCAAGGCGACTAATAACACTAAATATGGTTTCATTTGTTGCTAATTGGCTGTTATCGATGCCCCAAAAGGTTCGACCAAACCAATTGGAGAAATCCCATGTGGAACCCTTCCAACCTGTAGTAGCCCCCGCATATGCCATATAGGCAGAAGTTTTAATTCGTTGCCATAGTTTCAATTTCTCACCTCCTCCTTATAAATCATGAATTGAAATGAAGCTGATGTTTCCATCACCACTATCGAATGTTGCGTATCTAGCTTGAACAAAAGCAGTTATAATGGCTGCTATTGGGTCAATTCTTTCTCTAGATTTTGATTTTGAAAGTTTAATACTTTCATTGGCTGCCATTTCAGCAATTGCATTACCGACTGCCCATGATAATACCTTATCGCCTACATGGGTAATTTTCTTTTGATGATCATTATTTTGATAAACATAATCTCGAAATTCTTTTGTTGGCTCTGATAATGTAGGGAAACCTTGACGAACTTCAACAATTGTTAGCCCATAGTTAGCCATGTTTTGAGCAAACTGCGTGGCACCGTATGGATCGTAGCAAAATAGAATGACATTCAATTCATTGTTATTGATAAAATCCATTATCCATTGCTCTACGAAACTATAATCTACTACTGCACCTGGTGTAACATCCATCCATCCTTCTTCTATCCACACATCGTATGGCACTTTATCTTTCGCTCTACGCTCTGCAAGTGCTTCTTCAGGCATAAATGAATGTTGTCCAACATGAAAGCCGTAGTCAGTAGGGAAAACATATCCTACTGAAGTTAAGTCAATCTTCTTTGATAAGTCGACCCCAATATAAACATCACGGCCATTCATCTCAAATGCTTCGATTTCACCGGCTTTCCACTTATTCGCGGGTATGTAGCCCCCTTCTTTCATATCCACCCATACATTCATTGTTTTTGTTAAAAAGGATCGCATCTTTTCCGGAACATCCAAAGCTGTTTTTAAATCAGAACGAATAGAAGCAAGTCCTTCTTCGTATGTAGCTACGATAGGATTTGCCTTTATCCAATTACTCTCGTCCTTTATGTCATCCCCTGGATCTAATTCGCAAATGATGCCAAAGTAATCATCATTCTCTGTATCATCATCAGGATTTAAAATTCGAGATACATATTCGTACTCAACAAAGCACGGCCGACTTAAATCAAATCCTGCTGTGGTAATAACAAACATTAGTGGCTCTTTACGAGCAACCATCCCTGATAACAATACATCGTAAATTTCAGACGTTAGATGATTATGATATTCGTCCACAATGCCTACTGACGGGTTTTTACCATCACCTGTTTTACGAGTCTCACGGGATAATGGAACAATGACAGAACCATTGTTGTAAACTTCAATTTTTCCGTATGCTTCTTTCCATCTTCCATCCAAAAGATCACTTGAATTAATTCCGTCACGAACAGCAATATATACCTCATCTGATTGGTCTTTTTGCCATCCAGCAATATACATACGTTGTTTTTCATTGCCTAGGAATGCAATGTATGAACCGACGATTGCTAAGAACTGTGATTTGGCATTTTTACGTGCGAGTTGAATATATACTTTACGGAAACGACGTGCTCCATTGCGTTTCTTTTTAAAGCAAAAGATATTTACAGATATGAAGAGTTGGAAATCATTTAACTCAACCTTTTGACCAGCCAGTACACCTTCAACATGTTCAAACTCATTTGCCCACCAATAGAAATCCTCGGCCACTTCTTCATCAAAATAAAAAGGACTGTCATCACTTTGACAATCCCTGTAGTCTTTTAAGAAGCGTTGAATAGCCCATTTATGTTTAATACTAGCTTTAATTTTTCCGCTTAGAATATCATCACAATAATTAAAAACACGTTCTAAAACCCAATTCATAATCTATCACCAAACCGCTTCTGGGCTTCGCTTTTGCCTTCCACAGTTGAAGGGGAAGGGATAACCAATTTCAAGCGAGATGTAATAGTAAGACCAAGATCAGCAGCTGCGGAACGACATTCGTTAAACAATGTATTCTTAGTACGTTGTAGTTTTGGATAATCCTCATTAGCAATTACTATTTTTTTACCGTTCTCTTGTTCGATTGTTTCAGTTGGCTTTATTTTTCGTATATCTTTAACCAACTGCAAATACTGATGTTTTGAGTCTAAATATCTTGCTAATGAATCAATATCAAGCTCACTGAATATTTCAAGGGCAACAAGCTTTTCAGCAATATCAGCAAACTCTTTCTTTTGAGCTGCTGTTAAATACGACGGAATTTCAATGTTTTCTGTAGGCCCGCGCATCTTTTCTTCATGATTTTGACGCTTTTTTATTTCGTCTTTTGTTAAATGTTTTGAGCGCCCATTCCCTAGAATCACTTGCAACGGCTGCTTAATTCGACCTGCCATACTATCACCTCACTTTCATATTTCTTTAGGTTTCTGAAAAAATTTTTAAAAACGGGTTTTTCTGCGCGGAAAACGGGCATCCGGTGTAAGTTGTTTGTGATTTTCACACAATTCAAGAGGGGGGCTATCCCTCTTTCCTCTCCGAACCTGTCTTCTTGTTGTGGCATGACTGACAAAGTAGCTGTAAGTTATCTTCATCTAATCGTTTATTCCAGTTTTGTTTGATTGGTATGATGTGGTCGACAATAGTTCCGACTGTAATTCGTTTTTGATTTAGACATTCAATACACAATCCATTATCGCGAATCCGAATTAAATCCCGTGCTCGTTTCCAAGCTGCTGAATGGTAGAATTGTTTGCTTCGGTCGCTTCGATGATACTTATCGTAATAACGATTGTTATCGACTTTGGCTGTCTTATGTTGGTCACAATAGCCATCACGAGTTAGCTGTCCACAACCAGGCTTGTTACATGGTCGTAAAGGTTTACTGTTCATGTGTTGTCCTCTCTTACTTGATGGTGTCCATGCGGTTCTTAATGTCTGCCTTTAGCTTGGACTCCTCTTGCTTCAACTGTGCCAGCTTGTCACCATCAGCCCACTTCATCTTGCGGTGTAGCTCACGCATCTTTGCTTGTAGTTTACGTATTGATTCATCTGTATAAAAACAGACATACTCACGTCCACAGTTAGGACAGTTGAAGTATGTCTTCTCAATTGAGTTATGAAGTTTGTCTTTCTTAAAGTGTTGGACATAAAACTTATGACCGCATGACTTGTTGCACTTAGCGTAGATTGGTTCCATATCATTGACCGCCTTTAAGCTTAAGGATAGCATCATCTATTTCAACTATTGTATTTTCGATTTTTGTTTTGTCTTTATTCAATTTGGTTAATTGTTCGGAATGGTGATTTATATTTTCATTCGTGTGTTTCAATTCTTTTTGAGCATTTCGTTTTTCCCTCTCAAATATTTCAATTGCTAATTTCATAACCAGTTGCTCCCTTCTATTCGCGTTGTAAAATCTTTTAATGCGCTGTCAATTTCCTCGGCACTTTTACCATTTACTTTGCCAATTGATATTATTATTTCTTTAAGCTTTTCGATTTGCATCTGTGGTCCATCTTTAACAATTCCATTATCAATCCTATCCAACTCATCAGCCAATGCACCAACATGCTTTGCAATTGCTCTAAGCTTTAACTTAGATTTGTCATCGAAATTTAAATCAATGGTGATTGTAGACTTTGGTTTAGCCAGATATTTAATGTTCTTAGTCCATGTATCAACGGAAGCACCATTACATTTCTCACACACAAATACATCAATGGCTTTGTTATTACATTCATTTTTCTGAACATGCTTGCATCTTAAACATTCACTTTGTATAAACTTTTTATTGTATTGTTTCTTTAAGTCTCTGTAATATGGTAAGCTCTTATCTTTCTCCTTGTCATAAGGCTTAAGTAAAACAGGACCACAACAAACAGGGCAAGTTACACCATCTAAATGTCTGCCTTTAAATACATGGGACGAGTCATTCATACATTCACAAACTTGCATTGTTCATCCCTCCTCTTGATTAAGCGATTCATCTAATATACTGGTAACTAATTTCTTAACAGCACTTGGACCAATCTCACTCATTTCGTTTGGAGTTGTATTACCTGCCAAATCAATTGCCATTACATCAAGTTTGCTAACAGATTCTTTTCCGCATAGTTCGATAAGTACTTCAACACCTATACAATCAGTAACCATAGATACTAATACAATCTTTTCAGCCTTTGTTAATTCCATTGTTCAGCCCTCCACAACTCTTAGTGATTCAACTTGACGCTTCAACCGTTCTGTTAATATTTCAGTACATACATTAGATTGAATACCTTCAAATAAATTACCAACCTCATGATAAAGTGCCATAAGCTTTGCATCTCTTTCGCGTTTCAGTTCATTAATTTCTTGTGATAAATCAATCATGATACAGCCCTCCACAATTCATAGTTATAGCTTTGGTACATCATGTACTAGACCCTCTTATGGCATAATAAAAAGCCGCAACTCATAGTGAGTGCGACTTCTTATGTAATTTATTATTTGTAAAGTATTACAGCCACAAAAGTCTCGTCCTTACCATTATTAGCACCGCTAACTTTCAAGTCAACAAATTCATATGACTCTATATTAGCTAGAGCAGTATTGATTTTTTCTTCTAAAGTCGCTGCACCTGAAGCTTTAACAACTTTCACTTGTAACATATTTAACACCTCCAATCTACCTATATATCATAGGATAAATGGTATGTTATTCCAATAATATAAATCTGACATAAATAATAAGAGACTACCAACATAGTAGCCTCTCCGTAGTGTTGACGATCCCGCAATCGTCTTATTAAGTTATATGGTTGTCTTTCCTGCCTTCAACCAAGGCTTTGTAGGTACCTATACTATAAGTATGATACGGTAAACCTAACGACAGGTAAGGATTTACACCTTACATGATTAATCTAACCGTTTATGCACCACTTTAGAATTATATGAATCGTAGCCATTATATTGTTACTGGCGCCATAATTTAGTTCACAAGATTACGCTTGCTTTTAGTGCCATAAAAGGCGTTTATCCATTGCACAATACACAGCCTTGACCAAGTTCTTGTTACTGTTACTTATAGTCAAAATTCATAACTAAAGCTGATTAATCTACGTTTTAGCGTCTACTTATTCCGCCACTATCGCCTTATTAAGTTGAATGCTTGTTTTTAGCAACACACGTACAAGCGATCGTGGTTATTATTGTAGATACTATTTTTCAACGCATTTCCGTGCGCTTTTGAAAACTTATCACAATATCAATTTACAACGTTTTTTAGCGAAGTTCACTATACCTCACAATTACGCATATATCCTAATTAATATTAATTACTAATAATTTTTCTCCAATTCGACTATAAAATAAATCATTTCTTCAACATATTTAAGTATTCCCTCGTTATCTTCAATTTCACTTTCATCCATATCTCTTTCAGATGGAGCATCTAATAACACTTCTTTGTCTTTTAGCATTTCCGTTTTACGTTTAGCTAAAAAAGCTTTTATAACTTCTCTAGTGTTTTTAGTTTCATTATAGTAAGATGATTCTTCTTTTAATATTTGTTCTAATTCATTTAAGGTTTCAGGGATCATTCCTTTTCTAATTTCTTCTGTTTTCCCCAAATAAAAGTACATAATATTCGAATCAAGCTTATTTGAAAATATTTGATATAAATTCTTCCGAATCATTTGTTTGTCTCCTAATCTAAAAGTAATTGAAAATAAACTTTTAATATTATTAAATCACTTTTAGGATTAGCGTTATATAGTACGTTTTTGATAACTCACATTTCTGTTACATCATCCAACCAATTCGTTTAGCTGTCATGTCAATTAATGCATTGCGTTTTCGTAGTACACGTTGAACAGACATATATAATTCATCTGCGATATGCTGCCATTCATAACAGTTGTTTTCTGTGTCCCAATAACGCATATCGACAATTGTTTTTAAGTCGTTATCAAGTTCTTTGTAAATGTCCTCCACAGTTTTTACGATTCGGCTTAAATTTTGATAGTAGACATCATTCATTAGAACTACAGCTTTATTATGTGTAGGATTGGATATTTTACTACTCTTGGCATTAAAGTTTAAGGCATCTTCATTGTGTGGATTTAATAACTCCCATTCCCGATATTTTAATTGTTTTTTATAGACTTCATAATCAGTCCAGTACTTTTCAATCGTTTGTGTTTCACTACGCGATAACGTAGGCATGTGCAGCACCTACCTTGTTTGTTTATTTCATTAATCAAGCTTAATTAATCGTCTGCCTTTTCTTTCACTAGTGCGCTTTTGATATGTTGGTGTCATATAAAAATGGATTGTCCTTTCACCAACTTGAAATTGTTCTGCTAACTCTTTAATAGTTCCAACCGATAGTAGTTCATCACCTTTATACAATGCGTATTTGGTTGCCATTGAATCACCACTTCCTCTATTAATTTATTTCATAAACACTACCCAATGTGTCTTACTGCGTTTATCCCCGAATAACGGTTTGTGGCCAAAGCAGTCCAAAACCTCTCGTAAAGAAATTTGGTCTTCGTTCCATTTGAATATCAATGTGCCATTTGGTTTTAGTACACGCATACATTCATCAAAACCTTGCATCAAATCCATTCTCCAAGAAGCTTCATTCAATTTGCCATATTTTTTAACTAGCCACGAATTATCTCCAGCACGTACTAAGTGCGGCGGATCAAATACCACCATGTGAAAACTGTCATCTTCAAACGGCATGTTACGGAAATCAGCGACAATATCTGGTTTCACAACTAATCGGCGACCATCACACAATGTAGCTTCTTCTTCACGAATATCCATGTATAACGCATCCTCATTTTGCTTATCGAACCAAAACATCCTGCTGCCGCAACAGGCATCTAAGACTCGTTGCATTCCACTCACCCTTTCTACTGCACCGTATCAACACGCTTTTTACTATCCTCAACATTGAATTTATCTGGATAACGCAATTTCAATTTATCAATGTTCATTTTGCAAATTTGTTCAAAGGATGAATCGTACATTTCAGCGAGTACAATTAAATTTTGAATTAACATTTTTAATGCTAATATCATCTTACTTGAATTTAATTCATGACGATGAAACACGAATTTCTTCACTTGTTCTGAAATCTCACCGGATAGGATGATGATTTTATTGATTATGCTTTCTCTTGTGCCTTCCACAGTATAATTAGCAAGTGGCTCGTATGTTTCGCCTAAGAAGGTTAGGATACCAAAAGCATAATGCGATACATCACCAATTTCTTTTAGAATTGCATCACGATCGTTAACAGCACTCAATACCTCGACACACTCACCAATCAAGCCTAAAGCATAATTAGTTATGCCATGTTCTTTATGAATATGGTTTTTCGGCTCACCTTGTAATGGCATTGTTCGTTTTGACAACTCTTGAAATTTATTTAGTTCCATTTTGTAGTTCCTCCAGTAGTGTAGGGTTTTCGTATATGTTGCCAACGACTTTAAAATCATGTTCATTCAAATAAACTGCTTCCTCACCATCAACGCCTACTGGTAGTCTAGCTACAAAACATGCTTCCTCGTTTTTATATTCGATAACACGTAATACATTGCTGTTTATATGGTCTATATCGCCTAAGTAATCAACAATATCCCCTTCGTATATCTCTTTTCCTTTGGCATCCTTTAAACCCGTATACTGCATATAAGTAATTTTGTTATGAAGTGAATTTAATGGCTCTTTGCCACTTGTGGCGAAAATATCGTTTATTAACCCTCCCATAAATTCGATATGTTGATTCATGAATGGATACGGACCATTTTTGATGTGTTCATTTTCAACCCAAGCCCTAAACTTAATTTCTCTGCTCACGCTATGCCCTCCAACAATTCAGGATTTTCGTAGATGTTGCCGATGACTTCACAATCGTTTCCAGTTTCATCTGAGAAATCAAAATACTCGTAAAATTGGTGAATAGGTGAATAAATTAATTTCTCTTTCCAACTAAATTCAGTCCACTCTATAGTTGTTATGATGTCTCCTATTCCACTTGCTGAAGGAGTTTTTAAAATATCCCCCTCATAAATCTCCTTCCCGTTCTTGTCCTTTAATCCTGTGTATTGCATTAATTCGAATCCATCTGATATCTCATCTGTACAAGTTTCTTCTTCTGGATGTTTTTGATAAATTAAAGTACCATCTTCAAAATTTAAAAATGCTACTGTATCAAAGTATTCCATTTCTCCAATGTTGCTCCACCATGCCCGAAATTTAATCTCTCGCATTCTGCATTTCCTCCAGTTTCTGTTTTAGTACTGTCAAATAAACAATTTTGTCCATCGACTCTTGTATTGCGTGCTCAATCCATTCAATTGTTGTGTAATCCATCGGATTGACTGTTGTACCATACTTCGCAAGACCTTTCGCAGTCTGTAATTCTAGTGAATTTTGAATCTCTCGTAACACTGGATTAGCTAAAATTTCATCTTCAATTGACATTTAAATTACCCCTTGCTCAATTTTTCTTCGAATATCAATGGATTTAATGTTGT
>NZ_PYWM01000017.1 GCF_003049665.1 Lysinibacillus mangiferihumi | reverse complement strand
CTTTTAACCTCACAAAAAATTTAAGGGTTACGCCCCTTAAATTATTTGTGAGGCGAGCAAGCGATAGCGCGCTTAGATTTAAAGCAAAATCTCAATTTTCCCTGTCCATTTTCTTGACATAGTATCAAAAATTTAGAAGCTATTTATTTAAAACTACTTTTAAAAGAAGATATTAAGGATTATGATTTGAGTATATTCGAAAACTCATATTTGTATTTGGCTAATAATGATTTATATATAAAATCAAAACTTATAAATTCTAAATATTTACTATCCTTAAATAAATATATAGAAGCGGAGGATATTATTAATCAACTAAGTGAAATATATAACACATTTTCTGATAGAAATAAGTTTATTTATTTAAATGTTGCTATATCACTTTATTATCTTACAAACCAAACAAATAAAGCTTTATACTTAATAAGTAATGAAAGTAATTTTAATATTCAAGCTGGTGATTTCGAAGTAGCGTGTTTTCGCTTTAACGTTGCATTAATTTTGTGTAAAGAATATAGGTTTTTAGAGTCAATTGATTATTGTCAAAATGCATTAGAATATTTCAAAACGGTATATCTCCCGAACTTTTCTTTTAAATGTCACATCTTATTAGCAAGAGCTAAAAATAACCTAGCTCAATATAAATTAGCGCAAACTCATATTAATATATGTTTTAAAATTTTGGAAAATTCCGATAAAATGAAACATCCAGAGAATTATACTATGATTTATTCCAATTTGGGGTGTTGTTTTGAGATAGAAGGTAATTTAGAAAAAGCAATTTATAATTACAAACTTGCGTTAGACTATAAACAAGAAGGACGTGAATATATTAATATTATACGCTGTACATATAAGAAGGGGGATCTAGGAGAAGCTATAGAGTATTTAAACAATGTAAATACTATTTTTGAAAATCTTCCACTTAATTTACAATATCAACGAGATATTTTTACTTTTATTTTATTAGGGAAATTAAATAGGGAAATCGCTACTAGTTTTAGTGATTTAGAAGAAAAATGCTTGAACTATTTTAAAAAAAATAAATTATATAATTTATTAATTTTTTATACAAAATTATTCGCGGAATTTTATAAAAACATTAAGTGGTATAAAAAATCATGTGAGCTGTATGAGTGGGCTCTTGAAATAAGTGAAAGTATAAGAAAAGGAACAAATTAACGATTGTTTAATCAATGAAGCGCATTGTAATTAATGTACTAATTATTTTTAACAGAAATAAGGCATTGGTGACTTTCGACCAATGCCTTACCTTGTGTCATGTTGTCATCCTTTAAAAAACATTTTGCTCTATTATCGCATTGTTTAGTGGCATTACACAAACTTATTTCACGAATGTCGCAATTTTTTCAACTGTTTCAATTGTGGCTGCTTCAAAAAACGCCATTTTACTGAAGTAACTATGAATCAAACCAGCCATAGGGATATGTTCTATATAAACACCCGCCCCAGCTAATTTTTGAGCATATGCAAGTCCTTCATCGTAGAGTACATCTGCTTCTGCCGCAATAATCATTGTTTTGGGAAGAACGCTCAAGTTTTCAATGTGCAAAGGGGAGACAAGTGGATTCGTAAAGTAGTTTGTCTCCGTATATTGCGCTGCAAACCATTGCATCCCTTGTTTATCTAAACCAAAGTGTTCGCCATAAACATTATAAGAAGCCGTCGTAAAATCAAGATTTACAACAGGGTAAATCAATGCTTGCGCAGTGATTTTAGGGCCATTAAATGTAGCAGCTAAATAGCTGACAACAGTTGCTAAGTTTCCTCCTGCACTATCACCAGCTACTGATAATTGGCTATTATCACCACCAAAAGTTGCAATGTTATCAAAAACCCACAGTAAACCATCATAGGCATCGTGTAAAGGTATTGGGAATGGGTATTCTGGTGCTAAGCGATAATCGATGGATACGACAATGGCATGGGCTTTGTCTGCAAGTAGCCGACAACCTGCATCAGCGGATTCTAAAGTGCCGAATACCCAGCCACCCCCGTGATAATAAATAATTACGGGTAATTTTTCTGCCTGTTCCGGAATGTAAATACGAATATTTATTTCTTGGCCATCACGCACGCTAATTTTTTTATTTTCTATAGAAGCAAGTTGTGGTGAATGGCTAGATTGCCATGGTGGAACTGTACGTGAGTTTCTTGCTTCCTGTGGTGTCATTTCATAATAATGGGGTGTTCTAGCTGTTTCTTGAATATAGCGAATAGCCTCTTTTGTTAAACGTGTCATGATCATCATCCTTTAATCGTTTAAGTATTAATCCTTATTATAAACTATTCTTATAATTTTACTAGGTTTTAGTATCAATTAAGAAAATTATTTTAATAATGAGCAGAAATATTCCGATAGTAAAGTAAAAATATGTTTATAATAGAATGAAGGATATAACTTGGAGGGTAAGCATGATTTCATTAATAGTAGCACATGATCATAACCATGTTATTGGCTATGAAAACGGTATGCCGTGGCATTTACCGGGAGATTTACAATATTTTAAGGAAAGAACGATGGGCAAGCCTATGATTATGGGACGTAAAACATTTGAATCGATTGGACGACCGCTACCAGGACGACGAAATATTGTCGTTACACGTGATGCAAATTATCGTGCGGATGGAATAGAAACGGCGACAAGTATTGAGGAAGCTCTTGCGTTAGCAGGGGACGTGCCGGAAATCATGATTATTGGCGGTGAACAAATTTTTAGACTATCTATGGAGCTAACGGATCGCATATACATTACAAAAATTAATCATGCTTTTAAAGGGGATACTTTTTTTCCAGCATATGAAGAAGAGTTTGTTTTAGTTGCGTCACAAGAACCAGAAACAGCACCTGAAGGTTACACATTTCAATATCAAATTTTTGAACGCAGACAATGACAGTTAGTAGGATTTAGCAGCAAATAATAGTTGTCCTACTTGCAAAAAACGCACGGTGTGAGCTTACACCGCGCGTTTTTTTAATATCCTATGTGGATGCATTAATTTATAAATACAGATACACACAAGCATACATTGAACCACATCCCGCTAACACAAACAGATGCCAAATTGTATGATTATAAGGCAATGAGCGCCACGCGTAAAAGATAGCACCAATTGTATAGAACAAACCACCAGCTAATAAATAAGCAAAGCCATGACTCCCTAAGAACAGATAGATTGGCTTTATGGCAAACATAATAAGCCAGCCCATACCAATGTAAAAAACAAGAGATAGGATGTCAAAACGATGAATAAAAAAGCATTTAAATAGCACACCAAGTAAGGCAAGCGTCCATATGATACATAATAGTGTTATTCCTAATGTACCCCCAAGTGCGATTAATAAAAATGGTGTGTAGGTCCCAGCAATTAAAATATAAATGGCGGAATGGTCAAGGATAGCAAAAAAATATTTATATTTTTCAGGCAGACTATGGAGTAAGGTAGACATCATAAACAAGATAATGACAGATGCACCGAAAATACTAAAAGTCGTAATATACAGTGCTTGCCCGTTGTGGACAGCCGTTAATAGTAACAGCACAAGCGCTGGAATACTTGCGAGCAACCCTACGCCGTGGGTGATGGCATTCCACAATTCTTCCTTCCGTGTTTTATAGTCAAATGAATTCATCATCGTACACCCTCCCGTCGTTATATGTTTACAATAGCCCATTCATTTGACTGTTTCTATGTATGTTTGTCATATATTTACTTATTTAAAATGTCATGTCGATTTATAGAGGAAAATGTTAGACAAATTTAATGAAAAAAGGCTATAGTATCCAAGGTAGTGTACATGAAACAGACTTGGAATAGACAAGTCAGATGACAAATGTCATGTTTACATATGGAAACATTAGTCTATATAATAATTTCAATGAAGTAAAAGGATGTGTCGAAGTGGGACGAATTCATATTGTAACGGACTCAACTTGTGATTTAACAAAAGAAGAAGTAATGCAACACGGTATACATATTGTGCCGTTAACCATTCAAATTGATGGGAAAACGTATATAGATGGAGTGGATTTAGAGCCACGAACTTTTTTAGGTTTAATGAAAAATGCGAAAGATTTGCCGAAAAGTTCTCAACCTGCACCAGGGAAATTTAAAGAATTGTACGACGAGCTTGGAAAAGATGGGGATCAAATACTTTCCATTCATATGACAGGTGGCATGAGTGGAACAGTCGAATCAGCTCGACAGGCGGCACAAATGACAGATGCAGATGTAACTGTCATTGATTCTCGCTTTATTGCAATTGGGCTTGCGATACAATTACGAGAGGCCATTAAAATGCGCGATGCAGGAGCGACTGTGCAAGAAATCGTCGCACGTTTAGACAAAGTACGTGAACATACTCATTTATATGTGATTGTTGATACACTTGAAAATTTAATTAAGGGCGGTCGAATTGGTAAAGGAACAGGCTTTATCGGTTCTTTACTCAACATAAAAGTAATTGCGAACTTAGAAGGTGGCGCATATAATCCTGTGTCAAAAGTTCGTAGTCACAAACAGGTTGTCAATTACTTATTCAAGCAATTCCAAGCGGATACTGCTGGTAAAACAGTAAAAGCTGTAGGAATTTCACATGCTGATGGCTTAACAACAATGGGCGGTCCATTAAAAGAGTTAGTAGAAGGAACAGGCTTTGATGAGGTAGAAATTGCTTTTACCTCTCCAATTATTTCTACTCATACCGGTCCAGGTGCAATTGGTTTTATTTATTTTGCCGAATAATCGATAAGAGCTGCTACATAAGTAATTGTAGTAGCTTTTTACTGTTCTTAGTCAGCTTGGAAAATGGTTAACAAGTATTTAGATGAATATGCTTAGATTTTTCTTGATAAATTGGAGCATCGTCACTTTTCTTTGTAGTGACAACTATCTATAATAGAACTAACAGCAAATGATGGAAGGTGGTCAAATGGGCATCTGGCGAATTATTTTGTCATGTTTGACCGTCTTAATACTAAGTGGTTGTGCAATATCAATAGATGAACCGAGTCCGCAGGCTGACGATGAAAATGAACAGTCAGGGACGGAGCAAGATATGAGACAGGATGAGCAACAAGCAGAGGAAGAGGCAAAGCACTCTAGTAATGTATTGACGCAAATTTTTGAACATTTTTTTGAGCCTACACCAGAGGATTTACGGCAAATTGATGATTACAACGCAAAACAACTACATTACTTGGCACTTGGAGATTCATTAACAGACGGTGTCGGGGATGAGTATGGTCAAGACGGTTATGTTGGAAGATTAGCAGATTCAATGTTAGCTTGGACTTCGATATCAGAAGTTAAGGTTGAAAATCGGGGAAAAAGAGGGAGACGTAGCGATCAGCTATTAAAATTATTAAAAAAAGGGCATTATGATGAAGAGTTACAACAAGCACAGTTTATTTCATTAACAATGGGTGGCAATGATGTAATGAAAGTAGTCAAAAAAGACCTGTTTAACTTGAAAAGAGATGCCTTTGATAAGGAATTATTAACCTATGAGAATCGTTACAGTAAAATAATTGACAATATACGTGCAAAAAATCCAACTGTACCGTTATTACTTATTGGGTTTTATAATCCCTTTTCAATTGTCACAAATGAGGCCAACGAATTTGATACGATTATTACAGAATGGAATAGCGTTATCAAAAAAATAGCAAGTAAGGATTCAAACGCTTGTTATGTCTCTGTAGAAGACTTATTTGATTCAAATGAAGAACTGGTCTATCACACGGATTTTTTTCACCCCAATGCAAAGGGATATGATAAAATGACGGAGCGAATTTTAGCAGCAATGGAGCAATGTAAAATGGAACAAAAAATTAATAAGGAAATAGGCTTCGGGGAGTGAAAAAATGAATAAATGGAAATTCGCATTTTTTGCGTTAGCAGGTATGGTTATTTTTTCAATTCTCCTCGTCGTTTATTTAGCAACGAAGCCAGTTGAAGGATTTGAATTAGCGAAGAGTGCAGACAGTGAAGAAAACGTAACAGGTAATGTTCTTGTAGTACAAACGACTACGAAAGAGTTGGAGTCAATTACCAAAAAATATTTAAAGGACACAGCTAAAGGCTCACCATTGCCATTGGATTTTACCATTGGAGATGATATTGAATTACGAAGTAAATTAACTGTTTTTTATACAGAAATTCCGATTTCAATGAATTTTGACCCAATCGTTGATGAAAAAGGCAATATTATTTTAAAGCAAACAGGGATGAATGTAGGGCTTTTAAACATTCCGCCGGAGACGACCATGAAAATTATGCGAGATTCGGTGGATTTCCCCTCATGGATTACGGTCAATCCAAATAAAGCTGAAATTTATATTGATTTATCGCGAGTAAATATTGCGTCAGGTTCTAGGGTTCGTGCGAAGGAATTAGACTTACCGAACGATAAGATTTTATTGGAAATTATCGTCCCAGGAAAATAAGGAGTGAAATAAATGGCAATACAATATGCGACATTTGCAGGCGGCTGTTTTTGGTGTATGGTCAAGCCATTCGATGAAACACCTGGCATTAAGGCTGTAGTTTCTGGTTACACTGGTGGACATGTTGAAAATCCAAGCTATGAACAAGTCTGTTCGGAAACAACAGGTCATGTAGAAGCGGTTCAAATTACATTTGATGATGACATCTATTCATACGAGCAATTATTGGCTACATTTTGGACATTAATTGACCCAACGGATGCTGGTGGGCAATTTTTTGATCGTGGACAATCCTATACAACAGCCATTTTTTACCATGATGAAGAGCAGCGTGAATTAGCTGAACGTTCAAAGGCAGATTTAGAAGCTTCTCGTAAGTTTGATAAGCCGATTGCTGTAAAAATTTTACCTGCAAGCACATTTTATGCTGCGGAGGACTACCATCAATATTATTATAAAAAAAATCCAATGCACTACGAACGTTATGCAGTAGGTTCTGGTCGCAAGGCATTTCAGGAACAACATTGGGGGCATAAAAAATGAATAAAGAGCAACGTTTAAAAGAACTAACAGATATGCAATACTATGTAACGCAGGAAAATGGGACTGAGCCACCGTTTCGTAATGAATATGATCAACATTTTGAAGAAGGAATTTATGTCGATATTGTTTCAGGAAAGCCACTCTTTAGCTCTCACGATAAATTCAATTCTGGCTGTGGATGGCCAGCATTTGCAAAACCAATTGCACAAGAGAATGTGACGGAGCATTTTGATACTTCCCATGGAATGCGTCGTGTAGAGGTAAGAAGTAAGGAAGCTGATTCTCATCTAGGACATGTCTTCCCAGACGGTCCACAAGAGTTAGGTGGTTTGCGCTACTGTATCAATTCTGCATCACTTCGTTTTATTCCTAAAGCTGATTTAGAACAAGAAGGCTACGCTGAATATAGCGCATTATTTAAGTAACAAACAAACGCCTAGTACGCTTAATTCGTACAGGCGTTTTTAATATTGGAAAAAAGAGAGGGTGGGATATAACTATAAAATTAAGAAACAGAGAGAAGAACTTAGCTATTCTTGCTTTTGCAAAAAAATGAGGGTTGTGGCTTACTGTGCTGAGCGGAAAGCGCCCACCCGTAGCGGACATCAACGACATAACAAAAAAGTGTTAGATTGATTGCAGTTAATCTAACACTTTTTCTCTTTGCCAGAGCCTCTTGTCTTAAATTTTAAACGCACCTACAACACTACGTAAACTATCGGCTTGATGTGCCAGCTCGGTTGCCGCTGCATTAATTTCCTGCATGGATGCAGAACCTTGGGTAGCTGCAGCAGCAGACATCACGGTATTGGAAGCTGTTTGTTCAGCATAGGCATTTATATGCACAAAATCACTTGCTACAGCATTACTATAATCAAGTGTATGGGCTATTTTATCAACCATTGTGGCAATAATCGCAGTCGTTTCTTTTGTTTGCGTTAAAATGTTGGACAATGACTGGTTTGTTTCATTTGTCACCTCAACGCCTCGAATAACCGTTGTGACACCTTCTTGATTTTGTGTAATAATTGATGCCACTTCATCTTGGATAGAATTTACAATAGCGGTTACTTCTTTAGCCGCAGTTTGTGATTGCTCAGCGAGCTTGCGTACTTCATCTGCTACGACCGCAAAGCCAAGACCATGCTCTCCAGCACGGGCTGCTTCAATTGCCGCATTTAATGCAAGTAAATTTGTTTGCTCAGAGATTGCAGTAATCGTACCAATAATGGAGGTTATATCTGCAGATTTGCGGCCAAGTGCCTCAACGGTTGTGGAGGTAGAAGCTATCGTTTCTTCAATTGTCTGCATGACTAAGGTAGATTGTAGGACAGAACGACTTCCTTCATCTGCTGCTTGTTGCATGGCGAGTGAAGCGCGTTGTACGGCATTGGCTTGCTCATTCAACTGATGCATAGAATGGTCTAAATCACTCATTTTTTGTTGAGCACTATTCATGCTATTGATTGTATTTTCACTATCACTTGCGATATCGGCACTTGCATCTGCAATATTTTGAATTGTGCGTGCATTTTCATCAGCTAGCGTCATGAGCTCTCGGCTACTATTTGATACATGATCAGCAAGTTCACTGACGCGTTTAATAAGGTTTGAAATAGACAAAATAAGCGTATTCGTCGAGTTAGCAATTGTAGAAAATTCATCGTGATTACGCACATGTACGCGCCTTGTTAAATCACCACCCGCTTGAGCAATATCTAAAATGGAATGGTTAATCGCACGCGTGTTATTTTTTAATGATTTAAATAACATATAGCCAAAAATGATAATAGCAATTAAACTGATAATCGAAAAAATAAAGAAATAAGTATTGGATACAGTTACCTGTTTGTTCAATTTATTAAGTTTTGTTTTGTTCGATTCATCCATTACTAAATTGATGGCGTCAATATTATGATCAATATGCAATTTCATAGTTTCGCCAGTGCCTTCAATCATGAGCTTCCTTGCTTGTTCAAGACCAAGTTCATCTCGCATTGTCATCACCTTTTTTGAGTATTCAAGGTAGTTTTTATAATACTGGCTGATTGCTTGTATATGTCCAAGTTCCACTTCGCGGTCTGCAAATTTTTCTTGTAAGGAAGCTATTTTTTTATTAATAGAATCAATTTTCATTTTGTAAGAAGTGGAATAACTACCATTGCCGGTAATTAGGTAAGCTTGTTCGAGGTTGGTTAATCTAGCAATTTCATAGGCAAGCTGATTTACTGTAAGCTGCTCTTGTACATTCTTCTCAGTAAAATCCTCCATTTGTTGTTGAAGATTCGTAATATTGATGTACGACAATATACCCATTGCTGCGTTAATAAAAATAAGCAAAGTAAAAATGATAAGTACTTTTCCTCGAATTAAATGATAAAAACGTTGTCGTTTTTCTGTAGTAGGAGGGAGATTGTGCCTACTAGCTTTAGAATCCATAGCTTTCTTTTTTCTGAAAAAATTAGAATCTAAGAGAGAAGGGCGGTTTCTCTTAGGTTTACTAGCCTGATTCTTGTTTTTCATCGCCATCACCTTCCTAATTTTTGCATTTATTGACTTCAATTCTATCGTATAATACTAAAAAATTCTATCCTAATTTCACAAAATTTTCATTTTTCAGATAAAAAAGCGTGATATTTTTGCATGACAAAAGTCTATAAGGTGAAAAAGGCTCTTCAGTTTTTTCTTCACTAGGAAAAAATACTTAAAGAAAAAATGCTACATTTTATGACGAAATGTATTTTTTTTGATAAACTAGCGGAAAGTAAAAATGAAAAGGGGAGGCATTTTTCAACAATGAAAAAGAGCTTTTATTTATATGTATTAACATTCAGAGGGGGAGAGTGGTCAGATGCAAAAGTTCGATTTGCTGAAGAAGTTTTTCATGAACATAACTTTCCTAAACAAAGCATGGATTTTGATGAGTTATCTACATATATCGAAACGTTTGCAACAGAAAATTTAACAACTGAAGTATTTGATGAGTTATGGGATTTATACAGTGAACAAGGACGATAATGATTCGCAATACTTTCACTATTCGTACTTTTATAGTTGCTAGACGTCTAGCATTGCGTAAATACGTGAAACCAAGTATTATTTATAGTGATAACTGACAGAAAAGAGGGATTGCAGTATGAGTATTCATATTAATGCAAAAAAAGGCGAAATCGCTGACACTATTTTACTTCCGGGAGACCCACTACGTGCAAAATACATTGCCGAAACGTTTTTAGAAGATGTTACATGCTATAACGAAGTCCGCAATATGTTTGGTTATACTGGTACGTATAAAGGCAAACGTATTTCTGTACAAGGTACTGGTATGGGCGTGCCTTCCATTTCCATTTATGTAACAGAATTAATGCAAGAATATGATGTACAAAAGTTAATTCGTGTAGGTACTTGTGGTGCAATTCAAAAAGATGTTAAAGTTCGTGATGTTATTTTAGCGCAAGGAGCAACGACGGATTCACGCATGAATCAAATTATTTGGGGCAACAACATTGACTTTGCACCAATCGCTAATTTTGACTTATTATTAAAAGCTTATAATGCAGGTAAAGATGCAGGCTTAAGTCTGCAAGTAGGTAATATTTTCACAGCAGATCTATTTTACTCAGACGAGCACCAAAATGAAAAGCTAGCTAAATACGGTGTACTAGCTGTAGAAATGGAATCAGCAGCACTTTACACATTAGCAGCGAAATTTGGCCGCCAAGCACTTTCAATCCTAACAGTAAGTGACCACATTATTACAGGTGAAGTTACAACATCAGAAGAGCGCCAAACTACGTTCAATGACATGATCGTTGTTGCGTTAGAGGCTGCTATTCAAGAGTAGTTGATATAGCAAGGTTTTACAACAAGTCTAAAACTATAAGAATAAGAGCAACCGACCTAAAACCGACCATTTTATAAAATGGAATCGAAGAAGTCGGTTGCTTTTTCTTTATCTCTCATGGTTAGGTGGCTATAGGTATTAACAGTCTCTTGAATATTTACATGTCCAAGTTGTTCTTGGATAATTTTAAAATTAACATTTTTACTAACCATAAATAATGCATAGGTATGTCTTAATCCATGGAAAGTGAGTATAGGTAGGTTATGTCTTTCTACTATTTCACGCCATCTTCCAGACATACTGTCAGGATGTGAAGGGCATCCGTTTGTTTTTGTAAAAAGTAAATTTATTGGTGTGCCTTTATCGTCCTTCATAGGTTTCCAAGCTTCACCTGATGCTAGCTGTAACTTCTTATGTTCCTTTGCATATTGTTTTATTTCTCTCATTAACTCCGCTGGTACATTGACAGTTCGTGGTCTTTTGGTTTTTGTAGGACCTAAGAAAAAGTTTTTATCTTCTTTGTCATATTGAAGAGTCGAATCAATGAGTATAGGATTGTTAACGAAATTTAAGCATTCATATCTAATTCCTGCGATTTCAGACATTCGTAAGCCTGCTAATGCAGCTAATTTAATTTGCAATGCATGCTTAGGATACATTTCCTTTGTCTTTTTTAAGAGTAATTTCAATTGTTCCTCGTCGTAAAATTCAATCTCCTTATACCTTTTAGAGCGAGAAGGTCTTTCAACACCATTCATTGGATTTGTTTCGATCATTAACTCCTACTTTGTTCATGATGAAATACTATATGCATCTAATATGTGCTATGAAAACAATGGTTTTCCCATCGTAGAAAGAGGTTTTATGTCACTTTCTTGGGCTGTTACTTGTAAATAGGGTAACCAACCCTTGCAACCCTCGAAAGCCCAGGTACTCAATTAATTTTGAGCTTGGGCTTTTATTGTTTTTACTTAGAATCATCCCTAGATGCAATAGCCAAAACATCCTGGTCTGCAGTGCTGATTATAATTGTAATGTTATCTTTTTTATATTGACCGGACCAGCTTCCTATATCTTGTTCCTTCTTTTCTTTTTTCCAGCCATTTATCATTAAGATAATTTTATAATCTAATGAAATTCCTTTAATAGAAGCTTTAGACCATTCGTAATTGATATTACTAAAGTATTCACTTTCATCCTCATATTCTACCACTGCATCTTTAGGTACTAAAAAATCATGTAATATTTCTTCTTTTTCATATCTTGAATCAATAATAAAGTAAGATAATCCTACAATCGCTACTAATACAATTGCAACTATTGCAACTATTTTTTTCACTTCAAACTCTCCTATAAACTAAATTATTTTTAACTATTTACCATTCTAAGTGTATATATGGAAAAAGTTCATGATTTAATCAATACCATATCCCTGTTTAATTAAATGATTATATAAGTAAAAATTACCGCTTGCCAAAATAAGAACAATTGTTCTAATATAAATACAAACGAATGTTCTTATTGGAGGAGTGTACTGTGATGAAAGAACAACTGGCTAAAGCTATGCAACGTAATCAAATAGTAAACATGATGTATATGTCAAAAAGCGGTGAGATTACAAAGAGGAGAGTAAAGCTTGTAAAGCTTACAGGTGATTCATTTCAAGCGTACTGTTTTACAAGACGAGCAAAGCGTACTTTTACTATCAATAATGTGTTAGCAGTTGTTCCAATCATACACAAGGAGCGTTCAGTTGTATGATTAGCTTTGAACAAAGAGGACTTCTTCATAAATATGTCATTTACGATATGGCAGTACAGACATTACAACGTGACTACAAGGTGATTGAAAATCTTAAAATGAGCAATGTATATTTACCAATACTCGATAAGCTTTTAGATGACATTTCACAAGAATGTTACAACTCTAAAAGGCTATTAGCTAAAGATAAAATTAGAGTCGTGAAATGGGAAAAGATAGATGAATACTTTAGTGATTTGACCGTTGCTACAGCTGGTGAGGATTTAGTTTTAACTTATGCAAATATGGCTTTGAAAACACAAGTTGAAAAATTATTGTTAAGCACCCAACACAAAGAACCAGGCACTCATAGTTAATTGAGTACCTGGTCTTTTTGTTTATTCACCTTGTAATTCCTTTTCTCGTTCTTCGATAAGCTTTTTTAATTCGTGCAAATCTTCTAACTCACAATATTTATTAATGTAAGTCCTAGCTGCACTTTTAGCGGACTGTTTACGTGTCTTTTCTCTATTTCGTTCGCGATATGCCTGAGTAGCTCTTTTTTGTGCGTCTGTTGTTTTTTTCTCGGTCATAATTATTTACCTCTTTTCTCGATAAAGTATAGAACGATGTTCAATGCTAATAGAATTAAACAGATTGAGTACATCACAATCATAGAGTAGTCGTAGAATTTCGGCTCTTTCCAATCAACCAAATAAACTAAAATGTACAAAGCAAATGCAAATGCCACAGCGTAAGTTATATTTTTCATAATTAGATGAATGTGATAAGATTTAAGAAGAGAGGGGAATTTCTTCCCCTTCTTGCTATTTGCGACGTTTCTTCTTAGCGGGAGTGCGTCGCTTTTTCTTATTTAATCGCATATCGTGTATGTTTTAACTGACCCAGTGAGTAAGTTAATTACTGTTGATATTCCGATTAGATAAGTTAAAATCTTATCATAATCCACTTTGTTCACCTCCTTTCTTATAGATTATTCTTCTTTCCTAGTTCATCAGTAACTATTTTTTTTATATCGTTTACTAGGATTGCGCTTGTATCCGTTGTACTTACTGTAGTAGGAGGAGGGGGTGTTTCTGCTTTACCATTTGATTCTGCTTCTTCTTTTAATTTAGATTCATCAGCTTTTGCTTTTTGTTCTTCTTCTTTTTTATTTGCTTCCACATTAGCTTTGGCTTCTTCTTTAGCTTTTTGTTCAGCTAATTCTTTTTCCTTGGCTTTGCGTTCTTCCTCTTCTTTAACTTTGTTCTCTTCTTATTTTTTAGCTTCTGATGTAGCCTTTTCTTTTTTTAGTTCTTCCTCTGTTTTGCTTGCCACTTCAACCTTTTCTTTGCTACCTTCTGGTGCAGGCATCATAAAGGATACAATGAATAACAAAATTGAAACACCCAATACAATGCCGCCTTTTAATTTTTTCTTCTTAATAAGTCCAAGTATCAGCAATACTACACCAGCCATCATACCTAAAACACTTATTCCAAATACAAATAAAGTCATCATTAAAACCTTCCTTTATATTTCCATTTTAGGAAACTTGGAGATGAAAGTACATAAAAAAACAGATAACCCTAATTAGTTATCTGTTTCCTCGTCTACACGTTGCAGTAAGTCACCTAAGTTCTTTATGTCCAATGTAAACATTATTTTCTCTAATGCATCCTTTGGATACATCTTCACTTTATTATTGGCAATTTCACTAATCAAACGTGTAGTAAGCCCTGTCTGTTCAGCTAAATCCTTCTGACTCATATCTCTTTCAGCGAGCAATACTTTTAACCTCGATTTTAAATACATATGCACACCTGCCTTCATTCCGATTTTCTTAATTTAATTATAGATTAAGAAATAAAATTACGCAATTAGTAATTTACATTGCGAATAAAGTAATTTACTATTTGAGTAACATAGTTACTTTAAAAGTAATTTTATTATTTTATTATTTTATTATTTTATTATTTTATTATTTTATTAATGAATGAAATGAAGGATATAGTAATTTTAAAGAGAGGTGAACAACAATGACATTCGAATACTTAGCACAATACACAACATTTGATTCAATAGCAGATATGGATAAGAGTGTGGAAGACCACATGGCTGTTCACTATTATGACCTAACAGAATCAGAGCGTGCCATCATTTATAAACTTGCTTCTCACAGCTTAGAACATACTGGAGCATGTCATTTAAAAGCTTCTACAATTGCTGATGCATTGGAAATCAGTACGAAGACAGTATATCGAAGTGTTAAAAAATTAGAGTCATTAGGCATTATTGAAAAAGTACCAGGAACAAAATTAAACGGTATTAAAGGGGCAAGTATTTATCGCATTTTACCTTATGTCCCATCGAGCGTGTCCCAACGAATGACAGCCGATGAAGCTAGTAATGACGTGGTTTGTCGTCCACAATCTGAAAACCACCATCTAGTTCTTTTTATCTTTTAAGTTCTAAACAAGCAAATAATATTATGAGTCTTGGTAATGAATTAGCTATTCAAGCTGAAAATAAAAAAGAGTATATGAATGAGTACCAGGTAATGCTGTTTCGATTTCATGAATAGCTTACCATTAGCAGATAGATTGAAAGATGAATTACACAAGGTTGTATTATCAGCACAGGTTCAAAGTGCACCTGACTTCATTAAAGCGAAAAATGTTCTATTCAAAATTGCTATGGATATAAAAGAAGGTACACTAACTGTAGCGAGCACATTAAGAGCTGTATTTGTAGGAGCGTATAGCAAGGCTGTGGAGCGTTCAAATAACAAGCTATATAAATCATCTTCTATAGAAGTAACTCCATATAAAGAACGTCCTGTACCTTTCTACAATTGGTTAAAAGAACGTGATAGCCTTCCACAATCTATTAGTAATAGTCCATATATTTAGATAATTGGGTAGAATGGTAGATGAATGAGATAATGATATGGGAAAACACTCTACTTTTGTTGGGTTTTTAACATCTGTTGGTAGAATATAAGATTACTAGTATATAATACTAAGATATTATGTTCTTTAAAATGAAACTGTGTAGGGGGAGAATAATGAAAAAAATATTTACTGTGTTACTAGCAGCATTCGTATTTGCAGTAGTAAATCCAACAAAATCAGAAGCGAAAGTGATGTATGATGGAGCAGAAGTTGTCAAAGGGCAAACAGGAAAAATGACCTTTAAAAAAGACATCAAGGTGTACAAGAAAAATCCAGATGGTACGTTTGAATCTTTAGTGGTTAAGCGAAATAACTTCTTTAGAACGTATGATATTGAAAAGTATGATAAAAAAATATTCTATCAAATGGGGCAATACCGCGTACAAGCAACGGATTTGGTAGTTTTCAAAGAAGTACCAATAAAAATTCGTTCATCTTTCTATAGCAATCCAGTGTATATTGTTATCAATCGTGATGGTGTTTATAATATGGGGTATTATGGGAAATTCTTCAAAGATGGTGGTATTGGTGGTATTTCTTTCTTGGATACAAATAGTGGACAACTGCTGAAGTTTTCCGAGAGCTATGGCGGTGAAGGGTTATGGTATGATAAATATCCTGGTACAGATCTTAAAATCGCTGAGGAAATATCGAGAGCAAGCAATGTACGTTTTGAGTTAACAAAAGATGCTGGTGGGAAAAACACGCCACTAAATGAAGCTAAACCTTTAACAATGCATGCAAAAGGAAGCATTTTTACATCGCTAGGTGTTGAAGTTAATGGTTATCTATATGTGGACAATGGCTTAGGAGGAAATGGCGAACAATATTTTTGGCTTCCAGTGAATTTATTAAAGCCAGTTGGAGATAAGTAATAGCTTAAGAATTATATAAAGCCCTCTTATTTATTTGATAAGGGGGCTATTTTTTATGGTTGATTGACATGCGGATAGGGATGTCTATCGATGTCTTGGGTTTAGCTAAAAAACTATTAAAAGACCACTCCGAAATGGGTGGTCTTATTACTATAAAAATGCCCGACTGAACCGACTAAAAACCGACCAAAAAAAAGATAATTAAAGATTTTCTATTACTATAATTGATTTCTAAATACAGTTCATAAACAGTAAGGTACTGATATAGAGGGCTTTTGAGTATTGGTGATTTTCTAAGAAAGTTCAGGTCATTCAATGACATGATTGTTGTTGCGTTAGAGGCGGCTATTCAAGAGTAGTTGATATAGCAAGGTTTTAAAGGCTTTAATTTTTTGTGAATAGTGAGTAAGTGACCAGAGGCGACGAAAAGGCGACATTTACAGGATTTCGTCAAACAGGTCACTTGCTTTAATTTTGTCCTGTTCTGTTAAATGACTGTAGGTATTGAGGGGTTGTTTTATATTCGTATGCCCGAGTTGTTCTTGAATGATTTTGAAATGTACATTCTTACTAATCATATACGAAGCGTAAGTTTGACGTAATCCATGAAAAGTGAGAAGCGGTAAGTTAAATCGTTTCACAATTTCTTTCTATCTATTAGACATACTATCAGGGTGTGAAGGAAACCCATTACTTTTCAGCACGATGACAATTACTTTTATAAAAAACAGGGTATCCATAGTTACAACTGAGGTATGGGCAATGGATATTCTGTTTTTTTACTGCAAGAAAGCTGAAACGTTTTACAGGAATTAATACTACAAAGAACTCCGGGGGCATTGTAATACAAGAACTTAATAAGTAAATTAAAGACCAGGTACTCAACAAATAATAATTGAGTCCTAGTCTTTATTTTAAAAATTTAAATTATATATCAGTAAATCAAATTCTTTATTCTATATTTACATCAAAAACAAAAGTCATTTTTCCTTCATTCCATTTAGCTTTAATTTCATAGATATAATAACCTTCTTCTGATGGAAGGGTAATTTCATTATCATTTATTTCAATAACATCTGTTGTACCATCTTCATTCTCTTGATTTATGATTATTGAAGAGGGGCTTTGTTCGATTTCTATTTTTATTCTATCTCCTTTTTTAACTTCTAATGTTTCAAATTTTTCTGCTAAGTCAATTTTATCGGATGTACTAATTTTTCTTGATTCAAAGTCGCCTTCATTCCATTCAAAATCACCAATCCTCATCGTATAACCTTTATTATCTATAATTACTTTTCCCTGCGGCTGTTTAAATGTATTGAATGAAGAGCAACCAGCTATAAATATAACAAAAAACATTAAATAAACTATTTTAGTAATTTTCAGAATCATCACTCCTGTCCTAATAAGAATTTAAGATAATTAATTTTATTTGTATTATGCGCAAATCTATTATATTTTACCATAAAAGGTTTATAGTTCGTTTTTTCTATTTTATGGTAAAATAATAAAATATAGGAGGTTTATGCATGAAGAAATTTCTATTAGGGCTTTTGTTAGCGGGAAGCAGTTTTGCATTTTATGATGAGGTATATGCATCAGAAGTTAGTGATACCGAAGGACAGTCGGTTGAACAAGAACAAGAAGAAGTAGAAACTATTTATTTTAGTGGAAATCAAGGTCTTTTAATAACTGATGATGTTATTATTAGAAAAATCTCAGATTTACCATCAAATGATATACCAAATTTGGAATCAAAATTTAATTATAAAGGTAATGGTGTGGTAACGTTGGGAGCAGGGGAGTGGGATTTAATAGGGATGAGTTTGTGAAGCTGCTTGTAATTTTTCCTCAGCAGTATATTTAGCCATTAAAAAACTGCACCTCCAATTGTTAGGCGTGTCTAACGATTGGGGTGCAGTTCATTATGATGATGGGGTGTTTTTTTATTAATCGTAATTATCTGTGAAGGGCAAAGTACACAAGAAAGTGATAGCCTTCCACAATTAATGATGCATGGTGAACCATCGTTAGAAAATTGGTTGGAATGTTGAATGGAAATTTTTAACCAAGTTGAGTTGGTATAAGGTATTATTAAACTACAGATAAATAGAAATTTAAATCGAATAACTGAGGAGTTTGAGCATGATAAAACAAGCCGAATTACTATGGGAACGTATAATTAAAAGAGGTTCAAATCAAGATATTAATTTTAGAGAAGTACTAAACCTTCAACCAAGTGCAACAGTTGAGGAGTTCCAACTAATTGAAAGCACTTTAGGCGTTCAACTCCCGGAAGAAATGAAAAGTTTTTATAGTGTTTATAATGGACAAGTTTGGGATTTAGGAGTGGAGCCTTTTGTTAGAAATTTAACACTCTCTCCAATTTCGGAAATTATTAATAACTGGGAATTTCTACAGGAAGAATTTGATCCTGATGACGGACTGCTAGATATTAATTATGGTGCAGAGGTTAAACCAATTCTCTGGAATAAAAAGTGGATTCCAATTGCTGAAAATGGAGGCGGAGATTATCTTTGCCTCGACACCGATCCAACTGAGGTTGGAGTATTTGGACAAGTGCTATATTTTTATCATGATTATGGAAATCGTTCAATCGAAGCAAAAAATTTATATGAATTCATAGAAGTTTGTTTGAATGAAGAAAGTTAAATGACAGCTAGTATTTAAAATAAGACCACTCCGTGATTGGTGGTCTTATTACTATAAAAACGGCGAAGGAGGGATATGAATGAAGATAAGAACTGTATGGAAAATTATATTTGTTACCTATGTATGCTTGTTGCTATATTTTGTTGTAATAAAATTTAATGGTTCTATAGATAGGGTTATTTCAATAAAGGAAAGCCGGGATTCTGGATATTGGAATTATAATTTATATCCGTTCCGTACGATTACACGCTATTTGGAGGATATATTCCATTCATATGCCTATATGAATATTTTGGGTAATATCGCTCCTTTTGTTCCGATGGGTTTTTTAATACCTATTATTTCTAAAAAGTACATAAATGCATTAAAAACTATATCCATTTCTTTTATTTGTATAATTGGAATAGAGGTATTTCAATTAATCACGATGTTAGGATTTTTTGATATTGATGACATTTTACTTAATACGTTTGGTTGTATTATAGGATATGGTATTTATGTTGGATTTAGAAAGTTATTTAGTAAACATAGTTATATTTTTCAAAAAGTATAATAGAACTATTGTTAAACTAAACCAACTAAGAGAAGCTAATCGGTATTCAATTATCGGGCGCTATTCTTGAAATGAATCGTGCCTTTTTCATTAATAAGGCCATGATTATATAAGATTATTTATAAAAGGGGAGAAAAATTATGGATTTGTTGCACTCTATATTCGGAGAGTTAGAGTTAAATGAATTTGAAGAATACGAAGCAATTAGACTTATAAAGTTTTCAGGATTAGAAAAAGAAGTAAAAATAACTTTTGATGATGAAATCAACGAAAAACATTGTCGAGCATATCAATATTTTATAGAAAATTTAGATAGAATAACTCCGGATATAATACAGTCAATCATCGAATATCAGAATGAATGTCATGATTACACTGACTATACAGCGAGTTTTAAATATTTCGAAAATACTAATGATGTGTTAGGAAATACCGAACTTTTTGAAATTGTTCTTCAAACCGAACTTCATGGAGTAGTTACGGACTCAAACCTCTATCATAAAGTAATGAAAGAAGAACTAAATGGCACAGGAGAAGAAAGATACGTAGTGCTATTGTTTGAAGCAAAATGGGTAAATGATGATTATCGCATCTTAAGTGTTGCTTTTGCGAATGAAAAAGTGATTTATGTAACAGATGAAAATATTACAGTTTAATTTGGAGATTATGAGCATAATACGAAGTATATAAATATCAGTCTATCACAGAAACTATATAATAAATGTTTTGACTCATCTTATAAATTTACATTATACAGAAATAAAAAGAGTGATAGGATAAGTCTTTCACTGGAATAGGGATATCTTTATCAGAACATCTAATAAGGAGAGAGGAAAATGGCAGGACAAGAACATCTAGAAATTAATCAATTTGTGAAGTTAAGTTCAACGCTGTAACAATTCCGTTTATACATCAGATTAATGATATAGATAAATTTAATGAAATATATAACTTACTAGATCAAACATGTAATAAACAAGAAGAAACTTTTTATACAATGCTTGAAGGAACATGTTGTTTTAACTTAGAGGGCTTATTTAATGAATTTGCTTTAAAGCTAAAATTTCCAAATTATTTTGGTGGAAATTGGGATGCATTTGATGAGTGTCTAAATGATCTAGATTGGTTAGACTGTCATCAATATATTTTGTTTATTAAAGATTTTGACCATATATTGGCTGATGAAAAAGATGAGTTTGGAACATTTATTGATATTCTAAAACTTACAGTGGATGATTGGACGTCTGGAAGAATGAATAATATAGTGTCTTCAGCCACATTTCATATTGTAATTCACAGTGAAAGTGAAAATAATTTATTAAAGTAGATTATATCTTTTACAAAAGTATATAAAAACATGACAAACCAGGTTTTGGTTACATAAAATTGTTCGGAAAGTTAAAGAAGCACTTTCCGGAATAGCTATTGGATATTTTGACACTGCCAAAAGTTATAGTTTTGATGAATATTATAAATATTTTAATGTTGATGATAAAGAGACTCGAAAATATGCGATATTACTTTTACATCTATGTTAGGAAATTGGTATAGTAAATCGGCTTTTGCTTTTAAACCACAGAAAGAACGTTTAAAGTATGATTATGGAATAAATACTGATTATTTCAATTTCGAGAGTTATTTATCTTCACTATAGAAGGTTATCAACATATTGAAAAAGACTTTCCTTATATGTTTGAATATATTTAATGTATTTAATCTTAATTGAAAAAGATAAAGGTTTAAGCTAGGAAGAATGGTTTCCTGAAATCAATTCAGATATTTTTAAAAAACTTCGGGAGAAAATTTTAATTCCTAACAGCAATTTGGCTCATGGTGGACATCCAATAAAATTTTTATTTAGAGAAGTTGGAATTGAACAATTTTTTAACAGATTTTTTTGAAGAATAATGTTGTTAGTTAGTCATATTTAAGAGAGTGCGGACAAGGAGCGTTTAGATAGATGATTAACACAAAGAGGATTTCTTTGATTTGGCAGTATAGACATTACACCGTGATTATAAGGTGATTGAAAATCTTATAATGAGCAATGGATATTTACCAATACTCGATAAGCTTATAGATGACATTTCACAACAATATTACAACAACTCTAAAAAACTGTTGGCTAAAGATAAAATAATGTTATGGAAAAACACTCTACTTTTGTTGAATTATTAACATCCATTGGTAGATATTGGATTACTGGTATACAATAATGAGATATTATGTTTGTTTGAAATAAAACAGTTAGGGGAGAATAATGAAAAAAATATTTATTTTGTTACTAGTAGCATGCGTATTTGTGATAGTAAATCCTACAAAATCAGAAGCAAAAGTGATGTATGATGGAGCAGAAGTTGTAAAAGGGCAAACAGGAAAAATGACCTTTAAAAAAGACATAAAAGTATATAAGAAAAATCCAAATGGTACGTTTGATTCTTTAATGGTTAAGCAGAATAACTTCTTTAGAACGTATGATATTGAAAAGTATGATGGCAAAACATTTTATCAAATGGGGCAATATCGGGTACAAGCAACCGATTTAGTGGTTTTTAATGAAGTACCGATTGATATTCGTGCATCTTTCTATAACAATCCAGCCTATGTCAATATTAATCATCAGGGCTTGAAATTCGAAGGAGTGTATAACCTTGACTATGGTGAACTTTTAACAGTTGGAAAACGAGAAGATGCTTGCAGACCAAAAATATTTGTAGTTTCTATTGGGAAGGGCAAATTAAATTACCATCTTTGTGCTGGAGATATTGAAGGAGAGGATGTAATTACTCCTGGTATTCTTGATAGCACTGATATTCGAATTTTTGAAAAGATAATAAGATATAAAGGCTCATATATATTAACAGAAGATACAGAGCAATACAGTGGTCCGATGATAACAAAATACCATGGAAAAGAGTTGAAGGGAACAGTCTTTTATTCACCAGGAATTGAGATAAATGGCTATTTGATGGTGGGAGATGTGAATTTTGGTTTTATTCCAGCCAATCTATTGAAGCCAGTTGAAGAATAAATTAGAAAAAAGACCACTCAATGGGAATTGACCCGAAAATAGGGATAGACAAAAAAGCATTTTCAATTGAAATTCGGGTGTAACTATCTAAATTTCAATTTGGAGGTGTTTTTTTCTAGGGGAAAAAGAGTGAGTTATCCTTGAGTTAAAATGAAAATCATTGGGGTGCACTACCTTCTTAAATTGAAATTGCTACTGTAATAAAATTAATATTGTAATATGCTATTATAAATAGGTTAACAATGTTAATAGAGTTCTAGAATGTTCAGAAAAAACAATTGTAAGGAGTCCCATAATGAAAAAGAGAATAAACTATTTAATCTTACTTGTAACTGCCACTTTTATTGTTGGTTGTACTAACGTAGAAGATGCATCCGTTACAGTGAAAGAAACAGATTCACAAGAATTAACAACAACTACGGTAACAGAAAAAACAGCATCAGAAAATACAGCAACTCAAACAAAAGATGAACTGTTCAAAGGGTACAAACTGATTGAGGTTGATGGTGGCGATTTGTCAGGACATCGCGAACCTAACGTCGTCGTTGACATTGGCTTTGGGGACCGCCATTACTATGCATTTACGAATGAGGCAGGGCAATTGGTTCGTGTCATTGCTGACGAAATTGTTCTACAAGATGACCGTACCGAACCCGTAACATCAGCTGGCAGATACTACGCGGATGAAGCAAAAGTTCCTGGTGTAGAAAGAGCAGATTTAGATGAAGGACATATTATTGCAGATTCCCTTGGTGGGGTATCAAACGCTTATAATATTACGCCACAAAATAGCACCCTTAACCGACATGGTGATCAAGCATATATGGAAGACGCTATTCGTAAAGCTGGTGGAGCTACTAATTTCGAAGCTATTATTACATATCCTAATAAGGAAACGCAGATTCCTTCTCATTACAAGTACACTTACACTTTAAAAGGGAATAAAATTGTAGATGAGTTTGCTAACGGTAACCCTGATGAAATAAATAAATCTCTAGGATTAACTGAAAGTAAATCAACTAAATCAACTAACTCAACAAGTTCGAATAAGTCCAATGCTTCGAATGGCACTGAAGATATTTCGAGTGTTGATACAGATGGAAATGGACAAGTGACGATTAAAGAAGCAAAAGCAGCAGGTTATAGCATGCCAATAACTCGTGAACACTGGTTGTACAAATATATGCAAGACCGTGATAACGACGGTTTGGTAGGTGAATAAGCTTCTTGAACTTGAGGATAAAAAACATGCTTGTCCTTGGACGATTTATAAAAATAGTGCTCAATAATGAGCGCTAATCAGGCTATAGACAAACACAATGATTTTTGAGTTTGTCTAGCTGAATGTTGAAGTTGTCAAAGCGACTATGTGAAGATGTCTGGTTCTAAAATACCTCTGTATTTTTTTAGGAACCAGACATCTTGTATTTTATATTGATTTACTTTCAGTATTAGTGTTTTCCCAAAATTGAAATATAAAAGGGTTCACTGTAACCTATTTAAATGATGTTTTTAATATCATTTTTAACAAGTTTTCTATACGTTTTAATAGTAAATACGGTTAAGATTCTTCTCTTATTAGTAGAGCAGAGAAGGAAACCGGTAAATCTACATATACCTTTCCAACATCTGTGATTTCATAAGGTCTATAAATAAAACCACTTCTATCAACAAAAGGCAGATCAATCCCTTGACTATATACTTCGCCATTACTAGAAGAAGAGCGACATGTGCATTTACGGTTACACGAACAGTTATTCGCACAACATCCAGGTGATTGAACTTGTAAATCTATAATGCTAATTTCAATCCCACCTCTAAGCAGCGTCCTTACCTGTAACTCAGGTTTAAACCTAACTCTATAAAAGCCTGGTTGACAATCATTTTTTTCCACTGTAAACGCATACTGTTGACTACATTCAAGTGTTGTTCCATCCAAAATAGCCCCTTCACTGCTGATTATTCCTGAAATAACATCTGTAACACCTTCTCCTGTCCCAAATCCAGGCCTACCTACTTGTACGTTTACTGGATCAGGTATGATTTCTAAAGTAGGTTCTTGATCAGGAGAGACGATGGAAAAAGGTTTAGTGAAAATAACTCTGTATGTCCCCGTATTTGGGGCGTGAGAGACAGTGAAACCGACTGATCCTGAGGGAATAGTTCCATCTCTTCGGACTATTCCAGAGATTGTACGAGGGTGCGGAAGTATCCCGTCAGAGTTGAAATCAATCCCAAAGACACTAAATGATACAGCACGTTCTATACTTTTTCCGCCTTGGCTAAGGACATAGGTAAAACCAGACGTATTAAATCCGAAAATATTTATTTCTATAGGACCTCCTCCGCCCACATTTCCGCAACATGAACATTGACAAGGCTGGCATTGGTGACAGCATTTTTTGGAACAACGGTTAGAGCAGTTAGAATGATTCTGACAATTGCAATGTTTAAGCGAGTTGTTAAAATTTTGATTGCCATTATCTTTGTTTAAATATCCCATTTTTTTACCTCCCTTCATATCAGATTCACCTGGTAAGTTAAGTTTATTTGCCAGGATACTATAGGATATGAAATAAGAAGAGTAACGTGTAGTTAGTAGTCTATTATTTGTTTAATTTGTTAGGAATTCAATCGTAGTTTTTGATACCAAAAGCTAATTTATATCGCAGTCAGTCATGAATGATGAGGTGGGGGGAGAGAGTTGAATAGTAAAGTAAATCTGTAAGAACATTATAACAAGTTTCAAGATGAAAATAGGTTAAAAAAATATAGAAGTATTGTATTTTAATTTTAAATTAAGAATGGAAAAGTTAAAAAAGTATTTTCTGCAAATAACTAATTTATTTAATCAAATTTTAAATGAAGGGACTTTTTATATCAAGGAAATAAGGAAGCATAAAGTTATACCTGAAAAACGGTAAGATAGTGGAAGAGCTTGTTGTTACTAATAATGCTGTAGTTATTAAATTTACTGATGGTACAAAAATACTGGAATATTAAAGACTATAAAATCTCTTCTTAAAAATATAGGATTCTTTAATTTATCCAGAAATTAGAATTGACTAATTTGCGTAGTTTTGCAAGACACGATAATAGATGTTTGTAAAGGTTCAACGAATCCGTATCTTACTCAGATAAAAAAATGCAGGGAATATTGTTCTTGAGGGAGAGAATCCTTGGAGGGCAATCTATTCTTATGAAGAACAAAGTTGCAGTTTTAGTTAAGATGTTGAATGCAACACTGTTTATTATAAAACTATTTATCATATATTAATTCTTTTAAGTATGATTTAACTTGTAATATGTATATTTCCCCACATTATTTTATTATTTAGTACAATAATTGAGAGGATTTTGTAAAATACACCATTGACCTAGAAGACTTATTTAATATACAAAGTGAGCCCTGAAATTTAAGCTAGGTTATTCGATTAAATAACGAAAATTAGTGAGGAAAGTTTAATATTAAAATCGGAAGATCATTTGATTAAGTGGTGGAATTACCAACAAAATTTGGAGATAGATTTATTATTAAGCTATTATACAAAAATGTTCTATCTCCTTAAAATTTGTAGAATTGCTACTAGCCTTAAGGATGAGATTACTGCTTTTATAGAAGGTCGTGGATGAATAAATGACATACTTGAATTAATGAACCAGTAAAGCAGATGAATATTTCATACAACCAGTTGAAAATAAATGGCTTTATCTTTAAAAGGTTAGTGCACTATTAAATTATCATTCTAATATATTTTTTTGAGAAAGGTGTTTCAAAAATACGTGGGGGTTTAGATTTATGTCAATTAAAAAGAAAATTTACTTAGGGTTTGGTATTATTATTTTATTCTTACTACTTAGTTCTACCATTGCATTTGTCCAATTAAGTAGTGTTGATAACAAGTATACATTTACTATAGAAGACAGAGTCTATAAACTTTTACAAGTCGATGCTATATTAAACGCATCTTCTTTACAAGGTCTTTACATTCGTTCTTACATACTTGATCCAAGTGATGAAACAATTAAAAACCTGCAAAGACAGGAAAAACTAATCGAAGATAAAACTGCAGAACTAGAAAAAATAATAAAAAATCCTGAAATGCAAAAACAACTTCAAAGTATAAAAGAAAATCAAGCAAAATTTAATCAGGGTGCGCAAGATATTATCAATACATATAACAAGGAAGATGTTCAAGCTTCCATTGAAAAAATACAAGTATTGGTGCGCCCTGCAAATGAAGGTATTCAACTTGCAGTGAACAAAATTTCTGTTTATCAAAAGCAACAGATGGAAAAGTCGAACGCTGAAGCAACTAAAATTGCAAATAATAGTTCACTGATCATTTTAGGTATTGCTATCGTAACCACAATTCTTGCTCTTCTCATTTCAGTATTTATTACTCGTTTAATTACTGTACCTATTAATAAACTAAATGCTACTGCAAAAGTTATTGCTGAGGGTGATTTAAGCGGAGAAGATATAAATGTGAAAACAAACGATGAAATTGGAGTATTAGCCGATTCATTTAATGAAATGAAAAGGAAATTACATTCAATTATTAATAATGTTGCTGCAAATGTAGAGCAAACAACGGCCGCTGCTGAACAATTAGCAGCCAGCACCGATCAAGTAGCTATCTCATCCAATGAAGTAGCCAATCGAATAGAGGTAACATCAGAGGGTGCTAATCAATCGGCTATGACGGGACGAGAAAGTGCGACCGCAATGGATGAAACTGCCCATGGTGTACAACGAATCGCAGAAGCAACACAGCTACTTAATTCAAAAGCATTAGACACACAAGTGATTGCCAATGAAGGCGGAAAAACATTACAGACCGCAGAAAACCAAATGGCTGTTATTCAACAATCTTCTCATGAGACAAATGAGCGAATTAAACAGTTAAGTGCACAATCAACAGAGATAGAAAAAATTATAAAAGTTATTACGGATATTACGGAGCAAACAAATCTTCTTGCCCTTAATGCAGCTATCGAAGCGGCACGTGCTGGTGAGCATGGAAAAGGTTTTGCAGTCGTTGCCGATGAAGTTCGGAAGCTTGCAGAAGAATCAAAGGCTTCTGCTCATCAAATTGTTGATCTAACAACATCTATTCAACAAGAAACAAATGCAGTTGAAAAGGCAGTGAGTGTCACTGTGCAAAATGTCGAAGAAGGTGTTACCTTTATCCAAAATGCCCAAGTATCATTTGATACTATTATGAAGGCCATTCAAGAAATTACTTCTCAAATTGAAGAGGTTTCAGCTTCTACTGAAGAAATTTCGGCAAGTACTGAAGAAGTTGCCGCTTCAGTAAATGAAATGGCTTCTGCTGCAACTACCGCCGCAGAACAATCCGAAATGATTGCTGCAGCCGTAGAAGAACAAACAGCAACGATTCAAGAAATCAATGCTGTAGCTAAATCGTTAAGTGAAGGAGCAATGACAGTGCAAGAAGAAATTAATAAATTTAAAATCTAATTAAAGGATTAAATAGGTTAGTTGCTTTATGAAAAAAATCAATCTTTTCTATTAAAAAGAAATCCTCATTTCCATAAAAAAGGAGATGAGGATTTTCTGACTGTGTAAAAAAGAGAATATACCTTAAATGATTGGCTTATTGAGCAATCCCGTAATGTATACTGGTATCCAGGAGTAAATCAAACTTTGATCTTTAATATTAAGTTGAATAATATTTAGAAAAAATAAAAATGACCCCTTCGATTATCTTTCATTGAATAGTGTAGTAAAACAAGAAGGGATTGTAATGTATCTCGTCCGCAATAGCTGTAAAAGTTATGTTTATATTTCTATAATATTTTTAGGAATTATTGAGTCATATCTAACTAGAAGTAGCTTTTAAATTATATTAAGAATAATAATTGTTAAAAAATTTAAATGACTTTATAATAGTGAATATTAAATTAAAATGATGACGTGGTTCATATCCTAGGATGTTGATCAATTTCTAGTATATCAAAGACTATAATGTTAAAATGACTTTATGTAAGAGAGGAAGAGTCAATCAATGCTGAAAAATGCAAATAATCATGGTCAAATATTGGATACTGAACATGTTTTAGAGAAATATCAAGAGAATATAGAATTAATTCAAAAGTTATTAAATCAACTTGAACAGGATGTTAGTAATTTGCAAAGTGAAGGGTTGGTTGAAATAGAAAAACTGGCTAATGATTTAAGTATGTTGCAGAAGCTCTCAACTAGTATAGAAATTAAAGCAAAGTGTTTTATTTGTAATCACAGCGAAACAATCGAGACTTCAAAATCTGAATAATATAGTTTAAGCTACATCTATTTAACCTTTATCCCCACTGTTAAAACACGTAATAACAATAGGGGTACAGCACAAATGGATGTGGCTTATTAGGTTTGATAGATTATCAAATTACGTATAATAGCTTCCCCTTAAATGCCACGTATACAGTTGCCCAAGCAAATAATTCCTTTAGACTATTGTTGAAAAGCTTGAGTAAAGATTTCATTTCCAATCTGCTACTTAAATAAAATTAATTTTATTGAAAGAAATAATGTAATAGACCACCCACTTAAATCAAGCGATATCTGCTTTTAAACTAAGCTTCACTCTTCATTTAAAGTTCGTCAAGGTTCACTTGTACAAGTATTTCTTATTACCTGGAAACAAAAGAGGTAATTCAAGATGATGAATATAATATACCGTTCAATTTCTGTTGAAGAAAGAAGAAGAATCGTTTTTTAAAATAACAAACTAAATATAAACCAAACACTTTATTAATTTGATATTTTTGTATTTAGTTAATTTTTATACTAACCTACAGATCAATATTTGAAGCATTTTAAATTTTTGATATTTAATAATTGTGCCCTTTTCAGTAATAGGACCATATTGTTGAACAACACTAAAAATTTATAAAGCATATCCCTCCATTAATACACTGGACGCACTTTCGATTCCCCTATTTCTTTATTTCCTGCTAATATGGATTCTACCATTTATTTAATAGAATCAGACATCTGATTGAATACTTTGAACTCCTACTTAGTTAAATAGATTAACTCCATTTTAATCAATCTTTATTCAAAACCTACGCTCGGATAATCTAGGCTGCCTGAAGCATGCTTAGATTACCAAAAAACAACAGGTAACTTAGAACGATTTGCGGACGATTTGTAGATTTGAATTAAAGTTGTACCCGTTATACAGGAACACCTCTTTCAGGCTATTAAACAACAAAATGATAATATTAAATCTCTATAATTTGTTTCGAAGGGATATAAATTTATTGATTTACGATATATTTTTGTTGCAATGTAATTTATTTTGTATTACCATAAAAACGTCAAAAGGAGTGGGTGACAGATGGGGAAAACTGTATTGAGATTAACCGACGTGCAAAAAAGCATCGGTGATAAAAAGATTGTACATGGCTTAACTTTTGAGGTAAAAGAGGGCGAGATTTATGGCTTTTTAGGACCGAATGGTAGTGGCAAAACAACGACAATCCGAATGATTACAGGGTTAATTAGTATGACGCGAGGAGATATTCAAATTTGTGGGCATAGCATTGCTACAGAGCGAGAAAAAGCGCTCATGAATATTGGTGCAATTGTAGAGAACCCTGAATTATATGGATATATGACAGGTAGACAAAACCTAATGCACTTTGCCAATATGGCGAATCATAAAGTTTCGAAGGCGCGCATTGATGAAATAGTTCAGCTCGTAGATTTAGGAGAATCTATACACGCGCCTGTGAAAAACTACTCGCTTGGTATGAAGCAGCGCTTAGGGATTGCACAAGCCTTATTACATCAACCAAAAGTTTTAATTTTAGATGAGCCAACAAATGGCTTAGATCCTGCCGGTATTCGCAAAATTCGGGAGTATTTACGCGAGCTTGCACAGAAGGAAAAAATAGCGGTCATTGTATCAAGCCACCTATTAAGTGAGATTGAGCTAATGTGTGACCGTGTGCTCATTATTAATAAGGGCACCTTTATTAAAGAGCACAACCTACACGAAAAGCAGGCGGGCGAGCATCGTGTGCAGATTAAAACGAAACAAACGGAGGGCATTGATGAGCTAATAGACTGCCGCATTATAAGTGACACTTCATTTGAGGTAACAGCAGATGAAGTAGAAGTTGCCGCCATTATTGCAAAGCTCGTGTCCCACAATATTGCGATTTATGAGGTTATTCCCAAACAAAAAACGCTAGAAGATGAATTTTTAGCAATTACGAAGGGGGCAACTTCATGATCAATTTAATCAAAAATGAGTTAATGAAAATTTTCGTAAAAAAGAATGTGCGCGTTTTTTTAACGGTACTACTTACGTTGCAGGTAGCAACCGCCTTTATTCTTAAAAATTGGCTACCACCAGCGGAGAGGTTTTCAAGCTATGTGACGTTTTCACATTTGAACTTTACGATTACAGCGATGCTTGTCACGATATTTAGTATTTCGTTAATGGTAAAGTCGATTGCTGATGAGTTTCAGCAAGGTACGATTAAGCAATTATTAATTCGTCCAAAGTCGCGGGTAGCTATTTTGCTTTCCAAGTATTTTGCAATCCTGATTACCGTTGTATTATTTATTGTTGCGGCACTATTGGTTTCTATGCTTGTAGGGGGCATTCGCTTTGGTTGGACGGCAGATAATTTTACACTCAGCATATTACTTAAAATTGTCATGTACGAATTTGTGCCCATCGTCTTCTATATTACGTTAGCGTTTATGCTTGTGAGTTTGATGACAACAACGATACTACCAGTCACAATTACAATGCTTATATTTTTATTACAGGGCAATATCGTTAACATCATGACAAGTTTGTTGAAGAAATATTCAGATATTTTTGTGTTTAAGCATTTAAGTTTAAGAGATTTGGATGCTAACCCGCTAATTGGAAACGGAACGAATATGCTATCAGAGCACTTTACGTTAACAACGTCCTTTCTTTATGTAGTTATACATCTGCTTGTCATGTTAGTCATAGCAAGTGTGGTGTTTAAAAAGCGCGACATACTGTAAAAGGAGTTGGCAATATGAAGAAGTTAGCAATGTGGTTAAAGTTTCTAATTATAATAGTTGCACTTTCGAGTATATTATTTTTTTCCTTCGTTGTGCCACTAATGACAGCTACTATTGAAGGCATGCCGATTACACTATTTATGTGGGTTACCGCACTCCCTTTTTATATAGCATTATGGTTTGCTTGGAAAATTTGCTCAGTCATTTCGGAACAGCTCTTTAGTGAACAACATATTAAACATCTTAAAAATATAAGTTACTTAGCAATGAGTGAGATTGTACTATATGCGATTGGCATTGTTTACATCATTATAAGCGAGCAAGCGACGATAACTATTTTGGCATTCTGTTTATTATTTTTAGGAATGGCTGTAACATTAACCTTATTTTTACGTGTATTAGCAAATGTATTTCAAGAGGCGAAACAGCTAGAGGAAGAAGCAAAATTAACGATTTGAGGTGGAGGTTATAGCAATCATCGTCAATCTCGATGTCATGTTAGCAAAACGAAAAATGTCAGTGACAGCATTATCGGAAGCTCTTGACATTACGATGGCTAATGTGTCTATTTTTAAAACTGGAAAAGCAAAAGCAGTAAAATTTTCAACGTTAAATAAAATTTGTGAAGTGTTAGATTGTCAGCCTGGTGATCTTTTAGCTTATGAAAAAGGGAAGGAATGATGTCATATAAAAAAATAATCGTCGCATCTGTTCCACTAATACTAGGCGTTATATTTATGATTGCGTTAGCGTTCGCACCTTCCAGTGTACAGCAGGATGGCATGCTGTATGAGCCATACTTCTTCCTAGTGCCAGTAAGTGTGCTATTCATCTTTATCGGTGTCATTGCATTGATGATTATGGCTATTACAAAGATTAAGAAAAATATTAAACACCGATAAAAGTAGAGGAGAGAGTATTTATGAAAAAAATGATTTTTGCTGTTGTACCACTTGTGTTAGGGATTATATTATTAATCGCGTCAAAGTTTGCGCCTGTCACTGTACAGGATAATGGCATGATAGACGAGCCATACTTCTTCTTAACGCCAGTAGGTGCTTTGCTTATTTTCGTCAGTGTTGTGTCATTAATTATCACGATTATTTCGAATGCTAAACAAGGCATCACAAAAAAATAAACGTTAATAGACAGGCTGATATTTCATCATGCTTGTCTATTTTTTAATCACTCAAAAGCAAAGTTTGTTTAACTATATAGTTTATTAGTAAAGTCACGAAACGTTAATTTAAAAACATTCGTGACTTTTTGATGTGTGCCCAAATTTAGTTTATTGACTGTTTAAATTCAAAAAATCATCAAAAGTTTATAAGAATTATATTTTTTTACTTTAACCTTGTATCTATAATTGAAAGGGGCAACTAGAAAATGAAAAAAATTATGAAGTGGTTTTCAGTAAGTTTCTGTATGTTATTGCTTGTGTTTAGCGTCTCTGTCTATAGCTTCCATAAGTTCAAAGAGAATAAAGAGAGTTCGTTATTAGAGAATAATACGGGCAAACTAATCAATTTTAACGGAAAGAAGATGAATGTTTATTCTGAAGGTCAGGACAATGATACATTTGTATTTATGGCTGGCTCAGCAGTAGCAGCACCGATGTATGAATTAAAAAGCTTGTATCGTCATTTTTCAAAAGAAGATAAAATTGCCGTTGTGGAAAGAGCGGGATATGGGTATAGTGATGTATTTAACGACGATCGGGCTATAGATGTAATACTAGAACAAACGAGGGAGGCACTAATGAAAAGCGGGAATAAGCCCCCTTATATTTTAGTACCACACTCGATTTCAGGAATCGAAGCCATCTATTGGGCGCAGAAATATCCGAAAGAAGTAAAAGCCATTGTGGCGTTAGATATTGGTTTACCATCTCAATATATAAAACATCCCGTAGGTTTCGCAGAAAAGACTTTTATGAAAATAGGGAATGCTTTAAGTGAATTAGGATTCCAAAGAGTGTTTCCGAATTTAGCATATAACGAAGCCGTCTTAGAGAAAGATTTTCTAACTTCAAAAGAAAAAGAAATATTTAAGGCGATTTCAAATAAACAGGGCATCAACAACGATATGGAACAAGAAATGCTACATGTCGTAAATAATAGTAAAAAGTCTACTTCATTACCTATTCCAAAAACAACCCCAATTTTATTTATTGATGCTTACCTTGATAAAAATTCTAAAGCTGCTAAAGCATCACTAAAAGACTATCAGGATTTTGCAAAGCAGTTAGACGTTTCAACTGTAATTCAAATAAAAAGCAAGCACAGTATTTACTTGTACCATACTACTGAAATCTATGAAGAAATCCAAAAATTCTTGCAGGAGATGGTTGAACAATAGTGAGGAAAGGACGAAAATGTTGTTTACAATTTTACTGGTAGAAGATGATAAAATGATTGGAAGTTTATTAGAGAATATATTACAAAAAGAAGGGTATAACGTAATCTGGTTAGAAAATGGAGCTTCATTATATACCGTTATTAAGCAAGTCGACATTGTCATTATGGATATTATGCTACCAGGGGAGGATGGGTATCAAATTTCCATGCGAATTAATCAGCTAGGGCATAATATCCCTATCATATTTTTAACTGCTAGAAGTGATATTGAGAGTAAATTAAGAGGGCTTGAAATTGGCGAAGATTACATGGTAAAGCCATTTGATCCGAGGGAATTATTAATACGAATAAAAAATAAATTAGTTGCTACTTACGGCATTCACAAACAAATACAGCATTTATCAATTGATGTTACGCATATGCGTGTTGTTAATCATCAACATCATAAAGAAGTCGAATTGACAGCGATTGAAAAGAAAATATTCTTTTATCTCTACGAAAACGCAAATTTTATTTTATCTAAAGAACAATTCATGGAATACCTTTGGCCGCTAGAGGATCGCAATTTAAATTTAATTAACGTATATATCAAAAAGTTACGCAGCAAAATTGACGATCGAGATGGTGTTATTATTCAAAATGTATATGGAGAAGGGTATCGTATGAATACTCATATGAAACAATGAAACTAAAAAAGAAATATCAACTATTGCTATTGACGGTTATAGGCAGTGTTCCACTTTCTGTTGTTGTGATTAGTGTTATCGTAACCATCATTTACAATCATTTTTCAAATGATGCACAAACCCAGTTTTATGAGTCAAAAGCTTACCCAATTATGCTAGGATTATTTATCGTCAGTTTCTTTGCTTTGGCTATTCTATTCTCTAAATCCATTAATACATTGATTAAACGGATCAATGTATTAAAGCAAACAATTATGGAGTTGGCAAGTGACGACAAGAAGAGGCTGCAAAAGATTCCTTACGCTAGAAATGATGAATTAGGGGATTTAACCAGTGCAGTAAACCTTCTTATTGACCGGACGATATCAAAGGAAATTGAAATACAGCAACAGGAGCGAATGAAACAAGAACTTTTAACTCAGTTGCGCCATGATATTAATACGCCTTTAACAGCGATGCGCTTACAACTGTACACAATCGAACATGATTTTTCACAACATCAGGATATTTTCAATTCTTTAAACGAACAAATAAACTATATTTCAAAGTTATCCAATGAATATGACTTTGAACGCTTATCTCGTGTTGATAATTCGTATGTAATCATGGAAAAAGTAGATGTTCCAAAACTTCTAAATACAATTATTTTAAAGTGGAATTTTTTATTTAAAGTCAACCAAATCTCTATTGTGTTAAACAATTGCGCAACTAACTGCCAATGGCGCAGTAATGAAATTTGGTTGCACCGATTATTTGATAATATCTTCCAAAATATAGTGCGTCATGCAGCGTGTGATACATTGGAAATCACTTTGCAAACAAACGCAATTAACTTTAAGGATAATGGGATTGGGTTTAATGTGGAGGAAAAGGGTACTGGTTTATGTATCATCGAAGATATTTGTCGAGTGCTTGAACTACAGAGTACAATCCAATCCAATGAAAAAGGTACTCAAGTGACCATAAGTTATGCGCAACTTAAAAGATGAAGATAGTCTTGTCAAAGCCATTATTCTCTTCTCAAGAATAATGGCTTTTTTATTTTTGATAACCTTTTTTGAATCTAGTAAAAAATCTAAAAGATTATTTCCTTTAAAATCACTTGGCCATTGTTCTAATAATAACTTCATCAGTGATTAATAGATCATATTTATCAGTATCATAATAAATGATATTATCTGGAGCTTCTGATGGTTGACTTGTGGAAGTATAAACTTATTTCCAATCTCATAAACTCCTAAATATTGTGTTATATTAAAAATAATAACATATATACGATCTATACATATATTGTTTTTTTGTAAAACTTAATGCGGAACATTTACTCTAAATGGAATCTATAATAAAAAGGAGGTGTTAAAATGAAAAAAATAGTTTTATCTATTCTGATTGTTGCTCTGTTAAATGGGTGTAACGCTTTTCCAAAAGGTACCATTAGTCAACCAGAAGGCAAAGTTATTTTGAATGAAAAACAATATACAATGATTCCAGTTGATTACGAATGGGAAGATGAAAATGTTAAAATAACAGATATAAGTTCTCGTGATATAAATGAATTAGCCGATGATTTTGAAACATTGGAAGTCAAAAAAGGTGATATATTAAATTTTGAAATTGAAAAAAATCCTTCTTCCATAATAATAACTAAATTAGATGAAGAAGGTTTAATTGATAATGTTGAAATTAAAGATTATAAAATAACAATGCCATCTAAAGAAGGGTATTATATTTATGAACTTAAGGTAGTATGGGATAAAGGAAAAGAGACTTTTGTTTTCGATGTTGATGTAAAATAAAAAATACAAGTACTAATTTTAGATATTTGATGTTAGGTAGGGGTTACGAAATGCCTCTTTATATAGGGGGTGCATTCAATTTGGAGGTGTTTTTTCTATGGGAACAAGAGTGAGTTATCCATATGATGTAAAAATGAAAGTGATTGAGATGCATTAGCAGGTGTATCAATCAAACAGATTTTATTGGAATTAAATATACGCCAGAAAACACAGATGGGAACATGGATGCGCTGGTATAGAAATGGCGAAATGAATCGTTTGAAACAACCAGTAGGCAAACAATATAGCTTTAATAAAGGTCCAGAACCAGACAATGGACATTGAAATTAGCATTGGAAAACCGGTATTTAAAGCAATAAATTGAGGTGCTAAAAAAGAATTATTGTCCTTACGAAGTTGTAGCCATTGTGAAAAAGTGTATTTCAGCTAATGAGCAGTTGAGTAAACACAAATGTACCTTTAACGAAATAGGGATGTGATTGGATGTTTCAAGATGGATTTCCAAAATATTTGAGGGATGATGTGGCTAATGTGATTGGAATGATTCCTAAGCAGACTTATAATAATGTCACTCATAATGAATCGCAGGTGACTATTGAATATTTTCAAGATGAAAACGTGATTAAATTTCCTTATCGTATTTATAACATTGATAACTCAGATAAATTGATAGACAATTTAAGTGTACAACAAAAAATGATTTTGCATTGCATGTATTCAAGAAGTTGTGATGGGTTTATTCGCCAAAAACATCTGAATTCATTGCTTTTAATGGATTATGAGGCTTGGGCTATTCCTTATATTGTAAAAATATGTGATGAATATGTCGTAGAAATACTAGAAATGACTTATGATATTTTAAAAGAACAAGACACAGAACCAATTAAGAGATTTTGTTTTGAAAATAATGATTTGTTTTGCAAAAGTTATAGTAGAATGATTAGCTATTGGAACGAATATTACAGGAATAATTACAATAATTTTCATCAATATATTGGTAGGAAGTTATTTAGAGAATGTTTTGGTTACTCTAGATCAATGGAAGTAAAAAATAGGAATTTATGAAACAAAACACATCAATGCTTAGCTAAAGTAAGCAGGTTAGTACAAAGTAGAATAAAAGTAATAACAGCCAAATAAGACAAATAGAGTGTAAAACATATTTGACATCCTATTTGTCTTGTTTTATCATATAGATGTAAAATATCTTTTACACCTCAAGAGTGGAGTGGTATACGAAATGGAAAATAGAATCAAGGAGTGTAGAGAAAAGAACAGTCTTTCACAAGGCAAATTAGCAGAACTATGTAACGTGACAAGGCAGACAATCAATGCCATTGAAAATAATAAGTATGACCCAAGTTTAGAATTGGCGTTTACATTGTCATATATTTTAGGTCCTCCTCTTGATGAATTATTTATTTTTAAATACGAAAGGAATGAGAAAAGTGACAATTATAAAAAAGGTTAGTGTAATCGGTTCTTTAGTTATTATTACTGCAGTTGGTGGTTATGGGGTATATGAATGGATTACAAAAGAAATAATCAACGCTACTACACTTTTCTATGTATTTTTAGGAATTGGCCTTTTATTCCACTCTATTACTTGGGGGGAGATGGATGGGAAACACGAAGGAGAAAAAGACGAATTAGAAAAACAAATTACACTTGTAAGTACAAAAATAAGTTATTATCTATTACTTTTATTGATGATTATCGTTTTAGTTATCTCAGAAAGCGTAACTGCAATGAATGATATAAAGAATATCCCACTTGTTATTGTAATAGGACTTGCTTGGATAACAATGCCAATTACTGAGTTTTTTGTTTCAAAAAAATATCATTAAAAATACTGTGGAGTTTAAAATAGTTTAATTGAAACAGAAGTTTTATCAATAGGTAATATTAAGGTAACGCTGCAATATTATGATTCTCTTTTGAATTTTAAGTTGCATTTTTTTGATACTTTATGGTCTCCATATTGCACAATTGGACGTTTTTCCGAGAAACTATGAAAGTGTCTATCTTCTTAAAGATCCTGTTGTGGAGGAACGCTCATCCTTTTTACATTCATAATAAAAAACAAATGTTAGGGGACATTGTTATGGAAATACACTGGGTAAATGGACAATATAGAGAAGATAATAGGATTTTTGATTCTCTGTTTGAAGTATATGAATGGACGGACTCATTGTATCAAGATTTCTCAAATCACTTTTTTAGAGAAGAAAATGTCGGTTATGCAACTCCTAATGTAAAGGTAATTGATTGTTTAACTGAACTAATACCACAATGGGCGGGATACATTAATGTGGTTGTTGTATTACATAGAGATGAGATAGAGGTAGACGGTAAATATGTGTATAGGGTTTGGACTTCATATAGTAGATAAAGTTAATCAACAAATGGGCGCTATTCTTAAAAAAGAATTGTGCCTTTTTTAGCGAAAGGGCCATTTAATTGAATGAGGAAATTGTTCAAATTTAGAACTTTTACCATTCTATATCATTATTCTTAATTATTAAATGCCTATTTTACATATTTAGAAGGATCTTTTACGCATTAATGAAAAAATATTATTAGGCAGAATTAATCTATTCTAATGTTAAATGCAGATAAAATCTCAGAGGACATGCTTAATGCGGATTTTTATAATGGTATAAGAATTAGGAATATCTTGAACTAAGGTGAATTTATAGGAAATTAAATGAGTAACTTTTGGGGGGGAATATCACGAAAAAAATATTTGATACTAATGATTACACCAATTCTATTACTCTTATTTTTTATTTGTTAAACCTGAAGTTGTTTTTGAAGAGCAATGTCCTGATAAGCCATATAGTTTAGAGATAGTGAAATGCGGTAAGGGAATTCTGGATATGGAGATTGCTTATAAACATTACAAAATGAATGGTGAAACTATTGCATGTAAAAAATCAGCTTTTTTTAATAAATTAGGTAGATTTGATGTTGTATGGGATACCTCTATGACGATGCGACTAGATGTGTTGACAAGAGCGTTCATCTAACTATGACCTACTTCAAACACTGCAGTTTAGTTTAAGAAGGATAAAGAGATAATAGAACGAATTAGTTAACTATATTGAAAATGAGGTGGGTAAATGAGATTAGGATTAAAACAAGATGAGGTAAGGTTAGAAGCACAATGTGAAAAGACCAAATTAATAACCTTATTCAACTAATGTGTTTTTAGGTGAATAAGGCTCATTTAATTGGATCAATTTTTTTGAAAAATGAAGTTTTTCTATTAAGCTGATAATTAAGGGTTGAAGGAGATTTTTTAATCAATCTTTTTCTAAAGTTACATGTTTCCTAGAAAAATGTTCATTTCTGCAAGCCTCTTTAATGGAAAATCAAATTGTGCTGTTTTAAAAAAGATTGCCCAACTTTAGTATAAGCGAATAGCTCTTTAATCCATTACTTCTTGCTTCATATAATATTCCATCACTTGATTAAGCCAATTTTGTTCATCTTCTGTGAAGGGGGATAGTGTTATATTTTCTATTTCATGAATATCAAGTTCTTCGATATTAGTGTCAGCCAGTTTTTGCATCATATTTTCACCAAGAAATGAAAATAAAGCTTCTAAATAAGTCTTAATCATCTCTTGTACTTTTGGGTCCTCTACTGGTTTACCATATAATTTTTTCACTTCTTTCGTCAATTGAATAAACGTTTGATCTAAAAGAATTTTATCTTCTTCCGATTTCTTTGATAACTCTTCGGCGACATCCTTTAACATATGGCGATTCATCCATTCTTCATGTATATGTTCAGTACTCATACCGTGAATAAGACTAAATAATAAGGTGCTATCCACTTCTCCTTCTTCCTCGACTAATCTTATTACTCTTTTAATGGATTTTATGGATTGCTCGATTCGTTTTTCTTCTTTCTCTAAAGCGTGCAAATGGAGGGACAAGCTTTCATTTAAGTCAACAGAAAAGCTCGATTCATTTAACAAATTAGTGATTTTATCTAGACTATATCCTAGGAATTTTAGACTTAGAATTTTTTGTAAGTTTATCATATCTTGATATTTGTAAATGCGATGCCCTGAAGATGGATTCTTTTCTGGTCGTAATAAACCAATTTCATCATAGTAATGTAAAGTAGGAATAGAGATTCCTGTCTTTTCTGAAAATTCCCCAATGGAATACTTGTTATTCTTCTTCATCAAAAATCCTCCTATAAAAAGTATAAGTTTATTATAAAACCTCAAGTAACTTCAGGTTCAAGAGAGAATTTGAATAATATGGAGCATCCAATAGTTTTTGTTGCATTATCTCAGAAATAAAAGATTAAAACTTTGGAGGATAACTGAATATAAATTGAAGTTGACCAGTCAAAATTAACATTATTAAAAAAGGCTTGTACAAGTTTGTCGTAAAATGCAAATAACCCATTGTGCTTTAAAATGATAAAAGTGCATACTCTATCATCTAAACGAACTGAAAACAAGTTAGAGGATTGTCATTAAGTTCACCATAACGCATCATAACTGCCAGAGGTAATTGGTTTGGTTTGAATTCGACTTACTTAATACTATGGTCAGAGCTTAGCCAAATGGCAAAACGAACCACTGACTAGGGCTATATACTCATACTTAGAACTTTTTAATGGTTTTGGCATTCTTATGACAATCTCTTGTTCTTGAAATTGATATTACCTAACTATTCGCTTCAATTTCTGCTCCTGTAAAAATAGTTTTTTCAACAAAAACACCTGTAGCTTGGGGATCTGTAGATAATATTTGTCCAGTAAGATAGTAAGTATTCACACCAGTAGGCAATGAGAGGTCTACAAAGGTAAAGGTGGTAGCATTACCATTTACAAACCCGCTATTCACTACTATATCTTCAAGGAGGAAAATTGATGATGTGAAAGTAGGATCGTTTCTATATATTTGGAAAGCAATTTGAACAAAACCTGGTGCAGGCGCACCTGTAGATACCCTTGTCTGAACTGTCCCAGTTAACCATACTCGGTCATCTAAGTCGTCAATGTTTAATGTGACAGTAGTTAAAAGTGTTGGTAACAACGTAAGCTCAATAAAAGTAGGTAACACGATATTTTGATCAAATTCGGTCAAAAGCCCGCAACTTGATATCGGAGGTTCTTGTTCCTTCTGTGGCTCTGGTGGACAAATTGCTTTTATCTTATTAAATTTTTTACATTCTAGTTCTGAATAGCATCTCTGAACGATTTTATAGGTCTTATTTTTATGCATAAAATCACCTCAAGTTTCCACTTATTATCTCTATAAATATGTTTTATAGGGAAATACGCTAGGGCGAATGGAGGGATTACTTTAAGAGATTTGTTATCTACATGAAGAGGAGGAATGTTTAATGGAAATTATACATAATACCTACTAAAACACTTAGCATAAATAAATCTGTAAGATGTACGTATCAGATATTGTTAGGTAAAGAAGATTTATAAAAAACCGACAAAAAAGTCGGTAAAACATTTTCAATATTGGTTTATAAAGAATAAAAACCAAACTGCGTGATTTTGTTCGTCTGATGCATTTGAACTAAATTGGTTGCTAATAAAAGGAATATTATACTGTCGAGCCACACGATGATAAAATTCGACCGCTTCTTGTTCGTCTTTAAATGCAGTTAAAATTCCGCTTTTAAAATTTAATGGCAATGGCTCTGTTATTTGTGGAGAAGGGTGTTGACCAGTAAGGGAGGTATACATATAAGCAAAACCTTGGTAATGTCGCATTTCATCTTTTCTTATCTCTAGAATACGGTTTTTAACATCCTCATTTGGAGCAAGCTGAGCCAAGTGCTCATAAAATCGAATAGCATTATATTCGCCATTAATGGCTTTAACAAGATCGACAAGAAATTGATTATTTGAAGTTGGTTGTACGGCGTATTGCAATCGTTCACACTCCTTTTTAATAAGCTTTAAAAGTAACTGGCAGTAACATGTAATTATTGCATCATTTTTTTTACTTGTTTTAGTTCAATGATTATTTGGTCTATCTGTTTTTGCAAATTATCTACTTCTTTCGATTTATCACTATTTTGGTTTTGAGGATCCTGATTATTTGATTTTTCTAAAGCATTTAGAGCTAGACCTGCTGCAACTGCAGAAAGACCGTCACCCAATGTTGCGATTGATGCTCCGATATATGCTAATCTTGCTATTTCAATTTCCGTCGTATCTAGATTTTGTTGTGGATTTTTTTTATGTCTATTCATTACTATATCCCCCTTTACTTTTATAGTGGAAAATAATCTTAACCGTATCCTATGTATTAAGGAAAAGAAAGGTGACGACCTAAATTTTTTGCAGGAACATTGTTGTATAGAATAAGTCACATGAATGAACTTAGGAAATGGATTTAGAGCGTCCATACGACAATGGTTGCTAATTATGATAATTTAGGAATGCCAAGAGCTAGTGGCATAGTGACATAACTGGTAAACTGAGAAGCACGCTGCCATGATGGACAGTTGAGAATTGTGTACTCCCCTGAGGTCTCTTTGATTCTGAAAATTCAATTAAATAGATAAAGATTTCATTCATCATGATAATAGTCCAATTTTTGTTTCATTATATTAATATTTTCAGTTAAATTTCATTCATAGTGGATAGACTATTTTATAACAAGTGAAATAAACGCAGAATTAATTTTCCTGATGTTTGTTTTGATCTATTGTGTAAATTTTTTTAAGAAGGAGGCAATTGCGTGCCACTACACCCGTCCGTTGTGCATTTTCCAATTGCATTATTATTAACAGCAACAGTAATTGAAGTCATCAATTTGTTTTTAAAGAAAGAGTATTTATTTAAGACAAGTACAATTTTGTTTGTAACAGGTTTTGTAACCGGTTTGGTTTCTTTTATGACAGGTGATGCAGCAGAAGAATTTGCTGAACAAAAATGGGGAGAAGTTATCGAATCGACAGTTGAATTACATGAAAATATGGCTTTATTATCTTTAATATTGTTTGGTGCAAATTCAATATTAAAATTATTTGGGCAGAAACTGAAAATTAATACAAAATGGATCGTAACTTTAGTGGTGATTTTAGGTATCATAGGTTCTTCTACATTAGCTTATACCGGGCATCTGGGAGGAAAGATGGTGTATGAAAGTGAAAAATTAAGTAATACAGACAATTACGAATTGCCAGATCGTGATTAAAAAATGGATTTTTTATAACCAATTTTTTCTTGCCCTGTAGATGTTAGTTTTGCCAATTTCCCATAGCAAGCAATGGAACTCATTGTATTCTGCGTAAATTGCTTTTGGATATCGTGTTAATACATGATTTTCCTCCTTTTTAACCTTCGTCTTTTCACCTGCTTTGGGTATTGTAAGTTGTGCAAGTTCATAATTCCTTTTTTATTTACCTTAAATGTTACATTACTACCTCTATCGTCAAAAATAATTCAACTCTACAACGAAACAATTGATAATAATCCCTCTCTTAGCGGAGAGAGGGATAACCTTTTTTCTATTTCAACGTGTTATTTTTAAGTGAATTCTGACGGTGGCGTGTGTCATTAATCATTTTTATCTTCTCATTACATAGTAATATGTAGAACAAAAGATTAAAAAAATGGTTTTAGATCATTTCTCAACATACATTAAAATTGAATAATCCTCTTTTATTCTTTCTACAATAGGATATATTAAAATAGAATAATTGAAAATATTTTAACCAAAGAGTAGGTGTCAACTAGATGGAGAATCACCCTTTAAATAATGCAGAAATAGAAATGAAGCAATTAAAATATGCCCAGCAACATTTGGCAAATGAAAGAACATATTTAGCATGGATTCGAACGGCCATTTCCATTTTAGGGGTTGCTTTCTTGGCAACGAGTTTGCACTTTGCCATAGGTACTGTTCGGAATTTCTGGGTAGATTTTTTATCAGCCATAATCGGCTTGTTAGCTTGTTTATTTGGGATTTTAATTATCTTTACAGCTACATTTAATTATTCTGCAAAAAGAAAACAGATAGTGAATGAAGAGTTTGTTCCATCAAATAGACATATTGTGTGGATTTCTTATTTTTTAATTATCCTAATATTATTGGTGATTATTTACTTTTTGATGATTAGTTTATCATAGATTAAAATGAGGAATGTTTAAGGCAAACATAAAGCGTATTGATAAATGACAGATAGGGAAAATTCCCATACAGTAAATTAGCAAGTATGTTATCTCAAACCTAGATAAAATCGATTGTTTAATAGGAGACTTGAAATATTTACAAGGGATAGCTTAATTAAAGAGATTTTATTTTAAATTGCTTAACTTAATAATACGAGTTCAAACCGGTTAATCTTTCATGATTAAACCGATTTAGTTTATTAAGAGCCAAATTTAAAAAACGGTGTCTTGCTTCATAAAATGCTCTTTAATTGGATATAAAATGCTATCTGACTACGAGTCTTTGTGCCAATACTAAATTCAAGATTGCCAATGATGTAGACTCAATTATTAAATGATTTTATTAAATGGAAACATCTTTGATAAATGCTTTACGGTTTTGATAGATACCTGTTGCTTCAAATACGGCGGTGACCATCATAGAATTGCAGCGGTACTGTTTCCTTTACTACCATCTAAAGCAATGACGTGCTTCTTATTATGCTTTTCCTTAGAAATCTTCACATACCTTATCCATTCTCCTTTCTTATACTCGATTTCTTAAGACCCAACATGCCAACTGATTCATATATGGGAATGAAGTTAATGGCTCTTCTTCACTTTTACTAATGCTAGAGTGTTTTATTATCCCAAATATATGGTTATGTCATAGCTAGGACAGGGATAAATTCTTTCTCTCTTTTTAAGCACGCATACCAAAATAGACAAAGTAAGAAATTATTAAGATTAATACTTAATTCATAATGTAAGTTCTTTTTAATCATATCAAACATAAAATTTTTATAGAAGTTTAAAGAAAGGCGCCTATTAGATGCATGAAATGTCATTAATGTATGAAATCATTCAGCTTGTTTCAGAGGATGCGAAATTAAGAGGTTTTCAAAAAGTAAAACAAATCCAAATGATTGTAGGAGATTTATCAAACGTGTTGCCAGATGCGTTAGAATTGGCATTTTTGTATTTTTGTAAAGAGAGAGCCTGTCTTCTGAATGAAGAATCCCAATTAACAATTATCCGTGAAAAGGCAATATCACAATGCCAAAACTGTTTATTTCAGTTTGAACCTGACTATCGCATCGCCCTTTGTCCAAAATGCAATTTACTAGATGGCCTGATTATATCAGGAGAAACATTTCAAGTTGAATTTTATGAAGGAAGTGATTAGTTTGAAAATAAAACTTAAAGAAGAAGTATTAACCGATCTGAATGTAGCGGCAACATTTAATCGGAATTTGTTTAAAGACAATAAAACACTAGTAATTAATTTAATGAGTTCACCTGGTGCGGGTAAGACAACCCTATTAGAAGAAACAGTTAAAAGACTAGCGGACAAGTTCAATATTGCTGTGATTGAAGGAGATTTAGCGACAGAACGAGATGCAGAAAGATTACGCTTTCTTGGAATCAAAACAGTTCAAATTAATACTGTGGGTGGTTGTCATCTAGATGCAAGAATGATTGCCAAGACTATTCCAGAATTCAACTTTGAATCTATTGATATACTCTTTATAGAAAACATTGGTAATTTAGTTTGTCCATCTGGTTATGATTTAGGCCAAGATTATAAAGTTGTTGTTTTAAGTGTTCCAGAAGGTAATGATAAAATACCGAAATATCCTGTCATGTTTCGAAGAACGGATTTAACGATTATTAATAAAATAGATCTTTTGCCATATGTAGCTTTTAACATCGAAGAGGCTAAAAAAGATTTAGCACAAATTAATCCCAACGCACAATTAAAATTAGTATCTGCAACGACAGGGGAAGGTATAGATGATTGGATTAATTGGATTAAGGATGTTTATCGTACATGTATCAAGCATTAAATGTCGTTGTGCAGGGAAAAATACAAGGTGTAGGTTTTCGTCCTTTTGTGTATGATCTATCAAAAAAGTACGACTTAAAAGGAACTGTACAAAATACCGTTGGCAGTGTATCGATTATTATAGAGGGTGAAGAAGAAAGACTATACGAGATGATACATGAATTAAAAAGTAATCCACCAAAAATATGCAACATCACGGATTTGGAAATACAAAAAATACCGCCTCATTATTACAAAGATTTCTCTATTCTTCAAAGTAAAGAAAGCAAACATCCTACGACTCTCGCTATTACTCCAGATGCTGCAATTTGTGAATTATGCTTTGAAGAAATGATGAATCCACAAAATCGCCGTTTTCAACATCCATTTATTAATTGTACTCAATGCGGTCCACGTTATACGATAATACATCGTTTTCCATATGATCGTCCTCAGACGACTATGAATAAATTTCCGATGTGTTCAGACTGTCAAAATGAATATCATAACCCAAATAATCGACGGCACCATGCACAACCAATTTGTTGCCCTAATTGTGGACCAACATTGAATCTACTAAATACAAAAGGTGAGCAAATAGCGCATAACCTTTTCGCAATCGCCAAAACCACAGAATTATTGAAACTCGGGAAAATCATTTCCATTAAAGGAATAGGTGGTTATCATCTTGTTTGTGATGCCACCCAAGAAAAAGGAATAGATTTACTAAGGAATAGAAAAAAACGTCCTCAAAAACCATTCGCTATAATGGTAAAATCACTAGAAGTCGCGCGGAAATTTTGTTATATAACATCTGATGAAGCCGCATTATTAACAAGTTCAGCAAATCCTATCGTTTTATTGGAAATGAAGAAAGAAAATTCATTACCACTTAATATTGCTCCTGGATTAACCAAGCTTGGAGTTATGTTACCTTATACACCTATAAATCATCTGTTATTTGATACGCAAGAACTGGAATGTCTAATTATGACAAGTGCCAACAGAAGTGGCTCTCCCATTTATTACAAAGATTCAGATTATGAGGGTTTGAGTGAACTTTGTGATTATATCTTAACGCATAATCGTGAAATTGCACATCCAATTGATGATTCAGTAATACAGCATAATGGAGAGAATACGGTCATTATTAGAAGTGCTAGAGGTTTCGCACCTGAAGTAATTGAATCCAATATGAATGTTTCAAATATTATTGCTCTTGGTGGAAATCAAAGAAACGCATTTGCTATAGGGGGACAAAAAGGTCTAATACTTAGCCCGCAAATTGGAGATTTAGAAAATGAGGAAATGATTAATAGCTTGAACAAACAGCTTCAATCTTTTAAAGAATGGTACACTGTTGACGAAAAATATATCGCCGTTGATATGCATCCTTTATACGCAACTACTATACTGGCAAAACAATCGAAAAGTGAAATAATACCGATTCAACATCATCACGCTCATCACGTATCTTGTATGGCAGAACATAATCTCAAAGAACCATGTTTGGGTATTATTTTAGATGGTACTGGTTACGGTAATGACGGTCATATTTGGGGGTTTGAATTTTTATATGGAGATGCAAAAAGAATCAGAAGATTAGGCCATTTAAAGTACACACCTTTACCTGGAAGTGAAAAGGCAGTTAAAGAACCATGGCGGAATGCAGTTGGTATGATTGTTTCATCTTTGAAAGAAGAAGGAAATAGATTTGCTACACAACTTTTCCCTGAAAAATCAAACGAAATTCATGTCATAGAACAAATGGTTATAAAACAATTAAATACAACAATGGCAGGAACTTGTGGACGCTTATTTGATGCGGTTAGTGCAATATTAGGCATCTGTACAAGTTCTACTTATGAGGGAGAAGCAGCAATCAAGTTATCTGATTACTTAACTCGTGACACAATGAATAAATCAACGAAGGATATGTATTCCTTCGAAATTATAGAAAATCCTCAAGAATTTGTACTTGATATGAGTGCTATGATACGTCAAATAGTCATTGATAAATTAGAACAAAAACCTATTGTCCAAATCATCCAAAAGTTCCATCAAACGATTGTTGAAAGTTGCGTTAAAATGATTGTATTAATTGTGAAAAAATCCCCTGTTTTAAATAGAAATGTCGTTCTTTCTGGTGGCTCGTTCCAAAATAACTATTTGTCAATTGAAATAACAAATAAGCTTCGTGAGAAAGGATTTCAAGTATACACACATCAAAAGATTCCATGCCATGATGGTGGCTTAGCTATAGGACAACTTTTAATTGCTGCGCATAAAATTATAGATAAAAATAGTTAGGAGAGACTTGAAACAATGTGTATAGGGGTTCCTGCAAAAGTAATAAAAATAAAAGCGGAGAAAGCATTAGTGGATGTAATGGGATCAAAGATGTTTGTTGGAATCGTTTTTGTACCAGAAGTTCAATTAAACGATTTTGTTTTGTTACATGCTGGGCAAGCCATGACTATAGTTGATGAGAAATTTGCAAAAGAGAGTATGGAAGAATGGAGGAATATAATGAATGGAACATCTGATACATTTATCTAATCCTATTATTCTACGAAAATCTTTGGAAGCAGTCATTCAACTTGCTGAGCAATATAAGAAAGAAAAAGGTAGAATCCCCGTACTGATGGAAGTATGTGGTTCACATACAATGGCTTTTGCAAAAACTGGTATTAAAACAAGACTGAAAGACCATGTTCGTTTAATTGCAGGACCAGGATGTCCAGTTTGTGTAACAGATCAAAAATCCATAGATACCATGATTGAATTATCACGAGATACCAATCGCATTCTTTGTACATTTGGTGATATGGTGCGTGTCCCTGGATCAAAGTTTTCTTTAATGGAAGCAAAAACAGAAGGCAAGGATATACGAGTTGTGTACTCCCCGTTAGACAGTATTAAAATTGCAGAAGAGAATCCAGAAAAAGAAGTCATTTTTTTAGGTATTGGTTTTGAAACGACTATACCTATTCTTGTGGCAACTATTCAGGAGGCAGAAAAAAAGGGATTAACAAATTACACTATTTGGATGACAACGAAATTAGTGGAGCCTATACTAAGGACGCTACTTAATGGCAAAGAGATTAATATAGATGGTTTTTTATTACCTGGTCATGTTTCTGTGGTGACAGGCAAGAATAGTTTTGATTTTTTAGTAAAAGAGTACGGTATTTCTGGTGTAATAACAGGGTTTGAACCAGTTGAATTGTTAAGAGCGATTTATAAACTATTACAGCAATTATTAAGTGGAAAAATTGAAATTATTAATGATTATAAATATATGGTCAAAAATGACGGAAATATAGTCGCGAAAAAGTTGATGGAAAAATATTTAGATTACCACGATGAAGCATGGCGCGGTATAGGGGTAATTCAAAACAGTGGCTTCATTTTAAAACCTGAATATGCGATATTCGATGCAAAGAAAAAGTTTCATGTGTCTGTTGAAGAGCCGCGAAAAACAAAATGCCGCTGCGGTGAAATTATTCAAGGGGTAATAACACCTGAGGAATGTATCCTATTTAGTAGAGGGTGTACACCATTATTTCCAATTGGTCCTTGTATGGTTTCGACAGAAGGTACTTGTGCAGCACATTACCAATATATGAAGGAGGGATAATTTGGTTCAACGTATTAGTTTAACACATGGAGAAGGCGGTGAGTTAACTCATCGGTTAATCAAAGATGTTTTTATCAAATCTTTTGGTAATCTTCAGCACACACAACTTGATGCAGCAATCATTAAATTAAACGCTTCAAAATTAGCAGTTACAACAGATTGTTACGTTGTAAAACCCTTATTTTTCCCGGGTGGAGATATTGGTAAGCTTGCTATTACGGGAACAGTCAATGACTTAGCAGTAAGTGGTGCAACACCTCAAGCTATTACTGCAGGTTTTATACTTGAAGAAGGATTTCCATTAAGGCAATTAAAACTTATCGTTAAAAGTATGGCAGAAGAAGCCAAAAAAGCAGGTGTGTCAATCATAGCTGGTGACACGAAAGTAGTAGAAAAGGGAAGTGTTGATGGATTATTTATTAACACAACAGGGATTGGATTTATAAAAGAAACACATCAATTGTATCCAGAAAATATAAGCGTGGGCGATATGGTAATTGTAAGTGGAACAGTTGGAGACCATGGAATTGCTATCGTATCTGCACGCGAGGAATTGGGGTTGATGACAGATGTACAAAGTGACTGTGCTTCATTAAATCATTTACTACAAGAGCTTTTAGAGAAAGTGGATGGGATTCGTGTAATGCGTGATCCTACACGTGGTGGTGTATCAACGTCACTTGTCGAACTATGTGAAGAATTGCATTGTACAATTGAATTAGAAGACAGTTCAATTCCTATTCGGCAAGAGGTAGAAGGAGCATGCGATATTTTAGGTTTTGACCCACTCTATCTTGCTAATGAAGGTAAAGTATTGCTGATTGTTGACAAAAATCAAATAGATTGTGTTTTAGATATCCTACAAAATCATGAACTAGGCAAAGATGCAAAAGTAATTGGCCAAATTACTGAATGTCAAAAAGAAGAGGGGAAGGTGTTATTAAAAACACCTATAGGTTCTACAAGACGTCTTTTCCGTCTTTCAGGCCTGCTATTACCTAGAATTTGTTAATGAAAATAAACATGAAGCATAAAATGTGTGGAGTCTCTCTAATTAGGAGGAAAACATGCAAAATATCGAGATGCTTCGATGGCAGTTGAACAGCCTTGTTTCGCAAGTACAACAAGATATTTATACACTTTCTACAACTAATCAATCATCAATAACCCCTGTAATTCTTCAAAGGTTATGGGATACAACTTCTAGTATCCATTTCATTGGTGAATTACTTGTCAATCAAGCTTTAAATTGTTACCAGCCAATATCTGATCATTCACAAATAATTTCTGTAAACAATACCCCTAAAAACACTCAAGTGCCACCTACTACACCTCAATCCCCAAATCAATCCATTCCACATTTAAACGGACGTAATTTTACAATAGGAGAATTAGCAAATTTCAATGGTAAAAATGGAAATCCTGCTTATGTTGCTGTCAACGGCACTGTTTATGATGTCACCAATAATAGAGCGTGGGCTGCAGCAACCCACTTTGGTTTACTAGCTGGTAAAGAATATTCACAAGAATTTGCTTCATGTCATGCTGGTCAACAATCTATTTTAACAACTCTACCTGTTGTGGGGAGGTTATATAATGAATAAGCTTATTTTACCGCCGGAAGATTTAAGTAATGAAGCTATTTCAAAAAGGTTAACGACAAATGCGTTAAATAATGTAAACAATGGACTGATTAACAAAAAGAATCTTGTGTATTTAGAACTGAATGGTTGTTCAGGAAATATCATATCTTTGTTAAACGGGCAAAATCCAGACTTTGAATACGCTTTTACATCAATGGTCAATATTCTTTACAGTAATTCGTTAATGGTTTCGGAGGGTGAAAAAGCTATTGCCAAATTAATGAACGCACTAGAAGGAGATTATATTTTAGCCGTTGAAGGGGCAGTAGCCTTAAAAAATAATGGTCTTTACAACATCATTGGTAGTTGGAAAGGAAAACCGTTAACAGGACTAGAAGCAATCAAGTTGTTAGGAGAAAAAGCATCACACATATTGGCAGTCGGTGCATGTGCTACACATGGTGGAGTGTCAGCAGCAAAACCAAACCCATCTGAATCAGTAGGTATAAACAAAGTTCTAACAAATAAAAAAATGATAATGTTACCTGGTTGTCCTGTACACCCAGATTGGTTTTTAGGAACCTTAGCCCATCTTTTATTATATGGGGAGCCAGATACTGATAACTTAAACCGCCCATTGATGTTTTATAGTACGCTTATTCATGACCGTTGCCCAAGAAGACCGTTTTTTGATCGGGGAATTTTTGCAGAGAAATTAAGTGATAAAACTTGCTTATTCAAACTTGGATGTCGTGGGCCAGTAACGAGAACGGATTGTCCGACAAGGCAATGGAACGGGCACGTAAATTGGCCAATTGGGGATGATACACCTTGTATTGGGTGTGCGCAATTTGGCTTTCCAGATGCGATGGCTCCTTTTATTAGCTATGACACAACGAGAGTGGTAAAAGATGAATAAAAGAATTATCATAAATCCTTTAACACGTATTAGTGGTTTTTTAGAAATTGACGTTCGGATTGAAAACAATGTAGTTGTGGATGCAAAAACAAAAGGAAACTTATTTCGAGGATTTGAACAAATGTTAGTAGGTAGGAGTCCTTTTGATGCGGTTTACTTTACACAACGAATATGTGGAATTTGTTCGGCGGCACATTCTATGGCTTCCTCACTGGCTTTAGAAGATGCACTAAAAATTGAGCCTATGGAACAAGGACGCTATTTACGAGACATCATTCATTGCTGTGAGTTTTTACAAAATCACATTCGTCATTTTTATCAATATACTGTTCCTGATTTTGTTAAATTGGGCCAAAATACACTCTTAGAAACGGATCATCATGATTTTCGATTAGCTAAAGAAATTAATAATCGGATTGCACAGCATTATTTAGATTCACTCGCTATCAGTCGTTCAGCACACCAAATGTTAGCGGTATTAGGAGGGAAAGCACCACATAATCATGGGGTGTTTATCGGTGGTATTACAACAAAAGCAACATCTGAGAAGGTAGTATTGATTGATTCACTATTACAAAAAATTGTGGAATTTATAGACGAAAAAATGATTCCTGACGTTTATGATATTGCTCATTATTATCCCGAATATTTTAAACTAGGTGGAGGGTACGGTAACTTACTATCTTATGGTTCATTTCATAATTATAAAGAGTTAGGAACACTGTATACGAATCCACTTGTTCTATCAAAAAAAGGCCTAGAAGTGTTTAACGAAAATAATATAGAAGAAAAAATAGATTACTCTTATTACAAGTTGTCAGAGAAAACTGATAAACAAAATCAAGCCGTTCTAGAACCAGACATGGATAAAAAAGGGGCATATTCTTGGGTAAAAGCACCACGATATAATGGACTTCCTTTTGAAGTAGGACCACTAGCAAGACTAATTTTAAGTGGAAATTATATAAATCGTATTTCAGCAATGGATCGTACAATTGCAAGAGCATTAGAAACAAAGAAGATTGCAGAAATTATGAAAATACTACTTAAACAAATTATACCGGATGTGGAAATGCAACAAAAATACGACCTTCCTTTATCAGCATCTGGTAGAGGACTAGTAGATACTACAAGAGGAGCATTAGGGCATTGGCTAGAGATTAAAAATCAGAAAATTTCCTTCTATCAAATTATAACACCATCAACATGGGATTTTTCAACTCGAGATGAAAATGGTTATAGAGGAGTAGCTGAAGAAGCGCTAATTGGAACACCGATAGCTAATCCTGATGAACCAGTTGAGATTGGCAGAATACTACGTTCTTTCGACCCGTGCATGTCATGTGCAACACATGTATACAGCCCCGGAAAAAAAGTAAAAACTATAAAGGTGTTCTAATGGAGAAAGTTATCGTACTTGGTATTGGAAATCGGTTAATGATGGACGATGGGATTGGCATTTATTTAGTGGAAGAAATGATGCGAGATGCAAGTGCACAAAATATCCAGTATATTATTGGAGAGTCAGACATCGACTATTGTATTCAACAAATCGAAAATGCAACGTTTGTTATTATAATAGATTGTACCATTACAGGTGGGCAACCAGGAGAGATAACAATTCATTCATTAGATCATCTTGTTGTATCTCGTTCATTCGACTTTTCAGTTCATAATCTTCATTTATTTCAAGTATTGTATCAATTGAGAAATCAAATCAAAGGTTATCTAATTGGAATTGAGCCATATAAAATTTCATTTAACTTTGGATTAAGCAGAGTCATAGAAAATAAAAGAAATGAAATAGAAAAAAATGTAAAAGGAGTGATTCAACAGTTAATCAACTGATTTAATTATTTTTATAAACGAGGAACTTATTTATGATTATGAAGCTGTCAAGAAACTCACTGCAATTAGAGCAACTTACAGGAGGCTATTACTTGAAAGCAAGGGTTATAGCGTTACTAAACAATTAATAATATAAGCAACCGACCAGAAATCGACCATTTTATCGAATGGAATCGCAAAAGTCGGTTGCTTTTTCTTTTTGCATCGTTCGGTAATTTTAAAATTACCATTTTACTAATCATCAATGATGCGTTCGTGTGTTTTAGTCCATGAACTGAAAGCATTGATAAATTAAAAAGGGAAAAATAATCATTCACTGAATCCAACTATTACATCTTATGAGAAAAAAAGTAAGAATTGAAAAAGGAAGAGAGAATGAGCACCTTTAATTATTCGAATAGGCGTTTGCAATAAAATTATATAATGTAAATTATTGAATTTTAATACATTTCGAAAGTTATTAGGGGAAGATGTTTATTGGAAAGGATCTCGTTCTCAATTTGAAGATTCAGCAAAGAATAAAATAGAGTACAAAGACGAAATTATTGTTAATTATACTCAGGTTGAAAATAAAGAAATAGAAGATCTGTTTAGTAAAGGAACAAGGAACAATCTCGATATCATGGAAAGTAGACGAAAAAAAGAGAAATACAGTGTTTAATATTGGAGAAACGCTCACATTTACCGATGCATAGGGTATGGTAGCTGCTAAAATAAGTGGTTTGCTGTTACCTTTTATAGTGTAAATAAAAAATGGATTGACCACCCAGTTTTTATGGGTAAGTCATACCATTTTTTGTTTTTGTCTCTGCAAGCCTTAAGTACATGAACTTCATATAATTGATGCATCATTATACTTATTTAATCAACGTTTTGTGGTTTTTTAGTATGAGAGCTTATTTATAAAGTGACTTTAACTAGTTTAATAATAGTCATTGTTCGGTGAAATAATATTTGGTAAAATAATGTAAAATATTGGAGGTATAAATATGATCAAATACCCGCGCTTAGAAAAAGATGCAACAATAGGAGTCACGGCACCTTCATCAGGGGTTCCGGAGGGGCTACATGAGATGTTTAAACAATCCTGTGAGCGTCTGAAATCGAAAGGTTTTCATATTATTTGTGGTGATACGGTTTGGACTCAAGAAAAAGCTAAATCAGCTTCTGCCGAAAAACGGGCGGATGAGTTTAATGAAATGATGGGTGCCGATCATATAAATATCATTATTCCTCCATGGGGTGGAGAACTGTTAATTGAAATACTTGAAAAAATTGATTTTGAACAGATAAAAAACAAATGGGTAGTAGGCTATTCAGATATCAGTGCATTATTATTAGCAATTACATTAAAAACAGGTATAGCTACTGCTCATGGTACTAATCTTGTAGATTTAAGAGGCGAATATTCAGATGACACTACTGCCATGTGGCAGGCTGTATTATCGACTAATAGTGGGGAATCTGTCCTGCAATATTCATCATCTAAATATCAAAAGGAATGGCAACACAATGCTCCCTCGCCATGTGTTTTTCATTTAACAGAACAAACTTATTGGAAAACTGTGTCCAATCAACAAGTACAGATACAAGGCCGTTTACTTGGCGGATGTATAGACGTGATTAGACATTTGATTGGGACAGCTTATGGTGATGTCCAAACCTTTAGAAAACAACATATCAGTGGGGAGCCCGTGTTATGGTATTTAGAGAATTGTGAATTAAACACACCAGATTTAAAAAGGTCATTAGTTCAAATGAAGCTTGCTGGTTGGTTTGAGCAATGTGCAGGGATTATGTTCGGTCGAAGTGATGCGAATACACCTGTAAATAATTACACAGTGGAAGATGTTTATAAAGAGCTGTCTGATGAGCTTGGGATACCTATTATTTATGATGTGGATTGTGGTCATGTTCCTCCACAAATAACTTTTATCAATGGTGCTTATGCTGAAGTAGAAGTAGTAAAGGGCAAAGGAATTGTTTTGCAAAACTTTAAGTAAAGTCAGAGGAAAAGAGGAGCGATGCTATGAAATATACTTGTCCTTGTTGTGGATATAAAACATTAGACGAAGAACCCCCAGGAACTTATGACATATGTACAATTTGTTTTTGGGAAGATGATGGAGTTCAATTTGATGACCCTGATTGGGAAGGAGGAGCTAATATTCCATCCTTAAGGCAAGCCCAAAAAAACTTTATTGTATTTGGGGCTTGTGAAGAAAGATGCATGGAGTTTGTCAGAAAACCTAATGATAAAGATGAAAAAGATTTTAATTGGAAACGGTTGATTTAGAGGAGGTTTAATGTGCTAACATAGCAATTGTTTAATAATAGTCGAATTTAGGAGGTAGTTGAACTGAGTTATTGTTCATTTATCGCAACAAATTATGCAATGCCAGAAGTGGAAACAAAAGCGAAGACGATTACTGTTAGGGAAGCTATGGAATTAGCAATCAAACCACATGAGTTGGTACCTTGGGAGAAGATGGATCCTAGTGCCCAAATAGTAGTAGTTGAAAATAATGAGGACTTAAATGAGTTGGTCATTAAAAAGGATGCTTACTATGATGTTAGTGAATATACAAGTTATCCATTCATTTATGAAGTTGCTTTTATATATTCGGAATTGAGGGCAAAGCAATTACTGGCGTACCTAGAGAAAAATATTAGAGAAGAGCAAATAGTAGAGTTATGGAGGGTATGGATTGGTCATGACGAGAATGACTTACATATACCGTATGTTAACGTTAACTACGAAGAGCTATCTCTCAATCATCTGGTACAAATGTACAATCCGAACCATGAAAAATTTAAAGAACAACATTGTATCGTAATAGAAAGATACAATAATCAATATGACAAAGAAGGTTGAAAATAGCGCGACTGCTTCATGACGTTGCAACAAAATGAACAGAATCATCCGTGACTAAGAAAGATTATGTCAGCCAGCATAGTCTTTTTTATTGCCACCAAAAATACATAGGTTTGAATAAAGCTAGTGGTTCATAATTGTCGAGGACCAAAGGGTGTTCGCTATTCGTGTTATAATAAAAACATCTTTATGACAAAGTATCCATTGAAACGAAAAGAATTGTCGGTGTGTTTTTTCTTTGGTAACACCACAACCGTTCATAATGAAGCTGTCACGTAATAATGTATGCGGTCTAATAAACGAAAATAAGGGAACTTTTTTTCTCGTCTGGAGTGATTATATGTTTATTACAATAAGTGATGTTTTAAACATGGAGGGATTTGAAGATGTAGAAGTCCTTGCAGGAGAGGCTGGATTGAGCCGCAGAGTTGAAAATGTCTATTTTATGGAAGTTCCGGATATTTACGCATATATCGATCAAAACGGATTGCTGCTCACCACCTTGTATCCTGTTGCTGATAAACCGGAGCATATTGAAACATTAATTCCAAAATTAGCCGAATTGAATCTTGCAGGAATTGCCATTAAGCCAGGAAGATATGTCGCTGAAATTCCAACCATTATGGTGGAGCAAGCAAATGAACTTGGTATTCCGCTAATGAAGCTACCAGATGGTGCAAACTTATCGACACTGACTAATCAAGTACTGACAAAGTTTTTAGACGTAAAGACATCGCTGTTGGAATTTCGAAATAAGATGCACCAGCAATTACTGGAGTTATTATTGGAGGGCACAGATGTCAACAAGTTCGTTCATTCTATTGCTAGTCTTGTTAATGCCCCAGTGTTGCTTCTTAACAATGATTTTGAATATGTCGGGTCTTCACTTCAAAACGAACACAAAATTTCAATCCAACACAAGGCGTACAATTCAGACTCGAGCAAGAGAACATTTTCTGTTCAAGTCGATGATAACGTTTATGACAAAAATGATTTGTTTATTCAGTGCATTTTTGCAGGAGGCAATGACTATGGCTTTTTAGTCATATTGCTAGAAAAAGAAAAAAATCTAACAGAGGATTTAATTATTGCTATCGAACAAGCATCCTTTATAATCGCTTTTTTATTTCAAACAGAGCAAACATTGCTTCAAAAAGAAAGAAATCATTTAAGCAGTTTTGTCCGGGACATTTTTCATAATCAATATACTTCCCAAACCGAAATGATTGAAAAAGCGAAAGTGTTTAGATGGAACTTGCAATTTCCGCTTGTCCTAGTAAGCATCAAAACAAATGAGAAAGATAGCGAAAAGAAATTGGCAATATTTCATAAAATGCTTGATTCAGGTCTGATTGAGGGCTCGGCTTCTGAAATAGTGGATGTTCCGATAGAAAATTGCAAAGTCCTTTATATTAATGACTCTTTAGTATGTTTTATTAGTCTGGTGTCTGAAAAGAATGTTCGGAAAAAACTTCAAAATCTAGGGGACACGATACTCACGCTGTTTGAGAAAAATGGAAATCTTGGGGTTAGTATATCTGATACAGTCCATCATTTTAACCAAATGAAAGAGTATTATGACAATTCAACGTTAGTGTTTCAAGTTTATAAAGAACATTTACAAAAACAGTCCTACGTTCATTTTTATGGCGATATCGGCTTGTTCCGACTTTTTCATTATGTTGATAATCTTTACATGCTGGAAGATTTCGTAACCGAAAAATTAGGGAAAGTATTCGAATATGATAAAAAGAAAAATACAAACCTTTTAGAAACGCTTAAGTACTACATTAAAAATAATACAAATGTGCAAAAAACGGCAGAGGATATGTTTGTTCATTATAATACGATGCGTTACCGAATCAATAAGCTGAAAGAACTTGGCATCGACGGTGAGGACGGCTTCGAATTAACAGAAATTTCATTAGCCTACCAATTGCATCAATACTTGCAACTGAAAAAAGGGTGAGGGTGGAGAACCCGAGCGACGACTTTACGTTGGACATTGTCTTCTCGACAATGTCTTTTTTTTGTAAAAAAGGCGTTATGCTTTGTAGAAAGTTGCCAATTAACAGAGAAATAAATATCAACTTCTTACAATGATTATAACGCTTTCAAATGCTATCATGTAGGTATTGAAGGAGGGAGGTTTCAATAAACAGCAGTTATCATACACGATTTAGGTATTTAGTTTCTGTATTACACTTTGGAATACAAGGAGTGTTGGAAATGCGTGACTATCTTTTGTCTTTAGCCGGTGGTTTGATTGTAGGAATATTATTTTCTTTAGTTAAGTTACCGTTACCTGCCCCTCCTTTGGTAGGTATATTTGGAATGGTAGGTATATTTTTAGGAGGTGTACTAATGGATTCTCTTTTCAACTCTCTCAAAGAAAAGAGAAATGTGAGTACGTAAACGAACCACCAGAAAATGCTTGGTTATGCGGTTTTTAATGAATACATCCCACTAAAAAAGGAGAATGTAAGATGTTGCAGATTATCTTGTCATTCATAGGAGGTTTACTTGTAGGCATTTTATTCAAATTCATCAAGCTGCCAGTGCCGGCTCCCCCTCTTATTGGTATTGTTGGGGTAGTAGGAATCTTTCTAGGTGCTGAGCTAGTATACGCTGTCCTGCGTCTTTTCTAAAAAGACATAAAATCTTCTTCCTTCATTAGGCTAACTTATTACGTCGAATTATAAACGTTTGAGTTATGTTGCCTATCTCCATATAATGGACTCAAGTTTTTCCTGTATTATTTTCCGTTTCATCAAAAAAATCATTGCGGTCAGTTTTCTAAAGCTAGATGTTTTGAATACCATTCGAGAGGGAGATCTACATGAATAAAGTATATACAATAGAAGCGAAACCTTATAGTTTTGAATTTGAGTTAGAAACAACAGCGTTAATCATTATTGATATGCAGCGTGACTTTTGTGCACCAGGTGGCTTTGGTGAAAAGCTAGGGAATGATATTACGCTAACATGCTCCATTATTCCTACTATTAAGACGGTTTTGGAAGTTGCACGTGAAAAGGGTATGATGGTTATTTACACTCGTGAAGGGCATCGCCTAGATTTATCAGATTGCCCGCCAAGTAAATTAAAACGCGGCAGCAAGCAAGGGGCAGGCATTGGTGATGAAGGTCCAATGGGAAGAATTCTTATCCGTGGTGAGTATGGTCATGATATTGTGGACGAGCTAAAGCCTGTTGAAGGCGAAGTTATTATTGATAAACCTGGAAAAGGTTCTTTTTATCAAACAGATCTTGAAGTGATTTTAAACAATAAAGGTATTACGCATTTGCTTGTTGCAGGGGTAACGACTCACGTCTGTGTTCAAACGACGATTCGTGAAGCGAATGACCGTGGATTTGACTGCTTACTACTTGAAGATTGCTCAGCAGCATTTGATCCAAAAGACCATGAAGACTCCATTCACATGATTAACCAGCAAGGTGGCATCTTTGGGTGGACAGCTCCATCGAAAAATCTGCTTGTTGCACTTGAAGATTAACGAAGAAAGCATTTGCACGAAGTATTTAATAAAGCGTTTTCATTTAAAAGAATAAACAGTTGAGGGCATGCTACATTATCATGTCCAATGCATGCCCGTATCCGTAATTCTACTAGCTATCATGAGAATATGGTGATATCTATGGTTCCAACATATACATGTAAAATCAATCAGATGGACGGTCGTCTACTTGAATGGATGCGCCAGCAATCAATCGGTGAACCAATTGGAGTAGTCCACAGTGTTTTCGATAAGGTAGTAAATTTCACAACTGATGACGGTACAATGCTCTTTTCTTTGGCAAAGAATGAGGTGATTCAATCACCTAGCATGATGAAAACCTGTCAGAATGACTATTTTTCTAAGATGTGTTCGACCATAATATTGACTAAATCTATTTGTTTAATTGACTATAATTTATTGAAAATCAACGATTGGCAATGGGATTTTTCAAATGCGGCCGTTTGGAATAGGGATATTAAGCCGCACTGTCAAGCTAAGCAAAAGCCAACCGTATCTCGTTTGCGGCTATTGAACAATTTTATCTTACAGCACGGAGCAAAAGGAGGAATTTTTCCAGCGTGGAAAAGCTTCACTTATCCAGACTGGGAGGTTCCTATTGCTACACGAAAAAATATCTATTTCTCCCCGTTTCTTGAAGGGTTAGAGCAGCTAAAGCTGGATATGAAGACCGATAAGTTTGGTAGGTTTTTTTATAACTTTGCGGGACTTGGCATGGGGTTAACACCGTCTGGCGATGATTTTCTAACAGGGCTATTGGCTACCTGGCAGTATTTTGAATCCCCCCTATCTAAAAAAATGGAAAGCTGTAGCGCAAAATGGTTGCAGAGATTGAAAGGTAGAACGACCACGGTAAGCTATTTTATGCTAAAGCAATGCCTGGAGGGACAGGTCAATGAAGCTTTACTTAATGTATTGGACAACATAGACGGTAATCCAATTCCCCATTTACAGTGTATTTTAGAAATGGGATCGACCTCTGGGACAGATATGCTGACTGGTGTTAGCGTAGCATATCAACAGCTTATCGACCTAAAGGAGGAAAAATAATAATGACATCTAAAGTATTGATAGAAAGTAACGCCTATTATGACTCGGTAACATTAATGTCACTATCAAGCAAAATAAATCGTATGGATGGCGTCGAACAGGCCGTTGTTTCGATGGCAACCGAAATGAACAAAGAGTTGCTAGAAAACATTGGTCTGCTAACGGATGAGGCGAAAGTAGCTACGGGCAATGATTTAATTATTGCCTTGATTACAGATACAGATGAGCGGGCAGAGGAAGTGATAACACTTATCCATACAGAATTAACTTCCAAGAAGGTAAAGAAAGGAAAAGACAATTATCATACAGCGAAAACGTTGACTTCTGCATTGCATCTCATGCCGAATGCTAATATGGCGATTATCTCCGTTCCAGGAAAATATGCAGCGCGCGAAGCGAGTCAAGCCTTAAAAAAAGGCATGCACGTTATGCTGTTCAGTGACAATGTAAGTATTGAAGATGAAAAAGTTTTGAAGGAAATAGGGAGAGACAACGGTTTATTCGTTATGGGGCCAGACTGCGGGACAGCAATTATCAATCGCAGTGGACTGTGCTTTGCCAATAAAGTAAGCGAAGGAGGCATTGGACTAGTGGCAGCCTCCGGAACAGGGCTACAGGAAGTGACGGTACAAATTGATCGACTTGGTTACGGTATTACACAGGCAATTGGTACGGGAGGTCGCGATCTCCATGAATCAATTGGCGGAATTATGATGCTTCAAGGGCTTCAAGCATTAGAGAACGACGACAATACGAAGGTCATCACATTAATTTCCAAGCCTCCAGCGCGAAATGTTCAGGACAAAATTCTTGCAGAAGTGAAAAAATGCCGAAAACCCGTTGTAGTCTGCTTTTTAGATGGTGATGCAAAAGCAGTTGAGGCAGCAGGTGCTACCTTTTCTCCTACATTAATTGATGCTGCCCGCAAATCTGTTCAATTACTTGATACGCAAGCCGTAATCGAAACGGACATTGCAAAGAGCGTTCAACGATGGATTGCTGAAGAAAAAGCAAAATTAGCAGATGCTCAGCAGGACATTCGTGGATTATTCTGCGGTGGTACGCTGACAGCAGAAGCATTATCCATTCTCCGCTCTTCAGGAAAAAGTGTCAAAAGTAATGTCGCTAAAAAAGAGGAAGAGAAACTTAACGACATTACCTATAGTGTAGGTCATACGTTGCTTGATATGGGCGATGATGATTTTACAAAAGGTAAACCACATCCGATGATAGAGCCTTCACTTAGAAATGAGCGGATTCTTCAAGAAGCACGAGACCCTCAAACTGCTGTTCTGTTATTAGACTTTGAATTGGGATATGGTGCCCATGAAGATCCAGTAGGTGTAACACTAGAGACGCTTCAATTAGCAAGAGACGAGGCTACACAGGCAGGAAGGCACTTGCCAATCGTTACTTATATTTGCGGCACTTCTAAAGATAAACAAGATTATCAGCAGCAACTAAAGAAACTTCAATCTATAGGCGCTTTTGTTGCCGATAGCAATGAAATGGCAACAAGAATTGCCGCGATGCTTGTACAAAAGGAGGTCAATTAAATTGAGTACAGCGAATGAGCTTTTTAATCAGCCATTACAAGTAATTAATATCGGCACATCCAAATTTAAAGAAGATTTGGAGCTGCAAGGCGTTGAAACCATCCAAGTGGACTGGCAACCGCCTGCAGGGGGCAATCTACAATTGCTCGAAGCATTAGATTTCTTTCAGGAAAATGAAAAAGTGGAAAAGGCGAATCAAGAATCGATTCAACGCATAAAAGATGCACACCCTTTCTTAATTGATATTGGACTAGCTATTGATGTCATACCTGGAATGCACAGCAAAAAAATACTGCATGCTGGCCCTCCTATTGCATGGGAAAACATGGCGGGTCCGATGCAGGGGGCAGTGATTGGCGCACTTATTTTTGAAGGGATGGCAGCGGATGAGGAACAAGCAAGAGCATTGATTGAGGCTGGAGCAATTGAATTTGGCTCATGCAATGAGCATTCAACAGTGGGACCAATGGCGGGCATCGTCTCTCCTTCCATGCCAGTGCATATCATCGAAAATCGAACACATGGAAACCGTGCTTATTGTACGATTAATGAAGGTCTAGGCAAAGTGCTACGTTTTGGTGCTTTTTCTAGCGATGTAATTGATCGGCTAAAGTGGCTGCGCGATGTTTTTGCTCCGGCATTGAAAAAAGCACTTGTGCTAACAGATGGCGTAGATTTAAAAGCCATCATCGCGCAGGCTCTTCATATGGGAGATGAGTGCCACAACCGTAATAAGGCAGCAACAAGCCTTTTCTATAGGGAAATGACGGACTATTTTATGCAAACAGATTGCAAGACGGACACATTGCGAGAGGTCTTGCGCTTTATTCAAAATAATGAACACTATTTCTTGAACCTGTCCATGCCAGCATGTAAAGCTTCACTTGATGCAGGACACGGCGTTCCATATTCCACGGTTGTTACGACAATGGCGAGGAATGGGGTTGAATTTGGTATTCGCATTAGCGGGCTAGGTGACAAGGAATGGTTTACCGCACCGGCAAACTTTATTAAAGGCTTATATTTCCCAGGCTATTCAGAGCAGGATGCAACTAGGGATTTAGGGGATAGTGCCATTACGGAAACAATGGGAATTGGTGGGTTTGCGATGGGCGGTTCGCCTGCAATTGTTCAATTTGTTGGAGGAGAGGTAGAAGATGCTATTCAATATAGCGAACAAATGTATGACATTACAGTAAGTGAAAATAGCAATTATGCTATACCAACGCTAAATTTCCGCGGAGCTGCCTTTGGAATTGATGTTCGAAAAGTGATTGAAACAAGCATTCTTCCTGTTATTAATACCGGCATGGCACATAAAGTAGCAGGAATCGGGCAGATTGGCGCAGGCATTGTCCATCCTCCAAAGGAATGCTTCGAAAAAGGATTGCTTCGTTTCTATAAACTATATGGAGAGGAAGAGGCAAATGAGTAGAATATTAATAGCGCTTGGAGGAAATGCACTCGGTTCTACTCCTGAAGAGCAACTACAATTAGTACACGATTCAGCCAAGCCAATTGTTGATTTAATTGAACAAGGTCATGAAGTTGTGATTGCCCATGGTAACGGGCCGCAAGTCGGTTCTATCAATCTGGCATTCGAAAAAAGCTCGAAGGAACATGCAAATATTCCTAGTATGCCATTTGCAGAATGTGGGGCAATGAGCCAAGGGTATATTGGCTACCATTTGCAAAATGCACTCCATGAGGAACTGTTAAAACGCTCAATTAACAAATCAGTTGCAACAGTTGTCAGTCAGGTAGTAGTTGATAAGAACGATCACGCCTTTCAAAATCCAACAAAGCCAATTGGTCCTTTTTATTCAAAAGAAGAGGCTGAAAGATTAATGGCTGAAACAGGTGACCATTATATAGAAGATTCAGGACGCGGCTATCGTCGGGTTATTCCATCTCCTGCTCCGATTAAAGTCGTTGAAAAAGATATTATCCAAGACTTAGTTAATGCAGGGCGTATTGTCATCGCTGTTGGTGGTGGGGGTATACCTGTAGTGGAGGAAAAGAATCATGCTTTAATCGGCGTAGAAGCGGTTATTGACAAAGATTTAGCAAGTAAATGTTTAGCGGATGAGTTGAATGTAGATTTTCTGTTCATATTGACAGCTGTCGAAAAAGTCGCAATTAACTTTGGGAAACCAAATCAGCAAAACCTGAATCAGTTATCGATCGAAGAGGCAGAAAGGTTGATGAAAGAAGGGCATTTTGCACCAGGCAGTATGCTTCCAAAAATTCAGGCAGCCATATCATTCGTCAAGGGGAAGCAAGGTCGCAAATCAATCATCACTTCGCTGGAGAAAGCAAAGGATGCCATTCTTGGTAAGACAGGCACCGTTATTTTCAACTAAATCAGCTATTACAAGTAATTGAAAATGTATGGTAAGGAGAATTGGAAATGAACGAAAACAAGACGAAAGTAAAAATTGGCGAAGCATTAAAGTGGAATGTATTTACAGAGCACCGTAAAGTTTATCACCGCGAGCTTCTAAGTGCCAAAGAGGCAAATGAACTCGGCGTCAGTGTTAGCTCGGTCTTAAGAGAACGCATAGAAGTAGGTGGAGCCGTATTGCCCCATTATCACGACGTAGCTGAAGTAATTCATATTACAAAAGGAAAAGTAAAACTTCTGCAAAATGGGGAATGGAAATCCTATCAAGAAGGGGACACTTTCCTTGTACCAAAAGGGGTCGTTCACTCGGTTGCCAATGACGATGTCGAACCTACCGAGCAGGTTAGTATCTTCATCCCTGTTCATGAAGAAATCCAAAACGAAAACTTCTTGTCACATATGGTGGACTCGGAAAAATAAGTTGAACAACGAGAAAGAGCAATCTGTTAAAATACGGATTGCTCTTTTGTTGTACTATACATGGCTATTGCTGATTATAAAAGATGAAAATGAACAGTCATCGATACTCTGAAAGAATAAGCAGGGTAAATGACAAGTTGGGAGAACTTAACATGAAAAATGTCAGGGTGCTTCTAGCTGTAACTACACTAGTGAAGATGAGAAGGTGCTTCGTGAAATCTATCGTATTGAAAGAAGTTTCATGGGGATTTATTCAATGATATGGTAACAAAATGAAGTTTTTTGACTAGACTAAAGGGCCGGTGATGGGATTGTAAAGTGATTAGATGGAAGGCTTTGATAAGTAAAGGCCCTTTAGGTAGTTAAAGATATTGGCAGTTATTCTAAAAAAACTGGCTTATTATCCTTATTGTAAAGCATTAAATCATTTAGCATCGTGTCGGTTAACTTTCGAGGAATAGTTTCGAGTGTGATATATAAATGACCAATGTTTTCGTTAATAAGTGTAACCTCAAATAAATGATTCTTATTGCCTTCTTTTACAACTATATAATCGATTTTCTCATGATAGTTACCACTTAAAAGAATATAGTTACCTCGATTTGTATGTATGATATTGTTGTTTTTATCAAAAATATTAGATTTTATAAAGATCATCTTTAACTTTTTGTTAAAATAATTCTCTTTGAAAACTGCATATCCCTTTTTATTACCATACTTAAAAATAACAATCTTTGAATTTGATTTTGAGATGCCATACTCTTCAATCGATGAAACCTCTTCCTCTAAATGTTGTTGAATACTAGTAGTTATTGCACTGACGTTTGATTGAATAGTATAAGTTCTTTGAATGATAAAAAATATAGTAAATAATAGAAGGATAGAAATAATTATTATGATGTAATCTTTCACGTTACATCCTCCTTTTATTGTATTTTAAATAGAGCTATACAAGAAATTAATGAGGTACTATTCGCGCTACCTACTATGCCAGTGAATTTTGTAAAAGAGTACAATTTTGTTTGTAATGCTAAGCACAAATGGTTACGCGAATAGCATTTTAATTTACGTCATTACCATTTAATCTAAAATCATCTGTTAAAAAGAAATTTTTAGTAATCAAATAAGTGTCCAGATTAGAATTTTGAATTCTAAAAGATTGAACAGACGATATAAAATCCTCAACGCCTGAGAAAAATGCAATACGAGTTGTGAGTGAAGGAGTGAAAATATGTTTAACAGAAAATTGTTAGCAGCTTTTGTAACATCGATCATATGTTACTTTATCGTACCTTTTTTCTTTAACGATTTTACGAACTCTTATTTCGCAATCGGGCTTGGTGTAAGTATTATTTCAGTTCCAATACTATTTACTATTGGAATTTTAGCATCCATCGTGATTGAATTTCGAACTAAACATATTTTATTTTCTTATATGAAACATTTTGGCTGTGGATTAATTTGTGTTTGTGTGCTTTTACTGTTAACAGAATGGAATATAGAATTATTTTTCATTTACACAGGAATGGCATTTGTTTATGTTACCGTTTTCTTTATTAGTGATCATATGATTAAAAGTAAGTTTGTCAACTGAACATAGTGTTTGTGTTTGTTGGTATGGTAGATGGTCGTAAACAGAAAGTCTCTGAAGATATTTATAAAGTATTGGAGGAATTAGCTATGCGACAGTCTATTGTTATTGATGGTGGTTATGGAGCACAATAGTATCCCAAATAAAAATTATATTTTAATAAAGAATCCATTTTGATTAAACTCAAAACGGATTCTTTATTTGGTACTTTTTGGGATAGTTCTCCTAATTTAAATGGACTTAGACTAATGAGGAAGTTTAGTTGGAGAACGATGTTACGATATCGTAATATAAAATACCAAAATTACAATACCCTGTAATTGCTATAGAAGCTCATACAACGTTTTTATTTCTGTGTAATATACTGGTATTAAAAAAATGATTAACGTTCTAAATCAAGTAAAACATGCTATTTAAATGCAATTTAACGTTGTTGTAACAAGATTTATGTAAGTTATTGGTAAAATATAGGTAGAGCTATTTAAGGAGGTAATCAGGGTGGAGAGAAGAATATTAGATTATGAAAATTTATTAGAAATGTTAGATGATTTATTAAGAGAACGAGCCTTTAGGTTTAATACGATGTTTTAGTATAAAGGATGGGGACCCTTATTTTGGCTAATGCTCTGCTGATTTGCTGACAGTACAATTTTTAGATGTTATTCTACAATATAACAGTAAGATACATGAAAGGAGTATAGCAATGCCTGTTTATAATAAGCTAGTACGAGATAATATTCTAGAGATAATTGCAGAAAAGGGGTTGCAATGTAATGCAAGAATATTAGAGCCACAAGAACTGTTGCTTGAAGTAAAAGCAAAAATAATGGAAGAAGCAAAAGAGTTTTATAAGGCAGAAAACGTTCAAGAAAGTGTTGAAGAATTAGCAGATATTTTAGAACTAGTGCATACTGCGATAGGAGTGTTAGGTGTGAGTTATGAAGAATTAGAAGCGGTTCGTAAGCAGAAGAAAGCTAACCGTGGAGGATTTGACAAGGCAATTTATTTACTTGATGTAGAAGATAAGTAAGTTATTTTTAGGGAAAGAAACTGCCGATTGGCCGCTCACACTTTAAGATAGTTGCATTTATTAGCTACAGGATTAGATTAAGAGAAGAAATGATGGATTACTTTGTAACATGTATAAGAGTTAAATGTTGTTTATTGTAAAGAGGAACAAAAGCGAGTCAATCACTACTCTTACTATAGACAATACTGTAGGAAATATTCAGTTTATGCCAAAGCCAAGATTCGAAAATTTTATCTAATTCCTTTTTTATTTTTTCATCGCTCATTTCTACGCTAAGACCTAATTGTTCAAAAGTAAATGTTTCTTGTATTCTGTCATTATACTTCGTATCAACCGAAAAAGTCACAGTTTGGCTCAATTGACTTATCCCCCCATACTTATTTAAGTGAATTGAATGGTGTATATAGCATCAAAAATAGGAGGCTAATGGGAGGGTAATGAAAACGACTTCATATTATATAGTGACAATATCTTTTTATAAAAAACGGTTATCAAAGTAAAGTAAAACTTTGAATAGCTACAAAAAAAGACATATGATGATTAATAACCAACCTGTACATTTCTTTTGGTGTTGAAATTCTTGTGTACCCATTATTAACATCATTAAGCCTAAAAATAGTATCATATATGCTTGAAACTTATAGTCTTTTGTAATGAAGCCATACAATGCCAAAGATATGCCCACTATTGAAAATAATATACGTATTGTTTTTAACAATGTGATTCCCTCCAAATCATTTCTTTTTCACTTCTTCAAACTTTAGCTAAATCTATTAGTGTGAGTTTATGTGAAAGTGTCCATATGATTGCATTGGACTTTACTTTTCCCCATGCTAGATAGACCAAGTTTCCCACTTTGTCCTCCTCCAATCTATTTTGTTGTATATACGTTATGTAAATGGTTTCAATATTTCACCCGTCTCCACTAATACTTATATAAGTTTTTTTGAATTGGATTGCCAATGGGGATGATGTTCTTTGCATTCTTTGACAACCGAAAATAAAATCCACTATTCGAAGCTTTCTCCAAATTCTACTAATGTTCTTATTGAAGCACTTAATCACTACAATTAGCATAACGAAAGTCTTGTAGTTTTGTAGAAGAGAGTGTATATAAAAACACAAACAAAATGAGTGCGAACACATACTATAAAAAGAAAGCACGATAGTCTATGCACTCTATTTAAGGAAAGTAACACTACAATAAATACGTCATTTTAGAAAGCGAAAACGAATCTACTTTTGGAAGGGGGGGAATCGCGTGGTATCAATACGTCAAAAATTAGTCGCTGCGACTCAAGCTGCAAAAATTACAAATGGCAAAAATAATGCAAAAAAATATATTGTTGTTCATGAAACAGACAACACAAGCGTTGGTGCAGATGCAGATGCCCATGCTCGACTCCAAATAAACGGTAATAGTAGAAATGCTAGTTGGCATTGGCAAGTGGATGATCAAGAGGCCATACAATCTTTTGAACATTATTGGGAATGCTGGGGAGCTGGAACCTATATAGGCAATACACAAGGCATTCAAGTTGAAATATGTGTTAATAGCGATGGAGATTATAATAAGGCAGTAAAAAATGCGGCGAGTTTAATAGCAAAAATAATGAATGATGAAAATATAGCTATTGAAAATGTCGTGCAACACCATTATTTTAGTGGCAAAAACTGTCCTAGAAATATGCGTGCAGGGAAAATCTCATGGACTAATTTTTTACAAATGGTAACAAGCAATGAAACGCCAAAGCCAGAAAAACCACCTACCGAGTTATCGAAGTATCGAATTATTACAGGAACATATAGCACACGAAACGCAGCAATAAGCGTGTTAGATGTGATGAGAAAACGTTTTGGCTGGGTTGCTTATATTGAACAGGAGGGGTCTAAGTTTCGAGTAAAAACAGGGACTTTTACAGGCACTAGTGCTGCTAAAAGTGCAGAAAATAAAATAAAAGCTGCTAAATTAGCGCAACTGACATACATTATCGATGCATAATGGCTCATCAGCTAATTATATGAGTATTTTAGTTGACTGCTTTTAGGAAATGAGTAAAATAGAAAGGCAGTACTATTATATACTTGAAACTTAGCAGCTAAGGGCAGTGCCTCAGAAGGTATCTGAGGCACATTTTCATGAAAAATTGTAAAATAGGGAGCTTTTTAGACCATTGTTCTATTAATAGTGGGCGTATGGATGCTGAAAAAGTAGCTTATTAATGTGCAATTTTATGAAGTTAGTAGGGGGGACAAGAGCTGTCATGAAATTTTGACACTCTTTTTCTTTTCGTCTCCTCTATAACCTGTTAAGATGGTAATAGTGTGACAACAAGTTAGTGTATATGAGAGTGGTGACAATCAAGATGGATGAACAGAAAAAAGATGGTTTAGAACAACAGCAAGAGCAAATACAACAAGTAGAGGTAAAACCTGCAGGCCAATTTATTCAGATGAAGCCGTTTAAGTTTATTATGCTGATGTTCTTTACAATCTTAATTACCGCAGGCTTAACCATTTTTGCGTTAACTTTCGGTGAAAAGAAAGTGGTAGAAGTAAAAGTCCCAATTGAACGTGCGGAATTTACAAAACTATACGAAGCATTTGATATGCTTAAAGGCAAGTATTACAAAGATATCGATTCTGAAAAAGTAGTGGATGGCGCCATTAACGGCATGTTTGATGCATTAGAAGATCCTTATTCTGATTTTATGGTGAAGGATGAAGCAGAAAAATTTAACTCTGGATTATCTTCAAGCTTCCAGGGTATTGGTGCTGAAATTCAAGAACGTAATGGTTTTATTACGGTTGTGTCACCTATTAAAAATTCACCTGCTGAAAAAGCAGGGTTATTACCAAAAGATATTATTTTAACGGTAGATGGTAAAAGTATTCAAGGTTTTAGCTCTTCAGAAGCAGTTGCACTTATTCGTGGTGAAAAGGGTACACCTGTAAAGCTAACAGTGAAACGTGGAGAAAATGCTGAACCTATTGAAATGACGATTATTCGCGATGATATTCCTGTTGAAACGGTTTATGGTGAAATGTTAGATGGAGATATTGCACATATCCAAATTACATCATTTAATGAAGAAACAGCAAAAGAGCTAGAGAAAATCCTTGTTGAGTACGAAGGAAAAGGCATGAAAGGGATTGTCCTTGATTTACGCCAAAATCCAGGTGGGTACTTAGATGCTGCGGTTGAAATTTCAAATTTATTTGTACCAGAAGGTAAAGCGATTGTACAAGTGCAGCAAAAAGACGAGGAGCCTGTTATTACAAAAGCTGTCGCAGGGAAAAAATATAATGTACCTGTAACCGTTCTAGTGGATAATGGCAGTGCATCCGCATCGGAAATTTTAGCAGGTGCTTTAAAAGAATCTGTAGGAGCTAAAATTGTTGGTGAAACATCGTTCGGTAAAGGAACTGTACAAAATGTTACACCTTTAAAGGATGGTTCTAATTTAAAATTCACAACTGGTAAATGGTTAACACCAAACGGTAACTGGATTAATGAAAAAGGCATTGAACCGGATGTAAAAGTAGCGTATCCAGCTTATGCTTCTTTACCAATTTTAGACCCGACGATTGAAATGAAAGAGGGCTTGCAGTCAGACTCTGTCAAAGTGGCTGAAGAAATGTTAGAAGTGCTAGGCTATGAACCTGGAAAAGCTGACGGTATCTTTGACCAATATACAGAACGAGCTGTGAAAAAATTGCAAGCTGACAATAAGCTTGAAGAAACAGGCATTCTAACGAACGAAACAACTTACGCATTAATGGATGCGTTACGTGAAAAAATGAAATCAGAGGATCCTCAACTGTTAAAAGCAAAAGAGCTTGTCTCTGATGCAAAAGAACAAACAAAGGGAACAACAAACTAACACTGTAGCTGTCGCAGAAGTCGTCTCGTACGGCATTGCGACAGCTTTTTCTTTAGGAGGAATGAATTGTGAAGGATGTATATTTATTTAGTGGATTTCTTGGAAGTGGTAAGACATCTATGCTGACAGATGTTATACGACAACTAAAAGAAAAGGGTTTAAAGCCCGCTGTTATTATGAATGAACTTGGCAAGCTGCCATTTGATTCTCAAGCTGTAGAAGAGGACGTGCCGCTAAAAGAGATGCTAGAAGGCTGTATTTGTTGCTCAGGAGCTGAAAAAACAGAGGCTCAAATCCAGTCTCTTCTATTAGATAGTGAATTTGACGTTCTAATTATTGAAACAACTGGAGCGGCTCACCCTGTAGAAGCATTGGATGCTGTCTATTCCCCTATCTTTGCCGAGCAGTTAAATGTCAAAGGTATTGTTACAGTTGCGGACTCGAAGCTTTGGTTACATCGTGATACATTAACACCGCAAGTGCGTACATTATTTATGGAGCAAATTCGTCACGCGCATTTATTATTAGCCAATAAAACCGATTTACTAACAGAGGCGGAGCAAGCGCAAGTCGTCTATGAGCTACAAGGTTTTAATCCCCATGCATTTATTTTGCAAACAACAAATGGGCGTGTACCGTACCATTTACTAGAAAATTTATCTGCCACTGTTAAAATTGATAAGCAACATATTGTGAAAGCCCCGATAGCCTCCATGCATTTAGGCTCTCGTTTAGTTGAATTTGAAGGTGTTCACTTTACACAAGAGCAAATGGAAGAGTGGGTACGTGGATTACCAGATACGGTGTACCGAATGAAAGGCTACGTTCCGATAGAAGGCGTTAAAAATCCCATGCTGTTTCAGTATGCCTATGGAATGGTACAATGGTTGCCAGAATTCATTAAAATGCCTGCAAAGCTTGTTTTAATAGGTGAAAACATTGACCGTGTTCATGTAATAGGTATTGATTAAATAAATAGTGTCCCATGCTTTACTTGATATAATCAAATTCATCTGCTCGTGTTCTTTCTGAATCCTTAGAAATCATTCAGTGGAACCGAGCAGATTTTTTATAGCCATAGCAATTTTTAAATCACTTTTTATTTTATCCAGGCAATTTTAGTTATTGGCAAGTGTGCTAATCTATCAAAATCGTAGCCAAAATACGAACAGAAATTGAATACTGTCAACCCTATTTAAAACGTAAGTATTTCATAGACTGGTCAAACTTGCTAAAAAATATAACAAAAAAACCCCTGTTTAACGGAAACTACTTTTCTATTGGGTATGTTAGCAGATGTTGGGAAGGTTTTTTATAGAATTATACTTTACGATAGGTTGCAGATAGGAGGAATTGCAAAATGAAAAAAACACTTACTGCAATTTGTGCAACATTTCTTTTAGCAGCTCCAATTCAATTGGCTTCTGCTGCTTCTAATACTACAGAAGGGAACACAGCAAATCAGACAACGAACTGTAAAGTTTACTATTATAATAATTGGTCAAATCACAAGTGGGTTGTAACTAAACCGAATACAACTGCACCGTCAAAAGATGCGCAAACAAATCAACAAACAAATAAACCAACTAATAAACCAACAAATCAACAAAATAATACAACGACACCACCACCAACTACTTCTAATCCGACTACAACAACATCGGATGTGAATGCTTTTGAACAAGAGGTAGTGAAATTAACGAATGCTGAGCGTACAAAAGCAGGTTTAAAAGCTTTACAAACGGATGATAAACTAATGGCTGCAGCACGAGAAAAATCTCAAGACATGCAATCGAAAAAATATTTTTCACATACGAGCCCAACATTTGGTTCACCATTTGATCGTATGAAAGCTTTAGGCATCACTTATAAGAGTGCTGGTGAAAATATCGCCCAAGGTCAACGTTCTCCACAAGAAGTCGTACAAGCTTGGATGGATTCACCTGGTCACCGTGCCAATATTTTAAATGCAAATTATACACATATTGGTGTAGGTTATGTGAAGTCAGGTAACTACTGGACGCAACAGTTTATTCAAAAGTAATAATGTGAAAATTTAATAGAAACAACGTATTCAATTAGGATGTCCAATAAGTCTTCAAGGCTTATTTGGATGTCTTTTTATTTTTTTAGGTGAAAAAATGACAAACGGTGAAGAAAACAGGATAATCGAAAGACATACCGTTTGAGATAAGCCATTTTTGCCTATACTTCCAAGTATAGGAGGCGTTTTATGAATAAAGTGGAATTAATGATGAAAAGCTTACAAAAAGCATTTAATCAATCATCCGATTTTACAGTAAGACAAGTAGACTGGCGAGAAGGAACGTCTGCTATTTTATGCTTTTATTCCTCGCTTGTGGATGCAAAAGAAGCGCAAAAATTACTCGATACAATATATGCCCGTTTAGATACAAACAAGCCGTTCTGGAGTGAAACGATAATGACGACTCTTAAGGCGTTTTCGCTACCACAAGCTATCGAACATATTTGTAATGGCGAAACGCTAATCATTATTCCTGATACAGGTGAAATGCTTTCACTCACGATTGTAAATCGAGTACATCGCAATCCTGATGAGCCGAATAATGAGCATGTTCTGCGCGGATCGCATGAAGGGCTAGTAGAAAGCGTTGAAACCAATTTAGCCTTATTACGCAAACGAATTCATAATCCTTCGCTCGTCGTAAAATCTTTTTCAATTGGCAAAGAGACAAATACAAAAGCTTATTATTTATATATTGACAGGGTCATTAAAGCAGAAACGTTAGCTGAAATTGAAAAGCGCATTGACGCCATTAACATAGATTATTTTTATAGTGTTGGTCAACTAAGTGATGAGTTAGAAGATTCCGTATGGTCGCCTTTTCCTCAATTGCTCAATACGGAGCGTCCTGACCGGGTTGTCGCTAATTTAGTTGAAGGTAAAGTGGTGTTGATAACGAATATCTCTCCAACAGCATTGATTGCACCTGTTACGTTTTTTTCCTTTTATCAATCACCTGACGATTATAATGGTCGAGTGTTGGTAGGTTCTTTTTATCGAATAGTTCGGTTAATGTCATTTATTGCAGCTGTATTCTTACCAGCCTTTTATATTGCTATTATTAGTTTTCACTTTGAAGTACTACCATTAGAATTAAGTAATCAAGTAAAAAATGATGTAAATGAAATTCCGTATCGACCTTTAATAGAGGCGCTTATATTAGAAATTATTATGGAGCTTATACGGGAATCCAGTATACGATTGCCACAATCAGTGGGGCAGACGATAGGCATTGTCGGAGGATTAGTTATAGGCGATGCTATTGTGAGTGCTGGTTTAGTATCGAACTTAATGGTGATAGTTGTTGCTTTAACAGCAATCTCTAGCTATGTAGTGCCTTCAGTAGAATTAAATACTTCGATTCGTATGCTACGCTTTCCATTTATGGTGTTAGCCTCACTATTTGGGTTTTTTGGTATTGTTATTGGTGTAGTTGTTTTATTGATTCATTTAATTAATTTAAGCTCTTTAAAACAGCCATACTTTTCTCCAATTGTGCCATTTCAACCAAAGGAAATCTATAAAGTGTTCGTGCGAGGACCGTTCTTTAAACCTACCGTCCAAGTGACATCTTTTAGTTCACCGAAAGATGACAGTGTAAAGAATGGTGATACACCTTGAATTTTTCGTTATCTAAAGGGCAATTTTTTTTACTATTGTTTTTCATTGAAACAGGTATTATTTATATTTCCTTTCAAACGCCTTTAATTAGCGAAAGTAAAAATAAGGCCTGGGTGCTATTTATCGTAGCAACCATATTACATTATTTAGTATTACTATTTTTTGAACGGTATTATCGGTATTTTTACTTGAATACATTTTTCCAATGGGTGTATAAGGTGTATTGGTTTTTAATGATTGCGACATTTTTAGCCTATATGGTATATGTTTTAGCATCATGGGTTTTGCCTCAAACGCCCGAGTGGATAATCATCTTATTCATTGTTGCACTTTCGTTATATGGTAATATAAGTCGACCGGAAACCGTTATTAATATTGGGGTTATGTTTATTCCGCTAATATTTATTTTTATCATTTTTTTAATGCTTGCGGTTCCAGACCTTACATGGACAAACTTATTACCGCTTGAATTTAATAATAGTAAGGAAATCATTCAAGGTCTTATCCGTAGTGTTTTTGCATTTATGGGCGCAGAAATGTATCTGATTTATCGTCCTTTTTTACAAAAGGAATTGACTTTAAATTACAAGCCAATATTGATTTATCAGCTTGTAATTTTTGTCTTTTATTTGATTTCTGTCATGTTTTCCCAAATGTTTTTCACTATTGAAGAGATTAAGTTAGTTCCAGAGCCAATTATTTATATTTTAAAATCTCAAGAAGTTACATTTGTAAAGCGACTTGATATTTTCTTTGTATATATTTGGTTGTCATGGTCCATCATCACAGTATTGATTTTTAATTTAACGATAAGGGTTGTCCATTTTGGAATAGGTAAGAAAGGTTCTAAGAAGGCAATCGTTTTTTATCATATATTGCTTGCGATTATTCCACTTTTTTTTGTTAAGTTTAAGGTGATTGAAACGATGAAAAATTCCTTCCATTATATAATACTAATTTTCACTTTTCTTTTACCGATTCTCATCATTTTATGGAATAAATGGAGGGGGAAAACGTGTATCGAAAAGCAATAATCGTTCTTTTGGTTGTACTACTTGCGGGTTGTTGGGACGAGCGTTTATATAAAAATTCGTCAGTTGTATCTCTTGCTGGCATAGAAGGGACAATGGGCGAGTATAAAGGATATTATGCTTACCCGAAAACGCTTGATAAACAAAGTCAAATTATGTTAATTGAAGCGGAAGGTATTTCTCCACGTGATGTACGAAATAATGCCGATTTGAAGGTTGAACAAACACTTGATTTGTCTGAACTCGCTACATTGCTTATTTCAATTGACACGGTGAAAGAACCTTTATATGACCTACTAGATATTTATTTTCGTGATCCTCAAAATCCAATTTCTATTAAAGTGGCAGTGACTGAGGGGAGCGTAAAACCTTTTATTGAGTTAACAAAAGAAGTAACTGACAATGCAGGAGGTTACTATGAACGTTTTATTGAAAGTACAGAAAAAAATACAATTTATCCTAAACTGAATTTACAAATGATCGGATCGACATTGTTTGATAATGCCAAAGATATTGCCATCCCTTATATCAAAATGGACGAAGAAGAACATAGCGCGGAAGCAGCGGGAGTGGCATTGTTTTCTGGGCAAGTGTTTACAGGGAAAATTTTGGATCCTAAGCAATCCTTTTATATGCTTTTATTAATGGATAAAGCGAATCAACATGCACGTATACAATATATGCTCAAGCTCAATAACGAGGATGTACCTGTCACTGGGGAGGTAATCCATTTAAAAAGAAAATGGATCATCAATGAAGAAATGAAAAAAATAACAATGGATTTTAAAATTGACGTAGAAATAGAAGAGTTTTCAAAAAATCATTTGTATAAAGAGGAGACGTTTAAAACGATAGAGGAGATGTTCCAACAAAAAATACAAGCTGATTTTGAGGAAGTAATAAAAATACTGCAAGAACAGGAGTCCGACACGTTAGGGATAGGACGTTATATTCGTGCTTATCATCCCAAATTCTTCGAGGAAGACTGGCGCGAGCAATTTGCTTCACTTACGATTGAACCAAAAGTGAAAGTAACGATTATTCGTACAGGCATACTCCGTTAATAAAGAGCTTGCATCTATTGTTTAACTAACAAAACGCAAAAATGTTGATGTTGTATCACCATTTTTGCGCTTTTTTCATTATAGGGCAAATTTTCTTTGTACGCGTAATAAACGGATTAATAAGGTAATAGCGCCTGCAGATAGACCAGCTACAAGCCCTAACCAATAACCAACTGGACCAAAATCAGTATAGTTAGCTAGTACATAACCTGTAGGCAATCCGATAATCCAATACGAGATGATAGCCATGATAAATGTGATGGTCACGTCCTTGTATCCTCGTAATGCGCCTTGCACAGGTGCTTGAATAGAATCAGATAGTTGGAAAATGGCAGCATACACTAAAAAGACTTGCGCATTTTTTAAAACCAGCTCATCGGCAGAATACATTGTAGCGATTTGTTCGCGAAGTAAGTAGAGAAGGCAAGCTGAAAAAAAACTAAATACAATAGCTGTGGCAACGCATAAATAGCTATAGATTTTCGCATCACGTAAACGTCCCGCACCAATTTCAAAACCTACTAAAATCGTTACACCCATTGAAATACTTAGAGGAACCATATATAACAACGACGTAAAATTAATGGCGATTTGATGGGCAGCGATGATTTCTGTGCTAAAGCTACTCATCATCATTGTGACGGCAGAAAAAATACTCGTTTCCGCAAATAAGGAAATACCGATTGGCACACCAATAACTAAGATTTCTTTCCAGCTAAGCCATTGTAACTTTGGCCATTCACGGAAAATAGTAAAGTGTTCAAAAGGCACGCGTTTAGCAATAATCCAAACCGTAATAAAGAAAATTAGCCAATACGTAATGGCTGTCGCAACACCTGCACCAACACCACCAAGCTCAGGTGCACCGAACTTTCCGAAAATGAAAATATAATTTAAGAAAATATTAATAGGTGTTCCTAGCAGTGTAATAATCATGGTTACTCGTGTTTGACCTAACGCATCGATAAAACAACGTAGAACAAAAAATAAAAAGAGTGGAATAAGACCAGCGCACATTGCATGAATATAAGATTTAGCAATGTTATGTACAGCGGCGTCTAATTGCATATTTCCCAGTATCCAATCGAGCCCGATAAATAATATGATAAAAATACATGCAGAAAGTACAAGTGCGACATATAAGCCTTGCTGCACTGCTTGTTTTGCTAATTGTTCTTTCTTTGCGCCAACAAGCTGGGAGACAATCGGTGTTATTGCTAATAATATACCTGAAAGCCCAGTATAGATAGGCATCCAAATGGACGACCCAATGGAGACTCCTGCCAAATCAGAAGTACCGTAGCGGCTAGACATTAAAATGTCGAAAAAAGAAATGAGATAAATGGCTACTTGGGTAATTAGAATAGGTACAATGATTTTTAAAATGAGTGAATACTTTTGCTTTAACGTTGTCGTTTTATACATAGTGAGTAACTTCCTTTTATAAGCATGATGAATTAGTATAGCATATAGTAAACATAATATGATGAAAAATTAAAGCTTCATCTATATCTTTTCTTTCGCATATAGTAAAATAAAAGACTGTAAACAAAAGTGGCGTTTGCTACAATGGCTTTTAAGGAATAGGAGAATTTACGTGAAACAACAAACAATCATTTTAACCGGTGGTGGGACAGCAGGCCATGTATCACTTAATCAAGCGATATTACCTTCTTTACTTGAACTAGGTTACGATGTCCACTATATTGGTTCAGAGCAAGGTATTGAAAAAGAATTAATTGGCGAGGCATTTCCTAAAGTCCCGTTCTATGGGATTGCTAGCGGGAAATTGCGTCGTTATTTCTCTATGAAAAACTTTACGGATCCTTTTAAAGTACTTGCTGGCATTATGCAAGCATTTCGCATTATAAAGAAAGTAAAGCCAGAGGTTATTTTTTCAAAAGGTGGTTTTGTCTCTGTACCTGTCGTGATGGCAGCTAAAGTGGCAGGCGTACCGGTTGTCATACATGAATCCGATGTAACTCCTGGCTTAGCTAATAAAATTGCACTTCCATTTGCTTCGCATATCTTCACTATTTTTGAAGAGACGCTTCAGCACTTGCCAAAGGAAAAGGCTACTTGTACAGGTTCCATTATTCGTCAAGAATTATTTAATGGTAATAAAGCAAAAGGCCTTGCTTTCTGTGGCTTTACGGCGTCAAAACCTGTTCTTTTAGTGATGGGGGGAAGTCTTGGTTCGGTTGTGTTAAATGACGCATTACGCCATAATTTACCTGAATTACTTCAAACATTTCAAGTAATACATCTATGTGGAAAAGGGAATAAAGACGACAGCTTAGAGTCAATGAAAGGCTATAAACAGTTTGACTATGTTACGACGGAATTATCGGATTTACTGCATGCAGCAGATTTTGTTGTTTCTCGTGCAGGGTCTAACTCTATATTTGAATTTTTAGCCCTGCATAAGCCAATGCTATTAATTCCTCTATCTGCACAAAAAAGTCGTGGCGATCAAATTTTAAATGCAAAGTTATTTAAAAAGCAAGGGTACGCTGAAGTTTTACAAGAGGAAGAACTAACAAAAGAAACATTTATGAAATCAGTTTATACGTTAACAGCGCGTAAATCAGAAATCATACCAGCGATGGAAAAGACACAAAGACCTAAAACGCCAAACGAGATGGCGAAGTTAATATTGCAATATAAAAAATAAAAAGCTATGTGTACTGTTATAATAAACAGTGCACATAGCTTTTTTAAATGGGTCATTACATTGCTTGTTCTTCGCCTTCTTGCGTTTGATTGGCAGTTGTTAAGTAGAACAAGTCACGTGGTATTTTATATAGATTAAATTGTGCTTCTCCGCTGTTAACTTGTGCTAGTAATGTTGGGTGACTATCATTTGCACTTACAACATAAGGCAACTTTAAAGCGGCACGCTGTGATTTACTATTTTCTACTCGTATACGGAGGAAAACCGTATGGAAATTATAATCAAAAAATAATTCATTTAAGAAGAGCATTTTTGCTTTTTGGTTGTAACCTTGCCCTTGATAGGGGAGTCCTATCCACGTTCCGAGGAAGCCAGCACCGTCTTCCACATCATGAATGCTAATGGTGCCAATCGGTTGACCCCAATCATCAGTTATTGTCCTGGAGATAGCGAGCCCTCTCGCTTCTTCTTCGATTAGTTGCTTGGTCATAAACCAGTATTCGTCCGCAGATTGTGCCTTTTGGCGAACGAAAGGAAAAACAGATGGATGCGATAATAGCTCATAAAGCTCTGTACATTCATGTAGGTCTCGATGTTTAAGCATACGAAACGCCTCCTTTGCAAGGGTAGTTAAAACAATTCCGTTAAAGCATAAAGAATAAAACTAAAATTCGTACTGGAATTAAAAACCCAAAGAACTAGACGTTATAACTATGAAATCCATAATCTCCCGCTGTCTTACTGATTTTGCGACCATACCGAAAAATGGCTAGTTTTATTAATATAATATAACAAGTCTACTGCTTGGTGCAATCATTTTGCTCTTTTAAACGAAAATTAAGTTTAATTGTCAGTTAATTCAGAAAAAATAGCGAAAAATATCATTTCCCTACTTTTGTTATATATAATTATAAAGTCTATTACAGTTATATGTTTCATAAAAATGACGAAAAAAGTATTTCCTTAGTATCGTTTTGCCTTGTAAAAAGTGAAATATTATCAAATTTTACTCGAAAAAGGATAGAATCTTTCGTAATTCAACAAAGTTAAATGATTGTAAATATGTTATAATACTAGTGTAATTTTTATTTTATAAATAAATACATTTATAACGAATTTATATATATGTGACTTTATAATGGGGAGTGACATCATGGAATATCTTTTAAGCGAAAAACTATTCAATCAACTATTTATTGGAGAAGATTTCGTCTATTTAATGAAAAGAGTTGGAGACGATTATCAATATATTCGCTTAAATCAAGCTGCCCAAGCACTGTTATCCAATAACGCCATTGGAAAAATGCTATCTGCTGTTACTTCTAGTCGGAATTTTGTCATTATTCAAGAAAATTATCATCGAGCAATCGCCCAACATCAGCAGGTCGATTATGTCGATTATGCCTATGTTGAATCAGAAGTGCGAAAATATGAGACATCTGTCCGCCCGATTAAAGACGGAAATGAATACTATATTTTAGCTATTACAAAAGAAATCTTATATGACAGAAGTGTTGAAGATAAGTTTTTATTTATGCGGTCTATTTTTGACCACGCTTTTTTTTCAACCGTTATTTTATCTGCTGAAGGTACTATATTTGAAGTAAATACAAGCTTCATGGAAGATTTTGATTTGGATAACGATATGGTGAAACATCAGCCATTTATCGATTTGCCCATCATTCCAAAAGAGGAAATAGAAAAAATACAAAACTATTTACAAAGAGCAGCAATGGGCGAAAATATTGCAGAGAAGCTTATTAAATTACATACGTTGGATAAACAGGAGCGCATGTATTTAGTATCAATGTCACCAGTAATGCAAGGAGACAATTCCTTTGCTATTTTCTTAATCATGCAAGATTTTACGCAATTTACAGAACAACAGGCCGCATTGCGTTCAACATCTCATGGCCTTGAAGTGTACAAGGCAGCTTTAAATTCTGCCACTTCCATCGCTATTTTAGATATCGAAGGGAAAATCGTGGAAGTAAATGATTTATTTTTAAATGCTTCGGGATTTACAGCCAGTGAATTACTAGGCCATCCTTATGACCTTATTGAACCCCGTAATAATAAAAAAAGCGTGTTTCAAGCAATCAATGAAACCCTGGCATTAGGAGAGGTGTGGCGAGGTGAGCTGTGCTACCGCACAAAATATCATGCAGACTATTGGGTAGAGGCTGCTATTGTGCCCTTGAAAAATGAATTTGGCCAAGTGGAGCAATATTTATCCATTAACTATGATATTACGGACAAGAAAAGAATGTTAACGGAATTAAAAAATATTGAACGGACATTCCGATTGATTACTGAAAATACAAATGATTTAATTGTCATCTTAAATGAAGATGGCATCATTATTTATGCCTCACCGTCTTACAGAATGTATTTAGGTTACGCAATTGTTGAATTACAAGGTCAGTTTTACAGTGATATTATTGATGAACCAAGTAAACCAGCGTGGCAAGAGTTTCTAAATGATTTTACAGAGAAGACTGATACACAGTTTGAGCTATTGCTTCAAGCGAAAGATGGTACACCTGTTTGGACAGAAGGAAATGTAACGGTCGTTCATGATACAGAACGCGAAACGATTTCACAAATTATTATGGTTTCACGTGAAATTACCCATCGTAAAGAACGAGAAAATGATTTACTTTATCTTGCTTATCATGATAGTTTAACGCAGCTACCGAATCGAAGGTATCTAACAAAGGAATTTCCCAAAATACTGATGGACGCACATGCAAAAAACGCATGTATTGCCATGTTATATATTGATGGAGATGACTTTAAAGATGTAAATGATCAATTCGGACATGATATGGGGGATGATTTTATCCGCAAATTTGGTAATGTGTTAATAACATCTGTCCGTAGTCACGATCTTGTTATTCGAATGGGTGGGGACGAATTTATCATTATTTTAACAGGTTTAACGCGTAAACCTGAAGCAAGGCAAGGTCAAATGATGCATATCATTAACCGTATTCGCAATGAATTAAAAAAAGGTTGGACAATCGAAAATCATTTCTTTGCACCTACTGCATCTATAGGAATTGCCTATTATCCAGACCATGCAACTACATTAGAGGAGCTAATGGATTTAGCAGACCAAGCATTATATAAAGCAAAGGAAAGTGGGAAAAATAATTTATTTATAACTGGCCCACTTTAAAATAAGTCTGTACAAACGAGTATTTACTTGTGGTACAGGCTTTTTAAATGATGTTATGCTAGAAAAGAAGTTATTAGATTGAAATAGAAGGTGATTAGATGCCTAAAAAAATACTATTGGTAGAAGATGAAAAACATATTGCTCGTTTTGTTGAACTGGAGTTACAGCATGAAAGCTATGATGTGACCGTAGCCTTTGATGGGCGGGAAGGGCTTGCACTTGCCACAACAGAAAACTATGATGTTCTATTATTAGATGTCATGCTGCCGGGTATTAATGGAATTGAGATTTGTCGCCGCGTTCGTACGCAGTCTCAAGTACCTATTATTTTACTTACTGCCAGAGATGCAGTGATGGATCGAGTTGCAGGTTTAGACGCAGGAGCCGATGATTACATCGTGAAGCCTTTTGCCATTGAAGAATTACTGGCACGTATACGTACCATTTTACGCCGTGTGGAGCCTAATGAAAAAATGGTGGGTCATACATTACGTTTTCGAGATATTGAAATCGATATTGATGCATATGAGGTATTGGTGCAAGGTCAAAGACTGGATCTTACAAAAACCGAATATGATTTGTTGAAGTTATTAATAGAACATAAAAACCGCGTATGTACAAGAGAGCTTATATTAACTTCCGTCTGGGGTTATGATGCAGATATTGAGACTAATGTTGTGGATGTATACATCCGTCATCTAAGGACAAAACTACCTGGTGATTTAAATGCCTATATCGAAACCGTACGTGGGGTAGGATACGTGATGCGTGAATGAACAAAATAAATGCCTATTTCAGCAATCTTTCTTTGCAAAGAAAGTGGATGTTGACATCGAGTGCGGTCATTTTTATTAGCTACGCTATAATTTGTATCGTCGTCTATGTTTCACTGCATACTTGGCTACTAAATGATGAAGTTAGTAAAGTGAAACGAACAAGAGATGATGTCGCTTCATTTTTAGAATCACAAGGGCCCAATATATCTATCCAACAAATCCAGCAAAATACAGGATTGTTAAAATCGATTGTTGATCGCGAGCAAACTGTTAGATTATATAATAATGATGGTATTGAGATTTTGCGAATTAATAATGCTTCCCAAGCTGCACCTCTTTCTCAGATGCAGAAAATTGTGCAAATGACCATTGATAAAAAAGAGGCATATGTCGTAAACGAGCCAATAAAGCTCGGTTTTTTTCAAGTATATATTCAAGTGATTCATCCGTTAACACGTTTTGAATCCTTAATGCGTTATTTGTTGACCGCCATGCTTATTGCAGGAGTCGGTGCATTGTTCCTTTCAGGTTCCATTGGGTATTATTTAGCGAATTATTTAACGAAGCCACTTCATGCATTGCGTGCATCAATGAAAACGGTCATGGACCAAGGTTTTAATGAACCAATACAGCTATCCTACTCATCACAAGATGAAATTGGTGACTTATTGAAAATGTACAATGCAATGATGAATGAGCTACAAATATCATTTGCTCAACAGCAGCAATTTGTTGCCGATGCTTCTCACGAACTGCGGACACCTATTCAAGCAATTGAAGGCCATCTCTCACTACTGAAGCGGTGGGGTAAGGATGATCCAGTGATTCTAGAAGAATCGATAGATACATCATTAACGGAAATTACTAGGATGCGAAAAATGATTGAAGAGTTGCTTGAACTCGCACGACGTGAAGAGAAAGATGACACGAGTGAAGCAAATCCGGTAGCAGTCATTGAAGGTGTCATAAGTGAAATGGCGAAATTGTACCCGAATGCAACTATTACGCTGTCGAAAAATGGTGAAATAGGGGCGGTCTTTATAACACCTAATGCTCTTGCTCAAGTAATTCGCAATATAGTAGAAAATGCCATTCGTTATTGTGAAAAAGTTCCAGAAGTAAATATTTCCCTTTTAATGAAGGATGAAAAAGTGGAATTTCAAATAACAGATAATGGGATTGGAATAGCTGAAAAAAACCTTCCCTATATTTTTGATCGTTTTTACCGTGTAGATGAAGCGAGAAATCGTCAAATTGGCGGTACGGGCTTAGGGCTAAGTATTTCTAAAATGTTACTTGAAAAATATAATGCTTCAATAGAAGTCAAGAGTGAAGTAAATGTTGGAACCGTTTTCTTGCTGAAGATACCGCTAAAATATTAAGAAAAATACACGCTTTATTTAAGAATTTTAGCCTTCGAGAAAAAAATTGCTTAATTTGCTAAAAAGAGTTGTATTTTCTGTGAAGAGTAGTAAGATTGAGATGGAAAAAACGTTCTTTAAATTATGGATAAGTTGTGTCAAACATCCTTTTAATGAGCGGGAAAATATTATATAATTAATTGTAATTTAATTAATGGAACTGCCGATAGGCAAAATTTGGAGGTCATTTTTCATGTCGAACAACGTTACAACTGTAAGTTCTCCATGGTCAGCTTTCTCTGGTCCTAACTTAGGATATGTGATGGAGCAATACGACTTATTCTTACAGTCTCCTGAAGAAGTAGAACCGGAGTTAGTATCATTATTCCAACAATTTGGTGCACCAGTCGTAGTAGAAGGTGATGTAGCTGTAGTAAGTGGTTCAGCAGCTCCTGCTGGCGATTATAAAAAGGTATTGGCAGCTGTTAAATTAGCTGATGCAATTCGTTCACAAGGACATTTAGCAGCAGATATTTATCCTTTAAAAAATCGTGCACTTCAAACAGCGCAAATTGAAGAAAGTGCGTTCAACTTAAGTCCTGCGGATTTAGCAGAAATTCCTGCTGCTATCTTCTTCAAAGATGTGCCAGCGGGCGTGAAAAATGGTAAGGATGCAATTGATTATTTAAAATCTGTTTATACAGATAAAATAGCTTTTGAATATGGGCATGTTGTCGTAACTGAAGAACGTGATTGGATTCAAACTCAAATTGAATCTGGTTCTTTAAAACAAGCACTATCTTCAGATGAGAAAAAAGCGTTATTAGACCGTTTAACACGTGTTGAAAACTTTGAGAAATTTATTCACAAAACATTTGTTGGTCAAAAACGTTTCTCAGGTGAAGGTTTAGATACTCAAATCGTCCTTTTTGATGAAATTTTAAAAACAGTAGAAGCGAACAAAGTAGAAAATGTTCGTATTGGTATGGCACACCGTGGTCGTCTAAATGTGCTAACACATATTTTAAATAAGCCATATGACATGATGTTCTCTGACTTTGCACATGTTTCAAACGACTTATTTATGCCAGATCACGGTCGACTTGAAATTACAAAAGGTTGGACTGGTGATGTGAAATACCACATGGGTGCTTCCTATACACGTGAATCAGGTATGAATGTCAAACTAGCGTATAACCCTTCACACTTAGAAGTTGGAAACCCGGTAGTATTAGGTTCTACTCGTGCAGCACAAGATGATACATCTAAGCCAGGGCAAGCTGTGCATAATCCAGCAAAAGGACTAGGTATCCTTGTGCATGGTGACGCTGCATTCCCAGGTCAAGGGATTGTAACAGAAGTGTTAAACTATTCTAAAACTGAAGGTTTCTCAACTGGTGGTACAATTCATATCATTGCGAACAATATGATTGGTTTCACTACGGAACTACAAGACTCACGTTCATCTGTTTATTCTTCTGACCCAGCAAAAGGTTACGAAGTACCAGTTGTACATGTTAATGCAGATAGCCCAGAAGCTGTAGCACAAGTAGGTCGTTTTGCAGCTCACTATCGTCAAAAATTCGGTAAAGATATTATTGTTGACTTAATTGGTTACCGTCGACATGGTCACAATGAAACAGATGACCCAACTGTAACAAATCCAGAAACATATAAACTTGTTGCAAAACATGATACAATTCGTACATTGTATGGTGCGCAATTAGTGTCAGAAGGTCTAGTTACTGCTGATGAAGTAGCAGCACTTGATTCAGCAATCTATGCTGAAATGCAAGTGGCTTACGATCACGTAAAAGAAATGGCAGCTAAAGATGAACATAAACAGATAGAGATGCCAGAAGAATTAAAAATTGAATTCCCACAAATTGATACAGCAGTAGGTGCTGAACGTTTACAAACAATAAACGAAGAACTTTTAGTGTTTGAACAAAACTTCGAGCCACAAAAGAAATTAGGTAAAATTTTAGAAAAACGTCGCGATGCATTTACTTCTGCTAAAATTGACTGGGGTCATGCTGAAACATTAGCATATGCAACAATTATTCAAGATGGCACACCTGTTCGTTTTACTGGTCAAGATGCGCAACGTGGTACATTCTCACAACGTCATTTAGTGTTACATGACAAAAATAACGGCAATGTATTTACACCACTTCACCATATTTCAGGTGCAAATGCTTCATTTACAGTTCACAACTCTCCATTAACTGAAGCTGGAGTTGTAGGCTTTGAATACGGTTACAATCTAGAAAAAGGCAATGTTTTATCTGTTTGGGAAGCACAATTTGGTGACTTTGCAAACATGGCACAGGTGATGTTTGATAACTTCATTTCAGGTGCACGTTCTAAATGGGGTCAAAAATCAGGCTTTGTCATCCTTTTACCACATGGTTATGAAGGTCAAGGTCCTGAACACTCTTCAAGTCGTATGGAACGTTATTTACAAATGTCAGCAGAAAATAACTGGTTTGTTGCGAACTGCTCGAATGCAGGTAACTACTACCACTTATTACGCCGTCAAGCAGCAATGTTAGAAACAGAGGGTGTACGCCCACTAGTTGTTGTATCACCAAAATCTTTACTTCGTCATCCATTAGCTGCAGCAAGTGCTGAGCAATTAGCAGATGGTTCATTCCAAGAAGTAATTGAGCAACCAGGATTAGGTACAAAAACGGAATCTGTTGAGCGTATTGTATTAGGTACTGGTAAAGTAATGATCGACTTAGCAGACCGCGTAAAAGATGGAGAAGGATTCGATCACTTACACATTGTGCGTGTAGAACAACTTTACCCATTCCCAACAGCGCAAGTAGCTGATATTATTGCTAAGTATCCAAATGTAAAAGAAATTGCATGGGTGCAAGAAGAACCTAAAAACCAAGGTGCTTGGAATTACGCATTAGAAACATTATATGAGCTATCTGAAGGTAAAAAGCTTCGTTATGTAGGTCGTCCTGCAATGAGCTCAACTTCAGAAGGCGATGCAGATTCTCATAAAGCAGCTCAGTCTGCTGTCATTGAAGAAGCAGTGGCTGAAACGGTTAAAGTTAAATAAACATATCAACATTACTGGAAGCTGGGCTACTTGCCTAAGGCGGTAGCCCTTTTATGTGCATTATGCACGTTAATCAAAGGAGGAAATGAAAGTGGCTGAAATTAAAGTCCCTGAATTAGCAGAATCGATTACAGAAGGTAGTATTGCACAGTGGGTTAAAAAAGTGGGCGACCGCGTGGAAAAAGGTGAATTTATCGTTGAACTTGAAACAGATAAAGTAAACGCTGAAATCATCTCTGAAGAAGCTGGCGTACTAACACAAATTTTAGCTGAAGAAGGCGATACTGTTCTTGTAGGTCAAGTAATCGCAGTTGTAGAAGCTGGCGAAGGTGCAGCACCAGCACCAGCTGCAGCACCAGTAGCAGCAGCTCCAACACCAGCAGCGCCACAAGCAGCAGCTCCAACACCAGCACCAGTTGTAGAAGAAACTTCAGGTGAGCGTGTCATTGCGTCTCCTGCAGCACGTAAACTTGCTCGTGAAAAAGGTATTGACCTTGCAGCTGTATCTCCAGTTGATCCACAAGGCCGTGTACGTGTTCAAGACGTTGCAGCTCATGGTACAGCACCAGTAGCAGCTCCACAAGCAGCTCCAGCAGCACCAAAAGCAGTAGTAGCTGTTGACGAATCTCGTGTAACAATTGAAAAAATGAGCCGTCGTCGTCAAACAATTGCTAAACGTCTATTAGAAGTGAAGCAATCAACTGCTATGCTTACAACATTCAATGAAGTAGATATGACAAACGTAATGGCATTACGTTCACGTAAAAAAGAACAATTCTTTGAGTCAACTGGCTCTAAGCTTGGTTTCATGTCATTCTTCACAAAAGCAGTAGTGGCTGCACTTAAAAAATACCCATATGTGAATGCTCAAATCGTTGGCGATGAAATTCACTTAAATAACTTCTTTGATATTGGTGTAGCTGTATCAACTGAAGAAGGTTTAGTAGTACCAGTTGTTCGCGATGCTGACCGTAAAAACTTTGCTGAAATTGAAGATTCAATTGCAGATTTAGCTAAAAAAGCTCGCGATAAAAAATTAGGTATCGCTGATCTTCAAGGTGGTTCATTCACGATTACAAATGGTGGTGTATTCGGTTCATTAATGTCAACACCTATTATGAACGGTACTCAAGCTGCTATTTTAGGTATGCACTCAATTAAAAAACGTCCAGTAGAAGTGAACGGTGAAGTAGAAATTCGTCCTATGATGTACTTAGCACTATCTTATGACCACCGCATTATCGATGGTAAAGATTCTGTAGGCTTCCTTAAAACAGTTAAAGAATTACTTGAAAATCCAGAAGATTTATTATTAAATTCTTAATACAGAAAAATATGTGTTCAAGCCCTGCAAATTTAACGGTTTGCAGGGCTTTTTGTTGTCCATATATAGAGAGGAATTCGCTTCTGAAGGAATAGACGAAATTTCGCCTTATACAATTGGTCTAAAGGCCTTTAAATATAGAAAAATACTGAATCTTTTGTATTGTCGGTAGTGTTGAACATGATAATATTTTATGAAAAAATATTAAATAATAATTACAATACTTCTACTTTCTTAGATGTAATTTATGGATTATAGAAGGATAATAACCTAATTTTGTCATTAGTCAGAAAAATGATAAAACTATCTTGACGAATAGACTAGCTTTATAGTAATATCTAAATATCAATTAAATAAACAAACCTCACTTTTGTTTTTGTGAGGTAGAGGCGCGGTATTTATTAGTCCATTGCTGAGTTAAAGCAAGCGAAGACGTAATGGAGAAGGAAATATCGCCGAAGTATAAAAGGAGCTCGTACTTTTATGCTGGGTCTGCAGTGAATAAGTGCAGGACTGTCCTAGTAAATCTAATTCCAGTTTACTAGGTTGTGCTATCTCAGAATGATGGAAATTATAGTGAGGATTTGGGCAACTGTCAATAAAAGGTAAGACCTAAGTTCAAAACTTAGGTCTTTTTTTGTACAGTTGCTTTATTTTTTTTACAGAAAAGGGGAGTTTTAGATGAAAAGAAAATGGTTGCTATTTATGTTAACGGCAATGACAGCGATTTTGTTAGCAGCTTGTGGTGCTGGAGACAAATCGGAAGACAAAGCATCAGGTGATGCGGCGAAAGAAGAAACAGGTGGTGAATTCCGCATAGGTATGGAAGCAGGTTATCCTCCATTTAACTGGACACAGCAAGATGATTCAAATGGTGCAGTAAAAATTGCTGATAATGCAGAATATGCAGGCGGCTATGATGTACAAATGGCGAAAAAGATTGCTGAAGGTTTAGGAAAAGAATTAGTTATTGTCAAAATGGAATGGGATGGTTTAGTTCCAGCACTACAATCCAAAAAAATTGATGCGATTGTAGCGGGAATGTCTCCAACCGAAGAACGTAAACAAACAATTGATTTTACAGAAAACTACTATACTTCTGATTTCGTAATGGTTATTAAAAAAGGTAGTAAATATGAAGATGCAAAATCTATTCAAGATTTCTCAGGTGCAAAAGTTACTTCACAGTTAAATACGTCTAATTACAATGTAATTGATCAAATTAAGGGCGTAGAAAAACAAACAGCAATGGAGAACTTCTCTGCAATGCGTGTCGCTTTAGAAGCTGGCAAAATTGATGGTTATGTAGCAGAGCGTCCAGAAGGTATTTCCGCTGCAGCAGCGAATGACAAATTTACATTTGTATCATTCGAAGAAGGCTTTGATACAGATATTTCAAATACTTCAATTGCAGTTGGTTTACGTAAAGGTGATGCAAGTCTAGATAAAATCAATGAAATCCTAAAAGGTATTTCAGAAGATGATCGCCAAAAAATTATGGAAGAAGCAATTCTTCAACAACCTGCAGCACAGTAATTTAGTTGGGGTTGCGCCAAAATGGAAAATAGTATACTGGAAGTACTTCTAGTATGCTATTTTTTGATATAAATGTATGAATCTTTTGAAATAAAAAGGATTTTTACTAAGCGGGGCAGCCTCAATCATTTTCGTTTAGATAGAAGGGTGGCACCTTCTAATAAATGTTCATGTCTATGGTGTGTATCACATAATTTGAATAAAGCAATATCATTCAAATGAAGAGATGATTTCGCTAAGGCATATTTGATATCAAGCAACAACGCGTTGTTAGGAGGAACATCATGAGTTTAGATTGGATCATTTCTATTATAGAAAACAACTGGCAAATGTTTTTACGAGGTGCGTATTATACATTACTTATTTCAATTATCAGTACAGTCATTGGTGCATTTATCGGATTTTTTATTGGGATTATGCATACCATTCCAGTACGTAAAAAGGGTATAAAATATTATGTATTAAAATGTTTTAATTTTATACTGACATGCTATGTAGAATTTTTCCGTGGTACACCAATGATTGTACAAGCAATGGTAGTATTTTACGGACTAGATATTGCTTTTGGGATTGATATGCACTTTATTACGGCAGGTATTTTAGTCGTTTCGCTTAATACAGGTGCTTATATGGCAGAAATTGTTCGCGGAGGGATTGTTTCCATTGATAAAGGACAGTACGAAGCTGCTTCTGCCATTGGGATGGGACATGTGCAAATAATGATGTATGTCGTATTACCACAAGTTGCGCGTAATATTTTACCTGCAACAGGCAACCAATTAATTATGAATATTAAAGATACGGCCGTTTTAAGTGTGATTGGCGTAACGGAACTATTTTTCCAAACGAAATCAATATCAGGTAATAACTTCCGCTATTTCGAATCATTCTTTGTTGCATGTGTGCTGTACTTTATCATGACATTTACGGCATCAAGAATTTTATTATACGTTGAAAAACGCCTTGATGGACCGGATGCTTATCAAAAAGAATTAAAGGAAATTGACTAAGGGGGACGAACAAATGGCAATCATTCAAATAGAGCATTTAAGTAAATCATTTGGACGTAACCAAGTGTTGAAAGATGTGAATTTTAAAGTAGAAAAAGGAGAGGTTGTATGTTTAATCGGTTCATCAGGTTCCGGTAAATCAACACTCTTACGTTGCATTAATTTACTTGAAACGCCAAACGGTGGCGAAATTATTTATAAAGGGGAAAATATTTTAGACGAAAAGCATAATATTAAAGCTTATCGTACCCATTTAGGCATGGTTTTCCAACAGTTTAATTTATTTAACAATCATAATGTGTTAAAAAATTGTACAGTAGGGCAAGTAAAGGTGTTAAAACGTTCAAAAGAAGAAGCAGAGAAAACAGCTTTGAAGTATCTTAAAATCGTCGGTATGGATCAATACGTCAATGCTAAGCCGCGTCAACTATCTGGTGGTCAAAAGCAGCGTGTAGCGATTGCGCGGGCATTATCGATGAATCCAGATGTGATGCTATTTGATGAACCGACATCTGCGCTAGATCCAGAAATGGTAGGGGAAGTCTTAAAAGTTATGCGAGAGTTAGCGGATTCTGGAAATACGATGTTAATCGTAACACATGAAATGGAGTTTGCGAAGGAAGTTGCAGATCGTGTTGTATTTATGGATAAAGGGGTAATTGTGGAAGAGGGACCACCATCGAAGGTGCTAGTAAACCCAGAACATGAACGTACAAAAGAGTTTTTAAAACGAACGCTGAAGTAAGTTTAGCATTCGTTTATCTTCAGCATCAATGGATTTCAGCCCGTACTGGCACTTGATAGAATGCTTCAGTCACGTCTGTAATAGGAAAGCACTCCGTACCGGAAATCTACTTGTAAATGTAATAGCACTAGGCAAGCCCCACCATGAAAAGTCGTGGTAGGGCTTGCGAGTGTTAGAAAAGTATCTTTAAAGAAAAAACAAGTTTCTACAGTTTGAAAAGCCCATAACAAATGGACTCATTTATTTTCTAGAATTCCATTCTGCATATAAAATAAAGCAGATGGCAAATGCAACAGCGATGATAAAAAACCATTGCGGAACACCACCAAAACTCATAACAACACCTCTAGTATCATTTTATTAGGGTAAATGTGTAAATAAAACGTCATTAAGTACAAAATATAGACTTCTATAGTTTTTTCTCCACAAAAGAGCTAAAATCGTATAAAATAAACAATAGACGTTAGCTAAGTGCTAGTAAAGAGAGGTAGAGAAATTATGTTACATTTAAAATGGAAAGATGCGCCAACACTTCGTACAGTTACTTGCAAACATACGAATGCATCAAAATATTTAGTTTCCAACGTATTAACAGTAGGGAAAGAGTATGAAGTGAAAAATGAAACAGAAGAGTTCATTTTCATTATTGACAATACTGGTAATATCGGTGGTTACTACAAAGAGTATTTCGCATAAAATGAGTAGGGGTGTCACAGAAAACTTCTGAGACACCCCTTTATATATTTAGCGACCCAGCAGATTATTCCTTCGTTGTTTTTTTCATCCCTGCAACATCTAGTTGTAAATGTTGTCTATCCTGTTCTGTAGCAGTATGCAAAGCAAAAACATCTTGAATGGCCGTTTTAAGCTCCTGCTGTGTTTCTTTAAATTTCATTACTTGCTGTTCAAAAGTAGGGCTAGTAAAGCGCTCGTTTGTTCGTGCTAGTCTTTCTTCCAATTGATTGTAATGATGATCCATATTCATGGATAACATCATAGCCAATTGATTTTTCCAAAGAGGAATAAGTGTCACAATTGAAAACTCTATTTTCTCAGCAAGCGTTTGATTAGCTTGTTGAATCATCCGTATTTGAGGGGCAGTTTGTAATGCAACCTGCTGGGACACTTGTAAATCATAAATACGTTGGTCGAGTCTTTCCAGTTGTGCAGTGAAATCATTGAGCTGCTGAACGGCTAGCGGTTGTTTCGTTGTTTGTACAATATCGACTTTTGTAGGTAACTCTACTTCAATGGCTTGCTGTTTTTTCAACAGCCCAGCTGCAATGGCAGTTGCAAGCTCTTCAAAAAATCCTCTATTGTGTGCATATAGCTGTTCTAACATTTCTACGTCTTTTAACAATTGTAGTTGAGCACGTTCGAGTTGAACACCAATTCGTTCGACTTGAATACTAATGCGTTCAAATTCCGTTAATGTTTGTTTGACGCTTGGACTCGTTTTACCGAACATTTTTTTGAAGAAGGATGGTTTTTTTGGCTCTAGTGCCGCAGGGTCTACACGATCTAATGTTTGCATTAAGGAATCTAGCATTTGCCCAATTTTTGTGACATCTTTATCCTTCACTTGGGCGAGCATACGATCTGCAAAATGAGAGACTGCACGTTGAGAGTCTTGGCCTAATGATAATACGGTTTCAAAACTACTTAGGTCAATTTGACTTGCATATAAAAGTGCACGACTTTGGGCAAGAGGTGACAATGTCTCATAGGTCTCCATCGCTTCTTGATTTGACGATGCTAAATAGCTTTGTACAAGAGGTGAGATTCCTTGCAATGAATCTAAATGGACGAAAGCATCTCTGTTAGCTGTCATTTTTCCTCGCCTCGCCATTCCAATTGTTCTTTCCGTTTTAAATTGGAACGGTTTGCGAATTCAATTTCCATTTGAAGATGATCGATATCATTAGAGAGTGCATCCTTTAAGTCAATTTGAAACGTGGAATTTAAATCCGCTAATGTTTCACGCGTTTTTGATAATGTAATTTGGATTTCTTTATCTTTGACAGGCTGTTTTGACAACATAGTATACTTTTCAGTCAATTCAACAGCAGAAGGAAGATGCGCATAGAAAAATGGCTCCACATTGTAAAACTTTCTTGGATCAGTTTTGACAATTTTGATAATGTTTTTTGAAATACGTGTCATTTCGAGTAATTGCTTAAAGGCTGACACGGAACGTACGCGTAAATAGTTTTGGCTTAATGTTTGAATATGTTTGTTAGCTGTCGATAGCTGTAAATCAATATGTTTATACTCATCCTTTGTAATTCCTGCTATGTGCATAACTTTTCTTTTTTGACTGAGTTTTAGCAATGTTGTGCTCGTTGCATAGGTTCCAGCGAACAAACAACCACCAAGGAAGAATCCTGGATTTGCCGCAAACGCTGTAATAGAAACAGTTGATAGAGAAATTAAAAGGCTAGCGGTATGTCTTGAGAAAAACTGTCCGATACTGAGCATCGTTTCTTCCTCCTTGCTTTTCAATATGTCTATCTTTTAATACGTTAAAATCGACATAAAGTTTCAATAATTATCTTAAGACTTACATAAATTTTACTGCTAATTGCTAAGTTTCTCAATAAATACACTTGTCTAATGGATAGAATTCACATTTTGGTAGGCGTGTATTCTTTATAGTATGTTCGTTTTATAGAAGACCATTAGCAAAAGTCTGTTAATGAGTAGAAAAAAGAAGTCAGACTTAAACAATGTCCGACTCCATACGTACATAACCTTTTAAATCGTCGAAAAGTTCTAAAGTAAAAGAATTAGAATCTGCTTGTAAGCTAACGCCCTTTTGAACAAATAGAAGAAATTCATCTATTGCTTTTTTTGAACCTTCTACCTCTACTTCTATTTGCTCTTGAGCATTTAACTTGCAGTAACCTTTCAAGCCTAGTTCTATCGCTTTTTGTTTGATAAAAAAGCGATATCCTGTTCCATAAACATCTCCAAAAAATTTAATCAGCGCTCTCTTGTTCACGCTAAAACCTCCCAAAAGTAGAGGAGGGTAGTCCCTCCTACTTACTGCATAACACGTTCTTTTTCCAAGTATGCAATTAAATTATTAATATAGAATAGAACACGCTTCGATGCTTCGTCTACCTCTTTTAAATGTCCATCAGCCTTTTGAATATTGCCTTCTTGATATGCTTCCGCAGCCAACTTAGCCGATTTATGCACTTGTAAGTGGTATTCGTCTAATTCACGAAAATCTTGTAAATGACCAAAACGTTCCACTGTCCGAGGAGCACTATACCATTTACCGAGTCGGCATTCAGTATGTGAAGACACGTCGCTTGGTTGCACTTCTTCTAAACCGAGGAACATATTATAAATACGCCATTTCCATAAAATATGGTCTGCTTTTGAAAGTTGTAATAAAGCAATGGAAGATAACTGGACATTATTATTCGCGATAATATCATTACGGAAGCGATTAATTTCTTGCCCGAGTAAGTGAATATCGCTGGATGTATTATAACTATAATCACGAATATCATCTTGATGGCCGGAAATTTCAATCATTCGTGCTGATACTTCGTCAATGGCAGCAGCTTGCTCCTGCGAAATGGCAGCCGTATTTGTCACATCGAGATTAATTCCTTCAATTGCAGCGACAATAGCATTTAGCAATGGTAATGATTGTTTTGCCTCAATCGTTGCTTCTTTAATAATCGTTGTTGTTTCTGTTATGGAATGCGAAACATCATTGGAGTAACTTTTCAGATGGTGAACATTTGTCGATACTTCACTAAGAGCGGAAACCGTTCCTTCTGCTAACTTGCGGACTTCTTGCGCTACAACAGCAAAACCTTTGCCATGTTCACCAGCACGAGCAGCTTCAATTGAGGCATTCAGTGCAAGTAAGTTTGTTTGATCGGCAATTTGATTTATTAAAGTCACAACGTGTTCGATATCATTGACGCGTTTTTGTAACTCAGTAAACGAATCAACGATGGTAGTAAACGTTTCTTCCGTTTTAAAAATTTCTGATAAAGCATGCTCAATGGCATTCTTACCTTTCACAGCATGATCAACTGATTCCGTTGTTTTCTCGGAAATATGCGAGGACATACGAGCAACTTCATTAATCGATGCGGCAATTTCCTCCGTTGCGGCAGTAGATGATTGTATTTCTTCATTTTGTTTATCTAAACTAAATACTAAATCTTTCATGTACATAATTTTTGCATTTACATCCATGAGTGAAGAAATTTCAGCGACAACGTTCTCGATAATACGCTCTGTTAATACTTCCACAAGTAGTTCCTGGTCAACATTGACAGCTGATTGGAAAGATTTCATATACTCAAAAGCTTTGTATGGTTTTAAACCAAAGTTATGTAAAATGTAAGTCGTAATATAAAAAGCAAATTGGTTAAATACTACAATTAACTTACCAGGTTCATATTGGTTTTTTCGAAACAGATTAAAAAACTTTACCGTTTCATCCACATATTCATCATCACGAGTGGCCAAGAAAAATTGCGTTAAATAGCGACTAATATTTTCTTCACTGATCGTTTGTTGAGAGGAGGGAGAGATTTCATTTAAATAATTTTTAAATATTGCATTCATAGAAGGCGTAATATCCTTCAGTTTATAAAAAAGAGCCTTTAAATTTTCTTCATCTTGTTTATTAAAATGATTAAATGCCAATGTCTTGTTGAAACGGCCTGTTGCACTTAAGTTGGTCCCTCGCTTTAGCAATTGTTCTAGCTCGGCCTTAGGTCGAATACTTGAAAACATAAAAAAATACCTCCCAAATTAAATAATGAATAATAAGGTAATAATAGCATATTGCAGGGTGTTTTAATAGACATTTCAGAAGTGTTTGCTAAAATTAGAATATCTTATAACAGCAAGGAATGTGGCAAATATGTATACAATACTTTACATGAAAGCTGACTATGAGCCTTGGTGGAAATTTGAAGGCTGGGAAGCTTTTATTCAAACGCAAGAAACGTTTGATACAAAAGAACAATTTGAGCAGGCATTACAACGGAAATTAGCGCATTTCCGATCCGTATATGAACATGAAGCGACTAAAGAGGGGGGTTTTTGGGCTTTTTGGTCTGAAGATGAAAGTTTTTACTGCGAAGCCTGTGATGATGATGCCCAAGTATACCATGGCATAATGGCTTTTGAAGGGAATTGTTAAATAAATTTTCAAATTAATTAAAAAAACAATTTTCTTTATTTGACAAAATTATGAATGATGGTATACTTAACTTAACAATTTAATTGCTTCACCGGAAACATGGATTCACATATTACAAAAAGTGATCGCGTTAGTTCGGTACTCTTTGTAATATGTGAATTTTTTTAATTCGTTGAAGAAATTACATATTGTTCACTTTTATTTTTTTGGAGGTTTTTTTAAATGAAACAAGGTACAGTAAAATGGTTTAACTCAGAAAAAGGTTTTGGATTCATCGAAGTTGAAGGCGAAAACGACGTATTCGTACACTTCTCAGCTATCCAAGGCGAAGGTTTCAAAACACTTGACGAAGGTCAAAAAGTGGAATTCGAAGTTGTAGATGGCAACCGCGGACCACAAGCTGCTAACGTAACTAAACTTTAATTCTCAGTAATTAAAATTACTTTCGTTAAAAAAAGGCACCCTATTTTTATAGGGTGCTTTTTTTGTATACTTTTGTGCTAGTTCGACAATAGTAAGGGCAGGTAGACTCGTTTTCAATAGCTCATTTTTAATTATTTATAGAATTATTTTTCGTTTTAGGGTAATAGGGAATTAAAGAGTAGAAGGAGGTAGCTCAAAATGGATAACAACGGAAACAAACAGAATAAGCAGGAACATCATGATTTTTATCAAAAATTGCGGAGGAAATTTGTACAATTTTTCACTTCAAAAACAGGGAAGAACCATCGATATGCTGATTATTTATTGTTTGTACCTGATATATTTCATTTACTAATTAAAATCGTGACAGATCCTGCTATTGACTCTAAAAGTAAAACATTAATTGGGGCGACCATTACGTATTTTATTTTCCCAATGGATGTTTTACCAGAAGGTATATTTGGTTTTGGAGGTTTTCTGGATGACTTGATGTTAGCGACGTATGTCCTTAATATGACGATTAATAAATTGGGCCCTGAAGTGATTGAAAAACATTGGACTGGTGATGAAAAATTACTTGGGGTTTTACAAAAACTAACAGAAACAAGCGAGGAACTTTTAAGTAAAATGCCTGCAAAATCAATTGTTACAAACTATCTGCACAAAAACAATAAATAATAATATTATGTTAACTTAAATTATTCCGAATTAAAATCCCCCATTCTTTTAGAAAGGGGGGGATTGTTCGCTTTGTTCACTGTACCTTCTCCATGTACTGTAAACTATAATGTAACCTTCACTTCAGTACCATCATTTGCTTTGACATCCACTAGTACGATTCCTTTATAATTTTTTAGCTCCCGAACAATAGGTTTGAGTACTTCTCTATCTATTGGTGGAAAAGTAAAGTCTATTTTTTTCTTTCGAAGTGATCTTTTGTCCATTTGTTTGCCATTAGCTGCATAAACTTTGAAGTTAAAATGGAAATAGCGATATTGACAAATGCATATGGAATAGGAAAGGTGAAGCGCACACCTTTTGCTTTTACTTTGACATACATCATAAGCGTTTCACTATTCAATAATAACTGAAACGGTATCCCCGTCTGCAGATTTAATATCAACAATTTGGCCATCTAATTCGTTTTCGATTGCTTCTAAGATAAGGTTGATATCTATATCTTTAACATATTTTTCTGATTGAGGTATGCTTGCAGCAATGCTGTGACCTGCCATTAATATTACTTTTACAAGTTTTATAGGCAAATTAACTGTAACATTATCATTTTCGGCAGAAATCACACGAATTTTTAATGTTTTATCTAAATAGGTAGTTGGTTTTTCTAACGATATATTTCCCGTTTCTTCTTTATCCTTTAATGCTTGAATTAGTTCAGATCCTTTGTCTGCATCAATTTTTCCTTCTTGAATCATGGTTAACACTCTTGAAATTTCTTCTTTCATCATTGATTCCCCCTTATTCTTCTTTTAAAAGTTTAATGGCTTCTTCAGCTGTGATTTCGCCATTTTCCAACATAGTGACAACTTTTTTTTCGTCGATTTCATTTTTCTTTTTTGGCTCATATCCAAGGGATGAAATAATGTCTGTTAACTTGCCTCTTACCGTTGGATAGGAAATACCCAATTCTTTTTCAACTTCTTTAATATTTCCTCTGCATGTCAAAAATACTTCCACAAAATGCAGCTGATCCTTTGATAAGGAAGCCAGCTTTGATAATTCAAATTCATTTTCAATCGTAGTGTGACAATGAGAGCATTTTAGCCTGGTTATTTTTAATGTTTTACTACAGACCGGACAATTTGTAATTACTTTATAAGCCATAGTGTGACATCCTTTCTATTTGTTGATTAAATTATATAATAAAAAATCAATAAAATAAACATTAAAATTAAATAAATTAATTTTATTAATAAAAAACTTTAATAAATTAATCATTAATATTGAATTGTAGTTTGATTTTCGATTTATAAGAGCAATAGGAGGAGTGACTTATCACTACTATATGAGTGGTTTTTGAAATTGGAATATATTATTGAGAAGAAGGGAAGTACAATTATGTCTAACTGAAAGTATATCTTGTAGTGAAGCGTGTATAATCATGGTGAAATGTCAGGAAAGATGTAAAATGAGAAGCCCCGCCGCTATCTATAGAAGATAGAAGGAGGGGCTTTCATTAATCATAGAAGTACATCAGTTGCTAAGTTAATTATGACGCATTAATAGTTTGCTCGATTTGTTCTTGTAAAACATGGACAGGTATAAACAATCCTACTCGTCCATAAGGCTCCTTTTTCATGGTGGCGAACACAATACCAATAACATCACCGTCTGTATTAAGAACAGGGCTCCCACTATTGCCTTTGTATACAGGTGCTTGCATCATCATAACGGGCACCTGCCAATCATCAAGATAAATTTCATTTAGTAATGTTCCTTTATTTGCAATACCTGTGAAAGCCAGTGGATTACCAATGAAATAAACTGCCTCATCCTCTTGATAACTAGGGCGATTGGCAAGCGTTAACGACGGTAGGTTGGTACCAGTAACTTGCAAAAGAGCTAAATCGACTTCAGGAAAACTTTGTACTAATTGTGCTTCCATAAGCCCTTGTTCTGGAAAGACAACAGACAATGTAAGCGCATTTTCCACCACATGGGCATTTGTTACTACTAAGCCATCTGGAGAAATGACAAAGCCTGTCCCTTTACTAGAGCCAGTAGAGACTTCAACAATCGCTTTTTTATACGTTTGAATATCTTCTTGCTTCGATAATTGACTAGAGACCTTGAGAAATTCAATAGCTGGTATCGAGTAAATTTGGAAAATTAGCGCAAATGTATTCATAAATAAGACGAACGCCATGCACCATATCATCCATTTAATAATAGGCTTCTGCTTCTTCGGCTTGCTTCCTTGCAGGCGTCTTTCTTGTTCTTCAGCTAAAGCCTTTTGTTGCTCTGCCAGAACAAGTTCAATCAATTCCTCTTCTGTTAACTCTTCTTCAGTAGTGTGCTTATGTATGTCGCTCATGTAAGCTACCTCCTTACTTAAAGAAAAAGGCGCCAGAGAGACGCCAATGTAGACAATTTATTCGATTTTTTGAAGCGTTGAAGTGACCGTAAATACTTCTTCCTTATTTGTTTTCATTTCGTCTTTAGTATGGATAAGCCCCACACCTTTGGCAAAATATTTTGTCGTCGTCATGTTGTCCTTTGTTTTACTAAGCTCAATTACATTGTGGAAAGTAGCGAAGCTCGTTGTGATAGCGGCGGTAGTCGATAGAATTACCCAACCATCAAAGCGATGCCCAACTTGCAGCGGTTGTTGTAAAATTGTTTCAATAACCGGAAAGGTTGCTATTTCTTGAGCTGTTGGCACTGTAGGAGCTTCATCGACCGCTTCCATATAAACAAGTTCTATTGCGGCATTCGTAATACGATAAACTTTTAATAAAATGACACCGCCATTATTTTCGATTTGTGCAATTGACGTTTTATCGATATAGCTTGTCTGAAGTGTGTAACTAGCAAATTCGTTGCCTTCACCTTGAAAATAAGCTGTTGATCCATCTGGAGGGAAATAGTCAGTTATCAGTCCTGCATCTAGCTGTTTTGCATTTTGCTCATCTGTTTGGGTCTTGTCATGATTCGTTGCAAGGCTAGTTTGTTCCTGACGCTCAGTTTTTGAATTGTTTGTACAGCCAACAAGAATGAGTGCTAGACATAAGAATATGATTTGTCTCATATCCAACTCCTTTTGCCATTTTTCTTTAAGTATACGTGAAGTGACGACTAGATACGAATATTAAGAGAACCAGCTCTCTAAAAATGTAATGCGTTTTTGCGTTGCATCCACTTTGACACGTAAACCAAGTGGCATTGCGTGCAATGGGTGTGTATGACAACAATCCACCTCCGCCAAGATTGGGATGGCTAACCCGTCCAGCTGTTCTAACAAAACATCGTATGGTTTTCGTCCTGTTCCTTCATCATCGTATTGCTCATGTTTACCTAAAATAATCGCTGAAATTTTGTCGAAGAAGCCATGTAATTTTAGCATGGCGAAGTTTTTCTCCACTACAGCAATCGTTTTGGATGTATCTTCTAACAGTAAAACATCGCCTTCTTTTATTTTTGGGAAGAAGGGGGTTCCTATAAAACCATACATTGTATTGATATTACCACCGATTAAACGACCTTCCGCACTTCCTTGTTGTACGGTAATCCATGCATTATCATGTTGTGTTTTTTCTACAGTTTTTTCAAGCCAATTAATGCGGTCGTCCGTCCATATAGGGGGAGTGGGCATTTCATAAGGAATTGGCACGGCTTGCATAAACAAATTTTTAAAATATTGTTCTGTGTAGTTGACGAATGGTGGGAATTCACCGAATGTGGATGCAACAGAAGGTCCGTAAAACACAGGAATACCAGTCTTTGCATAGATGGCAAGTAGGATTGCTGTTACATCCGACAAGCCCACAAGTATTTTAGGCGTTTGTTGTAACGCTGCATAATCTATATAAGGCAACATACTATTTGCATTTGTGCCTCCCATCGTAGGCAATATCATTTTCACCGTAGGATCCAGTAGTAAATCATTGAGCTCTTGTGCACGCTCCTTTGGCGTACCAGAACGGTATGTATCACTCTTGCCAGTTAATAGACCTTCCTTGATGGTAAAGCCGAGTGCCTGTAATCTTGCCTTACCTCGTTCATAACGTGCTTTAGCAAGTACTGAAGCTGGTTTGGAAGGCGAATAAATACCAATAGTATCGCCTTGTTTTAATGGGGAGAACATAAAATACCTCTTTCCAATTGTTTAAGTTGTAGCCCATTATACATGATTTTACAACTATATGGGTGAACTCTGCTACTTTATGAAATAGATGCTACTATCAACAGTAATTTAGAACATTTGTAGCAAAGTTGATATTGTTATGTATGTTAACCATATTCTAGAAACTTGCGATACCGTTTAGAATTGACTATGATAATGTCAGAGTCAAAAAATGGGGGGCGATTCGATGTATCGACAAGTAGAAGATTTTCTAAACGACTGGTCAATTGCAGCGGAAGGAACGGTTCAAGTACTAAAAGCAATGACGGATGATACGTTAGACCAATGTATTGTTGAAGGACATAATTCATTAGCTTGGTTAGGCTGGCATTTAGTTGGTGCAGCAGGCTATTTTAGTTATTTAGCAGGTTTAACGGTGCCAATGATTCGTCAAGAAGATCAAGTTCCAACTACAGCAGCTGAAATTGTAGCGACCTATGAAAAGTTAGCCAACAGTATTAAAGAGGAAGCGGCAAAGCTTTCAAATGAGGGGTTACTAGAAGAAGTGAACAGTTTTAAAGGACCGATTTCTAGAGGCGCATTATTACGCGCAATGATTGATCATCAAACACATCATCGTGGACAAATGACTGTACTATTACGACAAGCTGGTTTACCTGTACCAGGTGTATTAGGACCAACGAAAGAAATGCAATAATCCAATTAGACGGCAAATACATGCAGTATTTGTCGTTTTTTAATTTCCAAAATAAAAACTCCCCCAAGTAAGTGGGGGAGTATCATACTATGAAACGTTTTTTGAGAGAAAGGTTTAGTTTAAACCTTGGCTGTCTTTCCACTCTAAAAACTCATCATAAGTTAACTGTTTGTCTAAAATCGTACCATCTTCACGGATTTCAATGACACGGTTAGCAATTGTTTGGATGAACTGATGGTCATGAGATGTGAAAATCATGGCACCTTTAAAGCGGATTAAACCTTCATTTAGCGCTTGAATTGACTCAAGGTCAAGGTGGTTCGTTGGTTCATCAAGTAAAATAACATTAGCAGTTGCTAACATCATTTTAGACAACATACAACGCACTTTTTCTCCCCCTGATAAGACAGAAGGGGATTTTTTTACTTCTTCACCAGAGAATAGCATGCGACCTAAGAAACCGCGTAGGAAGCTTTCTGTTTCATCATCAGGTGAATATTGACGAAGCCATTCTACTAATGATTTTTCAGAGCCTTCAAAGTATTTATCATGATCGTTTTCGAAGTAGCTTTGAGATGTTGTGACACCCCATTTAAATGTACCTGCATCTGCTTCTTTTTCTTCCATTAGGATATCAAGAAGCGCTGTTTTTGCCATCGGGCTACCAAGTAATACGATTTTATCTTCTTTATTCATCGAGAAGCGAATGTCTTTAAATAACGTTTGACCTTCTTGACTCGCTGTCAAACCATCCACTGTTAAGACATCATTACCGATTTCACGGCCGATTTGGAAGTTGATAAATGGATATTTTCGGCTAGAAGGTCTAATATCATCAAGCTCGATTTTATCCAGCATTTTTTTACGAGATGTTGCTTGTTTTGATTTAGACGCATTGGCAGAGAAACGCGCGATAAACGCTTGTAATTCTTTAATTTTTTCTTCTTTTTTCGCATTTTGGTCTTGTGCCATTTTTTGCGCTAATTGAGAAGATTCATACCAGAAGTCGTAGTTACCCACATATAATTGGATTTTAGAGAAATCCAAATCCGCGATATGCGTACATACTTTGTTTAAGAAGTGACGGTCATGGGAAACGACGATTACTGTATTTTCAAAGTTAATTAAGAATTCTTCTAACCATTGAATCGCTTTTAAGTCAAGGTGGTTGGTAGGCTCATCCAGTAATAGAACATCTGGTTGGCCGAATAAAGCTTGTGCTAATAACACTTTCACTTTGTCAGAACCTTCAAGGTCACCCATTAACATATAATGAAGGTCATCTGAGATGCCTAAACCGTTTAATAATGTTGCTGCTTCCGATTCAGCTTCCCAACCGTTTAGCTCTGCAAATTCACCTTCTAATTCAGCAGCACGCATGCCATCTTCATCAGAGAAATCTTCTTTTGCATAAATTGCATCTTTTTCATTTTTTACATCATATAGGCGTTTGTTACCCATAATGACAGTATCAAGTACTGTATGCTCGTCGTATTCGAAGTGGTTTTGTTTAAGGACAGATAAGCGTTCGTCCTTACCCATTGAAACATTTCCTTCTTGTGCTTCAATTTCACCAGAAAGAATTTTTAGGAATGTTGATTTTCCTGCACCATTTGCCCCAATTAAACCGTAGCAATTCCCCGGTGTGAATTTTATATTTACGTCTTCAAATAGTTTACGATCGCCATAGCGAAGACCTACATTACTTACTTGAATCATGCAAGTTCCTCCTTTTTTCACAATGGCTCTAGTATAGCATGAAATATGTTCCATAGTCTATAAACATTATTAAATCAAGGTTTATCATCATTTAAAAGAAAAAAGAAGGAGAGTAACGGTATGTTAACTAAAAAGGAAATTGAATTGTTAGAGTATATGGACTATCAAGTCCTGAATAATGGAAGGCTGGCTTGGTAATCGAGCGTATGACAAAATGTAGAGTTCCTTGAAATATTACATAAGAGAAATTCTGAATTAGATCAGAAAATGGCAGCTATATTTGTCAAAGCTAAGATATCAGGCTTAGGGTATTACCAACATCAAAATTCTACATTTATTCCCGAAATAAAAGAATTATATAACGAATATGAAAAGGCCATTGAAGAACGCAATAACCAGTATCAGCAGGCCACTAAAGACTTTATGAATAGCTATGGTTTAGAAGATCATCGTACTAAAATTACGAATGACATTGTAAAGGAATTAAGAAAATTTGAACAACAGGAGCAACAGAAAAAATAAATCTTGCTATTTCAAATATTAACCTGAATTATTCACCAAAATCTAATACTTTAGGAATTTCATGAGATTTATAATGCTCAAGTACATTTGTACCGAGAAAATAGTCTAGTTATTGAAGATTGAAAATGAATCTTGAGGGAAAACCAATT
>NZ_PYWM01000016.1 GCF_003049665.1 Lysinibacillus mangiferihumi | reverse complement strand
TTTTCAAAAATTGGTTATCAGGATGTAGGAAAATCTTATTTTCAATCTGAAAACTTTCAACATGAACTGGACAATTTCCTAGCAGAAATAGGACCGCTAGCGTTAAATATACCAACCGCAGAGGAATTGAAGAGCAAGATTACAGTTTCGCAAAATGAAATTGAGGAACATCGAAATTATTATGGCTCACTTGGCACACAAATTGAGAATATAAAAAGTCAATATGAGTCTCGTATTCAAGAAGCAGCTGATAATAATGCCAATGATTTAAAGACAAAGCTTGAAAATGAGCGAGATGCCAAAATAAAAGATATTACGAAAAACTTTGAAGATGATGAATATGTTCGCAAGAAAATTGTGGCGCAAAAGGGCGCGCTTATTGATAAATATATAAAATCTGTAAAAGATGAAGCAAAAGATTTCGCGAAAAATTATAATTATTTTTCTTATGAATTAACAAATGAAAACGGTGAAATCTATCGCTCAGGAAATATTACTGACAGTAATGTATACAAAAAAACGTATATACAACATCCATTAAGAACAGGAAGTATTAGTAACAATTCAAGTAATTTATTATACGGTTCAGATGTATACATCGAATCCGACCTATTGAATGAAATGACTGATTACACTGGGACGATTACGATTTCTAAAAAAGCAGCCCAATCCGCAGCAATTATGGGAGGCTATGACCAATTTAAACGCAATCAATATATGTTCTTTATGATTTGGATATCAAGTCTAATTGCAGCATTTTTTGCTTGGAAAGGGCGGAAAGAATTGCTGCCAACGATTGGGGCACTAAAAGAAAAAGAATCTCTAGCGAAGTTTCGCATTGATATCCAAATTGTCATAGTGTTTATTACAGGCTGTATCTATTGGTTTTCTTCATATGCTGCATTTGAAGCAATTGAATATATGTATCAATACAATTATGTGCGTTTTTTAATTGACTTTGCATTTAAAGCATTGATTTTGATTATTATTGGTGTTGCGTTTTTCGTGCAAGTTATTTGGTTATATGGTCGCGTAAATACTGTTGAAAAGCTAAGTGAACATGCAAGAGACAGTTATTTATGGGGAATTGGAGAATCCATGACCGATTTATTTTTAAATCGATCTATCGCACTAAACTCGATTGTCATGGTCGCAGCTGCCTTTTTTGGTGGTGGTAGTTTTGTTGCGAGTGTTATTACGGGTGGAGGATTTCCGGTTATAGTATTCGGCATCTGTGGGATTGTTGGTATCCCAGCAATGGTTGTCTTCTTATCCAAAATGGGCTATTTAAATCGCATTATGAAAGATACAAAGGATATGGCAGAAGGGCGACTTAATCGAGATGTAAAAGTGAAGGGGAAATCCCCATTAGCAGCCCATGCCGAAAATCTTAATCACTTACGTGAAGGTGTTCGTACATCAATGCATGAGCAGGCAAAGAGTGAACGTTTAAAAACAGAGCTTATTACAAACGTCAGCCATGATTTACGTACGCCTTTAACATCAATCATTACGTATACAGATTTATTGAAAAATCCAGATATTACGGAAGAGGAGCGTAAGCAGTATATTCATATTCTCGATAAAAAATCAGACCGTTTAAAAGTGCTAATTGAGGATCTATTTGAAGTATCCAAAATGGCGAGTGGCAATATTGAGCTCCATCGAAGTCGTGTGGATGTCACACAGCTTGTACAGCAAGCAGTTGGAGAGCATGAGGAGGATTTATCGCAGGCACGCTTAGACTTGCGTATGACAATGCCGAATGAGCCGATTTACGCTTATGTGGACGGTCAAAAATGGTGGAGATTGATTGATAATTTAATCGTCAATGTATTGAAATATGCATTAGAAGGTACACGTGTCTATGTTACGTTAAAAAGAACGGCAAATGGTGATGCTGAATTCACGGTGAAAAATGTTGCGAAATATGAAATAAGCGAAAATGCTGATGAATTGTTTGAACGCTTTAAGCGAGCCGATGCTTCGCGTCATACGGAGGGCTCAGGCTTAGGTTTAGCCATTGCGCAATCTATTGTTGATTTGCACGGAGCGCGTATGAGTATAGAAGTAGATGGAGATTTATTTAAAGTAATTGTACGTATACCGGCAGTGTAACAGACAAGAGGACGGTACAAAGAGATAAGTGTTGGATTGATTGCAATCAATCTAACACTTTTTCTATGCCGTTGTTGTCCGCTACAGCGGGCGCTTTCCGCGGGCACATCGTAAGCCGCAACCCTCGCTGACGCGCGAGATGCCTGCGTCTTACGATGTGTGCGTTCTGAGCAGGAGTCGCCGCCTCCGCTACCAACAACTAGTGTTCACTAACAATGCTTTTATAAGCCTACATTTTTGGCAATAATCATTTTCATTACTTCATTTGTGCCTGCGTAGATTGACATTACGGGTATATCACGATAACGTCTTGCAATTTTATATTCTTCCATATAGCCATAGCCACCGTGTAACTGCATACATTGGGCTGCTATATCGCGTGCATTTTCGGTAATCCAGTATTTTGCCATAGAGACCTTTGTCACAACATCTTGAGCGGCAATATGCTCTTCAATTAAGGATTCTAAAAAAGTTTTGCCAAGTTCTATTTTAGTGGCCATTTCAGCAATTTTAAATTGCGTATTTTGGAAGTCACTAATGGATTTGCCAAAAGCTTGACGCGATTTCACATAATCAACCGTCAAAGCAAGCATATCTTCGGCAGCTGATTGGGCAGCAATTGCAACAGCTAGACGCTCTTGTTGGAGCTTTTCCATCATATAGGTAAAGCCTTTTCCTTCCTCCCCGAGTAAATTTTCTACTGGGACACGGCAATCTTCAAAAAATAGTTCAGCTGTATCCTGTGCATGCATCCCTACTTTTTCAAGTTTGCGTCCTTTTGTAAAGCCTGGTGTTCCTTCCTCAATGACGATAAGGCTAATACCTCGATGCTTTTTCTCTGCATGAGGATTTGTTTTTACGGCAACCACCACTAAATTTGCATGAATACCATTTGTGATAAAAGTCTTTTGACCATTGACAATAAAATGATCGCCATCGCGAATAGCCGTTGTTTGGATATTGGCTAAATCGGAGCCTGTTCCTGGTTCAGTCATAGCAATGGCAGTAATCGTCTCGCCTGTTACACATTTTGGAAGCCAACGCGATTTTTGCGCAGCGCTTCCATATGCCTCGATATACGGAACAACGATATCATTATGCAAACCGACACCGATTAGGCTTGAACCTACGCGTTCTAACTCCTCTTGAATAATAACACTAAAGCTGAAATCTAACCCTAGGCCTCCGTACGCTTCTTCGACTTGAGGACATAAGTAACCTAATTGTCCGAGCTTGTGCCAAAACTCTAGTGGAATAAGGTGATCTTTTTCCCATTGATCATAATGTACCTCTGCCTCTTCAGCTAAAAACTTACGTAACGTTTTACGGAATAACTCATGTTCTGTTGATTCAAATTTGTACTTCCCCATTGAGACAACACCCCTTTATTCGCTCGTTTATGCAAAAAATTTCTAGTACATCTATAATGTTACTGAAATACAGCGCAAAATAAAAGTGCTTTTAAAAATACGATTCTTATATGGAATGCTATAATCACAATGAATATAGGAAAGAAGAGGACTACTATATGGCAAAAATTGTTGCAGGATTTGTTGTTTTAAGTATATATAGCGCTTTAACTTTCTATTTGGGCTGGGGCATCAAGCAATGGCTTGTCGCGATGAATTGGTTTCACTATCCCATTTTTTATTGGCTCATACTTTATATTGTTTCTTTTGGCATTATTATCGGAAGGCTACACGAGTCTTTACGCGTATTTTCAGTTATAGGTAATTATTGGATGTTTATATTTGAATATGGCTTGTTATTATGTTTAACTGTACAGCTTGTGATGTGGCTAACACCATTTCACAATATTCGCATAATTGGTAGTTTAGCAGTTGCTATTTTCTTTATTTTATGGATTTTCGGTTCTTATTTTGCATACTCTCCAGTTGTCCGGCATTTAAATATTGTAATGGATCAAAAGGATAGTGAGCTATCCTCGATGCGTGTTGTCGTTGCTTCGGATTTTCATTTAGGCGTGCTATCAAACAAAAAGCATTTACAACGTTTTGTTAAGTTATCAAATGAAGCGGAGCCAGATGTGGTTTTTTTAGCAGGAGATATTGTGGATGATGATCCAAAATGGTTTGTTCAAGAGGGAATGGCTGAAGTAATGAAACAGCTAACAGCTACTTATGGTGTGTACGGAGTACTTGGTAATCACGAATATTACGGAAAGAAAATTGCCGAATTTGTAGAAGAAATGAAAAAAGCTGGTGTTAAAATTCTGCGAGATGAAACAATTCGAGTGAACAATGCGTTTATAATAACAGGCCAAGAAGATAAAACGAATAAAGAAAGGAAGCATCTTGAAGCTTTGAAATTGAGCGACCAGTTGCCTTGGTTTGTTATGAATCATACACCAGATGATTTGACAACACCTGCGCGTACAGGGGTAGACCTTCATATGTCTGGACATACGCATAAAGGGCAGCTATGGCCAAATCACTATATTACGGCACGTGTGTTTGAACTAGATTATGGTTATAAGCTGAAGGGACAAATGCATACACTTGTTTCATCGGGCTTTGGATTTTGGGGACCACCAATGCGCATCGGCAGTCGTTCTGAGCTATGGGTAGTTGATATTACTTTTCAGTAAAAGAGGTAGTATAAGAAAAAAGAGTAGCTTATAATAAGTTGGTGTGCGCAAAAATCTCTTAAAGCTAAGTCTTTCAAATATCGTGGGCACAAAAGAATGTAGTCTAGGTGATTTTAAATGGAACGTACACAGAGACTTTTTATCATTTGTGGCATTTCTTTATGTTGCGGAAGCTCTGATTCCCCCCGTAGAACAAAAGTAGAATAACGTTAAAAGGTAAGGTGACAATGTGGAGATAATAGAATTATTAAAGGCACTTATTTTAGGCTTTGTCGAAGGAATGACAGAGTTTGCACCAGTATCATCTACAGGTCATATGATTATTGTCGATGATATGTGGTTGAAGACAGAAGAGTTTTTAGGAAAGTATCCGGCTAATACGTTTAAAATTGTTGTTCAGCTGGGGTCCATTTTAGCGGTTATCGTGGTCATGTGGAAGCGTATGCTAAGTCTAGTTGGCCTCTATAATATTGATGGACAGTCAAAATCGATGACGGGTCGTTTTAACTTAATGCATGTGATTGTTGGTATGTTACCAGCAGTAGTGCTAGGTTTTGCTTTTAAAGATTTTATTGACGACCATTTATTTAAAGTAGAGCATGTTATTTATGCATTAGTTGCAGGGGCAATTTTAATGATTGCTGCCGATAAATTGGCTCCAAGAAGACCAAAAGTTAATTCATTAGATGAAATTTCTTACGGCATGGCGTTTAAAGTTGGTTTAGTACAGTGCTTATCGTTATGGCCAGGATTCTCTCGTTCAGGGGCAACAATTTCAGGTGGGGTTCTTTTCGGGATTAGTCACCGTGTAGCTGCTGATTTTACATTTATTATGGCGGTTCCTATAATGGCAGGTGCCAGCCTTGTATCAGTATTAAAAAACTGGGATACGCTTTCAATGGATTATTTAGGGTTTTATGTAGTTGGTTTTATTAGTTCATTTGTATTTGCATTATTATCCATTAAGTTTTTCTTAGCACTTATCTCAAAAGTAAAACTAATGCCATTTGCAATCTATCGCTTAGTGTTAGCTGCAATTCTTAGTGTTATTATATTTATGTAATTAAAAAGTCACTCATTTGTCACAACAATGAGTGGCTTTTTTTTGAATTTAGAACTTTTTGTTTAGAATAAGTACTACTTACATATTAATAATATCCAATTGATAATAATGTATATAAAGGTAATTAGGTATAAGGTTATATAAAAAGGATGAAATTAGTGTAAAATGGTGGTATAGTAGATAAATTTTACCGAACTATTGTAACTATTATTACATACACTTTATAATCAATAATAGAAAAGGTCATACTACTTATTTTAGCTAATAGATTTTAACATTCAAAAAGAATAGACATAATATTTTAATTTATGGGGTGGAGAGATGTTTCAATTTAGAAATAGACCTAAGCAAAATACAATTGTGATGAATGATGTGTCAAATACAGGTGTAATTATTCAAGATCAGGAACGTTTGCTACAGTTACAACTTGTCAATCTCACAAAACAGGACTTGCAGTTAATAAAAAGTTTAAAGCCTTATATCGAACAAAATGTTGTGGATATTGTTGAAACATTTTATAAGGCCGTTGAGAGTATACCGACTTTACGGGATGTTATTCAAAAGTACAGTTCGAGTGAACGTCTTCGCCAAACACTTCGCCACCATATAATTGAAATGTTTGAAGGAAGAATAGATAATGCCTTTATAGAAAAAAGGCGAAATGTAGGCAAGGTGCATGTAAAGATTAACTTATATCCAAAATGGTATTTAGCTGCGTTTCAAAACTTAGAAAAATCTTTGCGCAAGACTGTTTATAATTTATATTTGTCTAAAGAAGAAGAAGAGAAGTATTGTGATGCAGTAAGTAAAATGTGTAATTTCGAACAACAGATTGTGCTAGAAGAATATAATAACTACTCCAATTCTTTAATAGAAGAGCAACGAATGAGTGTACGGACACATGTAAAGGATATAGTGGGTGGTATTTCGACGCAATTAGAGGCACAGTCACATGATACAAATGAGTCAGTAATGGAGCTTATTTCTAGCACAAAGCAAGTGAATGCATACTTAAAAGACAGTATCGATGAGGCTAAAATGATGCAAAAGGTTTCATCGGAAGGTTATTCGAAAATTGTATTGTTAAATGAGCAAACAGGCAAAATCAATGATAAAACGATTAAAATGGCAATGATGGTGGAGGAACTCAATCATTCCTCTTCAAAAATAAATAATGTCATTGAAATTGTCAAAAACATTTCTGGACAAACCAATTTACTAGCATTGAATTCAGCAATTGAAGCTGCAAGAGCTGGAGAACATGGAAAAGGTTTTGCAGTTGTAGCAGATGAGGTGCGTAAGCTGGCAGACCAAACGAAAGAATCTGTAGAACAAATTGCGGAGTTAATCGGTATGTCCAATGGGATTACAAAACATGTCGTACAAGCCATTCAAGAAATTCAAGAGCTTGTCAATAGCAGTATCGAGCAAAACTTGAATTCATTAAAAGCTTTCGACGCAATATCCGGCTCGGTGGAAGGCTCTATTGTCAACTTTCAAAATGTCGGAAGTCAAATAACGGAATTGGCGAATGTCATTGAATCCATTGGAGAATCTTCCGAGCAATTAGAACGAGTTGCAAGTCGTCTAGATATGACCATTAAAGATTTCTAACTGAAAACGCAGCATTTAGCGTCTTGCTCTGTACATTCAAAGTAGGATAATCACCGTACTTTACACCAATTAACAATTGGATATAAATTCCGTTTTATAACTAAAAAAGCATAAATATGACTAAAGGTATTAAGTTCAACTACTTGATGCCTTTTAATGTTATTCCGAGCTATGTACAACAAAAGGTATATTTTTTTGACTAGAACTGTCGAAATTTCAGATGGGATATTTTTGAAATAAACGGATAGAATGCCTGAACAGAAGGATAGATTTACTAAAATGGAGGATAGAATAAAAAAGTTAAAAACCGCTTTTTAAAAAGGGGTTAAGTGGGAAAAATGATTGAAAAAGCTTACTTGTGACCTTCCCATATTAGTGTTACGCTATAGGCAAAATGGGGAAACGAATAAGGGGTGTTGGATGATGAAAAAGAAATTGTTTATTACACGTAAATTCCCGGCTCAGTTTGTCGAGCCTTTAGAGGAGCATTATGATATTGAACAATGGGAGGAAGAGGAGACCGTTATACCTCGCGCAAAACTTTTAGCAGCCGTTGCAAACTGTGAAGTTTTGTGGGTAACGATAGCGGATCAAGTCGATGAGGAATTGCTTTCACACGCCCCCAATTTAAAACTTGTGACAAATTTAGCAGTGGGCTTTAACAATATTGATGTGCCAGCATTACGTAAAAGAGGCATTATGGCAACAAACACGCCTGGTGTGTTAACTAATACGACGGCTGATTTAGTATTCGGTTTATTGCTAGCAACAGCACGTAGAATACCAGAAAGCGAGCGTTATTTACGTGAAGGTAAATGGCAAAGCTGGTACCCTATGCAATTAGTTGGTAAAGATGTATCAGGCGCAACAATTGGGATAATCGGAATGGGGCGTATTGGGCAGGCTGTTGCAAGACGAGCAAAAGGTTTTGATATGAAAGTTTTATATCATAACCGTAGACGTCGCCATGAAGCAGAAGAAATGTATGGGTTTTGCTATGCATCACTTGAAGAGCTTTTAACAAAATCTGATTTTGTTGTGATTATGACACCCTATAATAAAGATACGGTCGGTTTAATTGGTGCAAAGGAGCTTGCCTTAATGCAGGAAGATGCGGTATTAATTAACGCGTCTCGTGGTGGTATTATTGACGAGAATGCCCTTTATGATACCTTGAAAAATGGCAAGCTATGGGCTGCTGGTCTAGATGTTTTTGAACAGGAACCAGTTGCATTGGATCATCCACTATTAACCTTACCAAATGTTGTTGTATTACCGCATATTGGTAGTGCATCTTTAAAGACAAGAACAGCTATGCTAATGCTCAATGTCAATGCTCTAATGGCATATGTGCAGGGTAAGCCACTTTCAAATAGAATCGATTAACCAATGGAGCTTGGCTCATAGAAAGTAAATAAATCTAGGCGCAGATCTAAAATGGATCAAGCGTCTTTTTTGTGCCAAAACAGAGGGGTATTACAGACACTACTTGTATATGCAGGAAAATGTCCATAAGGTAAATTTCATTATTATGAATTTATTTCATAATACATTGCGAATTAGATTGATATATATTATATTGTTCACAATTATGAAAAAAGAGGTGAGATGATGAATATAGGGATGGAAATAAAAAAATTGAGGACTGACAAAGGTATTACTTTGAAAGAGTTAAGTGAAAGAAGCGAACTATCTGTTGGGTTTTTGTCTCAATTAGAGAGGGGGCTTACTACGATAGCAGTCGATTCACTTGAAAAGCTAGCTACTATATTGGGAGTCCATTTAACATATTTTTTTGATTATCCACATAAGCGGAAAGATATCGTTTTAAGAAGTTATGAGCAAGAAATAATGGAAGCTGTAGAAGGTGGATTTATTAAGTATAGTTTAAGCACCAACTTGGAAAATAAACAACTTGTTCCAAGGCTTATCGAAATTCTACCGCAAAAGCAAGATGAAGAAATTTTATCTTATACGCATGATGGCGAAGAGTTTATTTACGTTTTAGAAGGTATATTAACCGTTTACATAAATGGGTATCGACATGAAGTGTATCCTGGTGATTGTGTTCATATGGACTCAACTATCTCTCACAATTGGGCGAATTACACTAATAAAAAGGTTAAGCTTATCGCTGTTAATACACCTAATTATCTTTTCAAATAGTAGGATGTATACTACAGCTAGCGAGCAGTAATAAAGCTTATAGAAAGTGATAATAGTAATGGATAAATTTGTATTATACCTAATTGGTTCTTTTTTTGTAATCGGTGGGATTGATTACATCACTGGGAATCATTTAAAATTGGGCGAAAAATTTGAGGAAGGCATAAAAACGATGGGGGCTTTAGGGCTTGGTATGATAGGAATACTGTCTTTAGCACCTGTATTAACAAATTTTTTATCCGCTCACATTAGTCCAATAAGTAAAGTATTTCATCTGGACCCTTCCATTATTCCAGCAGCATTTCTAGCTGTCGATATGGGAGGCTTTCAAATGGCTGAAAAGCTTGCTTTGTCAAATGAGATGGGAGCATTTTCAGGAATTATCATTGCATCTACTTTAGGAGCCACCGTTAGTTTTTCAATACCTGTTGCGTTAGGGATGCTTGCTAAAGAGGATGAAAAATATTTTGCTAAAGGTGTGCTAATTGGCATTATTACTATACCAATTGGATGTCTTGTAGCAGGCTTATGGCAAAAAATAAATATCATTCTACTTGTATGGAATCTGGTCCCTATATTTGTTTTTACTATTATGTTAGGGGTCGGATTACTCAAGACTCCACATGTTTTTATAAAAGCTTTTAATCTATTTGGAAAGTTTATAGTGACGTTAAGTACTGTTGGATTGCTATTACAAGGCATTGACGTGATATTTGGTGTAAAGCTTGTTTCAGGATTAGCACCGCTATCTGAATCGATTATTATAGTAGGAAAAATTGCATTTATTTTAGCGGGAGCATATCCGATGCTAGCCATGCTAAGTGGAATTTTTAAAAAAAGTTTTAAAGCATTAGGAGAGAGAGTTGGCATTAATGCTGTGTCAGTAGCGGGCCTTCTCGGAAATTTAGCTAGTAATCTATTAATATTTGGAACATATAAGGAGATGAACCCTAAAGGAAAAGTGGTATGTACGGCTTTTGGCGTAAGTGGAGCATTTGTATTTGGGGGTCAATTTGGTTTTATATCAGAAGTAGCTCCGGAAATGCTAGGTGCGTTTATAGTAGCAAAGCTTACTGCAGGGTTTATTAGTATAGCATTGGCCTTATGGCTGTATGATCGAGAAAATAAAAAAATTCACTTAAAGGAAAATGGAGGTATTCGTAATGAATAGTAGAGATAGAGTCGAAAAGTTAAGAGAGCTTATGGTAAAACATCAACTGGATGCTTATATCGTTCCAAGTTTTGATGCACATCAGGGAGAATATGTAGCAGATTATTGGAAAGGTAGAGAATGGCTATCAGGCTTTACAGGGTCTGCAGGGACGGTAGTCATTACTTTAAAAGATGCTGGCTTATGGACAGATGGCAGATATTATATTCAAGCTGACAAGCAACTTGAAAATTCAGGTATTAGATTATTTAGAATGATGGATCCAGGGGTGCCTTCTTATACAGAATGGCTAGCAGATGTTCTTGAAGAAGGAAGCAATGTGGGTTTTGATGGAAATGTTTTTTCAATTGATATGGTTAGAAGTATGGAAAAAGATTTAAAAGCCAAGGCAATCTTATTCAAAATGGATCAAGATTTAATTGATGAGTTATGGGGAGATCGACCAGAGATTCCTAAAGGAACGATTTTTAGTCATGACGTCAACTATGCTGGGAAATCACGTGTGGAGAAATTAGATGAAGTAAGAGCGGAAATGAAAAATAAAGGAGCGAATTATTATATTTTAACTTCTCTTGATGATATTGCATGGCTATTGAATATTAGAGGAGCAGATGTACCTAACAATCCAGTGGCTATAGCGAATGTCATCGTAGCAGAACATACATGTTATTTATTTATTGATTCTTGCAAGGTCCCTACTGCGCTTAAATCGGAACTGGAGGGGGAAGGTATTGCGTTAAGGGAGTATCATGAAATTGAAGCTTTTTTAGCAAACCTTTCGGGCGGAGATGCTGTTAGTTTAGATACAAATAAAACAAATATTAGATTGTATAATGCCATTAACAGTCATGTAACAAAAATTGAAAGTCCTAACATGACGACTAACTTAAAAGCTATTAAGAACGAAGTGGAAATAAAAAATCTAAAATGGTGTGAAATAAAAGATGGTTTAGCTATGGTGAAATTTATAAAATGGTTAAAACACTTTGTAGATAAAGAAGAAATTACAGAGATTGCTGCAGAAGAAAGATTAGAAAATTTCAGAAGAGAGCAAGAAGGATTTGTAGGGCCTAGCTTCGATACGATTGCAGGTTATCAAGACCATGCTGCGATGATGCATTATAAAGCTAATAAAGAAACACAATATACGCTGAAAAATGAAGGTCTATTTTTAATTGATTCAGGCGGACAGTATTATGATGGAACAACAGATATTACACGGACAATTGTTTTAGGAAGTCTTACGGATGAACAAAAAAGAGATTTTACTTTAGTGTTAAAAGGGTTTATTGCATTAAGCTCAGTGAAATTTTTGTACGGTGCAACAGGAGCTAACCTAGATGTTTTAGCAAGACAACCAATTTGGCAGTATGGCTTGGATTATAAATGTGGCACAGGCCATGGTGTAGGTTTTTTCTTGAATGTTCATGAAGGGCCACAAAGCATCCGCAATACCAATCATGTGCCATTAGAAAAAGGCATGATTATTACGAATGAACCGGGAATTTACCTTGAAGGCAAGTATGGCATTCGAATTGAAAATATGATGTCAGTAGTAGAAGATGAGACAACAGAATTTGGTCGATTTATGAAGTTTGAAGCAGTAACGTATTGTCCTATTGATTTAGCAGGTATTAATCAAGACATGTTAACAGAAAGTGAAAAGCAATGGCTAAATCATTACCATCAAGAGGTATACACTACGCTAGCTCCTTATTTAAACGAAGAAGAACAAGTATGGCTAAGGGAAGAAACAAAAGCAATATAAAAAGTTTAGCGGACAAAAACGCTATCCTATCGCCATCTGATGATAACAGTAAAAAGCCTAATTTCTCAGCGTAACGTTGAGCAATTGGGCTTTTTATTTAGCAGATTGTACTCGTTGATGGTCAAGGCCAAGCTTCTTGACGTAGCGGACCTCAACTGCGTAACAAAAAGAGTTCGTTTGACTACGGTCAATCGAACTCTTTAAAGAAAGTACACGGTCTATTTGGCTAGTTACTTATTGAACATATCAAATAGACCACCGATACCACCTTCACCTGATGAATGTCCGCCACCGCCTTGTGAAATCGGTGCTGCAGCGAAGACGCGGCTTGCTAATCGGCTAAATGGTAATGATTGAACCCATACAGTACCAGGGCCACGTAAAGTTGCAAAGAAGATACCTTCTCCACCGAATAGTGCCGTTTTTACGCCGCCAACCATTTCGATATTATAATCAACGTCAGAAGTCATCGCCACTAAACAGCCTGTATCCACACGTAATACTTCACCTGGCTGTAGCGTTTTTCGATGAATTGCCCCACCAGCGTGTACAAAAGCCATACCATCGCCTTCAAGCTTTTGCATAATAAAGCCTTCACCACCGAAGAAGCCTACGCCAATTTTTTTCTGGAATTCGATACCAACAGAAACGCCCTTAGCAGCAGCTAAAAAAGCATCCTTTTGACAAATAATTTTCCCTTTATGTTGACTTAAATCCATCGGAATAATCTTACCTGGGTACGGAGACGCAAAATAGACATGGCGTTTCCCTGTACCGATATTTGTAAATGTTGTCATGAATAAGCTTTCTCCAGTTACTAGACGTTTCCCTGCGCCGAGTAATTTCCCCATAAGACCGCTTTGGCTATTGCCTTTCGAACCATCTCCGAAAATTGTCTCCATTTGAATCGCATCATCCATCATCATTAAGGCGCCAGCTTCTGCTACCACCGTTTCTTGCGGATCAAGTTCGACTTGCACATATTGCATGTCATCCCCAAATACTTTGTAGTCGATCTCATGGTTATTCATCGTGTAATTCCTCCAATATCATTTGTTGTTATTGTATACGATTATTATGCAGGATAGTTTCATTACATAATTAATAATTTTAGAAAAAAAGGGATTAAGATAGAAAATGTCGAATATAAAAAACTAGAATGTGTATTATTTATCTTTTGTCAGTTATTTTTCTACTAGTGGTGAAAGTAGCATCATCTAGTTGAAATTACTGGAAATGAAGATAAAGCCTTTGGCAAGTGCCACCGATATTTTAACCTAACATTGCTTCGGAATTATTATTCGAGTCATATCTTTGTTATGAAAATTCGGAATTTTGGCATTTTGTATCTGCATATATATAATGCAGTACACATAGAGGGCGAGAGCGACGGGTATTTTCTGTAGCATTAGCAACGTGTTCAAAGAAGCCAAGGCATCATAGATATATCAGGGGGTGTGTGTAATGGAGATTAAAAACTATATCGGTGGTAAATGGGTTACACATTCGCATTTACAAAGTATAGCAGTGACGAATCCTGCAAACGGAGAGCACTTAGCAACAATACCACTTTCAACTGCAAATGAAGTGACGGAAGCGGTAGCTGTAGCGAAGGCAGCACAAAAAAGTTGGGCACTTGTGCCAGCACCAAAGCGTGCAGATTATTTATATGCCATAGGTCAAAAGATGAAAGACAAGAAAGAATATTTGGCGACCGTTTTAACAAAAGAAATGGGTAAGGTGATTGAAGAAGCTAGAGGTGAGGTACAGGAAGGAATTGATATGGCTTATTATATGGCAGGTGAAGGTCGACGGTTATTTGGAGAGACGACACCGTCAGAGCTTGCCAATAAATTTGCTATGAGTGTACGCGCACCAATAGGCGTAGTAGGGTTAATAACTCCTTGGAATTTCCCAGTGGCAATTGCTACATGGAAATCTTTCCCTGCAATTGTCGCTGGCAATACATTTATTTGGAAACCATCAAATGAAACGCCGATGATGGCTTATGAAATGGGGAAAATTTTTGAAGAGGTTGGCTTACCGGAAGGGGTAGCAAATATTGTTTTTGGTACAGGGCCAACTGTCGGAACAGCGCTAATAGAGCATCCTGATGTAAAAGTCATATCGTTTACCGGCTCTACCTCAACAGGAAGTAAGGTGGCGGAACTTGGCGGCAAACATTTAAAGAAAATTTCGCTAGAGATGGGCGGCAAAAATGCTGTCATTGTTATGGATGATGCAGACTTACAGCTCGCTACAGAAGCAATATTATGGAGCGCATTTGGCACCGCTGGTCAACGATGTACAGCATGTAGTCGTGTCATTGTGCATAAAGATGTAAAAGAAGAATTAGAAAATCGTCTATTAGAAGCAATGCAGTTTTTAACAATTGGAGACGGTTTGGATGAAACTGTGAAAATCGGTCCGGTGATTAATAGAGCGGCATTAGAAAAAATTAATCATTATGTACAGATTGGTAAACAAGAAGGTGCAACCTTATTAACAGGCGGCAAAATTTTAAATGAAGCACCTTATGATAAAGGGTTTTACTATGAGCCAACATTGTTTACAAATGTAAAGCCTCATATGATTATTGCACAGGAAGAAATTTTTGGTCCGGTCGTCTCTCTTATTGAAGTGGCAAATTTAGATGAAGCAATCCAAGTCAATAATGGTGTGAAATTTGGCTTATCAAGCTCTATTTTCTCACAAAATGTGAATACGATTTTCCGCGCTCAACGCGACTTAGATACAGGTATTGTCTATATCAATGCAGGTACAACAGGTGCAGAAATCCATTTGCCATTCGGCGGAACGAAAGGAACAGGAAATGGACATCGAGATTCCGGTGTGGCAGCATTGGACGTTTACACAGAATGGAAGAGCATATACGTTGACTACAGCGGTAAATTACAAAGAGCACAAATCGATACAAAGTAACAGATCAATGAAAGGGGATGTTCTTGATGAAAGTTGTTGTATTAGGTGCAGGATTGATGGGGAAAGAGGTTGCTCGTGATTTAATAAAAAATAGTAAAGTGGAACAGGTCATTTTAGGGGATATTGATGTAAAGACAGCCCAAAAATTTGTTGAGACGTTAAAGACAGATAAAGTTGAAGTCGTAGAGCTTCATGCGGAAAATGATGACTCTTTAACATCGGTTATTGCGAAAGGTAATGTTGTTGTCAATGCACTGTTCTATTCGTTCAATGAACGTGTAGCACGAGCTGCGATAGAAGCCGGTGTCCATTCTGTCGATCTAGGTGGGCATATTGGCGGTGTAACGGATAAGATTTTAGCGTTACATGAAGAAGCAAAGGCAAAAGGTGTGACACTTATTCCTGACTTAGGTGTAGCTCCAGGTATGGTCAATATATTAGCGGGCTATGGCGCAACAAAATTAGATGAAGTGGAATCTATTAAACTCTATGTAGGTGGTATTCCAACAGAGCCGAAGCCACCGTTGCACTATACGCGTGTCTTTTCACTAGATGGTGTATTTGACCACTATACAGAGCCTTCTAAAATGATTCAAAAGGGGAAACTTGAAGAAGTTCCATCATTATCAGGCATTGAGCCTATCTATTTCGATGATTTTGGTGTGCTTGAGGCATTTTATACATCGGGTGGCATATCCACTCTTTATAAGACATTCCCAAATGTCCACACATTAGAATATAAGACAATACGATATAAAGGGCATGCAGAAAAGTTTAAATTGCTAGCTGATTTAGGCTTTTTAGATGCAAGTAATAATGTAGAAGTGGATAACCAAGAAGTGCCTGTAAGAGCTGTTGTCAGGGAGGCGCTTAAGAAGAAGCTTGAACTTGGAACAAAGCCTGATGCGGTGTTATTACGAGTAATTGTTTCAGGAGAAAAGGCGCAACAGCAGGTCACATATGAATACGAAATGGTCGTACGTAAAGATATGACGAATAATGAAACAGCGATGGCTCGTGCAACAGCGAATACAATTTCTGTCGTTGCCCAAATGATTGGTGATGGCGCTATTACAGAACGTGGCGTGTTTGCTCCAGAAACGATTGTTCCAGGGGAGACGTATATTAAAGAAATGGCGAAGCGTGGTGTTGTCATTAAAGAAACATCACATAAGTCTGCAATGATTGTGAAATGGTAGGTGAGGTCCTTGAATTTCGATTTTACAACGGAGCAGGAAATCTTACGAAAAACCGTACGCCAGTTTGTGGATGATGAAATAATGCCACATATTGCAAAATGGGACGCCGCAGGAAGCTTTGATACAAGCATTTGGTCAAGACTAGCTGAGCTCGGACTAATGGGTGTTTGCGTGCCAGAAAAGTACGGTGGTAGCGGCATGGATTATAACGCACTAGCCATTGTTTGTGAGGAACTTGAACGGGGGGATACGGCCTTTCGAACAGCTGTATCCGTCCATATAGGTTTAAATAGTATGACGTTAATGCAATGGGGCACCGAGGCGCAGAAACAGCAATACCTTGTACCACAGGCGAAGGGGGTACGGATTGGGGCTTTTGGGCTGACTGAGCCAGGTGCAGGTTCGGATGTAGCGGCCATGACGACAACAGCCATACGAGATGGTGATTGTTATGTGCTGAATGGGCAAAAAACATGGATTTCCTTATGTGATATAGCAGATCATTTTATTGTCTTTGCTTACACAGATAAAGCGAAAAAGCACCATGGTATCAGTGCCTTTATTGTAGAACGCTCTATGGTTGGCTTTACTTCTAAGGCGATTAAAGGCAAGTACGGTATTCGGGCTGGCAATACAGGGGAGCTCTTTTTCGAAGACTTACGCATTCCAGTTGAAAATCGTTTAGGAGAAGAGGGAGAGGGTTTTAAAATTGCGATGTCCGCACTGGATAATGGTCGCTTTACAGTGGCTGCAGGTGCAGTTGGGCTTATTCAAGCGTGTCTTGAGGCAAGTGTGAAATATTGTCATGAACGAGAGACATTTGGGAAGCCTATTGGCGAGCATCAACTTGTCGGACAGATGATTGCCAAAATGGAAGCGGGCTATCAAATGAGCCGACTGCTCGTTTATCGGGTTGGCGAGTTGAAAAATAAAGGCATTCGTAATACAAGAGAAACGTCCTTGGCGAAGTGGCAGGCATGTGATTTTGCCAATAAGGCGGCTGATGACGCGCTGCAAATTCATGGTGCGTACGGCTATTCGGATGATTATCCTGTAGCGCGTTATTTACGTAACTCGAAAGCGCCCGTTATTTATGAAGGTACACGAGAAATCCATACAATTATGCAAGCAGATTATGTGCTTGGTCGAAGAAACGATAAGCCATTAGCCAAAATGTTACCGAAATGGCCCTTTGATGAGTAAACGACAGACATGTTAATTTTTATTGTACAGAAGGCATCAGGAAGACCTATTCCAGATGCCTTTTGTTATGGTGCCAGGCACCGAAACAATTCTGAATTTGGTGGTAGTCACTTTTATTTTTATGTAAATTTTTCATGTAATGTAACTTTATAACCTTTTAGTAGTCTAATTATAAAACAAGTAATATGAAGGGGTGGAAAATAATGAGAAGTAAATGGCTAGCTATATTTATGATTATCGTTTTAGCTGCTTTACCAGGGATTTTTACATTGATGATTTCCCCAGAGGCACAAGCTAAAGCAGCAAGTACAATAATGACAACGCAAAGTTGGCGGGCATCCTTTTCACAAACATTAAAAAATGTAACAGATGAATATGTCTATGTTACGGATGAATCGGGCAAAAAGGTGGCGGCAACGATTACATTAGGAGAAGATAAAAAATCTCTTTTTGTCAGTAACCTTCCTGCTGGGAGTTACCGCTTACATGTGCAAAAGGAAGCTTTTGCTTATAGTACATTGAAAGCAACATCGCATGATATTGCCTTTACTGTTATTGACAAAATAGAGACTGTTAAATCTGAAAAAGAGTTACAACAATATTTTGAAGCCGTTGTGGCAAATGGAAATAGAGGGCCAGAAATAAACGTCCTTGAAGATAGTGCTTCTAGTAGTAAAGATAGTGCCCCTGTTGCAGATAATTCTTCTACAACAAACAACCAAGTAGAAGGTGTCGAGGAGGGGGATATCGTCGTTGTTAAAGATGGCTTTATTTACGCTATCAAAGATCAAAGTATAACGGTTGTTGACGCTAATCATCCTCAAGATTTGAAACTTGCAACGACAATTAAACAAAAGGAATCTCAATATATTACGAAACTAGCATTATACGATCAGCTATTAATTGCTATCGGAGAAGAATATATTGAACAAGCAGGCACAAGTATGTCAACGGCAACTTTTTATGATATTTCAAATCCGAAAAATCCCAAAGTGATACGGGAAGTTGCACAGGAGGGCTCTTTACAGAATATACGTATTACGAATGATACGTTGTATTTAATTGGTAACATGCATCCGAATTATTGGATACTTCAAGAGGGAAGTAAACCAGATTTAAAACCTAAAACGTATGATAGTGTAGTAAGTAAAGAATACAAAAGCTTAGCTATTGACAAAATTTCTATTTTACCAAACACGATGGATGGCTCATATAGTTTAATTACAGCAATTGATTTAAAAAATGGTGCCAAAACATCAGCGAGTACGAAAGGTTATTTAGGTGGTAGTAGTGGACTTTATATGTCAGAAGATGCCCTCTACTTAACTACACCAAAATATGACGATAAACAAATAACGCCAATGGGAGGTATAAAGGATAGAATCTGGATGCCTCAATCAAATGATACACAAGTGTTTAAGTGGGACTTAGATGGAAGGGTTTTGAAGTTTGTAGGTACGAGTGAAGTGAAAGGAACAGTGTTAAACCAATATTCAATGGATGAGTATGACGGGAAATTCCGCATTGTGACGACTGAAGGAAATACGTGGGATGAAAAAAATATTTCTCGTAACCACCTGTTCATATTAGATGAGAACTTAAAAGAAATTGGTGCAGTAAAGGATATGGCACCAGGGGAAAAGGTGTATTCTGCCCGCTTTATGGGGGAGAAAGCCTATGTCGTAACGTTTAAGCAAGTGGATCCGCTATTTGTTATTGATGTAGCTAATCCACGAAAACCAAAAGTACTAGGTGAATTGAAAATTCCAGGGTATAGCAATTATTTACATCCGCTTGATGATACACACTTAATAGGTATTGGTTATGATACGGAAGAACGTTATGATGCTTATACGAAACGCAATTTCACAGTGTCAACGAATATGAAAATGTCCTTGTTTGATGTAACAGATTTTAAAAATCCTAAAGAGCAATCTACCGTTAAAATAGGCGGTAAAGGCTCTTATTCAGATGTACAATACAATCCAAAAGCTTTATTCCGCAATAAAGACTATCATTACTTCGGCTTCCCAGTGGTGCTTTATGAAGAAGGAAAAGGCGATGAGATAGTCTACCAAGGTCAGGGCGCACAAATTTACGAAATTACAGCAGAGAAGGGCATTGTGCTAAAAGGAAATATTATAAATGGAAGGACGAATGAGCAATATGAGAATTGGGAGCAAGTTGTACAACGTGTTGTCTATGTTGGCGATACTTTATACACCGTTGCTCGCAATGAAGTAAAGAGCTACCAATTAAAAGATTTCAAAGCGCTTGATACACTGGTTATTAAATAATAGATTAAATGGAGTGGTGACTTCTGCTTAGAACGCACACAACGTAAGAGGCAACTAGCGTGTGCGTGGTGAGGCGGATAACACCGACATAGCAAAAAAGTGTTAGATTGATTGCGGTCAATCTAACACTTTTTCTATTCTTGCTATTCACGATAAGGGAGAATTTCAGAGACAGTCACAAATTCATAGCCCTCACTCTGTAAGTAGGCTAATACAGCGTCAAGTCCATCTGCTGTTGATTGGTGAATATCATGCATTAAAACGATGGCATTGTTGTGCATATTTTTTTTAATATATGTCAGTAATAATTGTGAATTACGATGTTTCCAGTCCAAAGTGTCAATGCTCCACAATACTACAGGAACAGGTATTTTCGCATTGATGTCGTCATTAGTAGCGCCGTATGGAGGTCTAAAAACAGTTGCACCTTGATTAATCGCTAATTCAATTTCATTTGCAGTAGACGTATATTCTTTTAAAACTTGCTCCATTGGCATTTTAGTCAATACTGGATGATTCCAAGAATGGTTGCCGATTTCATGACCACGTGCGAGAACATCTCTCGCGATATTAGGATAGTGTTTCACACGGCTTCCGAGCATAAAGAACGTCGCTTTCGCATTGTATTTATCGAGCGTATTTAAAATTTGTTCGGTTACTTTCGGGTGTGGACCGTCGTCAAACGTTAATGCAATACGTTTGGCGTTTGGATCTCCTGGAGAAACAGGTTTTGTAGGTTCCATTGTTTCCATAGCAATTTGAAAATCGGATGCTAATAATGGATTAATAAGTGAAAGAGCAAGCTTCACTATAGGTGCACCTGCTGCGCCACTGGCAATTTCGTACTCATCAAAGTAAAAATGGATCGAATCATCGATAATAGCAAATCGATTAAAGTTTTCCCACTTTGGCTCGGTTACTTTCAGTAGCTCATCATTATTAAGCTGATCTTTTAGCTCAAGATTTTGCTGTAAGTCTTTACGAACATAGGCTGCTAAAGTTGTCAGGTTATTGTTGTCGTTCTGTAATAATGTTTGGATATTGATTTCCTCACCTGTTTCATTATTAAAGAAAAATGTTTTAGTGGAAACTGCATGATTTGCTCCGCCTAAATACAGCATTTTCGTCAAGACAAAAGAATAGTAGTGATCCTGATATGGAAATGTTTCTAAATTTATAGTAAGCTCACCTGTTGCCTTTTTATTTTTATTTTTTTTCATAGATAACAGATAGTCTTCTTTTGCCTCTGTTATATACTGCAGTACGACATCGTTAAAAACTTCACTTTCTGTTTGTGGATAGTGAACGGCAAAAGGTGTGCGTTTATCTTTAGAAACGTCAGATGTAATACGTATACCTGGAAACGCAGAGTTTTCAGTGGACGTAGCTTCACTATTTGTGTCTTTTGAGGCACTAATTTTTTGAAATTTAAAAGGGTCCTTAGACAATACAATGACAAAGATGATGGATATTAATGTAACAATAAGCCCAATTAACAGAAAGTCAATCATAGGGCCGCGTTTTTTTCTGCGTTCCTGAATCAATGTTGGTACGCTCCTCTCTATAATTATTCTTCTATAAAATCAGACGTGCGAGTCAACGGAAAAGTTGTAGAAATCTACAAAGTTTTTGTTGAATTTAATAGAAATACAATAAAAAATAGTATGTAACAGTGTTTAAAAACTATCACGACAAGAACTTATAAAAGACTCGCTCAAAGCAAACTGTATTTTTCACATTTTAGCTCAATGAAATTCGACGGATAAATGGATTTTGTACTGAAGGCATTGTATCATTTAGCGACAGATACAATTATTCCAAAATATATTGATAATATCGAAGATTTTTTGTTGAGTTTTTATTTACAGTTCGTTACTATATGCAAGGAACCTTTTGAAGGAGGTAGATAACTGGAATGCTATCACGTGAAGTGGATAATGAACTTACTATTGACTGCTTGCTTCTTGCAGGGCGAATTATGATTGAAAGTGGTGCAGAAACATATCGTGTTGAAGATACGATGCTGCGTATGGCACAATCTCAAAATATGCTAGATGCGCAATGTTATGCTACACCTACAGGTATTATTTTTTCGTTAGGCAAGACACAGCCGACGAGAATCACTTCTATTTCCAGTAGGGTTACAGATTTGCAAAAAATATCCTTGGTAAATTCAGTATCTCGTAGACTCACATCTCACATAATATCATTAGAAGACGCTTATGACGAGCTAAAGTCGATACAAAAAACAAATTATTTTTTACCAATTTATATACAAACATTTGCAGCAGCACTTGCCAGTGGCTGTTTTCTGATTATGTTTAAGGGTGGATGGTCTGATTTCCCTACAGCATTTATTGCAGGTGGTCTAGGATTTCTTACTCTTATTCTAATGAATCATTTAACAAAAGTGAAATTTTTCTCGGAGTTTACGGCTTCGTTAATTATTGGCGTTATTGCTTTTTTAGCAGTGAAGTTTCACTATGGTACAGAAATCGATAAAATTATTATTAGCTCTGTTATGCCACTAGTGCCAGGTATTTTAATCACTAATGCGGTAAGGGATTTAATGGCAGGTCATTTTATGTCAGGGATGGCAAAGGGAGCAGAGGCTTTTTTAACAGCCTTTGCGATTGGTTCAGCGATTGCCGTCATCCTATCGTTTTAGGAGGCGGAAGAGATGGATATAATTATACAATTAATTGTGAGCTTTTTTTCAACAGCAGGTATTGCGATTATTTTTAATGTACCAAGAAAAACCTTATTTCATTGCGGTTTTGTTGGTGTGATTGGCTGGATGATTTATTATCTTTTGACTGAGCAGGGATTGGATGTTGTAGACGCTTCGTTTTTCAGCTCATTTATCATTGCAATTGTTGCACATTTATATGCGCGCCGCTTTAAAATGCCGATGATTATCTTTATTGTGGCGGGAATCATTCCGCTTGTGCCAGGGGGGATGGCCTACAATGCAATGCGTAATGTTGTCGAAGATGATTATTTACAGGGCTTACAATATGGGCTGAAGGCGTTTTTAATTACAGGTGCAATCGTGATGGGCTTAGTGTTTGCAGAGGTCTTAATGCAATTTGTATTTCGTGCTATCCGCTCAAGCAAGTCGAAGTTGCAAAGAACTTATCGAAAATAAAGTATCACTTTACATTATACAAAATATGGTGAATAAAAAGAGCTGCTCCGAAAGTGGTGGATACATCGGAACAGCTTTTTATCACATTTTTTATTTTATAAGTAATGATTCGATTTCGTCTGGTGTAACAGGTTTGCTAATATAAAAACCTTGAATAGCATCGCAGCCGTAAGTGATTAATAGATCAGCTTGCTCGGCTGTTTCAACGCCTTCAGCTACCACTTTTAACTCCATAGATTTGCCTAACTGTACCATGCCATGCATAAGCTTTTGTGTTTTTTCGGACTTTAATAACGAACTAGTAAATGTTTTATCAATCTTTAATGTTTCGATTGGTAAAATTTGCATGTATCGGAATGAACCATAACCAGTACCGAAATCATCTAAAACAAAAGCAATCCCTTCGTTTTCAAGTTTTCGCATTTGCTGTGTAATAGAGGTAGCAGCTTCTGCTTCTAATGCGAATTTTTCAGTAATTTCAATTTGAATGAGATTGGCAGGGCAATTTGTTTTTGCTAACATATCAAGAATGGATTTGGCCATGTTTTTATCGCGGAATTCACGCACAGATGAGTTAATAGCCACTTTTAAATTATGACCAGCCTTCTTCCAAATAAGTGCTTGCTCGCAGGCTTTTTCTATCATAAACGATCCAATATTGTTAATAAGACCCGTTTCCTCAGCGATTGGAATTAGTTCATCTGGTGAAACGACACCAATCACTTCATCTTCCCAACGAACTAGCGCTTCCACCGCTGTTATTTTACCTGAATAGATGTCAACTTGTGGTTGATAAAGTACTTTTAGGTTTTTCTGGTCTAGTGCTTGTAGCAGACGTTTTTCAATTAAAGCTTTTCGATTTAATGCTTTATGTGTTGCTTTTGAAAGGGAGACAATTTTGTCACCACCGGCTTCACGCACATTCGTAATCGTTGCGATTGAGGCCTTCATTAGTTGAGAGAAGGTTGTTTGATCCTCAGGGTAGCGTGTAATACCACCACTAATTGAAATAGGTACTGCGATATTGCTGCTATAGATTGGATGCTGTTGTAAATAGGACAAGAAGCCTTGTATAAACCATTCACTTAATGGCGTAATGACAACAAAATCATTTTCGTTAATACGAGCCATCGTACTGTCTTGGAAGTACATTTTGATGCGGTTTGTAAATTCGATAATTAGGCTTTGATTGATTTGTTGATCGTGTAATTCCTTTAATGTATAAAATTTATCTATACTTAAATAGACGAAGGAGAAGTGTTTTTCTTCCTCAATCATTTTTGTAATCACTTTTTCTAAACGGTGGGCATTCATCAAGCCTGTTTCTGTATCGATATAAGCAATTTTTTCAAGTTGGTGTTGAATTGTCTTAGATTTTGTAATATCCTTCTCAATTAAAATAAACTGATGTTCATTTGCCTCTAAATTAAAAGTTGGGATAGCTGTGAGAAGTACCCAATAGGACTGCCCTGTTTTCGTAACCTTCTCGATTTCCCCTTGCCACGTATGGCCATTATTTAAATTGCGCCATATCGTATTTGTAATTTTTTCACTCGCTTCGTTTTCAGGGAATAGTTGCCAAAAAGTTTTGCCGATTACTCGCTTTGGTGTCCATTGACTAATTTTTAAAAATTCTGCATTACACTCTAATATAAAGCCATCACGATCCAAAGTCACTGTCATAAATGTAGAGTCTAAACCTTGCTTTAAGTCTACATATGTACTGCTGTTTGAAACAGAATTAATCATTAACTCTGGTAACATAAACATAATTAAAATAAGGTGTTCACCTTGTTCAATAAATGGTTTTGCCAGTAATGCTGAAGAGATTTCTTCTTCAGAATGTGTGTACACTTGAACTTTATCTATATATGTACTTTCTGTATTGTGTAAAATCGCTTGAAACGTCTCAGATGAAAGATTTCTTAGTAGATTTTCATGTATGGATGGAGTAGTATGTCCTGTAATGTCAGTAACTGAGAAACCAAATAGTTCTTCAGCGTGTTTTCCCGAAATTGTTGCTTGTCCATTTTGCTTTATGACAATTGCAGGAAAAGGAAGTGAATTTATATAATGTTCATCTATCGTAAATGATTTATGCATAAGACTCATGAGTATTCGATCTCCTTGGGTAATCAATATATACTAATATTATAGATAATTATCGGGAATTAGTCATTATGAATATAATTGTAAATATTTGATAATGAGAAAAAATAGGACTTTTCTAACGAAATTAAAGAAAAGTTTTGAAGAAAAATAACAATTTTTAGTACGTATATAGGAAGCGGGAATTGAATGGAACGATTAAAAGGTATACTTTTTATTATTACTGGAGCGATGTTGTGGGGAGCAACAGGACCTTTAATGGAATGGTTACTCAATCATACAGCATTGACAGTTTCTTTTATGTTGACAATTCGTCTATCGGTTGCAGGTATTTTTCTACTTACATACTTATTGTTAACAGGTAAAGATATTTTTAGCATATGGCAACAAAAATTTTGGAGTAGACAGCTATTAACCTTTGGTATTGTAGGAATGCTCGGTGTGCAATATGCTTTCGTTGGAGCGATAAATGAAAGTAATGCTGTATTAGCTACGTTACTACAATTTTTAGCGCCAATATTTGTTGTTGCTTATGTATCTCTTAGTTTAAAGAAATGGCCACCTAAATATCAAGTATTAGGTATTATAGGCACATTAGTAGGTTTATTTCTACTACTAACGAACGCTTCTTTTGAATCTTTATTAGTTAGTAATAAAGCCTTATTATGGGGAGTAGCAGTTGGATTAACGTTTGCCTTTTACACATTGTATCCAGCACGTCTGATGAAAGAATGGAATGTGCTCCTTGTCGTAGGCTGGGGGATGCTAATCGGTGGTGTGACGTTAGGTATAGTAAGTCGTGTATGGCAATCCAATCAGTGGACGGTCTTTACAGATTTCAAAATTACAGGTTTAATGCTGGCGCTAATCGTAACGGGCACTGTTGCCTTCATTCTATTTTTAAGTAGCATGAAGTATATTACTGCTGTAGAGACAAGTATCTTATCAAGTATCGAACCGTTAACGGCGATGGTGATCTCAGTTATTGTATTTGGTACATCACTTGGATTGTGGCAATTAGTGGGAGTTTTCGTTATGCTTGTTTGTGTAACATGGCTATCAATCGCAGGAGAAAAGGCATAAAAATATTATTTGTATAGGTGTTTTTGACTAGGTTTATAGAATACTAGTTCTTCTCAAACAAGGGGGAGAGAATGTGAAAGTAATTTTTTCGTATGTAAAACCTTATAAGTGGACAGCCGTTATTGCATTATGTTTGATGCTTATGGAATTATTCGTAGAGCTGATTCAACCGCTTATTATGGCCAAAATTATTGATGATGGTGTACGTGCTCAAAATCAACAGATGATTATACAATGGGGAGCCGTATTACTTATTTTATCTTTTATCGCCTTTTTAGCCGGTGTCATTAATTCATATTTTTCATCACATACTGCGCAAAGCTTTGCTTTTGATTTGCGTAATGCTTTGTTTGAAAAAATACAATCTTTTACATTGGCTAATTATCAAAAATTTTCTACAGCTTCGCTCATTACTCGGCTAACAAATGATGTCACACAAGTTCAAACAGTGTTGTTTATGAGCCTTCGTATTATGCTCCGAGCACCACTTGCTGTTGTGGGGAGCGTTGTTATGGCATTTGTTGTCAATGCAAAACTAGCATTGTTTTTAGTTATTGGGGCACCAATCATTTTTGTTTTCCTAATTTTTATGGTTGCAAAAGGTGTGTCTTATTTTGGGAAAGTGCAAAAGCGTGTAGACCGATTAAATCGAGTGCTTCAAGAAAATTTACAAGCAATGCGCCTCGTGAAAGCTTATTTACGTGGGAAATATGAGGCTTCACGTTTTGAGCAAGTGGCATCACATTTGAAGGTGGATACTGTTAAAGCACTGCGCACGATGGAATATATTATGCCGGTCTTATTGTTCGTAATGAACATGAGTTTATTGGCAGTTCTTTGGTTCGGTACAAAGCAAGTTGCTACAGGGACAGCACCACTTGGAGATATTGTAGCGATTGTCAACTATGCAATGCGTATTACAGGTTCGTTTTCAATGTTTGCTTTTATTATTATTTTTTATGCCCGTGCGAAAGCTTCAGCAGAACGCATGACAGAGGTGTTGGCTGTTGACAATGAAGTAGAAAGTGCTTCGTCATCGATAGTGGGGGCATCTAGTGACATGAAATTAGGGGAGCTGGTATTTCATAATGTCAGCTTTCAATACCCAGGTACAGATGCTACCGTCTTGTCCAACGTAAGTTTTCAAGTGAAGTCAGGTGAAAAATTAGCCATTATGGGGGCTACTGGTGCTGGTAAATCGACTTTACTACAGCTTATTCCTCGTTTTTATGATGTGACAGAAGGACAGATATATGTCGAAGGAAAAGATGTTCAACAATGGGACTTGCAAGAACTACGCGACATCATAGGCTATGTTCCGCAGCAATCTTTATTATTTACAGGTAGTATTGCTGATAATGTACGTTGGGGGGATACGAAAGCGGAAATGGACGAAGTGTTAAATGCAACGATGCAGGCACAAATCCATGCATCTGTGGAAGACTTCCCGAGTGGTTATGATACGCGAGTTGGGCAAAAGGGAGTTAATTTATCAGGTGGTCAAAAACAAAGATTATCGATTGCGAGGGCACTATTAAGAAAAGGACATATATTAATGCTTGATGATAGTACAAGTGCACTTGATGTGAAAACAGAGCAGGCACTATGGGATGCGCTTAGTGAAGAAAGTGCAACGATGCTCGTTGTCACACAAAAAATTCGTACGGCTAAAGGTGCAGATCATATTTTGTTAATAGACGAGGGTAAAGTGGTCGCCTATGGTTCACACGAAGACCTTGTGCAAACTTCTGAGCTCTATCAAAAAATCGCTATCTCCCAGCAGGAGGTGAAATAATGGGATTTTTCCAAAAACCTTTTGGCTATGAGCCGATTTTATCGAAAGAGGATGTAAAACAGGTTGTAAAGAAAAAGAAAGGGCCACGAGCAGCAGATTGGAAAAGTACATTATGGCGTCTATGGAAAATTGTCGATGAACAACGGATGTTATTAGTCATCGTACTGTTACTCGTCATGGTCAGCTCAATTATGGCGCTATTAGGACCGTATGTAATCGGCAAGATAATAGATCTATATGTGATGCATGGCGAGCTAAGTGGATTAGGCAGTAAAATTACGCTGTTAATCGGAATTTATGTGCTTTTAGCTATCTCGTTATTTTTACAAAATTATTGGATGATTGGGATTGCCCAACAGACGATATATAGGCTGCGAACAAGTGTCTTTACTCATTTTCAAAAGTTACCTATTTCGTTTTTTGATAGACGGCAACATGGCGAGTTAATGAGTCGCATGACAAATGATATTGAAGCGGTTAGCTCTACTTTGAATAGTTCTTTTATACAGGTGTTTTCCAGCGTTTTAACGCTTGGGGGCACGCTTATTATCATGCTAAGCTTGAGCCCATTGTTAACGATCTTAACAATGACAATTATTCCAATTATGTTTTGGGCAATGCGCTGGATTACACGTCGAACTGCTCCGTTATTTAAAGAGCAACAATCAGCAATGGGAGCGCTCAATGGCATGGTTGAAGAAACTATTTCTGGACAGCGAATTGTAAAGGCCTTTTCACAGGAAGAGCGTGTAAAAGCAGAATTTCGCGACAAAAGTTTACGTTTGAAAAGAACAGGCTTTTGGGCACAGACGTACTCTGGATATATACCAAAAGTCATGAACTTTTTAAATAATATGAGCTTTACTATTGTTGCTGGTATTGGTGGGGTGCTTGCACTTTACGGTCATGTATCAATAGGTGTAATTGTTATTTTTACAGAATATGCTCGCCAATTTACACGACCATTAAATGATTTGGCGAATCAGTTTAATACAGTACTGTCAGCTATTGCAGGAGCTGAGCGTGTATTTTCATTACTCGATGAACAGTCTGAAATGGAAATGTCTACTGCAAAGAATCATACATTAGTAGGACAGGTAACATTCAAACATGTGTTTTTTAAATATGATGTGGCACAGGAATCTTACACACTAAAAGATATTAATTTTACGGTTGAGCCAGGGCAGACGGTTGCTTTGGTAGGGGCAACTGGTGCAGGGAAAACAACGATTTTACAGTTAATTGCTAGATTTTATGAGGTGACGAAGGGCGAAGTGCTATTTGATGGTATAAATGTACAGCAAATTGAACGGCAAGCACTCCGTTGCCAAATGGCCTTTGTATTACAGGACCCTTTTTTGTTTGAAACTACAGTAAGGGAAAATATACGTTATGGCCGTTTAGATGCTAGTGATGAGGAAGTTATAGAAGCGGCGCAGCTCGCTAATGCGCATGAATTTATTATGAAACTAAAGGATGGTTATGATACTGTTCTTAAAGCAGATGGTCGTGAAATTTCCCAAGGGCAAAAGCAATTATTATCCATTGCACGGGCACTGATTGCTAATCCGAAAATTTTATTGCTTGATGAGGCAACGAGCAGCATTGACACCGTAACAGAATTAGCAATCCAAGAGGCACTCGACCGACTGATGCAAGGACGCACAAGCTTTGTCATTGCACATCGATTAAATACTGTGCACAATGCAGATGTCATACTTGTTATGCAGAAGGGTGAGCTAGTAGAAGCAGGTTTACAGCAAGAATTAATCGAATCAGGGGGCATTTACGCCCAGATGCTAAGCGCCTCCACATATCATTTAGAAGAGTAATGTTTGGAAGAACTATTGAGGTGGAAAAGAACCGCAAATTACTGGTAAACGTAAGTAGGATAAGTTTGATTGTAGAGCGATTTTTCTAGAAATCGTTCTTTTTTAATTGGAAGCACCTGCCAATAGTAACGGTTGTATAATAATTTATTGTAGAAATTTAGTACTTTTATTAATGTAATTTATTTGTATTAATGTTATAATAATTACAATAAATGTAATTATTCGATTTCTTAGGATAAGAAGCCATATAATGATTTATAACTAATCGCTTCTAGTAAATTTCATTTATTTTAAAGACCTATAGTAGTACAAATCTTTCTATTTATTCTGTATTGGAAGTAAAATTGCTGATTATTAGAAACGGGTATTATAATTTGTTGCCAGTTCATTTTCTTTCTTGCTACAATAGGGCAATAGTCTGATATAAGAACGGAGTAAACAATGAACATTTCAGTGATTACAGTGTCATTCCCTTTGGATGGGGAAACATTGAATGAATTAAAAATATTATGTGAAGAAGCAACTTTAAACGATTATCGTGTATATGAAACGATTATGAATATACCATCGGCAGGTTCTTTTGAATCGAAAGGTTTTATGGTGCTTGCTTATGAAGATGACAATGATGTATTAGTAGGTGCTGCAAGTGCCATTGATTTGATAGGGTTGCATACGTATGAATGGTCGTTAGTAGTGACACCAGCTTATCGCCAAAAAGGAATTGGAACAGCTTTAGTCAATGTGTTACAAGCTGGACTAGAAGAGCGAGGAGCAGAAGGTCAGTTGGCAGTCGTTATTGATGGCTCTCCTTACGGGCATACATTTATCGAAAAGTTTGGCTATTCATACAGTTTTTCAGAAGCAACATTGGAAACGAAAGCAGAGCCAGTTGAACTTCGTGATGATATTCAAATTGCCCCATACGCTGGGGAGCAGACTGAACTAATCGCTATATATAGTGATGCGTTTGGGGATTTGCCATCAGAATCGGAGGAGCTAATCGCCTTTAATACGTCAATGAATGGGCGAAAACTATGGGTGGCACATAAAGATGGTCACGTTGTAGGTACGGTGACCACAGCGGAAGAAAATGAAATTCAATGGGTGACAGCACTTGCAGTTCATCCTCAGTATCAAGGGCAAGGAATCGGTACAGCTTTATTATCCTTTTCAAAAGACTATGCTAGTAAACAAAGCGCTAAATTTGTTATGCTTGATGTAGAAATCGAGAATAGAAAAGCTCTTTCTGTTTATGAGAAGGCAGGCTTTATGAAAGCACAGCAACTAGACTATTATGTGAAAAATTAATGGAAAGAGTGGCTAGGACAAAACTAAAAAAATTTAAGGAACAGACGAAAGCTGTTCATAAATTTTTGCTATATGGAGACCTTATTTATTCTTGCTTTTGCAATTAAAAAAATTAGAAATGTTTACTAGTTGTTGGTAGCGAAGGCGGTGACTCCAGCTCAGAACAGCACATAATGTAAGACGCGGGCATTCCGCGCGCAAGCAGAGGGTTGCGGCTTACGGTGCTGAGCGGAAAGCACCGTCGTAGCGGACAACAACGGCATAGCAAAAAAGTGTTAGATTGAACCAAATCAATCTAACACTTTTTCTCTTATGTCCCAACCTCTTTATTGCTAAGAAGTTTAAGTTCCTGTTATATTCCTCTTTTTTATCATAAATGTGTACTATGCCCATATAGTATTAATAAGGATGAAGAAAGGGGGCGTTGTCATGCGTATGCCAGCATTGCCGAAAAAAAAGTCTCCTCCGAGGGAAGCACCTCGCTCATGGTGGAAGGTTGTGAAAGCTTATTTATCGAAAGGAAAGTTTTACAGATTACCACCGCGCCATAAATAATTTTTACAGTATTTATTTAATCTTTATGAATGAGCAAGGCTATCCAACTGCTAAAATAGCATGTTAGGGACTGTATCCTACTGTGCTATTTTTTATTTTTTAGTAAGGCGTAAGAAAGTGTTATTTAATTTTCTAATAGAAATGCCTTTTTCGTAGGACCAATTAAATATAGCTCATGCATGGCACGAGTTAATGCCACATAAAGTAATTTTCTATCAATTTTCGAATCAAAGAAGGGCGTATCAAAGGCAGCAACAATGACAGCATCAAACTCAAGACCTTTTGCTAAATGGCTTGGTACAACAAGTAATACTTGCTGATTAATCGATTCATCTTCTGTGAGAAGTTGACAAGGTATGGCGTCATTCGTTAACGCCTGTTGCATTGATTTGGCTTCAGCCGTAGTTTTGCAAATTAAGGCAATTGATTGGTGCCCGTTTGCTCTAATGGAAGCGAAAATTTCTCTAATTTGCTGCGTATTAAAGGAAGCTGCCTGTACAAATGTTGGCGCATCTCCATGACGGACTACAGGCTCAACTAATGGCAGTTGCTCATCCATTTGCATTAAAATTTTGTTAGCGACCTCCATAATTTCAATAGTTGTTCGGTAACTTTTTTGAAGTGTTCTGAAGCTAGCGCGGGGAAATAAATTTTGCACAGGCTCCCAAGCGGTTAGGGAACGATAGCTATGAATCCCTTGTGCTAAATCACCTACCATTGTAAACATATCCGTTTCTAGCCCTGCTTTTAGAGCGGCGAGTTGGAATAGGCTGTAGTCCTGTACTTCATCGATAAAGACAACGCGCATTTTCCATTCATCTGCAATCCCTTTTAGCTTTGCTTGTAAATAATAGAGGGCAGCTAAATCTTCTAACATCCATTGCTCTTTAGCATGTGCTTGTAAAAATTGTTGTTGTTCCATATAATGCCATTCTGGTGCAATTTCTGCTAATAGTTCAGCGTTCGTTAAAAGTGTACGATAGACTGTTTTTACATTATATTTTGTAAAGCGGCGCATGTAGACAGCAACGGTAGATTTTGCTTCCTTTTCAATGGCGGGCAAACGTTCATCGCGTTCATCGATAAATTTTGTAACAATGTGTTTTCGTTTCTCAGCATCACGAATACCATTGAGCGCTTTTCCAAGGGCTTCATCGTATTTTGCATGCAACGTATTTAAGACGGCTTGTTTCTTTTGCCGAACATGACTTGCAAGTACCTTTTTAATATGGGCTAACCGTTTTTCAATCGGCATATAAGAAAATTCATATAAGAATAATTTTTTTAAATGTGAAGCCCGCATTATACGATATTTTTCAATATAGACATCCTCGAATTGTTCAGCTATTTGCAATTCAATTTTTTGTAAATATCGTTCGATCATATCTCGATAATAAAGGGAGCCCTTCACTTCAGAAATCCAAGCAGTTGGCTGATCAGCACCGCCTATTACGAGTGATTCCAATTGTTCATTCGGATTGCGTAGTTTTAACTTTAGTTTTGTTGCGGCAAGGACATAGTCTGCAAATGTTGTTTGGCATATTTTATCAACACCAAGCTCTGGGAGGACATCTCCAATATAATCAATAAAAAGCTTATTCGGTGCTAAAATCATGAGCTGCTCAGGATTAAAATGTTCGCCCATCGTATAGAGGAAGTACGAGATGCGGTGTAAAGCAATCGTAGTTTTCCCACTACCGGCAGCACCTTGGACAATAATTGGCTGACGCAGATGAGCGCGTATTATATCGTTTTGTTCTTTTTGGATAGTAGAGACGATTTCTGTTAAGCGTACATCTGCTTTTCCTGCCAATGCTTCTTGTAGTAATTCATCATTTGTTGTTAAGTCAATATCCCGAATATCGAGCAATACGCCATCTTCAATTTTATATTGTCGTTTGGCAAATAAATGTCCTTTATGAACTTCTCCGCGAACATCATATTCCATATCACCAAGACGGCCGTCGTAATAGACATTTGCTACAGGCGAACGCCAATCGACAATAATAGGTTCATGTGTTTCACGATGAAATAAGGACGTTTTTCCGATATACAAAAACTCTTCAGGATCGCCCGTTTTTTGAAAGTGAATGCGGGCGAAGTAAGGCTTTTTTTGTACAGCCTCTAAACCTTCTTTTTGATTGCGAGCCATTTCAAAAAAACGAGCATTTGTTAAAATGTTTAAATAACTTAAACTTGAATCTAGATAATCTAAATCCGCCATAGACTTTCGTATATTTTCTTGTGCAGATTGCAGGTCTCGTTGCGATTCATTTAAAATCTGTTGCATATAATTTTGCGTGTATGCAAGGCGCTCTAACTCAGCCTGAAAATCTGGGTGTTGTGCAGTCATTTTTAGCACCTCCTAAGTACTTACAATTTTAAGTAGATTCTCATACTACTATACAAAATTTTACCTATCAAGTGTAAACGTTCTATTTAGCTTATTGTTATACTATGAAGTAACGAGTAAAAGGAGGTTTTGCATTTGGATTTATTTGCCCATCGTGGCGTTTCAGCTCATTTTCCCGAAAATACAAAAGCTGCTTTTTATGCAGCATCTAAGCTACCAATTGCAGGTATTGAATTGGATGTTCATGTCACCGCAGATGGTGAGCTTGTAGTTATTCACGATGAAACGATTGACCGAACATCTAATGGTTCTGGTTATGTAAAAGATTTTACACTTCAGCAACTGCGTGCATATGATTATGGTTCGTGGTTTGCAGCACAATTTCAAGGTGAAAGTATTCCTACATTAGGTGAAGTTTTAGAGCTTTTTGTCGCTACACACCATCGTATCAATATTGAGTTAAAAACGGATGTCTTTCCTTACGAAGGAATTGAGGCACTTGTATTAAAGGAAATAGCGACGCACCAAATGACAGAGAGGGTCATTATTTCTTCCTTTAACCATGAATCGCTTCAAACTGTATATCAGATGGCACCATACATTGAAACGGCTGCTTTATTTGCGGAGGTTTTAGTCGATTTTACAACCTATACAGCAACCATTCCTGCTAATGCGATTCATGTTAGTTTACCTACTGCATTTAGGAAACCTATAGCAACAGCACTAGAGAGAGAGGCAACCGTGCGTGTTTACACCGTTAATGACGTTAAGTATGCAAAGCAATTGCAACAGCTCGGCATACAAGCCCTATTTACAGATGACCCAGAAGCTATACTAGATGGAATCAATAAAGATTAACAAAGCTACCCTTTGCTGAACGACAACTAATGACTCCAAAGGAAACAAAAAAATTCGCGACACTCTTTTATCGATGGCGAAAAGAGGGCGAATTTTTTTGTGTTTTAAGGTTGAAATAGGAAATAGTTATTACCATTTTGCTTGATGTTCTTCGATACATCCTAGCATTTGCTTAATAACTAATGTTTCACCATTATCTAATAAAATCGTTCCATCATAATAACCAAACATTTGATGTACTTCCGATTTAACGAGTTTTGCGTTAGTTGCGGCAACCCGTTCGAAAAATGGAGAGAATGTTAGAGATACTTGATTTGAAAATTTTGTTTTTACTGTCCAGCGTTGCATATAATCCTCTCGATCATAAGTGAACAGCAAATCTTCGTGTATTTTTGTCATCTTCCCATCCACAAAAACAGCATTTTCAGTCATGCCAGTACCATCTGTCCATTTACCGCCTAAGTTGAGTCCGATGCGCCTACCTCGAACACGTTGAGATGCCATGCCCCAATTCCAAGTGGCTTCCCGTGGCCAAACACCACGTCCATAATCAAGTACAGCAAAGCTTTCTTCAGGGGTAAACGTAAAGCGGCGATTGCCGATGATTACTTCTCCTGAAGTAGGAAGAATATGATGCTTTCCTGTAAATTGAAATGTCCTACGATTCCAAGGAATGACGACATTTAACGATTCGTCTGAAGGTGGATGCTGAATAATTAAATTGGCACGCAAGGCATCGCCATCAAAAGTAGGGATTGAAACAGATAAATGTGTTTCGTTTTGAATATAGGTCATATCAATTGTCATTTCACTATTTGTGAAAGATACCGATTCCAGTACATGCGTTGGCATTTTGAGCTTGCCACCGAGTGGAACTGTTATTGTTTTTTCAAAATAGCGCTGAGTTTCATATTCAAGGAAATACACGAAGCACACAGCTGCGTAATCGAAATGACTAATCGTTGCGGAGAATAAAATCTCATCGCCATAGATGCACCAATAGTTCCATTTCTTTTTACGCATGATATGTCCGCTTAAATTGCTATTTATGAGAGGTTTTCGTGCAAATCCAATAGCAGCTGGATTTAAATTCCCTTTTTTATCGCATAAAAGAGTAGGCTGTAAAATTTCTTTCTCAGCATGCTGCTTCACATTCAACATCCCTTCTGTTCGTAAAATAAAAAAATTGCCAATTTGTTTAATCTTATTGTAGCAAAAACTATCTTAAAATTGGAAAAGATAGCGCCTAATGTGACAGCTTTCAGCAATTTTGCGATGAAGGACCTAATTAATAGAACGAACGATGGAGTCATATGATGGACATAAGGAGGGGGAGCGTGGCCAAAATGTATAACAGACAGGCAGCTGTGCAATATGCGAATTTATGGTGGAATAGTCGTAATCCGGCATTTCCGAACTTTGATGTCGATTGTACGAATTATATTTCACAGTGCTTACTTGCTGGAGGAGCACCGATGCGAGGAGCACCAAATAGGGAAAGGGGCTGGTGGATTCAACAAGGCAACTGGAGCTTTAGCTGGTCCGTGGCACATTCTCTAAGATGGTATTTAGAGGGCTCAAAAACGGGTTTAAAGGCTACACGCGTGCAAACGGCAGAACAATTGGACATTGGGGACGTTATATTTTACGATTTTCAAGGAGATGGCAGAATTGATCATTCGGTCATTGTGACGAGTATCCAAAATGGAATTCCCTATGTCAATGCACATACATCAGATAGTATTAATAGGGCTTATTTTTATCAGGATTCTACGGCGTATACCCCAAATATGACCTATTATTTTTATCATATAGATGATAGTTTTGCTTAGAGTGTTAGCAGTTTTAAAGCTCATCATTTTATGATAATGTTGGAGATAGAAATGAAGAATAATGATATATACTACTATTATTAGAAGGAGATAGAAAAAAATGAGCGAACAATTTTTATCGGTAAGAGATGCAATTATAAATCGCCGTTCAATTAAGAAGTTTAATGGGCAATTAGTGAAACGTGAAGATTTACTGGGCATTGTTGACGATGCTGTCTGGGCACCGAATCATGGTAATCGCGAACCGTGGCGTTTAGTTATTGCTTGCGATGATGATTTAGTTGCACTACATCAGCTATTACGAGAGCTAGCTGTTCCAAAATGGCAGGAGCTTTCGAGTGAAGATTTAGCGAAGCAAATGGCAAAATTTACATTGCCTGGTGGCTATGCATTTGTCATTGTGCCAGAGGATGCACGTCAAAAAGAGCGTTTAGAAGATTACGCAGCAGCGAGTATTTTTATTCAAAATATCCAGCTGTTAGCTTGGGATAAAGGTATTGGCTCTTGCTGGAAAACACCAGGCTTCTTAGATAATCCTAAATTCCGTGAAGCATTAAAAGTGCAGCCAGGTGAACGTGTAATAGCGATGTTACAGGTAGGTTATTTTGATGAAGTACCAAAAGGCAAAGAACGAAAAACATCAGCACAGTTTGTAACGAATTTTGGTGAATAAACAAATGAAAAATCCCCTGCCAAAATGGCGAGGGGATTTTTATTATCGCGGGTAAACCGCAGTAAAGCGCGGGTAAAATCGGGTATTCCGCGGGTAAATGGTAATAAAGCGCGGATAACCCAAAGTATTTCGCGGGTAAAGCAAAGTACATCGCGGATAAGTTGTGTTGTTTACGATTGACTTAGTGCTGCAACCTCATATAAATAGTCTCCTAATACACGTAAACCTTTATCGAAGTTTTCTAAATGGAAATGCTCGTTTGGTGCATGGAAGTTTTCGCTCGATAGACCAAAGCCCATTAAAACAACTGGTAAAGCTAAAATTTCATCAAAGGCAGCAACGATTGGAATCGAACCACCACCACGTGTGTAAGCGGTAGGTACATTATAAACTTTTTCGTAGGAACGACCGGCTGCTTGAATAAATGGATGATCAAATGGTGTTAAGAATGGACGGCCTTTATCGAATTCTGAAATCGTTACTTCTACACCAGCAGGCTTATGTTTGTCGATATGTGCTTTTAATAAAGCAACGATTTCTTCTGGCTCCTGATTTGGTACTAGTCGGCAAGTAATTTTTGCACCAGCTTCAGCAGGAAGTACAGTTTTAATGCCTTCGCCAGAGAATCCGCCGAATACACCATTTACTTCTAAAGTTGGACGGGCCCAAGTACGCTCTAAATAAGAATAGCCTGCTTCACCGAACAATTCAGATACGCCGACTTCCTCTTTTACGGAGTCTTCGTCAAAGCCTAGTGCTCGATAAGCTTCACGTTCTTCTTCCGTTAATGGTAATGCTTTATCGTAGAAACCTTCTACTTGGATTGTACCGTGTTCGTCGCGGAAGGATGCTAAAATTTCTGCTAGTGCATGAATGGCATTTTGTACACCGCCACCGTATAGGCCTGAATGTAAATCGCCTTTTGCGCCACGCACATCAATTTGTACGCCTGTAAGACCGCGTAAGCCATAGCATACTGCTGGTTTACCAGGGCCATAAAGACCTGTATCAGAAATCAAAATTAAATCAGCTGCTAATTTTTCTTTATGTTCTTCAACAAAGGCAGGCAGATGAGGGCTACCGATTTCTTCTTCTCCTTCATAGATGAATTTTACGTTCACTGGCAAAGTACCAGTCGTTGCAAATAGTGCTTCAATCATTTTTAAGTGCATAAACACTTGACCTTTATCATCACTTGCGCCACGTGCATATAATTTGTTATCACGGATCGTAGGGTTGAACGGTTCGCTATCCCATAGATGTAATGGATCAACTGGCTGTACATCGTAGTGACCGTAAAATAGAATAGTTGGTTTGCCTTCTGCATGTAACCAGTCAGCATAAACAACAGGGTGACCAGCAGTTTGAGTGATAGAAATGTTTTCTAAGTTGAGTTTCTTGAAGGCATCAGCTAGCCATTCTGCGGCATGCTGAATATCGCCTTTATGCTCAGATAATGAACTAATACTTGGAATACGTAAAAATTCATTTAATTCATTTAAGTGCGCCTCACGATGTTCAGCAAAATAAGCATTTAATGTCTGTAATTGCGTCATACATTCATCCCTCTTTCAATATTTCGATAATAGAAATAGTATAGCATAATGTGGTTGGGGAATCCTGTCGTAGCAATGCTTTCCAAAACATTATTTATTGCTGCAATAGCGATGATTCATACGGAACTATCCTTCAGCAACCTAGACATTGTTATGACAAGCAACTATTATAAATAGGAGAAAAAAGGGGGAGTTGTATGGGGAATAAACGATATTCATCTGACTTTAAATTAGAGCTTGTAAAACAATATCGCCTCGGCACCGCTGTCAGTAAATTATCAAGCGAATATGGTATATCTGAAGTAACCATTTATAAATGGATAAAGTTATATACACCAGTTGATGGTGTCACCGACATGACGAAGGCAGAAGTATTAACCGTTCAAAAAGAAAACGAACGATTAAAACAAGAGGTCGATATTTTAAAAAAGGCTATTACCATATTCGCAGCCAATTAGATGATACAGATGTAATTGATTATATAGAACGGGAAAGTAAAAAACATGCTGTTAAAGTACTCTGTGAGCTATTAGACTTGCCCAAAAGTACTTACTACAGTGGATTGCAAAAAAAGCAACAGTCATCAAGAAAGTCGGCATCGGAAGCGTTATTAGAGGAAATTGAACAAATATTTATCGAAAATGGGCAACTTTATAATGGTGCACAGCTATATGAAATATTGAAAATGCGAGGCTTTCAAGGGAGTTTGCGGAAGGTCCAGCGTGTATTAAAAATGGCAAGGGAAGCACAAGTAGAAGAAGTTCCGGAACCAATAGTAAATATAGGCTTCGAAACGACAAAAGCTAACGAAAAGTGGGTAATCAATATAAGTTACGTACCAACTTGGCATCAAGGATGGGCTTATATGGCGTCTATTATAGATGTCCATACAAAGAAAATAACGGGTTTCAGCTTCGATCAAGTACTAAGTGAAGACTTATTGGTAATGGCTATACAGAAAGCATATGACCAGTTTCCAATGCCATCAGCTTTGTATACTAGCCTACAACCAGCGTTTATTGAACATTGTAAAGAAGCTTGTAAAGAAAAAGAGCTGTTACTACCACCAATTGTTTTTAAAGAGTATTTATATGATGATGCATGTTTACAAGCGATGGTGCCATTTTTAACGGGTGCACAATATCGATTGCGTCGAGGACATGCTTCCATAGATAAATGAGAATAATGTGAATACGAGAGCTTTCTTAAATGGCGATATTTAAGAAGGCTTTTTTGTCTCTAAAAATTATAAAAATTAACTTAAAATCGTCCACAATATTGACGTTTTCTGAATAATTAATTATATTTAAAGTATATTAAGTCTACAAATCTATTGAGAGAGGAGAATTCTAAATGAAAGCGCTAGTATTTGCAGGACCAGGTAAAAAGGAATTACGTGAAGTAGACAAACCTCGTGTAGTGAAAGATAGCGATGCAGTGGTGCGTCTTGTGAAAACAACTATTTGTGGTACGGATTTGCATATCTTAGGTGGCGATGTACCTGCTGTTAAAGAGGGGACAATTTTAGGTCACGAAGGTATTGGAATTGTTGAAGAGGTAGGGGCAGGTGTATCAAACTTTAAAGTAGGCGATAAAGTAATTATTTCATGCGTGACGTCATGTGGTAAATGTCACTATTGTAAAAAATCTTTATATGCTCATTGTGAAGATGGCGGGTGGATTTTAGGTCATTTAATCAATGGGACACAAGCAGAGTATGTTCATATTCCACATGCTGATAACTCTCTATACCACATTCCACAAGGGATATCTGATGATGCTGCTGTTATGATTTCTGATATTTTACCAACGGGTTTGGAAATTGGCGTATTAAATGGTCAAGTGTCACCAGGTGATGTAGTAGCTATCGTAGGTGCAGGTCCAATTGGAATGTCTGCACTATTAACTTCGCAATTTTACTCTCCTTCAAAAATTATAATGATTGATCTCGATGATAATCGTTTACAAGAATCCAAGAAATTTGGTGCTACAGAGACAATCAATTCACGTGATGCCCAAGCTGCAATCGATAAAATATTTGAAATGACAGATGGTCGTGGAGTTGACGTAGCAATTGAAGCTGTAGGTTACCCTGCAACATTCGATATTTGCCAGCGAATTTTATCACCAGGAGGTCGTTTAGCTAATGTTGGTGTCCATGGTAAACCTGTCGATTTGCAATTACAAGATTTATGGATTCGCAACGTGACAATTTCCACAGGTTTAGTATCGACAAGCACAACACCGATGCTAATAAAAACTTTAGAAACAGGGAAGATTAAGCCAGAAAGGTTAGCTACACATCGCTATAAATTTGACGACATGATGGAAGCTTACGAAACATTTGCTAATGCGGCGGATGAGCATGCATTAAAAATCATTATAGATTTTCAATAAATAGCTTAAAAAGCTCTTAAAGCGGGTAATACCTTTTAAGAGCTTTTTGTATATGTTGATGATAGTGATAAAGGTACTGTGTAAAGCTTCGCTATTAGTTATAAACAAATCTTTATATAAGCAAAAGTAATATTAAGCCTACAATAATTAAATGCGACTATGTGAATTTGAATTTGGAAGGGTTTTCATAGGTTTTTTCATATAAAAGAGATATAGTAGTAAAACATTTTTTACGAATATTACAAGTAAAAGCATTTAAGCTTACACGATTGTAATGAAATTGAAAGCCAATACGATAGAGTGTAATACATTATTTTGCGAGAATGTGTATAGAAGCAAGAACAAGAAGCGGAGGAATACACAATGAATGAAAAATTAGAAGGCGTATATGAGGAATATAATCGTTATATATACCATTTATGTTTGAAACTTACTCGTAATAATGTAGAAGCAGAAGATCTGATGCAAGAAGTTTGGGTCAAAGTCGTACGCTACGAAGATAGCGTTGCCGAAGTAGAACATATTAAAGCTTGGCTAACAACAATTACAATGAACACATTTAGAGATCGCTATCGAAAAAAAGTACGACGCAGTAAGTACATGATGAACCAACCTGAAACATTAGACGTACCGATTTTAGATTTGGTTCCCAATAATGAAATTTCAACAGAAGAAAAAATTGAAAAAGAAATTGTGACAAAGCTAGTACAGGATAAAATGGGACAGTTAGATGCAATCTATAGAAAAACTTTATGGTATTTCTACATAGACCAATATTCACTTGCTGAAATTTCTACTATTATGAAGGTTTCTATTGGGACGGTGAAATCTCGTTTATTCCGTGCGAAAGCGCGCCTAAAAGAAATGCTTATGGCTGATGTGTCAATTGTCGAGGCTGTGCTACCAGCGTAATAAAAACAATTGGTCGCACTATCTTAACTACTTAGACGGAAGTATTCGTTCGGCCAATCAAAATAAGGATGCATTGCAAACAATAATTTGCGATGCATCCTTATTCGTGTTTCTACACAAAGCTGAAAATTTAATCTTGACGATTAGTATCGACAGTTAGTAAACACTTGGCAAAAATATCACGTAATGTTTGCACCTCTTCTGCTGACAGCATGCCAAACATATTGTTAATAATTTCGCTAACTTGTTGACGTGATTCTTCAAGGATATCTTCACCCTCGGTCGTAATAACTAATTGCGAGGCTCTGCGATCGGTAGCGTGCTGTGTTTTTTCGATAAAGCCAGCATTAATCAGTTTGGTCGTTAATACTGTGACGCCACCTGTTGTAACTTTTAAGCGCTCAGCTATAGCAGAAGGGCGCTTTGGTCCCTCCTGCGATAAGTAGTCTAAAATTAAAATATGGGATTTTGAAAAGCCGAGTACATTATGATTATTCCACTCGTTTGCCCATTTACGCTCGATAGAAGAGACAACTTCAAATAATGAGGTAATGGCTTGTTGTTTTTCTTGATCCATATAAGGTCATCTCCAAAACAGTTTTAACTTTCTTGAGCCAATCTTGTCATCGCGTTTAACTCGTAAGCACGTACTTTACGTGGAATAAAACGACGAATGTCCATCTCATTGTACCCAACTTGGATACGTTTTTCATCTATAAGGATAGGGCTACGTAACATTCTTGGGTGCGCCTGAATAATCGCGTATAGCTCTTGAATAGAAAGCTGATCAATATCAATATTAAGATTTTTAAAATCATTTGAGTTTGTAGCAATAATTTCATCAGTGCCATCTTCTGTCATGCTTAAAATTTCTTTAAATTCAGCAAGTGTAAGAGGATGTGATGTAATACGTTTTTCTTTATATTCAATGTTGTGTTCTTTTAACCATTTTAATGCTTTTCTGGATGAAGAGCAGCTCGCTTGTGAGTAAATTGTAACTGTCATTCTTCATTCCCCGCTTTCTTTGTTAGATTATATTTTATGAATAGCTTATATGTAAGTTAAATAGGTTATACATATATCTTACTAGTAAGCTATATATAAATCAATAGTTATTTAAAAAACTTTTAAGAGAATATGATATTTTTTAATCTATACTAAATATACGCTGGAAAGAGGGAAAAGTTTCATTAAATAAGCTTACAATGATGTAAGTTTAGAGGAAGTGCCAGTCACCCACACAATTTTGAATTGTGTGGGTGACTGGCACTATTTATTGTTGACCAGATGTGAACCAGTCTTGTACATTCCATACTTTCGTTACTAAACCTTCATAAAAATCAGGTTCATGGCTAACGAGTACGATTGTGCCTTTAAATTCTTTCATAGCACGTTTTAATTCTTCTTTTGCATCGACATCTAAGTGGTTTGTCGGTTCGTCAAATAGTAACCAGTTGGCTTCTTCCATCATGAGCTTACATAAACGAACTTTCGCTTGCTCACCACCAGATAAAGAATTAAGTGGGCGAGTGATGTGATCTGTTTTTAATCCAGCACGTGCTAATGCGGCGCGTACTTGTGCCTGTTCCATGGATGGGAAGGCGTTCCAGACATCGTCAATTGGTGTAATTTTATCTGCCTTTACTTCTTGTTCAAAGTAAGAAGGTGCTAAATAATCCCCACGAATAACTGTACCACTTAGCGGATTGATTTTACCGAGCATCGTTTTCAATAATGTAGATTTACCAACACCATTCATACCGACTAAGGCAATTTTCTCGCCGCGTTCAATCATAAATGAAAGTGGTGGTAGTAAGGGCTTGTCTTTATCGTAACCGATGACTAAATTTTCAGCTTCCACTACATAACGGCTTGGTGTACGAGCTTCTTTGAAACCAAATTCAGGTTTTACTGCTGTTTCAGGACGGTCAATTCGTTCTAGACGATCAAGCTGCTTCGCGCGAGATTTAGCTCGACCCGTTGTAGAGTAACGCGCTTTATTTTTTGCGATAAAGTCTTCTTGTTTTTTGATGAATTCCTGTTGCTTTTCATATGCATCAATATGTTGACGTTTATTGATTTCAGCTAGCTCTAAAAACTTCTCGTACGTAGCTGTATAGCGAGTCAGTTTTGAAAACTCTAATTGGAAAATCACATCTACTGTCTCATTCATAAATTCCGTATCATGGGAAATTAATAAGAAGGCATGTGGATAGTTTTTTAAATAGTTTTTTAACCATGTAATATGCTCTTCGTCTAAATAGTTCGTTGGCTCATCGAGTAATAATACCTTTGGCTTCTCTAATAAAAGCTTTGCCAGTAATACTTTCGTACGTTGACCACCAGACAGGGCAGCTACATCACGTTCAAGTCCAATCGCATCCAAACCTAAACCACGTGCAACCTCTTCGATTTTCATATCGAGTGAATAAAAATCACCAGCATCAAGTGCATCTTGAACATCTGCCATTTGTTCTAGTAAATCTTCTAATTCTTCAGGTGTCGCTTCAGCCATCTTACCTGTAATTTCGTTTAACTCTTCTTCTTTTTTATATAGAGGGAGGAAGGCATCACGCAATACATCGCGCATAGTACGTCCAGCAGTCAGCACAGTATGTTGGTCTAAATAGCCATAATGTGTACCAGGTAGCCATTCAACCTTTCCGGCATCGTGAATTGTTTGCCCTGTAATAATTCCCATTAGAGTAGACTTTCCAACTCCGTTAGCGCCGACAAGACCAATATGATCGCCTTCAACTAAACGGAAAGAAACATCTTTAAAAAGTGTGCGGTCACCAAACGAATGACCTAAATTTTCAACTGTTAATATTGCCATATAGGTTGTTCCTCCATAATTTCGATTACGTCTTGTGTAGATAGATTCGCTGTACGACTGTTATTACATACAGTTGCAATATGCAAAATATTAAAGCTCTGCTAGTAGTTTGTTTAATTCGGCTAGCTTTGTTTCCATGTTAGCTAGGCGTTGCTCTGCTTTAGCGACTTGGTCATTATGGCCTGTAGATTCAAGTTTTTCAATGTCGCCTTGTAAATTCATATAATCCATTTTTAATTCTTTAATTTGATATTCAATATCGCTTTTTGTTGGCATGGTATGTCGCTCCTTTATCGTTTCATTTGTATTACCAATGCGTGTAAAAGCGATGGAGGTTTTATCATCCCCCACCGCTCAATTGTTAAAATCAATCGGGTACTGATGCTTTAAACGCCCTTGAAAATTCTAGCCTACATTCACTAGAAGCAGGGGGAAAAGAAGTGAAAAATTCTAATATATTGTATCATATTCACCTTAAAAGAATCACTAAGTTGAAGCGATATTATGTCGATCATAAGCGAAATCAAGTAATAATGATTCCAATGTTTGGTTATTACTTGCGAGATTCAGCTGTCGCTGTTTTTTTACAGCCCGCTCACTACGAGCCTCATGCAATAAAAACTCCATCACTGCATTTTGTATTTGTGATTGTTTCATCTTACGGCCGAGACCGAGGTGTATAAAGCCATTATGCTCACGAGGAAAAGCATGTAATAGCTCGTTCTCCGTTTGTGCAAGTGTAATACAAGGTACACCGTAAGAAGCAATTTTATAAGGTGTGTAGTTCGCATTGCAGATAATGACATCGGCTTTGGGTAATAATTTGAGAAGTGCGTCTTTATCACGCAATATTGCAGTATTACGACGACTAAGTACCATCATTTGCAAGTCATCCGTCGCATGGCGATAGCTATCATCTATCATGACTGTAATTTGTAGTGGGATTTGTAGCTGGGTTAGGTGGCGAAGAGTTCGATACGTTAAGTTATGCTCGTCCCCATCCTCAAAAGCAACAACAATATGAGGAGGGTTTTCAGGTACTTTAACATCAGGTAATGGATCTGAATGTTGATAGGCTTCTGGTAATGCAAAGGCGAAACTGCCACCAATATAATGAGATGGAAAATAATCTTTCACTTCTTGATAGAGTGCGAGTAACACACAATCACAGGCTTGGCCACCATCACCAAAATCATCAAAATGAATCATCGTTTTACAGAATGGTCGTAAACTTTCCACTTGCCAACTTTCGGAGTTACGACCGTCCCTGACAATTAAATCAGGCTGTATGGCTTTGATTTGCTTAGGTAATTCGTCAAAAAGATCGAATAGTATTGGTGAAAGATTGTGATTCATTAAAATTTGAATCCCATCATTAGAAGGGGTTTTGACGAATATGAAAACGTCCTCTTGCACAAGCAACTTAGCCAATGTTGCAACCCGTTCAAAAGGATACAGCCCTTTATCAATACAGCTTTCAATTATGAAAACAATCGATTTTTTCGGTTTTATTGTTTGTGTTTCGTTTTGCAAATGTATCCCATCCTTTCATCTGTCTATTTAAATTATGGTGAAAAATGGGCAAGTATGTGTAAAAATTAACATTAGATAAATAAAGTATGCAGTTAAACTTCAAAAATGGCGTTTGTCATACCGATGAATAATAGAGAGGATAAGCTAATGTTCTTATTCATACTATACATATCTAGTAACCGTCTATGTTAAGGCAGATAGGAGGAGTAGAGATTGGGTATGCGTTCGGCAATTGTTGTGGGAGCCACTGGGTTAACTGGAAGCTCGCTCATAGAACAGTTATGTGAAAATGATGAATACGTTTCGGTAATCGTTATTGCACGAAGAAAGCTTCACTATGAACACCCGAAGTTAGAGGTCAAGATTCGTAACTTCGATACACTAGAAGAAAAAGATATTGAATTTGCTTATGAGTTATATTGTTGTTTAGGTACTACAATCAAAAAGGCAGGCTCACGTGAAGAATTTGAAAAAGTGGATTTTGAATATCCACTAGCTATTGCTTCATTAGCGAAAAAACAAGGGATTCCGCATTTGCTTGTTATAACGGCAATGGGTGCAAATGAACGGTCAAAAGTTTACTATAATCGGGTGAAGGGGAAGTTGGAGCAGGCTTTAATAGAGCTGGGTATGCAACGCTTATCCATTATTCGTCCATCTCTGTTAGTAGGGCAACGAGATGAATTTCGTTTTGGCGAAAAAGCGGGCGAAAAGGTGTTAAAGCTTGCTAAACCTTTGCTAATAGGACCATTAAAACGTATGCGTGCTATCGATGCTTCGCAGGTGGCAAAAGCGATGATTGTTATTGCGCTACATGGCAAGAAGCAACCAGTGACCATCTATCCTTCCCAACAGCTAGCTACAATGGATTTTCCAAAAGTGGTTCGCGAAGAGTTTGCACGTGAGGAGCTATTTAATTGGCAAAAGCGAAAAGGTGCAGATGTATCTGAAGCGGACAAGGTAAATCGAGAGGTTATCATTAATCGAGATAAATTTAAAGTGGAAGAAAGCGTAGTAGACAAAGAGGTGACATTTCATCGCAAAAATGAAAAATAGGTTCCTTTCATATCATTCCGCCTAAAGACTGAATTTCATGTTTTGACTGCTACAATTCTTCCCGTGACTCTATTCATTTGTTACAATATTATTGTAGAAGATGAATGTGGAGGCAAAATGAATATGAAAATTTTACTCGTTGATGGCACAATGTTTGGGCGTAAAACTGGTGCTATTTTAGAGCAAGTAGAGCATTATATTAAAGAATTCGATGCTAGTTTCGACTTAGAAATTATGCATTTTAGTGAATATAAGCATCAAATTGTCGATGGTTCACCATTAAATGATGATATGAAAAAAATGATTCAAAAATTTGAAGAAGCGGATGCGTATATTATTGCTACACCAATTTTCCAAGCTTCAATTCCAGGTGTGTTAAAAAATGCATTCGATTTCTTACATCCGAAAACGATGCGTTATAAGCCTGTTTCTATCGTAGCGAATGGTGGCACATATCAGCACCATTTAGTAGTTGAAAATCAACTAAAACCAATTTTAGACTACTTCCGTGCGCTTGTAACACCAAACTATGTCTATACACATACATCACATTTTGATGCAGACAATAAAATTGTAGACGAGGATGTTCATAATCGTTTACGTGAAATGGCTCGCGTTTTTGTTCAGTACTGTGAAATGAGTAAATCATTACCGAAAGAAACAATAGACCAACATTAAATAAAGGTAAGTACTGTTCCTAAACAGTTATGACGAGCAAGAGTTACACTGATGCGTAATTTTGCAATATTATAAAGTCCCTTGTACAGTGGAAGGAAATCACTGTGCAGGGGATTTTTCTTTTCTGAAAACCTTTTACGATATGATAAAATAATACTTTAGTGAATTCGGAAGGGAGGGCAGCTCATGCAGAACATCGCTTTACTAGAGAAACAACGCTGTAATTTAATTTTGACGAATAAGGCGAAGGAGGCGGTAGAGGAATGCTCAGCAAATGAGCATGCCTTTTTTGCGTTACAAAAAACATTGACCGTCTATATTGAAAAAAGAAAAGCAAAAACAATTGGCGAAACGTTTTTATCGATTTATTTTAATGCAGAGCATAATGAAAAGTTAGACAGTATATTGGCCGGAAAAACAGCGATTATGGATTGTGTGTTAAAAGTGGAAGGGTTATTAGCAACAAATATTCGTTTTGTACATATGCGTGGTCCAATCAATACGAATCGTCGTTTACCAGCGGCTTTGCAATTTGTCACAAAGCCCAATAATGGGGCTGGTATCCCGCTTGATCTTCACACGAAAATTAGAGAGCTACCGATTGCAGAGGAACGGACAGAATATGTGAAAAAGCGTATTGCAAGTTGGGAAGGCTATTTAAAAATTCAAGAACGTGATGCGACAATCGATGATATTCATACAGACTTTAAACAAAGCTACTATAATGAAGATTTTTCACGTTTAACACTAGTATGTCCATATGTGAAAGCGAAGGAATGGAAGCAACTTGAAGGTTTAAGTGTGAGCATCCAAGGGGTCCGTGGTGAAATTGGACAAGTGTTAAAAGCGAATGCGGGTAAGCAAACAGTGGAAGTTGACTTAAAGCCTTTTGCACAGGAGCAAGCACGCAAAGACCAGCTAAATTTGCGCTCAAAACAAGCAAGCTTTAGTAATTTTGCGACACTAAGTCAAATTCGACGCTTACGTAACGGCTTTACAAAGCTTGAAAAAGGTGAAGCAGTAAATGCAAGCTTAGAGACGATTTTATTCGAAAAGCGTCCGACTGTCCGTACAGCAAAGCTTCGTGAAGATATTGAGTTTCATAATAATTTAAATGAATATCAACGTAAAGCTGTAATCGGCGCGTTATCTGTAGAAGATTTGTATGTTATTCAAGGGCCCCCTGGAACAGGGAAAACAACGGTTATTTCAGAGATTTGCCAGCAAAACGTAAAAGCAGGCTTAAAAACACTCGTTGCCTCACAGTCAAACTTAGCTGTTGATAATGCCTTAGGAAGACTTCTCTCCAATCAAGAAATTCGTATTTTACGATATGGCCGAACAGAAAGTATTGAAGAAGAGGGGAAAAAATTCATTGAGGAAAATGTTGCCCTACATTGGCGTGAGCAAACATTAGCAGCTGTTGAAGAAGAAATTACTGCTTTTACTGAACGTGAACAAGAATTACAAGCGAGTATAAGTAAAACAACTGATGAGCTAGCGAAATTGCAAGCGTGGCTCGAAGAACTAACAAAGGAAATTGCTGCTAAGGAGCAAGCAGCAATAGACGAACCCATTTTACAAAAAGAAATTCAATCGCTAAAAAAAGAGTTAAAAACGGCAAAAGCGGAAAAAGAAGCGAGTGAAGCACAAAAAGAGCATTATGAAAAACAGCTTGCACAGTTAGCGTCCGCTATTCAATCACAGGAGCACATAGTAGCTGAATACGCATCTGCTGAACAGTTACAACAAACGATTCAAGACAACACCATCAAAATAGAGCAATGGCAAGCGGCTATTCAATATAAAGAATTACTTGTAGAAAAACAAGAACTCACAACCCAGTTTCAAGATATTCAAGTGAAATATGAACAAGAAAATAAGCGATTGCTTTTCATGAAGGAAAGTCAAAATTATATCGCTTCATTAACAACCTATGACCGTATCCAGCGGTTTTTACAGCATTATCAAGTTCAACCTTCACCTGTGTTAGCGCAGCAAATTCGACGACTAGAGCATTTAGAGGATGCCAAAGATTTAGAAGCATGGGCAACCATTAATACGCGTCTACAAAAAGCGATTGCAAAACTTGAAGCGTCGGTTTCACCTGAAGGGAAAGAGCGGGCGCTTGCAAAAAGTCGTCAACAGCCTGTTCAATCGTTCTCCCTACAAAATTTAAACGGCGTTTTTGCACAGCTAAATGCCTCATTTCAAGAAGGGCAAACACCGTCAGTGGAACAGTTAGAAAGCTATTTACTGGGACTGTATATGCGTCGCGATTTTGTGTGGCAAAAGGGGATGGCACTTCGCCAACAACAGGAGCATAAAGATCGTGAATTTGAGTCGCTCCGCAAAAATATCGCGAGTTTAATACACCAAGAATGTGCAATTACAAGCTTCGATGTACAAAGCTTGCAGCGTCAATTGCAGCCGTATTTAGCCCATACCGAGCGTTTACAACAACTTGCAAATACGTTCCAAGCTGAGACTATGCCAGAAGAATCTGTGGAGCAGTTGAAAATGCTCGTAACTACAACGCAAACCTCTGTGCAAACAGCCCGTCAGCAGCTTCAGGCTGTTGAACAAGCAAATACACAGCTCTTACCGAAAAGAGCGGCACATCAAACAGCTAAGGCAAGCTTACAAGAGATTGACGAAGAGCTAGCGCAGTTAGAAGAAAAAATTAAAGCTATTAATATAGAAGGACTTAAAAAGGAAAAACAACTAACGGCTTTAACAACATTGCTACAATCCACGCCAGAGCGCACATTAGAAGAAGTGAAGGAAGCTATTCAAACAGCAAATGAAAGTTTAGAAGAGCTCCATCGAAAACAACAGCAGCTACCTCTACGTAAGAAATTACAAGAGCAATGGCGCGATAAGCTGCAAAACGCTACGGAATATGATTTAGATGAAATTCGTAAATTGTATGTGCGTCATGCCAACGTAATCGGCACAACATGCGTTGCTTCGGCAAGCAAGGAGTTTATGGAGAACTATCCAACGTTTGATGTTGTCATAATCGACGAAGTATCGAAGGCTACACCGCCAGAGCTATTATTACCGATGTTAAAAGGCAAAAAAATTATTTTAGTGGGTGACCATCATCAATTACCGCCGTTGCTTGGTGATGATACGTTGGAGGAAACGTTGAAAGGCATGCTAGAAGAAAATCCTAATTTTGATGGGGCGCAAGAGTTGAAAAGCTTGCTACGTGAGTCGCTATTTGAGCGATTATTTAATAACCTACCTTCAACACATAAGCAAATGCTTGCATTGCAGTATCGTATGCATGAAAAAATTATGCACAGCATTACACCATTTTACGACAAGGAAGAAAACGGCTTGCAATGTGGATTACCAGATTCGGATGCGGCCCGTGACCATGGCTTAGAAGGGCAATTTGTCGGTCGTGATGATCATTTGCTATGGATTGATATGCCAGCGGAAAGACCGTTTTTAGAGGAACAAGTTAAAGGTGGCACAAGTCGTTATAATGAAGGAGAATTACAAACAATTCGTCATATTTTAACGGATTTGAATACTGCCGTGATGGAAGCGAAAAAGGCTGGACGCATACCACAGGACGCGCAGAAAAGTGTAGGTGTTATTAGCTTCTATGGCGAGCAGGTGAAGAAAATTAATCGCCTTCTCCAACAGGAATTACAGTTACCACATCTCCAATTTAGAACGGGCACAGTCGATAAGTTCCAAGGGATGGAGATGGATGTCATCTTAGTGAGTATGGTGCGGAATACGCCAAAGGGAGGGGACATTGGCTTTGCGAGAGATTATCGCAGGTTAAATGTCGCGCTATCTCGTGCGCGAGAACTGTTAATGCTTGTCGGCAGTGCTGATATGTTTGCGAAGCGTGCGAAACATCAGGATACACGTGATATGTACAGCAATCTTTTAACAACGGTGAAATCCTACAATGGCTTACGTAATCATAAAGGACAGGTGATGTAGGGTGTTGAAAATACAGCAACGTTTAATGAGAGAGTTACAACAAAATCGTCATGTCAAAATAGTAAAGGCAACGGATTGGTGTATTCCAATTCGTACCATTGAGGTAACATATGAGCCGATTCGTCGCTCTACGATGGATGTCTTGATGCAAATGCTGTTAATAAGCATGCAGGAAGCGAATTTTCAAAATGTGCAGGAGTTAAGTGAGCTTTTACTAGTAGACCCACTGTTTATTGAGGATTTAGTATCATTAATGTCTCGCGTGCGTCTTATCGAACAATCGGAGGGCTTCTATACATTAACCCCTAAAGGACAACAACAGTTGGCACGTGGCATTTTCGAAGAGGAGTTAGAAGTCGAAACAGCGACTTTGTTATTTAGTCCATGCCACCAAGCGATTCTCCCTGTTGGAGAAGACGAGATAGAGGAATTTGATGAGTTGCCGCCTCCTTATCGTTATGTTGATAAAGAGGCGGAGCAGCAAGAACAATTTGATGAGGCAATGTTGCTTATAGCTTTACAGCAGGAAGAGCAAGAAGCATCAAGCTCGCAGAAAATAATCGAAACCATTGTGACATCAGAAGCGAAACAAATCAATGATATTCCATGTCTAGAATTTCTTCTTTACGATAAGGAACAAGATATTATCTACGTTCGTGTATGGAATACCTTGTTAAATAAATGGGACGAAGAGCTTGAACGGCAACTTACAGACCAAGAGCAGCCACAATGGCGTGCACAATATTTATAAATGCGAGAACGAGCGGCGCAGTTGCCGTTCGTTTTTTTGTGCATTTAGATAAAAGCGTGCAAATTTTATAGCCTGCATATATTACTTACATAAAGGGGGGTCCTAATGATAACGATTAGTTTATGTATGATTGTCAAAAATGAAGAAAGCTTGCTCGAAAGATGTTTGGATTCCGTCCAACATGTAGTGGATGAAATCAATATTATTGATACGGGCTCAACTGATCGTACCAAGGATATTGCACAGCACTATACCTCTAGAATTTTTGATTTTCCGTGGTGCGATGATTTTGCAAAGGCGCGGAACTTTTCCTTCCAGCAAGCAACGAAAGATTATATTTTGTGGCTTGATGCAGATGATGTGCTCACATCTGAAGATCAGCAAAAGTTAGTACAATTAAAGCAATTTCTTTATCCAAGCATAGATGCAGTTTCAATGGATTATGTTATAACGCTAGAGGCGGATGGCACTGTAGCAACGAGTGAAAAAAGATACCGTCTAGTAAAGCGTGCACGACATTATCAATGGAGGGGAGCGGTGCATGAGTTTTTGGATGTAACAGGTAACATTTATAAAAGTGATGTAGCAGTTGTACATTTACCAGTAAAGCAACAAACAGCTTGTAATCTACGCATATATGAGCGGTTAATAGCAGACGGATATACATTTGCGCCAAGAGATTTTTTCCATTATGCAAATGAATTAAAACAACACAGCCGTTTTTTAGAAGCAATTAATCACTATCATACATTTTTAGATACAGCACTCGAAACATCTGAGGCCCAAGTTCAAGCTTGTTTAAATTTAGCAGATTGCTATGAGCAATTACAAGATACCAAGAATGCGACACAGGCTGTTTTTCAATCATTATTGTATGATCAACCAAAACCGGAAACATGCTGTCGAATTGGCCAACACTTTATGGCGCAATCGAAAAATAAGGAAGCAATTTATTGGTATTCCCAAGCTTTACAAGTAACGCCTTGCACTATTGGCGTTTACAAACGAGCATACTCAACATGGATACCGCATTATCAATTAAGTCTATTATATGATCGATTACGGCTTTATGAAAATGCCTATGAACACAATGAAGCAGCACGCCACCATAAACCAAACGATCAACGCATACTTGACCATCAACAATATCTTCGCAAACAGCTACACAAATGACTGGTTGCGAAATACCCGCGGAGTAAGGAGGTTTACCCGCGAAAAGGAGAGAAATACCCGCGGAGTAAAGGTGTTTACCCGCGAAAGGGAGAAGAATACCCGCGGAGTAAAGGTGTTTACCCGCGAAAGGGAGAGAAATACCCGCGGAGTAAAGGTGTTTACCCGCGAAAGGGAGAGAAATACCCGCGGAGTAAAGGTGTTTACCCGCGAAAAGGAGAGAAATACCCGCGGAGTAAAGGTGTTTACCCGCGAAAAGGAGAGAAATACCCGCGGAGTAAAGGTGTTTATCCGCGAAAAGGAGAGAAATACCCGCGGAGTAAAGGTGTTTATCCGCGAAAAGGAGAGAAATACCCGCGGAGTAAAGGTGTTTACCCGCGAAAGGGAGAGAAATACCCGCGGAGTAAAGGTGTTTACCCGCGAAAAGGAGAGAAATACCCGCGGAGTAAAGGTGTTTATCCGCGAAAAGGAGAAGAATACCCGCGGAGTAAAGGTGTTTACCCGCGAAAAGGAGAAGAATACCCGCGGAGTAAAGCACTTTACCCGCGAAAGCACTATAAACTCCCATAAGTGTAGAAAAAAGAATCTGCCTATACGCCTCCTCGTAACAGTAAAGAGTGCTATGCAGATTCTTCTTTTTATTACTATATAAATTTATGGCATGATTCCACTTACATATTAATGACTGCCACAAAGCTTCACTTGATTCAGTTTTGCACAAGTTACCTAAAACCAATGGAATACTTTAGAACTTATTCAACGATTTCATTTACATATGAAGAAACATCAATAAAATCTACATAAATCGCGTGACCAATAATAAGTGATAAAACAACAATAATCGTAATAATAATCACATTTCGTGGTCTAAAGTCTTGAGCTTGCATTTTCTTCTCCTCCTTTATAATTTTGAGAATATTATGGCAATTCAATATATGTTAAGGGAATAGGAGTATGCAGTTTTAAAAATACTTTTTATGTAAATGTTTAATTATAAAACCTTAATGGAATACAATATAGGCAAATATGAGGGATGGAACGATGAATGATACAACAGTTAAAAATTTTACTAGCTTATATACATTTTACTAGATGAAAAAAAGAAAATTCAAGACGCAACTAATCAATTTCATACAAAATTTCTTCTACAGCACATTGAATATTGAACCAGTTGATTGCAATGTGATACTACATTTTCATATGAAAATTGTCGTTAAACTAGGATGCCTAGCGCGCTCTCTAACATCCCAATATAAGTTCTATCCAAATCACTCTGCCAAGCTAGCTGCTCCTGATAAACTAGCAGCCTTCCTATGCATACTTAATATCATTCTTTAATACTTTTGAAAATTCCACTCATCACCTTAGTAGGACTTCTAAGTAAGAGTAGCTAAAAAAATATAACGCATTACTTGTGGTATATTTAACATGACAGATGTAAGTAAAGGAGTATGAAAATATGGCAAAAAGTTTAGTAATTGCCGAAAAACCATCCGTTGCGCGTGACATCGCAAATGTACTAAAATGCACAAAAAAAGGGAATGGTTTTTTAGAAGGCGACAAATATATTGTGACGTGGGCACTGGGACATCTTGTAACATTAGCGGACCCAGAAGCATATGACGTGAAGTATAAAACATGGAATTTAGAAGATTTACCAATGCTTCCGGAACGCATGAAATTGGTTGTAATGAAGCAAACAGGTAAACAATATAATGCGGTGAAATCGCAACTAACTCGAAATGATGTAAAAGAAATAATTGTAGCTACGGACGCTGGGAGAGAGGGCGAATTAGTAGCACGCTGGATTATTGAAAAAGCAAACACTAAAAAGCCAATCAAACGTCTATGGATTTCTTCTGTAACCGACAAAGCAATTAAAGAGGGCTTTGAAAATCTTAAACCAGGAAAAAATTATGAAAATCTATATCATGCTGCTGTAGCTCGTAGTGAAGCTGACTGGTATATCGGATTGAATGCAACACGTGCTTTAACAACACGTTTTAATGCACAATTAAACTGCGGGCGTGTACAAACACCTGTTGTGGCCATGGTTGCAGCTCGCGAAGAAGAAATTAAAAATTTTAAACCTCAAACATATTACGGTATTGAAGCAAAAACAAAAGATAATTTAAAACTTACTTGGCAAGATGCAAAAGGCAATAGCCGTAGCTTTGAAAAAGGTAAAATCGATACCATCATTAAAAAACTAGGTAACAACAACGCAAAGGTAATTGAAGTTGAGCGTAAGCCTAAAAAATCGTTTGCACCTGGGCTGTATGACTTAACAGAATTACAACGCGATGCGAATAAAATTTTTGGTTACTCTGCGAAAGAAACTTTAAATATTATGCAGAAGCTATATGAGCAACATAAAGTATTAACGTATCCTCGTACTGATTCACGATATATTTCAAGCGATATCGTAGCAACGTTACCAGAACGTCTAAAAGCATGCGGAATTGGTGAATACCGCCCGTTTGCTAACAAAGTTTTATCTAAACCTATAAAAGCAACTAAAGCGTTTGTAGACGATGCTAAAGTTTCTGATCACCATGCGATCATTCCAACTGAAGAATACGTAAATTTCGCAAACTTTAATGATAAAGAACGTAAGATTTATGATTTAGTTGTAAAACGTTTCTTAGCGGTATTTTTCCCAGCACATGAATTTGAACAATTAACGTTACGCGCGAAAATTACTGATGAAAATTTTGTTGCAAAAGGAAAAACAATCACTGTAGCTGGTTGGAAGGAAGTATATGAAAACCGCTTTGATGATGAGGAATCGAATGACGACTTAAAAGAGCAAGTTTTCCCTCGAATCGAAAATGGCACAACATTAGAAGTTCATTTAATTGCACAAACATCGGGTCAAACAAAGCCTCCAGCACGTTTTAATGAAGCAACATTACTATCTGCGATGGAAAATCCGACAAAGTATTTAGAGAGTAATGATAAACAGTTAGCCGATACTTTAAAATCAACGGGGGGATTAGGTACTGTAGCAACGCGTGCCGATATTATTGAAAAGCTTTTTAATTCCTTTATGATTGAGCAACGAGGCGGTAAAGAAATTTATATTACCTCAAAAGGTCGCCAGCTATTAGATTTAGTGCCTGAAGAATTACGCTCACCTGCAACGACTGCTGAATGGGAACAAAAGTTGGAGTTGATTGCAAAAGGGAAATTGAAGAAAGAAGTATTTATCAATGAAATGAAGCAACACACGAAAAAAATAGTTGCAGAAATCAAATCAAGCGATAAGAAGTATAAGCATGATAATATTTCAACGAAATCATGCCCTGATTGCAACAAACCAATGCTTGAAGTGAACGGTAAGAAAGGTAAGATGCTTGTATGCCAAGATCGTGAATGTGGATACAAGAAAAACGTAGCTCGCATAACGAACGCTCGTTGTCCTCAATGTAAGAAAAAACTAGAGTTACGTGGTGAAGGCGATGGTCAAATCTTCGTATGCAAATGTGGACATCGTGAAAAATTATCTGCCTTTGAAGCTCGTCGCAAAAAAGAAGGTGGCGGAAAAGTGGATAAGCGAAGTGTGCAAAAGTATTTGAAACAACAAGCAAAAGAAGAAGAACCTTTGAATAATCCGTTTGCAGATCTATTAAAAGGCTTTAACTCTGATAATTAAATCATCGGAAGATTTAGGACTATAGGCAAATTCAATGGAATTTGAGTTTGCCCATAGTTTGTTAACTAGTAGAAATTTAGTTTTCATTCTGGCAGATATATTTCAATATCGGTACCACTAATAAATTGACCTAAACCAGAAGCTTCTCGATGTAAAAAATAAATCTTTGCAGAATATCGTAGGTCTATTATTTTCGGGTAGATAGAATATTACTAGCTAACAAAGTAGCTAAACGAGGCATAGAATCGCTATTTAACGTAGCGCTCTTAATGAAATACATGCATTTGATTTGCTCCCTGTTGGATAGACAGATAAAAAATAATCTGTTTATCCAACAGGGAGATATTTTTTAGGATTAAGCTATATATTTTATATTACATAAAGGTAGAAACAACAAATTATTAGTAATAAAATTCCCTAACCAATGTTCGAGGGCATTTTGTAGAAAATCTCCGTCCCCCCAATCCGTATTTTGGAATTTTGCCTAACGTTAGTAAAGTAATATTCCTAGCTCCACGCTCCATTTCTATTCAATAAGAAGTTTGTAGTCCACATTTTTCTGCTAATTCTTCTTACTTTCCAATTTCTCTCAAACACCAACTCTCTCCGCTAACAGTTATTTTAATCACCGCACTTAAAGACTGTGTGAACGGAGGACATAAGAAAATTAACATCATCTCCAAGCTATAGTGGAGATTTTTTGTTTGATATTTATATTAATAGTAATATTTGACTGTAATAACAAAACTGTGTTATATTGTGTATAACAGATTTGCTGTGGATATTTACCAAATTAGTTGGAAGGAGAGGTTCTAATCTAGATTAGTTGAGCTATACTGCTAAACAAGGTAGAAGCAATGAAATCGATTACATATCTAAGGGGGCAATTATGAAAAATAAATTATCTGCGGTGTTAGCCGCTACACTAGCATTAACAATAAGTCTACCAACTGGGGCGTTGGCGTTTTCTAACAGTCAGACTGCGGTTGTGGCTAGCCAAGAATTAGCTAGTCAAGAACTAAAAAAGATTGCGGAAGAGAAGGCTGCGCTACTTACGAATTCCTATGAGACGACTAGCGTGCAGTATGCGCTAATTGATAATGGTAAACTTGTTTTGTCAGGTCAGACAGGCAAGAATGATATGGAAGGGAAACAGCCGCTGACTAAAGATACTTTATACGGGATTGGTTCAGTCAGTAAAATGTATGCAACTGCAGCTGTTATGAAATTGGTCGATGAAGGAAAAGTCGATTTGGATGAACCTGTTGTCCACTATATTCCTGATTTCAAGATGAAAGATGAGCGTTACAAAAGCATTACGCCACGTATGCTATTAAACCACTCCTCTGGCTTGCAAGGTAGTACGTTTAGTAATACTTTTTTATTTAACGATAATGATACTTATGCCCATGATAACTTGTTACGCCAATTGTCCAACCAACAATTGAAGGCTGATCCTGGCGCGTTCTCAGTATACTGCAACGACGGTTTTACGCTAGCCGAGATAATGGTAGAAAGAGTCAGCGGTATGAGCTTTACGGAATTTATCCATCAACAGTTTACAGAACCTTTAAAGCTAAATCATACGAAAACGCCACAGGACGAATGGGAAAACGATAAGCGGGCAGGACTTTATTATCCAACGTATCAAGGACAGCTTCCACCTGAATCGGTGAATGTGATTGGTACGGGAGGGATTTCTTCCACAGCAGAAGATATGGTGCGATTCGCACAAATATTTATGGGGCAGGGAAAAGGAATCCTCTCTGACAAGGCAGTTCAGGAGATGGAGCAAGAGGAATATAAAAAAGGAATGTGGCCAGAGGATGGAGATAATATTATCAACTATGGTCTTGGCTGGGATAGTGTGAAACTATATCCATTTAGTGAATATGGGATAAAGGGTTTGGCTAAAGGTGGCGACACGGGACTGCAACATGCTTCACTGGTCGTACTTCCTGAACAGAAGATGGCAGTGGCTGTGTTATCATCTGGCGGTATCAGCACTACAAATCAACTGATGGCGACTGAAATACTGCTCGCTGCGCTTAAAGAGAAAGGTACAATTAAGGATATCAAGCCGAGCAAATCCTTTGGCAAGCCAGTCAAGGACAAAATGCCTGAAGACCTAGCGAAGAAAGCGGGTTTTTACGGCAATAATTTCGGTCATTTCAAAATAGACATTACGAAGAATGGCGAACTAATCTTGCAATCTAATCCAGAAGAAAAATATATATATACTGCCGATGGAAGCTTTATGAATGAGAATGGTACCGCCAAGCTCAATTTCGTCACGGAGAAGAATGGACGTACTTATTTGAAGGAGAGCACATATTCATCGCTGCCAGATTTAGGGCAAGTAGCGGTTACGCAATATGTAGCCGAGAAACTTGAAGACAATGTGCTATCGAAGGAAACAGCTGCCGCATGGACAAAGCGAGAAGGCGTCAAGTTTTATCTTGTGAGTGAGAAATTTAGTTCTTTGCTATATTTTGCACCAATAGTGCCCATCCAAATGAGCAAGGAAGGGATGGAAGGCTATTGGGGAGGCAGTAAAATTACAGGCCCTAACACGGCGATGCATCAGCTTCAAATACCTGTGATGGGTGGTCGTGATACGACGGAATCCCGTTTCTATACAGAAGGTGACGATGAATATTTAGAGATGTCCGGATTTTTATATGTAAGTGAATCCAACTTAAAACCGCTTGATGCAAGCCAATCATCCAAAGTTACACTACAAGCAAATGGACATGCGAGATGGTTTACAATCCCGGAAGCGTTAGAAGGGAAAACGATGACGGTGGAGTTGCCATCAAATAGTTCATTTGCGGTGTATGATGACAAGGGATTATGTATTAATTTTACTGTTGTCAGCGGCAATAACAAAGTAAAACTGCCGAAGAACGGAACGGTGGTATTTGCTGGTGCATCGAATTCGGAATTTGCAATCACGTTGAACTAGCTACAATTCAAGAGGGACTTCAACAAAACCAGTAGGACATCGGAAAGATGTTTTGCTGGTTTTGTTTGTATAAGGTTATATCAGCATGCTACTTTCGGAATTGACACCAACGCTCGCGGTATTTTTTATAAATTGTTTGAGTGACTGGCACGCAAGTAATGAATTTTAAATGGCGTGCATACAGTTATTGTATGTGTTTTGTGAAAGTGGTACATTACTTTATTCTGTTTAATGTAGTTTATTTTCTTTTTAATGTCATTAAAATTCTTTTTTAAACTAGACAGTAATTTTTTGTGATGCTATATTTAGAGTGTCATAGTTTTTATAATTAGGAAAATTAAGAAAATGTTAGTCCTAGTTATAGGGAACAAAGGGGTAAGTGTTATAAAAGAAGGATGATAGATGCCTATGGTAAAAAAAACGTTAAAACAAAGAATTGTAGATGCTTCTGTAGTACTGTTTCAGCAAGATGGCTATCATAATGTAACGGTTGAACGCATTGTGGAGTATATTGGCGCATCAAAAGGTGGGTTTTATCATAATTTTAAATCGAAAGATGAATTGTTGTATGAGGTTCATGACGTGTTTATTTCCTATGTGATTAAACAGTCACAGGAAGCGTATGACAAATACGATACACCGATTAAACGCTTATGTGCAATGCTTCAAACGCTGACACAAGTGTTTGATGTGTACCAATCTCATATTACCGTATTTTATGAGGAAAGCCGTTCTTTATCAGAAGAATATAGTGCAATCATTCATAAGAAGCGGGATCAATATCGGGATATTTTACAAAAGGTAATTGAAGAAGGGCAGCAGACAAAGGATTTTCGTGCTGAATTACCTTGTACAATTGTAACAATGGCCATTGTAGGGATGATTAACTGGACATATATGTGGTTTAAACAAACGGGTCCATTAACAATGGAGGAAATTACAGAAGTATTTACAGATATGATATTACGAGCAATTGTGACAGACCAAGCTATGGAAGAAGCAACTCAATTTATGGTAAAGATGAAGCCAGAAGAACAAGCTGGTTTTATTAATGTTTAGTACAGACCGACTAGTCGGTCTAAATATTGTGTAACTGTCGTCTGAATGAATTCCGCTATGGCAAATTGGATATTAGGGGGAAATGGGAATGAACTTTGAACTAACGAAAGAGCAAGCGATGATTCGAGACATGGTACGTGATTTTGCAGAGAAAGAGATTAAACCTTATGCTCGTGAAGTTGACGAGACATCAACAATGAGAATAGAAAGCTTTGAAAAAATGGCTGAGCTAGGCTTATTAGGTATCCCGTTTCCAGAGGAATATGGTGGTTCTGGAGGAGACACGGTTTCCTATGCAATTGCTGTTGAAGAAATTGGGCGTGCATGTGGTGGTACGGGTTTAAGCTATGCAGCAGCAGTGAGCTTAGGCGCCGCTCCTATTTATAATTTTGGTACGGAAGAGCAAAAGCGTGAATGGCTTGTTCCTTTAGCGAAAGGGGAAACATTAGGTGCTTTCGGCTTAACGGAACCTAATGCGGGGTCTGATGCTGGCGGTACCCGTACAACAGCAGTTATAGATGGTGATGATTACGTTATTAACGGAGAAAAATGCTGGATTACTAATGCAGGTCATGCGCGCCAAATTATTGTCACGGCAGTAACAGGTAAACGTGAAGATGGCAAAAAAATCATTTCATCCATTATTGTGCCAACGAATACGCCTGGTGTCACAATCAATTGTAATTATGACAAGATGGGTGTGCGTGGTTCCAATACTTGTGAAATTATTTTGCAAAATGTTCGAGTACCAAGAACGAATTTATTAGGGGACGAAAAACGTGGATTCAGCCAATTTTTAAATACATTAGATGGTGGTCGTATTTCCATAGCAGCGTTATCAGTCGGCATTGCACAGTCTGCATATGAAAAAGCATTAAAGTATGCGAACGAAAGAGAGCAATTTGGGGCACCAATTGCCAAGTTTCAAGCAATACAGTTTAAGTTAGCAGATATGGCAATGGAAATTGAGCTAGCTCGTACGCTAGTACATAAAGCAGCGTGGCTTAAAGATCAGAAAAAACCATTTGCTAAAGAGGCAGCGATGGCGAAATTATTTGCTTCTGAGATGGGCTTCCGTACTTGTAATCAAGCCATTCAAATTCATGGTGGTTCAGGTTATATGAAGGAATATGATGTAGAACGTCATTTGCGTGATATTAAGTTAATGGAAATCGGTGAAGGAACATCTGAAATTCAACGTCTCGTTATTTCTCGTCTAATTGGCTGTTAAAAATTAAATAGCATATTGAAGGGGGATTTTCATGGCAGAACTTGTGTATCAAACAATTGGTCAATTGCTCGATGAACAGGCTAAAAAATATCCTAAACATGAAGCGCTCGTGTATGCAGATAGAGACTTGCGCTTGACTTATGAGGAGTTAAACCAGCAAAGTCGTTTAGTGGCAAGGGGGTTACTGTCCCTTGGAATTGAAAAAGGAGACCATATTGCCGTGTGGACAACAAATGTTCCAGAGTGGGTACAGTTACAGTTTGGTACAGGAAAAATGGGTGCGCCAATTGTCACTGTCAACACCAATTATCGTGCCCATGAGCTGGAATATTTACTAAGACAATCCGATGCAAAGACGATTATTTTAATCGAAAATTATCGCGACCATTCTTTTATTCATACACTCCAAGAAATATGTCCTGAGCTTGAACATTGTGAACCGGGTAATTTGCAATCGAAGCGACTACCTCTATTAAAAAATGTTATTTTAATTGGCGAAACAAAGTACCCAGGTGTACTGAATTGGTCAGATGTATTGGCATCTGCAAAGCAAGTAACAGAGCAACAATTAGATCAAATACAGGCTTCATTACATTATGATGATGTCATTAATATTCAATATACTTCAGGTACAACGGGTTTTCCAAAAGGTGTTATGTTAACACATAATAACCTAGTTAATAATGCCGTTAACATCGCCGAATGTATGCGTCTAACTTCAGAAGATCGTTTATGTATTCCTGTGCCATTTTTCCATTGTTTCGGCTGTGTCATCGGTACACTAGCTATTACGACAAGTGGTGGAACAATGGTCCCAGTACAAGAATACGCACCTGCGGAAGTGTTACGAACAGTTGAAAAAGAGAAATGTACAGCATTACACGGTGTACCAACAATGTTTATAAGTGAATTGAATTTACAGAATTTTTCGTCATACGACTTATCGACATTGCGTACGGGCGTAATGGCAGGCTCTAACTGCCCAATCGAAGTCATGAAAGCGGTCATCGAAAAAATGGGGATGACTGACATAACCATTTGTTATGGTCAAACGGAATCTTCACCTGTTATTACACAAACGCGAGCAGATGATCCATTCCATTTAAAAGTAGAGACGGTAGGTCGAGCATTACCAAATCTAGAAGTTAAAATTGTTGTTCCTGGTACAGATGTGGAAGCGCCGATAAACGAGCAAGGTGAGCTTTGTACAAGAGGCTACCATGTGATGAAAGGCTATTATAACAACCAAGAAGAAACCCAACTTGCAATCGATCAAGACGGTTGGCTGCATACGGGTGATTTAGCGACGATGGATGAGGATGGTTATGTCAGAGTAACAGGTCGTTTGAAGGACATGATTATTCGTGGTGGAGAAAATTTATATCCACGTGAAATTGAAGAATTTCTATACACGTTCCCAAAAATTGCAGATGTGCAGGTCGCTGGTGTTCCCGATCCTAAGTATGGAGAAGAAGCGGCAGCATGGATTATTTTACGAGAAGGGGAACAGGCGACAGAAGAAGAAATTCGAGCATTTTGTCGCGATAAAATTTCTAAACATAAAATTCCAAGACATATTTTCTTTATCGATAGCTACCCAATGACTGCTTCAGGAAAAGTACAGAAATTTAAGCTACGCGAAGAATTTCTGGCAGCAGTGAAGGTGAAATAGGAAGGGGGCAACATAATGTTTAAAAAAGTATTAATTGCCAATCGTGGGGAAATTGCTAGACGGGTTATACGCACATGTAAGCGATTAAATATTCTAACGGTTGCGGTCTATTCCGAGGCGGATGCAGAAAGTTTACATGTCAAAGATGCGGACGAAGCATACTGCGTAGGTAAACCACCTGTTGTACAAAGCTATTTAAATATTGAACGCATTCTTGAAATCGCTAAGGAAAGCGGTGCTGATGCCGTACATCCAGGGTATGGCTTACTATCAGAGAACGCTGATTTTGCCAAACGTTGTACGGAGGCAGGACTCGTATTTATAGGACCAAGTGCAACTGTGATTGCGTCAATGGGCAGTAAATTAGAAGCTCGTAAAACGATGAAAGCTGCGGGTGTACCGATTGTAGAAGGGGTAGAAGCGCCTGTTAAAGATGTAACAGAAGCAGTTGAAATCGCTTCACGCTTAGGTTATCCCATTATGCTTAAAGCCTCTGCTGGTGGTGGTGGCATTGGCATGCAACTGGTGACAGATGCAGAAGAGCTCGCAAAAGCATTCGAGGGTAATCAGAAACGTGCACAATCATTTTTCGGTGATGGCACGATGTACATGGAACGTTTTATTGCGAATCCACATCATGTGGAAGTGCAAATTATTGCAGATAGCAAAGGTAATGTCGTTCCGTTGTTTGAACGAGAATGCTCCATTCAACGACGCAATCAAAAAGTGGTGGAGGAAGCTCCCTCTCCATTCATCTCTGAAGAGACGAGAGCAAGGATGTTAGAAGCTTCTGTACAGGCGGCGAAGCACATCGGTTATGTCAATGCAGGAACAATTGAATATTTAGTCGATGCAGAGCAAAATTTTTATTTCTTAGAGATGAATACACGCTTGCAAGTCGAGCATCCTGTCACAGAAGAAATAACAAAACTGGATCTTGTGGAAGAGCAATTGAAAGTAGCTGCGGGACAGTCATTGAGCTTTACACGTGACAGCATTGATAAACAGGGGCATGCCATTGAAGTACGAATTTATGCAGAAAACCCTACAACGTTTTTCCCGTCCCCAGGCAAAATTACAGAACTGGTATTGCCAATAGGTGAAGGCATTCGACATGAATGCGGTGTAGAAGCAGGCACAACGGTGACTCCTTTCTATGATCCAATGATTAGTAAATTAATCGTTTGGGGGGATACGCGAACAATTGCATGTCAACGCCTTATACAGGCACTAAAAGAATATAAAATTGAAGGAATTCAAACAAATATACCGATGCTTTTGAAAACAGTCAGTCACGAGCAATTTTTACAAGGGCATACAACAACAAAATTTGTCGAGGAATTCTATTTACCACAATTAACAGAAACAAAATAAGACATGAGCATTCGTCATGCATGCTTTAAAGTACGAGATGACGAAAAGATGTTTTCATACTGAGTAGCTTATGCAAAGCGTGGAGTGAGTAAGCATGCGTTACAAAATGATAATCAATGTATGGATTTAAGTGTGATTTAAGCACTTAAATACAGTCATTAACAATTTGGAGGGGTTAATATGGCAACAGTAAAAGCAAGCATGGCAGGAACAGTATGGAAAATCGTAGTGGCAGAAGGAGAAAAGGTGACAGCGGGGCAAGATGTTGCGATTTTAGAGTCGATGAAAATGGAGATTCCTATTGCCGCTGAAGAGGATGGTATTGTCACAAAAATCATCGCGAATGAGGGCGATTTTATTAACGTAGATGATGATATTTTAGAAATTGAATAGGGAGGCATTTCTATGCAATTACCGAAGCATGTTACGTTGAAGGAAGTTGGTCCTCGTGATGGCCTGCAAAATGAAAAGGTACACATCGCAACTGAAGATAAAATACAGCTAGTCAATTTACTTAGTCAGTCGGGATTAAATTATATAGAAGTAACGTCTTTCGTTCATCCGAAGTGGATTCCACAATTGGCAGATGCGGTAGAAGTGTTGCAAGCGATTAAACGAGAAAAAGATATAACGTACGCAGCCCTTGTGCCGAATATGCGAGGACTAGAACGTGCATTGCAAGCGGGCATTGATGAAGCAAGCATTTTTATGTCGGCAAGTGAAAGCCATAACCAAAAAAATATTAACAAAACGATACTTGAAACATTGCCAATCTTGAAGGAAGTAGTTATAGGGGCAAAGGCTGCAAACAAGCACGTACGCGGTTATATCTCAACAGTAATTGGTTGCCCTTACGAGGGTTACATACACCCAGAAAAGGTTTTACAAGTTACAGATAAGTTATTAGAAATGGGCGTTGATGAAATATCGCTAGGGGATACAATCGGCGTCGGCGTACCGACACAAGTTGAGTATCTTTTAGAAGAGCTGTTAAAGAGATATCCGGTTGAAAAATTTGCCATGCATTTTCATGATACGCGTGGTACAGCACTTGCCAATATTACGAAATCCTTAGAAATGGGGATTACAAAATTTGATAGTTCCCTTGGTGGTTTAGGAGGTTGTCCTTATGCAAAAGGGGCAACCGGCAATGTTGCCACAGAAGATTTGCTGTATCTATTAGACGGCATGGGCATAGCAACCGGCGTTAACATGGAAAAGTTGCTAGATGCAGTACGATTTATCGAACAGAAGCTAGGGAAGGACGTTGCATCTAAGCAAATGGCAATTGTTCGTAATGAAGGGAGTGCGAATGTCACGTGACACAACAACTCGTTCAATTTGATTTATTACCAGGTAATATCGGGCTTATTACACTTTCTAGACCTGAAGCTGCAAATGCCATGTCTGTGCAATTACTAAACGACCTTAGTGCGACACTAGATAAAATAAATGCTGATCCGGTAGTGCGGGTTGTTTTACTAACAGGTGCAGGAGAAAAGGCGTTTTGTGCAGGTGCTGATTTAAAAGAACGCAATGGTATGTCCGATCTACAAGTAAAACAAATTGTGCAACTAATCGGCACAACAATTGCTAAAGTTGAAGCATTGGCGCAACCTGTGATTGCCGTGTTAAATGGCGTTGCATTTGGGGGCGGGCTAGAACTTGCTTTAGCTTGCGATTTACGGGTAGCAGCTACACATACAAAAGTGGGACTTACTGAAACCTCGCTTGGCATTATTCCTGGGGCAGGAGGAACACAGCGCTTACCGCGACTTATCGGCATTGGAAAAGCAAAGGAACTAATTTATACAGCACGTCGAATCGATGCCGTGGAAGCACAGCGTTTTGGTATTGTGGAGTATGTCTATGAGGGGCATGAAGTGCAGGAAAGAGCGCTTCAACTTGCACTGGAAATGGCGAAAAATGCGCCGCTATCATTGATTCAGGCGAAAAATGCTATCAATAATGGGATGGAAGTAGATTTGGCTACAGGCTTGAAAATTGAATCACTGGCCTATAGTGCACTGATTCCAACTGAGGATCGTTTGGAGGGCTTACAAGCTTTCCAAGAAAAAAGAGCACCGCAATACTTAGGGAAGTAATGGACTGCAAAGGGGGAATGGAACATGAGTAATATATCTACAGAAAACACATCCAATGCGATGAAAGAACAAATTTTAGCAGGGGGTCTGCCAAAATATCACGATAAAAATGCACAACAAGGCAAGCTATTTGTCCGAGAGCGCTTGGAATTATTATTAGATGATGGCCTTCAATCAGAAGATGGTTTGTATGCAAACTGTTTAGCAGGTGATTTACCAGCAGATGGTGTAATTACGGGTATTGGTAAAATCCATGGTCGTACAGTATGTGTGTTAGCCAATGATTCAACCATTAAAGCTGGATCTTGGGGAAAACGAACTGTCGAAAAAATGATTCGTATTCAAGAAACGGCGGAGAAGCTAAATTGTCCATTATTTTATTTAGTTGATTCGGCAGGTGCGCGTATTACAGACCAACTAGAGATGTTCCCAGGGCGTCGTGGTGCAGGACGCATTTTCTACAATCAGGTGAAGCTTTCTGGTAAAGTGCCACAAATTTGCTTGTTGTTTGGGCCTTCAGCAGCAGGTGGCGCTTATATTCCTGCATTTTCTGATATTGTGGTGATGGTGGAAGGTAATGCTTCCATGTATTTAGGGTCACCGCGTATGGCGGAAATGGTGATTGGTGAAAAGGTAGATTTAGAGACAATGGGTGGCGCGAAAATGCACTGTTCCGTATCTGGCTGTGGGGACGTGCTTGTAAAAACAGAGCAGGAAGCGATTGCTTATGCTCGTAAATACTTGAGCTATTTTCCGAATAACTATGCTGAGCGTAGCAAAGTTGAAGCACCAAAGCCACCAGCATCTTTTGAAAAATCAATTGAAGACTTAATACCTAAAAATCAGAACTCGCCGTTTGATATGTATCAGTTAATTGATCGATTGATTGATGAAGATTCATTTTGTGAAATAAAGAAATTATTTGCTTCAGAATTAATAACAGGGCTTGGGCGCATTAATGGACAATCAGTAGGGATTATAGCTAACCAACCACGTGTGAAGGGTGGCGTATTGTTCCACGATTCGGCAGATAAAGCGGCAAAATTTATTTCGTTATGTGATGCTTTTAATATACCGCTTATTTTCCTCGTAGATGTGCCTGGCTTTATGATTGGCACACAAGTTGAAAAGGCGGGTATTATCCGTCATGGTGCCAAAATGATTTTTGCCATGAGTGAGGCAACTGTACCAAAGCTAACTGTAATTGTTCGTAAGGCGTATGGCGCGGGACTCTATGCTATGGCAGGCCCAGCCTTTGAACCGGATTGTTGTATTGCCTTATCGAGCGCCCAAATTGCGGTAATGGGTCCAGAGGCAGCGATAAATGCAGTATATGCCAATAAAATTGCTGAATTGCCAAAAGAGGAACAAGCTAGCTTTATTGCGGAAAAACGCAAAGAGTATCAAGAGGAAATTGACATTTATCGCTTAGCATCTGAGCTAATTATTGATGATGTCATTGAGCCGAATGACTTACGTAGAGCACTTGAAACACGTTTGGAGTTGTATATGTCAAAATACTTGTTATTTTCGCAACGAAAACATGGTGTAAATCCTGTCTAAGAGGATTTACTTAAATGCACCCAGTTTATGCTGGTGTGCATTTTTTGATATATTTCACCCCTTGCATGGGTATGGTCAGACATATTAAAATATGGGATGGATAAGAGGAAGTGGGTGAATTAGCATGGTAAAAAATAATATACCTAGTATTCAAGATGATGCCAAGCTACCATTACCATATCGTGCGTGGATTGATACGTATTACATACAGCTTAAAGTAATAGGCTGGGTATTTTTCAGCTTTTACACATTTATCGCCTTTTACAAATTAGTTATTAATCGCTTAGTGAATGTCAGTGTTAGTTTGTTCCGAGGTGAAAATTCTTTAAGTGAAATTGGTTTATTTGATTATAGTAGCTGGCGCGTAACGACAAATTTTATACCGTTTGAAACGATTTTACGTTATATCAACTACTCCCACTATTTTAATTTAGATTTAATTATCCTAAACTTATTAGGCAATTTGTTAATATTTACACCGATGGGCTTTTTGTTACCATTACTATCAAAGCGCTTTCGGAAGGTGTGGATTGTAGTTTGTGTAGGCTTTTTCTCAAGCCTTGCTGTGGAAACAGTCCAGTTTATATTCAGGGTAGGTTCTGCGGATGTCGATGACTTGATTTTAAATACGCTAGGCGCTTGGTTTGGATACTTAGCTTACAAATGTATTCTCATTTTTCCAAAAAGAAACGTTTAAAAAAGAAGAGAAAAAACAGTCCGTTTATGTATGGGCTGTTTTTTATTGTTACGTTTACACTATTTACCGCGTGTTTAAAGTGATAAAATTTATTGAAACTAAATTATAAAGTAATAAAGAAATGGAATGTTCACTGAAAAAATGGATTTATGCGGTGTCTTTTTACCTATTCGATTATCGAATTATTGTTTCTTTAGGAGGTTAGTATCAATTTGCACTTGAATTTATAATGGAAAATTCCGATAATGAGAGTACAGAATGCTTTTGTTCGAATAAAAATAGTTATGAGTGAATTGTTCATATTTACGATGTAACTTGCATATTAAAAAAGAAAGTCGAGGTGATGTTATGAAACTATCAAATGTAATAGAACAAGAAAGACAATCTGCCTTTTATAATCGAAAAAAGATTCTTCAGCGTAAAGAGGCTGGTGATGCTTATCGTAAAAATGCACAGTATTTCCAACCGAAAAAAAATCCCATTTTGCAAGAGCTCGAAAATCTTTTATTAGGACGCACAGATCAAGATTTATATGAGCAACATAAAGAAGAAGCGAAAGATGTAACGCCACAACAACAAGCTATGATTCAAGACTTACAACAAGCAGAGAAAAGTGTAAGAGCACATGAGCAAGCTTATAAAGCAGTTGGCGGTGAGGCTGATGACTCGTTATTGCCTTCAGAAGTGAATGCTGAGGGATCTATAGCATTAGACGATTCATCGATTGTTGCACTTGATAAAGATAGTGGTGATGTTGATACGTTGCAAATTTTACAGCAAGTTCGAAGTGCTGCACTTGCGCCAACTGCCCCATCTTCACAGGATTTACGTGTAGCGGCTAGTGCAGATACTCAAATACAACAAATTCAGGCAATGTTGAATGGACTAGAGCTGGAAGAAGCGGCCCTAGAACCAGCTTATGTTACGGAAACGATAGATGTAAAGGTACCAGAGCGATTTGCGAAGGCATTGAAATTGGATCCATTTGCAGATACAATTTTCGGTAAGAGTTATGAAGAGGCGTTGAAGGCGCGAACATTTAAACTGGCGTCTGCAACATATGCAGCACACATTAAAATGGCTAAAAACGGTTATCTTTTTGGGGATAACGCGTTGTTTTCAATGACAGCTTAATGGTGTAGATAGGGGATTTTATTGTGGCAAAGGCAAAGCATACGAAAACAAATGCGATTAGACTATTAGAGCAGCAAAAAATACAATTTGATGTATTGGAATACGAAACAGGTGATGGTCAAGTAGATGGGGTTTCAGTGGCTGAAAAAATTGGTCATCCTGTGTCCTGTGTCTTTAAAACATTAGTCGCAAAGGCGAGCGCACAAAAGCTATTTGTTTTTGTCATTCCAGTTGCGGAAGAATTGGATTTAAAAGCTGCGGCTAAAGTTGTTGGAGAGAAGAAGATTGAGATGCTAGCAGTAAAGGAGCTTCTAGGTTATACAGGCTATATTCGTGGTGGCTGCTCACCTGTCGGCATGAAAAAACTGTATCCGACGGTTGTGGATGCATCTGCAAGGGAACAAGGAAGTATTATTGTTAGTGCAGGAAAAATCGGCATGCAAATGCATATACAACTAGAGGATTTACTCGCCGTAACAAAGGCGCAACTGGCACCAATTACAACTATCCAAGAATAATCTTGGATAGTTTTTTTAGTGCCAGTCACTCACACAATTCTCACACAATTCACATACAATTCGAACCTCCTTTCATTTTTTTCTGTGATAGTTCATATACTGTCATGGCATAAAAAAAGGAGGAGCGACATTGAACGGAAATGTGACCTACTATTTTGGACACGCACTTACAGGGCAAGGAATCAAACATTTATATAAAGAAATGATGGACGAAGCAGAACTCGTTTACGTTCTGCAAGGCGCATCAACGTTTAAAGGGTCAGAGCTTCTGAAGGAGCTTGGTTATTTTTATGTAAAACAGGGCTTTGCAGTAGAGTGGTTTCAACACGCGTTGTTAGAGAACGTCATTGAAGGAGTATTTGTTAGAGGTTGTAATCGACTTTTTATTTGGACTTCAACATGGGGCATTGAACCAACTTTACTTGGTACGAAGCATCGCGTGCTGTCCTTTTATGATTGCCTAGAAGAACAACAGCTTGAAAAAATAGGTGAAAAGCTGGCTGTTGCGATAAAAGAGCGAGATTTGTGGCGTGAGAAGTGTATTACAATGCTGGAAATTGCAAAAAAAATACATGATGACTGGGAAGTAGTCACGCAAAGTTGCATGGACTGGCAAGCGTTAGATGAACAAATTGCCCGTTTAAAGTCAACTATTTTTCAATCCATCGTGTTAAATAAAACAGGCCGACGTACACATCGATTATTAGGAACACTTACACCTCGTGGAGCAGAAAATACAGTAGACAGCATGACAAAAAATTTAACAAGACGATTGATGATTAAAGGGAAGCCCGGTACAGGCAAATCTTCATTAATGAAAGGATTAGCTGATGAAGCAAATGCAAGGGGATTAGATGCACAAATTGTTTGGTGTGGCTTAGATGCTGGATCAGTGGATATGGTCATCATACCAGAATTAAATTTTTGTATATTTGATAGCACAGAACCGCATGTATTTAATCCACAGGATGGAAGATTAGGAGATGAAATTTTTGATATGGGTCAGCATTGTAAGCTATCAGAGCAAGCCGAAGCTCAAATTGAAGATATCCGTGTGAAATATAAAAGCGCCATGCAAGATGCAATTGGCTATACGACGCGTTATGCTGAAGCGGAGAAAACGATTCGCCAGCTAATGGATCATTGTGTATCGACTGCGATATGGCGTGAAAAAACAGCACCTTTATTTGAAAGATTAGCAAAGTAATTTATTCTAATTGCACGCTTATGCTACACTATGGGTAGACTAGTCAATCTTCAATTAATAGCTAATTGCTCAAGAAATATCGATGCAAGTGACCCCTTAGTTGCAAAGATGTTTAAAAGCCAGCTAAATGAAGAGAATGCCTCTGGCTGAAGCCTTGGATTTTACAATGCATGCATGTACTAAAATCCGAATATTATGACGCCGAGAAGAAATGAATTGTAGAAAGGATGATACTCTTGTCTAAAGTACTAAACGCATTTTTAGATGAAAACTTACAAGCCTTACGAGATCAAGGCTTATACAATGAAATTGACGCAGTAGAAGGCGCAAATGGACCAATTATTCAGGTTCGAGGTCAGCATCTCATCAATCTTTCCTCTAATAACTATCTCGGCTTAGCAACAAATGAGCAATTAAAGCGAATTGCTAAAGAAGCAACAGAACAATATGGTGTAGGCGCAGGGGCTGTTCGTACAATTAACGGCACGCTCGATCTACACGTTAAATTAGAAGAAAAGCTCGCTGAATTTAAAGGAACGGAAGCGGCGATTTCCTATCAATCGGGCTTTAACTGTAATATGGCGGCGATTTCAGCTGTTATGGATAAAAACGATGCGATTTTATCAGATCAATTAAACCATGCGTCGATTATTGATGGATGTCGCTTATCGCGCGCGAAAATTATTGCGTACAATCACTCGGATATGGAGGATTTACGCGCAAAGGCAAAAGAAGCAACAGAATCAGGTTTGTATAATAAAGTGATGGTCATTACAGATGGCGTCTTCTCGATGGATGGGGATATTGCCAAACTGCCTGAAATCGTCGAAATTGCCAAGGAATTTGATTTAATTACCTATGTCGATGATGCACATGGTTCAGGTGTGACAGGCAAAGGCAAAGGTACTGTAAAACATTTCGGGCTTGAAAAAGAAATCGACTTCCAAATCGGCACGTTGTCAAAGGCAATAGGCGTAGTCGGTGGTTATGTAGCTGGTAAGAAAAATTTAATTGACTGGCTGAAAGTACGTTCTCGTCCATTTTTATTCTCAACGGCATTACCACCAGGTGATGTTGCGGCCATTACAGCAGCAGTGCAAATGCTTATTGACTCAACAGAGCTACATGATAAGCTATGGGAAAATGGCGACTACTTAAAAGCAGGATTAGCGAAGTTAGGTTTCAATATTGGTGACTCTGAAACACCGATTACACCATGTATCATTGGGGATGAAAAGCTAACACAAGCGTTCTCACGTCGCTTATTTGAGGAAGGCGTTTATGCAAAATCTATCGTTTTCCCAACTGTTCCAAAAGGTACTGGGCGTGTCCGTAATATGCCGACAGCGGCTCATACAAAAGAAATGCTAGATAATGCGTTGGCGATTTACGAAAAAGTAGGTCGTGAACTAGGTGTAATTAAATAATAAAGACAGAGCACTATTGTTCAATTTGAACAATAGTGCTCTTTTTTTTCTTGCATTGTTAGTTTTACTGTGAAATTTCGAGATATTGCTCAATATTCATCGTTTTAAACGGAAATTAGATAATGGGGGATAAGCTTATTGTCAAAAGAGATTGACAAATAACATAATTCAAACTATTCTATAAAACATATTAGAATAGTAGGTTTTTAGATGTTGAATAATTGAGTAAGGAGAACAATATGCTCGAATTTCGTAATGTATCAAAAGTTTATAGCGCAAAGAAAAAAGAGGTTGTTGGTGTAGATAATGTATCCTTAATAATTAATAGTGGTGATATTTTCGGTATTGTAGGCTATTCGGGGGCGGGGAAAAGTTCCCTCCTGCGTTGTATAAATCTACTAGAACGACCTACTAGTGGTGAAATATTAATAAATGGTAAGGATTTAACGAAGCTATCCCGAAATGAACTGCGTTTAGCCCGTTTAAAAATTGGCATGATATTCCAGCATTTTTATTTAATCAGTCAAAAAACAGTTGGCGAAAATATTGCCTTTGCTTTAAAAGCAGCGAGTATGCCAGCCAATGCGATTCCTGCTCGAGTGGATGAGCTACTAGAGATGGTTGGTTTAGCAGAAAAACGAGATGTTTATCCTGCACAGCTTAGTGGTGGTCAAAAACAAAGAGTAGGTATTGCCAGAGCTTTAGCAAACAATCCGGCGATGTTGCTATGCGATGAAGCAACATCAGCTCTCGATCCAAAAACGACAGTGTCAATTTTACGATTATTAAAGGAAATAAACAAAAAGTTAGGCATAACAATTGTCCTTATTACACATGAAATGGATGTTGTGAAGGAAATTTGTAATCGTATGGCTGTGATGCAGGACGGAAAAGTTATAGAAGAAGGGGACGTGTATGATATTTTTGCCAGTCCCCAAAAGATTTTAACACAGGAGTTTATTAGTAGTGTTGTATCTTTTGATATTCCAAAAACAATTCTAAAAGACGTACGGGGTCAAATCGTTAAAATTTTATTCAAAGGAAATGTTGCAGGTGAAGGTGTTATTTCAGATACGATGCAACGTTTTGAGGTAAAAGGGAATTTCCTTCATGGCACAATCGAGTACATTCAAGAGCGACCACTGGGGATTTTTTTAATGGAGCTACAAGGTGAGGACAGCGAGTTAGCGAAAGCTAGGGCCTATATGACCGAACGTGGTGCGATTGTGGAGGTGGTTTTGCATGTTTGATGTTACACATTTTATAGATATGGTTCCAGATCTATTAAAGGCCTTTCAAGAAACCATTATTATGATTGGTATTTCCTTATCTGTGTCGATTGTATTAGGTCTACCACTGGGTATTTTATTATTCGTTACGGATAAGGGATTGTTTTGGGAAAATCGATTGATTAAAAGCGTATTTGGCTTTGCGGTGAACTTGATTCGTTCGATTCCATACATCATTTTATTGGTTGCTTTATTTCCGTTAACGAAGTTGCTTGTTGGACAAACAATTGGACCTATTGCAGCGAGTGTTTCCTTATCGGTTGCAGCCATTCCGTTTTTTGCACGTTTAGTGGAAACGTCGTTACGAGAAATTGATAAAGGGGTAATAGAAGCGTCTATTGCAGTAGGAGCAACGCCGTGGATGATAATTAAGGATGTCTTAATTCCTGAAGCAAAATCAAGCATCATTCAAGCAGTGACAGTCACGGTGATTAGTTTAGTAGCTTTCTCTGCAATGGCAGGTGTAGTTGGTGGTGGCGGTATTGGTGATTTAGCCATTCGATTCGGCTACTACCGTTATGATAATACAATTATGATTGCTACCGTTGCGATACTCATTTTGCTCGTGCAAGCGATACAAATTGCAGGTGACTGGTTTGCAAAATCAATTGATAAAAGATAAAAAGAGGAGAGATTGATAAGATGAAAAAATCGTTATTAGCATTTTTGACAATCATCTTTGCTGTTGTTTTAGCAGCATGTGGCGCAAGCGACAAAGGAGCAGATTCAAAAAAAGGTTCAGATGCAGCAGGGGAAAGCAAATCGATTAAATTAGGTGCAACAGCAGGTCCTTATAGTGATATGCTGAAAAAAGCGATTATTCCACAACTTGAAGAAAAGGGTTATGAAGTAGAATTAGTAGAATTCAGTGATTATGTACAACCGAACAAAGCTTTAGATAATGGTGATATTGATGCAAACTTATTCCAGCATACAATTTACTTAGAAAACTTTGAAGAACAGAACAACATGGATTTAGAACCATTAATTATTGTGCCGACAGCGCCAATGGGCTTCTTCTCAAACAAATATAAATCGATTGATGAAATTCCAAATGGGGCGACAGTGGCAATTGCCAATGACCCTTCTAATGCAGCACGTACATTGTTATCATTGCAAGAACAAGGCTTAATCGAGATTGATCCTAAAATCGAAGAATTAAAAGCATCAGAAAAAGATGTTGTGAAAAATGACAAAAATTTAGTATTCCAACCGATTGAGGCGGCAGCACTTCCACGTACAGTAGAAAGTGTTGATTTAGCAGGAGTTCCTGGTAACTTTGCTTTAGCGGCTGGATTAGATTTACTAGATGCTGTATTTTTAGAAAATATGCCTGACCAATTCCGCAACGTTATCGCGGTAAAGGCAGAAAATAAAGATTCGCAATTATCAAAGGACCTAGTTGAAATTGTAGAATCAGCAAAATTTGAAGAAATGATTGATGCAGACTTCAAAGGCTTTGGGAAACCAGAATGGATGAAAAATCGTAAATAAAACAGGCTGGGACAAAAGAGAAAAAGTGTTAGATTGATGGCAGTCAATCTAACACCTTTTTTGCTGCGCCGCTGTTGTCCGCTCAGCACAGTAAGCCGCAACCCTCGCTAACCCGCGGAATGCCAGCGTCTTACGTTCTGTGCTGTTCTGAGCTGGAGTCACCGCCTTCGCTACCAACAACTAGTGAACACTTCTAATTTTTTATTTATTGCAAAAGCAAGAATAGCTAAAGCTAAGTTCTCCATATAGCAAAAATTTATGAACACCTTTCCTCTGTTCCTAAAATTTTTTTAGTTATGTCCCAGCCTCATTGTTGAATTATTGTTTAAACAGATTAAGTTTTTCTATACGGCTAATCGCTTCCCGTAAGCGTTCCTCACTTACAAGTAAACCGACACGTACATAGCCTTCGCCGAACTGCCCGAAGCCATTGCCAGCCGCTACTGCAATATCAGCTTTATCGAGCAATAAATCGGCAAATTGTTCACTCGTATAGCCTAAGGGAACAGGGAGCCATGCAAAAAACGAGCCTTTTGGCGCTGTTACTTGCCAACCGATGCGCTGTGCTTCTTCGATTAATACGTTACGACGTCGCTCATATGTCGCACTAAGCTCTTGTGCACAAGTTTGTGAAGATGTTAAAGCGACAGCGGCTGCCTGTTGAACTGCTGGAAATTGGCTACAAAATAAATGATCTTGAATAAGATTAATCGCTTCGATAATTTGGGCATTACCGACTGCAAAACCGATGCGCCAGCCAGCCATATTATAGGTTTTTGATAATGTATATAGCTCGATGCCGACCTCTTTGGCACCGTCTGCCTGTAAGAAGCTTACGGGTTTATTGCCATCAAAGCCAATAGCACCATATGCAAAATCGTGTGCTACAATAATCTGATGTTCTTTAGCAAAACGTACAGTTTCTTCAAAAAATTCAAGCGTTGCTGTTCTGCCAGTAGGGTTGTTTGGGTAATTCAAGTAAAGAAGCTTAGCTCTGTCCTTTATTTCGTCGGACAATGCATCATAGTCAGGCAAGAAATTATTTTCCGCAAAAAGTGGCATGACATCGTATTGAACTTCTCCTAAGACCACACCAGATAAATAATCGGGATACCCAGGGTCAGGTAATAACATTGAATCACCAGGGTTTAACACGGCCATTGGTAGCTCAACAAGTCCAATTTTCGTACCACCTAAAATCGCAACTTCTGTATCGGGATTGATTGTTACATTGTATTCGCGTTTATAAAAATCAGCAGCAGCTTGACGTAATTCGACTATCCCGCGAAATGGAGAGTATTTATGATGCTGGGGGTTTTCGGCCGCTTCTTGTAGCGCTTTAATAATATGAGGAGGGGTCGGCTGGTCAGGGTTGCCCTGTCCAAGATTAATAATGTCGCGCCCTTCTGCTAATGCAGCATTGACCTTTTGCACAAGTGCTGCAAAAAATTGAGTAGGGAGTTGTTGGAGTTTTTTAGATAATTTCATGAATGTTCACCTTTTTCAGAATATAATAATTATTGTAGATATGTTGCAAATACTATTACTTTTTCAACTGATTGTCTAGACCCTATATGGCTAAATAAGTTGCGCTTCACTATATTGCAGGCTAGAAAAGAAGATTCGTTCAAAACTAATGCTGTTTTTATGTTATATATCTTGCATCATTTACGGTAATAAATGTATAGCCTTTACTTGACAGTTCTTGTAAAATGCCTTCGATTGTTTGACATACTTTGTCTGTGTCATCATACATTGGATGAATCAAAATAATAGAAGAAAAGTATTTCATTACGAAAAGAGAGAGGTTTTACTAATATGTATTTAGAAAAATAGTAGAGTAACTAAAAAAGATGGGAAATCCCATCCTTTTAGCGTTGATCTAACTTATCAGATATACGTTTAAGAATTTGGACTTGTTCCTGTTGTATTTTAAGAAATTTAAGGAGAAACCAAATGATAAAAATCACTGGCGCTATGTAGATGAATAAACTTAAAAGAGGCAAAAAAGCGAATAATGTACTTCCCATAAATGATGTTACCCTCCTTCGTATAATATCGAAAAATCTGTCGTTTATGTATGTATTAAATATAGCAATAAACATGGTTATTGTCATTAAACGCTAAAAATGGAAGGGAAGTAAAAGATATCCGAATTTGATTTTCTTCAACCGTACATAGGTTAAAATATGACATTCTTAGTGTAAGTGGGTCTAAGTAAAATTGGAGCCTGTTAGCTAACGGAATCGACCAATTGTGCAAAAAATCTAAATTAGTGCACTTTTAACTGTAGTATAATGAACAGTAGAAAAGCGGTAGTAGGATCAGCGCTTTTGGCAATGTTTAAAGCTATTTATACCTCGAATTTAAAAACTATTTTTTACACAGGGGGAATGAAAAATGAAAATAGGTTGTATTCAATTAAATGTAGGATTTGGCAAAGTGGAAGAGAATTTTGCAAGGGCTGAAGAAAAGATTCGTGAGGCTGCAACATTAGGTGCAGAAATTATTGTGCTTCCAGAAATGTGGAATACAGGTTACGCGCTTGAAAAATTACCTGAGCTTGCAGATGTGGATGGAGAACGAGCGAAAGCATTTTTACAAGGTTTAGCAATGGAACTTGGCGTACATATTGTCGGGGGCTCTGTGGCAACGAAGAAGGGCGATAAATTTTTCAATACGATGTATACGTTTGATAAAGATGGAAAACAAGTTGGCGAATACAGTAAGGCACATTTATTCCGTTTGATGGATGAACATCTATTTTTAGAAGCAGGCGATGAAATGAATCGCTTTGCACTAGGAGATATTGAGGCGGCAGGCGTTATTTGCTATGATATTCGCTTTCCAGAATGGTTGAGAGCGCATGCATTAACAGGCGCAAAGGTGTTATTCGTGCCAGCCCAATGGCCAACACCACGTATTGACCATTGGAAAACATTATTGCAGGCACGCGCGATTGAAAATCAATGCTTCGTCATTGCGGTTAACCGTATTGCCAACAAAGTAGAAAACTTTAATGGGCAATCCATGGTGATTCAACCTTGGGGAGAAGTGTTATGGATTGGAGCAGACGATGAAGAAGTAGCAGTTATTGATGTTGATTTTTCAATTGTCGATGAAGTGCGCGGCAGAATTCCAGTGTACGATGACCGCAGACCAGGATTGTATAGCATGTGCCAGTCACCGAAACAATTCTGAAAATTTACAAAGACCCCTATGGGAACGCGTGTAACGTAAGCTGCAACATGCCTGCGTGTGGTGCCAGTCACCCGAACAATTCTGACTAATTTCATTTCTTATCTTCAATTAACGAATGGGCTAGAAGCATAAACTCAAGTGTAATCCGATTGTGCCCTTTCATGAAATTTTCTCCTAGCAAATTTTCAAGCTTCTTTAGGCGATGATAGAGTGTTTGTCGCACGATAAACAATTGATTTGCTGTTTGTTGTTTCGAGCCATTCGTTTGTAAGTAGACTTGCAGTGTTTCTAACAGCTTGCTGTTGTATTTTTTATCATATTCAATCACAGGCTGTAAATAATCCTGAATGACTTCTTGCAAGTCAACTTGCATTTGTAATTTATAAATTAGGTAATATAAATGTAAGTCATCATAAAAAAATGATGTCGTTTGAACTTTGCGACAAATATATAATGTTTCCAAAGCTGTTTGATAACTCTTCGGAATTTCCTCGACATCCGCTACGATCTTACCGATAGCTAGTTGATAGCCCTGTGCTTGCTGCTTTTTATAAAAATCCGTTGTCTGGAGCGTAGAAAAGAGCGAATTTAATAAATCACGACTCGCTTTACAATCCTTAGTGTGGAGTAAGATAAATACAACGTAGCTCTTTCGCTCGAACAAAAAGGGGATAAAACCATTTTGTTCAAATAAATTTCTATAGTAAAGTTTGCTATACACAATATCCTCTTGACCTTTCATCATTGTATAAGGCGACGATAAAATAAAGACAGCATTACTATAGTGTGTAAAGTTAGCATGATGGGATACGATAAATTTATAGATTTCTTCTTTCGTCAGCTTGTCATCAATCCAATCCGCTAAAATAGTGGCATCCTCAATATCTCTTTTTTCTTCTATATAGAACTCACGCATTAAAAGCTGGGCAAGCGCCGTTGCTGTCCGGTCTAAAATGAGTAATTCAAATTCAGAAAATAATCCATCCGTTCGATAAAGGGTCAAATCGGCATAATGTTGATCAACAATAAAAATAGGTGCATGTTTAAATTGTGGCGCTGATTGTGGCAACGTTAATAATTGCTGTCGTTTCGCTAGAGGCATGTTTGGGAAAAAGATAACGTCTCGGTCTTTAATGGAAAAAATGATTTGTGTACGTAATGTATGATAAATTGTTTGCAAAATGTCGTCAGTATTTTGTCCATGAAGGGCATTTTTGTTTAACGTTTGTGCGTAATTTTCTAATGAAGAAATCATGAAATATTGTTGATTCATAATTTGGCTATGTAAATCCTGTGTAATCCGAACAAAGGGCACTGTCTCATGAAATACAATGATTGGAAAATCATGGCGATTGGCCAGTGATTGTATCGCTTCAGGTATTGTCTGTAAGTAAGTGCCGTATTCTATGCACAGTGCTGCACAGTTTTTTTTAATTAACATCTCGACGAAAAAGATAAAGTCCTCAAGATGATGCTGTAAACTAATCCCCGTCGTCAAAATTAATTCGTCCCCTGCTAAGAAATTATCCACTTGCACAATTTCAATAACATGTGCCCACTTAACAATGCGTAATAATCCGTCTTTTCCTGCAATGACCTCTGCACTTTGAAAGTGTTCATTTTTTAATACATCCTTCACTTGAAGTTTAAATTGACTCATCGTAGCCCTCCACTCAAAGTTTTGCATGATATAAAAAATAGTAACTTACGACAACTGTGAATATTTAGCTAGTATTTTACGAAATATCTTCTTTAAAGAAAGTTTATTCTAATTTTACATTATGTTTAAAACAAAGTCATAGAATTATACAAGTTGTCTATTCCTTCGTTTTGCTAAAAGTTGTAAAATTCTTTGTAAGAATTAGTGCAATTTTGAAAAAGGGGTGACAGCAGGTCGTTTTTTACATTCGCTAGAACAATACAAACTGCTTTAATAATGGAACAACATTATAAATTAAAGGGGTGCATGTAAATGGTTCAAACAAATCTGAAGAGTGACGTATTAAAAAAAGATGAACAGTATGTCTGGCATTCAATGAAGCCTTATAATCCGCAAGCCACTTATATAGTAGAGAAATCGGATGGGGCAAGAATCGTTGATACGGAAGGTGTTGAATACATTGATGCGATGGCAGGTTTATGGTGTGTCAATGCAGGCTATGGACGGAAGGAATTAGCAGATGTTGCACACGAGCAGATGATGAAAAACGCCTATGCACCTCTATCGCAAGGGCATTTACCTGCAGTTGAATTAGCTGAAAAGATTAATCAAATGCTTGGTGGCGATTATGTTATTTTCTTTTCGAATAGTGGTTCTGAAGCAAATGAAACAGCATTTAAAATTGCCCGCCAATACCATCAGCAGAAAGGGCAAAGTGCGCGCTATAAAATTGTTTCACGTTATCGGGCTTACCACGGAAGTTCGTTTGGAGCTTTAGCTGCAACGGGGCAAGCAGAACGAAAATATAAATATGAGCCGCTAACACCAGGATTTATTCATGTCGCGCCACCAGACCTATATCGAGATCCAGAAAATGATGCAACAGCTCCAGTTGAGCTAGCAAGTGTCAAGGCTGTCGATAAGTTAATGACATGGGAACTTGGCGATACGATTGCTGCGATGATCTTAGAACCAATTATTACGGGTGGTGGTGTAATCATGCCACCGGAAAATTACATGAAGGGCATCGAGGCGGTTTGTCAAAAACATGGGGCATTAATGATTGTCGATGAAGTCATTTGTGGATTTGGTCGCACAGGAAAGCCGTTTGGTTTTATGAACTATGGGGTGAAGCCTGACATTATCACAATGGCTAAAGGTATTACAAGTGGGTATTTACCATTATCAGCAACGGCAGTGAAACGCGAAATTTATGAGGCGTTTACAGGTTCGGATGCATATGGTTATTTCCGCCATGTCAATACATTTGGTGGCTCTCCTGTAGCCTGTGCTGTCGCATTGAAGAATATCGAAATTCTAGAGCGAGAAGCATTATTCGAGCGCTCCAAGGTAGTGGGAGCTAGTACACTCCAAACACTTCAGCAAGCTTTAAATACACATCCAAATGTTGGAGATGTACGCGGCAAAGGCTTATTAATAGGAATTGAATTAGTCGTAGATAAAGAGTCAAAAGAGCCCTTACCAGTGGATAAAGTGAACGCTGTCATTGCTGCATGCAAAGGGCAGGGTGTGATAATCGGGAAAAATGGTGCAACAGTAGCAGGGTTTAACAATGTTCTAACGCTATCACCACCACTTAATATTGTCCAACATGATTTAGATAAAATAATTGAAGTTGTTATTGAAAATATTAAAAAAATATAATTATGTACAAAGAAAGCTGTCACTTAAAGTCGCTATCAAGGGCTTTCAGGACAGCTTTTAAAGCATCAGAAAGGCTAGGCGAAGAATGAGTATGCACAACACGCCTCCTGTCAGGAAAAGTAATAAGACAATTCGCTTCTTTACATGAGTATTCATCGATAAATGCGTCCTCCTAAACTTGTGAGGTTTTAAACATATAGCCGCTATAAGAATTATGGATAACCATAACAATACCCATTAACATGAAATTTGATAGTAGTGAACTACCTCCGTAACTTAAAAACGGTAACGTTACACCGGTTACAGGTAAAAGTCCAATCGTCATGCCAATATTTTGTGTAATTTGGAATGCTAATAAACTGGAGATACCCGCACCCATAAGGGTCATAAATGGATCCTTTGCTTCTACTGTAATAAGAACAATACGATAAATGACAAAAAATAATAATGTAATGACAAAGGCTCCTCCAACAAATCCTAATTCTTCAGCGATGGCAGAAAAAATAAAATCTGTATGCTTTTCTGGAACATAGACATTATTTTGTAAATAGCCTTTACCAGTAAATTCTCCTGTACCGATGGCCATAAAGCCTTGTCTAGTTTGAAAGGAGGAATCCGTATATTCATAAGGTTGTAACCACCCGTAAATACGGGAAACTTGATGCCCAGATAACTTACTTAGTATTTTTTCTGTAAAAAAATCATTAAATTTTACATAGAGAATAACGATTGCACCAACGATGGTCACAGGAATAGCTGTGAAAATGACGAGTAATTTTGTTTGGATACCTGAAAAGTAAATCATCGGTAATATCATCGCCACATATAACATAACCATGCCTGTATCCGGTTGCTCATATACAGCGAGTGTTGGTGGAAGTGTAATGATGCCAATCATCAATAGCAATCGCATATCTGATAAAAAGGAAGGACGCACATATTTTGCTTGATGGGCGACAATCACTTTACTGACAACAATTAAAAATGCGAACTTCAAAAATTCTGATGGTTGGAACGACCCTAAAAGTGGAACCTGATACCAAGATTTTGCTTCATTTATTGTGCGTGCGATGCTTTCCGGTGCGATAAATAATCCAAATGTTAGCGCTACTATAACCCAATAAAAGGGCCAGCCGATTTTTTTTAGTTGCTCAATATCAAGTGTTGCTATGCCATACATAATTAAAAAGCCCATACTATAATAGATAATTTGCTTAATGATAAACAGACTTGAATACTGTTCAAACGCTGTACTGCTAGAATGTACGAAGAGGCAGCTAGTAATACCTAGCAGCAATAGACTTATTGCTAAACTGCTATCTAATTTTTTTAACTGCAACAGTCAAACACCTCCCCTTCATATTTGTAAAAATTATCTATTAATAGTAAACGATAGAATGTAAAGAAGGTTGCGTACGTTTTTATATTGTGTCTAATTTATTAAAGAATGGTATGTTCTGTAATTGCATTAGAAAATTTTACAAAAACATAACACTAGCTTTATATCTCCATACTATGATTAATGGTAATAGTTGGAGAAGGAGCCGAAAATAATGCATTTTTTTCGTTATATTAAGGTAAAAGATAAGCTGCTTGTACTCATGATTGTTTGTGTATTATCGAATGTCCTACTAGGTATATTTAGTGTGGATTATTTACGGAAAATGTCATGGCATGCAAGCGAAAGTTATACCGAGGCACTTGTACCGATTGGATGGCTTAATGAGCTTGAGGAAGCACAACGACACTTGGATTATTTAATGGATTCAGGTGGAGAATATCAAGAGATGGCAGCTATACTAAAAAATATTGAACAGCCTTTAAGTAATTTGGAAAAAATAGTAATCGATAAAAAAATGAATCATCAAGTAAAGAAGTATAATTCGGTATTCTCACAGCAGATAGAATTAGTTGAAAGTTATCAGCAGTTAAATACGCAAAAACGTCAGCAGTTTTATGAGCAGTCCTATTTACCGGTTAGCCAACAAAGCCATGCCATTTTAGAAGAGACGCAGAGTTATTTAGTTCAAAGAGCTGATGAACAGCAACAAGCGTACCAAAAGGATGTGCAATTTGGTTATTGGTTATTGGGGAGTGTTTGTACATTTGTCGTACTATTAGTCGTTTTCATTGGTTTCATCGCAACAAAGGCTGTTAATGTACCGACACGTCAATTGAAATCACTGTTAAAACGTGCAGAACAAGGTGATTTTACAGCCAATGCGAGCTATGTGGCGCATGATGAGCTCGGAGAAGTTGTATTGTCATATAATCAGATGGCAACAGAAGTAAAGCGATTGTTACATACGGTTACAAATAGTGCGCAAGAGGTTGCTGGAATGACAGAAAATTTACAAGAATCCTCGGAGCGATCTTCTACAGCTACAGTAAAAATAGCAAAGGATGTGCAAAGTATTGCAGATTTGACTACTGCATCTACTAGTAAATTAGCGTCCAATTCTGCCTCATTAGAAGAAGTATTAAACGGTGTACAGATTGTCTTAGAAAAAGTGCAGCTTGTAGAGAGCTTTGCACATGAGACTGCCCGTGAAGCAGAAAGTGGTACAGATATTGTACAGGCGAATTTAACCCAAATTCAAGCCATAAAGCGCGCTGTTGAAAAATCAAATATAGCTATTTTTAAACTAGTGGAAAGAGCCTCTACAATCGACCATATGGTTGAAGTAATTGAAAAAATAACAGCTCAAACCAATCTGCTTGCGCTAAATGCGTCCATCGAAGCGGCGAGAGCTGGCGAACACGGGCAAGGGTTTGCCATCGTCGCCAACGAAGTACGTAAACTAGCTGAGCAAACAGTACATTCAACTCAAACCATTACGTCCATTGTACAAAATATCCAAACCGATTCTCACTACGCTGTCAAGATGATGGAAGGTGTACTAAGTGCTACAGAAAAAGGTGTAAATGTAACGTCAGAAACTGCAATAAGCTTCGATCAAATATTAGAAAAGGTCAATATCATTCAGCCATATATTGTAGAAGTATCGACGACAGTGCAAGATATAGCTGAACATACAAAGAAGGTTAACGAAGATGCAGGTATGTTAACAGCTCTTTCAGATACGAATGCAGCCTCGACTAAACATGTAGCGAAGTTAACGACAGATCAATTAAATGCTCAGCAACAATTTCATCATACAATTAAAGAATTACGAAAAGTTTCAAAGGTGTTGCAAATTGCTGTTAAACGTTTTTCAATTTAATGGAACAAGAAAAAAAGTTGAACCTCTTTATGAATGTGTAAAGAGGTTCTTTTTTTATGATAAAAATAAATGATTGTATTTTTGGAAAGAACAAATGTGTTTTTTTGTGTTGTGAGACAGCACAATATTTATCAAAAACCATATACTGATAACAAGGGGTTTCACGTCCTTTTTTGAAACTCGTATAGATTGTTGTTGTGTTTTTTATATGAACACATTATAATGAAATGCATCAGAAGTGTTATTAAATCAATGTTTCAGTATAAAATATTGTACTTCTGAGAAGTACAATTGTTCATATGTGGAGGTTTTGAGAAATGAAAAAGATTATGGTTACAGGTGCTCTTGGTCAAATAGGATCTGAGCTGGTAGAAAAACTTCGAAGTATTTATGGAGAGGACAATGTGTTAGCTACAGATATACGAAAGCTTGAACATACAAAGGGGCCATTCGAAGTGCTGGACGTGACGGATGGACAAAGGATGCATGATTTAGCCAAGGATTTTGGTGCAGATACGATGATGCATTTAGCTGCACTACTATCTGCAACTGCAGAAAGAAATCCATTGCTTGCTTGGAATTTAAACATGGGTGGTCTGATGAATGCGTTAGAAGTTTCCCGTGAGTTAAATTTACAATTTTTCACGCCAAGCTCGATCGGTGCATTTGGTCCTTCAACACCTAAGGATAATACGCCACAAGATACATTACAGCGTCCAACAACGATGTATGGTGTGAATAAAGTCGCGGGAGAATTATTATGTGACTATTATTTCAATCGTTTTGGGGTAGATACACGTGGCGTACGCTTCCCAGGATTGATTTCGTACGTAACGCCTCCTGGCGGTGGTACAACGGATTATGCCGTAGAAATCTTCTACGAAGCGATTGAACAAGGGAAGTATACTTCGTATATTCAAGAAGGAACTTACATGGATATGATGTATATGCCAGATGCGTTACAAGCTATTGTGGATTTAATGGAGGCTGATAGTAGTAAACTAATTCATCGCAATGCATTTAATATTACGGCGATGAGCTTTGAACCATCACAAATTGCAGCCGAAATTAAAAAACATTTGCCACAATTCCGAATGCAGTATAACGTCGATCCGGTTCGTCAGGCGATTGCGGATAGTTGGCCAAATTCTATCAATATTGATGCAGCCAAAAATGAATGGGGCTTTAAAGCAGAGTATGATTTAGCAAAAATGACTATTGATATGTTGGAGAAATTAAAAATTAAACTGCAAAAGAAGGCTATTTCATAAAAAATAAAAGCTTTTTCAAATGAAAATTAACGCAGGTAAAGAAAAACGACATTGTTTTTCTTTACCTGTTTTTTTGTTGACATTACACTATTCAATAAAAAACGGGATAGAAAAACAGAGTATAAAAAAGAAAATTTTTGGAATATATAGCATAATGATTAATTTTCTAATATAATCATATTCAGAATATTAATAGTATTCCGTTAAAGAATACATAGATGTTCTACAAGTGTTTGGGGGAATTCACTTAGAAGAAGGGATGGATATTATATGATGCAAACACCATTAGTATTAACAAACTTTTTTAAGCGAGCTGAGAGTTACTTCGCTAGAAAGACAATCGTGTCGCGTACAAGTGCACATAAAATTCACCGTTTAACATATGGAGAATGGGCGAAAAGGACGCGTCGTTTAGCAGATGCGCTGACAAAGCTGGGGATGGAAAAGGGGAAGAAGATTGGTTCCTTCGCGTGGAATCAGCATCGCCACTTAGAGGCGTATTTTGCAGTGCCATGTTCTGGTGCCATTTTGCATATGGTTAATATTCGCTTATCCGAAGAGCATTTAATTTATATCATTAACCATGCCGAGGATGAGATTTTAATGATTGATGTTGATTTGCTCCCTATCATAGAAAATATTGCAAGTGAGTTAAAAACAGTAAAACACTATATTATTATGACTGATGAAGAGACGTTACCAGAGACAACGTTACCGAATGCTTTATCCTATGAAGAATTATTAGCTGCTGCAGATGAAAACTTCGAATTTCCAGATGATTTAGAGGAAGAAGCACCTGCTGGTATGTGTTATACAAGTGCCACAACAGGAAATCCAAAAGGGGTGGTTTATTCACATCGTGGCTTAGTGTTACACAGTATGATTCTAAGTATGTCCGACTCCATGGGTATATCAGAGCGCGATGTTGTGATGCCAATTGTGCCGATGTTTCATGCAAATGCTTGGGGGTTGCCATTTGCAAGTGTCAATGTCGGTGCAACACAAGTACTGCCAGGGCCTCAATTTACTTCTGATTTGATTTTAGATTTAGTGGAGCAAGAAAAGGTGACATTGACTGCGGGTGTGCCGACCATTTGGATTGGAGCACTACAAGAGCAGGAGAAGCGTGAGCGAGATATCAGTTCGCTTCGCGCGATTTGTTGTGGTGGCTCAGCTTCACCAACACGTTTAATCCGTATTTTTGAAGAAAAATACGGTATCCCATACATCGTTGTCTATGGTATGACGGAGACAACGCCAATTGTTGCGTTATCAAATTATATGTCATGGATGGAAGAATGGCCGATTGAAAAACGTATTGAAGCTCGTGCTACGCAAGGAATGACAATGGCTGGGATTGAGTCAAGTATTATCAACGATCATGGAGAAGTGCCGTGGGATGGTGAGACCATGGGTGAATTACGTTTACGTGGTCCGTGGATTTCACATGAATATTATCGAGATGAGCGTACAAAAGATGCCTATCGAGATGGCTGGTTATTTACAGGAGATATTGCAGTTCGTACGGCTGACGGCTTTATTAAAATTACCGACCGAACAAAAGACTTAATTAAATCTGGTGGTGAGTGGATTTCTTCTGTAGATTTGGAAAATGCACTAATGACGCATGATGCTATATTTGAAGCAGCAGTTATTGCAATTCCACATGCCAAATGGCAAGAGCGTCCACTAGCCTGTGTCGTTTTAAAGGAAGGGATGTCAGCAACGGAAGAAGAATTACTAGCATTTTTAGAAAGCCAATTTGCGAAATGGTGGGTGCCAGACGATATTGTCTTTTTAGATGAAATCCCAAAAACATCTGTAGGAAAGTTTTTGAAGGCTAAGTTACGTGACAATGTAGCGGAAATTTATCCGAAGCTAAATACGCTTGTGTAATAGGGAAAGAGGCTGGGATATAACTAAAAAAATTTAAGAAACAGACGAAAGGTGTTCATAATTTTTTGCTATATGGAGACCTTAGCCATTCTTGCTTTTGCAATTAAAAAAATTAGAAGTGTTCACTAGTTGTTGGTAGCGAAGGCGGTGACTCCAGCTCAGAACAGCACATAATGTTAGACGCAACAGACCGCGCGTTAGCGAGGGTTGCGGCTTACTGTGCTGAGCGGAAAGCACCGCCGTAGCGGACAACAACGGCATAGAAAAAAAGTGTTAGATTGATGGCAGTCAATCTAACACTTTTTCTCTTTTGTCCCAGCCTGCTTTGTCTTTTTTATCGATATGATACGATGGTTGCGGCTTACGATGTGCCCGCGGAACGCTCCCGAACGCAAACAGTAATCTATAGTGTAGCTTTATTTTTTAACATATTGAATACTTGTTCAACGTCTTTATCTCCACGACCTGAGATATTAATAATAATACTTTCGTCAGGCGATAGCGATGGTGCTAATTTTATAGCATGTGCTACAGCATGCGAGCTCTCTAGTGCGGGGATAATTCCCTCCACTTTTGAAAGTACTTGGAATGCTTCTAGCACTTCGTCATTTGATACGGTTACATATTCTCCGCGGCCAATTGTTTTTAAATAACTATGTTCCGGACCTGCGCCAGGGTAGTCAAGACCAGCAGCAATTGAATATGTTGGTAAGGGATTACCTTGTGCATCTTGCAATACTAAGCATTTAAAACCATGTAATTCACCTGGAGTACCTTCATTTAATGTTGCTGCTTTTTCTGGTTCGATACCGATTAAACGAACGCCTTCATCGGCGATATATTCTGCAAATGCACCGATTGCATTACTACCACCACCGACACATGCAAGAACTGCAGCAGGGAGTTTGCCTTCTTTTTCTAAAATTTGCTCACGACTTTCACGGCTAATCACTGATTGGAAATGTTTCACCATTGAAGGGAATGGATGTGGCCCTACCGCAGAGCCTAATAAATAGAAAGTTGTTTCATAGTTTTCTACTAAATCAGCAAATGCCTCGTCTACCGCATCTTTCAGACGACCTTGGCCTTTATCAACCGCAACAACTTTAGCACCTAATAACTCCATACGGAAGACATTTAATGCTTGTCGCTTTGTATCTTCTAGTCCCATGTAAACTGTGCAATCCATGCCAAACATTGCGCAAGCAGTAGCTGTTGCAACGCCGTGTTGACCTGCGCCTGTCTCGGCGATAACACGATTTGCGCCCATACGTTTTGCAAGTAAAATTTGACCTAGTACATTATTGATTTTATGTGAACCAGTATGATTTAAATCTTCACGCTTTAAGTAAATTTTAGCGCCACCAAGTTGCTTCGTTAAATTTTCTGCAAAATACAGTGGCGATTTTCGACCGATATATTCACGGAAATAATAGTCTAGTTCATTTTTAAACTCTTCATCATCTTTATATTTTTGGAAGTTCTCATCTAAAATATTTAATACATTTTGAAGCTCTTCAGGAACGAAGCTACCTCCAAATTCACCGAAATATCCCTTTTGCTCTACTGCTGTACCCATCTTCACTCGACTCCTCTATTCTAAATTTTCCATAAAAAAAGGTCACTCCACTCCTCTATAAAAAGGACGAGTAACCGTGGTGCCACCTTTATTCGCAAAAATGCGCGCTTGTACTCCTGTAACGGGGAGTTAGTTCGACCTTTTAGGAAGGCTGCTCCGAAGTCCATTCACAAGTCCATACTGCTGATTTGCACCAACCATCAGCTCTCTAAAAGTACGATTGCTTGCTACTCCTCTTCTTCTACACATTTATTATTGAAAAATTTTAATATATTTTCAGAATAGTGTCAAGAAAAAGAAAAAATACTTTTGTAGCCTTATTTGTAAGAGAAGAAGCAGTGGGGAGGAGCCCGAAAGTAAAAAAAAAAGACGAATCGAAAAGACTCGTCTGTTAAATCATATTTTTAAAATTTAGGCGCTTGTTGAGCATATACATAATCGGTGCACCGACTGCTAATACAACAAATTCACCGGCTGCGACAGTTAACCATGTCCACAGGAATGGTAATTCTAATGCTAAGTTCAGTTCGAAGGCGATGATAAACATTGTGCATGTAAATAAAAATGTGTTTATGATTAAACGCGCCCATATATTTTGGACAAATTTACAAATCACAATTAAAAGGCCAAGCGTAATCATTGTCTGCCCAACGCCAAACACTAAATCATAGGGACCGAGTGGTGAAAATAGATTTGAAATAAACACACCCATAATAATCCCAACGGCAAAGCGAGGGTTAAAGGCAACTAAATGATTAAAAATTTCCGATACGCGGAATTGCACCTCTGTAAAACCAAATGGTGCGACGAGCATGGTAACAGCAATATAGAGCGCGGCAATAATGCCACTGGCTGCTAAAAATTTCACTTTCATATTCATTTCTCCTTAGTTTTTTTTCGTGGGATGGTTACGAACCACGTAAAGCAAGTGCAATCATAGCAGTATTTATAAAGGTTTGTAAATAGCAATGTATAAAATTTGTGTAGCCCGAATATTCGTAGTATTGCATCTTCTACGCGAAGCTCTTTAATAAGGACAATGTCTTTGTGCTTTATTTCACTTATAGAGCATTTGAGGATAAACAAGCAATGAAAAAAGGACTAAAATAGCTAAAAAGCCATTTCGTCCTTTTTTAAATATTAGTTACCTTGTTTTAAAGGAGTTTTTACAGCTACAAGTGTCCCGTCTAGTTTACCAGCTACCTGCATAGGATAATAAGCTCTCAACGTTTGTGTATCACCCGTTTTATTATTTTTTACCGAACCCATCGTTCTTCTAACATTAGGGTCAAATCGCCAATAACCCGAATAACCAGCATTAATAGTCATAGAATGTGTACTAGTTATAGAGGAAGTTTCAGTATAAGAATATCCTACCCCTACTTTAATTGCTTTAAGCATGTCAGCATTCACAGAAATTGAGAATTGATGTGAGTATGAAGATGAATAGGCAAGTGAAAAAGTATCTGCACCAGGACCTGGATTATCTTGAATAATACTAGCTCTTTCGCCAAAAATTCTTACTGCATCGTTACTAGTTTCTGTATATTTATAAACTAATTCTGCATATGGTGTGAATAGCGGTACTTCCAAATCTAAATGTGGCTCTTCTAAACTTTGTACTTCTGCTTCTGGATGATTTATATACTCTTGAATAGGTATTGATCTTACTACTTCTCCGCCTCGTACTTCATAAATTTCATCAATATAACCATTTTCTCTTAAATCAAAATATTTTTCTTCATTCTTATCGTATAAAATGTTTTCGTTCACTGTCGGAAGCATATTTGCTAATCCAACACTTTCACTAGCTTCGGCTTTTTTCGTAAATTGTGAAAAAGCAATAAAGAATACCCCTAACATTAAAACTGCCATTACCCCAAACTTTAAAGTTTTCTCTTTCATAATACTCATGAAATCATCTCCCTTTTTTTTGAAGTACAAATAAATTATAATATAAAAATATGTGTAAATAAAGGAGGAAATTGGTATAAATGTTTAAATATTGGTTTATTTTCCTAATTGTCTTGGTCACTCAAACAATGTTTATATTCTTTTGGGCAGAACATGTATGGCTATATAAATTCGTTAATGGGGGGGTTGGTGGAACAATAACGGAGCAGATAAATCCTGTATTTTGGCAATTATTAATAGGTGAGGTTATAGTTTTCTTACTATTAATGATATTTAACAGATATAAGTTTGCTTTTAAAAAATAGTATTTTTATGTAAAATTAAAATCTCTACGCAATTTAGTGGAGATTTTTTTATATACACTACTATCTATATATAACCTATTTATTCCATCGTTCACATGTAAACTATATTTTTTGTTAAACCATCATTTTATAGACATCTAAACTCTTCCCTAAAATGTCCAGTTTTCTATATCGCTATCTTTTTCTTTTTACGTGTACATAAATGAAATTCTAATATGATGCTAAGATGTATGTATCTCGTCCTGACCATGAACGCCAATTCAAAAATGCGCTTAGGAATGATTTATATATTTTAGTTCATGGTCAAAGTGGTACAGGAAAAACTTGGCTTACGAGGAGAGTTCTAAACGAAGAAGAATATGATTTTAAAGCGATAAACCTTGCAAGTGCGTCCTCGGCACAGAGTATAGCTACATGTTTTAAAAACATAATGTCTAGAGAAAGTTGATAAATAAGAACTAAGTATATTGAGACAAAGAAGTCGGATTTAAAAGTAGCTGTAGCAAATGGTGGTATAAGTCACACAGCCGAATATACAAATGATATTGAAATTTTGTATGTGTAAAAAATGTGTAAAACGGTAAAGAAACTAATCTGAACTAAATCAAACTCTAATTTAAGCAAAAAAGTTATAAACGGTTGATATTACTGAGTTTTTTTGTTATTAAGATTACTCAATGCAAGTAAGTGTAACTTAATTTTTTCGTGGGATGGTTACGAACCACGGAAAGCAAGTGAAATCATAGCAGTATTTATAAAGGTTTGTAAATAGCAATGTGAAAAATAGATATAGCAGAAATATTCGTAGTATTTCATCTTTTGTGCGGGGTTTAAAAATTTCCGGTTTTTCAAGTATAAAGTACTGGTGTACCGACAGAAAAAATGTCGGTTGAAATGTCGGTACTGTTTTCGATAAAATTAAATTAACTCGAGTATATTTAAATTTGCTATAGCAACCATTTCAGATGACTTAATAAATTAAAGTTGAATTTGAAAAAGGGAAAAGTGGTGCAAAGCAAGATGAGGATACTTAAACTCACACTATTTCTTTTGATTTTTTTCCATTAATTGATTCAGATGTAAAGGCTAATGATGAAACTAATTCAAACATAATATTAGATGGGAAAAATATGAGTGAGGCAGAGTTGGATGCAATCTTAAGCTCAGGTGAAGAAATTACGATAGAACTAACTGATGAACAAGTCGCTGAACATTATGCAGAAATAAAAGGTGTTTCTTTAGACGAAGCGTACCAGGCAATGTCAGATAATTTAGTTCAATCTAATTCTAGAGAAAAAAGGTCTCTTGCGCCAAAATCTTCATGTAGCTGGTTAGCTACTAGTACACCGATAACAATTCCAAATAGATCCTATAAACCAACTCTTCTTGTGTATCTGAATGTGTGCCGTGGTGGTGGTGCGCAATATATAGATACAAATACGAAGCCACTTCTTCAAGAGTTTCGAGCAAATCCAATTTCTTTCGATGGTACAATAGTAGTTGAATTATACAACGGTCATTTTTTCTATATCATAAATGGAGATTTTTACAATTTAACAATGTCAACTCATACAGGAACTGTTGGGGTCACTACGGTTTTCAGTGCTACTTATTCAATTGCCTCAACTAGTAATTATTATGCATCGTTAACAATCTTAAGGACAAAACGGGATGTGTTAGGTTATTAGATAGGATAAAGTAAAATGATATTATCCGTAACTGGAGGGATGTCGTTTGAAGAAAATTGCATCTTTGCTTATCGGGGTTTTAATCTGTCTCGTCGGGTGCAATAATACAGAATTTGGAATTTATCAAGGGCGGGATTTAAAAATTGGGGTAATTGGGGCGATTCCAGAAGTAAGGGAAGAAAATATAGATTTTCAAGATATCACTTTTGAGAAGTTAAAAAATAATACGGAATCCCTATCTAAAGAGTTAGATGCCATTATGATTATGAAAGAATTTTTACATGAAGCAGATGATGACCAATATGTAGCTGCTTATAGGTCGTTAAAAATTCCTACATTTTTTATGCAATCGACTAAAGTACATGTACCATTTGTCAATGAAGGTGTTCAGTATGATGATATTATCGATGTTGAGCCTGCTAATTTCGCAACAGGGTTTCTCGATTTAGGAACTGATGAGAAAATTAAAGAACATACATGGAGATATAAGTTGGAAAAGAAACAGAATATTCAAGATGTTTACTCGCAAATTTTTGCTACTATTGAATCTGTAAGTAGTTAATTAAATGGCGCATTGAAGGCAAGACGTGCATTCAATGCAAGATGGGGATACCTCGCATGCTTGCTGCTTACGGTGTGCCCGCGGAAAGCACCGCCGAAGTGAACAACAACGGTGCAGCAAAAAAGTGTTAAATTGACTGTAGTCAATTTAACACTTTTTCGTTTTTTATGCCCTTATCAATTTTTGGATTATGAAGGCAACCTTTAACTTTCGAAAAATTGCCATACAATTATTATTATATTACAAAAGAATTATAAATTAAGAAATGTAGTAGTTTAGCGGTTTAAAGCGACAAATTAAGTGAAGAAGTAAAATATTTTGTCAAATTTAAAAGTCAGAACATTCATAATGTTGTTGACGAATATCGATAATAACGATAATATAGCGATACATTCACACTTTGCTCGAGTGAAGTGTGATAGATAATAGAGTATTAGTCGGGGGGATTATTTGTGAAGCGCAATATGAAACAGCTTTCGTTCCTATTATTTGGATTATTATTATTGCTTGCTGCTTGTGGTAGCGGTAGTTCTAGTTCATCAGATGCAAAAGGTGACGAAAAAAATAGTGCAAGTGAGAGCGGTAGTGTAGATCAAAAAACATATAAAATCGGGATTACTCAAATTGTTGAGCATCCATCTTTAAATGCTGCAACAGAAGGGTTCAAAAAAGCGATTGAGGATTCAGGCTTAAAAGTGGATTATGATCCACAAATCGCACAAGGTGATAACAGTTTAAATACAACAATTGCCAATAACCTAGTAAGTGCAAACGTAGATTTAATTTTTGCTAACTCTACACCTTCTGCACAAGCAGCAGCTACAGCAACTGGCGATATTCCCATTATCTTTACTTCCGTGACAGATGCAGTGGGTGCACAGTTAATTGATTCGATGGATAAACCAGGGAAAAATGTAACGGGAACAATTGATTTACATCCTGATACGATTTCTAAAACGGTAGCATTATTAAAAGAACTTGGCGCTAAAAACGTCGGTATGGTTTACAATGCTGGTGAGCAAAATTCAGTAGCGCAAGTAACAGAAGTGAAAAAAGTGATGGCTGAACAAGGTCTAAAAGTAAAAGAGGCTTCAGCTGCAACTTCTGCGGATGTTAAACAAGCGGCTGAATCGTTAATTGGTAAAGTAGAGGCTTTTTATATTATTACGGATAATACAGTTGTTTCTGCATTAGAATCTGTTATTGATGTAGCAAAAGCAAATAAATTACCACTTATTGTTGGTGAGCTTGATTCTGTAGAACGTGGTGGCTTAGCTGCATACGGCTTTGAGTACTATGATATCGGCTATGAAGCTGGTCAAATGGCTGTCAAAATCTTAAAAGGTGAAGCAACACCTGCTGATACACCAGCTCAATATCCACAAAACTTGAAATTAGTAGTGAACAAAAAAGTTGCTGACGAATTAGGAATTGAAATTAAAGATTCTTGGGGCGCAGAGCTTTTAGAAAAATAATGCATATGTCATGTTACATTTAAGCTGAAGCGGGGGAGAACTATCCCCGCTTTCTCTTCATTTTAACTTGTTCAAGCAGACAATCTTTACATTTATTAAGAAGAGATTTGAGTTCCAAGTAAAATTTACAGATTTTAAGAGAAGCTATTGAACAAGCTAGATAACATCTTGGCGCAATGACGCCTCAGTATAATTGATACGATAATTTTTAGGAGATGATTCAACAATGTTTACAGCAATATTTGGCTCAGTGGAGCAAGGAATCATCTATGCAATTATGGCACTCGGTGTTTACTTAACATTCCGTGTGTTAGATTTTCCGGACTTAACGGTTGATGGAAGCTTTGTAACAGGGGCGGCTACGGCAGCAACAATGATTCTGCTTGGCTACCACCCAATCTTAGCGACTTTAGTGGCAATTGTTGCTGGATTTATTGCAGGATGTATGACAGGAATTCTTCACACAAAAGGTAAGATTAATCCGCTATTATCAGGGATTTTAATGATGATTGCCTTGTATTCGCTTAACTTGCGCATCATGGGGTTAACTGCAGAAAATACGATAGGGCGTCCGAATATTCCATTATTAAACTCTGAAACCTTGTTTTCAAAGTTTCAAACATTTTGGAGTAATTTAGGTATCGATGCTGCATTAAATAACGTATTAAAAAGCATCGGCATTCAGCAAGTACCGTCAACTTGGGGTACGTTGATTGTAGTTTTACTCATCACGATTTTAATTAAATTTATTGCGGACTGGTTCTTAAAAACAGAAGTCGGGCTAGCTATTCGAGCAACAGGTGATAATAAACGTATGATTCGTAGTTTCTCTGCGAATACAGATACGCTTATTATTCTTGGTCTTGGTCTTTCGAATGCACTTGTCGCATTTTCTGGAGCTTTAATCGCACAATATTCGAAGTTTTCGGATGTTAGTATGGGGATTGGTATGATTGTTATCGGCCTTGCTTCTGTCATTATAGGTGAAGCCATCTTTGGTACGAAAACAATTATGCGTACTACATTGGCTGTAATCGCAGGTGCTATTATTTACCGCATTATTTTAGCGTTAGCACTACGCGTCGATTTCCTTGATTCAGGAGATATGAAACTCATTACGGCGATTATTGTTATTTTAGCGCTTGTCTTACCTCAGTTTGTCGATAAAAACAAAGAACGAAAGCGCAAAGCAAAACGGGCAGCAGAACGTTCACACATGAAAACGGTAGAGCAGGGGGGAAAAGGCCTTGCTTAAATTAGATGGTATTAATAAAATTTTTAATGAAGGTACACCCGATGAGAAAATTGCACTTGCTGAAATAAACTTACATTTAAAACCAGGCGATTTTGTTACAATTATCGGCAGTAATGGTGCGGGTAAATCTACGATGATGAATATGATTTCTGGTGCGTTAACACCGGACTTTGGTTCCGTATTAATCGACGGTAATAATGTCACGAGTTTGCCAGAATATAAACGGTCTCATTTCATTGGTCGCGTGTTTCAGGACCCAATGGCGGGAACAGCACCGACTATGACGATTGAAGAAAACTTAGCACTTGCGTATTCAAGAAACAAAAGTCGTGGTCTACGTATTGGCGTTGATAAAAAACGTCGACAATTTTTTAAGGAATCATTAGAAATGCTAGGCTTAAACTTAGAAAGTCGCTTATCCGCAAAGGTTGGCTTGCTTTCGGGTGGTGAGCGTCAGGCATTATCACTTTTAATGGCTACGTTTACGAAGCCATCCATTCTATTGCTAGATGAGCATACCGCAGCGCTTGACCCTTCGCGTGCGGAGCTTATTACGCGTATTACGAAGCATTTAGTTGAAAAGGATAATCTTACGACGCTAATGGTCACGCACAATATGCAACAAGCATTGGATTTAGGAAACCGTCTTATTATGATGGATAAAGGTCAGATTATCTTGGAGGTCGGCGAGGATCGCAAACATGAACTGACAATTCCTGATTTAATGGCTGAATTCGAACGCATTCGCGGTGAAAAAATGAATTCTGACCGTGCATTGCTAGGCTAATGATTAAACGCCCACACATAGGTATGGGCGTTTTTATTGTGCTGGTGAAAATTCTGAATTGTTTGGGTGCCTGGCACATTTATTAATAAGGAATGATTTAATGAAAAAAATTTATTTTATCCTCTTGGTAGCAGTTGCTATGGTGATTGTCTTTGTTTTAAACAATAATGAAGATAAGCAGAATCAAGTTATTTACGTTGCGACAAATGGAAATGATGATAATGTTGGTACAAAATCAAAGCCATTTCGCACATTAAAAAAAGCGGCTTCAGAAGCAAGCGCCGGTACTACCGTCCTTATACGAAAAGGAAATTATCATGAAAAACTTGTCGTGAAACATAGTGGCACCAAGTCTAAACCAATTACATTTAAAGCCTACAACAAGGAAAAGGTTGTTCTGAGTGGAAAGGACTTGAAGGATGTTGAAGACGATGCAGCCTTAGTGGTGTTAAATAATAAAAGTTACGTGACCATCAGTGGACTAACTATCCAGGATTTATCTACTGATTTAGCAGGGAAAACAGTAATGGGGATTTATGTAACAGGTTCTAGTAGCCATATTACACTAGAAAATAATCATGTGCAGCGCATTGAAACCCATGCAGATGATGGCAATGGCCATGGGATTGCTATATACGGAACTGGCACAATGAAAGATATAAATATTTCAAATAATACGTTGGAAGACTTGAAACTAGGGGCAAGTGAATCTCTTGTTCTAAATGGAAATATTGACGTTTTTAAAGTAGAAAATAATATAGTTCGCCGTAGTGATAATATCGGGATTGACCTAATTGGTTATGAAGGCATTTCAAATGATAAAAAAGTGGACTTTGTACGGAATGGCATCGTAAAGAATAATATAGTTTATGAAATATCCTCTTATGGCAATCCAGCTTATGGGGAGGATTATGCTGCTGGCGGAATTTATGTAGATGGTGGAAAAAATATAACCATTGAAAAGAATACCGTTTATAAAAGTGATATTGGAATAGAAGCAACCTCTGAGCATGCTAAAAAATACGCTGATAACATTAAAATAATAAACAATATTATTTATGAAAACTTTTACACTGGGATATCGATTGGTGGGTATGATGAAGATCGGGGAGGTACGATTAATTCTACTATCTCTCAAAATATTCTTTATCGAAATGACACGAAGGGGCTAGATGGGGGACAGCTATTATTACAATATGATACAAAAAACAATGTGATAGAAAGAAATGTTTTAACCGCTGGACCATCGCGGATTTTTATCTCCAACTATTTTACAACCAATCAAAAAAATAAACTACAAAAGAATGTATTCCATAAAGAAAAAGGAGAAACGGGTATTTGGATATGGAAAGAGAAAGAATATACATCTTTTCCTAAATTTCAAAAAGCCTCAAAAAGTGATGAGAAGTCTAGCTATATAGACCCGAAATATCAAAATGCAAACAAATATGATTTTAGGTTAAAAGAGGATTCTCTTGCAAGAAAAATTGTATTTTGATTTTGTATTCTAGGACTCGTATTGTTCTTATTTGTTTTGTGGGTCTATGCTATTGTCAATAATTCCATGCTATGATCTAGGGAGCTTCGTTATGTCAGAATTCAGAATTGTTTGAGTGCCTGACACTTATAGAAAATAGCGTACTAGAACTATTTCTAGTGCGCTATTTTCCTTTTAGTAGCCCTAAAAGACCTTACACGAGTAGGCCGAATAATTGGATGTCGTTATTTACTTCTTTGTAGTTGAAACCAAACTCTTTCATGCGTTTTAACAATCCTTCATAATCATCGCGATTGCCTAGCTCGATGCCCACTAAGGCAGGACCACTCTCTTTATTGTTTTTCTTCGTATATTCAAAAGTTGTAATATCATCGTTTGGTCCAAGAACGCTTGTTAGGAATTGACGAAGTGCACCTGCACGTTGAGGGAAACTTACGATAAAGTAGTATAGTAATCCTTCGTGAATTAAAGATTTCTCTTTAATCTCTTGCATACGCCCGATATCGTTATTACCGCCACTAATAATAACTACAACAGATTTGCCTTTAATCTCTTCTTTATAACTGTCAAGAGCAGCAACTGATAGTGCGCCAGCGGGTTCAGCTATAATCGCGTGTTTATTGTACAAATCTAATATGGTTGTACATACTTTTCCTTCGGGAACAAGCACGATATCGTCTAAATAACGGCGACAAACATCATAAGTGTGGTGACCGACGCATTTTACGGCAGCACCGTCAACGAATTTGTCAATCCAATCGAGTGCCACTGCGCCACCTTCTGCAAATGCAACTTTCATACTGCCTGCACCGGCTGGCTCTACACCGATAATTTTACTGTTTGGGGAAAGGTTTTTCACATAAGCTGAAACACCTGACATTAATCCACCGCCGCCAATACTTCCGAAAACATAGTCGATTGGTTCTTCCATGTCATTCATAATTTCAACAGCAACTGTGCCTTGTCCAGCGATGACGTCAAAATCGTCGAATGGGTGGATAAAAATTTTACCTTGTTCTTCGCAGTAGGCCATTGCACTTTCAGCAGCATCATCAAAAGTATCTCCTGCCAAAATAATTTCAGCGTAATCACGGCCAAACATACGCACTTGGTCGATTTTTTGTTTTGGGGTTGTTTGAGGCATGAAAATGCTCGCTTGAATTTTTAACTGTGCACAGGCGTAAGCAACACCTTGTGCATGATTCCCTGCACTGGCACAGACAACACCGTTAATGCGCGCTTCTTCCTCAATTTTTTTAATTTTATAGTAAGCACCGCGAAGTTTAAATGAGCGAACATGCTGTAAATCCTCACGTTTGAAATAAATATTAGCACCGTATTTCTCTGATAAATAATCGTTTTTCTGTAGTGGCGTATGCACGACTACATCTTTTAAAAAGTGATGTGCAATTAAAATATTCTCTACTTGCACTGTTTTAGTGTCAGCAACTTCCATAGTATTCATCCTCCGTTTTACGTATAAAACATTCATCTATGATAGCATATTTTTTTCGATTTTTGTTATAAATTTTTAGTAAATTCTAAATTTTCGGTGTCCATTTTCTTATCTTAATTCATGGAAGTAGCATAATTTATGATGTTCGAGAAAAAACGTCTATTGTTCGAGTTTTCTAGAAATTGAATTATCAAAAATTTTTAAAAAATGACAGAAGGAGAAACTTTCATAACGAAGAACGCCGAGCATATATTAGTTTAGGACAAGTAGGGGGTAAGCATTTGGACATTATTCATGGGATACTATCTACATATATGCAATTTTTCGATTGGGATATGTGGAAAAAAGTATTAGCAGATCCGGTATCGTGGGGATTAATTTCATCGCTCATTGTCATTGAGGGATTACTGTCGGCAGATAATGCGCTCGTACTAGCGGTACTTGTCAAACATTTACCCGATAAGCAACGTAAACGGGCGTTAATGTATGGTATGCTAGGGGCTTATTTTTTCCGTTTTTTATTTATCGGAATTGGCGTGTATTTAGTAGAGTTTTGGTTTATTAAAGTGTTGGGCGCATTGTATTTAGGGTGGATTAGTATTGCGCATTTTTTACAACTAGGACAAGAGGACAGTGTCAAAGAAGTAAAAAAGTCTGGAATAATGGTGCGGATATTTGGCGTATTTTGGGCTACTGTTATTTCTGTAGAGCTAATGGATATTGCGTTTTCGGTTGATTCCATTTTTGCTGCCTTTGCAATATCCGATCAAGTTTGGGTGTTATTAATAGGTGGCATGCTCGGTATATTAATGATGCGAACAATTGCAGGATTATTTTTAATTATTATCGAAAAAATTCCAGAGCTTGAGGCGACGGCATTTATCATAATTGGGATTATTGCGCTTAAAATGTTAGTGACTGTATTTGGTATATATGTACCGCATTATTTATTTTTTATTATTTTAGTCGTTGCCTTTGGTTTGACGATGGTTATCCATGTGTTTAATAAATTAAAAATAGCTAAATAAAAGCGGTTGTGCCTTAAAAGGTTACAACCGCTTTTTTTGTATTATTTTACATAATTATCAGGGTTAACAATGTAGAACTTTTCAACATTCAGCCAGCTCTCGCTCATGGGCTCTCCGTCATCAATGCGCTTTTCTGTTTCTTGCATCATCCATCCAGTTTGAGAAGCATGCGCTTGTAAAGCCTTTACTTTATCCATCTTCATTTCGCGGATGTCGATTTGGACATGTGGTTCACCATTTTTAGCAATTGTATCGTTCGCAAAGGCGCAACCAAAAATTTGAGGTCGCGCCGCTTTAGGCATGCGACGCACAGCTTCTACAACAGCACGTGCTGTTGCTTCATGGTCAGGATGCACCGCGAAGCCAGGAAGGAAAGTAAAAATAAGCGAAGGCATTAACTCTTCAATTAAACCTTCTACAAGCTTGACCATTTTTTCGTCGTCTTCAAATTCAATTGTTTTATCGCGTAAGCCGAGCATACGTAAATCTTGAATGCCCATAGCGTCAGCAGCAGCGACAAGCTCCTTGCGGCGAATTTCTGGCAATGATTCACGCGTAGCAAATGGTGGATTTCCTAAATTACGACCCATTTCACCTAATGTTAAACAGGCATATGTAACAGGTGTATTCATCTTTTTCGTATAATAGGCAATCGTTCCAGCAACTGAAAAAGCCTCATCATCTGGGTGAGGGTAAACAATTAAAATATGACGTTGTGGTTGTAAATTCAAATAGTCGTCCCCCTTAATAAGTAAATGGCGTTTCGCTAATTTCCAGTGCTATCGCCAATTTACCTGAATAGTCTAGTCCAGCCATTAACAAACGGCCTAAATCATCTAATTCATAATGTGTAATACCTTGAGCATAAACCCAACCATGTGTCATTTTTAAACCGACACGATGTGGAGAGTTATCCACTACTTTAGCCAGTTCGTAATTGATTTTTGCATTACGAATAAAAGCTCCAGCATTAAAAAATTTTTCATCGTAGTGTGCTGCGTAAGAACCGTTTGTCGTCTCAAGATGAATATAAACGTCTTTGTTGGCGAAAGAATTCAATAATTCCTGCAACGTCTCTACTTGTACTTCTTGCATCTTAACACTCCTCTCGATTATTTCTTTATTAAGTATAGTCAAAAAAGGTCATAAAGGGAAATTGAATGCCCTTTTTATGACAAATTTATGTTGGGTTCTTTTGTGGAGTGTTTGGAAATAGGATAGATATAGGAATTGAAAATGGATATCATTCCCTTGCAATTTCTTTAAGCAAAATTCTTGAAAAAGTTATTGCCATGTATCAATATATAAAGTGTGAAAGCAAATTTGTACAAAAAGTGTCGTTTTATTTTGTATGCGGTTTCACAATACGAAAAGATGTTGCATATTTGACTTCTCACACGTAGAGTGACAGTTCACCATGCAGAAGGGGAATATAAGCTAGACAAAAACGATTTCTATCTTGGTACAATAGATGACGTCCTTCTACATCTGGTATAGGGCTGTAGCGTGCAAAGAAGACATGAAAGCTCATTATCATAGTATAGTAAAAAAGCCACAATTCTCTTTTATGACGGAGAATTGTGGTTTTTTTCAATAATGGGCATCAAAATCAGATTGCTCTTAAAGCTTCCTAAGGTTAATCGCGGAGCGTGTGGGAGTAAGATATGTCTCTTTTAAAAACGATTAAGTTTCTTTTCAATGGATTCTAAACGATTATTAACATTTTGTAGTTGTTTACACATTTGTTTAAATTGTTGATTTTGATCTTGTGAATTGGAAGCGAGTAATTGCGCATCTTCCTCTTCCTCTTGTAACGCTAATATCGTTGCGAGGGTGGATAGTGAATACCCGAGGGTTAATACAATTGAAGCGATTACTTCCATTTTAGAAGATGTTATTTCTCCAGCTAACAAGCGTGATTCTTCAGTTGTCTCCTCAGATTTATGTTTTTTCATACGTCTCCCTCCCATATACAGCTAATATATGGCATGTGTTGTGCTACGGTATCTTGTCCACTTTTATTATGTAAATGTAAAGTATTGTAATATTCAGATAATTTAATTGCTTTTTTTAGAAATATATTGCATTATAGTAGAAAAAAGTAATAGGGGGAATTGATGTGATAAAAGATTATAAGTTTTGTAAGGAATCAAGAGTGATGCGGACAAGTCGTGTTTTTCCGAATGATGTAAACAATCATAATACTCTTTTTGGTGGTCGTTTAATGAGCGATATTGATCAGGTCGCATCAATTTCCGCTGCTAAGCATAGTCGCAGAGATTGTGTCACTGCTTCCACCGATTCGGTCGATTTCTTACATCCGATTCGTCCAACAGATTCTGTCTATTTTGAGTCATATGTAACATGGACTGGAACTTCCTCGATGGAGGTGTTTGTGAAAGTCATCTCCGAAAATTTAAAAACAGGTGAGCGTAAAGTTGCAGCCACTGCTTTATTAACCTTTGTAGCACTAGATGAACAAAATCGGCCTGCTGCAGTACCGCGTGTTATACCTGAAACAGTTGAGGAAACAAAATTGCACGAGACTGCTTCTGAAAGAGCAAAAGTACGGGCGGAGCGCAAAAAAGAAAGTAAGGCATTAGCTAGTTTTATATCCATGAATGATCCATGGGATTATCGGCTCGAACTGATGGAAAATTACATGTAACTAAGGGTAAAGCGCTGGTAAAAGCCTGTACATCGCGGGTAAATGAGGGTAAAGCGCTAGTAAAAGCTTATAAAGCGCTGATAAGCTAGAAAAAAACGCTGGTAAACCTTTCGGAAAGCGTCTACCGATTTACGTAAGAAAGTGGCTGGGACATAACTAAAAAAATTTAAGGAATAGAGGAAAGCTGTTCATAAATTTTTGCTATATGGAGACCTTAGCTATTCTTGTTTTTGCAATTAAAAAATTAGAAGTGTTCACTAGTTGTTGGTAGCGAAGCCGGTGACTCCAGCTCAGAACAGCACATAATGTAAGACGCGGGCAGCCTGCGCGATAGCGAGGGTTGCGGCTTACTGTGCTGAGCGGAAAGCACCGCTGTAGCGGACAACAACGGCATAGCAAAAAAGTGTTAGATTGATTGGGTTCAATCTAACACTTTTTCTCTTTTGTCCCAGCTTCTTATTTATTAAATTTCAGTTACAGTAACTGCTGGAGCACCAAATCGAGACTTAGCACCGTGCATAACTGGTCCTACATAATCATTTAACGCCCAACCATGTGCGATGGCAGCCGATACAAATTCTTTTGCTTCAATTACAGCTTCTTTGACAGATAGTCCATTGGCAAGATTAGCTGTCACAGAAGCAGCGAATGTACAGCCTGCACCGTGGTTAAACGTGGAAGCGACTTTTTCTGATTCTAATAAGTAGAATGTGGCACCATCAAAAAATAAGTCTGTTGCTTTTTCAGTTGCTAATGCTTTTCCGCCTTTAATGACAACTGCTTTTGCACCTAGTTCATGAATTTTTTTGGCCGCTGTTTTCATTTCATCAATTGACTTTGGTGTACCTGTACCAGCTAATTGTCCAGCTTCAAAAAGGTTTGGTGTTGTCACGGCAGCAAGTGGTAGCAAGTGCTGAATCATAGCGTCAGTGTTGCCAGGGTTTAAAACCTCGTCATCCCCTTTACATACCATAACAGGATCAATCACAACATTTGAAGTACCAGACTTGGCGATCGCCTCACCAGCCATACGAATAATCTCTTCTGTTGAAAGCATTCCTGTTTTTACTGCATCAATGCCTGTTGATAATGCTGTATCAATTTGTTTTTGAAGAAGCTCTGTTGGCAATGGCGTTACATTATGTGTCCATCCATTTGGATCCATTGTTACAACTACTGTTAATGCCACCATACCGTATGTGCCATGTTCTTGGAAAGTTTTAAGGTCGGCTTGCATGCCTGCGCCGCCAGATGTATCTGAACCTGCGATTGTTAAAGTTTTTTTAAGAGCCATGTGAAAGATCTCCTTCATGAAAGAATAGTTTAATCTACCGTTTAGTATAGTCTTAATCTGATTCTGTAAAAATAGTCAGAAATCAATATTTTTATAAGGTCAGTATCAATTGAAACTTGAATAACACGTTATTTTTTTGTACCGTTGTAAATAAAAGAAAGGGGCATTTCAATGAAAGAAGTATTCCCAAATGATTGGCAAACAATACTAGCAAAAGAATTAGAAAAACCATATTATCAACGTTTACGTCAATTTGTGGCCCATGAATATTCGACACAGACTATTTATCCACCAATGCATGATGTTATGAATGCATTTTATTGCACAGCTTATCATGATGTAAAAGTGGTAATCTTAGGACAAGATCCGTACCATGGACCGAATCAAGCGCATGGTCTAAGCTTTTCTGTAAAGCCCAATGTCCCTCATCCACCAAGCTTACGCAATATGCTACAGGAATTACAAGATGATATTGGTTGTCCAATACCACAGCATGGCACATTGACGAAATGGGCAGAGCAGGGTGTAATGCTTTTAAATACAGTGCTCACAGTAAGAGCAGGACAAGCTCACTCCCATAAGGAGCAAGGCTGGGAACAGTTTACGGATATGGTTATTGATAAACTTGCTGCAAGACAAAAACCAATAATCTTTGTACTATGGGGCAAGCCCGCGCAGCGCAAAAAGCAAATAATTCATCAGTACGCAACCCCACATGTCATCTTAGAAGCGCCACATCCGAGTCCATTAAGTGCATATAGAGGCTTTTTTGGTAGCAAACCGTATTCACAAGTCAATGCACAACTACTGGAGTGGGGAGAGCAACCGATTGATTGGTGTTTAGTATAAAGTGGCACAAATCGTTTGCTTTATACACTAGAAAAATCATGGTACAGTTTATAATAGAAGAAAGAGGGGCACAGCGATGCAGGTAAATTGTTTTAAATGTCAATATTTTAAAGTAACATGGGACCCGCAAACACCGCGTGCTTGTGTGGCATATGGTTTTAAAACGAAGCAAATGCCATCAGTTGTTGTTAAACAATCGTCTGGTACGGAATGTCTAAAATTCGTGCCAAAAGCAGAAGGTGAGAGAGCGCAATGATATCATATGAAGCTGTCATACAGCAGCTTGAAAAACAATTAGCTAGTGTAAAAAATGCAACGAATGAACAGCAAATGCGTGAAGCACTGACAGCTATTCGTGCATTATGTGATGTAGTGCTAGATTTACCTATAGAAACTTCCAATGTTCAGTCAAAACATATACCGCAAATGTTAGCTACTGAACAAAAGCCATCCAATTTATACAGCGCAAAAATCCAACATGATGATGGCGCAAATGGTGATTCAATCTTTGATTTTTAATTTATGATGGCAACATTAGACTAAAAAATTGAGTATTAGAGAAAAAGGTAGGGTAAATACGATGAAAAAATTTATTGTCACAGGTGCACTTCATGGCTTTTTAGCAGTGGCACTAGGTGCATTTGGTGCACATGCATTAAAAGATGTTGTAGATGAATATGGTCTTAGCATTTGGGAAACAGCTGTGCAATACCAAATGTTCCATGCTACAGGTCTGCTAGTCATCGGTCTTTTAATGAGCTCTAAATTACTAGGTGAGGTAAAACAATTAAAGTTAGCAGGTATTTTTTTAAATTTAGGAATTGTTTTTTTTGCAGGAAGTTTATATGTGTTAGCGGTAAGTGGCATTAAAGTATTAGGGGCAATTACACCAATTGGTGGCGTGTTATTTTTAGCTGGTTGGGTGCTAATTATCGTTAGTGCGTTAAAACATGCAAAATGAGAAATGAATTTTTCCTCACAGGTATTTGTACAAAAAATATGTAACGAGGGTATGTCTCTAAACTTTAAAATAGTATGCTAGGTAAACTGGCATACTATTTTTTTATCAATAGAATGTCTTTCCACAATAGAAACAGCATTTTGATTATATTGATTCCTATTGTTTTTGTAAGGATTTGTAGGGTACACTAGTATTACCAAAAAAAGGAACGAAAGTAGAAAGCGAGGTTAATGGTATATGGAAAAATTATTTGCGTTATTGGATGATGGCTATGAGGAGATGGTAGCGATTCGTCGTCATCTACATCAGTATCCGGAAATATCTTTTGAAGAAGTGGAAACACCTGCATACATAGCAGCTTTTCATAGAGCGTTAGGGCATGAAGTACGGGAACAAGTAGGCGGACGAGGCGTTGTGGCAACGTTACGCGGTGCAAAGACAGGACAAACAGTAGCGTTACGTGCTGATTTCGATGCATTAGCTATTCAAGAAGAAAATGATGTGCCTTATAAATCATTAATCGACGGTAAAATGCATGCATGTGGACATGACGGACATACCGCTACTTTACTTGGATTGGCTAAAGCGCTTAATGCTATGAAGGATGACCTAGTAGGGAATGTTGTGTTTATTCATCAACATGCGGAGGAAGTTGCACCAGGCGGGGCAAAGCCGATGATTGAAGATGGTTGCCTAGATGGGGTCGATGTGATCTTTGGGACACATTTATGGGCACCAACACCACTTGGGGATATTTTAGTAAGAGAGGGAGCTATAATGGCAGCCGCCGATAAAGCGGAAATTCTTATTCAAGGAAAAGGCGGCCATGGAGCAGAACCACACCATTCCATTGATGCGGTTGTACTAGCCTCTCAATTTGTTATCAATGCCCAGCAATTAGTCGCTCGACGAATAGATCCATTAAAATCAGCAGTTTTGACAATTGGGCATTTTGAAGCCATTAATCCATTTAATGTTATTGCAGAACGAGTAGCATTAACTGGTACAGTAAGGACATTTGAGGAGCAGGTACGTACACAAATGGAACAAGAGCTTGAAGCGGTCTTAAAAGCTACTTGTCTTGCCTTCGGAGCAAGTTATGAATATCGTTATACAAGAGGGTATCCTCCTGTTTATAATCATGCAAATGAAACCCAATTTGTTGCCCAGCTTGCGGCAGAAATTCCAGGGGTGGAAAATGTCATTACGTGTTCGCCGTTTATGATTGGCGAGGATTTTGCATATTATCTTGAACAAGTACCTGGTGCGTTTTTCTTTACAGGTGCCAAAAAGCCCGAATGGCAAACAGCCTATCCACATCATCATGCCCGCTTTGATTTTGATGAACGTGCAATGCTCATTGCAGCAAAAACATTAGGAAAAGCGACTTTGCAATATTTACAAAAAATATCAGAAGAAAATGAATAGCTGCTGGTAGCTGTAGAATCGGATAACAACTGCGCGGCAAAAAAGTGTTAGATTGATTGCGTCAATCTAACACTTTTTCTTTTTTCCTAACCTCATTTCAGTTATGGATTTTGATTGAAATAAGACATTTCCTCATCGTATTCAGCAAAATCAAAGTAAATCATTGGGAATAAAAAACGATGATTCGATTTGATTTCTCGTAAAATAACGTGATCCCGACCTGCAGCTTCTACAACACCTCGTACAGTTTTGGTGTTTTTCCCTTGCTCAACAGCATGTTCGAAGGAAAAGTGGAAAGTACCAGGTTTTCCTCGATTCAAACGTAAGATGTTTTCAATATACGATTCCTCACGTCCAGGTGGCCGTCCGCTTGGAAGCGTCACTGGAGGAGGCGTCATTTGTTGCTGTGTTGTCGGTGTCCAATAGTAAGGCATCATAAGTATCAACCTTCTTTCATTTAAATTTGAGGGCAATCTTCTTCCGTTGGAGAGAAGAAGCAATGCGATTTGAAACGTCCTGTATTCCACTGTCCATACCATTGTGCAGGGCAGTCACCCGCAGGTCGGAAAAACCACAGAGAGCGGGTAGCCGGATGAAATCTTTCACCTTCAATAACCCTTTTTGCTAATCGAAGATCTTGTTCACGTGCCCGTTGATAAAAATAACTTTTTGTTGTTGCTTCAAACCCCCCTGGTCGTTGATAAACCATTTGTTCCAGTGTTCGAATATCACCAAAATCTAGACAATCTGCTCGTACACGATTGACGCCAACATTGCCGACCATCAGCATGCCTAATTCACCTTCGCCTTCAGCTTCCGCACGCATAAGCCTTGCAAGCAAAGCTGTTTGTGCATCATTCGTCTTTATTACAGCGATTTTCAAACCTCCTCGCAAACAGTATATGCATGAAGGTATTGTAGACATGTTCAATTTTGATAAGAAAGAAATTCACAAATCAAAATGATGAAGCATATATTAGTAATAACGGGGGAGTCCGTTCAAAATAAGGTCGTTTTACGATAGTTACTATATTAAATGGGGTAAAGATAAAATAAACATTACATTAGGGGATTATGAGAGAAAAAATTGCATGTGTATGAATACATGTGAGGTGACGAGAGATGGAGAAAGGTGTTTGGGTTGGAATTTTAGTAAGTGCAGTGCTCGCATTTTTGCTTGGGAATATCTATGGTCAACCCCTCCATTGGTATCTTTTTATAGTAATAATCTTGGTAGGTTTTTTCATTAATACGATTATTATTATTTTGAAAGTTAAGGATGAAAGCTCTTGAAATTTTACGTTTAGAACTTCCCATTATTAATAGTAGGCTGGGACAAAAGAGAAAAAGTGTTCGATTGAACCCAATCAATCTAACACTTTTTTGCGTGCGCCCGGCATGCGTATGAACTATAGGGTGCAAGTCCCGAACCCCGAAGACAGAAGTAGAGGTTAGCCAAGAGCAAGGGTGTCCGTGGCGATGCGGAATCTGAAGG
>NZ_PYWM01000015.1 GCF_003049665.1 Lysinibacillus mangiferihumi | reverse complement strand
TATAATCTTTGGTTTGAACTCTAAATGAAACAACTTTAAAAATTCGATGAATGGAGCGATGAGGTAGAAGAGTTTGAATTAATGATAAGTAAATGATATGGAACATAATTTTCGATATTGTGTTTTAATTCAACTAAAGGTTACCGTTTTTTTAATATCGATCTTCAACAATCGGGCGCTTTTCTGGAGTAACGATAAAAGCCCAATTTCTTTATTTTAATGCGAGAAACTGGGCTTTTTTATATTTACTTATAGCGCAAATTGCCAATTAACTAACTTCATCTATAAATCTCACCAATTTGGTTAATAAAGTGTATCAAGTTACAATCTGTGATGCCCTCCATTACACTTCATTTAAAACAGAGATAACCTTTGTTGTTCCAATTCCTCAGTTTCATTCCTTCTATCTTCCTCATGGTAAGGATTCACATAGAAAATACAATCCACTATGTTTGATGATTCATCCCTAATTAAATTTCCTTTATCCACTTGTTTCTTCAAAGCCAGTAATACATCAAAATATATGAACGGCCTGTGCATTGTGCCTGCAGACAGACATTTATCAAACCCAAAATCATTGGCCATAATACGGCTAATCGCTACGGCACTATGTAGACCGTTCAATACAAGTGAATAGGCTACTTCATCGAAGGTAGCATGATAGCCGAGCTGTGCTTTTACTGACTCAATTAGTTAGCGTCTCTCACCCGTTGCTCTTGTGACAATTTTTCTATACGTTCATTTTCCTGTTGATTCAGTTTCGCATCGTGCCTTTCTCCCTGCTGCTCATATATTAAATGATAATGGTGAACCAAAAATCACTTTTCATGGATTACGTCACACTTATGCAACGATTCTATTAAATAGTTGGCAAAACGTAAAAATCATTGCTGAACGATTAGGAAATACCCCAGCAATGATTTATGAAATTTATGGGCATGTAATGAAAGAGTTGGAAGAGCAGTCGATGGAAGTATTCAGCAGAAGTTTAGCAATCGGTGGGGCTATAACTGGGGCAAATTAATTTAAAAAGCCTTATAAACGTTGATAAATCAATGCTTTTATCATTTATCTAATGATAGGACTATTAACATTCGAAATTATGTTAACGCTTGTAGTAAAATTAATTACATGATTATCCTAAATTTAAAAAATGAGGTAAAAAAGATGTCTACTACACTAGTATCTTCTAAATTAACTATTCCTCTCAATACACCTGATTTGATTGAGCGCAAGCAATTGTTTGATCTTTTACAGAACCAAACTTATAAAAAAGTGACGGTTCTCCGTGCACCAGCAGGGTATGGGAAAACGACTGTTCTAAGTAGTTGGTTCAAATCTAAGAAGGCAACGGTCGCTTGGCTTTCACTTGATGCTGCTGATAATGATCCGATTCGTTTTTGGACTTACGCTGTGCATGCCGTTGCGAAAGCCTATCAATGCCCTATCGATCAAGTGCTTGCACCACTTTTACACACCCAAGACCTAGCAACACTTGAATTTTTTATCAATTCATTTTTGGAGGAGCTCCATGCTTTAGCAAAACCGATTCAAATTGTATTTGATGATTATCATGTAATCGATAATCCGGTAATTCATCAACTTATGACACAATTTATCGAGTACTTACCTTTAGAGATACACGTCTATCTAACGACTCGAACAACCCTAGCCCTCCCTATTGCTAAGTGGCGTGTGAAACAATGGTTACAAGAATTCGATGCGGATCATTTACGCTTTACGTTCCAAGAAACGAAGCAATTTTTTTCCTGCAAACAGGTAACACCACTCAATCAACAATTTTTACAACAAATGTTGGACAAAACGGAAGGATGGGTAGCGGGCCTATTATTAACACGCTTGGCAAATGAACAACAAGTAGACTTATTCGATCATATCGCACAACCGTTTATTTCCGAGTTTCTATGGCAAGAAATCATTCAAAACCTTCCGACAACAACGCAAAAATTTCTTATAAAGACTTCCCTACTGCACGAGCTAGAACCAGCGATATGTGACCAGCTAACAAAGCAGTCAAATAGCCTTGAACTGTTGGAAAGTTTAGAAGCAAAAGGTCTATTTATTATTCGTCTCCAAACAAAAAAGCCTGTTTTTCGCTACCATCATTTGTTTGCCGAAGCTTTACAAGTAGAACTAAATAAACAGTATTCCGTGCAGCAAGTACAGGCTATTGTCCAAGAAGTCTCACATGCTATTTACAATCAAGGAAATTATCATTCTGCCATTGAGCTTGCACTTCAATATGAACAATATAACCTAGCTGCTTTATGGATTGCAGAACATCTTGTCCAGCTATACGCTTCCGGGCAAACGACAACATTCATGCGCTGGTTGCATCAACTTCGAAGTGCTCATTATACCGTTTCTTATGAAATGCTTGTTATCGGCTTTTTAACTTCTATAACAACAATGGACACAAAAATAGCTACTTCTCTAATGGAGGAGCTTGAAATACGACAGCATGTAGAACAATGGATGGCGCAAGAAGAGCATGCTGCAATGGCCTATATATATGAAAGCGCAAAGGCGTACGCCATTGTCGCTTCCGGCGGAAATTTACAATTGGTAGAAGAGATTATGTGCAACCTGCTCGCTAACGGTCCTGCTCCTTCTCGCTGGGATAATGTTCCGATTCCCTATAATATTTTTGAATATAAGATTTCACGTACAAGTATTGGCTCTAAAGGAAAACTGCAACTGTTTGAAGAAGGCGAAGCTGTTAGCAAACTTTTTCGAGAAACAACATTACAAACTGCAAATGTGACAGCATTTAGTTATGGGGTTGCTGCTGAATCTTTATATGAGCGAAGTTTCATAGAAGCAGCCCAAAAAGAGTTGGAAATCGCCATTGCATTAGGTCATCAACATCAAGACCCAGGTTTATATATCCCTATGTATTTACTTAAAGCGAAAATATACGCTCATCAGCAACAGACAAATACAGCCCGTATCATGTTGTCTCAGGTGTTAGAAGATGTTTCGGAAAAACATTGGCAAACGTCGATTCAAATTATGCAAGCCTATTGTTTTATCGTCGATGGAGATAGCCAAAACGCAGAGATGCTCTTACTGGCAACAAAAACAAAGCAACCATTTTGGCAGCTCGTTTATGCTCGTTTATTGTTATTAAAGGACACACCACAGGATGCACTACCAGTAATCATTCAAGTTAAAACAAAGGCACAGCAAGAGGATCAAGTTGCAACGATGATAGAAGCAACAGTACTAGAAGTTATTTGTCAGCATCGTTTAGGAGACACTGCTATTGCATTAGATATTTTACATAAAGTATTGCAATTGGCAGCTAAATACTACTATGTTCGGACATTGGCAGATGAAAAAGAGCTACTCCCCCTTCTAGAGCAATATTTTCAATTAGAATCATTTGCAGCCAAGTGGAATCCCTACCCAGACTATTATTTTAATTATTTACAAAGCTGTACAACCAATGTAGTTCGTCATGAAGTGTTGACACCGCGTGAAAAAGAGGTATTTGATCTGTTAGCCAAGGGTGGAACCAATCGTGAAATTGCTGACATGCTAAATCTATCGGCTGGTACTATTCGCGTTTATTTGTCTACTATTTATCAAAAACTAGGTGTAAAATCGCGTTCACAAGCTATCCTCCTTGCCAAAAAGTAATAAAAAGCAACTAACCGCTCTTGAAAGCTGGTAGTTGCTCTTTTTTGTCAACTTATAGACGACACGCAAAAGCTGCATAATTCATGAATGCACATGCTATATTTTGTCGTAAAAAAGAACTGTTCCACTTTGAGAAACAGTTCTTAATATATTATTTTTGAATAAACATTTGAGACCAATAGTTGCCGTCTTTTACAAAGCCAACTCCGATATGTGTGTAGCTTTTGTTTAAAATATTTGCACGGTGTCCTTCACTATTCATCCACGCATTTACGACTTCAGAAGCTGATTTTTGACCTTTGGCAATATTTTCTCCAGCTGCTTTATACGTTATGCCAAATTTCTTCATCATTGCAAATGGTGAACCATACGTTGGGCTAGTGTGGTCAAAGTAATTTTTATCATGCATATCTTGAGATTTATATTTTGCTACTCGTGATAGCTCCCAATCTTCTTTTAATGCAGGCAGACCTGCTTTCGCTCGTTCCGCATTGACAAGTTTCACTACTTCTTGCTCTACAGAAGCTTGTTCATTCGTTGGAATATTAATTTTTTGACCTATATTTATTTGATTTGGGTTTGCTAGTTGGGGGTTTGCATCTATTAATTCTTGTACACCTGTTTGTGTTTTTACAGCAATTTTCCAAAGAGAATCGCCTGCTACTACTGTATATGAATCAGCGGCCATTGCGCTAATTGGTACTAATAAGGATAGTGATAATACGGATGCCATCGCTACTTTTTTTACTTTTCTAAACATGTAAATCATTCCTTCCTGTTTTGCTCTATATTTATGGTAAATAGATTAGTGAAATAATGCATCACTAAATATTTGGAAGGATTTTTACAGTTGTATGACATTTGAAATAATTGACGAATAGATTACGAGTTTATCAGTGTTTATTCTCAACTTGTCAGTAATAAAATTGAAATATAATTGTAACAGGAATATATTACTACAAGATTTTAAACAGCAAAGGCACCATTTCAGTCATGAACTTCATGATAAATGGAAAACTTCCCGCCCCACATTAATTGTTTGGGTGACTGGCACTAAACAATATTGCACACTGCAATAGACATAGATTGACCTGCCAGACTCCCCCTTGCAAAAAACAAGCCGATAAATAACCCTGACATCATTAAGTTTTGTATAAACGCAGCATATATCCCTTGCATATCATGAAGTTCATGCGAGAGCACCAAAATAACTAAAAAGCTTGTTGCCAATGTAAAAAGGAAAGATGTATAAAAAAGTGTTGTAGACATTGTATTTTTAAATTCTTTGCGCCCATATATTAAATACTGCCACATAATTACAAGGTCAAGGACAAACCAACTAAACGTAATGATTCTTTGAAAATCATTGTGTGGATATATAAACGTAAAGATAAACTCCCATGAAATATTGGCACAAATTGCAACCATCGGCATACCATAATGCTCATCCTGAAAGCCACGTTTTATAATAAATATGTATGTCACTATCCAAAACAGACACATGCCTATTGACAAATTAAGAGAAAGTAGCCTTGATTCATACACACACTCCTTTTTACTTGAATGTTGGTAATGTAACCTCTACTTTGCTACTGTATGATAAGGTATGAATCTATTATGTCTGTTTAAAGAAAGTCCATTTTTTATAAGTAAACACAGTGAGGTCAAATAGCCTGTAACACCAGATACATATTGCATAAGCTATACATTGGCAATCTAATCCGATATAGTTAAACGGGGTGATGATATGAAAACTAAATTTTATTACAACAATAAGCAATTCATAGCAGGAACTACCTTAAAGGACGTTTTGGAACTTGAACAAAATAATATGGCACTACATGTCTGCACAAGTACTGAGGATGTGTTAAGCAATCGAAAGAAATTAGCAGCTTCGTTGCAATGTGATATCAATGATTTTATATGTACTCAACAAACACACAGTGCTAATTTTTATCGTGCAACTGTAGCAGATAAAGGTTTAGGCGCGCTGAGGCAAGATACAGCCATTGCCAATACCGATGCACTCTATACATTTGACCAAGATGTAATGCTTTGTACTTTTACTGCTGATTGTGTACCTGTTATTTTTTATAATGAACGTAGTGGTGTCATCGGTGTCATTCATTCTGGCTGGCAAGGAACAGTCAAGGAAGTGACATTGAAACTTTTCCGTCATTTAATAGAACAAGAGCACTGTAATCCACAGGATTTCCATGTTCAAATTGGCATGGCACTTAGCCAGCAAAAATTTGAGGTTGATGGCGATGTCTATGAACAATTTAATCGTCTAGGCTATGCCGATAATTTTATGTATTTCAATGCTGACACAAACAAGTATCACATTGATAATCAGCAAACTGTGAAAAAGCAATGTGAAATTGCCGGCATTCCGTCACAACAAATTACGATTGATCAAACATGTACGTATCTTAGTGAAGAAGGTTTCTCCTACCGCCAAGACAAAACATGTGGCCGACATGTAAGCTTTATTATGCGAAAATCATTCTAAAAAAAGGCAATTTATCACTTTTTCAAATGATAAATTGCCTTTTTATAGCTTTCAAGCCCAGTAGTGTTAATGATAGTTGTAAACATATACCTGTCTATAGCGGGACTTTCTTCAATTGAGTTTTAGGTATATAATAAATACTTGTGTCTTGCTTATCCTCTTTGAGAACACAAGTCAAAATAACCTTCGCTATTGAAATCAAATTATCTCATCTTTTGTTCCTTCCAAAATATAAAATGAATAAAGTAAAAGTTGCAAATAAGAATACTATAATGGTTGTCGCTCTAGGGAAATAACCATTTTGGACTTGATGAAAAATTTCTATTAATGAAAAAGATAATACACCAAATATGATAAGTATTACTAAAATAAAATGTATCTCTTTTTTATGTTTCATGAAACCCGTAACCCACTCGCTCTTGCTGTCACCCATTCACCTGTTGCACTTGTCGTATATACTATTTTATCATTCTTAATTTCGTTAACAGGCGAAACATGCACAGATGTTTTTGAATAAATCTGTTTACTTAATAAATTTTTCTGGCTTACAAAAATATCATCTTCATTCATATCAATAATTGTTATGAAATATTCGACAAGTTCTTTAGCTACATTATCTATTTTATATTTATTAGTAGTTACAGCTTCATTTTCAATTTGCTCCTCATATAAAAAAAGGTCCCCATTTTCTAGTGTTTTATACACTACTTCTTTATCCGTAAATTTAATAATTTCCAATATGACAAAACTATCATCTTCCAATTCTTCTGAAAGAGGTATAGCAAATGACTTAGCTGGTACAAAAGTTAATGTAACTGTAGTGAATACAACTGTAGTTATGTAAATTATTGAGTTTCTAGCAAAAAAGTAAAATGTTTTTTTCATAGTACCATTTTCCTTCCCCTTTCTTAGAAAATATTCAATAAATTACTTTTTGAATAATCAGTTTTTTTATTTATAAAATAATATACACTCTTTAGTTTTTCAACAATTTTGTATGTTTTTCTTCAATTCTTTTCAAACCCTTTAAACAGCAATTTACTGTATTTATAAATCAGCCACATTAAAACTTTTGCCATTAGCCAATTCCCTTATTAAACTTCAGATCGATATATAAAAAGCCAAAAGCACTCCTTTGTTACATTGCTTAAACTTTCATTAAGTTCCTAGTTTCTACTATTTAAAATGGAGGAAAAACATAATTACGACATTATTACTTACTAAATTAGAATTGCCAGACAACGCACCTGATTTAATTGAACGAAAGCAGTTCAATAATCTTCTACAGCATCATACTTATAAAAAAATGACGATTTTACGTGCACTAGCACTCTATGGGAAAACTACCTTTTTAAGTAGCTGGTTAAAAAATAAAGAAGAGGCTATTGCTTGGGTTTCACTTGATGCTGCCGATAATGATCCCATTCGATATTGGACATACGCGGTGCATGCTGTTGCCAAAGCTTATCAGGCATTCCGTCACAACAAATTACGATTGATCAAACATGTACGTATCTTAGTGAAGAAGGCTTCTCCTACCGTCAAGACAAAACATGTGGCCGACATTTAAGCTTTATTATGCGAAAATCATTCTAAAAAAAAGGCGATTTATCACTTTTTCAAATGATAAATTGCCTTTTTATAGCTTTCAAGCCCAGTAGTGTTAATGATAGTTGTAAACATATACCTATTAATAGTGGCACTTTCTTTACTGAATCAGTTTATTTTAATGTCCCTGTACTAATGATGGATGTTTTCACCTGTACATCAATTGCTACTTTACTAATAATCTCCCGCTTCTTTTCAGTTGTCCATTTTCCGCGATGGTACATTCGGAAATATTCACTAAGACCACTTGGATCTACTTGCCATTCATTGAGTTTATCTAAAAACTTTTTAATATCTTGCTCCAACTCTTTATTCACGTCTTTTTCTAAATCCGCTAAACTTTCTATGGTAAATAAATCATTTTCTCGTGCACCTTTGTATTCACTTAATGTTCCTTTGATTGTTAATGCTATCGTGAGTTTAGGTGAATGCATATTTTTATTGCTCTCAATATGCACATCATTTTCCACTAAGTCAATCAATAACTTTTCTTTGCCATGCCCCTGTTCCATATTAATATCCAATGGCGCAAGATTTTTTTTCCCTTGAATTGCCTGAATAATGAGTGCCTCATTTGGCGTGATCAATTCAATCATCTGGTTACCTTTAAATACAGCAATCCCTTTTATTTCGATTTTGTCACTATTTTTATCAATAAACGGTATAGTAGGATCAAATACCGGATTCGAAATGGTATACATAAAATCATGGATGTTCGTATTAGGATTAAATGCTGTATTAATGCTAGGTTGCAATAAATCGTTTAAATAGAAATTAATATTCGGTTTATCGGGATAATTATATTTCAGCATTTCCTCTCCTTTTTCCTTCACAATGGCGATAAGTACTTTATTACCAACTTCGGCATTTCGGTATAAATGCTGAAGCACTTTTCGAATATTGCCTTGACGTGCGAACTCTTCATTAAACAACACAACGCGTAACTGATTAAAAACAATTTTTTTGTCTGAAAGTTTTTCTATTTCCACAATGCCATTTGAAACAAGCTCCGTAGTCACAGAAAAAGTTTGCGTACTACGTTGCGCTTCAGGTGAATATTGAGGAATGGCGACGGTTAATTTCATACTATCCTTATCAATATAATCAAATGCGATAATGCCCACCATTCCGACATCTTCAAGCGGAACTTTTATTTCTTTTTCCGTACAGGCGGCTAAAACGAATAGTTGGATACAAAGAGTTACATAAAGAAGTTTTCTGCTCATACTTGCACCTGCTTCTTTTTTCGAAGTACATAAACCATCATTAATAATACTGGCCAAAGAATTAACATATAGCCAACATAATTGGCACTTGTAAATAATTTATCTTGAAATTCTCTGGAAGATGGCATTTTTACAACAAAGAAAATAATCGCAACTAAGATGTACAAATAAACATTACTTTTTTTAGATACTAAAGTCTCTACCCCTTTTTTTGCACACCATAAATAGGCAGCCACTGTCGATAAAATTAAAAAAACCCATAATGTAATGCCAAAAATATCAATTCTCTCAATAAACGAAAACTCTCCAGCTTTAAACAAGTTTAGTACTGAAAATTCCACATATTCTAGCTGCCATTCAGAATAATACATAACACTAATCGCTGTCGTAATAAAACAAAGTAAGATACTAATCCAAATGCCAATTAACGAATGACGGAATGCTTTTTTCTGATCGACAATGTAGGGAAAATAAAACATGACTAATTCATAACCTAGAACTGATAAATACCCTCTTTTTAATGCCTCATAAAAGTCATTTACACTAAAAAAATTAAATAGAGGTAAAAAGTGACTCATATCGCCCTTTTCAAATGCCCAATGTGTAAAATATAGAAAACCTATCGTTAGAAAAAATGTCATGATACAAAAACGGGCAATTGATTTAATGCCTCCACTGACAATATAAATAAGCAATAATAAAAAACAAAAAACAGGTCCCGTAATGGTTTGTTCTTGAAGAGCAGTACTTTGAATTAGATGCATATAATTACTAATAATACCTGCAATAAAAACGAGAAATTGAATAACGAAAAAAAGATTGATACATTTCCCTAACCATTTACCTAGTAGGATTTCATTGATACGAAATAGGTTGTCATTTGGAAATTTAGAATTAATCCAAATCATTGGGTAAAGTGTAACACTTGCAATCACACCAAAAATCAATGGCATCAATGCTTGGCTATAGCCTAAAGAACTAAGTTGCTGAGGCAGGGAGAGAATACCAGTACCAATCATGACGCTTTGTGCTAAAAACACAACATGATATGCATTTAATAACTTTTTCTTGCTCTTACCTGTACTCAACTAAAACCACCTCAAATGCTACAAAAGCTGTTATTTTTTTTGTGCTCTAGAAATACCCTTCTTAGTTTTTAAATATTTGGTTGGAAATCGAATAATACTATCGAATAAATCACTGGCATTACGAGGAACAACCGGTGACATATACGGTGTTCCTAATGAATTTAATCGTAATAAATGAGCAAATAGCCATGCAAATGCTAGCATTAATCCGTATAACCCAAACAGACCAGCAGACAAAATAAAAATATAACGAATAAATCTACTTGTATTACTCAATAAAAAGATCGGTGGTAAAAATGACAGTAAGGCAGATGTCGCAACCAATACAATTAGAATATTACTAAGCAATCCCGCTTCAACAGCTGCTGTACCGATCACGATACCTCCAACGATACCAATCGTTTGACCAACTTTAGCAGGCATTCGCGAACCTGCTTCACGCAGCACTTCAATAATTAATTCAATAAACAATACTTCTATTAGTGGCGGAAATGGAACTTTACTTCTGGATTCCTGAAGATTTAACAAAAGCTCATAAGGTAATACTTCAGGATGAAATGTTAAAGCAGAGATATACATCGGCGTAATCATAATGGTTAGGAAAAAGCCAAAAAATCGAAGCATTCGTAATAATGAGGCTGTTGTCCAACGGTTATAATAATCTTCGACCGAAACAAACATTTCAAAAAAGGATGTAGGACAAACAATCGCAGCCTGACTATTGTCCATAAAAATCACGATTCTTCCATCAATAAGATACTGACTAACACTATCTGGTCGTACGCTCATATAATGCTGTGGGAAAGGAGATAACGGATTATCTTCAATCAGTTGCTTGAGCTCTGATATATCTGTAAAAAAAGGGAATTGTATTTGATTGATTCGCTCTCGCAGCGTGTCTAAATTTTCTTTATTTACGATATTGTCTATATATAAAATTGAAATTTTAATATTGGTTTCCGTTCCTACAGTGCGTGTTTCATTTTTTAACATTGGATTTTGAATCCGTCTTTTTACTAATGAAATATTGGTCTCTAATGATTCAGTAAAAGCATCTTGTGGTCCAATAACTGTTGACTCTGTTTCTGTATTTGTAATCGAACGTGTAGGGGCACTATAGGTGTCAATCACTCGTAGTTGCGCTGTTTTATGAAAAAACAATAAGGTTTGGCCTGCATCTAATTTTTGCAAAATCAAATCCACATCATCTAATTCTAATGCTTCAGATACTTGAAAAATTTGATTAACATGGTTCGCTAACGGTATGAAAACCATCGATTGTAATGTCATTTTCTCGATAAGAGAAGAGAAATAGATAATTGTAGCATCTCCTACATCCGTAACCATCTCTTTTATAACGACATCATCAATTTCTTGAACCTTGTCCTTTATCTGGTCAATTACTTGCTGTTCTCTTTCTTCCATGCCATTCCAACCCCCGTTAAACGCCTGTATGTATCATGGACACAACATATTTCTTTATGTAGCTTATCCCTTTTTTGAATAACTATGTATGAAACCTCTCTAAAAAAATCTTGATTCTACTATAAAAAAAGGATGTATCTCAAATTAAAGAGATACATCCTTTTTCGATTATTTAGTACGCTTGTCAGCAGGTCTTTCTTTTCCAATACCAAACACATAATAACTAAGTGTTACAAGTATCAGGAAAGCAATCCCTACAATTAACGAAACACGCGTATCCTCATTAAACCACATACCGATAAGCACCATAACTAAAAACGCGATGGTTGCGTAGTTTGTCAAAGGAGCTAAAGGCGTTTTAAATGGGTGGTTTTCCATTTGCGCTGCTTTTACTTTTCTAAACCGAATTTGACTAATTAAAATAATAAACCAAGGAATCATCCCAGGAAGTACGCTGGCACTATAAACATAAACAAATAGGTTTTCTGGTGCAATATAACTTAAAATAACACCAACGACTAACCCAACTAATACGCCAGCAGTACCTAAAATGGGAACACCGTTATTTGAAATCTTTGCAAAAAACTTAGGTGCTTGACCATTCATAGCAAGTGTATAAAGCATACGTCCCGCACTGTAAATACCACTATTACAGCCACTCATAGCTGCTGTAATTACGACAAAGTTAATAATACCAGCCGCTGCCGTAATCCCTACCTTAGCAAAAGTAGCAACAAACGGACTACCAATCGTTCCTAACTCATCCCACGGGTAAACCGTTACAATAACAAAAATCGCACCGATATAGAAAATTAAAATGCGCCAAATAATACTTTGGATAGCATTGGTAATGGTTTTTTGCGGATTTTTTGCTTCTCCAGCCGTAATCCCGATAAGCTCTACCCCTTGGTAAGCCGCCACGACTAAAGATAATGCAAAGAAGAAACCTGTCCAACCACCTGTGAAGAAGCCACCATGTGACCACAGATTGGATAAACCGATTGGCATACCGTCATTTCCAAACCCAAAGAAAATAAGGCCAACACCAGCCACAATCATAAGCACAATTGTGACGATCTTAATCATTGCAAACCAAAATTCGAATTCCCCAAATGATTTAACAGAAATAAAGTTTGCTACACCTAGTATAACCATAGCAATTAACCCAGGAATCCATGCTGGTAAATCAGGATACCAATATTGCATATATGTTCCGACTGCTATAATTTCAGACATCCCAACGATAACCCACTGAAACCAGTTACTCCACGCAGTTAAATAACCCGCCAATGGGTGAATATATTTATAACCGAATGTTGCAAAAGATCCAGTACTTGGCTCTACATAGAGCATCTCACCCATAGCTCGCATGATGAAAAATATAAAAATGCCCGAGATAGCATATGCAAGGAGCACGGATGGCCCAGTCCACTGGATAGCGCTAGCGGAACCCATAAATAGGCCTACACCAATCGTACCACCTAGAGCGATCATTTGAATATGTCGCGCCTCCAGCCCTCTCTTTAATTCTTTGTTTGCCACTTGAATACGCCTCTTTCTATCTTAATATAAGAACGATAAATTACTTTATAAATAATAATAAATTCTTCTCAAAAACACAAATGTATTTTTAGGAAAAACAATATTTTTTAAATTTTAATATAATAAATACACGATTTAATACCCTCTTTGAAAACAGTTTTACCTAGACACTACTAAAGAAGTCAACAATCCATATGTATCAAGTTATAAGCACATAATAAATGTTCTATAGAAACAGACATTCTTAAAATTACTACCTGCTTTTCCCATGTATAACGCACGCTCAATTACTATATTAGTAGCGTAATAATATCGTTAAAATTCCTTCTCTTTTTAACGGTATTAATATTTCGGAATATTCATAATTATCATTTTTATACTAAAAACCTTCTTTCTTTTCTTTAGATTTTAATATTTCTTAAAATTCGACCAATTTCACTTCGAATTCGTAAAAATAATTGACCTGAATGTCAAAAAAGTATAAGATTTTTACATATTTCTAAGAAAAAGAGGCTTTCATGTGAGAAATTTATTATTTAGAAGAAAAAATATAGCGGATTTATTGAAAAAGGAAGGAACCATTCAGCTCAAACAATCGTTAGGTGCTTTTGACCTGATTTTGCTTGGGGTTGGCGCAATTGTTGGCACAGGGATATTTATCTTGCCTGGAACGGTGTCAGCTACCCATGCAGGGCCAGGAATTGTTTTTTCATTTATCATAGCCGCTATTGTTTGTGCATTAGCAGGTATGTGCTATTCTGAGTTTGCTTCAAGCGTACCTGTCACAGGGAGTGCCTATACGTATGGCTACATTGTATTTGGCGAAATCGTTGCTTGGCTAGTTGGCTGGGCACTGTTATTAGAGTATGGATTAGCCGTTGCAGCGGTCGCAACTGGATGGTCATCGTATTTAAGTGCGCTCCTTGCTGGCTTTAATATATCGCTGCCAACAGCAATCTCAGGGTCATTTAACCCTGCCGTTGGTACGTATATCAATTTACCTGCCATCGTTATTATTTTTGCCACAGCCTTTTTCTTAATGCTAGGCATAAAAGAATCCACTCGATTAAATTCCATTATGGTCTTTTTGAAAGTGGGCGTCATTTTACTATTTATTGGCGTTGGTGTATTTTACGTGGAACCCACAAATTGGCAACCGTTTCTACCATTTGGCGTAAGTGGTGTATTAAGTGGCGCTGCCCTTGTATTTTTCGCTTATCTTGGATTTGATGCTGTTTCATCAGCAGCTGAAGAAGTAAAAAATCCCCAACGTAATATGCCAATAGGTATTATTGGCTCCTTATTAATATGTACAGTTCTTTATGTTGTTGTTTCACTTGTATTAACAGGTATGGTGCCCTACACTGATTTAAACGTTAGTGATCCGGTCAGCTATGTTATGCAACTTGTTCATCAAGACTGGATTGCGGGTATTATTTCCCTTGGTGCAGTAGTCGGTATGATGACGGTTATCCTTGTCATGTCCTATGGAGGGACACGCTTGCTATATGCTTTAGGTCGTGATGGTTTACTGCCAAAAAGTATGGCTGAACTGAGTCCTAAGTTTAAAACCCCTGTAAAGAACACTTGGGTATTCGCTATCCTTGTAGCCTTTTGCGCTGGCTTTGTCCCGTTATCAAAGCTTACGGAACTTGTCAATATGGGGACGCTAGTAGCTTTCACAATCGTTTCGATAGGCGTCATTTATTTACGCAAAAACAAAAATATTCCATCAGGTGGTTTTAAAGTACCGTTCTTCCCTGTACTACCGATTCTGTCATTCTTGATGTGCTTATTTTTAATTTCCCAGCTATCTATTCATACATGGATTGCTTGTGGACTTTGGTTTGTATTCGGTTTAATAGTGTACTTTGTATATGGCCGAAAGCATAGCACGATGAATTAAATGCGTGCCAGTCACTCAAACAATTTGCAAACAATTTAAAAGCTGTGTTGCCCTTGTGGAAACGCACAAAACGTAAGCCGCAACAATCTGCGTGGTAGCAGAGGTTGCGGTTTACGCAATAGCTATTGCAATAAGGTTTGTTCCTGAAGTTTTGCGGCGAAATATTTGCGGGCATCCGCTGTAAGAATTTGCAAATGTACAACTTCTTCCTGCCGTGCAAACTCTACAAACATGCCACTTAAGTTTTCATAGACATATTGTATTTTAAAGCCGCTGTCTAAAAAGTCATCAACTTTCTTTATTTCTTCCGTACTTTGTAAAAAATCTGACATGCGCTCACCCCTTCTCTCTACTAATCAGCACCTTTTATTTCTAAAAGTGGTTCCGTTTAATCTACTGTCTCCACGTCATCTGAGCCACCTGTGGGCTGTGGCATCCAATCTTGCCCAAAAAGTTCATCCAAGTTATGACCAACTGTAATCCCTAAATACTTCGCATCACTTGGATCTTCTAATTCAGCTTGAGGATACTTTTTAAACCACCAGTACTTCGCTAACACATAGTAAACCAACGCTCCAACGATAAAACCAACTAGTGATGAATAAGCAGAGAAAATATTTGCAATAACACCGCCGATAACCCAAGCGATTAAGCCAGCTAAATTAAAGCCATTCATATATTTGAATTGACCGTTTAGCTCATACAAATCTTTGACATTGATGCGTCGTTTTCGAATTAAATAATAATCTGCGTATAAAATACCAACAATGGCTGTTAAAATACCACCTATAATTAAGAGCGCATTGACTAAAACATTAAATAAGCTCCATGGCTGTGCAAGAATTCCTATTACACCCGCAATTACAACGCCAACCCAGAACGGTACTTTTGGGCCGCCAATATTAGAGAAAATAGTAGCTGCTGGAATCACATTAGCAGAAGTATTCGTTGACCATTGTGCTAAAACAATCATTAATAATAAAATTCCAAGTATCAAGCCACTTGCACTTTGCTGTAATGCATTGATTGGATCTGCAGATGCTACAGCCATATAACAAACGGCGCCTATTGTAACGATAAATGTATTGGTGATGGGCATGACAATTAAAGAACCGACTAACTGGGTTTTGTTCCGTTTAAACCAGTTGCGCTCATTTTTTGGTGCTTTAAAGAAGCGAGACAATGATGGCATATCAGCGGCTAACGTAGCCCAGAATCCCATATTTGCCATGATAACAATCATAAAGGCTGTAAAAGCCGCTACACCCGTAGTTGGCGTCTCAACCCAAGACCACACATCTTTGCCTTGTGTTGTGGCCGCATCTGCTAATGTTATATACATCCAGCAGGAAATTAAAATAATAATGGGCGCCGCTAAATCTGCAAATCGCTCAATTGATTTAATACCTAACGAAGTATTAAGTAATTGTAGGGCAGCAAAGACTAGAAAACATAGAAACCAATTATTAAAACCAAAAAGTAAATTGAGAATGCCATTGATAGCCAGAGCTCCGAAATAGGTGTTTATACCAAACCAACAGGCTGCTGTCACGCCTCGCACTAACGATGGAATATGTGTTCCAAATGTACCGAATGGAGCACGCATATATACAGGAAAGGATAAGCCATGCTCAATCCCGATATCACCAATTAATGTCATAAATACACCGATTAAACAAGAGCCAATCAATGTAGCTAAAATAACCATTGGCAAAGGTAAACTCATAATAGCAGAACCACCAATTGCAAATGCGGCTAGTACAATAGCCATTCCTATCCAAATGACTGCAAAACCGAATGTTCCAATATTTCTTTGTTGATGTGTCACTGGAAGTAAATCAGGGGATTTCAAATAATTCCTGTCATGTTCCATACATTTCGCTCCTTTTTGAATAGATTATGCATCGGCACAAGGAATCCGAATAACGTTCGTACCATGTACTGACAGCATGCATTTATCCAGACATCGAATCATTATCCCCTGAAATCTAGCATTTTGTTCCAGTTAGCTCTTACATGGGGAAAATGCTCTACTGAATAAACGAGATTTCCGTGACAACTCCATGAGGCTTTCCTCCCTTTTCGAAATCATTCGTAGGAAGGTGGAAAAACAGTTAATCATTACACAGTTGAACCTTTTATTTAGATAGACTATTCATTAACAATTGACGCTCATTCCAAGTCATTGGCGCAATAGCGGATTGTCTTTCGACCATGGATATTGCTCCATCAACCGGACAGACAATCGAACATAAATTACACCCAACGCAATCTTCTTCGCGAACCTTTAGCATTGGCTGCCCATTTTCCGTATACAAATCGATGCATTGATGGGACGTATCTTCACACGCAATATGACACTTATTACAGTTAATACATACATCATTATTGATTTCTGCAACAATTTTATAGTTTAAATCTAGATTGCCCCAGTCTGAATAACGAGGCACCGAGCGACCAACTAATTCCTTTACCGATGCAATTCCCTTATCATCTAAATAATGATTTAGTCCATCAATCATATCTTCGACAATACTAAATCCGTGGTGCATGGCTGCTGTACAAACTTGCACACCAGTTGCACCCATTAACATAAACTCTGCTGCATCTTGCCAATTGGAAATACCACCTATACCCGATATCGGAACCTGAATGTGAGGATTACGAGCACACTCTGCTACCATATTGAGTGCGATCGGCTTAACTGCTGGACCACAATAGCCGCCATGAGCACCTTTACCTGCAACATGAGGTATCGTATTCCATGTATCTAAATCAACACCTGCCAAGCTGTTGATTGTATTAATCATACTAATAGCGTCCGCTCCGCCTCTTGTCGCCGCTTCTGCTGTTACTGTTATATCCGTTATATTTGGCGTTAGTTTCACAATAACTGGCGTACGTGCTACTTCCTTCACCCAATACGTTTGCTTTTCCACCAATTCAGGTACTTGACCAGAGGCGGAGCCCATTCCTCGTTCTGCCATGCCATGTGGACAACCAAAGTTAAGCTCAAGACCATCTACCCCCACATCTTCTACGCGTTTGACAATTTCATGCCACTTTTCTTGCTTTGGTTCTACCATAAGGGAAGCAATAATGGCGTGATGAGGATACCTTTTTTTCGTTTCATAAATCTCTTTTAAATTTACCTCCAACGGGCGATCGGTTATTAATTCAATGTTATTAAAACCTGCCACACGTTGCCCGTTATAACTAACCGCTGCAAAACGTGAAGAAACATTTAAAATCGGTTCACCCAATGTTTTCCAAACTGCCCCACCCCATCCTGCTTCAAATGCACGCTGCACTTGATAGCCTGAGTTCGTAGGTGGTGCGGATGCGAGCCAAAATGGATTGGGTGATTTTATCCCCGCTAAATCTATTCGTAAATCTGCCATGTCACTGCCCCCCTTATGCAATCTCGCTTGGTTTTCTTAAACGTTCATGAATCTTATAAGCAGCATCTTTTCCTTGTTGAACCGCTGTTACAACCATTGCCTCTCCTTGTCCGTTGCCAAAAACAACATCCCCACATGCAAACACTTTTTTATTCGATGTTTGCATCGTCGTTTCATCAATATCAACAACGCCATTTGTATGCTGTAAGCCAAATGCTTCAATTAATGACACAAAACGCGTTTGACCAATTGCTTTAATAACTGCATCCACCTTTAAAATAAAATTGGATCCTGCAACCTCTTCTGGTCTTTGACGACCATCTGCTCCTACCTCACCGAGCTTCATGTGAACGCATTCAATGCCAATCACTTCACCTGCATCATTGCCGATGATTTTTTTCGGCGCTGTTAACCATTGAAACTCCACGCCATCTTGCTTGGCAAATTCAAATTCAAATTTGTATGCGGTCATTTCTTTTTGCGTTCTTCTATAAAGTATTTTCACATTATCCGCACCTAATCGCACGGCACAAGTAGCACCATCAATTGCGGTATTCCCAGCACCAATAACTGCAACACGTTTCCCTACTAAATCAGTTGGAAGCGCTCCCACTTTTGTTTGTTTTACAAATTCAATGGCATCATGCACGCCTAACAGACCTTCTCCTTCAATGCCCAGATGTGGCACAGCCCCCATACCAACTGCTAAAATGACACTGTCATATTGTGCTAATATTTCTTCTGCAGAAATGTCGCTACCTACTGTCGTATTTGTTTGAATGTTCACACCGAGTTTGACAATTTGCTCGACTTCCCAATCCGCTACCTCATTTGGTAAGCGAAACGACACGATACCATAGCTTCCTAAACCACCTGCCTTTGCTTCAGCCTCATAGATTGTGACACTATAGCCAAACCGACTAAGCTCACGCGCCGCCGAAAGACCAGCTGGACCCGCTCCAATAATGGCTACTTTCAGTCCATTGCTTTCGCCTTTCTTAAATAGCTGTGCACCTGTCTCCATCGCCCAATCTGTCGCATAACGCTGTAGTTCTCCGATTTTTATTGGCTTTGTTGAGGAATTTAACACACATGCCCCTTCACAGAGCTCTTCTGTTGGACAAACTCTTGCACAACTTGCCCCAATTGGGTTTGCTTCTAATATAGTAGTGGCAGAACCCTTCATATTCCCTGATGCAATTTTTTTTATGAAATTTGGGATTTGAATGCTTGTTGGACAAGCTTTAATACAGGGTGCATCATAACAATAAAGGCAACGATTTGCTTCTTCCAGTGCCTCATTTTTTGTCATTCGACTTGTTAACTCAACAAAATTACGCTGAAGTAGCTTGGTCATTGCATGCTCTTGCATCGGAACCATTTCCACATCCCCCTCATGTGTTCTTGTTGAACTTGCCATTGTTTAATAGCCGATTGTTTTGTTCTCCAGTCAAAACAATCGGCCATGTATTACCTATTGCTAATTACACTTTGCATCATTGTTTAAATCCTGCTTGAAAGGTGCTACATTGAATGTGTGACAACAGTGTTGAAGCCACACGGAATATTTGCAAAAACAAGTTAGATTTTTATCGTTTCCGCAGTCGTTTTCAGTTGGCGTTTGATATAGCGACCACTGCCTAGTACACCAACAAATTCTTTCTCTTTAATAACATATTCCCCACGGACAAGCACAGTAACCGGTTCACCAGTCACTTCCCAACCTTCATATGGATTGTAGTCCACATTCATATGGTGGGTTTTTGCTGAAATTTCGCGTTTTACATTAGGATCAAAAATCACGATATCTGCGTCAGAACCTATAGCAATTGTCCCTTTTTGTGGAAACAGACCAAAAACTTTTGCAGCATTTGTAGCAATCATATCCACAAATTCATTGACTGTTATTTTCCCTTTGGCAACCCCTTCTGAATATAAAATACTAAAGCGATCTTCAATAAACGGTCCACCGTTCGGAATTTTAGAAAAATCATTTAACCCTAATTGCTTTTTGCCGTTAAAACTAAACGAGCATTGATCTGAACCAATTGTTTGTAATTGCTTCGCTTTTAAGGCATTCCATAAATGCTCCTGATGGTATTTCGGACGAAGTGGCGGTGACCATACATATTTCGCCCCTTCAAAGCCTGGTTGTGCTAAAGCAGACTGGTCTAATGTTAAATAAGGTGGACATGTTTCGCCGTAGACGTTATAGCCTTTTTCACGCGCTGCGATAATCTCGTCTACCGCTTCTTTACAAGTTACATGGACCACATAAAGCGTCGCACCTGCTATATGCGCTAGTTCAATGGCACGTTTTGTGGCTTCTCCCTCTAATTGTGCTGGACGCGTAAGTGCATGATAAATCGGTTCTTTATGTCCCGCACGTCTTGCCTCTTCGACAAGCTCATCGATAACTGAGCCATTTTCACAGTGCACCATAACAATAGCACCAACATCTTTTGCAATTTTGAACGCTTTAAAAAGCGTGCGATCTGTCGCTTGGAATTCTTTTGCATAGGCCATAAAAACCTTTACAGAAGTAATTCCTTCTTGCTCTAGTAACACAGGTAATTCCGCTTCTGTCTGTGGTGTTAAATCGCCAATCATTAAATGGAATCCATAATCAATTGCAGATTTCCCTTTTGCTTTTTCATGCCATTTTGCAACAGCAGTAGAAAGTTTCTCTTCACCTGCTGTTAAACAAAAGTCTAAAATCGTTGTGGTGCCGCCAAACGCAGCCGCTATCGTACCCGATTTCCAATCATCGTCTGTTACTGTATTATTAAAAGGCATATCTAAATGGGTGTGCGGATCAATTCCTCCTGGCATTACGTATTTACCAGTAGCATCAATGATTTCCGCACCTGCAACAGATAAATTTTTACCTATCTGTACAATGATTCCGTTCTCAATAAGAATATCTGCTTCGTAGACATCTGAAGCAGTTGCGATTCTTCCACCTTGAATGATTTTTTTCATACTATCCTACCTTTCGTGGTCGATATTCAAGTAAACTATTTTCACTTTCTTCTTTTAACTTGATTCATTGCAGCATCACTTTGGCAGCTTTCTAGTTAGTAATAGAGACGTAACAATCATGATAAATTTCAAATTTTAATGTAAGCTGTACGTTTGCCCCATACTGTATTTTGTTTGCATCGTTAATACTGTTTCGAGGAGAATATCTGCTCCCTTTGCGCAATCTTCAAATGAAGTTTCTTCCTCCTCGCAATGACTCTTCCCATTAATACTCGGTACGAAAATCATTGCTGAAGGTATCATCGTGGCTATATATTGCGCATCGTGCCCTGCTCCGCTAAACATTCGATGAGAGGTATAGCCAAATCGTTGGCAAGATTTTTCGATTTCATCACAAATTTGTCGATCAAATAATACTGTGTCTCTTCCCCACAGTTTCACAGGTTCTATACGACACCCTTTGTCTTCTGTAGGCAAGTTTTTCAATACTTCCTCGACCTTTTGCATAATAGCAGGATTTTGATGCCGTGAATCAATTGTAAACGTCACTTTATTTGGTATAACGGTATGAATATTAGGTAAAACATGCATCCGCCCAAAGGTAAATACTAGTTGCTCATCAATCTTGCCAAGCTGTTCATGTAAAAATACCATTGTTTTTGCGGCAACAATCATCGGGTCTTGGCGCATTGCCATCGGTGTTGTTCCTGCATGATTGGATTGGCCTGTAAAGGTAATTTCATAACAAACCATTCCTAGTACCCCTTCAACAACACCTATCTCCATTTGCTTTGCTTCTAAAACGGGCCCTTGTTCGATATGGAGTTCAATATAAGCAAGGGCTTCCTTTAAGCGATGTTGTTGCTCACCCTCATAACCACTAGCTTGGAGTGCAGCTTGAAAAGTCATGCCATTGTTATCGACAGACTGTAGCATTTGGGCTTTTTCAAATTTTGCAGCAATGACGCCTGAGCTCATCATCGCCGGATCAAAGCGAGCCCCTTCTTCATTCGTAAAATTCACAATCATTAATGGCACATCTAACTCTATTTCATTGTCCTTTAATGTTCGAATTGCTTCCAAGGCTGTTAACACACCTAAAACACCATCAAACTTTCCACCCTTTTCAACTGAATCTAAATGAGAGCCCATAACAATTGGCGGAACTTCTTTTTTGCCTGGTAGTATCGCATAGATATTGGCCATATCATCTACTTTGATTTCCATCCCTAATTCTTCACAACACTTACAAAAATAATTTCTAGCTAAAATATCTTCTTTCGAAAGAGATAAACGCGTGACACCACCGTTTAAAGTAGCTCCAAACTGACTAAATTGTTCAATCGAATCTTGCAATCGTCTACTATTACATTTATACATATGCAAGTCCTCTCTTTCACAGTAGTTACTAAACATTCTAAAATAGATAAATTTTATGAGATATGGATATAACACTAAAAAAATATGTGCATCTGCACATGATATATGGTAAGTTATGTTCATAATAAGGGGGGAAACGATGGGAACGATTCGCAAAATTGTGGAGGGAGTTCAATTCCCTATGCTTACATTAGTAGCTGGACATAGTGGTTTACATCGAAGAGTTACAGGTATTAACGTAGTAGAGAGCATTGATTTAATTATGTTTTGTCGGCCAAATGAATTGGTCGTCACGACAGGTATTAACTTATCACAGCAGGAAGATTCCTTAGAACAACTCGTACAGTTAGCTTATAGCAAAAAAGTAGCAGGATTTATTATCAATATCGGCCCTTATATTTCTGCCATTCCTGAATCTATCATCGCTTTTGCTAACGAGCATGATTTCCCTGTTTTTCAAATGCCTTGGCATTGCCGCGTAGCTGATTTATTAAAAACTACTTTTCAATTTATAGCTAACCATCATCAAGAACATTCCATTGAAGAAAAGGTACTTTTCAATTTACTTTTTCACTCCAAAAAACAGATGGATACGACGAAAGTACAACTGGCGCAACTTGGATTCCCACACGGGAGAGAACTTGCTATCATCACTTGCACAACAATAGGTACACAATCTAGCATTGACCGCTATGAAGTGATGATCCAATTTGCCTTTCAACATCGTTATAAACGCTTTTTAAAACTAAAACATAAAAATCACCTCATTTTTTTAATTGACCGAGCGCAAATTAATACACCGAACATCCCCTTCTCAAAAGTAGTTGAAGAAATCTATGAAAAAATCAAACAAAAAAATGGCTTTCTCGATATCATTATTGGCAAAGGAAACTTTCAAAAAGAACATGAAAATATACGTAAAAGCTATGAAGAATCGTTAACCGTTATCCAATTAGCACAGCTTCATAACAATCGTTTTTTGTACAAATATAAAGATATCGGTGCCTACCAAATTATTATGGCCGTACAAAACCAGCCATTAATGCAATCCTTTAGCCATGATATTCTAGGTCAATTACGACGATATGATGAACTGCACAATACGGATTATGTAACATTTTTACGCATATTCCTCGAAGAAAATGGAAGTACAAGTAAAATTTCCGAACGGCAATTTATTCACCGTAATACGGTTCTATATAAAATCAAAAAAATAGAATCACTGCTAGATATGGATTTAACAAATTCATTTACCAAAACCAATCTCTACTTAGCATTTTTAATTGAAGATGTCTTAACACATCAATAATGAATGAGATACTAAGTCCATACACCTCGTTTTATATATCAGAATTTTCGATTAATAGATAACCCTTCTAAATTATTTTTCCTATTCATATAAAGTATTATTGACGTAGCCTTTAAACGTCATAGATTATCCCCATCTGTTGCTATAAGGGAAGTTGCGACAATAGGGTACTAGCAAAGTTAAACAGATAAAGCATAACAAAACTACTTATTCGTCGCATCGTTTTTACAATGAATAGAGTCATAATACCTTATGTAATGTTTTTAGTGCATATAAACGAAGGAGGAATAATGAGGATGGTAACGAATACAGACGTAAAAGAATTAGGGCATTTTATTAATGGCACCGTAGTGGCGGGTCAAAGCGGGCGCTTTTCTAATGTCTATAACCCGAGTACAGGAGCTGTCATTGCCCATGTCCCACTTGCTACAAAGGAGGAGGTTCAACAGGCAATCGCTACTGCTCAAAATGCCTTTCCAGCTTGGCGCGCACTTTCAGTTGGCAAACGGGCGGAGATTGTACTGAAGTTTCGACAATTACTAACAGCACGTATGGATGAATTAATTGACATGATTTGTACTGAAAGTGGCAAAACGATTGAGGATGCTAAGGGTGAAATTATACGCGGTTTAGAGTCAGTGGATTTGGCAATTAATGCTCCTCATTTAGTTAAAGGGGAATATTCGGTCAATGTAGGCGGAAACATTAATGCCTATTCTACAAAAGCGCCCCTTGGCGTTGTAGCGGCAATTTCTCCTTTTAACTTCCCAGTGATGGTGCCACTTGCCATTACAAGCATGGCAGTTGCAGTAGGAAATGCCGTTATTTTAAAACCGTCTGAACGTGTTCCTTGCTCTGCCCTCTTGCTTTCAGAGCTGTGGAAGGAAGCTGGCTTGCCTGATGGGATTTGGACGGTCATCAATGGTGATAAAGAGACGGTAAACGAATTATTAGAAAATCCTTCTGTTGAAGCGATTTCTTTTGTCGGATCAACACCAGTTGCTGAATATATTTACGCAACAGGCTCAAAATATGGAAAACGAGTAACAGCATTAGGTGGTGGTAAAAACAATATGGTGGTCATGCCTGATGCCGATTTGGAACAAGCTGCAAATGCCTTTTTAGGGGCGGCATATGGGGCGGCTTCTCAACGTTGTATGGCGATTTCGACAATTATTCCAGTCGGTGATACAACAGCTAACAAGCTTGTTAAAATATTAGCCGATAAAATTGCCAATTTAAAAGTAGGCCCTTACACGGATCCAGAAGTAGATTTTGGTCCTGTTATTACACAACAATCGAAGGACTCTATCATCGGCTTTATCGATCGCAGTCTTCAAGAAGGTGCTACAATCGTGTGCGATGGTCGCCAACCAGACATCTCAAAAAACTCTAAAGGATTTTACTTAGGGCCAACTCTATTGGATAACGTCAAGCCAGGGATGGAAATTTACGAACAGGAAGTATTTGGACCTGCACGAAATGTCGTACGTGTACAAACATTGGAAGAGGCGATAAGCTTAATTAATAACCATGAGTTAGGAAATGGCGTCACGATTTTTACAAATAATGGTGCTGCTGCGCGTAAATTCACTTCTGAAATAGAAGTTGGGATGGTAGGCGTTAACGTACCTATTCCAATTCCCGTTGGCTACCATAATTTTGGTGGCTGGAAACGTTCAAAATTTGGCGAAGGTCATATGTTTGGGCCAGACCAAGTACGCTTCTTTACAAAGGCTAAAACAATTTCCGAAAAATGGTTTGAGGATACGAACGAGTCTGCATCCTCTTTTGCCTTCCCAAGTAATAACGACTAATAGGAGGAGCCGTTTCATTTTTTTGAGGCGGCTTCTTGTTATTAAAAAACTGACGCACCCAAAGGGCCATCAGTTTTAAAAAGCTTACATTTTTTTATTTCCTGAATCCTTTTTCTTCGCTTTTGGCACGTCTGTAAAATCGGCTTCTTCCCCAGCTTCCATACCATAACTCGGATTGTTGTGAATACGAGTATGTGCATCGAAGTCTTCTTCCTCATCTAAACGCTTCATAAGGATTGGGATTGATATAAGCCCAGCAATTCCGACAAGTGCATAAATCCATCTCGACAATACGGCTGTTTGACCGCCAAATAAATATGCGACTAAATCAAATCTAAAAAATCCTATTAGTCCCCAGTTAATTGCACCAATAATTACGAGAACTAAGGCAATCCTATATACTACACCCATTTGTAGCACCTCCTTCCTTCTGTTGTTGTGTGAAGCAACCATTGTATGGTAAAGACAAACCTTTACCATTCTCAAAGGCAACGCTGTTATAACTGTCTTGGCGATAAAGCCAAAATTACTTGCCATTTCGTGAATGTGCCATGTAAATTATTTACAACACTCATGATGACGGTCTTATTTTTTGCAATAACCGTTTTTTTATACAATGCGCAATTTCAGCTCGTCGAGAAGAAATTGTTTTCATCAAAATTTTTTGCAATACAAAAATGCACTAATAAAATGACTATAAATAAGCATTCATTAGTGCGTAAATTCCATATAGAATGATGAACGAAGGGTGTTCAACGTTTAAGCATTTTAGAATGTAATATCCTAAAAAATACAACACGATTAGTGGAGACAGAGAATACATCATTTTTATAAAATTGCTGAAAAAGAAGAGGTACTTATTGGATAGTAACGTAAATCTTTCGTTAGATAAAATAGGAATGAATTCCTTAAGTTGCTAAGTATTACGTATCATTCTAGATACGATTAATTGAATGACTTATTTATGAAACGTAAAGTAGCTTTGGCGTGACGGCTTATATACATGGTGATATTTAACTACTTTGTTAACAAGATGTGATCATGCATTGTATCAGGCGAAAAATCTGGCTCGTTTTTATTTGATTGGTTGGTCAGTTTTACTAGGGTCTGTTATGTTAGTTTTTTATACATCACAATATGTGGTCCAATCGGTGGATAATCAAAAACTTCACCATGTATGTTAAAACCTAATTTACTGTAATATTCCTTGACTGAGGTTCTTGCTTTGCACCATAAGAAATCAATATTTTGTTCTATCAATATATTTTTGGCATAGTCAATAATTTGTCTTCCAGCTCCTAACATTCTGAATTTTGGAAGCGTCGCCATTCCTCGTAAGCGATATTGATTTTCAATGCTAAAATCAGGATTTTTTTCGATACAAAAAGATGCTATACTAATAAGTTCTCCCTTAGAAAACGCACCTATATGAAATGCACCATCTTCATGATCCGTAGCATAAACACAATCAGCTACTGTCATATTAGGACGCAGGATTTTTTGCCTAAGGAAATAAGTCATTTCAGGTTTGATTTTTTCAACTGTTATCATAAATTACCTCCTATAAAATTATATATTTGTCTACCTAATCATTTACAAAGTTTAAAAAACTTGTTGGCTATGACTCCCATTGTAGGTGTAAATTCAAATTTTTCACCTAAAGCTAATAATAAATTTGCACCTATTATATCAATACCTTTAGCAGCCGAAACTAAGTGACTCGTAATACCACCACCACCTAATCGACCGTTTATCTCAACAATCTTACAACCCTGTTTTGTAATCATTACTTCTGCATGAAATCCCGTATTATCCAACTCTAAAGCTTTAATGCCTTTACTTGTAACATCTAATATTTCCTTTTCTAAATCAATTGTTACCCTAGCAGGAAAAGCATGTTGCGGTTCGTTAAAATACTCATCAGTCCATTTTTCTGTAATTCCAGCAAAATATATAACTCCATCTGAAACCACACCTTCAATGCTGACCTCTTTACCTTCCATAAATTCTTCTACAACATATTCTTGATGATAAAAAGAAAACATAATATCTTTCTCTATCGAGGTAGAGTTAATCAGTATTTCAAATGTTTTATATAACTCACTTGGATCAGAAATCTTAAAAATACCTTTACTTGCTGAAGCACCTACTGGCTTTACAATAAGTGGGTATTGTAATCCAACGCACGCCTTATTCAATTCTTCAAAAGTAGAAAATTTACAGAATTTAGGATGTGGAACATTGTGTATTTTTAGTGCTTCGCGCATTTTCCACTTATTGCGAGCACGTTCAGCAGCCTCAATTGGACTTCCTTTTAAATTAAATTGATTAGCTACGACTGCAACAGGAACAACATCTCTATCCCAAAAAGTTACAACTCCATCAAACGGATTTTCTTTCATTGCTTTTTTTAATGCTGTTATTGTTTCATCAATATTATATGTATCCGCTTTAATGTAAAAATCAACATAGTGTTTAGACCAATCTGGTAATTCAGGTCCAACTACAGATACTGTCAGATCTAATTTTTTTGCTGTTTGTAAGGTCGATATTTTTTCATCATATGTTGCATTTAAAAATAAAATATTTTTTTCATATTTTCAAGCTCCTAATTTTTCATCCATTTTAATTTATTCTTAAGTTTTCCATTAGAAATTGACATAGACTCAACAGAAACAATCTTCGAAAAAAACTTTTAGAAAATATTTTTAAAACCCAATCCAGGAATATTGACCATTGTAATCTTATTCTCGTTAGTTAATGGTCCTCCATCGAATGAATCATTCTCATAAAAAAGATGCGAATCTAAGTCACATTTAGTTATTATACTTTTAGCTGCTGCAAGGTGAGCTGCCGCACTAATACTAATTTTACTTTCATTTGTACAACCTATCATACATTCAACACCGTAAACCTCAGCAATAGTACATATTTTAAGCGCATTATAAATTCCCCCTGTTTTAATAAGCTTAATATTAATCAGGTCTGCCGCTCTATGTTGAATTAAATTTAATGCATCTATTGGATTATGTACACTTTCATCAGCCATAATTGGTGTGTGTACATTTCTAGTAACAAAAGCCATTCCATCAATATCTTGAAAGTAAACAGGTTGCTCCACTAACTCTATATCTAAGTCCAAATCCTCCATTTCCCTTATTATCTTGACTGCTTCTTTTGGCTTCCATCCTTGATTGGCATCTACTCTCAATTTTATGCTTTTTCCAACCGCATTTCTAATTTCTTTAGTTCGTTTTATATCTAATTTGTGGTCCATCCCAAGCTTAATCTTTAGAGTTTTAAACCCCTTACTGACTGCATCTATACTATCACTTACCATTTCGTTTACTTCATTTAAACTAATCGTTACATCAGTTTCAATTTGATTCCGATAACCGCCAAGTATTTTGTATAATGGTTTATTTTGATATTGCGCATATAAATCGTAGACAGCCATATCCACTGCTGCTTTAGCACCTGTATTTTTTGAAATACAATTGTTTATTTTTATCATTAACCCTTCAAAATTTTCCATATCCATTCCCAAAATAGCATGCTTTATATATTTCAGTGCTGCCAAAATTGAACCATTTGTTTCTCCTGTTACAAAAGTATGAGGCGAAGCCTCTCCGTATCCAACCATTCCATTTTCTGTAACAATTTTAATGATAATATTATTTAAACTGTCTACAGTTCTAACGCTAGTATTAAAAGGCTTTTTTAAAGGCACATTAATTTCACTAAACTCCATATCAATAATTTTCATTAGTGTACTCCTCGTATATTAGTAGTAAGAGCTCTTTCCGATAGAATTTCCAGTTGATCCGGACAACTGGGGAATCTGTTGGATTTCCTATAGGAGATGAGTCGCCTTTTGGCTCCCTCACTCTTTTTTTATGTTTTACCTGTTTGACCCTGGTTTACACGAGGGACCAAGCTGATTTTTCTGTTTCTAATGATATAGAAGGTGCGAACACCTTGATTCAAAAGCTTTTGAAAACAGCGGAAAAGAATCAGCTTACACAATTAAAAATTGGGATGGAATCAACGGACCAATATAGTTGGCACCTAGCCCATTATTTGAAAAATCAACTACAGGGCTATGCACCCTTGTTTCAAACAGCGGTGTTTATGCTCAATGCTCGAAAAGTAGCACGCTTTAAAAAAGGCTACGATACGTTACCGAAAAACGACCGAATGGATGCCTGGGTTATTGCGGATCATTTACGCTTTGGACGCTTGCCATATGATATGCAAGAAACCCTTCAACACGAGGCGCTTCGCCGTTTAACTCGTACACGTTTTCACATGATGCATGAAATTGCGCGTAATAAAACGTACATGCTGAATCAACTGTTTTTAAAATTTAGTGGCTTACGCCAAGATAATCCGTTCTCTAACACATTTGGTACGACGAGTTTAGCCGTCATTGAAGAGCTCGACCCTGAAATGATTGCAGAAATGCCACTAGAAGAGCTAGTAGAGTTCTTACAAGAAAAGGGCAAGAATCGTTTTGCGGAACCAGAAGAAATCGCAAAATATCTTCAAAAGCTGGCTCGCAACTCCTTTCGTTTAGACAAAACAATGGCGGATCCCGTTAATTTATCACTATCTGTGATTTTAAGTACGATTCGCCATATGGAAGCCCAAGTCAAGCGCTTAGATAAAGAAATTGAGCGTATGATGAAAGGATTCACTCAAACATTAACATCGGTAAAAGGTATCGGACCCGTGTACGCAGCGGGATTACTCTCTGAAATTGGTGACATTAAGCGTTTTGATGATCATCACGCTTTAGCGAAATACGCAGGACTTGTATGGTCACAATATCAATCAGGTGAGTATGAATCAGAAAACACCCATCGTGTGCGAACCGGTAATAAGTATTTACGCTACTATCTCGTTCAAGCCGCTGATGCCATACGAAAACATGACACTGAATATAAAGCCTTTTATCAAAAGAAATTCAATGAAGTTACGAAAAATCAACACAAACGTGCTCTCGTCTTAACCGCTAGAAAACTTGTACGCCTCGTGCATTCGCTACTACGCACGAATCAGCTGTACATACCAGCCGAAAGGAGAGAGTAAATTTACCTATTCTCTTTCTTTCAAACCTTTGAACCGGCTTCCATTTACGCCCTTTTTTTGCGCGAAAAATGCGAGGTTTATTTGAGTATACTTAAAAACAGTTTTTTAGATGTTTAGTAGCTTAAGAATTTCCAATTCCGATGTTTTTTATGGTTGACATATCACCACTGGTCTTGTACATTATTAAAAGTATTATTTAAAATTTATTTTTGAATAGCCCCATATTTTTTTATTATATAGAATTAAAAACCAATTATAATGAATCGAAATAGTAAAGCTATATTAACTCCTCGTAGCTATAGTTATACTATCTCGAGTTTAATAATAATTTATCATTGAGAACATTTCTCAATCAATAGTAAAATTACTTTATTTTTTTGTAAAATTCAGATATTTTTTAATAATAATTTTTGTATTATGTAAAAAATATTATCTATTAACTTCTCTCCTTATATTTTTGGGTTCTAAGTCAAATGTTGGGGTGCTGTACTCTTTCAGCACGTTAACCCAGATGAACCCCGATTCCTTTATACTTTAAATTTAATAAGATTTTTGCTCGAAAGTGATCGAAGCGTGGAAAGCCATATGCATTCCGTTTCATCACTTTTGTTTTATTATTAATGCCTTCTAAGAAGCCATTGGAATAATCAAAACTAAAGCTATTTAAGATTTCTACTTGCGAGTTTTTCAATGTTTGAATTGCTTTTAAGAAAGCGGGTAATTTTGTCTCTTCCACTTTACGGTAAAAAGCTAGGTATCGCTTCTTTACTTCTACGACATCATTCTGTGTCTTTGCCCAATCAAACCATTTACAATAGGCTTCCTTTAATTCGTGAGCTACTTTTAATGTTTCAGACATTTCTGTATAGCGTTGTAAGTACCACTGTTGTTTCGGTGATAATTTAGATGCACGTTTATAAAATACATGACGCATACATTTACACTTTGTGCGATTGTATTTGTCCCATTCTTTTTGTACTTGTCGGCGCACTTCATCCATTGCCCAATAGATATAACGGGTATAATGAAAACGGTCTGCCACGATAACAGGTCGACCTAGCGCTTGGTGAACAGCTGCTTTAAAACTTGGATTCATATCCATGACCACTATCTCAACATCGGCTCCATACTGACTTAAGTAATTTTTTATTGTTTCTTTTTTACGATTCGGTAAAATATCAATCGGCTCGCGTGTCTCCGCATTCGCAATTATTAGTTGATATGTACCTGCATCTGTATCACCTTTATACTCATCAATCGCAATCGCTTTTGGTAAACGTACACCCTCTACCAGTTGTTTATTCGCTACCTTTTTAAAACGACGAATGACCGTCGTGGTTGATGTGCCTAGTACTTCTGCAGCTTCTTTAAACGTTTTGGCTTTAATAGCACGTATACTCACTACTTGATTCCATTTCCATTCCTTTGAATAACGTTGATATTTATCTACGAATGGGGATTTTCAGAGAAACGTTTTCCACAATCACAAACATAACGACAACGTTTATAGAAAAGAATTGTTAAACGTTCAAACCATTTTAAGTGATTGATTTTCTGTATACGATAATCGTGAACCTTTGATGTTTCTTTTTTACAAACTGGACATTGATGCGTACATTTAGGCAATTGCACATACAATGCGATTAGATCGCCTACTTCTTCTACTTTTGTAATCTCTACATCTTTTAATCCTGGAATATTCATGTTAAAATTCATTTGCACAGTTCACCTTTCTATTACTTGTTTCTCGACAATTCAAGTATATATAAATCGGTGAATCTGTGCTTTTTTTATGCGTGGAATTGTGTGAATACCCCAACAAATATTATAGAACCTATTTTTGCTGCAAGAACATATAAAAAACCACCCCAAAAGTTAGTTTTTTAACTCTAACTTTTGGGGTGTAGCACCACTAGGGGGTTTAATATTTATTTCTTCCAATAATTAAGTTCTTTTAACAACTCTGGGAGTTGTAATTTCTTCACATCGATTGGCGGTAATGCATGAATAAATTCTTTGCCATAAGATTTTGTGCTAATACGGCGATCTAGCACAATAAATGCGCCCTTATCTTGGGATGATCGAATTAAACGGCCAAATCCTTGCTTAAAGCGCATAATTGCTTCCGGTAAAGATAGCTCCGTAAAGGAGTTGCGCCCTTGTAATGTTAGATGTTTGGCTCGCGCCTTGAACACTGGCTCCTCTGGTGAAGAAAACGGTAGTCGTACAACAATGACAGAAGAAAGTGCATCACCAGGAACGTCTACCCCTTCCCAAAAGCTGTTTGTGCCAAATAGCACTGCTTGGTTGAACTTCTGAAATGATTTAAGAATGCGCATGCGACTACCACCTGTGACACCTTGTGCAAAGAGCATATAGTCATCGAGAAGCTCACTATCTTGAATCAGCTCAACCGTTTTTCTTAACATATCTTGGGCAGTGAATAACACAAAGCAACGTCCTTCTGTCATGCGAACCGTGCGTGTAATCGCATGCGCCACTGCTTCAATATACTCTGCCTGCGTCACCTGTTGAATATCTGGCATATCTGTGACAATAAACGCTTTTGCACCGGAATAATATGATGCTGGTGCTTGTAACTGCATAACTTGCACACTATCTGAAATGCCAAGCTGACGCGTAATAAAGCGTTCATTTCCTGGTACCGTTAAAGTGCCTGAAGTCCAAACGATACTTGCTTGTTTACGAAGTGGCGCCATTACTTTTTCTATAATTGGTGTAACATTAACTGGCTTCTTATAAACATGCAGACTGCCAGGGACACTGCGTAAATCAAATTCAAACCAAACGGAATGTTCGTCCTGATGTAAAAGGAAAATTTCCTCCCATTCCGCAATTCTTAGCTTCAACTCTCGAATCCAATAGTGCCACTCAGATAAAATAAAAACCTCATTTTTGTCTAACTGTTCAATATTATTTTCAAAAGCTTTACCAGCTTCCACCGCAAGATCAAGCCAGTGCTGTAATAGTTTGCTGACTTGTAAGAGCGGCTCTTTTGCTAGTGATACATCCTCTAAGAACAGGGTACATTTGCTACTAGCCTGTTTGCCTCGAACTTGCTGTTGCATTTTTTGTACAGCATGCCCAATGGTGTCATCGAAAACACGCTGTAATCGGATAAATTGTTTGTCAAGTTGCTGTAAACTTTGCATTGGAATGCGCTGTTTCTTTTTAGCTGCCTGACTGAATTGTTGAAAGAGCGCTGTATCTTCCATTGTTCCAATTTGGCCAAAAATATATTTCCATTGTGTGTAGGAAAAGACGGTTTCATCTTGTTGCATAGCTGCTTGAATAACTTGATGCGCTTCATCGATAATCCACCCATCGATTTGTCTAAAGATTGGTGTTTGACGAACTAAATCACTAATGACCATCGAATGATTTGTCACGATGCAATCCGCTGTCGTACTATTTTTTAATGCTTGCTCATAAAAATCAAAGCCCTTTGTCGGTTTCTCCTCAGGCAATTTGCGAATTTTTTCTAAAAAAAGCTGTCCCCCACCGGAAACATTAAGTTCACTTAATACGCCTGTCTGCGTTTTTGTCAGCCAGACAAGCAACTGTAAAATGGTAAATGTATCATCATATGATTCATCTGCATATGCCATACACTGTTCAAAGCGAGCAAGGTCGATATAATGTTGCATACCTTTCAGTACAGCAACGTTTACTTTTGTATCAAGAATTTTTTCGATTTTTAGTAGTTCTTCTTCTACAAGTTGCTCCTGTAGATGTGCTGTATACGTACTAATCGCAATTTTTTTATTGTTCGCCCGCGCATATAAAATACTAGGTAAAAGATAACCGACTGTTTTGCCGATGCCCGTCGAAGCCTCAATCACACATTCTTCTTTGTCATTTAATGCTTGCCAAATTGTATCCATCATCGTAAATTGGGCAGGTCGTTGCTCGAAGTTTGGCATAGCTTTTGTCATCAGTGCTTCTTTTTCATTTATTGTTTTTGGATAAGGTGCTAGCTCGGATTTTAGAACCCGTTTTTGACGACCATCACAAATTGCAATATTGCGATAGTACGTAATATTTTCATCAGTTGTTCTATGATGACGTTTAAGTTGTAATGCTTCAAAGAAAAGCTGGGACAAATTAGATTTTAAACGGAATGAACGTTTATGCATTTGCTCGAGCGTTAGTTGTGGAAGGCTTAGAAGCTCTTTCCAACTACGTTTAAAAAGTTCAGCCGTTGCCAGCGCATCATCATCCGCTCTATGCGCATTTTCAAGGTCAATATTTAAGTCTGCGGCTAAATCACCTAGCTTAAAGCTAAGTGACATGGGAAATAAAATTTTTGCTAGTTCAACTGTATCCATTTTCTTACCATGCCATTTTGGTAAACCCGCTCGTTTAAATTCTGCTTGTAAAAAGGATAAGTCAAAATCCGTATTATGCGCGACAAAAACACAATCGGAAATTAATTCGTATATGTAGTCGGCATGTGCCTCGAACGGCAAGGCATCTTTCACATCCTCGTCCGTTATATGCGTTAAATCTTGAATAAAGGACGGAATCGATTTCCCTGGATGAATAAATTTTGTATAGGTGCGTTCTATTTTCCAATCCTTCATAATGACAATGGCAATTTGAATCATTCGGTCACCATTTGCTGGAGAATGACCTGTCGTCTCCAAATCAACTATTGCATACTTTTGACTTTCCATCATACATCTCAACTCACAGTTCACATTAGATAGATGAATTTTATCATAAATACATCTCGCAGGTCATCCTTGCGCCATTTCAATAAAAAAACGCGCGAGAATCATATGAATTATGCGAATTTTACGAATTGTTCTGGTGACTGGCACCAAAAAAAATCCACTGCGCTTGTACACCGTAAGCGCAGTGGATTTTACTAAAAGAATTGTGTGGGTGACTGGCACTACAATACAGTTGCTTCTGGCTCGTAGGCAATCATTTCTTTAATGGTATTGCCTTCTCCCATAATGGCTACTGTCGGTTTATGGTCCTTGGCCTCTGCATTATCCACATAAACATATGAAATAATGATTACAATATCTCCACGTTGTACGAGACGCGCTGCTGCCCCATTGACACAAATCACGCCTGATCCGCGCTCACCTGCAATAATATACGTTTCAAAGCGCGCACCATTATTATTATTCACAATATGCACTTTTTCATTTGGTAACATTCCAACGGCATCTAAAATATCCTCATCAATTGTAATCGAGCCTACATAATTTAAATCCGCTTCCGTTACAGTAGCACGGTGGATTTTACTATTCATCATCATTCGTAACATGTTATTTTCCTTCTTTCACAATAAAAATACAATTATCAATTAAACGTGTTTGGCCGATGTAGACGGCGGCTGCCAAAAGAACTTGTTCCGTTTGGTCTGTTACAGGCAGGAGATCGGGATAAGCCAATAATTCTATATAGTCAATTTTGCCATGTGTGCGTGCTGCGATATGAGCTTTTGCCTTTGCAAGGGCTGCTGTTGCATCACCATTCGCTAAAAAGCTATGTTGAGCCAGTTGCAAAGCCTCATAAATAGCCGGTGCTTCTGTGCGGTCCACCTCGCTCAAATATACATTGCGAGAAGACTTCGCTAAGCCATCTTCCTCTCGGACAATTGGTACAACACGAATCTCTAAAGGAAAATGGTAATCTCGCACCATCGTAGAGATAAGTGCCACTTGTTGGGCATCCTTTTGTCCAAAGTAAGCACGTGTTGGCTGTGTTAAATGAAACAATATTGAGACCACCTGTAAAACACCATCAAAATGTCCTGGACGGCTTGCTCCGCATAGAAGCGTTGCCTGCTCACCTGCGCGGATACGAATACCACCATCATGCGGATATATCTCTTCCACACTTGGTGCAAAGATTATGTCTACACCGACAGACTGTGCTAGAGCAGTGTCCCTTGCCAAATCACGAGGGTAACTTTCAAAATCCTCATTTGGCCCAAATTGTGTTGGATTAACAAAAATGCTCATCACAACAAGGTCATTTTCTGCACGAGCTTTTGATGCTAATGTTAAGTGACCTTCATGTAAAAAACCCATTGTTGGCACTAGTCCAATTGTTTTTTGCGCTCGTTTAGCTGCTTGAATTTCTGATGTCAGTGCTTTGATTGTAGTAATGACTTTCATTTACTTTACGCCTCCGTATAGCTGATCCAATGCTTCTTCTTTCATCGTAAAGGAGTGGTTTAATGTTGGAAATGTCCCTGTCTTCACAGCATTCACAAAACTTGCAATGCCACTGCTGGCTTCACTTCCCATATCAGCAAATTGTTCTACAAATTTTGGCACATGATGCGAACCATAGCTGAGCATGTCATGGAAAACTAATACTTGTCCATCAGCCTCAATACCCGCCCCAATACCAATTGTCGGAATCGTAAGTGCTGCGGATACTAAATCCGTTAGTTGATGTGGAATACATTCTAAAACAACTGCACATGCGCCTGCTGCTTCACATTGTTTGGCATTTTCAATAAGTTGAGCTGCCTGTTCCGCGGTTTTCCCTTGCACCTTATAGCCTCCAAGCACGCCTGCTAATTGCGGTTGCAAACCTAAATGTGCAACGACTGGAATACCTGCTGATGTTAATTTACTAATCACTGGCACTACATCTCCTGCACCTTCAACCTTAAGGGCATCTGCACCAGTTTCTTGCATCATGGATACCGCTGTTTTTAACGTGTCATTGACATCCCCGTGATAAGAACCAAATGGCATGTCCACGACAACAAACGTATTTTTTGCCCCACGACGGACAGCTTTTGCATGATGAACCATATCGGCTACTGTCACTGGCATCGTAGAAGAATAACCGAGTACAACCATTCCAAGTGAATCTCCCACTAAAATCATATCAACGCCGGCTTGCTCGGCAAATGTTGCGGAAGGATAATCGTAGGCTGTTAGCATCACGATTTTCTCCCCATTTGCTTTCATTTTTAAAAAATCTGATGTTGTCTTCATTGTGTAGTCCTCCTTTTTTAAGGAAAGAAAACAAAAAAGACCTTTCTATTCCTAAATTTGGACAGAAAGGTCATGAGTTCGTTCAGTACCGTTTTTTCCTCACTGATACCAACACATCATCTAAATTTTGTTATCTGGATAAAACAAAATTGAAGTGATGCATGATGAGGTTTTAACGTTAATTAGGCAGATAAAAACTAGTCGCGACTTATCATTTGCGATTAGGTTTCCCACTCAATCAAGTTAAATTTTGAACGTATCGTTTTCTTCCGTCCCTGTCTATAAAAGATCAAGGCAGATATTTGTTGTAAATTGTTAAACGCTGTTGAAGGTGCCGTTCACAAGGATACTGCCCTTCAGCCATTACTATAACAGATTCATTAGCTAATCTTCAAATAGTTTTTTCTAGCAATTCACTACAAGGAGCATTTATTTGTAAAGATAATGGTAAAAAAAATTGACAAATATATACTATACGTCATATACTATCCACATACTATACAACATATAATATAAAACCTTGTATAGGTAATAGAATGTGAGGTGGAAAGATGACATTTCAGCTTGGCTCCGCATTACTTGACGCTTGTGTACTTGCCATTGTCGATAAAGAGGATGCATACGGTTACTCGTTAACACAGCAAGTACAATCTGTGATGGATATATCCGAATCAACGCTGTATCCGGTATTACGTCGTTTACAAAAAGCTAACTATCTAACAACGTATGACCAACCCTATCAAGGACGAAATAGACGGTATTATCAAATTACCGAGCAAGGGCGTAAACGATTGCTAGAGCTTTTACAGGAATGGCAAATGTATAAACAAAAAGTTGACTGTGTACTTTTAGGAGGGAAATTAGATGGATAGAGAAAGCTATTTAAAAAAGCTACGAGGGAAATTACGTCGTCTTCCAGCGCATGAACTAAATGCAGCGCTTGTCTACTATGAAGAGTATTTTGATGAAGCAGGCGTAGAAAATGAGCAACAAGTTATACAACAACTAGGCTCTCCTTCTGTTGTGGCCTCACAAATAATGGCTGATTTTGCCTTAAAGGATTTAGATGCGACACCCTCTTCTACAAAGAAAAATATGACTGCTATTTGGCTTATTATTCTTGCGATTTTATCGGCACCACTATCTTTACCATTACTTGCTGTAGCGGTAGCACTTATTATATCGGTTGGAGCAGTTATTTTTAGTTTTGTTATTGCAATCGTTGCAATGGTATTAAGTATTTTCTTTGGCGGTATTGTAGCACTTATTTCAGGAGTGCTCGTATTAACCGAACACTGGCCAACCGCATTACTCTTTATAGGGATAGGATTAGTGGTAACAGGTTTAGGCGTCCTGCTTTTCCCAATCGTTGCCCGCTTACTGAAGAAAATTGGTATGGTTTGCGTGGAAGTACTAGCAAACTTGTTCCATAAAATGACGAAAAAGCACAAGGGGGGACTATAGATGACTTCACGACATAAGCTCATCGCTTTTAGTATGATTACTTTAGGGATTTTACTTGCCGTCATTGGTTTTACCTCTGGTGGTAAATGGGTGATTGTAAAAGGGGATAACGGCTTCTCTGTACCAAGTAATAATGGGCTCGAAAAGAATTCCCATACCCTCGAAGCATTTTCAGATATTCATGTAATAAACAACTATGGAGATGTCGAAATACTTCAGGGCGATAGCTACACATTAGAAACAAATGTTGTAAAAAACACAGATGTATCTTATAGCATGGACAATGGTACATTAACAGTTGAAACAAAAAGTAAAGGAAAAAATGGCGTCACATTTGGCATTGGAACGTTTAAAACACCTTCGATCATCATTACTGTGCCAAAAGATGCAAAGTTAAATTCGCTTATAGTAGACAGTGATTTTGGCGATACGATGCTTCAAGGGCTACACTACCAACAACTAACTATCAAAGGGGATTATGGCGATATCCTACTCCAAAATATTACTAGTGAGAAAACGGAGATTACACAGGCTTTCGGGGATTTGACTCTCGAACAATTCATCAGTAATGGCTTTGTTGTTGAAAGCGAGCATGGAGAAATTGATATAGAAGGAACACTTAACGGTCAATCACAAATCACCTCTAACTTTGGGGATACAACGTTAGACTTGCAAAATAAAAAAAGTGAACTAGGCTTTGAGTTAAAAACAAGCTTTGGGGAGATTACAGTGAATGATCGTGAGCACAATAGCAAGGCTTCACAACTTCTTGAAGGAAATAATCAGCTAAATGTGTCTCTGTCACATGGGGATTTAGAATTATCTTTAAACTAAACGTCACATAGCCTAAGCGCTAATAATGAAACGTTATCTTACTTAAAAACAAAGAGGCTAGGACAAAACTAAAAAAATTTAAGGAACAGAGGAAAGCTGTTCATAAATTTTTGCTATATGGGGACCTTAGCTATTCTTGCTTTTGCAATTAAAAAAATTAGAAGTGTTCACTAGTTGTTGGTAGCGGAGGTGGTGACTCCAGCTCCGAACAGCACATAATGTAAGACGCGGGCATACGCGCGAAAGCAGAGGGTTGCGGCTTACTGTGCTGAGCGGAAAGCATCGCCGTAGCGGACAACAACGGCATAGCAAAAAAGTGTTAGATTGATTGGGTTCAATCTAACACTTTTTCTCTTATGTCCCAGCCTCTTCCGTTTTTTATAAAATTTTAATATCACCCGAATAAATCGTTCGTATTGTCCCATCGTTTTGCGTTAGCTGAAGCACGCCATCATCTGTAATACCGCTGGCAATTCCTTCAAAGCGTTCTCTTAAAGTTGTCACTTCGATGCGTTGACCAATCGTGCACGACATCTGCTCCCAAAGCGCTTTAATACTAGAGAAGCCCTCTTTCACGTATAGTGCAGTAAACTGCTCTAAATATTGCAAAATTGTTGCGACAAGTGCAGCACGGTTAATTTCCTCCCCTGCCGCAATACGTAAAGATGTCGCAATATCTGCGATGTCTGGTGAGAAATCGCTTTCTAGCTGGTTGGCATTGATGCCGATTCCTACAAGTAATGCTTGTACAAGGTCTGCCTCTGCCTGCATCTCTGTTAAAATACCTGTGCATTTCTTACCGTTTATCAGTAAATCATTTGGCCATTTAATAGTGGGCTCTACATGTTTATACAATGTTTTAATCGCCATTGTAACCGCAACCGCTACGACAAGTGTGAACGAAGATGCTTGCTGTGGTGAGACATCTGGTCGTAAAATAATGGTCATCCAAATACCCGTACCATTTGCTGATTCCCATGGTCTTGCCATACGTCCACGCCCCGCTGTTTGTTCTTCACTAATCACAATTGTGCCATCTGGAGCTCCTTCCTGTGCAAGTTTATGGGCAATGGTTTGTGTGGAATCGACTACATCAAAATAGTGAATTTCTCGCCCAAAACGCTCTGTATTTAAAAATAATTCTATTTGTGTGGGACTTAAACTATTCGGTACACCAGTCAACATATAACCTTTTTTCTTAACGGTTTCAAAGGTGTAGCCTTCCTCTTGCAACGTCTGCATATGCTTCCAAATTGCCGTACGTGATACCCCTAGTGAATCTGCCAACTCCTGTCCTGAAACCGCCTCACCGCTAGATGCTAATAATCTTTTTAAAATTTCATCCTTCATGGACATACTCATACTCATACTCAAACCAATCCTTTAGTATTTTTCTTCATTGCAAACCTTAACCCATAACCTATCTCATTAGCACGAAATGCGAATAAGATTTACCATTCATGCTTTAAAATACTGAATAAAAGAGAATCTCGCCAGCCATCTTTTAGTAGCAAATCTTGCCGTATTCTACCTTCGTAAGTCATACCGATTTTTTCTAACACTTTTGCCGAGCCTAGATTTCTTGGGTCACAAGTAGCAAAAATACGGTGTAAATTTAATGCACTAAATCCAAATTCAATCAGAAGCTTTGCTACTTCAGTAGCGTATCCCTTTGCCCAATTATCTGGATGAATAATATAGCCAATCTCACCTTGTCTATTTGTAAAATCCCGAATATTCATTTCTCCAGCACCGATGACTCGATTCTTTTCCATAACAGCAAAAACGAAGCGACTTCTCGGAACGTTAGCCGCCTCCAAAACTACTTGTGTTACAAAATCTTGTGACTCTTTCTCGGAATTCGGACCCCAAGGTTGATATTGGCAAACAATTGGTTGCGATGCATATGCATGCACAGCGCTCCAATCTTGTTGTTCCATTTCTCTCAGTATCACTCTCTCACCTTTTAAATGGTTCATGTCAATCATCACCCAAACACCCCTTGATTGAAATTTACTACACGTTGTTTATGTATAAAGTGTGTGCTATGTCCCAAAAAAGATAAAGCAAGTGACCCTTTTAATGACGTATTTTCATGGTCACTTTTTGTCACTTGCTTAATTTACTTTATATCATCAATGATTCATCCTTTATGGACATACGCACGCTCAAACCATTCCTTTATGTGGTTTCGCTCATTCATTAGCTCCCCGTTAACAACAGCCGTTAGAATCATTTGCAACGCTTCTTTTAACCAAGGACCACGTTTTTGTTCAGACCATTGTAGTAAATCCATTCCATTCACTACAAGCTCTTGGCGATTTCTTATTGGTAATCTTGCCTGTACTTCACGTATACTGTGCTGCGAAATGGTAACTTGCTCTTTCAATTGTGCAAAATAGTGTGCTGTTTCAAGCTCCTCTAGCGAATACGTAAAATAGTCCATACTCGTCCAGCCATTCTGTAAGGCATAGAACGCACTTAAAACAGCCTTCACAAATGCCATTTCCTTATTCGATAAACGATAAGCACGCAACACTTCCTGCCAATTTTCTTTTTGTCCAAGAGCAAAATACGCCCAACCGCAAGTTGCATTTTCTACAGCAAAACCACGCCAATGGTCTACTTGGAAATCCCCTTGTAAATAAGACACCAGTCCACTTTCTTTAAGCTTTTTAATGCCATTATATACATCTTTTCCTATCCATAGCTTATCAAGTTCAGCCTTCATGCGCTCTTTGGCAACCCATGCAATATCGGGGGCCTTTTGCTGCATTGCCTGAAGGGTAGCCGCTTCAATCGAAAAGCCAAGCTGTGCTGAAAATCGCACAGCTCTTAGCATTCGTAAGGCATCCTCGGCAAAGCGCACCTTCGCCTCCCCTACAGCTCGAATCACGCTAGCCTCAATATCACGTTGCCCACCGTAAAAATCGACAAATGAACCATCTCTACGCATGGCTATAGCATTCATCGTAAAATCACGGCGCTGTAAATCTTCTTTCAAGGAACGTACAAAATGAACTTCCTCAGGTCTTCGATGATCTGTATACTCTCCATCTGTGCGATAAGTTGTTACTTCAACAGGCCCTTCTGGCACAATGACAAGTACAGTACCATGTTGAATACCGATATCAACGGTACGATTAAAAACAGTTTTAACTTCTTGTGGCAATGCATTTGTCGCTACGTCAACATCATGTGCAGGACGATTTAAAATTGCATCTCGCACAGCGCCACCTACGACAACTGCCTCATAGCCAGCCTTCTCCAATTGCTCAATAACTGTGAAGGCTGCTTGCCATTCTTTAGTGTTTTGCATGGTTTATTTCCGCTACCTTTTCATACAGTTGTTCATACTGCTCGACAATTTTAGATGAATGGAATTTTTCATTGACTGCGCGCATTGCTGCTTCACGGAAACGAAGTAATTTATCTTCATCATTTAATAATTCTACAGCATACTCAGCTACAGCATCTGTATCGCCTAATTCTACTAAGTAGCCATCGACACCATGATCAATGACTTCTGGTATTCCACCAACGTTCGAACCGATACATGGCACACCACAAGCCATTGCTTCTAGCAGTACAAGGCCAAAAGATTCCTGCTGGGACAGTAATAGCTTTAAGTCACTAATAGCGTATAATTCAGCTAAATTTTCTTGCTTGCCTAAAAATAAAACATCCTTAACATATGGACTTTCCTTTACTTGGTCCATCACACGATGCTTTTCAGGTCCATCTCCTACTAACAATAGTTTCGCTTTCATATTAGCACGGATTTTCATAAAGGCATCGACAATATGAGGAAGGTTTTTAATTTTACGGAAATTTGACACATGAATGATAACTTTTTCATCAGCTTGAATACCAAACTGTTCTTTTAAGTTACCAGCGTCAAGTGGACGATATTCACGCTCATCTACAAAGTTATAAATTGTTTCAATTGGTTTTACTGTATCAATTAGTTTGTAAGTTTGTTCTTTGAGTGACTGTGATACTGCTGTGACAATATCAGATTTATCAATGCCGTATTTAATAGCTTGTGAAAGCGTTGAATCCTGTCCAAGCACGGAAATATCTGTGCCGTGGAGCGTTGTCACAATACCAATATTTTGCCCACTCATTTCTCGGGCTAGCACCGCACATACAGCATGTGGGATGGCATAATGTACATGGAGCACGTCTAGCCCTTCATCTTTAATCACGTCCGCCATTTTACTCGCTAATGCAATATCATACGGCGAATACTGAAATACTGAATAATTATTTACTTCTACTTCATGGAAAAAGACGGTCGGATAAATTTTATTCAATCGAAATGGTACGCTGGAGGTGATGAAATGTATTTCGTGTCCTCTCTCTGCAAGCATTTTTCCTAATTCTGTTGCAATCACACCAGAGCCTCCAACAGTTGGATAACAGGTAATGCCGATTTTAAGCTTTCTCATTCGATGATCATCCTTTCTAAAATCACGTCTTTTAGTCTCGTCTTTCTTGAATCAGTCTCCAATCCACAAAGCCCTCTTGTAGGCCTTTTAGTAATATTTCTGCAGTTCCCATATTTGTTGCCAGTGGCACTTGGTAAACATCACAAAGACGGATAAGTGCAGAAACATCTGGCTCATGTGGTTGTGCTGTTAATGGATCACGGAAGAAAATCACCATGTCCATATCATTATTGGCAATCATAGCGCCAATTTGTTGGTCTCCTCCAAGAGGACCTGAGCGAAAACGTGTAATTTCTAAGCTCGTAGCTTCCATCACACGTTGCCCTGTTGTACCTGTAGCATAAAGCGTATGCTCATTTAAAATATCGCGGTAAGCAATAGCAAACTGTACTAGATTATCTTTTTTGCGATCATGTGCAATCAATGCAATTTTCATAAGTATTCCATCCGTTCTTTAGATGATGTTTTCTAAACCATAAACGAGCTGATCCATTTTCATAACTTCTTCTACACAAAAAGCAACGCCAGACATAAAGGAATTACGATTTAATGAGTCATGACGGATTGTTAACAGTTGGCCGTCTCCTCCAAATAATACTTGCTGGTGTGCCACTAAACCAGGTAAGCGAACAGAATGAATGCGCATGCCATCAAAATCTGCTCCTCTTGCTCCTTCAATCGTTTCTTTTTCCTCTGGATGACCTTGCATTTTTTGTGCACGCACCTCTTGGATCATTTGTGCTGTTTTAACCCCTGTACCAGATGGTGCATCTAACTTCTGGTCATGGTGCATCTCAATGATTTCTACATCAGGTAAATATTTTGCTGCTTCTTTAGCAAATTTCATCATCAGAATCGCGCCAATCGCAAAGTTTGGTGCAATAATACAACCTAACTCCTTCTCATTCGCAAGTGCTGATAATTCTTCTAGTTGTGCATCTGTAAAACCTGTTGTACCAATCACTGGTCGTACATTTAAATTTAGTGCTTCTTTTGTATGATGATATACTGCATGTGGATTCGTTAAATCGACTAAAACATCAGGGGCCGTTGCCTCTACTAGTTCATGCATATCTGTAAATATTGGTGCTGTATAGCTTGCTGGGAACATTTCTAAATCAGCTAATGTATGACCAACCTCTTTATAATCTAGTACAGCTACTAACTCCATTTTGGCATGTTTCATGACTGTATGTACAGCTTCAGCTCCCATTTTTCCTCTTGGCCCTGCAATGGCTACACGAATCGACATTATTCCTCTTCCTTTCTTGTCCAGCGATCCTTATCTCTCGTCTCAAATTTATGTATGACACGCAACAGTGCCTCATCTAATTTTATACCTTGTGCATTTGCAAAGCATACTAAAACAAAGAAAAAGTCACCTAGTTCTTCTTCAATACTATTCGTTTCTTCTGTGCTCTTTTTCTTTTTTTGACCGTAAACGTCCTGCACTTCGCGCGACAGTTCTCCAAGCTCTTCCGTTAAACGTGCGAGTAGTTCAAAAGGTGGGAAATAACCTTCCTTAAATTGCCCAATGTAATCATCCACACGTTTTTGCAAGGCTTGCATCGTAATCTGTTCTGTCATCCAATATCACACTCCTAATTACCATCGTATAAAATTTACACCATTGTTGTCAAAAACAATAAAATGACAGATAATAGAATCCACTACTTCATAGCTAAGAACTACAGGAGGTCTTATGTTTAAACAGATTAAAATACGTAATATTATCGCAATAATGCTCGGAGCAGCCATTTTTAGCTTTGGTTTTGTACACTTTAATATGCAAAATCATTTAGGTGAAGGCGGTTTTAGCGGAATTACCCTTGTTCTTTATTTTACACTAGGTTGGGACCCCGCATTACTTAATTTACTGTTGAATATTCCAATGTTTATTTTAGGTTGGCGCTTACTAGGTAAAAAATCTTTTATTTACACATTAATTGGTACAATTTCAGTATCAATTTTTCTGAAAATATTCCAGAAATACCAATTCACTATTCACTTAGAGGATGATTTATTTCTCGTGGCATTGTTTGCCGGTATTTTCGTTGGGCTTGGACTAGGCATTGTGTTCCGCTTCGGTGGTACAACTGGTGGTGTGGATATATTAGCACGTCTCGGACATAAATATCTAGGCTGGAGTATGGGGAAAACAATGTTTATATTCGATGCCATTGTTATTTTATTATCTTGGCTAACATTTTTAGATGCACGTTCAATGATGTACACGCTTGTCGCTGTATTCGTAGGTGCTCGTGTTATTGATTTTGTACAGGATGGCGCCTATTCAGGGCGTGGCGCACTCATTATTTCAGAAAAATCTAGTGCGATAGCGGATATGATCGCTTTGCGCATGGAACGAGGTGTCACGATTTTAGAAGGTCACGGTCACTTTACAAAACAAGCAAAAGAAGTAATTTACTGCGTTGTCGGACGCAATGAAGTTGTACGCTTAAAATCGATTATTCATGAGGTCGATCCGCATGCTTTTTTCTCTATTTCAGAAGTTCGGGATGTTGCTGGAGAAGGCTTTACGCTGGACGATCAAAAGCAACCTTTACATTAAGTAGGTTCACACCTATTGCAGTAGCAAAGATTAAATAGATTCTAAAATACTAGCTATGTAAATAAATTAAAAAAACTTGTTATAGTGGTTAACCCACTATAACAAGTTTTTTAGTCGTCACTACGCATATTTGTAAATATTAATATTAAACGTAATAATTCTAATACAGCTACTGCTGCAGCTGCCACATAAGTTAACGCAGCGGCACTTAACACTTTACGTGCAGGGCGTTCTTCTTCATTGGTAATAATACCAAGGGAATTCATTTGCACTAATGCACGCTTCGATGCATCGAATTCAACTGGTAGCGTAACTAATTGGAACACTACGCCTGCTGCTAATAGGACAATACCTAGTAATAACATGTTTGATAACCCGGAAAAAATACCAATCATAACGATTATCCAAGATGCGTTTGATGAAATATTTGCGACTGGTACAAGCTTACTACGTAAAGTAAGCATTGAATATGCCTCTTTATGCTGAATAGCATGACCTACTTCATGGGCAGCAACTGCTGCGCCAGCAACACTTGCTTCATAGAAATTGCTTTCTGATAATGCGACTGTTTTTGTCGCAGGATTGTAGTGATCAGATAACACACCTTGGGTTGGCACAACTCGCACATCGTACAAGCCGTTCGCATCTAAGATCGCCCTAGCTACCTCAGCACCAGTTTGTCCCTTCATGGTACGTTCCTTTGCAAACTTTTTATACGTACCTTTTACCTTCATCTGTGCGTACAATGGTAGCAGCATAATAATCGCAAAATAAACAATATACATGCTTGTTGACAATTTTCTAACCCCTTTCTATCTCGATACTATAATTTTATAGAGATTTCCCTAATTGGGCAAATATTTGCGCCACCTAATTGAGAAAATGGCGATAAAAATACAAGCAATTGATAACCAAAATGTAAAATAACCAATGACACTTGTATAGTCTGCTAAATCACGATACATTGGCATTTGTCCAAATACATAGTCAATGACATCATTGTGCAAAGTCCATACCGCAGCAAAAGCAACATGCCAATATGAAAATACATATTTACCGATATAAAGAACACCTTGGACAGCCATCCCAAAATGCGAAGCAATCAGCATCCAACCTTGCCAGCCTATAAAGCCCGTCTCAACTAGCGTCCAAAGATTCATCACATCCGCCCAGATTCCATATTTAACTAATGTTACAAGCGCTAATACTTCCATCAATGGCCATCGTTTTCCTACAATCCATGCCAGCAGCACAAAACAGAAAAATAAACTAGCAGTGGGACTATCTGGTACAAAAATATAAAAAATGGGCTTTGTTATCGCAAGTTGCCCACCATACCAGTAATAGCCGTAAATGGTTCCTACCAAGTTAATAAGCAGTAAAATGATTAAAAATGTTTTATGCGTAAGGAGATACCAAATGTTTGCAGGCGTTATTTGCATGATTAAAACTCCTTTACTATCCGTCTATTCTAAGATGTCTTTTTCCTCGATTTTTATGTATGATGTGACGGCTGCGCTTCTTAGTCCACTATGTCATATCATAGTTTCCTTTCAAAGCTGTGCCTTATTAAGTATATCGTAAGCATCCATATAATTTTGATAAAAACTAGAAAAAAAGAGTCAGTTTCCTGACTCTTTTTGAAATTATTCAGCTTTTAAGCTTTCGATAAACTCAGCAAGCTTTTGAAGATCTTCATCAGATCCTGTCCATAGACCTGCTGGCATTTTACCGCTAGGCGTACCATTGTGTGCGATGTCAATTATTTCATCAGCCGTTAAGCCAGTGTTCATAAGTGTTGGCGCACCAGCACCACCTTCTAAGCCTTCACCGTGACATGTAATACATGCAGAGCCGGCATAGATTTGATAACCTTCTGAGCCTTTATCGAACTCTACAGTTTCAACGATAGCACCTTGAATTTTTTGAGCTTCCCAGTCATGATTAACAACTGACTCCCAAGTTAAATAGAACATAGCAGCCAATGTTAATAACATAAACGCAGTTGGTAACGGACGTTTAGACGGACGGCGTTCTGGACTCTTATCTAAAAATGGCATTAATAATAGCGCTCCAAATGCTAGACCTGGAATGACAATTGCTCCGATAACATTATATGGACCAGAAGCAAATGAGTATTTTAAGAGTTGGTACATGAATAAGAAGTACCAGTCCGGTAATGGCGTGTATGCTCTTGTTGGATCAGCTGGCCCTTCAAGTGGAGATGGGTGAGCGACTGTTAACAGTAAATAACCGATTAAGAAAACAGCACCTACCATCCATTCTTTTAGTAAGAAGTTCGGCCAGAAAGCTTCAGTTTTACCTGGATATTCGGAATAATCCTTTGGAACGTTCGGCATTCTGTGATTCGCTTTGATACGAGAATCGCCGACAAATTTCATTCCTTTTCCGCGATGCATAGTGTCCCCTCCTTTAAAAAATCATCGAACCGTCAAGAAGTATTACAACGGCCCTGAAATTCCTTGACGACGAATCATGATAAAGTGTGCTGCAAGTAACCCAAACAATACTGCAGGCAAGAAGAATACATGAATCGCAAAGAATCGTGTTAACGTTTGAGCACCAAGAATAGTACTGTCACCCGCTAATAATACTTTAATCATCGAACCGATAAACGGTACAGATGCTGCAATTTCGATACCTACTTTAGTAGCGAATAATGCTTTCATATCCCATGGTAATAGGTATCCTGTAAAACCAAGACCCATCATTACTCCAAAAATACCTACACCAACCATCCAGTTTAACTCACGAGGTTTCTTATAAGACCCTGTGAAGAATACACGAAGCGTATGTAAGAACATCATTACAATTACTAATGAAGCTCCCCAGTGGTGCATACCGCGCACGATTTCACCAAATGCTACTTCGTTTTGTAAATAATAAACTGACTTCCAGGCATTCACGACGTCTGGTACATAGTACATTGTTAAGAACATACCAGAAAGAATTTGAATTACTGTGATGAAAAATGTTAATCCACCAAAGCAGTAAACGAATGCTGAAAAATGGTGTGCAGGGTTCACGTGCTCTGGCACTTCGTGGTCGGCAATATCACGCCAAATTGGTGTAATATCTAATCGTTCATCGACCCAATCATAAATTTTATTTAGCACTGAATTCGTACCCCCTTACAAATTAAACTAGAGTATTTGCTCTTGCTGGACCAATCATTAAATAACCATCTTTTTCTTGTACTTCAAATTCATCCAACGGACCTAGAGGTGGTGTACCTGCAATGTTTGCCCCGTTTTTCTCGTAACGCCCTGCATGACAAGGACAGAAGAATTGATCTGGGTATGCTTTATCGCCACCCCAGTCCACCATACAACCTAAATGCTTACAAACTGGTGATAGAGCAATTATTTGGTCGCCACTTTTGTAAACCCAAGCTACGTTTGTAACGTCAGATTTGTACCATGCGTCAACTTGTTCAAAAGTAAAGTCAACTTTAATTGGCTCTTCAGTAATGTCGGCGACTTTATGTTCGGTTTTGATAAAATCCCCACCTTCATGCTTTTGTAAAACTGGGTCAATTGCAAAACGAACCATTGGCATCAACATACCTGCCGCCATAAATCCGCCAACACCAGTAAGTGTGTAGCTTAGAAATTGACGACGTGAAACTCGATTGTTACTCATCCTTTTCCCCCCTCTAACTTTAAAGGTCAGTCCAACGGACATACTTTTACAAATAGTAATACTAGGACATATCTATGATATATCAAGTCCATAGCTTGGTCAATATAGCATTCTGTGGAAACCTGGAGAATGTGAACATTTATTGAAACAAATTGCTAAATTTGTGACCATTTAGTCGAAAATATAGGGATTACTTGCCGTAACTGATCTTCGAGAATGGTGTTTTTCACGCCTTTATCCATGGATTCTAACGGAATAGCTGGCAACCAAATGATATTTACTACATCTCCAATATTTGTCCAAAAACGGTCACAAGTAATGAAGAACACATGCTTAAAACCAGCAGTATGTAATTGTGCTTCTAATTGCGCTGGCAATTCTTCGTTTTTCAAGGTCGTACTATATGAAAATGGTGGCATCACTAGTAAGCGTCCTTTAAACTGTTGTTCAATAAAAGCCGTTAACGATAATAAGTAATCTGCTTCTGCGCCACTTTGCTTCAACTTTTCAGCAGCAAAATCGATTCCTACGAGTGGTACAATCGCTGTATCGATAAAATCCTTTTGCGCTAAAAAAGATGTAACATCGTTTGCATTAAAATACATCCAACAACCCCCCTTACGATTACAAAATAAAAATGCCCTTTTCCACTCTTTAATAGGATAGCCAATAAAAAGTGAAAACAATCATTCACTAGTCATGTTACCATATAGAGATGGAGAAAGGGCATTCAATTTTTACCTATTCGGCTTGAGATTATTGTAAATTAGCAGTTTCCTTTAAAACTTGTAACAAATTAGACAATTCATAAAATCGTTCTTCATCGCCCTTATCTAGAGCTTCATCAATTTGCGCAAGTAATTTTTCTTCTTGGAATACGAGTAAACTATTGGAAAGTAACTCTTCAGCCAGTAAACGATCCTTTTCACTAACAATCAATGTTTCTGGCATATAAGGGTTTTCTTCAAGAACTGCTAAGTATTGGGCACTTGGCGGTATATTTGGAAAGTTCAATTGTATATACATATCTTCTTGCTCATGTAACCGTAAGTCATGGAAAGATTTCTCGGCATCGGCTGTCATCACATTGCCTTTATAAAAACGAAATGGTACACCTGTTGAGTCTACTGTAGACATCACCATTGCTCTAGGACAATAGTGTGCTTCTTCTACAAACCGTATTCGTTTTAACAACTCATCATTACTTAATAAGTAATTTAAAATCCATACACACTCACGACGTTTTAATTGGTAATTTTTCAAAAACCAGCGAACAAATGCTTTTTTATCGACAACTGATACAGAAGCAGTCATACCCACTCCCTCCTTTACTCTAATTCTAAGCCTTCTAACATCTCTTGCCATTGTGGTTCACCTGGCTGAAGCTTGATTAAATGACCGATTACCTCTTTAACCTCTGAACGCTTGCCTTCTTCTAATAAGAAATAAACATATTTTTCTAAAAATGCTGCGTCTTCCTTAAAATCAGTATATGCCAAACGGTAAAATTCGTATGCACGGTCGTACAATTCTAAATTTGCATATGCGTCGGCAGCGTAAGGGTATAAAGTGTTCCACTCAAAATCATTTTTTTGTAATGTCTCAAATAATTCAACAACATCTTCAAAACGTTCTTGCTGTGTCAGTATAGAGATAAGTGTTAATACTGCCTCCATATATTCAGGATCCAAGGCTATCGCTTCACGCAAATAACTTTCAGCTTCATTTGGCAATGCATTTTTCAATGCCATTTTACCTGCGAATAAGAATAATGATTTGTCGTACTCATCACGCTTTAAACCTTCTTTAATGGCAGCATATGCTTTTTTATTGTCTTCCGTCATAGCATAACTTTCCGCAAGCAATAAATAAGCAGAGAAATAATCAGGATCCAATTCCTTTAAGTCCTCTAATTGCTTAATCGCCATTTCATATTTTTGTGATTGGAATGCAGCATATGCTGCGCCAAATAAAATATCTGGCTTCACTTCGTCCTCAAGTGCTGCTAAATAATAGTCTAAAGCTGTTTCATAGGCAGCGCCTGCACGATATACTTCAGCTAATCGTTCAACGAGACTGATACCTGCAAAGTCTTCCTGTTGTTCATGTAATTCTTCATAAAGGCGTGCGGCCTCTAGAAAACGCCCTGTCTCAAATAACAGCTCGGCTTTAGCAAATTGTAGTAGTGGCTCATCAGGTAAGATGGCTAGCGCTTCATTAATGCGCTTTTCTGCTACCTCAAATAACCCTTGCATTTGATAATAATCAGCTAGCACTAGTAATGCTTGCGGGTACTCTGGAGCGGTATCTTCGACTGCTAACAACATGTCTAACGCCTCGTCCTCATCACCAAGCTCCATTAAAACATTGGCACGATCAATTTTTAATTGTGCCTCTTCAGGGAATAAAAATTGCAAATGCTCCAGTACACGGTCCGCTTCTTTCATATACCCATATTGCATAAAAACTTCCGCCAGTGCGTAAATTTCCTCAGGTAACTCCTTCATTAAAAAAGATTCGAGTAGCTGGTCTATTAAAGCTAAATCCCCTTGCTCAAGTGCTTGCATCATTTCAGTCATCGCATTATTCACAGTCATTCACCTATTCTTTCTTGTATATCTTTATGCTACAAAATATTTTCTTTCGAAACAAGAAAAAACTCCCCAAAAGGATTGGGGAGTCCAGACTTTAGACAACCCAAAGAATGACGCATTTGTCTACTGTCTTGTTTGATTAAAAATACTTTTACATTATTACTGCCTGTATGAATTGACAAACTACTGTAAAATACTAGAATTACAGCCAACTGCTACATCAACTAAACTATCATGTAAGAAATTTAAACGATAGAGAATGGCAATAGATGAAAGCATACATTTGCAGACTATTTCTTCACAGCCTCAACATGCTCGAAAAACGATGGATAGGATACAGCGATGCATTCCGCATCATCTAATGTCACTGCACCATTAGTAATTAACGCTGCCACAGCACCCATCATACCGATACGGTGGTCTCCGTATGTTTTTAGGCTAGCCCCTTGTAATGGCGTTGGCCCTTCAATCACCATGCCATCCTCAGTTGCTTCAATACGTGCACCAAGTTTTTGTAGTTCATCCACCACAGCCGTAATCCGATCTGTCTCTTTAACCTTAAGCTCCTCAGCATCTTTAATAATGGTTGTACCATGTGCTTGTGTTGCTAAAAGTGCAAGAATCGGAATTTCATCGATTAGTCGTGGAATTATATCGCCTTCAATAATTGTACCTTTTAATGTAGACGTTTCAATTGTAATTGTTGCTGTTGGCTCAGATTGATCGTCTTCATTTGGCACTACTGTCATCGACGCCCCCATATTTCGAAGCACTTCAATAACCCCATCACGCGTTGGGTTAATGCCCACATTTTCTAAAACAACTTTACTATCTTGACAAATAGCACCCGCCACTAAGAAAAATGCTGCGGAAGAAATATCTCCTGGTACCGACACATGTGTTCCTAATAGTGTTTGTCCACCTTCAAATGAGATAACGCCTTCCTCCACAGTTAGTTGTGCCCCAAATTGACGTAACATGCGCTCTGTATGATCGCGAGAAATTTCCGTTTCGCGCACTACTGTTGTGCCTTGCGCACGTAAACCTGCTAGTAAAATAGCAGATTTCACTTGTGCACTCGCAACAGGCATTTGGTAGTCTATCGCTTGTAGCGTTGTACCCTGTATGGCAAGAGGTGTATATTGTCCATCTGCACGTCCCGTAATATGAGCACCCATTTGACGTAGTGGATCGATGACACGTCGCATCGGACGCTTCCCAATTGATGCATCCCCTGTTATTACAGAATGTACGTTAGAGCCTGCTAGAATGCCAAGCATTAAGCGAGTCGTTGTACCGGAGTTCCCTGTATAAAGCACTTCGCTAGGCTCTTGCCATGCTTCCATTCCTGCACTTTCAATTGTTACATTTGTACCGTCCACATCAATTTTGACGCCAAGCTTGCGGAAGCAATCAATTGTGCTTAAACAATCCTCTCCAAGTAGAAAGCCATCCACCGTTGTTTTCCCTGTTGCGATAGCGCCAAACATAACTGAACGATGTGACACTGATTTATCACCTGGGATTGTTAAGTGCCCTTGTAATGATGGTTTATGATACTGTAATACTTTTTCACTCATCGTTATCTCCCGCCTCCATATGAAGATAGAAAGCGCCGATATATCGACGCTTTCTTCATTATTAGTAATCCAACGTCTGTTCTTAACGTGAATGCACTTTCCTATGAAATATATGTTTCAAATTTTGCACGCTGTTGAATACATGCAGCTGCACGCTCACGATCACTTTCACTTTGCAAGCTAATGACAAGTATACCGAAGACATCTTCGCGAGATTCTACGATACGTAAATTAGTAATACTAATTTTTTCATCCGCAAGTAAGCCTGTTACTTCAGAAATTACCCCTGGGTAGTCAGGAACATCGACATACAAATCAAACGACGTGAACATTGCCCCAGCACTAATTGGTAATTCATCACGAAGCTCCTTAGCAATTGCAAAATAGTTTTCAATATCAGCAGAGCTTCCATTTAGTAAAAGCTCCTTCACACGATTCATTTCGGATTGCCACCCCTCAAGCTGGGCTACTAATTCATCACGATTTTGTAGTGTAATATCACGCCATAGTATCGGATTAGAAGATGCAATACGCGTGACATCACGGAAGCCCCCTGCTGCCAGTGAGCGTGTCATCGGATATTCACCATTTTCTCCGCCTAATTGATGTACAAGAGATGCCGCAATAACATGCGGGAAATGGCTAACTACGGCTGTCATATGATCGTGCTCACGTGCAGATACACTAACAACTTTGGCATGTGTGAATTTCAATAGACTTTCAAGCTGGGCCATATTGATAATTTCTTCACCCGCTAGTGGTGTTAACATATAGTACGCATTTTCAAAAAGATGAGCCTTTGCCGCTAAAACACCACTTTTATGAGACCCTGCCATCGGGTGTCCACCGATAAAGGTAATGCCTAATTCACGTAACTCCCCAGCTTTTTGCATAATCATTTTTTTCGTGCTACCTGTATCTGTTACAATCACTTTATTTTTTAACGGCCATGTTTTTAATTGTTCCATCCACTCAAGTGTAGCGTTAACAGGAGTCCCAAATATAATGATATCAACTTCTGCTGCAACATCTTGTGGATTTGTCACAATGTCATGAACAATATTTAATGTTTTAGCATGTTCACGTGTTGTTTCGTCCATATCATAGCCTATAATTTTTGTGTCAGGTGCTTTTTGTAAAGCAAGAGCAATCGAGCCCCCAATTAAGCCTAAACCAATTACGAGAACTTTGCGTGTCATGCAAAAACTCCTTGTTCTTTTAACACAGCTTCAAGATGCTGTAATAATGCCGCATTTTGCGCTTCAGTACCAATTGTTACACGAATAAAACCAGGGGCACCTAAAGCGTTCCCACTGCGAATAATAAACCCGCGCTTCATAAGCTCCTGAAAAACAACATCACTATTAGCTTTCGTGTCAAATAAAATAAAATTCGTATCAGATGGGTAGTATTTCAAATTATGCTTTTCACAAAAATCAACATATTGCTTTTTACCTAGTTCATTTGCTTTACAGCAATTTTTGATATAGTCTTGATCACTTAATGCAATCGCCGCAACCGCTTGGCTTAAAATCGTATTGTTAAACGGTGCACGCACTGGATCCAGTTTAGCAATGACTTCAGGTTGACTAATTGCGTAGCCTACTCGGAAGGAAGCAAGACCGTATGCTTTTGAGAATGTGCGCATTAATAGTACGTTTGGATACTCGTTAATTAATGGTAGTGTTTCTTTATGACCAGGGTGTGTCACATATTCGATATACGCTTCATCTAACACGACCAGTACATCGCTTGGTACTTTCGCTAAAAACGCTCGTAAATCAGTATCTGCAATGACAACACCTGTTGGATTGTTCGGGCTACATACCCACACAATGGAAGTATGCTCGTCAATTGCTGCCGCCATAGCATCCAAGTCATGTGCGCCATCAATACAAGGAATTTTACGAACTTCCGCCCCTTCAATTTCTGCATTATGAGCGTATTGTGAGAATGATGGATCTGCCATGATTGTATTCACACCTGGATACAACAGCGCACGAGTAAGAATCGCAATAATATCATCCGAGCCATTGCCAAAAAGAAGCTGTGTTTCCTTGACACCTACATGATTTGCTACAGTTGTACGTAAGTTTTGCGCATAGCCGTCTGGATATAATGCATGGTTTACTGCACTATTGTGTAAATATGCTGTTACCTTAGGGGAGCAACCAAATGGGTTTTCATTTGATGCTAACTTTACGACTTCTTGTAAGCCAAATTCACGTTGTACTTCTTCAATTGGTTTACCTGGCTTATATGCTTGCATCCCGTCCAATTGTTGTTTCCATTTCATCTCAAACATCTCCTCTTATTATTTAGCTTGGGCTAAATCTGGTCTTAATTTGATTGCATCATTTAAATAAATATGCTTTACATCTTTTTGCGCCATTTCGACATTCGCATGAATTAACACGCGTATGCATAATGGCAAAGCTCCAGGCACGTCCATTTCATGCATACACATGACAGGAACATACTGCCACCCTTCCATTAACCTAACAGCACGCGCTGGAAACGCTGATGTAATATCCGGCGTTGTCGAAATGACAATAGAGGCAATATCCTCTACCGCAACACCGTTTACTGCTACTACTTCACGTACTAGTCTAGCTGTCTCATCCCATACAAGCTCTGGCTTGTCCAATTCAATTGTAATTGCGCCTCTTAAACCACGAATCATCCAAGCACCTCCGCTAATAATTGGCGGAATTCAGCATCTATTTCTTTGCATTCTGCTAACTCAATTGGTCGCACAAAAGGTTTCCCGATTTCTTCCAGTAAAACAAATTGTAGTACGCCATATTCCGCTTTTTTATCTTTTAATAAATACGCTGTTAACTGTTCAAATGAATAATCATTCACCGCTTCGAAAGGATAGCCGTTTTTTACAGCAAAATGTAAAAATGCTGTTGTAAAGTCACGATCCAGCTTACCATATCGCTCACTCAGTAAAAGACAATACACAAGACCAATCATTACTGCCTCACCATGTGCGACTTTCCCATAACCTGCTGCTGCTTCAATAGCATGGCCATATGTATGACCTAGGTTTAAATATTTGCGCACAGATTGTTCCGTTTCATCTTCAGACACAATTTTCGCCTTTACCTCAATGCCAGCCTTTAGCTGTTGAGCCAATTCCGTTGTACTAAAATGAATGACTGATTCAGCCCCCATTAATTGCTGTAGCCAGGAAGCACTTGAAATCATCGCATGTTTTATGACTTCAGCTGTTCCCGAACGCACCTCACGCTCAGGCAAACTCTCAATAAAGAGCGTATCGTATATGACCCCTTCAGGCTGGTAGAAAGCACCAATCATATTTTTGCCTAGTGGATGATTGATAGCTGTTTTACCTCCCACTGCTGAGTCATGTGCTAAAATCGTCGTTGGGATTTGAATAAACGGTACTCCTCGCATATAGGTAGCTGCAACAAAGCCTGTTAAATCGCCAACTGCCCCGCCACCAAAGGCAAAAACAAATGATTTTCGTGAACATTTTTGTTCAAGTAAGAAAGTTTGTGCTGCATTGTATTGTTCAAAAGTTTTACAAGCTTCACCACCCGGTAGCACAAAGACCTCAAAGTCATATGGGAAATGGCCCTTAAAATATTCCCCTTGGGCAGCCCACACATTGGCATCTGTAAAAACAATGAGTTTATCTGCTTTTTGCAGTTTATCGTCAAATGTTTTGACTGCTTCAGCTAAAAAATTATGCCCAAGCACTACTTCATACTGATGTGATGTTGTCGCTACTGGTACACGCATATATCAAAACTCCTTTGCGTAACGGCGTTGTTCTTCAATTTGAGCTTGTAGTTGTGGCAATTGATCTCCGTGGAATTGTTCCATAATCGCATTTGCTATTTCCCAGGCAATAACATGTTCGGCAACAACTGATGCCGCCGGTACTGCACAGCTATCAGAACGTTCAACGCTGGCTTTAAACGGTTCTTTTGTTTCAATATCAACACTTTGCAAAGGTTTATACAGCGTTGGAATAGGCTTCATAACACCGCGAACGACAATTGGCATACCTGTTGACATACCGCCTTCTAAGCCACCAAGTCGATTTGTTGCACGTGTATACCCTTCTTCTTCTGACCAAATAATTTCGTCATGGACTTCTGAACCTTTGCGACGAGCCATTTCAAAACCAATACCAAATTCAACACCTTTAAAGGCATTAATTGATAACATAGCTGCCGCTAATTTCGCATCAAGCTTGCGATCGTAATGCACATAAGAGCCAATACCAGCTGGCATGCCCTCAACAATTACTTCAACAACACCACCGATAGAGTCACCTGCTTTTTTCGCTTCATCGATTGCCTCCACCATTTTTGCAGAAGCCACAGGGTCTACACAGTAACATGGATCTGCTTCAACAATCGTACGAATTTCTGCTACTGATTTCCCTTCAATTACAGAAGTGTCTGCCTTAATGCCTACGATTTCTGTAACATGTGACACAATTGATATACCAAGCTCATTTAATAATGCTTTAGCAACGGCACCAACAGCTACGCGGACAGTTGTTTCACGCGCAGAAGAACGCTCTAAAACATTGCGTAAATCGCGATGCCCATATTTCATGCCGCCTACTAAATCTGCATGACCCGGACGCGGACGTGAAATCTGACGTTTTATATCTTCTGGATTAATATCCTCTGCTAATGGTTCGGCCCCCATAATTTTTGTCCAATGCTTCCAGTCATCATTTGTGACAACAAGCGCAACAGGAGAACCAAGCGTTTGTCCGTGGCGCACACCACCTACTATTTCTACTGTATCCGTCTCAATTTGCATACGGCGACCGCGGCCATGTCCTCCTTGACGACGTTTTAAATCATGATTAATTTTCTCTGCTGTAATTGGTAAAAGTGACGGTAAACCCTCAATTATCGTTGTTAATTGCGGTCCGTGTGATTCACCTGCTGTTAAGTAACGCATAAACGCTTTCTCCCTTCAACTCGCTAAAGTATGTATTTTTCACTATAACATATATTCTCTAAAAAAACAGTCCTTTTACAAATGTCATACCACCTTGCCATTAATACGTTCAAATAGATAGCACAGTATTATATGCGAATATTCTGAACGATTCATTTAAAAAAAGAAGGTTTTCTAGTAACACATCCAACTATTCTAACGCAACACATTCTACTGGAAATTATCGGCAGCGAAATGGTGAACTTAATAAAAAAATACGCTTTTTGCTTATGACAAGCGAAAAGCGTACGATCATCTATGTCTAGTGTCTTGGCAATTTTATGTACGTGACAGTCATCTTGTTCACTGTACGAATGCTTTTCATCATATAGTTTGCTATTTTTTTCGATAGAAGAATGTATCCTCTACCTCAAATTCATAACGCGAAGGATTAAATATTTGCTCCGTTGAGCCGACAAATAAAATGCCATCTTGTCGTAATGCTTTACTGAAGTTTGCATAGATTTGATCCTTTGCTTCTTCGGTAAAATAAATCATCACATTGCGGCACACGATCAGATCATAATTGGCATCATAATGATCGTTAAGCAAATTATGCTTTTTAAATGTCACACAACGTTTAATTTCATCTTTCACTCGGTAGAAGCTTCCCTCTTGCTCAAAATACTTCGCCTGAATATCTTTTGGAACCTCTGCTAAAGAACGCTCTGGATAGACGCCCAATTTAGCTTTTTGAATGACATTTTCATCTAAATCTGTGGCGATTATTTGAATTTGCGATAACGGTACTAATTGTGATAATACCATTGCTAATGAATAAGGTTCTTCCCCAGTAGAACAGGCAGCACTCCAAATTTTCAAACGCTTGTTGGATTGCAATAACTTTGGAAAAATTTTCTTTTGCAATACTTCCCAGCGCTTTCCATTTCGATAAAACTCCGAAACATTAATGGTCATTCGATCTAGAAATTCATTCATTAAATCGCGATCTTGTTCAAGAGCCTTTAAAAAATCAACAAAATTACGATATCCCTTTTTCTCATAGAGTGAAGTTAATCGTCTTTTCATTTGCGCTTCTTTATATAACGCTAAATCAATACCAGTTTTGCGCTTAATACCTTCTACAAATTGTTCATAATCTGACATACGGTCATCTTCCCCTCTAGCGTCGTATTTCCATTATAGCGGAAAAATGCCTTTACTGAAATAGTCTTTCCTGTGTATTCAAGGTTACCTCGTTGTATTTTTCTTCTCTTCTAATAGTAGCACTTTCGAATGTTCCAATTCTAGTCGCAGTTTTTCGGTTTCTTTTGTATATGATTCCAATCTTAGCTTCTCTAATTCCACTTCTTGTTCGATTGTCTTTAATTTAAGTTTTTGTCCCTTCGTACGCGCATCAGTAAATATCCCAGCCAAAGCGACCATAATGCCGCCAATAATAGCAACAATAGCAATTTCCATAATTTCTCTTCCCCCTATCTATAAAGATTATACGATATAACAAGAAAATAGTTTCTTTTTTTAAGTGTACTCCATCCATTTTCTAATTAATCAACAATGAAAAACTAATTCGAGGAACAACACACGCCTTTTGTTATAGACATAAACTTTTTCGCTCAACATAGCGTCCAATGCAATAAAAGGCATCAAAAGAGAAAAAGTGTTAGATTGACTGCAATCAATCTAACACTTTTTTGCTATGCCGTTGTTGTCCGCTACTGCGGTGCTTTCCTTGGGCACACTGTAAGCCGCAGGAGTCACCGCCTTCGCTACCAACAACTAGTGAACACTTCTAATTTTTTTATTACAAAAGCAAGAATAGTTAAGTTCTCCATATAGCAAAAAATTATGAACACCTTTCGTCTGTTTCTTAAATTTTTTGAGTTATGTCCCAGCTCCAGTCTATTACCATAGTAATATAACTGTTATATTTTCACACGATAATCTTTTAAATTTTCCCTTAACTTAGCTTTCATAAATTTGCCAACGGATGTTTTCGGCACTTCATCTAAAAAAACAACATCATCGGGAATCCACGTTTTATGGAACTGTGTACGCAAACTATCGAGCAGTTCCTCCTTCGTAATGGAATCTTTATATTCAGGCTTAGGAACGACACATGCCAGCGGACGTTCCAACCATTTCTCATGTGGAATGGCCACCACGGCCGCTTCAAACACTTTCGGATGTGTCATTAATGCATTTTCAAGCTCCACAGATGAAATCCATTCCCCACCACTCTTAATCAAGTCTTTTGTACGATCTGTAATTTTAATATAGCCATCAGGGGTCATCACCGCAATATCTCCAGTATATAGCCACCCATCTTTAAAAGCTTCTGCCGTGCGCTCATCTTTATAATATTCACTAGCAATCCAGGGGCCTCTTATTGTGATTTCTCCCATCGTCTTGCCGTCCCATGGTACCTCACCATGTTCATTAACGATTCGCATATCAAGAAGCGGCATCGTGATCCCTTGCGTTGTGCGAACGTGCATTTTTTCGTCTGCCGTATAGTTTTCCATATGTGATAAGTAGGTCGATAAGCTAACAAGTGGTGATGTCTCGGTCATACCGTAGCCCGTAAAATACGGAATTTTTTGTTCTTCTTCAAAACCGCGCACAAGACCGATGGGCGATGCAGAGCCACCACAAATAATCGAACGTAACGACGATAAATCACGTGGTTGTTGACGTTGCGCTTGTAACACACCAAGCCAAATCGTTGGAACGCCCGCTGTTAATGTTACTTTGTACTGTTCAATTAAATCGGCTAATAGCTGTGGTGTAAACATCGGTCCAGGTAGTACTTGAGTAGCCCCAAATAACACGCTAGCAAACGGTAAGCCCCAAGCATTGGCATGAAACATTGGGACGACCGGTAACACGACATCACGTTCACATATCGCGATGCTATCAGACAGCCCAGCTGTAATGCTATGAAGAACAATGCTTCGATGTGTATAGACAACACCCTTTGGCATACCTGTTGTTGCACTTGTATAGCACATGCCAGCAGGTGCATTCTCCTCTATATCGTCTGGAAATTCAAAATCACCACTTGCCTCTGCAAGTAGTTCTTCATAAGACAGCGCATTGGGTAATGGCGAGTTTTGCAATTCCACTGCATCCCCCATAACAATAAAATACTTCACTGTTTTAAGCTGGGACACGATTGGTGCAATGACAGGAACTAGATTTTCATCAATAAGTAAAATTTCATCTTCTGCATGATTTATCACATACACGATATGCTCAGGCGCCAAGCGAATATTAATCATATGCAGTACTGCACCAGCACACGGTACGGCAAAATATGCCTCTAAGTGACGATGATGATTCCAAGCAAAAGTACCCACTTTTATACCTCGGTCCATGCCAAGTGTTGTTAAAGCATCCGCTAATTTACGAGTACGAATAGCAAACTCTTTATAAGTAAACTCATGAATCGTTGTAGGGCTTGTACGCGAATAGATTTTCTTCGCATGAAAGAATCGTTCTGCCCGACTAAAAAAACTTGTCAGTAGTAAAGGTGTATCCATCATATGCATAACATCGCTCCCTTTCATTATCCTGACGTTTATCACGCCCTAATTAAACCGAAGCTGACCGCTGCTACAAAACATTCGTTTTTATCGACGACTATTCTTTTACATCATAAGTACTTAAATTTTATTATTTCGGTTGCATTCGTATCGCACCATCAAGGCGAATGACCTCGCCATTAAGCATAACATTATGAATAATACTTTCTACAAGCAATGCATATTCGGATGGTTTGCCAAGACGTTTTGGAAACGGTGTCATAGTTGCTAGTGCTGTTCGAGCTGGTTCAGCTAGCGATGCAAACATCGGCGTTTCAATTAGCCCAGGCGCGATAGTCATTACTCGTATTCCTAACTCTGCAAGCTCGCGCGCAATCGGCAATGTCATCGCCGCTACTCCACCCTTTGAGGCACTATAAGCCGCTTGTCCAATTTGACCATCAAATGCAGCCACAGATGCTGTATTAATCATAACGCCTCGCTGCCCATCTTCATCAGGCTTATTATGCTGCATTTGTTCGGCTGCAAGACGAATAACGTTAAATGTGCCAATTAAATTGACAGCTATCACTTTCGAAAATAACTCAAGTGCATGGACACCACGTTTTGAAATGACTTTACTCGCATCCGCAATCCCTGCACAGTTAACAGCTACATTAATCAGTCCAAATGTTGCTATCGCATGTTCAATGCCCGCTGCCACATCCGCTTCCTGTGTCACATCAACACGGACATAGCTGACATCTTCACCTAATTCTTGCACGAGTGTCTGCCCTCTCTCATCATTGACATCAAAAATAACAGCTTTGCCACCTTGTCCAACAATTTTCCGGACAGTTGCCTCCCCTAAACCTGATGCACCACCTGTTACAATGGCTACAACTTCATGACATTTCATCCCACACAACCCCTTTACATTTTTTCAATAATTGTGGCATTTGCCATACCCATACCCTCACATATAGCAATGAGGCCATAGCGTAAATTTTCACGTTGCATCCGATATAACATCGTCGTTAACAACTTTGTACCCGTTGCTCCTAATGGATGCCCTAAAGCAATAGCACCACCATCTGGATTTAGCTTTGCTGGGTCTGCACCGATGTCATGTAACCAAGCAAGTGGCACCGGAGCAAAGGCTTCGTTAACTTCATACGTATCTATCTCTTCAATTGTCAGTCCTGCACGTTTCAAGGCTTGTCTTGTAGCTTCAATTGGACCCGTAAGCATAAGCGTCGGATCGGAGCCTACCACAACGCGTGTAACAATTTTTGCAAGCGGTTGAATGCCAAGCTCTTGTGCTTTTTCTAACGACATCAGCACGACAGCCGATGCCCCATCACTCATTTGGCTTGCATTACCGGCTGTAATAACCCCTTGCTCTTGAAAGACGGTTTTTAAGTTATTTAATCGTTCCATAGTTGTATCTGCTCGAGGCCCTTCATCGACTTCAAATATGGTAACCGTTCCATCTTCTTGTGTTATATGGACAGGCATAATTTCCTGTTGAAAATGACCTGCCTCAATGGCTGCTAAAGCTCGTCTATGACTTTCATAAGCAAAATGATTTAAATGGTCTTTTGAAAATTGCCATTTTGCCGCCATTTTCTCAGCTGATAGCCCTTGATGAATAATCGTATAATTTTCTTGTAAGCGTTTGCCTTTATGAGCACTCTGCATATTTGAAAACATTGGCACCCTTGTCATACTTTCTACACCACCAGCAATGACAATATCCATATCACCTGCTAAGATAGCTTGTGCGCCAAAATGCACAGCTTGCTGGCTAGAACCGCATTGACGATCAATCGTGACGCCAGGAACTTTCTCAGGGAAGCCTGCCATTAATAACGCTGTGCGGGCAATATTTGCACCTTGCTCACCAGATTGCGTCACACAGCCGAAAATAACATCCTCCACTTGCCCTTTGTCAATCCCTGCACGGTTTACAACTTCTTGTAGTACATCTGCTGCTAAATCATCTGCACGTACATCCTTTAAAGCGCCTTTACTACGTCCAACTGCGGTACGCACAGCTGCTACTATTACTACTTCTCTCATATCACTACCCCTTTTCTAAAACGTTTCTGTCATTCCCCTTAATACATTACGTTTAAGTTTATTTGCTTGCTAGAAAATATATACCACTTTATGAAACTATTTACTAGCAACAAATTATCTGAATATTATAGCATTTATTTTACATGACTTAGAAGTTATGTACAATTTTTTATATAGGTAGATAGAAATTAGTGATATGTATCCCGTAGTTATTTCAACTTCTCGTTCAAGGGAATCTGCTATTGCCTATTTGACGAAAAGCTTTGCTGTTACTTTATGTCATGATCATTTGATGATTAATGTTTTAAGCAATAAAAAAAGCACCAACCAAACATCCTATTAAAATGACTCTGCTGTTCCCCTATCCCCCATAGACTGTTAAATGTAGATAGAATTATAATTACCGATTGAACAAATGCCAAAATAGTGTAAAATTATACCATCAGAGATACTTTAATGGATAAATTGAGCAAATAGTTAGTAGCTTCAATTTTACTCCGAATAATAGGGTATCTTCATTTTTCAATAAGCGAAACAAAGCCTATCATACATTAATCTAGGACGTGTGTATTATAACTGATTATTCTGTTATTAAAAAAAGGAAGAAACATTAAAGAGAGGTGACTACGATGAATAAACAAAAGATATTAACAACAATTAGTACCCTAATCGCTGTTATTGTCATTGCTATGCCAATAGGTTTAATATATGTACTAAATAACGGAAATCCATATACAAAATACATTGCTAATAAGTATGTTCCAAAATATTTAGAAGAGCAGGGATATACAGACGAAGAAATTGAAGAATCACATTTTGTTGAGCCCAAGCACTTAATAAATAAAGATTTTTATCACGGACATTATATGGTTATTTTTAAAGATGAACCTAATACAACCTATTATTATGGAATAACTAAAAAGGGAAAACAAGTTCAGCAATTTTGTGAAAAAGACAGACTTTCAAATGGTGTTACCGATATATTTGAAGGTGAGACAAAATATAGTGAAAAAGAATGTAAAAATTCTCTTGATAATAGAGATTAATTTGCTTTGGACATATAATGATAGTCCAAAGCAAACCATCTAAATAAAATTTTGAATAATTAGATAACCGGAACAATAACAATTATTGGTTTAGCCTTCCAGCTAAGGGACTTGCGTGTATGATTGAGTCCTAATAGATATGCAGTCCTTTTTATTCCCCCTTAACCTCTCCTGTCCTCTATATATAGCGTGACAGCTCCCTTTAGACAACTTCCTCTGCTTCACTTTCACCACATATAGACCCGTTAAACTCTCCTAAGACTTTACTAGTATTGTTCATGTAAACTAACCCAAAGATGATTTATAGTGTACCATATTTCCGAATATTGGTGCGTAGAAGTGCTAGATTATAAAGCAAATTATGATGGGATTGCGGTAGCATATCATTAAGTTGGTGTGCTTTTTCTATATGAATAAGATTAATGAATAAATATAAGAAGCGACAAAGCAAACACAAGCTCTTGGTTGTAATAAGGAGTGTGACAAAGTTCTATTCTTTCAACTTTGAGTCAGCCAGCTTACAACAACAATCAGAGAAGCTTACAGAGCCATTTAACGAGCTTGTAAGAGTTGATAGATTTTGCTTGGGCTTGTTTCAATGGACTTTAGGAAGCTTACCTATTTCAATAAAAAAGTAAAGATCCAACAATCACTATTTACAAACTTTTCACAGAATTAAAATTAAACAATATATGTTTGGCTATCATTTATTATTGGGTGATGTTAAATTAAGGAAGAAATGACTATTACCCCTATCTCAAATATTGGGTTTATGATAACATATATTTGAATCTTTTAACTTTAAATAATATGAAAGGAAGTGTAATAATCACATATGAAAAAGATATTGAAACCATTGATTAGTGTTATTGCCATTGGTACCCTCTCTCTATCTATCAACATAGATAAAAATGTATTAGCTAATAATATTGCAAATACATGTGCGTATGATTCGGCATCCAAAGTAAATCCTGATTATTCCACAATGAACTGTTTGTTAACCGAAACAGCACTGAATTATGATGTTCCTCCTGAAATTGTGAAGGCAATAGCGGAAGGTGAAAGTGGAAATTGGCGTCATTTTGATAAGAATGGTGAAGCAATTGTGACAGCTGATAATGGAATAGGCATTATGCAAATTACAAATCAAGCAGGCTACAATCAAGATAGACTAAAAAGTGATATTGTCTATAATATTCAAGCTGGTGTAGAGACTCTAGATAATATGTTTAAGCGAAAGGATTTACCTAGCATCAACGGTGGAGAAAGAGATGTACTGGAACATTGGTACTTCGCTATCATGGCTTATAACGGTACTAAGCCAGTAAATAGTCCAATTGTTCAAGCAACTGGTGAAAGAAATACCAATGCCTATCAAGAAAGAATTCTCCGTATTATTAATAAATTGGAATTAATAGACTTAACAGAGCTGCCTTTTTCACGTGAACATTTTCAATATGACACTAACAGCAGGGAAAATATTAAATTTTCAACGTTGCACTATGATTTTGATTTACCATTAACAAAATCTAAGTATTTTTTTGAAACAAATCAAAAAGTTAGTGCAATAACGAATGTAACAATTAGGACAAGACCTACTACGGATAGTCCTTCTTTGGGTACTTTACGTGAAGGTGAAATTGTTACCATTACAGGTCCTTTTGAATATGAAAAAGTATCAACGAAGAAAAACCATTTTGTGTGGTATCCTGTGAAAAGAAGTGACGGGACAGAGGGCTATGTAGCATCAAGTTATTTAAACTACTCAGCTTCAACATCAACGCCAACACCTCCAGTAACACCGCCCACAACGGGCAACGTTGATGTATCAAAGTTTGCTGATTACAATGCAAACCAATACTGGGCTGAGGATTTTAAGTGGGCAGTCAACATCGGTATCATCAGTGGATACCCAAACGTGAAAAACCCATCAACAGGTAAGTACGAAAACTTACTTAAACCGTACACGAACTTAACGGAAAACCAAATGTTATCTATCCTATTCCGTTACTTTAAACCATCAGAACTAGCTTCAACGAAAGCTAATACTTCATGGTATGGAGACGTAAACTACCAACTGGCTACAAAATACTCTCTACCAGTCCTAGGTGCAAACACAGCATCCAAACAAGCCATTGCAGGAAAGGATATCACACGAGGTAACTTCGCTCGTATCTTAGCTTCAATGCATTATGGTAAGACTGTATCTCAGTCAGAGGCTATTAAATTCCTTCGTGATAATGGTTTAACAACTACTAAAACAAATGAAGAGTTTAAACCAAATGATGCTCTAGCAAGAGCGCACACAGTGGCATTCTTCCACCGTTACGAACAAATATTCAATAACTAAATTGCTACTTACAAGTGAAAAGATGACTATAAAAGTCATCTTTTCTTTTTTATGTATAATAAATCCTTTCTTGACACTCCTCGAACCTTTCACAACTAAATTTCCACAAAGATGAATTTGTTGTATTTGCACGCCATGAAAATATGAAAGATGAATTGAGGGAATCTTTGTTCATATGTTTAAATACTGAAAAAATTATTTACCAGGTTGATAACGATAATAATGTTTTAATAAAAAAGATGTTGACCATGCAGTTACACGTTGTTCATAAAAATGGAGTAATGCTTTTCATATTCAACCCCCATGGTTGATTTACCCAAAGGCAATAACAATAATGCTAACTCTTTTTCTGTAGCAGCTTCCTTAACGCTTGTATTTACTTTTATTTTGATGTTTGTCCAAAACTTTGAGTTATTACCAGCCATTATCGTGACACTTGCTTAAAAGGGCTTTAAACGACCATATAAAGAAGTGTCCTTCACATATTCAAAACTTGATAAATATTGATAAATTTTTCATTATTAATTTTATGTAGATATTCAACTTCGGTAACCTCAACAAATCGCTTAAAAATATAGTTATAACTATCAATTGTCCTTAGTCTTAATCCGTTTAGTCGCCATTGTTGATTTAAAATTTGTATGGCGTGTTTAACAGTTATATTTCTGTTGTCCAATTCATCAAAAGTATCCATTTTAACTATTGAGTTATTGATTTTTTTCACCATTTTTCTTTGGTTGTTTTTCAGTTTTGCTAGTCAAAAAGCTTAAATCAATGTTTGCGTTCACTTTATTGAGCGATTTTGACAAACAAAAAACCCCCTAACATTTTTTGTTAGAAGGTAAAAGTCACATCGGAAAAATAGATGATTTTTTTATTGAGTTCTATTCGTAGTTTTTTTCGCTACGCTTCTTAGAAGTGCGAATTAAACTAAATCTTCACCGAAGAATAAACCGATTTCGCGCTCTGCAGATGCAAGAGAGTCAGAACCGTGGATGATGTTGTGAGATACAGTTGTAGCGTAGTCACCACGGATTGTACCTGGGTTAGATTCTTCTGGTTTCGTAGCACCCATCATTGTACGTGCAAGTTTAATTACGTTTTCGCCTTCCCATACCATAGCGAATACTGGACCAGAAGTGATGAAGTCTACTAATTCACCGAAGAATGGACGTTCAGCATGCTCAGCATAGTGTTTTTCAGCTAATTCTTGAGGAATTACCATTAATTTAGCGCCTTTTAATACAAAACCGCGACGTTCAAAACGGTCAACGATGTCACCTACTACTTGTCGTTCTACGCCATCAGGCTTAACCATTAAAAAAGTTTTTTCGATTGCCATGTTTAAAACACTCCTTAAATTCGTCTAACAGGTTTTACACCTACCGATAAATATTAACAAAAAATCAGCTTTAGCACAACAAAAAGCTAGAATTTACGCTTGCCCATAAACAAAGCGATGTCACGAAGCTTTTTCTTAATTGGATGTTTTGGTAAAGCATCTATTTCTTGTAAAGCTTTTTTCAAATACTTATCACTCATTTTATTAGCTTGTGTAATTGCGTCAGATTTACGCACATATTGCAGCATATTTTGGCGCTCAAGCTCCGTTAATGTCCCTGCAAACACCTTTGCTAAGTAAGGTTGCATTTGTGGATCATCTTTTAATAACAAAATCGGCAAGGTAATATTACCTTGCAATAAGTCACTACCTGCTGGCTTCCCTAATTCTTTATCTGTCGCCATAATATCTAATACATCATCGATTATTTGAAAGCTCATACCAACAAAGTAGCCAAAGCGTTTCAAATGGCTTACTGTTTTTGCATCAACACCTGCTGCCACTGCACCAATCTCACAGCTTGAAGAAATAAGTAATGCCGTTTTTCGTTTAATACGTCTGAAGTAATCCTTTAAGCCTTGATCCAATCTAAACTTGTCCTCAATTTGTATCACTTCGCCATTACAAATTTCTACCATTGTACGTGCCAAAATTTGATGAACAAGTGGATCCTCTAGCTTTGTGATGTACTCAAGTGCACGTGCAAAAATAAAATCGCCCGTGTACATTGCTACTCTGTTATTCCATTGGGATTTGACAGTTGGACGTCCTCGTCGCATATCGGAATCATCAATCACATCATCATGCACTAGCGACGCCATGTGAATGAGCTCTAAAGGCACAGCCACATTTTTCATCTTTTCGATATCATAATTGCCAAATTTTGCGCCAAGCAACACAAAGATTGGTCGGATTCGTTTGCCACCAGCTTGTAATAAATGGAGAGAAGCATCGTTAATTAAATGCGAAGACGAATTCACCGCTTTTTCTAATTCTTGTTCGATGATATCAATATCTGACTTCAAATCGGAATAGAGTAGTTTTAACTTCATCTTTTCCACGCTTGAAAACCTTCCCCCATTAACGTACCTTTTTAAAGCCCATATGCATTGCCGCAGCACCGCCACTGTATGCTTTGTACGTTACTTTTTCTAAACCTGCCTGTTCAAACATTGCCGCTAGCTTCTTCATACCTGGGAAATCATTTGCAGATTCCTGTAACCAAGAATACTCTTTATAACTTTTCGCAAAAATTTTACCAAATATCGGCATAATATATTTAAAATAAAAACGGAATAGTTGTCGATAGCCAGGTATTTCTGATTGAGATGTTTCTAAACATACAACCATGCCCCCCGGTTTTACAACACGATTCATTTCTTTTAACACTTGTAAATAATCAGGAACATTGCGTAGACCAAAACCAATCGTCACATAATCAAATGTATTGTCTGGAAATGGTAATTCCATTGCATTTCCTTGTATCAGTTCAATTTGTGGGTAAGGCGTTATTTTTTTTTCGCCCACTTGCAGCATGTTATGACTGAAATCCAGTCCCTTAACTTCGCCACTTTCTCCAACTGCCTCAGCTAGTGCAATTGTCCAGTCAGCTGTGCCACAACAAACATCTAGCGCTTTCGATCCAGGCTTGACAGCCATGCGCTTCATCGTATCGTTGCGCCAGCCTACATGCATTTGGAAGCTAATTACACCATTCATTTTGTCATAGCTTTCAGAAATACTTTCAAATACTTCGTGAACGTGCTCTTCTTTTGATTTAGCCATTTTAGAAAAACCTCTCTTATCCGTTTGTAGAAGCAATCGATGCATCTACACGTGCTTGTAGAGCTTGTTTCACATCACTTTGTAAAAATGATGCTTGTGCTATTACTTGCAACAGCTCTGTTTTTAAGCGGGCAATTTTATCTTGTAAGACGCTATTGAAGGTCGCGCCTGTCTGTAATGCACTTTGTTCCAGCACTTTACTCATCAATGATTTTTGTCCACGTTGATACATAGCCCACTCTCTTTCTAATCGTAAGATCAATAAGCTCTTCTCCATTATTGGAATATAATGATGCAATGCATAAAGCTCAAAAAATTTCGCAATTAAACCTGACTCGATATTGCTAATTGAAGAACACCATTGTTCCACTGTACGCTGTTTTGCCTCATACACTTTTATTTGATGCTCGCAACGTGACACGATACCTTGTGATAAATTCCGAATTAATGCGACATTTCCCGACATTGCTAAAATTTCATAATACCGGCCACTATAAAAATCCCCAGCTAAAACGGTTAGCTGCTGTTCCTTTGAAGTGGCATCTAATTCTTTTATATGATCATGTGCCGCTAACGCTGCATATACAATTCCAACAGTTATTGCAGCTTCCCTTTGCTCTTGTTGCCACTCTTCTCCATTCAAGAAGGGCACTAACAAGTAAAACAGTTGATTTTCATCGAGCACAGGCGCTCCTGTGTATTTTTGCAAAGTTCTATGACGAACATCCATGAAAATCTCTGTTTTTAACTGTGCAATTGAATTTTGAATGTATGTTGCATTCATAGACCTTACTCCATTTCACTTTCAAATACGTTCATCATCAACATGACTTAACGCTTGCTTACTGAGTCATTATAGCATAAGCATCGATTCGGAATAAAAAGTTTTTGCTTTCACCAACACGAACGGGCAGTAGAACCCTACCACGGAAAGTACAAGAAAAAAATGGTAGGAAATCTACTTGCCCGTAAAAGCCAGTTTTACCAACACATATTACTTTTTTTATATGCATTTGGCACATCTGCAGATTATAACTAACCAGTCATCAGCACTGTATGTTGACTCTACCGACGGAAGCTAACTTACATGACTATGCTACTTTTTACCTTCACTTTGAATAACACCATGTGCTGTATGGATTTGTGCTTTGCCACGAATTTTCATGGCAGAAGTATGCTCAGTAAATTGAGCAATCATTACTTCCCCTGCATCTAATTTTTCAGAATGATGGAATTTCGTATCCGTACCACGAGTTAACCCAATTACATGTACACCATCTTCTTCTGCCTGTATTACTATATAATCTTGCGCCATTGTCTGTACACTCCTTAAATCCGACAAATTCTTAGTCCATCATAACATAATTAGACATGCAGTTTAAGACATTTGAATAAATGACAAGACTTCTCTACGTTTTACCTCATCTTGTTCATAAATGCCACGTGCCACTGACGTAACCGTTTTAGATCCAGGCTTTTTCAGTCCACGCATAGTCATACACATATGTTCTGCTTCAATAACGACATAAACACCTTTAGGAGATAGCATTTCCATAATCGTGTCGGCTACTGATGATGTAATCCGTTCTTGTAATTGCGGACGACGTGCAATCGTTTCCACCGCGCGACCTAATTTACTTAGCCCCGCTACAATGCCGTCGTTTGGTATGTAAGCTACATGTGCTTTGCCGTAAAATGGCACTAGATGATGCTCACACATTGAGTAAAATGGGATATCCTTTACAAGCACTAGTTCTTCATGATCCTCATGGAAAACCGTTTTAAAATAATCTTTTGCATCTTCATGTAAGCCACTAAACATTTCAGCATACATTTTAGCAACGCGTTTTGGTGTATCGAGTAATCCTTCACGATTCACATCTTCGCCCACAGCTTCTAAAATCATTTTCACTGCTTGTTCTATTTTCAATAAATCTACATTCGACATTCGTAAAAACCCTCCTGCGTATCAAAGCATTACACATTTCCCTATGCATCGTAGCATATCCAAAAGTTAAGCGCAAAACGACTTACTTGAATTAAAAGAAATTCAACATAACTTCTGTAATTAGGCATTAACTGCCGTCTTTGTTTCCAGATTTTATATTCAAGTTTGCTCAAAAAGCTCCTCTTAAAATCTATGCTATCCTTCTAGAGCATTTAACATAAATCAATCTTTGATGGAATGCTTGCTCTAATCAGTTCCTATTTGGCATTTATCCTTACTTTTAGTAATAAGGGACTTCTGGTGAAGCAAGTTATAGTTGTCGTTCATTATGCTATGTATACAAATCTTAGTAAAAAAAGATTTCATGTGTTACTGCTATAAGTCATTTTATAAATTAAGTTAAAAAGAGCAGCCCTCATGCTCGTTTACATGAAGACTGCTCTATGTAACTACTAGACGTGTATTATTTTACAGCATCTTTAAGCGCTTTACCTGGTTTGAAAGCAGGTACCTTGCTAGCAGCGATTTCGATTTCTTTACCAGTTTGTGGGTTACGACCTTTACGAGCCGCACGTTCACGTACTTCAAAGTTACCAAAACCAATTAATTGTACTTTGTCACCCTTTGCAAGAGCATCTTGAATTGTATCAAATACAGCTTCAACTGCTTTAGAAGCGTCTTTTTTAGAAAGACCTGCAGCTTCAGCAACAGAGTTTACTAATTCTGTTTTATTCACACCATTCACCTCCTCTCAAAGGGTCATGAACCAATTCTGTAAAAAGAGTAACACATAGAAAACCGCTACGCAACTGTATTCATTCATGATTATAACCAAAAAATGCGTTTTTCACGCAAAAAACAAAAATAACAGGACTTTTCGCATAAAAACGAATAGTCCTGCACTATTTTTTTGCTCAGTATTTTCCATTTTATCTCTATAAAATAAATGTCACTAATCCTCTATCACCTTCATTCACCATACGCTCAATGGTTTGACGCATACGTTTTTTAGCTGTAGGTGGTACTGCATTCATTTTATAACGTATGCCCTCTTTTAACACTTCATGCAATGGCGTACCGAAAAGTTGTGTTTGCCAAAGCGCATCACGATCATGTAAATAAGCATGGTTTAAATCTTTTAATAACTGCTGACTGTGGAATTCAGAACCAATAAGTGGCGCAAATTCTGATTCCATATCAACACGAATAATATGATAGGATGGCGCTTTTGCTTTCATCCGTACGCCGTAGAAATTATTTTGCTTAATTAGTTCTGGAGCAGTTGGTTCGAATTCTTGCATCATTGGCAATGTTACGCCATAACCACTATTATCTGCTTCAGTAATGGCATCTTTAAAGCGTTTTTGGGCTTCTTTTGCTTCAGCAGCCTCTTTAATAAATAGCAACCAATCGCGCTTTGTTTCAATCGGCTCTTCCAACCATTCATTACAAACTGCTTTATATAATTCACCTTGTAAAGATACACGAATAACTGCTGTACCGATTCCAGAATCGACATGCACCACTTCACTTTGATCGATAAAATCAATCGCTTTAAAGGCATCCGAAGCTTGTTGCACGTCTCTAATTTTCATCACAGACGAAAGCACTTCTTCCATCGAATCAATTAATGCCACGTTTAGTGGGTGAGTAGCATCAAGGACATCGAGCCAATCTGGTTTTTCAACCTCAATCGTCCGAATCGGAAACTCAAATAGTGCCTCTTGTAAAATATATTGAATATCAGAAGCACGCATTTGATCGATTGAAATCGCAATTACCGGAACATTATAACGTTCAAATAGCTCATTTCGAAGCTGTACCGTCTCTTCTCTTGCTGGCATTTGACAATTTAACACAATAACAAAAGGCTTGCCAATTTCGGTTAATTGCGCAACAATCTCTTCTTCCGCTTTTTCAGCTGCACGACGGCTGATGCCATTTACTGTTCCATCTGTTGTCACAACAATCCCGATATTCGCATGGTCACGAATCACTTTATCTGTGCCAATTTTTGCTGCTTCTTGGAAAGGAATTGGCTCTGTATGCCAAGGCGTATGCACGTATTTCGGACCATTTTCATCCTCATAGCCCTTTGTACCTTCAATCACATAACCAACGCAATCTGCTAAACGAATTTGGAATGTCATTTCATCTTCGCCAACCGCAATACGAGTCGCTTGAGCAGGCACAAACTTCGGCTCAGCAGTCATGATAACTGGGCCTGGCGAGCTTTGTGGCAGCTCGTCCTGTGCTCGCATTCTTTCTGTATCATCCACAATATTCGGCAATACTACAGCTTCCATTACTTTTTTTACAAATGTTGATTTACCTACCCGAACTGGACCAACAACACCAATATAAACATCGCCATTTGTGCGCTCTGCAATTTCTTTAAATACTGCTTCACTCAAGGTTTCTGCCTCCTTTATCTACGCTTTTTCACTATATGCGCCCATGCAGATAAATATGAAAATGTATGAGAATTGTTTGAGTGACTGGCACATAAAAAAAATCCCAATCATTAGACCAACATCTAATGATTGGGGTGAAAAACTTATTTTGAATCCTTAGCTTTGCTTTCTTCTTCTTGCGCTGCTTTAGCTTCTTCCTTAGCTTTTTTGACATCCGCTTTATAAGCATCCATCATATAAGTTGGCTCTCCATTTTCATCCACAGTATATGGCACTGAATAAGCTGGAACAACAGGATACTTTTCGATAAGTAATTGACGAATATCATCACCTGGTTTCACATCTGGCTTGTCTTCTTTTAAAAGTTGGCCTAAATCAATAGAATAATCCACATGCATTTCGCCATCACCAGTCATAAAAATTGGTAATTCAGCACCTGAATATGGACTTTTCACCGTCACTTCTGATTTATAGCCTAATTTTTCAAAGTTAATTTGATACACATTATCGGCAATTGCCCTCTTTGTCGGGATATATTGTGTACCCAATTTTCGAATATTAATCTCTCGCATACGCTCAGCAGAGTTTAAGTCTACTAATTTAACTTCGGCACTGTTTTCCGGATCCCAAATAATGTATTGATAAATACCGCCCTTTTCATAGGCATTTCCAGGAATTTGAGCGATATATTTTGGCATAAGCTTTTCAAAATCGATTAAATATTTTATATAAATATCTGTATCCATTTCACTGTTTTTAATTGGCACAAGGCCACCAGTCGCTTCACGATATTCATTGACAGCACGTTGTACGGCTGCTAACTGGTCGACATCTGGCACTTGGTTTGCGGCTTTTTCTTCCTCAGGATATGCACAGCCACCTAACAAGACGGCAATTGCCACTGTTAAAAGAAAAGCATTTAGTTTTTTCATAACACGTTCTTCCTCCTTTTAAGGCCATGTGGCAATAATAAGTACCATTAAAAATGTTCCAAGTCCAAACAGTATGTATGCTAATAAATTTACGATTGTACGTAAAAAACCATTTGAAATTTTATTGCGGCCTAAATAAATTAAACCAACCGACAAAATCATAAAGCCGATACAATAAAAAGATACCCACATGACATCTAGTGCAGGCATATGTGCTAACGGACCCATTTTCGTCTACCACCTTTCTTCAATGACACGAGACAATCAACGTTTATTATACTATGGGCAACTTCAAAAAAGAAATGGCGCTGAAGCAAAAAAGAAAATAGCCTAACGACTTTAGTGAAAATACTATTTTTTTGATATACTTATAAAATTTAAGAAATGTACTATAGAATAAGAAGATAGCTATAATCAATTATATACCCATGGAAATTATAACATATATTTACTAAATAGAGAGAGAATTATGAACGTTCAAAGGACTATTTACATAGTTAAGTTATGAGTAAAGTGCTAAAATTATATTTCCCTTTTGGCATTCAAATTAAAAAAGGTATCTCACAGTGTGTCTGAGATACCTTTTTGTGTCCATTTCATGACAAATTCTTGCTGTTTAATAAATTGAAAGTTACGGTAATTTAGTGCATCATTTCGTCAATTTCACGCTTTTTCATACGCATCATCAATGCATCAACCGCCACTTTTGGCTCTACATCGTTAAACAATACACCATAAAGTTCTGTTGAAATAGGCATTGCAACATTATATTTTTCTGCCAATTGATAGGCTGCCTTCGTTGTTCGTACGCCTTCCACTACCATTCCCATTTGATCGAGTACTTCTGGCAATTTCATGCCCTTACCTAACATATTTCCAGCACGCCAATTACGAGAATGCACGCTTGTACATGTTACGATTAAATCACCCATACCTGTCAGCCCCGCGAATGTAAATGGATTTCCGCCCATTTTGACACCTAAGCGCGTAATTTCAGCGAGTCCGCGTGTAATTAGTGCCGCTTTTGCATTATCACCATAATTTAGACCGTCTGTAATGCCTGCCGCTAACGCTATCACGTTTTTTAAAGCCCCACCCATTTCTACGCCTATAACATCCTCATTTGTATAAACGCGGAAAAATTGATTCATAAACAAATCTTGTACTTTTTCAGCTGCTTCGATATTGGCACAAGCTGCCGTAATCGTTGTCGGATGATGTAATACGACTTCCTCTGCATGACTTGGCCCTGAGAGTACTACAATGTCTTCGATAAATTCAGTTGGCAAGCTTTCAGCCAAAATTTCTGATATACGTTTTAATGAATCAGGCTCAATTCCCTTTGATACATGGACAAATAATACTTTTTGGTCTAATGTAGCAGTCATCTTTTCACAAACTTCTCGAATAGCCTTCGTTGGCACTGCTACTATTATTGTATTTGAGTGTGCTACTGCCTTTGCAATATCATTCGTTGCATGTAAATTCTCCGGTAATAGCGTTTCAGGTAAATACTTTTTATTTGTATGCTGCGTATTCATTTCTTCAGCCTGATCTGCTCTATGCGTCCATACAAGCGTATCATGTCCATTTTCCGCAAGTACCATTGCTAGTGCCGATCCCCATGAGCCTGCTCCTAGTACACAAACTCGTTCCATTGTTATTCCCCCTTTTAATTTCTACAGGTTAATCGCTAAAGGTCCATATGCATGCTAGACATATTTTAACCAATTAGTGATTTAGCCTAGTCCTTTGAAAAAAGACGCCACCCAACAACAATTGTCGGGTTGGCGTACTGAATGTGTAATATTTTAAATTATGCACGTGCACGTGTAATTAAACGAATTGGCGTCCCTTCAAAATCAAATGTTTCACGAATTCTATTTTCTAAAAATCGCTCATAAGAGAAGTGCATTAATTCTGTTTCGTTGACGAATACCACAAACGTTGGTGGTTGAATCGCCACTTGTGTTGCATAGTAAATACGTAAACGGCGACCTTTGTCAGTTGGCGCTGGGTTACGTGCCACAGCATCTTCAATCACTTCATTCAGAATAGATGATTGAATACGCATTGCATGATTTTCACTTACACGCTGCACAATCGGTAAAATTTGATGTACTCGTTGTTTTGTATTGGCTGATACGAAAATAATTGGTGCATAGTCTAAGAATAAAAAGTGCTCACGGATTTGCTGCGTAAAAACATTCATTGTTTTTTCGTCTTTTTCAATCGCATCCCATTTGTTAACGACAATAACAATTGCTTTACCAGCCTCATGTGCATAGCCTGCAATTTTTTTATCCTGTTCCTGAATACCCTCTTCAGCATTCAGAACAACTAATACAACGTCAGAGCGTTCAATGGCACGTAGCGCACGTAACACAGAATATTTTTCTGTCGTTTCGTACACTTTTCCTTTTTTACGCATGCCGGCCGTATCAATAATGACATATTCATGCCCATCATATTCGTAAGGTGTATCAATTGCATCTCGCGTTGTACCTGCAATATTGCTGACAATAACGCGTTCTTGACCTAAAAAGGCATTGACTAGTGATGATTTCCCGACATTTGGACGACCAATTAAAGAGAATTTAATTACATCATCGCCATATTGGTTTTCATCCTCTTGAGGGAAGTGTTTTGCACACTCATCCAATAAGTCCCCTAAGCCTAAGCCATGGGAGCCTGAAATTGGCCAAGGTTCACCAAAGCCAAGTGCATAAAAATCATAAATCATTTCACGCATGTCCGGATTATCAATTTTGTTGACAGCTAGAACGACAGGCTTTTTTGTTTTGTATAAAATTTTTGCAACTTGTTCATCTGCTGCTGTTACGCCTTCACGGCCATTCGTCATAAATATAATAACGTCTGCTTCTTCAATAGCGATTTCTGCTTGTTGACGAATTTGTTCTAAAAACGGCTCGTCTCCAATTTCGATACCACCTGTATCAATAATATTAAAATCATGTGTTAACCACTCTGCCGAACTATAAATACGGTCACGTGTTACTCCCGGAATATCTTCTACAATCGAGACACGTTCTCCAACGATACGATTAAAAATCGTCGACTTACCTACGTTCGGACGACCTACGATGGCTACTACTGGTTTCGTCATCTGTACTTCATCCTTCCAACTTCTTATCTTTCGCTATTATACACGAAAAATGCCATTATATCATAACATATCCATCGAGGAGAGTACTTTTTACCTTTCTGCTCGACATAATTGTTGTTTTTTGTAGCAGCGTGCTTTTTATTCCCCGTATCATTCATCTATTTTAAGCATTGTCTTATTTTCTTTTGCGCACGTGCAATTCCGCTTAGTATCACCAAATCGGCAAATTAACATGTAAACAAAGTAAGCCCCACCAAATAGGCTTCTGTAGGCAGCGAACTAGACATGGCTTCACTCATTTATTAGGCAAATGCCATGGATAGAAGCTCTTACTCGCCCACTAAAAGCGCAGTGATGGGGCTTGCATAGTTACATTGCTATGCAGCTTAATTAGCATATGTCGACAGACGAAAGCGAGGATACAACATCATATCCTCGCATGTCATGATTATTTAAAGTTTTTCAGTTGATCGCCGATGACATCACCAAGAGAGAAACCTGTGTTTTCTTCTGGTAATTCATAATCGATTACTTCTTCAGCCTCTGGATTTTCCAATAAATCTTTTATACTTAATGCCAGACGACCTTCGTCAACGTTAACATCCAGCACCTTTACCTGCACCTCTTGCGCTTCTTTTAACGCTTCATGAGGTGTATTAATATGTTTGTGCGCAATTTGCGATATATGCACTAAGCCTTCCACACCTGGGAACACTTCTACAAAAGCACCAAAGGACGTAAGGCGTTTGACTTTCCCTACAAGTACTGTGCCTTTCGCTGCACGCTCTTCAATATTCGACCAAGGTCCAGGAATTGTTTCCTTAATGGATAATGAGATACGCTCATTCTCTGGATCTACCGACAGAACTTTTACCTTCACTTCTTGTCCTTCTGATAAAACCTCACTGACATCACTTACATGCTCATGTGATACTTGTGAAATATGGACAAGGCCATCGATACCACCAAGGTCAATAAATGCACCAAACGATGCTATACGTTGCACTTTACCGTCTAATACATCACCAGCTTTAATTTGGTTAATGACATTTTTCTTCTGAGAAGCTTTCTCAGATTCAACTACAGCTCGATGTGATAAAATTAAGCGATTTTTTTCTTTATCTAGCTCAACAATTTTAAAGCTTAATACTTTCCCTTTATAATCTTCAAAATCATCAACAAAATAATCTTCTACTAAGGATGCCGGAACGAAGCCACGAACTCCTAAATCAACAACAAGACCACCTTTAACAATATCCTTTACTTCCGCTTCGAAAACTTCCTCAGCAGCAAATTGTTGTTCTAGTGTATCCCATGCTTTTAAGGCATCTACTTTACGTTTTGATAATACATAGTTTCCTTCTTCAACTTTTGTAATCATCAATTCTAACTCATCCCCAACGGAGATTGCGTCAGACGCTTTTTCAATGTGTAAGCTCGATAATTCACTTATTGGTACGATACCGTCAAACGGTGCACCTGGAATTGAAACAGTTACCGCTTTTTCATCAACCTGCTCTGCAATACCTTTGACGATATCACCTTCGTTAAACGTTTGTTCTGCATAGTTCATTTCTTCAGACATATGTAACCCTCCTTCGCATCTTCCCTTACTATTTTATTCGATATTCAAGACAAAGACAAAAATAAATCCTTTAAATTCAAAAAATGTCTGAAATTTTAGGATTTATACCATTTTTTCTTGTGCTAATTTTAAAATGGCCTGTGCTGCGGCATCAATTGATAGCTCCGTTGTGTCTAAAAATATAGCATCGGCTGCTTGAATCAGTGGTGATGCTTCGCGTTCACTGTCCATTTTGTCGCGCAAAGCAATCTCCTCTTGAAGCTTTTCTATTGAAGACGCTATCCCTCTTTTTTCATTGTCAATAAAACGACGTCTTGCACGTTCTTCTACAGTAGCAGACATGAAGATTTTGAGTTCAGCATTTTTTAACACATGCGTCGCAATATCCCGTCCATCCATCACAACACCACCATTTGCAGCAAGTTTTTGCTGCTGTGCGACCAACAATTCACGTACTTTGGCATGTGCTGCTACTTGTGAAACAGATGATGTAACTTCGTTAGAGCGTATTGCATCTGATACGTTTTCGCCGTCTAAAAAAACAAGTTGACCTTGAGGAGATGGCTTTAATTCAATTGAGCTAACGGCTAACATTTCTGCTAATTTTGCTTCATCATCTAAATGTATGTTTTGTTGCATCGCTTTATACGTAACTGCTCGATACATTGCACCCGTATCGATATACGTGAATCCTAGTGATTCTGCAACGATTTTCGCGATTGTACTTTTCCCAGCTCCTGCAGGTCCATCAATCGCAATTTGAATGTTTTTGTTCATTATGCTTCCCTACTTTCTTTCACACCATATTGTATCATACTAACAAAAAAAAGCCCTCTATTTGCAAGAGGGCTTCAGTGATTTTAATCATCGAAAGGATTTAATTCTTTACGGCGATTTACTAGCTGACGTTCGAAGCAGAAACGTACGATATGTTGTTGATCGATATCATCCGTATCTGTTAACTGGATGGTAGCAATTGTCTTATCTTCTTTTTCAAATATCTTAACAACAGTAGCTTCTGTTACGACATAAATGACATCTCCATTGGCAAATGGTAAGACAATCGTTAATTTAACATCATCACCGTCTTTGAAAGCTACATCACCTTTCAAAATTAGTGCAATACCACCCGCACTGATATCCGCTGTGACTAATTGATACTTAAATTCATTAAATTGAACTGCCACATCAACAGGTGTTTCAACACGAACATATTCACGACGTTGAATTTTAATAAAATCATCTTCTTGAGGGCAATGCAACATAATCATCGGTATATTGCCCGCCTTGCGTCCTATTACTTCTGTATTGAATGCATAGGAAAGCTTATCCTCTGTTCGAAAGGTTGCCCTAAATTCTGAACCATCTATTAAAAAAGCGGTTTTCTTTGTTACTACATTTGTTGGATAGTCAATATAAAGAATATTGTCTTTTTGTTCAACTACTTTACAGCGGAATTTCTCTATACGTTCTGTATAAGTAGGTTCTAGTTGTAATAGTGTTCCAATTTTTATTTCCATGAGCATCTCCCCGAACAATATATATACCTCCATTATCGCATGGGATGTAAATTTTGGCTATATGAACTGGGAGCTTTTTCTTTATCTTAGGTTAAATATTCTACTTTTAAAACATTGTGATTTTCAGCATCAATGACAATACGGAATGTTTCTTGCGTCTGTTCATCTCGAACGGCTATCACTTCATAGCAAAGGCGTTGCTCGAATTGTCCATTATCCGTATAAATATTTTTCACTTCTTCAACGCGCACATTATTATCAAAGAAAGATTTCCAATCAATTGGATTGGCCTTTTGAGGTTTGATTGATTCTTCTTGGATATATTCCATTGCATTGGCACCTAGTAATTCCCCAGTATCTTTTGCAATTTTTAACTGAACACCATCCGCATAGATTAATGCATTATCACCAGGATGAACGCGTGCAAATGTAACATGCCATGCTAAATGATTTTCACGTGCTTCAACATAAGCAACATCTTTCATTTCCAATCGCTTTAAATGTTCTTCAGCTTTTTTAATTATTTCATCTTGGGAAAGTTTTGCTTCATCCACAGGACGTTCCACTAAATAGGACAGTAAATGTCCTCCTTTTTCAGTTAAATCTACATAGCCTAAGCGAATTCCTTGGTGGAACTGTATGTGATAAAACGGATACGGTGCGGTATCACTACTTTTGGTCACAGTAAATGTAGCATCTTTAATAAGCGGGAATAAATATTTCACTTTTTCCAATGCTTCTTTTTCCGTAATAACTGAATCTTGTAACGCTTTTAATTCTATTTTCTTTTGCCAATCTGCTTCACTTAAAGTAAGCGGGAAATCACTTTCACCATAATCTTTTAGTGTCTTTTGTATATTATCGAAAGAGGTATTAGGATTTTTATTGTCTACTTGACGCATCCAAACATCCATTTTTCCATCTTGCTTGTAGTAATCAACCGTTGCTGTCGTCCACTCGTCAGATAAAGCTTGTAAATTCGTAGAAATTTGTGGCATTTTTTCTCGCCATGCTTCATAATCCCCCGATTTTGCTGTTTTCTTTGCTTCATCTCCTAGTTTTCCCAAATAACCTAGCCACTGATTAGAAAGTTCTTGCCCAATTGGAATATTCGCAATAGAAGAGCGTACTTCAGAGCTTAGTCGCCAAATAGAATCTAACTCACTATCGATCGCCTTTTCATCCTTAAATAATAAGGATTGTGAAACGGCTCTTTGTAAGTATGATAATTTTTCAGAAGCGTCCGTTAATTTTTCTGTATACTGCGCATGTACAGTACGTTGTAAACTTTCTTTATCGCCATGTAAATCAATGCTATAGGCACCCAAACCAATTACTGCTATTGTTAAAATAACGAGCATTGTTCTCAATTGTTTTCCTCCTTTCTATGAACAGAAAATATGCTCACCTATTTGTTTTATTTGAGGACGAGTCCAAATCCACTTACTTGTTGCTGTTTTTGGATTAAAGTAATAAAGGGCATTTTCCGATGGATCCCAGCCATTCATAGCATCAATAACCGCTTCCTTTGCACGTTGGTTCGGCTCTAGCCAAATTTGTCCATCTGCTACTGCTGTAAATGCCAATGGTTGGAAGATAATACCTGATATTGTATTAGGGAAATCAGGGCTTTCTAGTCGATTTAAAATAACTGCTGCTACAGCAACTTGCCCCTCATAAGGTTCTCCCCTCGCTTCTCCGTAAACGGCATTAGCGATTAGCTGTAAATCTCGCTCTGTATACTTTGGTGGAATTTGTGTATCGGTACCATTACTATTGCTGCTACCACTGCTATCACCACTATTTGCTGTACTGCCTCCACCACTATTTTTCACCTGTTGATCAAGAGGCACACCACCATAATAGGTAAATTGATTGCCTGCTTTTAATTGCGCTTTCACCCAATTCTCATCATAATCTGAATAGCCAGCTAACGCTTTTTTCGTCTTTGCCCCCGCTATTCCATCAATCGGCAATCCATATTTTTCTTGGAAATTTCGCAGTGCCCAATACGTGTTGTAGCCAAATTTCCCATCAATTTTACTTTTATAAAATCCTAAGTATTGTAGTCTAGCTTGCAGCTCAATCACGTCATCTCCATAAGCACCACGAGCAATCTGTTGATCGCTAAACGCTATGGCGTCATTTTGCGGTATCGAGACTATACTAATCGCAAATAGGAAAGCAAAAAGTATGCTTAATAAACGCACAATCATCACTCCTTTTTTTTATAGCTTGAAACAAACGACACTTTTTATACATTGATAAACAAGAAAAAAACGTAGAAATCGTTATTAGATTTCTACGTTTTTATATTTTTTTATGCATATGCAAATGTTGGACAAGATGATAGTGTGCTAGCTTTACTTTACGTAAGCCAAACCACCATAAAAATAACATAAACGGTATCATTAAATATACCCAATGCCCTTTAAATGATAATATTGTATTGTATAAAATGTGTAATACTACCGGTGCGCAAATGGCCATTGCAATCATTTCTTTCGTCTTTGCATTTTTTGAAAATTTAGCACGTCCATAGTAATAGCCCATTACTACACCGAACAGAGCATGACTGGATACGGGTAATAACGCGCGCATAAAGGCCGTGTTCAAACCAAAAGAAAATAAATATAATATATTTTCTATCGTAGCAAATCCAAGAGATATACTTGCACCGTACAATATACCATCATAAGGATCATCAAATTCCACATGATTGTAAATAGCTATTAACAGAACAAACCATTTAAAAAACTCTTCAATGACACTTGAAAAAAGGACATCTTGTAAATAAAGATATCGAAAAACTCCCTCCTCCGTTAATACATATTGTAAAAACAAGATAGGGAAAGTTAGAAAAGCACCATACAAAAACGTTTGAAGTAAAGTTCTTCTTGGCTCCGTTGCCATTTGATTGCGCAAATAGAAGTAACTAAAAAGCGCTAGACCGGGAGCAATGGCAGCTGATAAAAGAATGATCATGTTGCCGGCTCCTTTCAACAATAGACTGATATCATTATACCATGTAATGACAAAAAAACTTTTTAAAAGGAGATATATTTTTTATGAAAAAAACAATTTTATTAATTCATACAGGTGGCACAATTTCCATGGCAATGAGTGATGAAGGTGCAGTTATGCCTAACAAGGAAAATCCATTAATAAAAGAGAGTAAAAAACTTAATACACTGGCATCTATAAAAGAATTGGAGGCGTTTAATCTTCCTTCACCACATATAACACCAAAAGAAATGCTTCATTTACGTAACTTAATTATGGAAAAAACTTCAACAGAACATTTTGATGGTGTGGTCATTACACACGGCACAGATACATTAGAAGAAACAGCCTATTTTTTAGAATTAACAACCAATCTATCCATTCCAATTGTCTTAACAGGTGCAATGCGCTCCTCTAATGAGCTAGGTGCTGACGGCATATACAATTTAGTGGAAGCTGTTCGTGTAGCGATAGATGCTGAAGCAAAAGACAAAGGTGTGTTAGTTGTGATGAACGACGAAGTCCATTTGGCTGTCAACACAACAAAAACGAGCACGAGCTCAGTCAATACATTTCAATCCCCACAATACGGCCCAATCGGACTTATTACAAAAACACGTATTCTGTTTCATCATGCCCCGATTCGCCGCCAATATGTAGATGTACAAGGCTTAACAAAACGAGTAGCGATGCTGAAAGTATATGCGGGAATGGAAGTTGATTTACTCGATGTTGTCCTTGCCTGCCAATATGACGGTGTTGTACTTGAAGGACTTGGACAAGGCAATGTACCACCAACAGTTGTAAAAGGCATTGAAAGTCTATTGGAACGAGGTATTCCGGTCGTTCTAGTTTCTAGATGCTTCAATGGCATCGCAGAAGGCGTATATGGCTACGTTGGTGGTGGTAAAATGCTTGAAGACTTAGGCGCAATTTTCGCCACAGGCATTAACGGACAAAAAGCACGCTTAAAGTTACTAATCGGTCTAAATACAGCAGGAAATCCTTTAGACTTAAAAGAGTTTTTCCAGTAATACTACTGCCTCAATTGTTAGAGACCACCTAACAATTGGGGCAGTTTAAAGTTATGTGAGATGTCACTTATAAATCAACTGTTTGCTTATAGAAAGTTAACAAATTTTGCAAGCGACTATAGGCTAACTCAAAATCAGGTTGAATCACCGATAACTGTATGAAATTTCGATGTTTTAAATAGTTACTATCTGCATGCACAAATAACCCGTTTAATTTTAAATCTGTTGCTAGCTTGGTTAAGCCATTTGGACATTGTATAGTGATAATCATTGGATACGCTGTGATTGGTAAACGATAATGCATAAAAGGCAACTGCAACAATGCATCATAGCGCTGCTGTAGTTGATGATAACGTGCTGGATAGGCTTGTAAGGCTTCCACTACATTCCCAACAAGTGCTGCTGGTAGTGTATAGGGAATTGTTCCATGTTGATAATTGGTTAAATCCAAATAGGCAGGCAACGATGTTACAGGCTCTACAAGTTCTTGAGAAAACACAAAGGCCAAGCCACTCAGTGCCCCAATAGCTTTACCACTCACCGCTGTCGCTAAATAACAATCGTCCAATAAAATCGGCATAGCACCAAAAGAGCTAATACAATCAACACAAAGTTTTATGTTATAGCGCTTAGCCAACTGTTTCATCCCGTGTAAATCATTGCATGCACCTGTTGACGTTTCTCCGTGCACCATAAGTAACCACTGATAAGCCCCCGTTTGTAATAAATCCTCCAATGCCTGCATGTCAAATGCGCTTCCCCACGCTTGCGTAACAACATCAAAATCCAATAACCAACGTTCTGCCTGCTTCTGAAGACGCTCTCCAAATTCCCCATTTGTTAAAATAAGTCCATGCCCCGCTTGTTGAGCCTTAAGTTGCCCAAGCATCACTTCATTTGCTAGCGTCCCTGATCCAACGATTGTAGCAACTTGTTTAGCCCCAGATAATTCAAGCAACTTGCTGCGCATTCGTACATAGAGCGATTGAAAGGCTTGTGACCTGTGCGACATATCAGAATACACAATTGCTCCCTGCTGTTTCACTGGTCCTGGGTAAAATGTATAACTTTCCTGCGCAAGCTTTTGTTGCAACGACTGTTCAAATTGTTGCCTTGTTAAGACCATTGGTAAAAACATTGCTTCGTTTGTTCCTACCGCAGGTGCGAATTGGCTAAAGCCCATTTGTTGATACATCTTTTCCTCACGTGTAGTACCTGAGATAACAGCTGCTGAGTACCCCTTTTCATACGCAAATGCATTTAATGCTTGTGTTAATCTGATTAGTACTCGACCTGAGCGGTAAGGCTTTTTCACTGCAAGTAAGCGAATTTCACAAAGCTTTGTACAAATCTCCTTTGGTAAAAATTGCTCCACTTCGCCAATTTTTTCATCGATTGAAAACGGTCGCTGATCTCGAAAGGCTAACATACCGATAAGCTCAGTACCTTTATACACCACTAAATACGTATTTTCATGATGGAAACGATCGACTTTTCTTTTCAGCTCATTTGGTTCATGTTGTGGAATTTCCTCAACAAAAGTTTCATAATTCAACTGCGCGATTGCATCAAATTCCTTTTCTGTCTGTGCGACTTTACACCAGTACATAATTTCACTTCCCTCTTCTCAATGACTCCTTTATATTGGATGAATGCTTCAATAGCATACACATAATGGCAACAAGTATCGGTATGTATAACTGTAAATGTCCTGTCAGTACAATTGCGCCAATGTAAAATACAAAGCCACCTAACATGCCGAGTGTTAAACTTCTTGTTACACCAAGTACAATAGCTGTACCGACAATCATCATTGAAAATAAAGATGGAGATAGGGCAAGTCCAACACCAATAAACGTTGCAACCCCCTTACCACCATTAAATTTTAGCCAAATCGGATATAAATGACCGAGAATCACGAAACAGGCTCCAGCCATAATAACCCACTGTTCCAAATGCCAGAAATAGCCTAATGTTACAACAAGTACACCTTTTAATGCATCCCCTAAAAATGTCCACATAAATGCAGCCTTGCCAATTACACTCCCTGCATTTCTGGCTCCTAGATTTTTACTACGTTCTTGTTGTAAATTGACACCATACATTTTTCCAACGAAATAAGCCGTCAAAAAGTTTCCAACACTATAACTAAATAGCCAATAAAGCCAAGTCATTATTCCCCTCCTTCTACAGTCTAAAGAAGCTGTATAAGCAGTGCATGCCTATACAGCTTCCTTTTCTTTTATAGCTTTCTTTCCGCAATAGCTTGAGCAATACAATCCCCATGGAAGCGGCCATTTTCTATAAAAATTTCATTGGCATTATTCCCTGCTGCAATAACCCCAGCAATAAATAATCCAGCTACATTGGTTTCCATTGTTTCTGGATGACAAAATGGTCGACCAGTTTCTTCGTCAATTGTAACTCCCATCGCACGGATAAATGAATGGTCTGGATGATAGCCTGTCATAGCAAAGACAAAGTCGTTTTTTATCATTACTTCACGACCATCAATATTGATGATGACTTCATGTTCACGGATTTCCTTCACAATTGTATTAAAATGCATTGTGACTTCTCCATTGCGCACAACACCTTCAAATTCTGGTAAGACCCATGGCTTAATGCTTGGTGAATACTCGCTACCTCGATAAACAACTGTGACACGAGCGCCCGCTTTGTTTAATTCTAAAGCTGCATCTACTGCTGAATTTTTGCCACCAATCACAAGGACATCCGTATCAAAAAATTCATGACCTTCTTTAAAATAATGATGAACTTTAGGTAATGCCTCTCCCGGAATATCCATATAGTTAGGATGATCATAGTAACCCGTTGCAATGACCACATAGGGTGTTCCATATACATCCTTATCAGTCGTAACGGTAAAAAGTTCCCCTGATTTGACAACACTTTCGACTTTTTCAAAACGGTTTACTTGAATATTTTTCAAGCGCACTACTTCACGATAATAAACAAGTGCCTGATTTCGCTTTGGCTTCCGTCCTTCAATAATAAATGGTACATCACCAATCGCTAAACGTTCACTCGTACTAAAAAAAGTTTGATGTGTAGGATAATTGTAAATAGCGTTTACGATATTTCCTTTTTCAATTACAATCGGTTGTAAACCAATTTTTTGCAAAGATATTGCTGCTGCTAAACCACAAGGGCCTCCTCCAACAATAATTGCATCAACTTGTTGCATTGTTTGACACTCCTATCAAATTGGCATCAGCATATTAAACACGGATGCTTAACTGTTGCAGATGAACTCCCTATAGGGCATCTACAAAATGATTTCAAAATCAACTATCGTTTCCATTATACGCCTTCTAAACATTTTTGGTTGTTTATTTATCCGAAATATCAATGTCAATAATATGACACTCCGGTTTCGCTCCTAAACGTAATGGCAATAAAGTTGTACCATAGCCATTACTTACGAGTGTCATGACACCTTCTCGTTGTCGGTAGGAGCCTTGTGGATGCACCCCATATGGACCCACTCGTATTTGCCCACCATGTAAATGTCCACCAATCATTAAGTCCGCTCTAAATTTTGCTCTTACTCGGGCAAAGACACCTGGATTATGTGAAATAAAAACGACTAAATCATCCTCACCTACTTTTTCAAAAGCGGCATCAAAACTATATTTCATTGTCGAAGTATCTTCAATAGCACTTATCCAAAAGCGGTTCTTTTTGGGCAATAACACAGCATCATTGGCGATAATCTTTACACCATGCTGTTGTAAAATAGCTCGAAGTCGCTCCTCGCCGACTTCTCTATCATTATTCCCCCATACAAAATAAGTAGGGCCTAACGGTGTCAATAAATCGAGATTTTCATGAATACGCTGAATCGGCGTGCGTCCATCTGCAAAATCTCCACCAATAATAACCGCATCAAATGTATTTTCTAAGCGTTCAATCATTGGGCGATTAATTTTCCGTAAATGCGTATCTGAAATAAAAAATAGCCGAATCTTTTCTGGTTGACCTTTAAGTGATAATTGATGGTGCAACACATTATTTTCGTGCGCGACCTTCCACATGTAGAGTAGGAAGGCGATAACTATTAAAAGAAATAGTCCAATATATAGCATTCCCTCACTTCTCCTTACGATAGCAAAAAGGCGATTCAGTACGCTATAGAATCGCCTTTTTGCTAATTAGACGTTTGCCTCAACCTTATGTTGGTGTTGACGTTTGTCCTTTATTTTATACTAGAAAAACATCGTTGCCAAAGAATGACACCGTTTTTCTTATGGTAGTTTAATGACTTGCCCAACAATTACCGTGTCAGAAGTCATACCGTTCGCAGCTCGAATTTTCGCTAGCGTTGCTTCACTACCATCACCGTAGTGATTCAATGCAATACGATATAGATTTTCATTAGGTTTAACTGTATGTGTTTTTACTTGTGTTGCATTTTGCTTTTCTTGTTCTGCTTTACGAGCTTGTTCAGCTTTACGTGCTTGCTCCGCTTTTTGCGCTTCTTCGGCCTTTTTTGCTGCCTCTGCCTGTTGCTGTGCTTTCTTCGCTTCTTCCGCTTTTTTCGCCTCAGCTTTTTTCGCTTCTTCTGCCTTCTTTGCTTCGTCAGCAGCTTTTTGTTGTGCAGCTAGCTTTTCAGCATCTTTTTGCGCTTGTTCTTTTGCTTGTTCATTTGCTTTATCATCTTTTTCTTTATCTGCTGATGTAGATGCTTCCGCTTTTCCATCAGTCTTATCAATTTCTACAACAGCATCCATCGTATCTTTTTCAGCTTCTTCAATCGTTTTACCAGGATCATAGAATTGCACAAAATAAATTAATATAGTTAATGGAATTAAGATAAATGTAACAAAAAGAATCGTCATTAAAGGAAATTTACGTTGTTTTGTATTTTTCGGCTTTTTGTTATTACTTCCATTTTTATTCATTCTTGAAACTCTAGATAGATTTTGCTGTTCTTGTTGTTCTTCTTCAAATGACTGACGATGTTCTTCGATTTTATCACGATAGTCTTCTTTACTCATTCGACTTTCCTCCAACCTTGCTACGCATTCTTCTATCATTCTATTATGACGAATTTTGCGAAAAAAGTAAATGACCGTAAGTTTAGTCTAGTCGCTTATTAAAAGCTGTTTTAATCGACTTTCCCACGCCATCATTTCTACTTTCTTCTCTTCCTTCATGCGTACTGTATTGATTTCATCATAATGGATTCCACAATTTTCACAACAGTTTTCAGGTTTTTTCTGCAATTTTTGCCCAAAATACCCGACAAGTTGCTCCCGCAAACAATCTTTTGTCTTTATAATTTTTAACATTTCATCCACTGCCTGATATTTTTCAAGTGCAAAATGATGAAGTCGTGCTTTTACTCGTTCTTCAGGTTCCTGATGGAGCCAATAATCTAGCACACGAAAGGCTGTTTCACTCAACTCACCATTTTTTAACATTTGAGAGGGGGCAATACGCTGCAATGCAAGCTCTTGATAGCGATCGACATGACTAGATGACGGTAAATCTCCTGTTACTACAAATTTCGCCAGTTCCTCGTCACCATCGCTGTAAAGTAAAATCGCAAGTGCAGGTTTACCATCACGACCTGCGCGCCCAATTTCTTGCATATAATTCGCGACATTGGCAGGCATTGTCTCATGTATCACCTGTCGAATATCTCCCTTATTGATGCCCATGCCAAACGCATTGGTCGCCACAATCCAATCTAACTCTCCATCGATAAACTGCTGTTGAATAAATTGACGATCCTCCGCACTATAGCCTGCATGATATGCGGCAGCTCGCAAACCCGCTTGCATAAACAGTTCACAATATTGCTCAGCACGCTTGCGTGATGACAAATATAAAATACCTGGTCCAGCTGTTTTTTTTACATGCTCCACTATCCATTTTGCTTTATCGCCCCTATCCTCGAAAAGAACACGTCCGAGGTGAATATTTGGACGATCAACATTATACATAAATTCAAACGGTGCATGCAGTGATAGTGTAGCATGAATATCTTTTACTACTTTTTCAGTTGCAGTCGCAGACAACGCTAATACAGGGGGACGATTACCTTGTGAAAACCAGTCGCCGATGCGCAAATAATCCGGACGAAAATCAAATCCCCACTGCGAGATACAATGTGCTTCATCCACAACGATAAGACTTAACGTCATATTTGCTAACTTCTCCTGTACCTGTTGTTGTAACAACATCTCCGGCGATGTGAAAATAAAGCGATACTGTTCTAAAAAATGGAGAGCATATCGTTTTTCTTCTACTGTTAAAAATGAGTTTAATGCTACTACCCTTTTTTCACCAAATCGCTTCAGTTGCTCTACTTGATCTTGCATTAAAGACAATAGCGGAGACACTATTAACACTGGTTTTTGCAATAAATAAGCCGGCAACTGATAGCACAATGATTTACCCATGCCAGTTGGCAATAACGCAATAACATCTTTTCCGCTAAGAATTGCTTCAATTACCTCTTTTTGCCCTGGTCGAAAGGTGGCATAACCGAAATATTTTGCTAATGTTTGCTCTAGTTCCATTAAACTTCTCCTTTCGCGAGGACAAGTCTGAGCTGGAAATAACTCAAGTCATTGACCACTTCATGCAATGCCTTTAATTTCTTTGTTTGATATTGCTTGGATGCCTGCCAAACTTTTTCCGCTTCCTCATAAGAGACGTACGGACCAATCGAAAAGTTCGGTTCGTTCATTGCTATTTCAACTAAATGATCTTCAATTGTACTTTGTTTCAATTTTCTAATTTGTACAATCTGCTCAATTGAATACCCTTGTTCATATAAATAGGCGGTTTGCTGTGTCGAATCTGTCAACAATGCCTTTACTCGCACTTCTTCTGCTATTTTGCCAAGCAACGGGTAGTTGTTTGTTGCATGCACTTCATTCAATAGTGTATGTAGTAACTCAATAAATGCTAATTGACTATCAAGTACCGTTTCTTTGCGTTCGCTGGAAAGTTGCTGCCATGTCCAACCTGGTAAACTATAGCCACTCAATCGATAAAGGGCAAGTTGCTTATTGCTTTCAGAAACGGCTAGTGTTGCGAACACACGCAAGCATTCGTCCAGTAATTGCTGTTGCAAATGCCCTGATTGATACAGCTGGTCTTGTAAAAAAGCACGTACCCATGATTGTACTTGCGTATCCTTACTTATTGGTGAAAATGACCGAATCCCCTCTTTTTGATAGGACAAACTTTGTACAACTAAGGAAAGCCGTGCAAAAAACACATGTTCATTTCCTCGATAATGCCAACCGTCAAATAAAAAAGTTGGTGTTTGCGCTGCTCGCTGTAAACCTAGCTTTTTCATGGAATAGTGACCTGATTCCTGCATAATTAACCAACTATATTGCAAAAAGGTAGAAACAGCTTCATCAAATGTCGCACGAGGTAACTTTGGGAGTAATCCAAAATAGTTATGTAACTGAAACAGTCCCACATCTTGAATTGTCTGGCCTGAACGCTTTCCTCTAAGGATATGATAAGCCGCTGATACGGTTCGTTCATTATTTAGTTTTTGAAAGATTTGCAATAAAATTTGATAAAACATTGAAGCAAATTCCTCCAATTTAATAGTATTAGGTTGAAATGTCAGTTAAACATCTTTAAAATGAGTATGAAGCTTTGTAGGAACATCGTAAAAGGAGAGAAAGAAATGGCTAAATACACAATTGTTGATAAAGATACATGCATCGCTTGTGGCGCATGCGGAGCCGCAGCACCAGATATTTATGATTATGATGATGAAGGAATTGCCTTCGTTATTTTAGATGATAACATGGGAACTGCTGAAGTTCCAGAAGATCTGCTAGAAGATATGCAAGATGCTTTTGAAGGTTGCCCGACTGATTCTATCAAAGTGGCTGACGAACCTTTTGACGGCGACTCTTTAAAATTCGAATAGTCTATACCTTACTAAAAAGGCATCCAATAAAGGATGCTTTTTTTATGCATTTGTCATTAACAAAATCAATGTTTCCTAGAATTGAAGAGCGCATTGAAATCAATTTTATGCCCTTTTCATCTTATTATTGCAAGCATAATTTATGTATGATAAGATTTTAGTAGTTGGTACTAATAACAGATATTATTTCGTAAAGGGGATTCTTATAAATGATGGATAATTTATTACAATTAAAAGATAAAAATATTGTCGTAATGGGCGTTGCAAACGATCGCAGTATTGCTTGGGGGATTGCTAAACGTTTATTTGATGTAGGGGCAAACGTGATTTTCACGTATCGTCAGGAACGTTCTTTAAAAAAATTACAAAAACAACTTGAAAACTATGGGCATGCAGATGCTCTTGTTGTGCAATGCGATGTGAACAGTGATGAAAGCACAAAATCAGCATTCGATGAAATCGGTTCAAAAGTTGGGGTTATCCACGGTATTGTGCACTCAGTAGCATTTGCCAATGCAGAAGATTTACACAATCGCTTTTTAGAAACAACTCGTGATGGCTATGCATTTGCCCAAGATACAAGTGCCTATTCCCTTATTTCTACAGCAAAAGCAGCACATCCATACATGACAGAAGGCGGCTCTATTGTAACAATGAGTTACCTAGGTGCAGAACGTGTACTTGATGGCTACAACGTAATGGGTGTTGCCAAAGCTGCATTAGAAGCATCTATGCGCTACCTTGCTGCTGATATTGGTCAAGACAATATCCGTGTCAATGCAATATCTGCAGGTGCTATTCGTACACTTGCTGCGAAAGGCGTTCCTTCATTTAATACGATTTTACACAAAATTGAAGAGACAGCACCGTTAAAACGTAATGTTCAACAAGATGAAGTAGCTGATATGACAATCGTGATGTTATCTCACTTATCACGTGGTGTAACAGGCGAAACAATCTATATTGACGCAGGCTATAATATTATGGGTTAACACCTAAAAAGTGTTAGATTGACGACAATCAATCTAACACTTTTTCTTCGCTTGCTTTTATTACTGCCTAGTTGTAACACTAACTTAGCACCTCACGCTAATGCCCAGTAACGAACCGTTGTTTGGCAATAACGCTTTTTAAAACAAATGTTAGCCCACAAGCAATGACTAAAAAGACCGTGATCATTGCGACCACACCAATCCAGCCAAAATGCATCCAAAATATGCCTCCTACCGTTCCACCGACACTAGAGCCAAAATAGTAGAAAAATAAATATAAAGAAGATGCTTGTGCTTTATCATGAGTAGCTCGTTTACTCACCCATCCACTTGCGATTGAATGAGCTGCAAAAAAACCAAAGGTAAACACTGTAATTCCTACTATTTTTAATAAAAGTAGACCTTGTAGAGTAATAATGGCACCAGCAAGCATAATTGCAATGGCTAACAATAACATTTTCTGACGCCCAAAACGATCAGCTAAACTGCCAAACCACGCAGAGCTAAATGTCCCAACTAAATAAATTACAAATATCCAACCGACAATTGTGGCACTCAAATGATAGGGAGGTGCCATTAATTTAAAACCAATATAATTGTAAAGTGTTACAAAGCTTCCCATTAGCACAAAACTAATAGCAAACAAGCACTGCATGGATGGATCCTTTAAATGCTGCATAAGTGATTTGGTTAAAGCTTTTATTTGTAACGGCCGTGCCGAAAAATGCTGCGAGTTCGGCAGCATCCAGACAAATAACACACTAATGATTAAACTAATGATACCAAGTACAATCATACCAACCTGCCAGTTATAAAGGTCTGTTAATGTACCAATAATGACACGTCCACTAAGACCACCTACAGAATTGCCACTTATGTAAAGTCCCATTGCAATACCTAGGCTAGATGGGTTCATTTCCTCTCCTAAATAAGCCATCGCAATTGCTGGTAAGCCTGCAAATACAACACCTTGAATAACACGTAATACTAATATCGTTTCAAAATTTGGTGAAAAAGCGAGTGCTAGCGTCAAAATGGATGCTGCAAATATCGAAATCGTCATTAATGACTTTCTTCCCCACGCCTCAGATAATGAGCCAACAATGATCATACTAATTGACAGTGCCAATGTGGTCACCGATAGTGACAAACTCGCTACTGCTGGCGAGACATGAAATTCCTCTGCAAATGTCGGTAACAATGGCTGCGAAACGTATAAATTCGCAAAGGTAATAAAGCCTGCTAAAAATAAAGCCCAATTTGCTTTGTGGAATGCCTTTGTTCCTTTCTCTATATAGTCCATTTCAATCTCCTTCCATTTACGAGTCCATCTATCTATTATTCTAATACAATATTCTCCAAAATACAGTGTAAATTGTCGAAAAATAGACAAAAATAAAGAGCTTTTTTGTATTTTTTACCATTTTTATTTGACAATTATATAAATGAGTTAATTTCATAAATGCCTCTTCGATTAAAAAATGCGAACAATGCGTTATAAAAATAACTAAAAATAATATATCGTTCGATTTATTTGGTTTTAATCAGGAACCGCGAAACTCAAAGTTCGTGTTTATTAATGGGGAATTGAATTATGAAATTGATTCAAATTACTAAATGATATTATTTCTATTTTTTCCAATTAATATATTTAATAGTAATAATAGTGATTTAATGTTAAATGCATGTTTTTGCTATGTTGAATTCGGCGTTTATATGCTACAGTGAGTAATATAATGACTGTTATTCTACAATTTGGAGGTATTTCATGAAAATAATCGAAGCTTTAGCACAATCAGCGCACTATATCCATCTTGCATTAAAAGAAGAAGCCATTGTAGCTGTCGTTGATAAAGAAAGTGAAACAGTTGTAAAATACTTAGCAGGCAAACGTGTTGACTCAGGTTATGTAGATGGGCAACAAGTAAATGCAAATGATCAAAATGTTTACATCGCCTTTACTGGAAAAAATGCAGATGTCATCATACCCGAGGATGTATATGGCATTGCCATTAACGCCTTTGCATTTCCAATTCGAGAAAATGGCAAAGTGATTGGCGCTCTAGCGTTTGGACTTCCTATCGATAATGAGCTAAAACTCGAACATTATATGAATACAATGGATAGTATCGTCTATAACCTTCAAGATAAAGTACATAACATCGCCTCCCATTCGGAGGAGCTAGCTGCCACTAGTGAGGAAATTAATAAACAGGCACAACATGCCCTTGAAGATTCTGAAAAAACAAATGATGTCACAGATTTAATAAAAAACATTTCTCAACAGACAAATTTACTTGGCTTAAATGCCTCGATTGAAGCTGCGCGTGCGGGTCAGCATGGAGCTGGTTTTAATATCGTAGCACAGGAAGTTAGAAAACTTTCTTTTGAAACGTCAAGTGCCACGGAAAATATTGAAGCTTCTCTGCGCAATATTACTAGTAATCTTGATAATTTAAAGAAAAACATGGGTCAAATCTCCGACGCAACTAATGAACAAGCACAACTTGTCCAAGATTTTAGTGAAATTATCGACGAACTCACAACATTAAGTCAAGAAATGAAGGGCTTCATGCATAATGCTTTGAAATAAACTATCGAATTGGAGTGTACCAAATGCAAATTACTATAAACCCAGAATTAACATTACGAACAATCACTTTAGAAGATGCAGAGGCAATTTTTGCACTAACAGATAATTCGAGAGCATATTTACGTGAGTGGTTACCATGGTTAGATTTTACAAAGGAACTAGCGGATACAAAAAGCTATATAGAAGGCTGTATTGCTGGCTATGAAGCAAAAAGTAGTATGTCCTTTGTTATTTTGTTCCGCGATAAAATTGTAGGCATTGCGGGTTTTAATACGATTAATCATGCTAATAAAATTGCAGCCATTGGCTATTGGCTTAGTGCAGATGCTCAAGGGCACGGCATTATGACGACAACAGTACAAGCGCTATTACAGTATGCTTTTGTCGAGCTCCAGTTAAACAAAGTGGAAATCCGTGTTGCTGTTGGCAATACAAAAAGTCGCGCGATTCCAGAGCGACTTGGTTTTAAAACGGAAGGAACAATTCGCGCGGCAGAATGGCTATACGATCACTATGTCGATCACGTCGTTTACGGCATGCTTGCGAGCGAATGGACATAAGCATCAGTACTATTGGGTAACAGAGATTCGTCGCTAATAGTATTTGGCTTTGCGCCACTAAAACTTAATTAATCGCCATTTGTATCTTACTTTGGGCCACTATTACTTCATCCATCGCCACTAAAAGTTCCACTTAACATAAAAAAGCTACCTAATCCCGAAGTTTTAGGTAGCTTTTCTTACTATTTTATTGTTCGACGGTTTCTTTTACTTGTTCTGTCTTCACAACAGGCTCTGGCTTTTTCACTAGCTCCGTTGCAATACGCTCAAGCTCTGGACGCAATGTATGCTTGCCCGCATAGCTTTCGATTAACTCCTTCATATCAATGCCGGAAGTTTCCTTTAATGTTTCTTGCAAGGTTGACATTAAATTCGTTGCATAAGAAGTGACCTTGTTCGCACCACTGCCTCCTTCTCCACTACCCGTGTCAACAACTGTAATTTTGTCAATATTGCCAAGTGGACTTGCAAGCTCTTTTGCGTACTCAGGCATCATGCGTACAACCATATCCAGGACAGCTGCTTGACCGTAGTATTCAAAGGCTTCCGCAATTTTACGTTTTGCTTCCGCTTCCGCTAGACCACGAAGACGAATAATATCGGCATCTGTTTCACCCTGTGCACGCTCAGCATCTGCTTTCGCAATACCATCTAAACGAATTTTCTCCGCTTCCGCTTTCGCTAACGACTCAATACGATATTTTTCCGCATCTGCCTGTGCAAGCTCACGCATTTTTTCCGCCTCTGCATTTTGCTCAACTGCATAGCGGTCGGCATCTGCCTTTTTCTTCACTTCTGAATCATATTGCTTTTCACGACGTAGAATTTCTTTTTCTTCTAATTCAATTTGCTTTTGACGTTCAATAATGCGAATTTGCATTTCTTGCTCTGTTACTTCCTGCTTCGCACGTGCAGTTTCTAATTCATAAGCTTGGTCGGCACGAGCTTTGGCTATATCTTGCTCACGACGGAATTCCGCCACTTTTAATTGATTTTCTTTTTCCGCTTCCGCAATTTCTGTTGCCCGTTCTAGCTCAGCTTTTTGCGCTTCTTTTGATGCTTCTGCTCGTTTAATGCGCGTTTCTTTTTCTGCCTCGGCAGTTGCAATATCTGCATCACGTTTCACTTGTGCAATTCTTGGCTTCCCTAGTGAATCAAGGTAACCATTTTTATCGCGCACATCTTTAATTGTAAAGGACACAATGACAAGACCCATCTTCGCTAAATCTTGAGAAGCTACACGTTGTACCTCTTGCGAAAATTTATCTCGGTTTTTATAAATTTCCTCAACTGTCATCGATCCTAAAATTGAACGTAAATGTCCTTCTAATACTTCACGTGCTTCCCCTTCACGTTCTGCCTTTTGCTTTCCTAAAAACTGTTCAGCAGCTGTAGCGATTTCTGAAATGGAACCACCAACTTTAATAATCGCTGTACCATCCGCCATTACGGGAACACCTTGCTCTGTATAAACTTCAGGCGTTGTTACTTCTAACTTACTTGATAATAGACTTAATGGTTGTGCTTGCTGAAAAATTGGGAAGACAAATGTACCGCCCCCACGAATAATTTTAATACGGTTTCCTGACTCATCTTTATGTACATTTTTTGAGCCAAGATAGCTACCTGTCACAATCAGTGCCTCATCAGGACCCGCTGTACGATACTTTGTTACATACAGTGCCACTAGTGCGATTAAAATAAATGCTACAATTCCCAAGACAATTAAAATCTCCATTGACATGACTGTATCTCTCCTTTATATAAACTTTTTTTCATAGGCTCTTACAAAAAGAGTGCCTTCCTTTACTTCAACAACAAGGACTGTCGAATCGTAATCAATGACCTCATTGTCATAGCCTGCTGCGCGCTTTGCAATCATACCGCTCGTTGTCTCAATAACAACTTCACCGAAGCCATCTTCTGGTATTGGTACAATCACTTTACCTAACTGCCCCTCAAGAGATTGTTCCGTATAGGCTAATGAAACATCCGCTGATTTAAGTGGAACAAGAATAAATAAATAAAATAGGGCACTTAAAATCACGCCGATGATAGCAGCCATACCTATGTTCCAAACACTAGGGAAAAAGGATAACTTTTCTAATATAAATCCAGCTGCTGACATCAATGTGAAGAATGATAAAATGACACTTGGATTAAAAATTGGTAGACCATCCCCAATGCCCTCGACTACTTCGCCGAAAAACATAAACAAAATCGTTGCAAGTCCCGCGAAAATTAATACCACCAAATAAATTTGTTCGAGTGAATAGCCAAATAGCGTCAAGTTGTTCACCCCTTTTCATCGTATTACCTACTATACGGATGCTCTAAGAAAAAAGTTTCATAATTTTTAAGATTATCAAAATTTTTAAAATTAAGAAGCTAGCATTTATCCCTTGTCATTCTTTTGCGTATTTTTATTTCTTCAACTCAAACCATGTTACAATAGAAAAGAATAAAGGCATCGAAGGAGATATTGCATGAAGCGATCAACAATTATTAATGTTTGTATTTTCATTTTTTTCACTTTACTATTCGTCAATGATTTTTTCCCTGCCACTCCGTTAGCAGAAATATTGTCAAAAAAAATTATTCTTGTTATATTAATTGTCCTTGTAGGTATAAATCTAGTGTCATCAAAAGGTACATATAAAAAGCTATCCAAAAAAGCCTATGCTGGTTTAACACTTTATACAGTTGGTCTTTGGATTGTGCTCACATTATTAGGTGGCGAGTCCGAAATTGGCTTATCTTATAATAGCCCTATTTTCTATCTTATCGTGATTGTACTAGGGTTTGACTTATTACGAGTTTATCGCCAATGGAAGCGTGAAGAAGCAGAAAAAAATAATGCAAAATAAAAGCATGTTGCCAATTAGCAATGAACACTAATTGGCAACATGCCTTTTTTGTATATAGCTAGCTTAAGATTCTAGTACATTTAAAATCGTATCAAGTTCATTGACAGCGTGGTCTAATCGTTCCTTTGCCTCAATGTTTTGTTGCTTTAACTGACTATACTCTAATAAATTTTTTTCATGCTTTAATTTAATAGAAGATAAGCGCTCAATGCGTGCTTCTACTTTGTCAATTGCTTGCTCACAAACGCTAATCCATAATTTTTCTGATTGCTGAATTTCTGTCGTGGATGGATTGTGCTGACGCATAATACGTGCATATATTGCTTCTATTTGCTCAATCATTTCACTATAAAAATGACGCTCAACTCGCGTAGTTTGGAAAGTAGGATGCTCTATATCTTTTGCATATGGCGTAATTTGACGTAATAGCTTTCCAGCATTTTCACCAAAACTATGCGATAAATTCAATACATTCATCAATTGCAATAATAAGCGAACTTCTTCAAGATTAATAAGCTGTGAATCGATATTTTCTTTGACTTTTAGCGACTCCATATAGCGGCGATCGAAATGCTCAATTTCCCCTTTATGTTGCTCTACTAAATGGGCACTCGCATTTTCTTTTAAACTTTTAATATATCGGATTGCATGACTTCTTAGCTCCTCCATAGAAAGCATGTTGTCATTATCTTGTTGTGGTTTTCCTCGTTGAACATACGCAAATGCATCCACTTTTCGGGGCCATTTTGCTTCTTGGTTTTTTTCTGAGACATTGTAGCGTATATAAATTCCGTGCATTCCATATCCTCCAAGTCCATTTAACAAGTATCTCTAAAGACAATAAATCGAATACCACTTTTTTTCAAGTAATTTACCTTCAAAAATTTACGGATACATGTTTATTTTGCAGACCTTATTTCTTGAATTGTTTTCCCTTCTGTAAATGCATGTATTGATTTTATTTTACCAAAAGAATAAAAATTTGCCTTTTCATATACTTTAGCGACTTGCTCATTAATAGGCAATAGCCAAAGATGTTCTAAGTTATTTTTAACAGCTTCTTTTTGAATATGTTGCAATACATAACCAATCCATCCTCTTCCACGATAGCTTTCTAATGTTGCGACACTTTCAATTCGACCTTGACGACCAGATAGAAACAAATTGGCCGTACAGCAAGCAACACCATCTATTTTTAATAAATAGTACGTAAAATGCTGTGAACGGTACATGTTATCGAACGCCCTTTTTATTAAAGCAGGCTCACCAAATGTAGAGATAGTCATTTCTACTTCTAATGCTTCTTGTACATTTGCATCTGTCACACGTTCAATGCGAATCGCTGGATTATGCGGTAATATAACAAATTCGCCATTCCAACACTGGATGTCATCCGTAAAAGACTCGTATTGAAAACCATGTGATGATAATGCCTCCACACAATGATGATTTTCCTCAACATTATATAAATACATTCTCGGAATTAACCCTTTTGATAGATAGAATTGTTTTACATTAGTTAAAAATGTCTCTGCTTGCTCTACCTTCTTCCATATATGTGCATGGTTGGCGTCATAGTACGTAGGCATTTCCTTATTGTAAAAAAATACTCCTTCCGGACACCGTTCCATCTCACTAAACTCATTGATATAGTCAATGTCTAACTGCATAATGTCTTGGAGCTTATGCATGCGTTGTTCCTCCTTCCAACCATTTAACATATAGAGCTTCTAGCTGTTGCTCCAATTTTTGACGTTGCTCTTTAGCAAGTGTTGGTTCTTTTAATTTAAATTCTACCTTTTCAATTTGTTCTTCAATTGGGATTTCTTTATCACTATGTTCATTTGTCTTTGTGCTGCTGTCCACTTTTACCTCAGGCACTTGCTCAACGAGGACATGCTTTGTTCTTGCCCATTCATAATCCCCTTCATATACATAAATCGTTTCTTGCTCAATCCATGCAATTTTTGTAAAGATTTTTTGTAAGAAGTAGCGGTCATGGGATACACCAATGATGGTACCCGCAAAGGATTCAAGGGTGTCTTCTAATACCTCTCTTGCTTCTATATCTAAATGGTTAGTCGGTTCATCTAAAATGAGTAAATTAATATCTTCATGCATTAATTGCGCCAGACGCAGACGCATCTTTTCCCCACCACTTAAGTCCTTCACTTTCTTAAAGACATCGTATCCATAAAACAGAAACTGCGCTAACAAATGACGCGCCTCTGCTTCTGATACGGATACACATTCCCGAAAGGCATCAATTAAACGAATGGCAGGATTTTCATGGTCAAATTGCTGCGATAAATATCCTATTTTTACACTACTACCTACTTTACACTCTCCTTGATTCGGTACAATCTCCCCTAACATCATTTTTAGCAAGGTTGATTTTCCACTTCCATTATTGCCTACAATCGCGAGACGTTCTCCAAAATAGACCGATAGATGACTATCCTTAAATAATGGCTTATCAAACGCATGACTTATCGCTGTCATTTGTATCACTTCTTTGCCACTACGTTCGGCCATCGTTAACGCGAGATTCATTTTCTTTTTTGTGCCAGGTTTTTTAACTCGTTCTATACGATTCAGTGCCTTTTCCATACTTTTAGCACGGCGAAACAATGCGGCATTCGGTGGGTTCGCTTCATTTGCCCACTGTCTTAAACGTTTAATCGCTTCTTGCATCTTCTTAATTTTCTTTTGCTGTTCCTCATATTCGGCAAATTGCTGTTCCACTTTCGCTTCTTTCTGTGCAGTAAAATCGTCATAATTTCCTGCATAGGTAAACGCCTCTCCATCCTCAATTTCAATGATTTTTTGCGCTACTTGATTCATAAATTGACGATCATGCGAAACAGCAATGACAATGCCAGTAAAGTGTTGTACATACTGTTCAAGCCACTCAATTGCCTGCATATCTAAATGATTGGTTGGTTCATCTAAAAGTAAAATAGATGGGTTACTTAACAGCATTTGACCTAGCATTACCTTCGTTTTTTCGCCACCACTTATGCTTGCAAAGGGTAAAGGAAGTAAAGGTGTAATGTTAAGTCCATTTGCAATAGCAGCTAATTGCGCATCGACTTCATAGCCCCCCTGTAGCATAAATTGTTCCTGAACTTGACCATAGTGTTGTAAAACTTTGTCCGTAACATTTACTTGCATTGCCTGTTCCAGTGTGGTCATTTTTGCCTTCAGTTTGTAGATTTCAGTAAATGCTTCCTCCAGTACTTCTTTCACAGTAAGCAAAGGATAGCTTGGAATTTGGTGTAAATAGCCGATAGTTGCTCCTTTACTTTTAATAATACGTCCAGCATCAGGTATATCGAGCCCTGCTAACAATTGCAGTAAAGTGGTTTTTCCACTACCATTGACACCCACAATCGCTACATGTTCCCCTTTATTGACTTCCAGTTGCAATCCTTCAAATAGTACATTGCCACCGATGATTTTTTGTATTTGTTCAGCCTTTATTTTCATTGTTTTTTCCTCCATGAAACGCGCGAAAAAACATTTCTAGACAACAAAAAAGACTGCTCAATTAACAAGCAGTCTTTTTCTTCAATATATGTGAAAAAGAATGGTTAATTCGCTACGTTTAGTATTTGATTTTGCTTAAAAATAGACAGACCTATCCCGTTGTTAGCAAAATCGAAAGTTTGAACACGTGTAAAATAAATAGCTATATCAATTTCTATGTTTACACCTGTTCTCGTAGCGTTTAAATTCATTCCTTTTCACCTCCGTTCGAATTAGTTAGGTATAGCATACCATATTCCATATAATTTGGGAATGTTCAATTTCCACAACTGGAACAACCATCCTTATAAAATTCCACTATTTAGCAATGAAATAATCTAAATGTCACTAATTATATTTAATTTTGAAATATACAAATAGCGTAAGTAATTATATACTAGTAAAAATACAATGTTTTCCTGAAATACATACAATTACAGCAAGTTACTTTGCAACACTTGCTGGCTATTTATGTGGACAAAAACGTGGAGGGAATCTATGAAAAATTTAACGATGCAAATGAAAATGAGCTTGTTGATTGTAACAGTTATTTTATTTGTTTTAATTGCTGTTGGTATTGTCAATATAAGCGAAATGAAAACGACCATTGAAGCAGAAAATAAAGCACGTCTTAGTCAAATCTATGATTTAAGTGTTTATAATTTGAATCAAACATTACCTGGTGAATGGCATTTACAAAATGGGGAGCTTTACAAAGGTGACGCTAAAATAGCAGAGGAAACTGCATTAATTGATAAATTAGGAGAATTATCCCACGCAGCTATTACTATTTTCGCTCAAGATACACGAGTTAACACGAATATACTGGTTGATGGACAACGTGCGATTGGCACAACAGCCGATCCTAAAGTGACAGAAGCAGTGCTTACACAAGGAAACCTTTACAAAGGAGCAGCTGATGTAGTTGGCAAACCTTATTTTACACAGTATGGACCAATTCAAAATGCGAATGGAGAAACGATAGGTATGATTTTCGCTGGTGTTCCCTCCTCTGAAATCAATGCTATCGAACAAAAAATGCTTCTTAAAATGGCGGTTGTTGCCATCATTGCAGCAATTATCGCTGTCATTGCAGGAACATTGCTTGTGCGTAATATTGTTAAGCCTTTAAAGCGTTTAAATAGGCAGTTGGAAACCATTTCTGCTGGAGAAGGCGATTTAACGCAACAGTTAGTTGTAACAACGAAAGATGAAATCGGAGATCTTGCTAAATCCTTTAATGCAATGCTTGCAACACTCCGAAAAATGATGCAACAAGTTGATGAAACAGCCAATGAAGTCTCGGCATCATCTGCTGAGCTTTCTGCAACAGCAGGCTCTACAACAAGAACAACGGAACAACTAACAGCCAATATGCAAGAATTAGCGAGCGGTGCAAGCACCCAAAAACAAAGCGCCAATGAAAATGCAGAAGCCATGCAGGATATTGCAGGCGGTATTCAGCTTGTAACGGAAACAAATATGGAAGTTTCATCGCATGCTTCAGATGCGTTTGACACGGCGAAACATGGCGAGAAAACAGCACATGCCATGCAAACACAAATGCATGCTATGACAGAAGCCGTCTTACAAAGCGTCAATTCAATCGTAGCATTGGATAAACACGCCAATACAATTGGAGACATTGTAGAGGTTATTCATGCCATAGCCGATCAAACAAACTTACTTGCTTTAAATGCATCTATCGAAGCTGCACGTGCTGGAGAGCATGGCAAAGGCTTTGCTGTTGTAGCAGAGGAAGTTCGTAAATTAGCCGAACAATCTAAAACATCTGCCGCTCAAATTACCGAGACTATTCATACAATGCAACAATTAGCAAAAGAAGCAAGCGACTATATGCAACAAAGTGAAAAAGAAGCCGCTTCAAGTGTAGAAATAGTTCGTACAACAAATAGCGCATTTGAGAACATTACAACAAAAGTAGCGGTAGTCACACATAAAATTCAGGAAGTTTCGGGTATTGCAGAGGAGCTATATGCGCGTATTGAACAAGCCAATGCCTCTACCCAAATCATGGCTGAAATTGCGGTTGATGCACGCGAACAATCAAAAGTCGTGACCCAGATTGCCGAGACAAATCTTTACTCTATGGAAGACATAAATAACGCAGCTACAACACTTACAAAAAATGCCGAAACACTCCAAAACTTAATTCATCAGTTTAAATATTGAGGCCAAAAGATTGTTCATCGTTAACGCATGAGCAATCTTTTTTATTCTCTAGTCATGAACTTTCACCTTTTTGACAAACACCTTTACCAATGGGACAAGTAAGACAGATACTATCAATACCCTAAATAGCTGAAAAGCGGTCACAATAGTTACATTTGCATGTACAGAAGCCGCTATAATGCCCATTTGATCGAGTCCTCCTGGTACAATACTTAAAAATCCTGTACGGAAATCAAGGCTATACAAATGTTTCATCACAAAAGATAAAACATAAGCAGAACCGATAAAAAGACTTGCTGACGCAAAAGCATAAAATATGTGCTTCTTTGATAAATGTAAGTCTTCCTTTTTCAATAAAAGACCAATATAAATACCGATTACTAGCTGTGCTATATGCAGCAATGATAATGGCATCTTTGGCACAGCAACTTCTGCTATATTCAACCCCATTAATAAAAATACCGGTCCTAACATATAGCCTGTTGGAATTTTCACCTTTTGAGCAAGCCACCCTGCTAAGCCGCAAATAAGTAGTAAAGTTAGCAACTGCCAAGAAAAGACTCCATCTACCGTGACAAGATTTTCACCAGTGCCTGTCACCATTAATGGCACAAAGCCAACGATTAAAAGGACTCGCAATACCTGATAAAACGTAATGACAGCCATATTCATATTGCCTTGCTCCTCGGCAAATGCAATAATTTGTGTCATGCCTCCTGGTACACAGCATGTGAGCGCAGTGGAAAAATCTAAATCCGTACGCCTTGCAACTAAAAAACTGATGGCAAAAAATAAAATAGTAAAAATTATATTTAGCACAATTATACTGCCTAAAAACTGTTGAATATCCTGAATGGCTTCTTTAGTAAAAGCAAATCCAATGGAGTAGCCCGCCACGACTAATCCAATATTGCGGAAATAACGATGCCATTGCAACTGTATGTTTGTAAATAACTGCACGCAAAGTACAGCGGCAATAGCCCCTAACAACCACGGCATCGGAATATGTAAAAGTTGAAATAAAAGCGCTCCTAACAACCCTATACATAGTGTTAGGAACATCTGCTTATAAAATGTAAACATTGCTAGCAACCCCTCAAGAATGAATAGTTCTATTATGACGTGAACATCCCCTATTTACTACTCTACGTGCCTGTCACTCAAACAATTTTGAATGTTCAAAAAAATAATAAATGCAATGGAAATAATTGATGGTAGTTGCCGTTGTTGTATAAAACAAACCTGTTAGTCATTAATTTTTACCACTTATTAAACAATTTGCCTTCGCTAAAAATTTCTATGCTACATTAATATTAAGCTGATTCAGTACATACTGCCTTTTTCTTTTACCCGAGATCAGGTAATACGATTACCAAAGGAGGCCTCCAATGAAAATTCATTTAACCATTAATAGTGCGCTAGAAGAAACAGAGATTCATATACATGCAAAAGAATACAACGAACAAATTGAAAAATTGATGAAGCAATTACAAGCAGTCCAAACAACCATGCTTGATGGCTATTTACAACAAGAAATTCATCTACTCAAAATCACAGATATTTATTCGATTTATGCTGAAGGGGCAAAAGTTTTTTTGCAGACCGAGGAGCAAGAATTTGAGTCCAAACGCAAGTTATATGAGCTAGAAGCCCAATTAGCAAAAGACTTTGCAAGAGTCAGCAAATCGACGCTCGTCAATATCAATAAAATTTCATCTATTCAGATGGGTAAAATTGGCGCAACAGAGTTACTGCTTGAAAATGATGTATCCATTCATGTTAGCCGAAAATATTTAAAAGAATTAAAACGCCAATTAGGTATAGGGAGGGAATTATAATATGAAAATATTACGCATGATGATAATAGGACTACTGATTTCACTAAGCTCATCCTACATTTTAGTATCAGTAAGTATTATGTCGAATCATTCAACAATAGTAGGAGCAGAACTTTTCGAACAAATAATCATTGCCGCCATACTTGGTGTTGTAATAGGTTCACTATCCCTCATCTTTGAAATAGAACGTTTAACATTTTCTATTCAACTCATTGCACATTTTATTGCTGTGACATGTTGCGTAATGATTGCTGGTTATTTTGGGCGTTGGTTCGAGCACTCGAGCATACTGTATGTGTTTGTAGTGGAAATTATCATTTACTCCATCGTTTGGTGCATTTTATATGTATTGCAAAAAAACGATATTGAAGAAATCAATAAAGAAATCCAAAAAAGAAAGGAATAGACGAATATGACATTTGCCATTCAAGTTGACCACTTACAAAAGCACTATGGCGAGCATTTAGCTGTAAGAGGGATTTCTTTCAAGGTGGAGCAGGGCTCCCTCTTTGCATTTTTAGGTGCTAATGGCGCCGGTAAATCGACGACCATCGAAATTTTATGTACACTACTACAAAAGTCTAGTGGTACCGTTACGATTAACGGTTATACACTTGATGATAAATCACATAATGCAAAAATACGCAAATCTATCGGCGTTGTTTTTCAACAAAGCCTCCTAGATGAACGATTAACTGTTCGAGAAAATATCCTGCACCGCGGCAAAACATATGGCTTATCGAAAGCACAGCTGACAAAAAATTATCAATTCGTCTCGACCTATTTACATTTAGATGATATTGAACTGCAAAAATACGGGACATTATCAGGCGGACAAAAAAGACGCGCGGATATCGCTCGGGCACTTATTCATCGACCACAAATTTTATTTTTAGACGAGCCTACAACTGGTCTCGACCCCCAAACACGCCAATTTGTTTGGCAAGCAATCAAACAACTTCAGGCAGAAACAAATATGACCGTATTTTTAACAACACACTATATGGAAGAAGCTGCAGTGGCGCATCAGGTGATTGTCTTAAAACAAGGTCGTATTGTCGCTGAAGGAACCCCTGATGCTTTAAAAACAAAATATGCCTACGACCAGATGGCACTTGTATTTCATGATCGTTCATTAGGGCTGAAGTGGCTTAAGGAAAATACCTTACCGTACACAGAAAAGCTAGGCATTTTCTATGTTCGAGTTAGCTCTACACTGACAGCACTTACACTTTTAAAAAGTGCCGAGCCCCTATTAGCCTCTTTTGAAGTCATGAAGGGCACGATGGATGATGTCTTTATTCATATCATGGCACAAGGAGATGGTACAAATGGAAGCAATGATTAGCTTAATAAGCGCAATAGTAAAGTTTTTAGAAGAGATAAAACCCAAGTCTTTTTCTCTCTGCTTTCCGTCATTATTGTGATTGTTCTTTACGCAATTTTTCTCCAAAAAATGCAGGTGGATGCGATTGAGCAAGTAACAGAGGCTACTCCTGAGTTGATTACAATGGTCAATGAATGGCTTGTTGCTGGTCTATTATCCATGATGGCTGTTACGACAACCTTAGGTGCATTTGCCATTGCGGTGCGCGATATGGAGTCAAAAGCAACTGCAGATTTTCTCACAGCCCCTATTTCGCGCGCAACGATTCAAATAAGCTATGTATTGAACGCTTTTATCATCGGCTGTCTGTTCTCCCTCGTAGCGCTAATAGGCTGTGAGATTTTCATTGTATCAACTGGCGGAGAGCTACTTAGTTTTAGCGCCTTGATCAAAGTGATTGGCATACTTTTATTATCCGTATTCCTTGCGAGCGTATTTAATATGTTTCTTGTATTATTTGTTAGCACGCAAAATGCCTTTTCTACTTTAAGTACAATCGTTGGTACAGTACTCGGGTTTTTATGTGGCGTTTATGTCCCTGTGGGCGTCCTCCCTGGCTTTGCCCAACAACTAATCATGTATTTTCCAATTAGTCATACTACATTACTATTGCGAAATGCCTTTATGGAAAGCTCGATTGCGAACGTTTTTGGCGGCGTTCCTGCTGAGCATATGGAAAGCTATAAGCTGAACTATGGTATTATTTATGAGCTAAATGGCCATACCGTTAGCCTAACTACAAGTTATATAATTATTTTAATAACTATTGTTCTCCTTGCTCTATTATCAATTATTATTTTCAAAAAGAAAAATCACTAGGTTAATTCAAGGTACACATCGACGATAAATGCGATGTGTATTTTTATTGCTTTTTAACAAACGTTTTGTTATTTTAAATATAAATAAGCAAACAAAATTTAAATAAGTTTGTTTTTCAGAGGAGGTTCCATATGGATCTAAACCAATTATTTTGGCAGGCTTCTATCGAGGACATTAAACAAGGCTACACAGATGAAGATACACACTACACTTGCCTTCTTTGTGGAGAGAAAATTGAAAAAGGGATTATATATCCACATGAAAATGTCCTGTATGAAGCAAAAAAATTTATGCAACATCATATTTCGGCTGCACACCAATCTGTTTTTCACTACTTAAATGGATTAAATAAAAAAATGACAGGCTTAACGGACCATCAAAGCCATATTTTGCGTTTATTTTACGAAGGTAAAACCGATCAGGCCATTAAAGAAGAGCTTGCAATTGGCAGTGCCACAACGATTCGTCACCATCGTTTTGCCTTAAAAGAAAAAGAACGTCAGGCTAAAACATTTCTTGCCATGATGGAACTATTAAAAGAACAAGGTCAAAAGGAAGAACCTTTTGTCCCTATTCACAAAACAGCTACGATGGTGGATGATCGCTATAACATCACCTTGGCCGAAGAACAACAGCTACTTGCTAAATACTTCCCTAATGGTATTGGGCAGGAGCTTGTCCGCTTTCCAAAACGAGAAAAGCATAAAATTGTTGTACTCCGTGCCATTACAAAGCTTCTCGATGAGTCAACACACTATACAGAAAAGGAACTCAATGCAATCATCCAGCCAATGTATGAGGATTATGTACAAATTCGTCGCTATTTAATTCAATATGGATTTATGGATCGTCAGGATGATGGTAGTGCATATTGGGTAAAAAAATAAGAAAGTAGGGTTATGAATGGACCACAAAAAAGAATTAAAAGAACTTTATAAAGAAATGAAAATTGAAGCGGGCGTTTTTACCATGACGAACAAACAAAATGGCAAAGTGTTTGTTGGTAGCTTCAACAACTTAAAGCGCCTAAATGGCTTTCAGTTTATGCTAAAGACAAATACGTATACAAATAAAGCGTTACAAGCAGATTACAATACATTTGGTACGGATGCCTTTCAGCTCGAAGTAGTGGAGTATTTGAAGCAGAAAGAAGAGGGATTTTTTGATGCCAAAAAAGAACTCGAAAAGCTTGAACAAAAATGGCTTGAAAAGCTACAACCTTATGGTGAACAAGGCTATAATTCTTAAAAATTGTATAAGAATTGTTTGAGTGACTGGCACTCAAACACCTATTTCCTTTTGTGCTTTTTTTGTTAGCTTTTCGAATACGAGCTCATAGGAATGCTGAATTAAATTTTCAAGTAACTCGTTCGGAATATTTGCATCTAAATAAATGGAATTCCAGTGAGTTTTGTTCATGTAGTAACCTGGAATAATCCCTTCATAGGTTTCTCTTAATTCTTCTGCACGACTAGGTGCACATTTTAACGTAATAATCGGCTTTCTCGTAGCATCTCCGCCCATCATGGCAAACATTTTGCCACCGATATGATAGCGATCAGCCTGCCATTCGTCCTTGTAATCATGCGTTGTGCCACGAAGCTTTAAACAATAAGTATGGATGATATCTTTTTGCATGTTTACTCCTTTCTTCAAGCTCAAAAATTTAAAAACACACGTTCGATTATAGTATAATCAATTACGTGTGTTTTTAAAATACATTTTTTCCAAAGATTTAACTTTTTATCATTTGGAACCGCGGTCAAACATACCAATCACTTCAGTTGTTTGCAAAATATTCACAAACGCTTTTGCATCTACTTCTTTTATTAGGCTTTTCACTTCAGCCAGCTGATAACGTGTAATGACGGTAATCAGCACTTTTCGCCCTTCTCCTGAATAGCCACCTTTCGCATCCATCATCGTAATCCCGCGATGCAGCCTAGTTAACAGTTGTTGTTTCACATCTTCACCGTTGCTAGTAATAATCATTAGCGTCAGTTTAATATTACTCGTATGGATGGTATCAACAACTTTTCCAGTGGCATAAATCGAAACGAGTGTCAGCAAGGCGGCATCCCAACTAAAAACAAAACCTGAAATCGCTACTACGACCCCGTTCATAGCTGAAATAAGTACCCCCAATGGAAAATCCCTTTTGCGACTCAACAGCATCGCAATAATATCAAAGCCACCTGAGGAGCCAGACGCACGAAAAATCAAACCTACACAAAGACCCACAATAACCCCACCAAATAAGGAAGCTAAAATCGGTTCCTGTGTTGCCTTATAAATCGGAATAATTAACAGGGCGATAGACATCACTGCAACTGAAAGAATGGTATAAGCAATAAAACGTTTCCCTAACTTCATCACACCTAATATAAGCAAGGGCAAGTTTAATAAAAGATTTAACACACCTGTGTTCAACGGCGTAACGATGCCAAGCATAATGGCAATCCCACTTAATCCACCACTTAAAATCTCATGCGGTATTAATAAAAAATTATAAGCAAATGCCATTAAAATGGATGCAAGCGTTATAATAACAATATTGCGCATAAATCCCCTACCATTCTAAAACGAACAAATTTTAATCATCTTATCGTTAGAATACCCAATTTATTCTCCTGAAAAACCTCGGCTCTTGTGGATTATTTTACTTCCATCATTACCTCGTTTTTTTCTGTTCTTCTTTTATCGGCTTTTCTTTGATTGGTTCTTCGGTTTCCGCTACTTTCATAATGCGGTCAAGCATGGTTGGATGCGTATAGCGGAACCATTTCACAAGAAGCGGTGGGTTCACTTCACTCAATCCTGATATGGTAAGCTTTTGGAATGCAGTTACAGCTGCCTGACGATCGTCCATCATTGATATGGCATATTGATCGGCTCGCGTTTCCTGATATCTTGATATAAAATTCGATAAAGGACTCGAAGCAAATAGTAAAAAGGATGTAATAAGTAAAAATAGTGGCAAAGAATGGATGTCACTTATTTTTGTAATTTTTAATGCATGTCCGTAACGGGCTAGTACCCACCGCATAATTTTCGCTGTTAACCAAAGCCCGACTAAGGTCATTAATAAATAACCCGCAATGCCAAAATAAATATGTTTCTCAACATAATGCCCCATCTCATGCGCCATGATAAATAAAATTTCATTATCTGTTAAACGATTTAACGTCGTATCCCACAGCACAATTCTTGAATTACTACCAATTCCCGTCACATAAGCATTTAATGCATTGGTCTTTTGTGCCATATTCACTTCATACACATGCTCTGCCGGAATATCAGCTTGTTCTGCTATTGCTAATATCTTCGTTTCTAGCTCCTTGTTTTTTAGCGGATAAAAATCATTGTATAACGGATCAATCACAACAGGCTGAATAAACATTACAAAAATCGTAAAGGGAATCGTTAATATCCACGCATATAGCCACCATCTCTTGGCACTCTTTTTCATAAGCCAATAAAGAACGGATACGATAATAAAAGTCATGCCAAAGTTAACCCAAAAATCAATGACACCATCACGCATCCAAGACGGAAAAGCTTGAGTGCTAATACCATAGCTTTTACTTAAATAGTAACGATAGTATTCAATTGGGAAAAGGACTACATACAGCAAAAACGATAATAAAAATAAATAGGCAGCATTTTGTAACAGCTTCCTTTTCGTTTGGGACGTCGAAACTTTTTCAAAATAGCGAGAAACACCCATTAACAAAATCACAATATAAGCAAGCCATTCAAATGGTGTTACTACAAAAAATAAGAAATTTCGTATTTTCGAATATTCCAGACTTAAGTTTAGTTCTTTTTCAGACATAAACATAACTGGGTCCGCAACGGAGCCTTGAAACGCTCGCGGTATTGTGCCACCACCACTATGAAATATATACCAATACATGCCCAGAACGTAGGCACCAAATATTAGTAGTGCCACAACTCCCATTTTTTTCGCTATGTTATTTCCCCCTTACTCCACACAAAGTTCGTCCTATAGTAAGTGTAAGCTAAATTAAAAAAGTTAGAACAAAGTTTATAGGTTTTATTTTCACCCTTTGACCAATTCACTCCATAGTCAACACGATATTTATTACCTACTAGGTTGTTCCTTATCCATACTTATTTTAAATCCATAAATTACGAAAAAAAATCCCGTGAACGTATCACGAAATTTTTTTATAATCCGTATTTAACAATTTTATTTCAGGTAAAACCTCTTTCTTCGCGGGTATTTCACCTTGTTCCGCGGGTAAAACCTCTCATTTCGCGGGTATTTCACTTTGTTCCGCGGGTAAAACCTCTTTCTTCGCGGGTATTTCACTTTGTTCCG
>NZ_PYWM01000014.1 GCF_003049665.1 Lysinibacillus mangiferihumi | reverse complement strand
GTTCTTTTTTTGTGAATAATCTTTTTGTCATTAGTTCCGCTCCAACATCTTTTTTTCTCATTATAAACAAAAAGCCCCTATCAGTAGGACTTTTTTCAAAGTGTCTATCTGATAGGGTACATTTTATTCTACTAAACAGTGTTTTTCTGTACAGATATCTGCCATCATGACTCCATTCAGAAGAATAAAATACATCACCATTTAAAGTTATTATATCGTTACGATTATAAATATCAGGGCCATTAATGACACCGCTTAAACCACATTTGCAAGGCGGTTGTTCAGTAGCAAAATACAGTTTGATTCTTTCAGCGCTACCTACAGGCATTATCTGTGTTGGAATTATTTGATATGCCAGCTGTTTCCCAACTTCTGATCCGCTATGCATTACTTCTAATAGTTCATAGCCTTCAATGTTAGCTTGCTTCATTAATGCAACTAATTCTTCGGAAGCTACCCAATAGCCACTTACATGGACTAAATGACGATCCTTCATTTGCGAAGTATCAATGACTAATGGTGATAGTTGCTCTTTTTCCATAAGACCACACTGCTTACAAAACGTACTGATAGAAAATAAAGTGCCTTTATCATCTACAAACATCTCTGGGGAGTTACCCGTAGAATTTAAAGTAAATAATGACGCTTGTTCATATTCGCTATCCGAAAAATCAAAGTAAAAACGTTCTCCAATAGAGACGATACCTAATTCATGTTCCAATGATTTATATAATGCTGCCACCTGTTCATACGTCACATCTTCATTTAAAGTAAAAATAGGATTAAAAGATGCCTTCAAATTTCTTTTTCTGATTTCAGGCGCACCTACCACAATACCATAACGATTATAAACTTTAATGACTTGATCTTTATTAGATTCATCTATAGAGATTAAATTTTCAAGTTCTACTTTCAAATTATACGCCTACCTTTATTAAAGTTTTATCATGAATATGCTGTCTAGCTAGTAACATTACAAAAAATCCACATTCTACTATATAAATAAATTAGTAATTTATTAATTAATGAACTATACACTTACACTATTACGCACTATGGCAAATAAACTTAACTACGATTAAGTTAAGCGTACCAGTACTTATACCACCATTTCAATGTTGTGTTTACGCCACTTTTTTGGCGGACTTCGCTAGATTTTTTGGCGTGATTTGGCGGTAATACAAAAAAACACCGCCAAAAAATGGCGGTGTTTACTACACCCAATAGGTATTTAGAATTATAAATGTAAAAAATTGTCCTAAGTATGCATAATGTGTCTTGATTCACCCATAAACATACCATTTTATAGAAAAATATAACAATTTTTATATATTATAACACATTATGAAACTAGAGTAAATTCATTCGTTCTGCAAGGTTTACTGCTTCTGTACGGGAATCTACATTGAGTAGGGAAAACAACTGTGTTAAATACCTTTCAGTTGTTCGTTGTGGAATATTTAACTCGATCGCTATTGCTTTATTTGTATGCCCTTTAGCAATCAACCTTAAAATTTTCTTTTCTTTTTCATTTAAATGTATATCGAGCTTTGCATCCTGCAATTTAAAGCGATTATCAAGAAATTCCAGGAAATTTTTTGGTAACACAATTTCACCATTTGCAATGGCTCTAACCGTCCGTAATATTTGCTCTTTAGATGCTGTCTTCGCTAAAATCCCCTCGATCTTTCTTTCCAAAATAAGTGGATAATAATCCGTAATATCATTCCCTGTATAAAGGATAATCGACGCATCAACCTGTATAGCTTTAATTTTCCGAGCTAAATGAATGCCATTTTCCAAAGGCATATTGATATCAATAAGATAAATATCATATGGCTTGTTTTTAATTTTTGGAATGACAGAAGTTGCATCACTTTCTGTATCAACTATAATATCTTCATTTTCTTTAAATAGATTCTTTGTTCCCTCTAACACAATAGGGTGATCATCCACTATGAGCATCGTTATCAAGTGTGTCACTTCCTTCTTTTACTGTAATTCTAATAGACATCCCTTTATTAATCTGGGTATCCATGTAAAAGTGTCCATTAAAGGCTTTTACACGCTCTTGCATACCACGAATCCCCATCGACTCTGCCACTATAATTTCATTTACATTACAACCTACCCCATCATCCTGATAAATGATTTCAAATCCATTGTCCATTTCCTTAAGGTGAATTTCAACAATTGTCGCATAGGAATGTTTCAGAGCATTGTTGAGTAATTCTTGAAATAGACGGTAAATCATTAAATTCATTCGCTCATCCTCTAGATAGAGGCGATCGATTGTATAGATTAACAAAAAGCTAGCTCTTTCTGTTACTTTTCGAATGAGTTTTTCTAAGGCAGCATTTAGCCCTAGTGTGTCTAATAGCGGGGGTTTTAAATTTTCACAATAAGCTCTTAAATCGTGTAAAGATGTCACCATTTGTTGATGAATCTTAACAAGTTTTTGTTGAATTTCTACTGTATCTTTTGCATTTATTAAGACATCTATTTCTCGAGCAATATGGAGTTGCTCTTGTAAGTTCGTATCATGTAATTCTTGAGCCAATTGATATTTTTCCTCTTCAAACCTTAACCACAGTAGTTTGTTTAGCCAAGGTAATTGACCATCATCTGCTTGCTTCATATGCTTTAGTTCCTCTAACAGTTCTTCCACCATTTTTGTATTTTCTATAAAATTATTTACATATAACAGAAGCAACTCGAGCCATAGTAGCTCTTCTTCTTTTAAATGAATTGAATTATTATGCCCCAATACTAAGGCTCTTTTGTAATGAGCATCTTGATGGAGGAAAGCTAGATAGACTTTGTCAAGTTTCCGTATTTCTCCTAATCTTAAATCTTCCATTAACATAGGATTTATAGGAATCTTTCCCTCAACCATTGAAGTAAATTGATTTGTGTCATAGTCATAGGTTAATACAAATACATGCTCAAGCTCAAGGTGCAGTGAAACCTCTTGTGCAAACCTTTCTAGAAGCTCATCTAATTTAATCGTTTTGCCAATTCTATCTACAGCAATATATAACTGATGTATATAATCACCTTTAGTAGAAAACAATATTTTGCGCTTGCGATAATCGACCTTCTCTTTTATGTAGAAAAGAACAACTAACGATAAAAAAGTAAACAATGAAATACCCGATATCACAGTCATCGTTAAAAATTTTCTAGCGATCCAATACAAACCAAAAGCAAACCACAAAGTAAATATTAAAGAGAATATTACATAGTACCGAAGTCTTGTAATGTGATATTCAATATCAAATAATCGTTCCGCTAGTTGAGTAAAAATAAAGCTAAATGGAATCAACAATAAAAATAAAGCACTGATTTCAGCGGAAAGTATATATCGATTAAATAATATAAGTGGAAATGCATAAAGAAACAAGAATGGAAGAAAAGGAATCATTACGCCATTTAACAAAATTTTTAACTGAGGTGATTTATATTTAAAATAGCTTAGCAATAAAATGCCAAGTATAGTAATAAGGAAAATTAAGAAAACAGCTAAAATAATGTTTGATAGGAAATCATGCAAGTCATAATAAATAATACCAATGTAGCCAAATAGCATGGCTATAATAGGGAGTAGATAAAATAATTTGATATTGTTAAAAAGTATCCAACTTGCCTTTAAAAAAATAAAATAATTTCTCAAAAAATGTAAAAACAATACTAAACATAATAGCATACTCCCTCGATTGACGATAATGCCTATACTATTTAGACTGCCAGATGCGCCGCTACTAAGATAGGCTATAGAGACCGAAAGCATAAATAAAATAAGCAATCTTAATAGCGATGTGTTTTTTTGTTTACAATACAAATAAAGCACAATAAAAAATGTTAAAAAATAGTAACACCCTGGGATTACGAATACAAAATAAAAATGCTTAGTAAAATCTAAACTACTTACTTCAACGTTGATTATTTGACCATCAGGCTTCAAAATAGTTAACGTATTTGCCGCCCTAATAACAAAATCCTCTTTGACATAAGGAATAGCGTCGATTGGAACATTATCTATGTTTAAAATAATATCTTTCGCAGAAATCTCTTGCCCATTCAATAATGGTCCATATGATTTTTCCACTACCCAGTTTCCATTTATTTCTTTTATATCTATACCCAAATAAGGCTTGCTATAAGTAACATATAGCAGGTAAAAACCTAGCAGAATGTAAACACTTATAGCAAGCATAAACCATTTTCGTATAATTATATTTATCTCCAGATTGTGTGTTGTAGACATAGTTCTTCTTCGAATGAGTCAAGTATAGCCTGTTGTTCAGTTGCTGAAAAACCTATTAATGCGACTTTCTGTTCTTTTAACAATGATACTAGTGCTGGATTCTGTTCTAAATACTGAATTACATTAATCATAAAAATCTCTCCTCATCTCATTAGTTTTATTAGGTATTCTTTACCTACTTTGTTTATAGCAACATTTTCGAGAATATTCAATGCCTTTAGCTTATAGAGGTTTTTAATCGTAATGGCATAACGTATTGCGCCACCATTTTTCAACTCATTTTCTATAGCATTTTTATCCAAAAATGTAACTATATCTTTATTATAATAGTTTATCACATATTTTGAAACACTATTATTTTGTGACATTAGATAAATAATTGGTAACGAGTATTTTTTATTTAAAAGGTCATTCTTAGGTCCCCATGTTTTTAAACCTTGAATATCATTTTTTATTTGTTGAATGATACCTATGTATTTTCCATACTCTTCTATTTCAGCAGTCGTTTCTCCTTTTGCAAGTGCTTCACCGATAACACAACTCATTGCTGTTAGGGAACCTGATTTTTGGTCAATCATTTGTATATAGGATTGCTCATCTTGGCAATCATTGAGTACATCTAACTGCTGGCCACTAATACTTCGCAAAGCATATTCTTGTAATAATCGAAGGGCAGTATTTTTATGTTCAAAAGTAGTGTTATGTATAGCCTTAGATGACATAACGAGCATGGCTAATGCAACATTTAACGCAAGTTCGGGTGTTTTGCTCCAAATATAGTCAGTATCCTTATCTTGCAAATCATCAATAATATCATAGGACAAAATTAGAAGTTCAATAGCTGCAGCGACTTTATAAATATCATCATTCAAACAATCTACAAATGCTTCGTAATGCCAAAAACATAGTTTGCCAAATGAATAGCCTGTAACTACTTTCTCTGCTTTAAAACTTTTAAGCATTGTCTTTAATTCATCACCAAGCATTGCATCATTTTCAATAAGTATGTCTAAAGATTCGTTAATACGTCCATCTATATCCTTCAATAGCCCTCTTCCTCCTTAATTATATTATCAAATATTATATATATTATTGGTAATTAATTCTAGTATTCACACGTTAAATGAATTTAAATTCACCTTTTGTACTTATCACTGATAATAAAAACATAAATACCGCCAAATAATGGCGGTATTTTCGAATAGCACGCCAGTTTTTTGCTAAAAAGTAGCAAAAAACTGGCGGTATAATAATAATGACCGTCATTTTTTTGGCGTTAACTGACCATTGAAATGGCGTCCGGACTGATGTTACGCTTAAGGTAGGTAAAATTCATCTGTAATACATGTGACACAATCTGGAGTTTTTGTCTTATGATATTTTTAAATTCTCACTAAAAATTCTCCAAATTAGGAGTGATTGAAATGGCTAATGGAGTAAATAACACTATTCTAATACTTACAGAAACTTTTTCCTGCACAATTTATGTAGCGGCAGAAGAAATAACTATTAAAAAGCCTTCACACGAACAACAATCTATTGAACAACTAATTATTCAAGCAGAACAACGAGCTTATCAAGAAACTTTAACAGCATACAAACTTAAATCTACTCTATCTAACTCCATTTGTGATACATATGGTTTTGAAGATACTTTTCAGCAAAAAATGGATGCCTATATGGCCCAATATAAGATTGTAAAAGTATCCGATGACGATTTATTATTATTGTCTTTAGTGAGTCCTTTAACTGCTGGTTTGAATCTTCATACCCCGATGATTTATAAAGCTCCTCATTGCTGCATTATGTATGCCCGAGGGAAGCAAATACAATCTCTTAATAACCATAGCATCGGCAGTAATACCGTTAACTTCCCAACTGATGTTACAGATTATATTGCCTCTACAAAGACTTTCAATTCTGTTACGAAGGCAAGTGAAGCTTATTATTACTGTCCAACTAATTTTACTGGTTTATGCATTAATGAGAGCGGTATTTCTTTTAATATTACTTCAGCCTTCAATAGCTGGAATAAAACTTCCATTAAACATTAAACAGCTATTTTAAATAAGTACAACCTTCATTAGGCTTCATAATGAATCGATTCTTATTGTTTACCTTATCATTTCACCCTTCAATTTAAAAAATGGCGAGGTGTGGTGTAACACAAACAGAGACACCCCCTTGCCTACCATCCTTTTCTTCCCTACTTCGCACCCAATATTGGTATATCTTAAAAAGCAAAAAGAGGTGCCACAAATGACTTGTGACACCTCCCATTTTTATTAACCTTTTACATAGTAAACATCTTGTCCGCTTTCAATGATAAAGTCAGGTTTAGCCTTACCTGCATTTGCTTTATGACCAGCAATATGCTCAGGGCTCTTCTCCCAATTTTTCCATGCTTCTTCGGATTCCCAACGAACCATAATAAGCACTTCTTCATCGCCACGACGTACTTTTTTTACAAGGACTTGCTTATCGATAAAACCTGGTTGCTGTTCAAGTAGTGATGGACCATCCTTTTTAGCTCCAAAACGCTCTACAACCTTATTGGCATTGCCTTCTGTAACGACCATACGTTTAATTTGAACAAACATATTAGTTAAACGCCTTTAAAATATCGTCAGCTTTTGCAGTTTCTGATAATAAACCGCCACCTGATAGGTACCAATATTCTGGATCTAGATAGAAAATTTTACCGTTTTTAGCAGCGTTAGTAGCACTAACAATTTCATTTTCAATAGCAGCTTTCGTACCAGACTCACCTTCAGGGTTAACTGCTGCATCACGGTCAACTACGAATAACATATCTGGGTTTTTCTCACGTACGTACTCAAAGCTTACGTTATCACCATGTGTATCTACTTTAATTGTGTCATCAACAGCTTTTACACCAAATACATCATGAATAACACCAAAACGTGAACCAGGACCATATGCAGCTAATGAACCTTCACTACCTAAAACGATTAAAGCTTTGTCTTCAGATGAAGCAGTTTTTGCTTTGATCTCTTCTACTTTCACTTCATATGCAGCAAATGCATCAGCAGCTTCTTTTTCTTTACCAAAAATTTTACCAGCTAATTCAGTGTTTGTTTTAAATGATTCCATGAAATTCGTGTTATCTACACCAACGAATACAGTTGGCGCAATTTTAGATAATTCTTCGTAAGCAGCCGCTTGACGACCAGAAATAAAAATAATGTCTGGGCCCATAGAAGAAATTGCTTCAAAATCAGGCTCTTTTAAAGAACCAACATTTACATAAGTAGTGTCAGCATATTTGCTTAAATAACTAGGTACAGATTGTTGTGGCACACCTGCAACTTCAACGCCTAAAGCATCTAAAGTATCAAGGAAACCATAGTCAAATACAACAATATTTTTTGGTTGTTCTTTAAGTGTTACTTCTTCAAATGTATTTTCGCCCATTGTACTACCTGGGATTGTGATTGGGTAAGCAGAAGCCGCTTCATTTTGCTCTTCAGCAGGTTTATTATCTTTTGAACCTTTATCGTCTTCTTTTGATTCTTCTTTCGAACTACAAGCAGCTAATACTAAAAGCATCATTGCCATTAGCACAGTAAGTAATTTCCAATTCTTCATTGTGAAATGCTCCTTTAATTGTTTTTATATTTTTAGATAGCTATGACTATCTATTATTACTATGAGTTAAAATACACACAAATGCGACAGCCATTCTGCTCTTGAACAGGGATATCCATATCATAGATTTCCTTTAATGCATCTGAGTTAATAATGTCATTCGTTGGACCATCTTTTACAACACGTCCATTTTTTAAAGCGACGATATAATCAGAATATACGGATGCAAAGTTAATATCATGTAAAACAATGACAACCGTTTTTCCTAACTCATCGACCAACTTACGCAATATTTTCATGATTTGCACGGAATGCTTCATGTCCAAATTGTTAAGTGGCTCATCTAATAGAATATAGTCGGTGTCCTGCGCAATAACCATTGCAATAAATGCCCGTTGACGCTGACCACCCGATAATTCATCCAAGTAGTTATGCTGCATATCGTCTAAATTCATATATTGTATTGCCTCATCTACTTTTTGCTCATCCTCTGGTTTTAGGTTCCCTTTTGAATAAGGAAAACGACCAAATGATACGAGTTCACGTATTGTTAGACGTACATTCATGTAGTTTGATTGCTTTAAAATCGATACGCGCTTTGCAAAGTCATCGGATTTCCAGCGGCGCACATCCGACTTATCCAGTAGTACTTCTCCAGTGTCTGCATTCAGTAAACGGCTTACCATTGAAAGCAATGTTGATTTACCTGCACCATTCGGTCCGATAAAAGACGTAATTTTCCCTGGTGCAACGTCTACACTAACATCTTGAATGACCGGCTTTTTCCCAAAAAACTTAGAAATTTCTTTTACTTGGATCATCCTGCTGACCTACTTTCCTTCAATAATAAGTAGATGAAGTACACACCACCTACAAAGTTGATAATGACGCTAAGTGTTGTATCGAAGTTAAAAATACGCTCGACCATCCACTGCCCACCGACTAAAGCAACAATACTCATCACACAAGAACCTGCGATTAACACAGAGTGCTTGTACGTCTTGAAAAACTGATACGATAAATTCGCTACGATTAAGCCAAAAAATGTAATAGGCCCAACAAGAGCTGTAGAAACGGCAATTAATATGGAAGATAGGATAAGCATGCGCTGTACAAGCTTATCATAAGGTACTCCTAGGTTTATCGCTGTATCACGACCAAGGGACATCACATCAAGTTGGCTCATATGACGCCATCCATATACAAAAGTACCTACAATAACAAGACCGGCTAACCATATTAAATCTGAATTCACATTATTAAAGCTGGCGAACATTTTACTTTGTAAGCTTAAGAACTCGTTAGGATCAATTAATACTTGGAAGAATGTTGTGACACTTCCTAAAAACGTTCCGACAATCATTCCGACTAGCAGTAGGAAATAAATCGGTCGTTTCCCTTCTTTGAACAATACCCGATAGAAAATCAGTGCAAAAATTACCATTGCTGCAACAGCTACCAAGAAATTATATTGCGCGTTAATAACGAATATGGACATAGAACCAAAGAAGTAATAAATAATTGTTTGCACCATCATATATAACGCATCAAGTCCCATAACACTTGGTGTTAATATACGATTATGTGTAATCGTTTGGAATACCACTGTTGAATACGCAATGGCAATTCCCGTTAATGCCATCGCCACCACTTTAATAAGGCGACGAGGGAACGCATAATGATAGTTCCCATTTAATTCATAAAAGACATACAGTAACATAGCAATTACTGCTAGACCTAGTAATATCAACATTTTGGTACGGTTACGCATATGCTCTCCCCCTAAACAACATAAATAGGAAGATGGCACTTCCGATGACGCCGACCGTCATACTAATCGGAATTTCATAAGGGAAAATCAAGACGCGTCCTAAAATATCACATAATAATAGGAAGGACATTCCGAGTAATGCTGTATGTGGTAATGTCTTTGCAAGGTTATCCCCTTTGAATAGCGATATGATATTTGGAATAATTAATCCAAGGAAAGGAATCACACCAACAGTTAATACCACCGTAGTTGTTACGAGCGCTACTAACACTAGACCTAAATTCACAACGAATTTATAGGAAAGACCAAGATTTTTTGCAAAATCTTCACCCATTCCAGCCACTGTGAAACGATTCGCATAAATGTAAGCTAAAATTAGAACAGGTACACTTATGTATAAAAGCTCATAACGACCTTTCATTATTAAAGAGAAATCTCCTTGTAACCATGCAGTAATGTTTTGGATTATATCCGCCTTATACGCAAAGAATGTCGTAATCGACGAAAGAATATTTCCGAACATTAAGCCAATAAGCGGTATAAAAATCGCATCTTTAAACTTTATTCGATTTAATATTTGCATAAACAATAATGTGCCGGCTAAAGCAAATAGGAAAGCGAAGGAAATTTTTTGGAAGTACGTGACATTAGTAAAAAACATCATTGAAATTAGGACACCTAATTTCGTAGCATCTAAAGTTCCTGCTGTAGTTGGTGACACGAACTTATTCCTACTTAAGCTTTGCATAATTAAACCAGCAATACTCATACCTGCACCTGCTAGCAAAATTGCTACAAGTCTTGGTACACGACTAATAATAAATAGTCTAGTTTCTTCTGAACCGAAGTCTAATAAGTCACTTGGTTTAATATTTACTACACCAATGAATAGCGACACAATAGACAACACAACAGTTGCTGTTAAAAGATATCTTATTTTCATTGTAATCCCCGGTAGATTCATTTTTGCTTGTAATTAATTATCGGATGAAAATGATTATCATTACTCACGATTCTCATTATAAGCATCTTTCTATTATCAGTCAACCATCTATTGAGAATTGTTCTCGTTTTAGTTGGAAATACTTTAAAACTTTGATTTTTCAACAATAATATTGGCTAAACGACTTATTTTTCAATCCATTTCAACGCGCTCCCCTCCCCGCAAGTTCTTCCAAAATAAAAAGGTAATTGAGAATGGCGTAGCTTATCCTTCTCAATTACCTTTTATTTACACTACTCGTCTTATGCCTCGTAACCATGCAAAAATAATAGACCCCACCAAAATAAAACCTACATAGCCCATCACTGCATATAATTTTGATACAAGTGTCGTAAAGCCCACTAAGCTTGCCAAAAATCCTAAAACCCCCATAAAAATAACAGCAACCTTAAAGCTAGGCTTTGTTGGTTTAAAAAATCGTACCGTAAACGAATAAAACATCCCTACCGCCGTATTGTAAATCATTCCTAATAATGAAAATGACATTAGTAAACCTACGATTGGATGAATTTCATTCGCCAATGCTAACATTGGAATATCCAACCCGACAATAACGTTCATTTTAGCAAGAAGAGAAAAATGAATAAGTAGAATGAGCGCGCCTAACAACAGTCCCCCAATAATGCCACCCATACCTGCAATTCGTTCATTACGGATTGCGCCACACATCACTGTAAGGAGCGAGAAGCATACGCCGATATTAAAAGACATATACAGCAACGCCGTTACCCACCAGCTTTTAGAGGTTGTTTGTAATTGCTGTTCTGCTATAGTTGCTTGCTCCGCAAACGATAAATCCATCGTAGCTATTGAATAGACTGCAATAATCGTTACGACAGCTAATAAATAAGGCGTTGCAATTGCAATAATATTAATAATGCTTTTTACATTCATCATTACTGTCATCATGGTGAGGGCAATCATACAAATGCTCCCCAGCCATACGGGTAGTCCAAACATTTGCTCAAACGTTGCGCCAGCACCAGCAAACATAATAACTGATACACCAAACAAAAATAGCGATAGAACAAAGTCCATTAAAAAACCAAGCGTATTACCTGAAATTTGATAAATCAAATCCTTATGGGACGTTGTCTGCAACCTCGAACTGATTTGTGCTGTACACATTCCCACAAAGGCAAACCACAGTGTCGCTAAAAGAGCACCTAAAATCCCCTTATTGCCATAACTCGTGAAATACTGAATGATTTCTTGTCCTGATGCAAACCCCGCACCGACGATAATTCCTACATAAGCACCGCCGATTTGTAAGCTCTTTTTCAATCACTTCTCTCCTCGACTATTTATGCAATACTAACAATCATGATGGAAAATAAGCCAAGCTCTACTACCCTTTATAGACTTTTTTGCTAATTGTTAATTTATCAATAATTTCTAAATTCGGCTGATAGCCAATTCCGATGCTCTGTGGCACACGAATATGCCCATCTTCCACTACGATTTCAGGTGTTACAATATCCTCGTACCAATAATGGCTAGAGCCTGCGGTATCACCCGGTAGAACAAAATTGGAAAGCGCTGTTAAAGCGATATTATGTGCTCGTCCGATTCCCGCTTCTAACATGCCCCCACACCAAACAGGAATAGCATGTTGTTGGCAATAGTCATGTATTTTTTTGGCTTCTGTTATGCCGCCTACACGCCCAATTTTAATATTAATTACACCGCAGCTACCTAGCTCAATTGCTTTCCTTGCATCCTCTAGTGATGTAATGCTTTCATCTAAGCAGATTGGTGTTTTCAACTGCTTTTGAAGCTTGGCATGATCGATAATATCGTCTGCTGCAAGTGGTTGCTCAATCATTAGCAGATTAAATGCATCCAACTGTTGTAGCACTTCAATGTCATTTAATGTATACGCTGAGTTTGCATCCGCCATTAACGGCAGATTAGGAAATGCAGCACGAATAGCACGAATGACTTCGACATCGTAGCCCGGTTTTATTTTTACTTTTACCCGTTTATAGCCTTTTTCCACATAGACCTTTATTAGCTCTAATAGCTTTTCAGTACTAGATTGAATGCCTACACTAATGCCTACATCAATAAGGTCCTTGCTTCCACCTAATGCATGGGCAAGAGATTGCTTTGTTTGCTGAGCATATATGTCCCACACAGCACCTTCAATCGAGGCTTTAGCCATACCATTACGCCGAATAGTGGCGAACAAGGTACTAACTTCATCCGGATGTGCAATGTCTTTATGTAGCAAAGCGGGCATTAAAAAGTCCTCTAACATATGCCAAGTCGTTTTTAGTGTTTCCTCTGTATACCAAGGTGCTACAAAAGCAACTGTCTCACCCCATCCAATCGTACCACTTGCATCCTTCACCTCTAAAAGCAATAGCTCTTTTTCAGCAACAGTACCAAAGCTCGTTGTAAACGGTGCTTTCATTGGCATTTTTAAATGCCTAATCGTAATTTCTTCTATTCTCACAAACGTCACTCCTTATCCATATTATAAAGCCAATAAAGAGCGTCTGACCAACAGATAAAAATGAACGTATTCTTTGTGCTTTTTCACACGAACGATTGCATATTCTTGCTCAAAAAAGGTTGTTAAAATCGTACGAATCTTATAACGCCAGTCCTCCGCTAATTTAGGACTCTCCACTTTCATCTTTTGCAAATGCTGTGGAATTGGCACTAAATAAGCATCCTTATAAAATTGTTGCTTACTATCGAATTCACCCTCTTTATCGAGCACAGGTAATCCGTCGACTGTCAGCGACCACGATGCTATTTGTTCTGCCACTTCTTCTAGCTCATCTAAACAATCGTCTGCATGATTGCGCTCAATCCACCATTCGACTGCAATCCTGTCCGAAGGTAGTCCATCATTAAAATCGTCTTGCAGTGGACCGTAATAATCCACCTCATACTGATTACTAAAAGCACTAAGCTTTAAGAACGTTAAATTTGCTAAACGCGCTTCTAATGGATCAATTAACCAGCGAACAAGTTGAAATCCGTTCTCTCGTGCATACTCTTGTTGGGCATGCTTCAATAGTTCTCCCACACCTTGTTCACGATATGTTTTGTCAACACCAATCATGTGTGAGTGTAAATACATTTTTTCGTCCAAATAGCCTACAAAGCAGTAATTAAAACCAATTAGCCGACTTTCAAGAAAAGCACCAAGCAATAATCCACCGTTTTGTACAGCCGCTAACATTTGATGCGATGGAATTGCCTGACTCCCCCAAATTTCAGCATTTAAGCATTGCACCTCAGCAATCTCCGCAGGTGTCATCATTTTTTTAATAACAACGTTTTTTAACATGTTCTGATGCCTCCTTTATGGTTCTAGTTTTAATGCTCCTAATACAGCGTTTGTCAGAATTTCCACTCCTGTTACAAGTCTTGCCTGTTTAAATTTCATTTTTGGATGATGTAACCCTGGTGTTAATCCGCAACCTAGACCAAGCATAGTTGATTTTAAGTGCGGACGTTGCACCGCATAATGGTGAAAATCCTCTCCTCCTGGGGTATGTACAGGCTTACGTAAATTAGACAAGCCAGCAGCCTTGACAATAGCTTGCTCCATAATATATTGAGCCGTCGTATCTACCTCAGCAGCAACAATATTAGCAACTGTTCGTAATTCAATTTGCACTTTATGCAATATTTTTGAAGAATCAATTACGCGCTTTACACCTAGAGAGAGTGTCTCCATTACATCGTTGCGTTGTGCTCGTATATCAATAGTAAAGGCCGCTCTTCCCGGAATAATATTCCCTGAATCTCCCCCTGCTTGAAACTTTGTCATCTTAATGGAGACAGGCACCATTGGATCTGTATGGATAGTGCGTAAATCTTCTATTATCGTTGCCCCTACTTCAATTGCATTTACACCGAGATGCGGTCTTGCTGCATGGGCGTCCTCGCCTATGATTTCCCCTTCAAGTAAGCGGGATGCGCCGTGATACAACGCTGCACAGTATGTACCATCTTCAAGCTCATGGACTGGTCTTAAATGGACGCCAAATAAATAATCTAAATCATCAATAATACCTTCATTTAGAACAGCTAATGCGCCCGTTCCTTTTTCTTCAGCCGGCTGAAAAATAACACGAATTGTTCCTTTAAATAATTGAGATTGCTCTTTCAAAAGTAAGAGCGCACCAATTGCCATTGTCATATGGCCATCATGCCCACAGGAATGATTCGCTCTAAACTCACCATCTACTTCTTGCCATAATGCATCTATATCCGTACGTAAGCCCACTTTGGGATTTCCCTTGCCGATATCAACATAAAGCCCTGTACAATTTTTAAAGCGTTGTGGGGAAAATCCTTCACGCGTCAACAAATCAACAATATAATTTGTTGTCTCTACCTCTTTCCAGCTTATTTCTGGGTGTGCATGTAAATACGTGAAAATCTCCATTAATCTTGGCCTCAAACGATCCAATGCTTCTTTCATGACAACCAACCCCTTAAAATTGTTACTAGTAAGATTATTATAACGAAAAATAGTCCTATTCTACAGAAAATTAAATTATCTTCTAGCTAATAGACTACACAAAAGACAAAAAAGATGCGTAGCAATGTCTTTTAGTTTTGTAACAACTGACATGTGCCTATGGAAAGCACCACCGTAGCGGACAACAACACTTTTCTCTATTATGCAAAATAAACGAAACCTAAGCTGTTTATTCTTTTGCAGTAAACAATAAATAGAATCGTGTACTAGTTGTTGGGAGCGAAGGCGGTGACTCCAGCAGGAACAGCACATAATGTTAGACGCAACAGACCGCGCGTTAGCGAGGGTTGCGGCTTACGGTGTGCCCGCGGAAAGCACTGCCGTAGCGGACAACAACGGCATAGCAAAAAGTGTTAGATTGATGGCAGTCAATCTAACACTTTTCTCTATTATCCCAGCATATTCAACTAATTAATGCCTCGCATCGCTTTAGAAATAATCGGTGAAAGTACTAATAAGAGTATGCCAATAAGAATTGACAATGATCCTAAAAATCCGAAATATGTGAATTCACTTACAACCTCATATACCTTAACAAGTTGAGCGTTAATCGCTTGAGCAGCAGCACTAGTTAAAAACCACAGTGACATTGTTTGTGCAGCAAAAGCTTGTGGAGCTAATTTCGTTGTTGCAGACAGACCTACAGGAGATAATAATAATTCTCCAACTACTACTAAAAAGAATGATAATACTAACCACAACGGACTAACTAAAGCTTGTCCACCAGATAGATGTGCCGGAATCATCATCACTAAAAATGATAGTCCTGCAAAGAATAGTGAATAAGAAAATTTACGTGGTGTGGATGGTTGCTTATCGCCCCATTTTAGCCATAACATCGCAAATAGTGGTGATAATGTAATAACAAATAAAGGATTTAATGATTGGAACCAAGATGATTCCAACTGGAAGCCACCAAGATTTAATTGTGTACGCTCATCTGCATACGTCGCAAGGATTGTTGCACCTTGCTCTTGAATAGCCCAAAACATAACTGCCGCTAAAAACAGCGGAATGTATGCAAGAAGACGAGATTTCTCATCTTTCGTTGTTTTCTTACTGCGGTACATATAAATAAAGAAAGCTGTTGGAATAAGTACACCAAGTATAGTAATAAGTAAACTAAAGACATTCATCGTTAGTACACCAGTTTTAATGCCGATACCACCTAAGACAAGAATAACTAGCGCTACAATAGCGAATTGTGTAAAGACTTTTTTACGTTCTTCTGGTTTTAACGGGTTATTTACTTGTAAGCCCGCTAATCCTAGATATTTTTTCTCTGTTACTTTAAAAACAATTAAACCAATTAACATACCAACGGCTGCTAAACTAAAGCCTAAATGGAAGCTATACTTTTGTCCAATTGTTCCGACAATAAACGGCGCAATGAATGCACCCATATTAATGCCCATATAGAAAATCGAGAACCCTGCATCACGACGACTATCTGTTTCAGCATAAATATCCCCTACAATACTTGAGACATTCGGTTTTAATAAACCAGTACCGATAACAATAAACGCCATCGACGCAAATAACATTGTCACACCGCCAGGGAATGCTAGCAGGAAGTGACCAATCATAATTAATACGCCACCATAAAAAATCGTTTTACGTGTACCTAAAAGTCGATCGGCTATCCAGCCACCAATAATACCCGACATATAAACAAGGGAACCATATATGGCCATAATGGAGTTCGCTGTACCGCGATCAAGACCTAATCCACCTTCATTTAATTCATAATACATGAAGAAAATTAGAATCGCTCGCATCCCGTAGTATGAAAAACGTTCCCAAAATTCTGTGAAAAATAATGTAAAGAGCCCCTTAGGGTGTCCGACAAAACCATTTTGAGGGACGGATTTTACAATTTCATCTTTAGTAGACATAACAATATCCTCTCCCATTTTATTATTCCTTAAAAATATTATTACCCATCAGTAAGGATAAAAAAACTATATTTCATCATACTAAAGCGTTTTAGTCACTTTTTCAAGAGTTTTAAAAAATGTTGAAAATTTATCAGTTTTCTCTATATTCAGATTGATTAGTTGATATTTTCTTAAATATATTGAAATATCTACGTTTTCGCACTTTTTACTTTATCAAAAAAATAAAATATTAATATAATATTGTAAAATACTACATAATCAGAAAATAATTTATTTATTGCAAATAAAAAAATCAATGGCGATAATCACCATTGATTAAAAATTTTTAAATCCCATTATTACTAATTCCTGTAATTTATAGCAAGGTGCATGGCGACCTTATCTCAACGCACAAGCTTTATTCCGTTATAGCTAGGCCCCTTTTCTAGCTACGTGTTGGCTTACTTATATTTTAATTCTATGTTATTTAACTACATAATGTTGATATTTTGCGTAATCGGCTTCTTTTGCTTCAAGCTTTAATAATGTGCCCGCTTCTTCATATGCCGTTTCATAAATCGTCGCATTTTCATTTAAATAAGAAACAACATTTCCTTGCTCATATGGAATAAGCATTTTACAAGTTACATAATCGGAAAAAATATGCTGACGTATAATTTGTAAAAGTTCATCTAAACCATTGCCTTGCTTTGCAGAAATCCAAATATTGTCCCCACTGATAACAGGATACGGAACATTTGCTAAGTCCGCCTTGTTATATACATAAATAGTAGGGATTCCTTCCACTCCAACTGCTTTTAACGTTTCATTTGTAACATCCATCATAAAGCCATGCTCTGCATTTGAAACATCTACAACATGGAGCAATAAATCTGCATCCCGTGCTTCTTCTAATGTAGAACGAAACGCTTTTACTAGATGATGCGGTAACTTACTAACAAAACCAACTGTATCTGTTAATAAAAAAGATTTCTTATCGTGTAATTCAATATAACGGACAGACGTTTCGAGTGTAGCAAATAGCATATCCTTCTCAAATACTTGTTTATGATCCTCTTGTCCAATTTTAGCAAGTAGCTGGTTCATAATAGTCGATTTGCCCGCATTCGTATAGCCTACAATGGATACAACAGGTACAGCATTTTTTCTTCTTTGTTTTCGTTGGGTTTCTCGTTGCTCCTTTACTTGCTCGAGCTCTTTTTTTATTTTAGAAATTTGATCTTCAATTTTTCGTCGATCTAACTCAAGTTTGGTCTCACCTGCTCCACGGTTTTTAAAACCGCCACCAGTACCACCACCTTGACGGCTTAGGGAAGCATGTAAACCGACTAAACGTGGAAGCATATATTGAAGTTGCGCCAGCTCAACTTGCATTTGTGCTTCACGTGTTTTGGCACGGCGTCCAAAAATATCTAAAATTAACATCGTCCGATCAATGACTTTCGTCTCTAAATCGCGCTCTAAATTACGGATTTGTGAAGGTGATAATTCATCATTAAAAATCACAAGATTAGCTTGTGCTTCTTCATAAAAACTTTTTATCTCTTCTATTTTACCTGTCCCGACATAATGAGATGGTGTGACTCGCTCTAAATTTTGCGTGACGATGCCTACCACTTCCACATTTAAAGCTTCAGCTAAATTGGTAAGCTCCTCCATCGAATACTCAAAATGCTTATCATTACGTAAATTAACACCAACTAATATGGCCTTTTCTAACAATACATCTACTTCTTTCAATTTATCCATTCACAATCCTCCCACCAACGCCTTGGTGTTGCTACAACAAATTTTCTTCATCTTACCATATAATGCCCTAAACTGTGTCTTTTAGTCGGCAAAGATTCCTTCCACCGCAGCGTTATTTATACACATACTTCAACGTCGAATCCTCAAAAATAGTCTGCTCATTATAAAAAAACAAATGCGCCCTAGACTAGAAAATTGGGCGCATGCTTTAATGTAGATAAACTATGTTTAGTTAGAAATAAGTAAACTAACATTAACTTACTCTTATCGACTTATCCTCGCTCTTTTTTTAACAATGTTTCAGTACGATCGAATTCTTCCTCGATTTCTGCATTTCTCTTATAAGTCACCATACTTACAACAACGGCAACTATTAAACAAACAAGGAATCCTGGCACGATTTCGTATAAAGTAGTTGAAAGCAGCTTTATTTTACCCCATATAAAGGCTGTTGCCGCACCTGTCACCATTCCACTGAGCGCTCCGTAATTCGTCAATTTCTTCCAATATAATGATAGTAAAATAATTGGACCAAACGCAGCCCCAAAGCCAGCCCAAGCAAACCCTACTAAATTTAAAATGGAGTTTTCAGGGTTCCAAGCTAATATTGCTGCAATTACGGCTACTACTAAAACTGCCATACGCCCAATAAACACATAATGTTTATCGTTTGCTGTTTTATTAAATAGCGCCTTGTAAATATCTTCAACGAGTGCTGAAGAAGTGACAATTAATTGCGATGAAATGGTACTCATAATTGCAGCTAGAATAGCAGCCAACATAATACCCGCGATAAATGGATGGAATAAAATTTGACCAAGTACAATAAAGACCGTTTCAGCGTCTTTTAATTCCCCTGCATTTTGTTGATAGTACGCTACACCTACTAATGCAGTCGCAAGGGCACCAGCAAGGCTTAAAATCATCCAACCAATACCGATACGACGAGCCTGTTTCGTTTCCTTTACAGAACTAATCGCCATAAAACGCACGATTATATGGGGTTGCCCAAAGTATCCTAACCCCCATGCAAGCGATGAAATAATCGCTGCAGCTGTCGCTGATGCTGGTAATAAACTTAAATGTTCTGGGTTTACCGTTTTAATGGATTCTACTGTTTCACTAAGACCACCCGTTAAAAATAGCCCAAATAAAGGTACTGTAATCAGTGCTAAAAACATAATAAGACCTTGTAAAAAGTCCGTATAACTCACCGCTAGGAAACCACCAAACAATGTATAGGCAACAACTACGCCTGATACAATCAATAAACCAGTATGATATTCGTAGCCAAATGAGCTGTCAAAAAACTTACCGCCAGCTACCATACCTGAGGAAACATAGAATGTGAAAAACAATAGAATAATGAGTCCTGAAGCAATTCTGATTAATCTTGTATGATCACGTAAGCGATTATCTAAATAACTCGGTATTGTAATCGAGTCATTAGAAACTTGCGTATAAACCCGTAATCTTGGTGCGACAAACATCCAATTCAAATAAGCTCCTATTGTTAACCCAATGGCAATCCATGCTTCAACAAGTCCTGAAGCATAAATTGCCCCCGGAAGCCCCATTAAAAGCCAACCTGACATATCCGCAGCACCTGCACTCAACGCTGTAACAGCAGGCCCTAATGATCGACCGCCTAACATATAATCTGTTAAATTTGAAGTTTTAACGAATGCATACCACCCGATTCCGAGCATGACAATCATATAAATGATAATAGCGATTAGCTGATAAATATTATCTGACATAAACATTCCTCCTTTTGAACATTATTTTTTAACATAGAATACTTTTCACTATTAATATACCGTAAAATTATCAAAAACAAAAATCCATTTTCTGAATATTCGATTTACCGATTATTTGAAATGGAAAACAACGTGAAGAAAATTGTGTTACACTAATGCCATCTATTACACAACAAAGAAGGCGATACGAATGACATTTGAAGAAATGCAAGCACTGCTTCTAAACCAAATTTCACAACAACAACTCGTTGCGGCTACAATTAGTCAACCTCGCATGAAGTCCAATGAAGTAAAGCGTATTAAACTAAAGCCCATTATGTTGAAAGAGGCTTATCATATACAAATAGAATACCAATATGAGCGTATTTTAAAACATGAGAATGTCCTATTAGCCGATTTCCCTCCTAAACTTGAACTATTTTTTGCTGACTTCCGTCAAGCACATATCGACTTTATTGATGAAAAAGTACACGTGCAACTATCGAAAAAAAATAAAGTTTTATGGAAATCGGATAAAGCCGTTACTCCGAAACAAGTAAACTTATCACATAATCGTAAGAAAAATTATTTACTTGATGCGTCCACGCCTTACCCTTTTTTAATTCGTTTAGGTGTACAAAGCGAAGAAGGAAAAGTAAAAAAACAAAAATACGATAAATTCAAGCAAATTAATCGCTTCATTGAATTTATCGACGATGCCTTAGCCTATTTACCAAAAAATCGCCAAGTCCGTATTTTAGATTTTGGTTCAGGAAAATCCTATTTGACGTTCGCCTTGTATCATTACTTAAAAATTGAAAAAGGGTTGGATATTCGCGTTACTGGCTTAGATTTAAAAAAAGAGGTAATCGAGGAATGCTCTCGTATTGCACAAGATTTAGGCTACGAGCAACTTGAATTTTTAGTTGGGGATATTAATGATTATAACGATGAATCAAATGTAGACATGGTCGTAACTCTACATGCGTGTGATGTTGCAACAGATATGGCATTGTCACGCGCAGTGAAATGGGGCGCAAGTGTTATTTTAAGTGTCCCTTGTTGTCAACATGAGCTAAACCGTCAACTTGATACACCGGCACTCGATGTCATGTTACAGCACGGCCTTGTCCGAGAACGTTTTGCAGCTCTCGCGACTGATTCAATTCGCGCTGAGATTTTATCACTTGTTGGTTATGAAGCACAGTTGTTGGAATTTATAGATATGGAGAACACACCGAAAAACATTCTAATTCGAGCGTATTATACTGGCAAAAAACCGAGCCCACAACAACGTGCTAAGTATGATGCCTTTGTAACACTGTTGAATGCAAAGCCATTTCTAGCAAATGAATTAACATCTTATTTGTAAATTATGAAAACCCGAGGCGCATTATGTGCCTCGGGTTCTTTTTATAGCTCTTGTCGTAACGCTTGAATAACATCTATCTTCGTTGCTTTACGAGCTGGTCGGTAGCCTGAAATCATCGCCACACCAATACTGATGGCAGACGCAATGATAACAAGTTGCCATGGGATAAGTGAAAATGTAATATCTGACGAACTAAAAGCATCTTCACCTGTCGCCGCTTTTAAAATTAACGGTAAAACTGCATTTGCTGTAAAGCTAATGACATATGAAATAATAACTGCAATAACGGTACCTAAAATACCAATAAATGTGCTTTCCATTAAAAAGAGTCGTTGAATCAACTTTGGACTAGCGCCAATTGCCTTTAATACCCCAATTTCACGTGTACGCTCTGTAACCGCCATTGTCATCGTATTGAAAATCCCAATAGAGGCAATTAACACTGCAATGGTTCCAACAAAAATTAAACCAATTTTCAATACAAGGAAAAATATATCCATCTGATCCAATTGCTCCGTCACAGAGAACACGCTATAGCCCTTGTCTTTTAACTTTTCCAAAATAGGCTTTACATTTTCTAGACTATCCGCATAAATATTGAATTCCGTATTAAACACTTCATCTTCTGCTACTTTATCTAATGCTGCAAGGGTACTTCCTATCGCTACTTTTTGCGCTGAATCCATATAGACGGTATTGTCAATCATCCAATCATAAGATGGTTTTTTTGTCACACCAACTATTGTATATTTCACCTTTTCAGTTTCAGACGCTCCATTGGAATTGGAAGCTAAAGATAATTCAATTTCTTTACCAATTAAAGACTTTTTATATCCTTCTTCACTACCATCGTAATACGTTCCTTCTATTTCAGCCTTTTTGCTTTTTTCTTTAATGACATCTCGTTCTGCATCATTTAATAATGTTTGAGCAAAATGATATCCTACAATAATCTCATTTGACTTTGTTGGAAATTCCCCTTTTGCAAGCTTCCCAGTTACACTCTTAAAATCTGTCATATTCGTTATAACTAGACTTGAGTTTGTATCACGATCTTCAAAATATGAGTGCGCACTTGCATTAACTGTACTCGTTTCAAGCACTGTTTTAACATGCTCGATAGACTTGATTTCATCTTTCTGTTGCTCTGTAAATTGTGAGCCATCATATACTTGAATTTTAGTTATATTTTCATCTGATAGTATCTCGTTACGAATCGAATCCTGTAACCCAAACCCTACGGATGCAAGAACAATTAAAAATGCACACCCCATTGTTGCAGCAAGTATAGTCATAAATACGCGTAATTTATTTTTCTTAATATGTTGGATAACAAAATCCAATTGGTCTTTCCATATCATGTTATTCATCCTCCTTCACAAGCTCGCCATCATACATGCGGAAACGACGATGAGCGATTGTTGCCACTTCTTCATCGTGCGTAATAATGACAAAGGTTAAGCCAAGCTCACGATTTAAACTTTGAATAAGGAGTAAAATATCCTGCTCTGTTTCAGAATCTAGACTCCCTGTCGGCTCGTCCGCGAGCAAAATAGGAGGATTGGTAATCAACGCTCTTGCAATACTTACACGTTGTTGCTGACCGCCTGATAATTCATTTGGGTAATGGTCGGCTACTGCCGATAATCCGACTTTGTCCATTAATTTTTTCACTTTTTCTTTACGAATAGCTTTGCTTGCACCCTGCAATTTCAAAGGTAACTCTATATTCTCAAATGCAGTTAAACCCGGCATAAGTTGAAAGTTTTGAAAGATAAATCCGAACTGGCGCAATCGAAAAGCTGCACTTTCTGTTTCAGTGAGTTTCTCTGTCTGTTGTCCATTCACACGAATAGAACCTTGTTCAGCTTTCATAAACCCAGCTAAAATTTGTAGTAATGTTGATTTTCCAGAGCCACTCTTGCCCACAATTGCGACAATCTCTCCTTTTTTCACTTCAAAATTTACGCCCTTTAATACAGGTACATGCTTTTCCTTACCTTTTTTTCCAATTAAAAATGTATGTTGTAAGTTCTCGACTTGAATCATTTTTGACTTGACGCCCCTTTCTCTTACTTCTCTATTGTAGAAAACAATTCTTAATATTAACGAAGGATAAAAATGAAGATATTCTTAAGAAAATAGGGAACACTAAGAAATGTTAAGATATCTATCTTTACAATTCCTTTACAATCCGTAATCGATTGCTTGTGAAAATTAGGTCTTCCAAAGAGCGCTATCTGTACTAAACAGAATAGTTGAATTTAATGAAACCCTTATTATATAGGCATTTATACTGTATTAATATAAATAAATACACGCTAACACTTAATATTTGTGAACAAAATGTATATTACAGGATTGTAAAGTTTTATGTAGGAAAGATAAATTTTATGTAGATAAACGTAAGATTTTGTTATGATAGTAAAGTTTAAAGGTCGTTTATTTTATCTATATCCAGGAGGATTCTATTTACATGCTTAACTCAAAAAAACAAGACCCTTTCTTTGTAGCATTGCATAAAATTGCTGAAAATATGAGAGAGGCCGTACATTACGCAAATGATTTTCGTATAACAAGTGTAGCTGACTTAAAAGAGATTAGCATTACAATGAAAAATTACGAAACAGCTGGCGATAAACTCATTCATGAACTAATCGTAATGCTAAATAAATCATTTATGACACCGATCGAACGAGAAGATATTTTAGAATTCGCTATTCGTATGGACGATGTGTTAGATGGTACGGAGCATTGTATCGCCCACTTCGAAATGTTCTCCTTAACAGAAGTTGACGAATCAATGCGCATTTTCTTAGGCTATATTTCTAAAAGTGCCGACGAAATTGTTAAAGCAACTGAAGAGTTAAAGAAAAAGAATCTTATTGGCATGCGCCCACATGCCATTCTAATAAAAGACTATGAGCGTGAATGTGACGAAGTACAAAGAACTTCTATTAAGCAATTGTTTTTAAATGAAAAAGATCCAATCCGCATCATTAAGTTTAAAGATATTTATGAACAACTTGAGGATATCGCTGATTATTGTCAAAACGTTGCCAACACAATGGAAACAATTATCATGCGTAACGCGTAACTAGGAGTGGGTCAAATACAATGAATACAATCATTATACTAACCGTATTGGTCGTCATCTTTGCCCTAACATTTGACTTTATTAATGGTTTCCATGATACAGCAAATGCTATCGCAACTTCGGTTTCCACAAGAGCATTACCCCCACGTGTTGCCATTATTATGGCAGCGACGATGAACTTTATCGGTGCTATTACTTTCGTGGGTGTCGCAAAAGCTCTAACAAAAGATATTGTAGATCCATTCTCTTTAAATGCTTTTCAAGGAGATACAACTGGTTCTGTCGTTATATTAGCCGCATTAATTTCAGCTATTATATGGAACCTACTTACTTGGTACTTTGGTATCCCATCAAGTTCTTCACATACATTAATCGGTTCAATTGCCGGAGCAGCAGTTGCTTCTGCAGGCTTTAGCGTCCTTAATTATGGGGGGTTTACAAAAATCATTATGGCATTAGTATTGTCACCACTCATTGCAATTTGTGCTGGCTTTCTTATGATGACGCTGTTTAAACTATGGTTTAAAAACTTAAATTTATATCGTACGAATAAAGGCTTCCGGACAATGCAAATTTTTACAGCGGCTATCCAATCGTTTACGCACGGTACAAATGACGCCCAAAAAGCAATGGGTATTATGACTATGGCGTTAATTGCAGGTGGCTTGCATACTGGGGATGAAATTCCTTTTTGGATTCGAGCAGCGGCTGCTACCGCTATGGGTCTTGGTACTTCTATTGGTGGCTATAAAATTATTAAAACGGTCGGCGGTAAAATTATGAAAATCCGTCCTGTAAATGGCGTTGCAGCGGACTTAGCTTCTGCTACTGTTATTTTCGGTGCGACATTAGTACACTTACCAGTATCAACAACACACGTTATTTCTTCATCCATCATGGGTGTTGGTTCAGCACAACGAGTTCGTGGTGTTAACTGGGGAATGGCACGAAAAATTGTAACCACTTGGATTATTACAATGCCAATATCAGCTGTAATGGCATCCGTTATATACTTTATATTATCTTTATTCTTTTAGAATTCACGGCACTCTCTGCTCCCAGAAAGTGCCGTTTTTTTGGTGACAGGCACTCACACAATTCTCACACAATTTGCTACAACGTCGTGCCCGCCGGAAAGCGCAGTGGATTTTTACGCTTTAGGGGGTTGTCTTTTGAGCAGACGTTTTAATTTGTCATTGTAATGGGCCAGGCATTCAAATAATTAATAACTCCCTCGCTTTGATACTTTTGGATACCCGAGTAAAAATCCACGGAGACTCCTGCGGGAACGCACGTAACGTAAGACGCAACAGGCGGCGCGGCAGCGACGGTTGCGGCTTACGTCGTGCCCGCCGGAAAACGCAGTGGATTTTTACGCTTTAGGGGGTTGTCTTTTAGAAAGAAGTTTTAACTTTGTCACACGACAAAAAGTGACACATCCTTTACACTAGTTTAAAAGGGGGATGCTTTATCGTTATGAAAAATTTTTCAGCTTTTATCACTGTACATGCGAAAGCTATCGTTGCCATTTGGATTGTTATTTTTATCGCAATGGCTATGTTTGCTATACAGCTTCCTAGCAAACTGCATGGAGATGGCTTTTTTGTTGAAGCTGATCATACCTATGTCACAAATGAACTAGCCAAAACATTCGACTTACCTGCAGAAACAATCATGGTTGTTTTTGATCAAGCAAGCAATAAAAAAATCGAAAACACCCTAAAAAAGCTAGAGGACATTGAAGAAGTTCATTCCATTCAGTCACCATTGGATGATTCCACTTTACAAAAGAATGGCATTTCCTATGCCATGGTACATTTTAAAAATAACATTGATAATTTGCCTGCTATCGTCAAAGAGGTTCGTGCATTAGTTGAAGAAGAAGGTATCAGTGTGACAGGTGGCCCTGTGATTTCGGAGGATATTAATGAAGCCAGCCAAAAGGACTTAGCATCCGCTGAAGCCATTGGTTTACCAATCGCTATTGTTGTGCTATTACTTGCTTTTGGTACTGTTGTAGCTGCGATTTTACCAATTTTAATCGGAGTTGTTACAGTTGTCACAGCATTCGGACTGTTGACGTTACTAAGTGGTAGCGTTAATTTATCCATTTTCGTGTTAAATATTGTACCAATGCTTGGACTTGCCCTTAGTATTGATTTCGCTCTGCTATTTATTAATCGCTATCGTGAAGAGCGTAACCATTCTAGCATTGCCGAAGCTATACAAATTGCTATCCAAACAGCCGGTCGTTCTATTATCTTTTCTGCTGTTTGTGTCATGATTGGTCTTGGTGCCATGGTTGTCATTGATGTAGAAATCTTCCGCAATATTGCCCTAGGTGGCACAATTGTCGTATTGTTTGCCGTGCTTTCAGGTCTCACTTTATTACCTGCGACAATGATGGTATTAGGAGATCGCCTAAATAAATGGCGCATATTACGTGTAAAGCCAGGTGGCACGAATCGTTGGCACAGTTTTGCTGGCTTTGTTATGAAGCGACCTGTATCCATTGTTATTGTTGCTTTATTGTTACTTGGTATCGGGATGATTCCGTTAAAGGATATTAAACTTGCTATACCTCAAGTAGATTCTTTACCAACCAAATACGATGCGCGAGCAGCTTACGATAAATTAGATGAAACGTTTGGGCTTGGTGATACATCCGTTTTATATTTACTTGCAGAACGCCAAGATGGCTGGGAGGACGAGCAAGGACGAAAGCTACTTTTTGATATACAAGAAAAACTGCTTAACGATCCACTCGTTGATGAAGTATCAACGATTTATACAGCAGCCCAAATGAAATCACCAGAGGAATTAACAGCTTCCTTGAAAATGCCACAAGTAGCAGAACAATTAAAACCAATCATTCATACCTTTTCAAAGGATACACAGCTATTTATTCCGATTACATTAAATGTAGCTGGTTCGTCCTCCGCAGCACAACAATTCGCCAGAACGTGGATGGACAAGGATTTAAATGTTGACTTCAAACTAGGTGGACAAGGGAAATTTAATCAAGAAATTTTTGATGAAATTGCTAGTAAAATAATATTTGCGGTTTCAATCATTATTGTGTCAACCTTCTTTATTTTGATGCTTGCCTTCCGTTCCATTTTAATTCCTCTCAAGGCAATCATTATGAATATAATCGGGTTATCCTCAGCGTTCGGCATACTTGTTTATATTTTCCAATACGGGCATTTTGGAATAGAGGCTGGAACAATCGTCCTTATTATTCCAGTTATCGTATTTTGCCTTGTCTTCGGTTTAAGTATGGACTATGAAGTATTTTTAATCTCTCGCATACAGGAAGAATATCAAAAAGGTGCAGATAATACGCGTGCAACAGTGGATGGGCTAACATCTACTAGCCGTATCATTACATCTGCTGCGCTTATTATGATTGTTATTACAGGGGCATTTGCCTTTACTGATGTCATGCCTGTAAAGCAAATCGGTGTTGGTATTGCGATTGCCATCGCGATTGACGCGACCATTATTCGCCTTATGCTGGTACCGAGCCTTATGAAGCTATTTGGTGATTGGAACTGGTGGCTACCATTTGCTAAGAAAAAGTAATGATACACACAAAAAATCCGAGAACATATAGTTACATTGTTCTCGGATTTTACGTTTAATAATATTGTTGATACCACGCTCTTGCCGCCTCTACCTCCGGCATTGTGAGCTGATGTCCGTAGTTAAACCATGCTGTCGTTACTTGAGCACCCGCTTTCGATAACAGTGACTCTAAATCTTCTGATTCTTGTGCAGTACACATCGAATCATTGGTTCCTGCTCCTATAAATACCGGAATATTAGGAAGCGCAGGTAGTTCGATGCCACGTCTTGGCACCATCGGATGATGTAAAATTGCCCCTGCCAATGCATCTTCAAAGTGGAATAATAAACTTGCAGCAATGTTTGCCCCATTTGAATAACCAATCGCTACAATGCGCGTACGATCAAAACCATACTCCTCTGCTGCTGTTACCAAAAAGCTTTGTAATTCTTGTGTACGGAAGATTAAATCTTCTATATCAAAAACACCTTCAGCTAAGCGACGGAAAAAACGAGGCATACCGTTTTCTGATACATTACCTCGTACACTTAAAATATTGGCTGTTGCATCAATTTCCTTTGCAAGACTGATTAAAGAATGCTCATCCCCACCTGTACCATGTAATAACAATAAGGTTGGTTTGGTTTCATCTGTACCTTTATGAAATAAATGTTTCATAAACCCATCACCTTTCAATTATCTTGAATTCGAGATAATTGTAGCCTGTGGTAATATTAAATTCAAACTTTTTGACTTATTTATTTCACGATTTTCACTATTTGGCTGTTCTTGATTATTTTTATAAAAATTTTGAATCGTAAAAACTGAAAATAAACATGCAATGACTAAAACAACAATTACAATACCTACCAATTTTTTACCACTCATGTCGTTTCCCCCATATTACTTAGTTCTTTTTACGAAAGCCTTCTTCTAGTAAGTATTCTTTTGCAGCATCATATGTGCCAAAGGCTTCTTCTAAATTTTCTCGATGATAAACATTCCAAGAACGTTGCTCAAACGCAAGCTCTAATTGATCGCCTTCACGATTACGCCAAGTTTCAATAATAGGCTCTTCCTCTTCTTGTTCCTCGCCTAAATAAGTAATGGCATCTTCAATAATGGCACGCAACTGTTGCTCATCATAATCGCGAATATTGACTAGTCCTTTATCATTTGCTTCATTTTCGTAGCGCAATAAATCTCCTACAAAGACAAAACCATTGCCATTTGGGTGCAATTTTTCTACGACAATCGTCTTTTCAAACAAACTGTCCATATAATGATAATTCACTCGTTTCATCGAAATTTCTTTTTTCGTTAATTCGGAAAACGATTCAATTATCGCTTGTTTTTGTTCAAATGTTAGCATATATATGCTCCTTTTCTTTCATTGTAAATACAAGTATAGCTTATTTTCTACATAAATTAACATATAGAGATAAAATGCTCATAAAAATAACTTCAATTCATTTCGAAGTTATCTTTATGAGCTTAAGCATGCATCATGCTATATGCCATACATGCCAATGGTCATTTTCTAATGGATATTCATGGCTGATGCCTTTTCTATCGATTGTACATTGCACTTTTGGCAAAGCCAATAACATCCGCCACATACAGCTCACGATATGGCACAAATTGTGCCGTACTGACAGGACGCACGAGTCGAGCTCGTTGCCCATCTGGAAAATATTCATACCCCTCAATATTTAGCGTGACAGTTTTCCCTAAAAAGAATGCTTCCGCTTCATCAAGCTTTGCTCGAACAACACCCGAAACTTCCTCATATTGTAGTTCAAATGCGTCCCAATTATCCTCAAACGGGTACAAATAGACATGACAAAATTCATTATCTATCATATTTTCAGATACGATGCTACAAGATGTCATCCCCATTTTGACGATATCTTGAATATTAATTGTTAACCCTAATTCTTCTTTTACTTCGCGTATGCCCGCTTCCTCTGTCTCAATCGCTAGTAAATGTCCCGCTGCTGTTATATCAAGCAACCCTGGATAATCCTTTTTTTGCCCACTACGGATTTGGAAATAAATATAGTTCTCGTTGACAAGCCAGCAGTGAAATGTCTCATGCCACAAGCCCTTCTCATGTACTTCAGCTCGTGTAGCCGTTCCAATTTGTTCATGCTGCTCATTAAAAACTTTAACAATTTCTTGTTCCACTTTTTATTCGACCCCTATACTGACTTCGTAGCCTTTTTCTTTATCGCATTTCGTTCATCATAAATATTCGAAACAATTACCTTTAGTACCGCATAGAATGGTACGGCAATAATAATCCCAATAAAGCCTGCTATATTACCTGCTGCTAAAATAATCGTAATAACTGTTAACGGATGGATATCAAGCGATTTCCCCATAACATTCGGTGTAATAAAGTTACTATCAATCTGCTGTGCAATAAGTGTAACGACGCATACCCACACAACTAGCATCGGATCTTGAATCACTGCTACAATAACTGCTGGTGCAAGAGCAATCCACGGTCCAATAAACGGAATCATATTCATAAAGAACGCAAAAATCACAAGCAATAATGAATACTCTAAGCCAATTATTAAATACCCAACATACATAATAAGTGCTAGTAAAAAACTGATTTGCAGTTGCCCTTGAATATAGCTACGCAATACATCATCTATTTCACTTAATGTCTTTTTAATCCATTCACGACGCTCACCCGTAAAATATTTATAAATGGAAGGCGCAAATTTCTCATGGTCCTTCAACATAAAAATGAAGAAAAATGGAATTAAAATCGCTAGTAAAGAAACTGACACCAGTGATTGGATAAATGATACAAGCCATTTACTTGCTACCACAGCAATACTCTGTACAGAATTGGCTAGATTATCAATAAAATCGGTTATTTGCGGAGGTAAATTATCCTTATTGCTGAACAAGCTGAACACATAATCAGTTGCCTCTTGAATGCTTGAACTAATCAGCGGTGCATTTTTTGCCAGATTATTAAGCTGTGTAGCAATCGGATTACCAATAATCCAACCAAAGCCGACTACTATGGCAATCAGTCCAACGACAATTGTTAAAATACTCGACCACCTTGGCCATCTACGCTTTTCTAAAAAACGTTGAATTGGCTCTGTCACATAATACAACACACCCCCAAGTAGTAACGGCACAAAAATCGCTTTTAAAATCATAGCAAGCGGTGTGAAAATCCAATGAATCTCTATAAAATATTTAAGTATTAGTAAAACTAGTAAAATCCCTATACCTACCTGGAACCATACCTTCCTCGTCACTTTCTTCACTTCCTTTTATCACAGTTACTGAAAATACTACTTATATATTAACCATTTCGCAAGTATCCTAGTATCCATTACAAAGATAACAAGCAAAAAAACAACTTATCTTGGACAATTTTTATAGAAAACATATTCTTGCTTTTGCAATAAATAAAAAATTAGAAGGGTTCACTAGTTGTTGGTAGCGAAGGCGGTGACTCCTGCTCAGAACGCACACAGCGTAAGACGTTGGCATTCTGCGCGTTAGCGAGGGTTGCGGCTTACTGTGCTGAGCGGAAAGCACCGCTGAAGCGGACAATAACGGCGTAGCAAAAAAGTGTTAGATTGATTGCAATCAACCTAACACTTGCTAATTTCTTATAGAGCCACTATATTAGCTCTGCACAGTTTCTATCTAACATCTACAACTTTGTATCATCCACTGAATTTAAGTAGTCCTCAATCACACCGATTACTGATTCTACACAGCCATCCTCAAACGGAGAAATTAAGCCCGCTTCCTTCACAAGCTTTGTAAATGACATGGAACCGCCTAAGCCACATAAATGGATATAATCCTTCCATGCTGCGTCAAACTCTTCACGTGAGCGTTTCCAGAATTGGAACGCACAAATTTGCGCTAACGTGTAGTCGATATAATAGAACGGGCTTGCATAAATATGTCCCTGACGTTGCCATATACCACCTGACTCTAAATAGCTATTACCATCATAGTCACGGTGTGGTAAATAGGTTTGCTCGATTTTTTTCCATGCAGCTTTACGCTCAGCAGGTGTCATCTCTGGATTTTCGTAAATAACATGTTGGAATTCATCAACAGCAACACCGTAAGGAAGAAATAATAAGCCACTGCTTAAATGTGTAAATTTATATTTCTCCGTGTCTTCTTTGAAGAATAGTTCCATCCAAGGCCATGTGAAAAACTCCATACTCATCGAATGGATTTCGCATGATTCATAGGTTGGCCATAAATATTCTGGGATGCCAATATCACGGCTTGAGAATACTTGGAAGGCATGTCCAGCCTCATGTGTTAACACATCAATATCACCTGATGTACCGTTAAAGTTCGAGAAAATAAATGGCGAATGATAATTTTCAATAAACGTACAATAACCGCCACTTTCTTTCCCCTTTTTCGCTACTAAGTCCATTAAGTCATGGTCAATCATAAAGTTGAAAAATTCACCCGTTTCAGGAGATAATTCTTCATACATTTTTTTACCGTTTGCCACAATCCAATTTGCCTCACCTTTTGGCGTAGCATTACCTGTTAAGAAGTTTAAAGCTTCATCATAAAACTTTAAGTCTGAAATCCCGATTCGCTTTGCTTGACGCTCAAATAGTTTTGTTGCAACAGGCACGATTAAATCACGTACTTGGTCACGGAATTTCTTAACCATTTCAGCATTATAATCAATTCGGTTCATACGGATATAGCCAAGCTCTACATAATTTTTATAGCCTAATTTTACAGCAATTTCATGACGCACTTTGACTAGCTCATCATATAAGCGATCAAATTCCGCCTCATGCTCAGCAAAAAAGCCAAAACGAGCTTCTGTAGCAGCCTTACGCATTGCTCGATCTGTCGATTCTGTATAAGGTCCTAACTGTGCTAGCGTTAATGTTTCACCGTTAAAGTCAATCTGTGCTGAAGCAACTAGTTTATTATATTCTGATACTAGTTTGTTTTCCTTTTGCATTAAATCAATGACGTTCGGTGAAAATCCTTTAATTTGATAGGATGCTAAATCAAATAACTGTTGCCCCCATTTTTCTTCTAACTGCTCGCGGAATGGTGAAGCGATCAATGCTTTATAATATTCGGTTGTGATTTCTTCTAGCTCAGGGCCTACTTCATCAAAATAGTCACGTTCTTCTTGATAAAATGAATCGTTGGTATCAATGGATGCTCGAATGTAGACGAGGTTTGCCATTGTCGCATATTCATTACTCAGTTCATTTAATTTTTCGATTAGCTCGCTTTGTGCCTCAACCGTTTGTGCTTCTTTAAATTGCTCGATTAAAGCTAACTGTTGCTCTTTCATCGCCTCCACGTTCGGACGGCTGTATACATAATCTTTAAACGTTGTCATAGAAGTACCCTCTTTCTGTCGTTTACTCATTATATTTCTATTATATGCCAAATATATAATGGAAAGAAAGTAAATATCATTAATGACCAATGATATATGTTTTTAATAATGCAGCTCTTTCACGTAGTCTTAACTTCGCTTCCACAGATTTTGGGGTTTTGGCAACAACGACATCTGCCTCTAAATCAAGCTTATTCGCTAAATACTTCGCTCGTTGTAAATGGAAATCATTCGAGACAATCGTAATTTGCTTTGTCCCTGCTGGTAGTAATTCTTTTGAAAATAATAAGTTTTCATATGTCGATGTGGATTGCTCTTCCATTAAAATTCGTTCAGCTTCAATGCCCTTCTCTTCTAGGTACGTAAACATTGCAGATGCCTCTGTTCTATCCTCATCTGTTCCCTGTCCACCCGAGACGATTACCTTAACATGTGGGTATTGATTGAGATAGGTTACAGCCTCTTCCAATCTACTTTTTAAAGATAGTGATAATACACCACCTGGCTTTACTTTTGCTCCAAGCACGATAACATATGGTGTGGTTCCATCTGCAACTGGCTGTGTGCCTCGTTTCATTTCCTGTCCTAACCATATATAAAGAGCACTACCTATACAAACAACAATTATGATGCCTCCCACTATCCACCTTTTCATATGCAACACCCCTTTATACTAACAACGTCTTGCCTATAAAAAAGATGCTTGTACAAAAACTACTGTACAAACATCCAATTGGTTATCTTATTGTAAAACGTTGAATAGATTCCTGTAATGCTGAAATTTCGTCTGTTAAATCATTAGATGATTCGCTAATAAGCTGAATAGCTCTCTGTTGCTCGTCAACTGATGCTGTGACTTCTTCTGAGGAAGCTGCATTTTTCTCACTAATCAGCGCGATACTTTCAATAGATTGCATAATATCTTCCTTAGAGCTATTTAAATATTCTACGCCCGCCGTCATCTCTCCAATATTTACTATAATCTCTCCGACAGACGCTTCTATCTCATTAAATGAAGATTCCATCATACTAACTGAATTATTTTGCTCACGGACAATGAGACTTGTTTTTTGCATCTCATCGTTTACTAAGTTCGTTTCACTTTCAATACCTCGTAACGTCGTGCGTACCAAATCTGTTGCAACAGATGTTTGATCTGCTAGCTTACGTACTTCCTCCGCTACTACAGCAAAGCCTTTGCCATGCTCCCCAGCACGTGCCGCTTCAATCGATGCATTTAATGCAAGAAGATTCGTTTGATCGGAAATTTCATTGATTGTGCCCACAATACCTTCAATTTCTCTTACTTTAACAATTAAGCTATTGAACACTGTTTGAACACTGTTAATAAGCGCAGACGATTGTTGTGATTTGTGTTTCAAACTGTTTAAATTCACAAGCCCTTCTTCATTGGACTGCTTCATTTTTTGAGAAGCATCCAACATTAATTCATTTTTATCATGTAGCTCTACAATTTGCTGTGCAAATGCAATCGCTGTACGATTCGTATCCTCTGCATCTGATGCTTGTTTCACTGCCCCTCTTGATACCTCATTAATCGCTTTGACAATTTCATCACCGTAAGCATTAGTCTCCTCTGCAACGGCTGTTAAATTGGATGAAGTAGATTGAATTTCGACAATGGCCTCCTCAACATCTGTAATTAATGTCTTTAATTGATCTACCATTTCATTAAAGCCTGTGTTTAATTGCCCAATCTCATCTGATCGTTGTAGGTTTTCAATTTCAACGGTTAAATTACCTTGTGCCACTTCATGAACACGCTTCGATAAGTTTTTAACTGGTAAAGCCAGATGTCTAGACACAAAAATTACAATGACGGTACCAATAATAATGGCGCCCAATAACGTTAGACCAATAACCAATAACAGTGAATTGGCTTCCTTATTAAAATCTTGCATATATGTACCAGATGCTACGATCCATCCCCAATGTGGATCTTTTGCAGAGTAAATGATTTTATCAGCTAATACGTCCTGACCTGGAAGTGCAAACTCATATTCCGTAAAGCCACCGCCTTGTAATGCTCGCTCGGTTACATCACGAATAAAATACTTTCCACTGCTATCTTGATCATCCCACAAGTTATCCCCTTCGCGAGTAGGATGTGTAGTTAATGTTCCTTTGTCGTCTAAAACATAGATATAACCATACTCTCCTAGATTACCAGGATAATTAATTGGTCGTTTTCCCTCACTATCCTTTGGACCAAGCAGCGCTTCTCGGACTCTTTCCTGCGCAACCTCCAAAGGGATGTCACCTTTTTCTACACTTTCATTTGCAAGTTCGATTAATTGCAAAGTAGACTCAACACTATTTTGAATAACTTGTTCGCCTAAACCTTCCATACCATCCTTTGCTTTCCCATAACTGACTATACCAATGATTAAGCTCGGCACTATTAGTAATGCCATTGAAACGATAATTAATTTCCCCTGTATTGAACGTAAAAATTTCATGCTTTACACCCCTTTTTACTTCGTTCATTTAAAGCATTAATATTAATCTATATTATGGAATGGTTTTATAGTTTACACAATATGTATTTCACAATAAATGTGTAGAATACTCACCTTTTCGTTTAAATATGCTAATATACACATTTTTTCGCACAGAAAAAAAACTATCTTTCTACAGGGATACAATGCGTAGAAAAATAGTTTTTTGATATTCTTTATAATTTAAATGTATTAATCGCTTCAATTACCTCTTTAGATGTGCGTTCCAAAATTTCTACTACTTCATTTAATTCTGAAACCATTGCCACCTGTAAATCTGAAGCAGTTGCAACTTCTTTCGTACCTAAGGCACTTTGCTGCGCAATATTTTGCATTTGCTCTATCGTCGCTAATATTTCTTCTGAACCGGCTGACATTTCTTCGATTACTGCAGAATCATCTTGAATTTTATTGTTAACCATTGCAACCGATTGTAAAATTTGTGAAAGGCTTGTACCAATTTGTTGCACCGCTGCATTCCCCGCTTGCACATCTTCCGTACTTTGTGCCATTTCAGAAAGAGCACGGTCCGTAATATCTTTAAAGCTTACTAAATGTTTTTGAATATCATCAGCAGAAGTCTTAGACATTTCAGCCAACTTACGTACTTCATCTGCTACTACTGCAAAGCCTTTGCCAGCTTCCCCAGCTCTCGCCGCTTCAATAGCAGCATTTAATGCAAGTAGGTTTGTTTGATCGGCAATATTGGTAATGACTAGTACCATATCTTCAATTGAACGGAATTTATTGCCCATCTCTTCAACATGTCCTGCTGTACGCAACACAGAAGATTCAACATTTTGGATTTGTGAAATAACCTCTTGAGAATGGTTTACATTGGACTCTACTAATCCCGTCATGGCACTGGAAGACTCAGCGATTTCGGAAGTTGTATCAGCTAAACGTTGGATGCCAATCGACATTTCATTCATTGTTAACAAAACCTCATTATTGTTTTGCTGGTGCTGCTCACTACCTGCCGCAATTTCAATAATACGGTCTGCAATTTTTGAGTTTGATGCTTCAACCTGCTGTGATGTAGCATCTATTTTGCCTACAACCTCTCGTAAAGCAACCGTGCGAAGCTGAATCGTTTGGAAAGTGTCTTTTAATTTTATCAGCGATTCCTTAAAAGCATTGGCGAAAACGGCAATTTCATTTTTACCTTTAAACTGTAGTTTCTCGACGGCTTCCGTTGCTTGAACAATATCACCACGTGCAAAGCATTCAGCAGCTTCACCTAAAGAACTGAGTGGTTTTAATGAACGGTTAATATAACGATACATGATGACCATTCCAACCACCGTTAATACGAACATAATCGCAATAAGGGCTGGTAAAACTGAAGTTAATACCGTATTCGTTACGCCACTTACTTGTGTCGCATCAATATCTACACCAACAAAGGCAACAATCGTACCGGATTCATCTTTTAATGGCACTGTACCCGATAAATAATCTCCAAAGTCACTATGTAATATTGCGGAATAATAGCTACCTGTAGCCATTACTTTTTCAAGATCCTTATAGTAAGTAGAAGATGATTCCGAATTGATAGCACCTGCATTTTCTTGGTCATCTTTAGGCATACCATCAACTAAAAATCTTACTTTCTGATCTTCCTTTGGTACCGCAAATGTATAAGCATAAAGCACGCCATTTTTCTCTCGTAAATCGTTTAATTGCTCTCTTAGCTCCCAGTAAAGTTTAGACTCCGATGGTTTTTTTGAAAGCTCAATATAATCGTCCGCATTTAACTGTTTTGCAATGTTTTCTGCTACCGCTACGGCCTGCGAGCCCATTGTTTTATTTACAGATGATTTCGCCGTGTAAATCGTCGTGACGATAAAACCAATTAATAAAGCGACTAATGTCATTAATGAAATTAAAATAATTTTATTACTTAACTTATTTGCTCTGCTCATATTTTCGGCACACTTTCCTTCTTCATTTTGCTAGTATAATAACTAATTATTACCTAAAAATTTATTTTTTCAACTATTTTGACTTTAATACTATAATATTATTGCTAGCCAAGCGCATAATGCGAGTAATGTAACAAGCAGTGTCGGGATCGTTAGGATAATACCTATTTTAAAGTACTGCCCCCAACTAATTTTAATACCTTTTTGTGCCAATATATGCAGCCATAACAATGTAGCTAAGGAACCAATCGGCGTTATTTTCGGCCCTAGATTCGTGCCTATAACATTCGCATAAATAAGTCCTGCTTTAATAGTTCCTGTCGCACTTGTTTCAGCAATAGCTAAAGCATCTATCATCACCGTCGGCAAATTATTCATAACTGCTGATAAAATGGCTGCTACAAATCCCATCGTTAGCGTCGCTACAAATAAGCCTTGCTGAACGGCATGCTCTAACAAATCGGCTAACAACCCCGTAAGCCCTACATTTTTCAAACCATAAACGACTACGTACATTCCTATTGAAAAGAACACTATACTCCACGGGGCACCTTTCATAACCCTCTGCGTATCAATATTTTTACTTCTCTGTGCCAACCATAAAAAAATTAGCGCAACACTACATAAAATAAATGACACTGGAATAATAAAATATTCACTAAATAAAAATCCAATTAATAATATTGCTATAACGTACCACGAAATGTGGAATAATTTTTTATCTTGAATGGCAACAGTTGGTTGAACTACCGCCTCCATCGAGTACTGCTTCGGAATAGCCTTTCTGAAAAAAACATATAGCACGAGTATACTAGCTATTAAAGAAACAATATTCGGCACTACCATATGCACCGCATATTCTGTAAAGCCGATATCAAAAAAATCCGCTGATACAATATTTGTTAAATTACTAATTACTAGTGGTAATGATGTTGTATCTGCTATAAATCCACTTGCAATAATAAACGGAAAAACCTTTTGCTCTGTTAAGTTTAACTTTCGTACCATTGCTAATACGATTGGCGTTAATATCAATGCTGCACCATCGTTCGCAAATAGCGCTGAAACAATCGCTCCTAAGCAACCTATATAGATGAATAAACGAATACCACTACCTCTTGCAAGTCGTGCCATATGTAATGCAGCCCATTCAAAAAATCCGATTTCATCCAAAATCAGAGAAATAATAATAATGCCTATAAATGATAAGGTAGCATTCCACACAATGTCAGTTACCACCACGACATCATGCCATGTTACGACGCCCAGCATTAAGGCAAATGCTGCACCGATACAGGCAGACCAGCCAATAGATAATCTACGTGGTTGCACAATGACTAAAAATAACGTCACTAAAAAAATAACGATTGCTAATAAGGTTTGCACAATTCTCCCCCTTAATAAATTTCCACATTTGCTTATCTGTGCCCATTTTTCCAAGCATACGCAAAAAGCACTTTCTTTAACCTATGGTATCCACTGATTTTTAATCTTTATGCGACGGGCCTCTTTTAGAGTTGGAGGGCTTTTTTGCTGGAGCAAGTAAAAACCAGTAGCAATGGTTTGCTACTGGCCTGACTGATAATAAAAACTATTCACCTAAATCTGCGTTATGGTAAACGTTTTGTACATCATCTAAATCTTCTAAAGCATCAATTAGTTTTTCAAATTTTGCTACATCGTCACCTGTTAATGTCACTTCTGTTTGAGGAAGCATTGAAAGCTCTGCAACGGTAAATTCTTGAACACCTGCCGCCTTCAGCGCTTCTTGTGCAGCAAAGAATTGATCTGGCTCAGCATAAACGATAACAGTATCTTCTTCTTCAAGAATATCACGAGCATCGACATCTGCTTCCATTAAAATTTCAAGTACTTCATCTGCTGTCTTACCTTCTAAACCAATAACTGCTGTTGAATCAAACATATACGCAACAGAACCACTTACACCCATGTTACCGTTGTTTTTACCAAATGCTGCACGTACATCAGATGCAGTACGGTTCACATTGTTTGTTAAAGCATCCACGATTAGCATTGTGCCAGCCGGTCCGAAACCTTCGTAGCGTAATTCGTCGAAGTTTTCATCACCGCCACCTTTTGCTTTTTCAATCGCTTTTTCAATAATATGTTTAGGAACACTGTAAGTTTTAGCACGTTCAAGAACAACTTTAAGAGCGCGATTTGATTCAGGATCTGGTTCGCCTGATTTTGCTGCTACATAAATTTCGCGACCAAATTTTGCATTAACACGACTTGTGCTTTGGTCTTTTGACGCCTTCTTTTCTTTAATATTGTTCCACTTACGACCCATTGTTTCCACTCTCTTTCAAAAATAAAGTTTATAAAAATCATAGATGCACATTTACACATCTGCAAATGGTATTTAAATACTTTTCGTATCTTTACTCTGCAAATAATAACATATTGATGCCTTCAAAGCTAGATATGCCAATGTTTAAGGTAATCTTTTCACATGGGGAAATCACACAACATTTACCATTTTAAGACAAAAATTAACCGTGAAGTTAGTGCCTATAACTTGTTGTCAAACTTAATTTTTTCTAATAATGCCTGACAGCCCTCTAATACTAGTTCATAAGTTTCCTGAAAATCACCTGTATAGTATGGATCAGGTACATCCATTTGATGGTCCGTTAAATCTAAAAAACGAAAAATCTTCGGTGAATCTGGATTACCTAGCATCGTAAAAATATTACGTACATTATTTTCATCCATTCCTACAATATAATCAAATTGATCAAAATCATGTTTTTGTAGCTGTCTTCCTTGCATTCCCTTTGTCGCTATACCATATTCTCGTAACTTGTCTTGTGTTCCACGGTGGGGTGGCTCACCGATATGCCATGAGCTTGTTGCAGCGGAATCTACGTCGATTTTGTCGGTCAACTGTGCTTTTTCTATTAAATCTCGCATGACTGCCTCAGCCATTGGTGAGCGACAAATATTCCCTAGGCAAACGAATAGTACATGTATCATAAAATCAATTACCCCTTGGCGTAATTGCGTCCAAATTTTTATCGAGCATGCTCGAAAACCTCCTCCAAAAAATCTATGACATCCGCTGGGGCTCTTAACTTGATTCAGCTTGACCTTAGCTAAATCGAGTTAAGAGCCTCCTACGACAAAGCACCCAAAATCAACGAGATTCTGAGTGCTTACTGTATTATTTTTTATCTGCTGCAATGCGTTTATTCAATTCTTCTGTTAACGCAATTAACTCCTGTTCAAGATGGTGTGTAAATTCCTCACGACCTTCTTTTCCTTTCCCTGTCACATAAAACGGCTCTCCATAGATGAGATAACCCTTTCCTCGTTTAAAGACATCGCCAGCATTTCGCGCTCCAACGTAAGCGGCTGGAACGATTTGAGTTTTGGACAGTTGTGCTATCGTGATAGCACCCTGCTTTAAATCTGTTCCTTCTGAATTACGCGTACCTGATGGGAAAATCCCAACAATTTTTCCCTCTTTCAGCAACTGCGAGGGAATTTTGATCACACTTGGTCCGGGATTATCACGGTCAACAGGAAAGGCATTTAAATGATTAATAAGCCATCCTAGTCCTTTGATATCAAACAATTGCTTTTTCGCCATAAAGTGAATTTCACGAGGCATGACCGCAACACCTAAATTTAATATATCCACATAGCCTGTATGTGTACACGCAATAATAAACCCACCATCCTTCGGTAAGTTATGCGCATCATATACACGAGCCTTTGAACCTGATAATTTTAATATTAATTTGACAAGATTTGCCGTAAATTTATACACTGTTTTATTCCTACCTTATTCAATAGTTATTACTATTGTAATCGAAAAGTGCTGTATACCGCAATTGTCCAAGTCAAATCTATCTGATTTATACTTGACCGATTAAGATATCAACATCAATCGTTATTTCGCTGACGTCCACTGCTGTTTGCTGTGCTTTATGCCAGCCCATCGGCGTCATTTCAAGCAATGCTGGTACAAGCATTGCAGCAAGTGGAACCGTATAAGTAATGCGCTCTACTGTAACCTTTGTAAAACATTCACGAAAGCGTTCGACCGTTTGCTCATTGGAGTACGTTTCTTGAGCCGAATCAGCGTAAAGCTGCGCTCGTAATTGTTGCAAATAACCACTTTGCGGAACCACTTTTACAACGCATCCTCCAGTTGTAAGTAGTCGTTTAAATTCTTCATAATTTGCTGGGGATAGAATATTTAATATGACATTAAAGCTATGCTTAGCAAAGGGACTTTTCGCTAAATCTCCTACACACCAAATTTGCTCTGGGTAATGGCGAGCAGCAGCAAGGATTCCCTCTTTTGCAATATCAATGCCTACACCGATACTATCTCTTTCAGACAGTATGCGAGCTAAATGCGAACCCTCTCCACAGCCGGTATCCAGCACCGTTTTTGCTTGTCCTATTAATTCTGCTATTTTCTCCTCTAGAGGATCGTACAACCCACTATCAATTATCTTTTTACGGGATTCAAAAAGATCCTTGCTATATTTAGAGGTTGCTCCATGCGTTAGCATATTGACATAGCCTTGCTTGGCGATATCAAAAGAATGGTTTGCTGTACATGTCAACCTCCCTTGCTCATACACTTGCATGGACTCCTGACAAATTGGACAAGCAAATAGCTCAATATTTGCATTTATTAATGCCGCTCCTGCAGCTCGTTTAGAAATGGCCCCCATTTATATTTCTCTCCTTTTTTCTGTTGGCGAAACAATGGCAAAACGCTCCCATTTTCTACTTTTCCACCTAAAGTATACGATAATAGCACGCATCCATTCATCTGCTGAAATAGCTAACCAAATTCCTACTAATCCCCAATCTAAAACAAATACAAATAAGTAGCCAAGTGGCAAACTCATACATACCATTGATAAAAATCCGATTTTAACAGGAAACCTTGCATCACCTGAAGCACGTAATGAATTAATAACGACGATATTCATTGTACGACCTGTTTCTAACAATATACTTAACGCTAAAACAGATCCGCCGATTGCGATAATCTCTGGATTATCTGTAAAAAGGCTCATGAACTGCGTACGGAAAATTGTAACAACACTCACCATAAGTATCGTGAAAATAAAAGCTGAGCGCACGCTTACCCATAATTGATGATAGGCCTCATCTTTTTTACCTGCCCCCACATATCGACCTATAATAATCGCCGTCCCTGTACCGATTGCAACTGCAAATAAGTATGTAAACATTGAAATATTCATTGCGTATTGTCTTGCTGCAAGCGTCTCAGCACCTATATAGGTTGCGTAATAAAGGAAGACAATTTGGCAAAATTGGTAGAGCACTTGCTCAAAAGCAGATGGTAAACCGATATTTAAAATTTTCCGGACATATTCTTTTGAATAGGTGAAATAGTATTCCACTTTCACACGTATCTCCATGACCTGATACAACAGCCACGAAAAAACAAGTACCGCCAGTCCCCTGCTAATAATGGAGGAAATCGCAGCGCCCTTAACACCCAATTCTGGCAGTCCAAAATTCCCAAAGATTAATCCATAATTTAAGAGGACATGGATAACATTCATTCCAAGCGAAACGTACATGGTCTGTTTCGTCCAACCATGGACACGAATAATGGCTGCTAACGCATTAATAATAGCCTGTAAAAAAATAAAACTACCTATAATGACTAAATAGCTTTGCGCATATTGCAAAACATCGCCCTTTAAATTCATCAGCGTCATTAAATGGCTTGAGCCAAAGAAAAAAATCATACTCATAATAAGCCCAACAATTACGTTCATCGTAACTGCTAATGCCGAAATTTTTGTAGCCTCTAAATAGCGTTTCGAACCTAAATATTGCGATACAACAATTGCAGCACCATTGCCCACCACTTCAAGTATTAATATCGCAATATGAATATATTGATTGGCAGCACCAACACCTGAAACGGCATTATCCGACAAAGCACTTAACATCAATGTATCGGCTAATCCCATTAACATAAATAAAAAAACTTCCAAAAAGATCGGCCATGTTAAATGAACTAAACTAAACTGGTCGGTCGAATGTTTCTCTCTCATCGCATGTCCCAACTACTTCACTTCTCTCTATCCATTACATAAAAATCTATTGTATCTTATCACAGATTGGCTTGTTGTATAGGATAGGTAATACAAAAATAATTTCATAGCTACAAAAAAAATCCCTCTCACTGCATGGCGTGAAAGGGTGTCTTATTAACATAAGCAATATTCTTGTAATTGCTGTCGTTTTTCTGTTGTTAAGCCAAATTCTTGCTCTAAAAATACGTTTTTTGAACCGTATCGACTATCCATTTCATCAAATGCGGCTTGCAAATAATCCTCGCGCGCTGACATTAGTGCGTGAAACTGCTGTAATTCATGATCATTAAAAGTATCTTGGATTGCCTGTGCCATGCGTTCTACCATTGGGCGTAAGTAAATATTTGTTTCTAAATAGTCTTGCATAATGGTTTCCTCTGGCACATCTAATGCTAGCAAAATTAGAGCTCCTCCAATACCTGTTCGATCTTTGCCTACTGCACAATGATGAACTAGACCTAGATTATCTGGATTTTGGATGGTTGTCATTAATTTTTTAAATGACACATTGTTAAATGGCATTTGTGCATAAAAATCTCGGAACATGTCAGGACTTACAACTTTATAAAAATTGTGACCACCAGTATTTGTTGGCATCTCAAACGCATGATTTCCCTTAGCAGGAATTTGGATATACTTTGCATCCTTGAATGTTGGATTAGGGTTATTTCGTGCCTCGTGTTCATCTCGGTAATCAAAAATTGTTTTTACCCCTAATGTTTCAAAGCGCACCTTATCCGCTGGTGTCATCTTACCAAGTGCAGCTGAACGATATAGCAAGCCATTCTTTACGATACGACCATCCCTCGTCTTATAGCCACCCATGTCGCGGAAATTCAAGACTGCCTCAAACGGAATAACTTTCATGTCAAACTGTGTCATCCACTACGCCTCCCTTATGTTAGCAATCATTTCTACTTCTATTTTATAGAACAAACAAAGATAATACCAATTATCCAATGCCTTATTTATTCAACTATATTTATTTTAAAACATGAATAACGCTATTGTCCGCTAAGGCGAATACTTTCTACAAAGGAAGAAATGCCAGCAGGCAACAACGGCATAGCAAAAACAGATAATGGGACAAAAGAGAAAAAGTGTTAGATTGATGGCAGTCAATCTAACACTTTTTTGCTGCGCCGTTATTGTCCGCTTCGGCGGTGCTTTCTGCGGGCACACCGTAAGCCGCAACCCTCGCTACGCGCGGTCTGTTGCGTCTAACATAATGTGCTTTTCCCGCTAGAGTCACCACCTCCGCTACCAACAACTAGTGAACCCTTCTAATTTATTATTCATTGCAAAAGAAATAATAGTAAATATGTTCTATATATTTTCTTAGCAAAAATTTATCAAAACCAATGTACCTCTATTTAAGATTTTAAGGTTATGTCCCAGCCTCTTTTCTCTTTTGCCTAAAGCTAATATGAAAGGTTTTTACCGTTTATCCTTATTTAAATAACTCAGGATATACAGCTTTTGCAACCATCTCAACAGCTTCCCCGATACGAGGTCCTGGACGATTTGAAATATCTGTATCAATAGCATTTACCGCTTTATCTTGAATAGCTGTAATCGTATTCCATCCATCACGGCCTAGAATTTCCCCTACTGGGTCTTTTACATAGTTGACCGTTGTTATAATAACTTGAGGGTTTTTCGCAATAACATCTTCCTCTGCCACCTTTACCCATCCTGTTTGGTCACCAAATACATTGTTGACATTTGCAGCATTTAAAATTTCCTGTTGGAAAGTACCAGCTGCTGTTGTATAAATATCAGGTTTTGGGCTAATTTCTAAGTAAACATTTTTTGGTGTTTCTACACTTTTTACTTTTGCTTGAACATCAGCAATTTTCGCTTTAATCTCTTTGTTTAATTGCTCACCTTTATCTTGTACACCCATCACTTCAGCAAGTTGTTGAATATCTCCATAGACATCTTCAAATGATGCAGCTGATTGAATAACAAATACTTTCACACCCGCATCTTCAAGGCCTTTTAGTGCATCAAGTGTCTCTTCATTTCCTGTAGAGTACGCAATGACAACATCTGGCTTTAAGGCTACAATTCGTTCGCTATTAAATGTCACTGAATCTGACACACGTTCGATGTTTTTTGCTTCTTCTGGGTACGTATCATATTTTGTAGCTCCGACAACTTTATCGCCAACACCTAGTGCAAATAAAATTTCTGTGTTACTTGGTTGTAATGACACAACTGTTTTCGGAACTGCATCAAATGCTACTTCTACATCACGATCATCCGTAACTTTATAGCCACTTTGCTCAACTTGTTGGTCCGATTTAGATATATCGTCATTTTTCGCTTTATCTGCTGTGCCGCATCCTGTCAATACAAGCGCAAGCATTAACACAGTAAGCCATTGGAATTTTAATAGTTTTTTCACTTTATTCATTCTCCTTCTTTTTCTTCATTGGATATGATTTGCTAATAAACGGGATTTCAGCGATTCCAGCCTGTTGATTCATGTAAACAGCCATAACAAAAAATACATTAGCTAGTAATCCTAAGTAGTCGAAAAGAATGGCCGGTACTTCCCTTTCCTCTGACACTTTATGTAGCACACGGTACGATTTTTTTGCCTCACTCCGACATAAGTGAAGCGCAGTTGCAGCCCCCGTGCCTTGTGGCAAAACAAAATTTTGAATTTGTTCCTTTACATGTCCTACATAAAAATCATAACGACCACTGAGCCATGACAAATCTTCTTCCGTTACCGCAAGTTTGCCACGTACCGAGCCATTGACATGGTATGCCATTGGCAAAATAGTCAACAAATCTGCCCCGACTACTTCAACTTCTTCGGCTTTTACAGCAGCCAATGCTACACCTATATGCGTTGTTAAACTATCTGTACGGATTTCAAAATCAACTGTAGATATTTTTTCACGCATGAACGGGTAACAAGAATAACGCGCATCTTTTTTCATCTGTAATCCCTTCTTTCTTTCATGAACAGATTTTGCTTAAAAGGTGCATAAAAAAAACGTCGCTCCCTAGGGAACGACGAAAATAGCATATATAGTGTTGTCTGACGAAGACAGCTAATGTATTTGCCGTATATCCTCCTAGCTTCCGAAGAGTTTTTATACATTAAATAACGATCGGTCTCCTGGCTCGTACAGTTTGCCACCTTCATTTCGTAGCGCTCATAAAGCCTTCCCATCCTGTTGTCTTTGGACAGTGGCATGTATTATGATTTTTGTACTTACAGTTGCGGAAACAGCCTCGGTCTTACACCGAATTCCCGATTATGCTAAAATTAGCACCATTATTCTGCAAGAATTATTCACTTGAATAGCAGTTTATCATATATGGATTTAAAAAAATAGTTATGAGATTGAAGTATAATCGAATATATCCACACAGTACTTAGCACTATTTCTACATCGTGACCAGCTATTCGTTATTCTTTCCTAATAATTCTGACTAAAAGAACTAGCTATAAAATTTTTTCAATTGCTTGCTCAATATCTAGTTGGGAATCGGTTGGTTCGAAGCGTTCAACTGTATTACCTTGATTATCTACTAAAAATTTCGTAAAGTTCCAACGAATATTACGCCCATCTAAAAAGCTAGGAGAGATTTGGATAATTGACTCCGCTAACATCTTTTCCTGCATATTGGCTTTGCCGAATTCACGAAAATCTACTTCGTGCTTTAAATAATTGAATAATGGATGTGTCCCTTCGCCATTTACCTGAACTATTTCAAAAATCGGGAATGTTACCCCGTAGTTAATTTGACAAAGTTTAATCGTCTTTGCTCCATCTTCTGGGTTTTGTTCCCCAAATTGATTACAAGGGAAACCTAGCACAACGAAATTATCCTTGCCATATTTATCATACATTTTCTGTAAATCTTCGAATTGATATGTAAAATCACATTGGTTGGCTGTGTTGACAATTAGCATCGTCTTTCCACGATACGTTTCCATTGATAAAATTTCACCGTTTGGCTTCTTTACTAAATAATTATAAATACCCATTATCTCGACCCTTTCTAATTACTATTTTTTATATAGAATGATCAACTATAACCTTCCACCCTTTATATTGCGTGAACAATTACGTTGCGTATTCCTCAACAAATGGTTTTATACTTGTCGCTTTTTTGGAAATCTAGTAACTATTGCATACTAAAAACTATGTAAGTAAATAAGACCTATATTAATATGAATCAAAAATACTGTTTTTATCATTATAACAATAACCTTTCTTTCTTCAAAATGACATGCTCAGCCACAAAAATAGCCATCTCGCTATGTTAAACGGATGGCTGTTTTATATTTCTTTTTACATTTTGTATCTTGCTCTTCATCAATTAATCTCATCGCAATATCCAATAGTTTATGATCATTAGTAGCATCAAATAACTTCTTGAAAGAGACAATTATATCATAACGAATAAGTGATGGTTGCTTTTCATCGATACAAGTTTGGAACCTTTTTGCTAAATAAGAAACAATTAAATCTCTTTGAACCTGTCCAGCAAGTCCTATTTGCCAGATTGCTTGTAATGCATGTCTTGCTGTTACTTTACCTTCATCATACGTCACTGCCCAGATTTTTAGAAAATCATCAAGAACACGCTCTTCTGGATCACTCTTCGCTGCTAACGCACATAAAAACTGTGCAGCACGCGCACGCGCATGTCCATTATTATATGTAAGGGCTTTAACAAGTTGTTCCCAAACTGCATATGTCCAATCTACTGGTTCTTGCACAATCTTCATCAGTTTTCTATAAGACTCATATTCAATTTCACGGTCACGCTCTGTTAAATTACTAAAAAGCTCCAAAATCTCTTTTTCCATGATTTATCCCTACCTTCATTACTTTCAGAACGTTTTTAAATTTTAATTTTATTGTGTTACACTGTACTTAAATTAATGATAAAAAGGAGAGCTTATGAATAGATCGATAACTCGAAAGTTGATTATACGAACGCTAGCGATTATATGCCTACTAGTAGCTGCATATTTTATCATACCAGTCTCCGTGCCCATACTATTAGCGGGTGTTACAGCTTTTTTATTGGAACCCATTGTCATGTTTTTTAAACGAAAATGGAAAATGTCTCGGAAAATAGCTGTTGCATTTATATACATAGTAAGTGTTATTTTTATTTCTATTATCTGTTACTTTACTATTACACAACTAATGTCGCAAATAATTTCCATTTCCAAACAAGCACCTTACTATATTTCTAAGCTATCTGAGATGTGGGGGCATATGCAAGAGAATATTTCAAAATATACAGAAGACTTTCCGACTGAAGTGAGTTCCTCACTTCAAAAAACGGCAACCGACTTTATTAAGAAAATTGAAGAATCTTTTTTAAACTTCTTTAATTATACCAAAGTTACGACCTTCTTTTCACAAATTCCAAGCCTCTTTATTAGTCTTCTCGTTTATATGATTGCTCTATTTTTATTTATGCTCGATTTACCTAAATTAAAACAGATAACTTATAAATATTTAAAGCCATCAACAGAAAAGAAATTAAAAATTATTACGAACCGTTTAAAAGATGCATTTTTCGGTTTTATGAAGGCACAAGTTCTTGTTAGCTTTATCATTGCCGGAGTTACATTTGTTGGGTTACTCCTTATTCAACCAAAATTTGCGCTAACAATGACTTTTATTATTTGGATTATTGATGTTATCCCGTTCCTCGGCTCCATTATTATTTTAGCGCCTTGGGGAACTTACCACCTTTTGATGGGGAATACATCGATTGCCATTAAGCTCTTTGTTCTTGCAGCTATTTTATTAATTATTCGTCGAACTGTCGAGCCTAAAGTAATGGGCGCACATATCGGTTTATCTCCTCTGCCAACATTAATAGCGATGTTTGTCGGTCTACAACTATTCGGTATCATCGGCTTACTTGTAGGGCCATTTGTTATCATCTTATTGTTCGCCTTAAAAGAAACAGGGGTTATTAAAATCAATTTTAAAATCTAGTAGATGTTAAATACATTGGACGGTTGATTGGAAGATGGCGGACGCTAAGGCTAAGGTTCACGGCTATGTTAAAAGTCCTGCAACAAAAAATTATAAAAATAAACACAGGGCACATTCTATTCATTATAAATAGAAGTGCCCTACATTATTGTCTATTACTTTGAATTAATAAGCTCCGCTTTCTTTAAGAAGCGTTCGATTATTACCGCCACTTCTGCACGTGAAATGTTGGCAGTTGGCGCGATTGTTTTATTTGCCTTACCTGTTACTAAACCTGTTTTTACTGCAACTGCAATAGGAGATTTAGCATATTCGGCAATTTGTCCTTCATCTATAAACGCAGCTAAAATAGTTGCCGCTTCTTGCTCTGAAATCGTTGTATCTACATCGGTTAACAACAAAGCACGCGCTAAAATAGTTATTGCTTGCTGACGTGTAATTTTATCATTCGGCCCAAAGTTACCATTGCTGTAACCTTGAATAAGCTTGTATTCACTTGCAGCATTTATATAACTTGCATACCATGCATCTGTTGTTACATCTTCATAATGACTAGTACGATCATCTGTTTTTAAACCGAGTGCACGGACTATAATAGCAGCAAATTGTGCACGTGTTATATCTTGATTAGGTGCAAATATGCCCTCACGTACTCCATTAATAATCATTCGAGAGCCAAGATTATTCACAGCCTCTTTTGACCAATGATTAGCCACATCGGTAAATTCAATAGGATTCCAAACAAGAGCATACGTACTATTTGTTAAACTATTAATAACCGCATAGTACTTTCCTTCTTTTTGTATCACTTTTGTCGGTACATGTTGTGCTGTGCCGTCTTGTTTAACGACGATCGCCGTTGTAATTTTGCTTGCTTCGACGTCTTTTGGTATCGTTATTGTTCGTTGAACATAAGCATTGAAGCTTGTAACATCAACCGTTTTCATAGTACTTACCGCTTTTACAGTAAATTCAATAGGTGCAACCATTACAGAGAATTTACCTTGTTGTGCCACATTTTCTACAAACTTAACCATATCGTTTGTAGGCTTCGCAATTTCGATTTGTACTTTAATGTCTTCAAGTGCAATATCTTTTCCTATTTCTGTAGAAATTGCATCTATATTGATTTGTGAAGCTGGCAATGTGTAAGAAGCTGTTGGTGTTTGAATCACTACTAGTGCTTGCTCATTCTGCATATTTTTTACCATTTGAGCATTTAATTCTCCAATAATGATATCAGCATCATTATTTACAGGAATAGTCACAACAGCTTTTTTACCTTCTGCTGCTAGTTTTTCCTGTAATTTTTTAGAATCTACCGTGACCGTCATTACTTTTTGAGACCCTACCTGTGTGCTTGTCGCTTTACCAATGGCCTCTTCTTTACCATTAACAAGTACTTTTACATCTTCTGTAGGAGTCGGCTTTGGAGTAGGTTCCGACGTTGATGGTGTACTAGAAGAACCACTATCACCACTAGAGATAACGAACCACTTCGCGTAGACCGTTGTATTGCCTTCAATTCCTTTTGTAAAATCAAACACCTTCGCCAGTTCACGATCCATATACCAACCGCCAAAAGTGTATCCAGCCTTCGTTGGATTTTCGCTTGGTTTTGTAGCGACAGCTCCCACTTGTACTTTTTGCGCTGGCACTTTACTACCACCATTCACTTCAAAGGTAACAGTAAATTGTTGTACAACCGTTATTTCAAAATCAGTTGTAACTCTGCCTCCAAAGTCGTCTTCAGCAGTAACAGTAATAGTAGCTTGGCCGGCTGATAATGGGTTAATTTTTAGATTATTATCTTTGATTGAAACTGTTGCAATTGCTTCTTTATGTGAAGTTGCAGATAGTGTCAAAGAATCATTATCTAAGTCCTTAAACGTATTTGACAAGTCCAAGGAGATAACATCGCCACCTGCAATACCTTGTTGATTTGCAATCGGTTCATTGACAGTAGGGATTTGGTTTTCTTGTACAGAAAAAACGACATTTCCTGTTGCTTCTTTCGGATCAATTACTCCAGAAGTTGTACCATCATCAACAATTGTATATTGAAAGCCCGTTTGACCTTTAAAATCCTTTTCTAAGATAAACTTAATTTCATCATTTTCAATCGCTACCGTTCCGCCCACTGCATTATCAACAGATTTCACGCTAAGTTTTTGATTGTTTTCGTTTTCTGGACCTGCTTTATCATTAGCAAGCAGCTCAGCAAACGTGATGATTTTAGCTTTAGCATTTTCTTTCACTGATAGTGTATCATCTGTCGCGATTGGTTCATCATTCACTTCACTCACAGAAATAGTAGCTTGAGCCGTATTACTTAAGCCACTATCTGTTGTATCAAGTGCTGCAGCAACATCAAAACTAAAGACATCATTTGCCACTGAATTTAAATATTGTGTCGGCGTGAACTTTAAGCCGCTATCCCCTTCTGCAATGGTAATAAAATCTCCTTCTTGGATGACTGTTGTACCATCGTTTTTGAATAATGCCCCACCTTGAATATTACTAATTTTCAGATGTGTAACGGCATTTCCATCTTCTGATGTAATAACTAATCCGCTTTGCGTTTGGCTATGTTCCGTAGTCGAAGCACTTGTAACCAATGGGCTACTTGCGTTTCTGATTACAGTTAGAGTATACGTATTTTCAATACCATCGCTAGACTTCACAACGACAGGTATACTATTTTTCCCAACTTGGAGTGAAAGCTCATCAGATGGACTTTCACTCGTAACATCTGTATCTAGTACTTTTATTGTAGCGGCAGTATCCATCACTGTCGGTGTTACCTTTAATGAAGTTACCGCATTATCTACATGGACGATATAGTCATTTGTGTCTTCTGCAAAAGTAGGGCTTAGTGTTCCTTCACTCACAGTTAAATTAGACAGTGTTGGTGGATTGCCAACTAAAACATTACATGTCGCAAATTTTGTACCATCTTTTGTTGAAGTGACTGTTATTGTAGCGCTACCTTCTGCTAACCCTGTCACTAACCCATTTTGGTCAACTGTTGCAATCGTAGGGTAGCTAGATTCCCATGTTACATCTTGAAATGTTGCATTTGCAGGAGTAAATAAAGCTGTTAACTGTTTTGTTGCATTTGGTTTAAGCGTTATATTCGTTTGATCGAGCGCTAAATTAGTAAGTTCTGTATATAGATTTACTGGATAATAGCTTACTCCAGTTCTCCCAACTGTCAAAATATCATTTACACCATCATTATTCATATCTTCTATAAATAGTTGATCGATGTTTTCCCCACTTGTAGTAACATCAGGAGCGCTGTTAAATTGACCTATCCCATTATTAAGGTGAATATCTAATTTCTTTTGATTTGCATTATTTAAAGTATTAAGAGCAATATCCTTGTAACCGTCATTATTTACATCACCAATTGCAATTGAACCATTCATAAATGCACTTCGACTTAATAGCGTTATATCAAAACCTGTATTCGTACTATTACGAAGTCCTACAGATATTTCAATTGAATTCGTTGCGTAACTACCTCTCACTAATACAAAATCATCTTTTCCGTCTTGATTTAAATCATCTGAAGCAACATCTCGTGCGACTATACTATCCGATCTTTGAGGTACTGCTTCAAGCTGAAATGTACCATCGCCATTACCTAGTCCAATTTTAAATAAATCATTATGATTTCTATTATTTGTCGAACAAATATAGTCTAATTTACCATCACCATTAAAATCACCCATAGAACAACCATAATTTCCCGACTGATTATCTCCACCCACATTCTCTTTCAACAAAAATGAAGGGTTATTTGGTGTACTATTATTAATACCAACATACATTTCATCAGGTCCAAACCAAATGACATCGACTTTTCCATCATTATTGACATCTCCTGTTTGCACATTAGTTCCATACAATGCTTTTGAAAATAGATTAAACGTAGATTGTTTCGTTAATGTTTGATTATCACGGTTCCATAAATAAATATTATTAGGGCTTTCAAGAGATCCATTTGGCCCTGCTGACACAATATCTTGTTTACCATCACCATCTAAATCAGCCATTGACGTGCCATTAAATCCATTTTTCTCCGGGCTTTCAGTATGTAATTGATAGACTGGTACTCCTTTTAAATCGCTTAACGTAAAGGGTGTTAAACCCGCCATTCCTGCCATGTGGAGTGTACCATTACTATCTTTTCCAATAGCTACTGCTTTTTGTCCAAAGCTAATTGGACTACCCGAAAATACCGCTTGTGGTTCTCCTAGAAATATTTGGTTTAACGATGCTGCTTTTGCTTGTTTTGGTGTTATTGGTAGCAAGCTAAGTAGCATGAACAAAATAATCACAACATGTAACAATTTCTTATTATGCATTCTATTTCTCCTCTCCCTTTTTATTTTTCTAAAATGAATGCCGTAATCAGCATAACAATAGTAACTCTCAAACTTCTCTCAAATACGATACTTTAGCATTATTTCCATAGGGAATAACTATTACTATTTTCATTATCAATCGATTTTAAATCACTAAAAGGACTTAACTGCAAATAAAAATAGCATCTATTATCGTGATAATTCGATAATAGATGCTATTGTATATTTTTATTTAACTTTTTTGCTATTTCATTCGTCTAACTTTTATAAGCTTATTGAATACGACCGAAGCCTACTAAATATTGGTTCCACCAATCAAGTGATTCGATCACTACGCCTTTATTTTGCGCATCAATCATTGTGTTATTACCAAGGTAAATCCCAACATGTGCTACGCCTGAACCATAGCTAAAGAATACTAAATCACCAACGCGAGCTTCACTTGCTGAAATACGTTGTGTTGCTAAGTATTGTTGTGATGCTGTACGAGGTAATGATACCCCAGCTTGCTTGTAAGACCATTGTACAAGACCTGAACAGTCAAAGCCTGTTGTAGGGTTACTACCACCCCAAACATACGCACGACCTAGGAATTGCTTGGCAGTTGAAATAGCACCACCTGAAGATGCTGTACCAGCACCAGATCCCACGACGATTGACTGTGGTTTGCCACCATTATTGTTCACTTGAACAACAGGTGTAGCTGATTGAAGTGCACGTAAACGAGCCGCTTCTTCTTCAGCAGCCTTACGTTCAGCTTCTAAACGCTCTTCTTCTTGTTTCGTTGCAATTTGAGCCTTTAATGCAAGTGATTTTGCTTGGTTTTCAGCTTTTTTCACTTCCATTTCGCTTTCCTTTTGTTGAAGCTCTTGGAATTGTTTTTGAAGCTCTTTTTGTTTTTCATCTAATGTTGCTTTTTGTTGTTCTAATTTCGCTTTATCTGCTTCTTGTTGATTTACTAGCTCTTGGTCAGCATCCATTAATGTTTTAACCGCTACGACACGGTCCATTAAATCTGCAAAACTCTTTGCTTCTAGCACAACGCTTAAATAGACACCTACAGTGTTATCTTGTGCTTGATAAGCCGCCATACGTTCACTTAAAATAGCTGAACGTTGCTCAATGCGTTTTTCCGTTTCAACAATACCTGCATCTACTTCTTTGATATCAGCTTGTACTTGGTTAAATACTTTCACTTTTTCATCGATTTCTTGTTGTAGCTGTTGTAATTCTGTCTCTAATTTTTTTACTTCCGCATCGATTTTTGCTTTTTTCTCGATCATTTGCTGAGACGTTTCTTCAGCGTGTGCTTCAATCGGTTGTACTGTATTAAATAATAAGCCGCCTGCAAGTGCTAATGTTAGCACCATCGACTTACGCCATTTATTGCGCTTACCCATGAATCTTCATTTCCCTTCATCTATCAATTTCGCTCTTTATTTTCTTATGTAAATACTTGAACGATTAAATTAAGTTCTTATGTTTTTATTAGCCTTTTAAAGTTTAGCATTAATGGAGTAACTTTTATACTATTTCTCACCGTTTTAATCGTAAAGTAAAACTCGAAATATAATTGTAACATTGTATAAAACGCGACATTTTTCTACAAAACCTTTATATGTAGCTATAAAATGACGTTTTCATCTACAAGTAGTCCATTTCACCTTGGTGTTTTGTAATCTTTTTGTAATATAAAAAAGGTAGGAGAATCATCCCCTACCTACTATTTCATTGAACGTAAAGCTTGAATGGACAGCCGTACTAATAATATCGCACACAGAAATAACCCTAGATATGCGGCCGTATTCAAATACACTGCATATGGTTCATGTATAAATTGAGAAATGGCTAACAACGCAACAGAAATGATTCCAAATGTAATACCGACAAGTAATAAGACAAAACGGGAAAATAGCTGAGTAATGAAACGTGCATTGTGGTCATCTGAAAAAATATCATGATGCAATATAATTTTTCCACTTTCTACTCGTTGAATCAGTTGGTCGATCCGCCTTGGCATTTTTCGTAAAGTAGGTATTAACATCGACAGTTCTTCCTGTATACGCTCTTTTGTTTCTAACGGTTCTTTAAACGGTCTTAAAAATGCAGCTCGCATATAAGATGCCGAAAAATCCTTCGCTTCTGTAAAAATATCAAATTGCGAATCAATTACACGCAATGTTCCATCTAGTGTTACTAATGATCGAAGCGCCAAACCAACAGAAGGATAAAACGCAAGACCAAAATCCCGTACTACTGTAAATAATGAATGAATTAGCTCTTCGGTTGGGATACGATCAACATAGGATATTTTCAGCAATATTTGATCCATAGCCTGCTCCACCCTAGCACGTTCCGCATGTTCTTTATTTTCTACGAGTAGCATTAAGCCATCATATAAAATACCTGAATCATTTTGTTGAATACCTAGTAAAAATAGCTTTAACCCTTCTTGCTGAGTAGCACCTAGACGTCCAACCGCTCCGAAGTCTAGCAGAATTGGGACTCCATCGGTCTCATCAATATAAACGTTCCCTGGATGTGGATCGGCATGAAATATCCCTGAAAATAACATTTGTTCAAAAAAGGAATACAAAATTGTTCGTGCAAATTGGCTACGATCAATGTTTAGTCGTCGAAATTCAGATGCCCCTTCCGCCACACTTTTACCACGAACGTATTCCATAACAATAATGTCTTCATCACAAAACTCTGTATATATTTTTGGGATGCGCACTTTATAATCGCTTTTAGCAAGAGCATTTGTTACCTGTAGTGTATTACGTACCTCGATATCTAAATGAATTTCTTCCCTTAACCCATCAGCAAATCCACCAGCTAATTCCCGGAAGCCTAACGACTCCGCCCAAGTAGATTTGTTGGAAAACCAATTGGCAAATTCCTCTAAAATATCAAGGTCATCACGCATAATGCCCTTTACCTCAGGACGCAGTAGCTTCACCACAACTTCTTCGTAATTTTTCAGTCGTGCCTTATGTACTTGTCCAATAGAGGCTGCTGCTAATGGCTCCATTTGAAAGTGAATAAAGACATCATCTACTGACCTTGGTAAGGAAGTTTCTAAAATCTTTGTCACCTGCTCATGCGGCAAAGGTTTTACACTTTGCTGTAGATGTTCTAGCTCATCAATGATAATTGGAGAAAATAATTCTTTACGCGTAGATAGTACTTGCCCGAATTTGACGAAAATCCCGCCGCATTGCTCTAACGTTGTTCTTAAGGCAATGGCAAGCTCCTTTTCATTTTCTCGTTGCCTAGCATATTTAATCGTTTGAACAATCCCATTCGTCACTGCAATTTTTAACACCTGACGTAATCGCTTCTGCTGACGCCAGTAGCTACGCAATCTCAATAAAATTGATTTTTGCCCATGACGGCGCTCTCCACCTTTAATACCAATCGGATCAAAAAGTTCGAAAACGAGGTAGAGCAGCATGGAGATAAGGAGCATACTACCTATCCAAATAAGGGTGCTTACTTCCGTAACGGTTTGCATCATCGTTTCCGATAAAAAATCTCGATGGCGTAAGTAGGAATACCAATATACAAAGGACGTAAGCGTAACACTAATAACAACAGAGAGCACTCTGCGTACAAAATTTATATTAGAACCTATTAACCGTCCGCTAACAAAATAAATAATTCCTGCAACAAAAATAATTTGAATTAGTAACTTCAAATAAACCAACAAGTGCCACCTCCCGCTGTTTTTCCTAATACTGCTAGTATAACAAATTCATGAACGAACTTTCCTTTACTAGCCACTAACGACAACAAGAGGTTTTACAGAAACATATCTTCATCAGTTCAAGTCATTCCATTAGCACCTTTTATCTAGTATGTACTCTCCTACAGCGAAAAAATCCACTCCGCTTTCCATGGGTACATTGTAAGACACAACAACTTGTGCCCTCCCAAAGAAATCTTCGTGGATTTTTAAATTTCAGAATTGTTTGAGTGACTGGCACTTGTTAGTTCGTAGAGAGCACTTGCTCCCAATCAATTGTGCCATTTTTCACTTGTTCGCGTTTCTCTTTGTTCATTAAATCGTTAGGACGACCACCTTTAGGCCAGTCTTTATCGTGGTTGGCCCACTCTGGACGATCTTGCGATAAAATGTAAGCAGCTAAATCAGCAGCATCTTGATCTGATAACGTACCACCCGCTCCAACTGGCATATTGTTTTGAATGTAGCCAGCCATTTTAGACATACGTGCCATGCCCGCTCCATCATTAAAGGAATTTTCGCCCCACAATGCAGGACCTGTAGTAGCACCCGTTCCTGAACCATCAGCAGCGTGACAAGCAATACAAGATTGCGCATAAAGTTCTTCACCATGTGCTACATCTGGAATAGGGACGCTTTTCATATTACTTGTGCCAGCCCATTCACGCTCTGCACCAATCGGCACGCCTTGTGAAATATAAGCAAAGTAAGCTACCATCGCTTCAAGCTCGTCACTATTCATGTCAAATTTTTTACCGTTCATACTTCGCACCATACAGCCATTAATTCGCTCTTCAATCGTTACAATGCCTCCAGAACGAGCAATATATTGTGGATAGTTAGCTGTGACACCAACTAGAGAAGAAGCTTGTTCATCATACCCTGCACCTGCATGACAGCTTGTGCAAGATAGCTGATTTCCTACGTATTCATCTGCCGCAACATGCGTATTATTTACCAGTTCATAACCATATAAAATCGCTTCTTTCATCGGTCCATCCGGTACTTCTTCGATACTTGGTGGAGCGTAGACGACTTTTTGTGAATTTGCCGTCGTTGGTATTTGTGTTTTAACCGCCGCTTCGTTCGTCTCACCATTGGCGTCACCTAATATTTTGTCACTAATGGCTGCTCCAACAAAAAGAGTAGCAGCTATTAAGATTGTTCCTGCTATACCAGTTGTCATTTTCTTCATCACTAATACCCCCCTTTGTATGTTAATTTTATTCTAGCAAGATAATTTATGGCAGGATGTGATTTTTCTCACACTTCGCAATTTTAGAACCATAAAGCCGATAAAAATGGAATTAATATACATAAACATTTGTACTATAACAACAGAAACAATGCTTAATACCCCTTGTAGTTTCAACTTTTATCTGCTAACACTATTGGACAAAAACCAACGGCTTGCTTTGTGGCATATTGTTCGCGAGGAATAATGCTAGCGTTCAGTGGCGACTCCTGCTCAGAACGCCTAAAACGTATGGCGCAAGCTTTCCATGCGCAAGCAGAGGGTTGCGGCTTACTGTGCTAAGCGGAAAGCACCGCCGAAGCGGACAACAACGACATAGCAAAAAAAGAGGATGGGACATAACTAAAAAAATTTAAGGAACAGAGGAAAGGTGTCCATAAATTTTTGCTATATGGAGTACTTAGCTATTCTTGCTTTTGCAATAAATAAAAAATTAGAAGGGTTCACTAGTTGTTGGTAGCGAAGGCGGTGACTCCAGCGGGAACGCACACAGCGTAAGACGCAACTAACCTGCGCGTTAGCGAGGGTTGCGGCTTACTGTGCTAAGCGGAAAGCACCGCCGAAGCGGACAACAACGACATAGCAAAAAAGTGTTAGATTGACCTCAGTCAATCTAACACTTTTTCACTTTTGTGCAACAGCGTATGATGATGCACTTATAATTTACATGCACCATCCGCACAAGAAGCATCGCCATTACCAACCATATTTAAAGTAGGTTTAATACCTGCAATTTCCGCAGCTTGATGCAATGTACGTACGAATACTTCATTCGGCTCAGCACCTTTAATACCGTAACGATTTTCAAAAACAAAGAATGGTACGCTTTGTACCCCAATCTGTTGTGCATCGTAGCGATCTTTATCTAATTCTTCCTTAAAAGCTTCACTTGTATTCAGTACTTGTTGTGCTTCGGCAACATCTAAGCTCAGCTCTTTAATAACCGCTAGCAACATGGCATCATCATTTAAATCTTGACCCTCCATTAAGTAGGCAGCCATTAACGCTTCTATATAAGCGGCTTCTTTCCCAAATTGCTTCGTCCATTTTGCCAAGCGGTGGGCTTTCTCCGTATGCACTTTTTTCATCTCAGCAAATTGATATGTGAGGCCAACTTCTTTCGCTCGTTCTGTAATACCAACCGTCATTTGTTCAGCTTCTTGACGTGTTACGTTTTGCTGAGCCATCAAATGTTCATAAAAACTTTGCCCAAGCTCTTTTGGTGCATCAGGATCAATTTGATAGGATTTGTACTCTATCTCTACTTGATCAGTATATCCAGCCTCTTTTATTGCTCGCTCTAACTCTCTCTTCCCTATATAGCAAAATGGGCATGAGAAGTCTGAAAACACTTCTATTTTCATTGTTATCCTCCTATAAAATATCCATCCAAATTTTAATAGCCGTTGCTAAAATCAAGACAGCTAATATCCCTTGTAATACTTTCGTATTCATACTTTTCCCTGCTTTTGCTCCTAATGGCGCTGCTATTAAACTTGCCACAATCATGATGGCTGCTGGATAATAATCAACTTGCCCCGTCATTAGCTTTCCTATTGTTCCCCCAATGGAAGAGATAAAAGTAATGGCTAAACTTGTAGCAATCGTCATACGCGTTGGAATTCTTAGTACAACAAGCATAATCGGTACAAGTAGGAAACCACCTGCTGCTCCTACGATACCAGAACCAATACCAACGATGAATGCTAAAATTACCGCTACGGGCTTATTAAAAGTAACATCATTCATTGGCTTATCGTCAATTTGCTTTTTAGGAATAAACATCATAATTGCCGCTATAAGCGCCAAAATCCCATAAACTATATTAACGCCTGCCTCCGATAAATATTGGGAACCAAAGCTACCGACAAAGCTACCTGCTAAAATTGCCCCACCCATATAAATAATCAGTGATTTGTTTAGATAGCCACCTTTACGATATGCCCATACCCCTGCAATCGAAGCGAAAAACACTTGTACAGCACTAATACCTGATACTTCATGTGCTGTGAATGCAGTAAATCCTAGTAAAGGTGGAATATATAATAGCATTGGATATTTAATAATCGAGCCTCCAATACCAAGCATACCTGAAATATAAGATCCTACAAAGCCGATTAAAAATATCGTAATAACCCATGTTATATCCATCTATTTTTCCTTCTTTCAAGTCGTTTACACCTTGTTCCTTAACGCAAAAGCTAAGTTCACCAAAGCTATTACCGCATTCGGCAAAATGCATTGTAGAATGAAGTTGAAAGGTGAGTGTCCTCGCTTGAACACTCACCCACCCTATTACGCTTTTTGAATAAAGAATGTAATGACGCCCGCGTCTTCCGATTTATCTAAAATCGTGTGACCACCTGCATTTGCCCATGCAGGGATATCCGCTAAAGCCCCTTTATCAGTTACTTGTACTTCCAAAATCTCACCTGTAGCTAGTGTATCCATCGCCTTTTTCGTTTTCACGATAGGCATTGGACAAGATAAACCTTTTGCATCTAATTGTAAATTTGAGTTCATGTTAATCTCCTTTTAAATTGTTTGTAAATTGTTTGGGTGACTGGCACTTATCTTACTGCACAGCGGTTCGGGCCAATCTCCATTTCAGTTTGTTCCTCTATAGCTGGCGTTATTTTCCCCATGTTCACTTGACGAATTTCTTGATATGCATTTGGTTGTGGTGGTAAGTTATCTGTTACAATACTGCGGAATGTTTCATCATCCTCAATATTTAAGCCATGATTTTCAGCAAATAACTCTCCTAAACGTTTTGCCACAGTACCATCTTCATTTAACTCATCAATAATCATAAAATGTGCAGGTAGAACAACTAAATCATCAGATAATTCACGGTAGCGTTTATAAAGTGTTTCACGTAAATCGCCAACCCAGTCCTCTGCAAGTCCCGCTAAATCAGGACGACCAATGGAATCAATAAATAAGATATCCCCTGTTAATAAATATTTGTTATCTACAACAAACGACGTCGAGCCAATTGTATGACCTGGTGAATAAAGTGCACCTACATCAATTTTCGAAGCACCAATTTGTACCACATTGCCATCTACTAATGGCGTATAATCAAATACAACCTCTTCTGCATCTTTCGGTGGTAAATAATATGTTGCACCTGTTTGTGCTGCAATATGGCGTCCACCTGAGATATGATCCGCATGCAAATGTGTATCAAAAATGTGCTTAATTTGAACATTTTTCTCTTTTGCAAAGTTTGTAAATACATCCGTGAAGCGTACTGCGTCAATAATTGCCGCTTCGCCTTCAGAAATAACCATATAAGATAGACAGCCTTTACCTAAACGAACGAATTGGTAAAGCTCACCACCACCTGTTAAATCGCCTACTTTAATCGGTTCTAAATATTCACTCCACGTCTTCATACCACCCTCTAAATAGGCAACAGTACGTCCAGCATCTGATAGCATCTCTGCCACCATCATTGAAGATCCTTCTTTTGCACAAACGACTAAAACATCTTTGTCCGTAGGGATTTTAGGTAAAATTTCTTCGACACCATCTAATAGCTCAAAATACGGAATATTAAGGTATTCAAATTTATGTCCATCGATTTTCCAATCTTCAAATGCATCTGTATTACGTACATCTAAAATAAATAATTCTTTGTTATCGATTACTTTTCTCGCTACTTCTGCAGCGCTCCATTTTAATACTGACACTTTGTTTACCCCCCAAGGTATTATTTCGTTGATTTTTTTAGCGGAAAGGACATGCCTCTCCGCTTATTTTTATCTTCTAGTCAAAATCCATTCTACTACTGAATATATTCAGCATTCGGTTATCACTCATGATAAGCCGTCGACATCTGTTGCAGCTAATTAGAACGTTAATGATGGCGCTGCATCTTTAGCAAACTCTAAGAATGTTACAGCTCCTCCAACCTCAATACCGTCTACAAAATCTTCTACTGTTAAGCCCATTACATCCATCGTCATTTGACACGCAATAAATTTAACACCTAATTCTTGTGCCATTTCAACTAATTGTGGAATTGCAGGTACATTCGCTTTCGCAAAACCTTCTGCAAAATGCTCTGCACCAGCAGGCATTGGTAAAGCATTCATGCCTTGCTTATGAATTAAATTTAATCCTTCAAATGTGAAAAAGATTGCTACTTCCTTGTCAGAAGCCGCCGCTGCTGTTGCGATATTGAACACCTTATACGCATCAAAAAGACCACCGTTACTTGCAATAATTGCTACTTTGTTTGACATAATAAATTCCTCCAATTTAAATAGTTTTAATTAATTCGCCCGTCCAAGATGTCATACCTGGTAAGACGTTATACACTTTTGTAAAACCATTTGCCACAAGCTTTTGTGCAGCTAAATCACTGCGAGTGCCTGTACGACAGATTACATAAATTTCACGTTCTTTATCGAGTTCAGAAAGGCGCCCTTCAAGCTCACCCATCGGAATGGACTTCGCCCCTTCAATGTGGCCGAAAGCGAACTCCGCTTCTTCGCGCACATCGAGGATAAGCCCATCTCTTCCTACAATTTGCTCCAACTCAATTGTGGACTCAAACGTTTTTTCATTCGCTGACTCCTGTGCGCATTTACGAATGTAATGCTTAAGCACAGCATCTTCTTCCACTGTCCCAATATACTGATGCCCTACAGACTCAGCCCAAGCTGCGATATCGGCTTTTGAACCTTTATCTGTAGCTGAAACTTCTAAAATTTGACCATCCACTAATTCAGCCATCGCCTTTTTCGTTTTGACGATTGGCATCGGGCAAGATAGCCCTTTGGCATCTAGTTGAAAATCTGCCTTAATACTCATAACTTCCTCCTTATACCTATAAGGGTATTATTTTTGCTAAAAAAATATACAGTAGGGTATACCCTCACTATAGACTATTACTGTACTTCGCCTTCCCATGCAAGCATGCCACCAACCATATTTGTTACATCGAAGCCTTGACTTGCTAAAAATTGCGTAGCACGACCGCTACGAGCACCTGATCGACAAACGATAATATATGGTTCATCTTTATTTAACTCGTGCATGCGAAACTCAAGTAAGCCGAGTGGCATATTCATCACGCCAGGAATATGTCCAGCTTGCACTTCGTCTACTTCACGAACGTCGATTATTTTTAACATCTGTCCATTTGCTAAAGCTTGTTGTACTTCTTTTGCTGTGATTTCCTTCACAATAGTTTCCTCCTAATAGGCGCTCATGCCACCACGGACATTAGTTACGCGCTCATATCCTAGTTTTTTCAATTGCTTACACGCCTGACTACTACGCATACCACTCTGACAAATAACAACAACTTCTTTATCCTTCGGTATTTTATCAAAGCTAGAGCCTAACGGAATATTTTTGAATTGCGGGATGTTGCGACCTTTGTATTCAGCTGGCGTTCGCACATCGATGAATACTTTATCTTTATCATTCAGCACATTTTTTAATTGAGCTGTTGATATGGACTGCACTCCTTTTGCTGGCTTCATACGCCAAACTAAAAACCCAATCACAATAGCGATCATAATCCATGCTTCCAAGTATCACTACCTCCTATCTATATACTATTACGGGTATAATAAATTTATCTACTTTTTACGACCAAATCCATCGCTTCTTGGATGGCACTATTCATTTTCTCTGAATCCCCATCAGCAGTCGCAACACAATTCAGCAAGTTCTCACTAACAATAACACCTATTGTCCGATCAACTGCAGAACGCACGGCGGATAGCTGTGTAATCACATCTTTACAGCTTTGTTCTTCTTCCATCATGCGCAAAATCCCACGCAATTGGCCTTCCATTCGTTTTACACGATTTGCTGTTTTAGCATCGTACGCCATTATGTGTACGCCTCCCTTCGAATTAAGTGATTCATCTTGCTTACGTGTTTTATAATATACCCCATTAGGTATAATGTCAACATGAAAGATCTATTTTTTTCTTAAAGCGCTTTGCATATAGATTTCATAACGCATGACATGAAAAAAACTCTGTTACAAGTGCGTAAAATGCAGCTTATAACAGAGTTCATTATAATTTTAGTTTGCTAATTGCATGGCAGGTCCAAAGAATTCATAGTGAATTTTTTCATCTTTAATACCAATTTCATGGAGATTTTTAATAACTGCCTCCATAAAACCAACAGGACCACAGATATAAACGTCCGTATTATCTGGAATCTGTGCAGCCAATAGTTCTTTCGTCAATAACTTATCCTCATCCGAATAAAGGGCTGTATAGGATGCATTCGGAAGGGTATTTACTTTAGCTTGGATGTCATCACTAAATGCTACTACTTTTTCATTACGTGCACATTGGATAAAATGCACTTCATTCAATGCATCATCCTTTAAAGATTGTAGCATACTGTTTAATGGTGTTACGCCGATTCCTCCACTAACAAATGTAATTGGAGCTGCAGTTTCTTCTAATACAAATAAACCTGCTGGCACACTTACATCTACTAAATCTCCAACTTGTAACACATCGTGAATAAAGTTAGATACTTTGCCATTTGGTGTATGATCGCTTTCACGTTTTACTGAAATACGGTAGCCATCCTCAGCACTCGCTTGAGAAAGTGTATATTGGCGGTTTAATAAATATTCTTCCCCTGGTACTTTGACACGAATGCTAATATATTGCCCTGGTTCATATGCCGGAAGTGGCGATCCATCTTCATTCACAAAGTAAATAGAAGTAACAAGATCACTTTCAACTTCTTTTTTAGCTACTTTCAATGGTTTAAACAAACGCCATCCACCATTATTTTCAGCTTTTTGATATAGATCTTCTTCTACTTGAATGAAAACATCCGCAATAACGCCATATGCTTCAGCCCATGCGTTAATAATATCATCTGTTGCCGCGTCACCAAGCACTTCTTTAATTGCTTTTAGTAGATATTCCCCTACAATCGGGTAATGCTCTGGTAAAATTCCTAAACTACGATGCTTATGAGCAATTAACATAACTGCTGGTAAAATAGCTTCTAAATTTTCAATATGAACTGCTGCTGCATACACGGTATTTGCTAATGCAGTTTGTTGACGGCCTTTTTCTTGGTTTGTGTGGTTAAAAATATTCAATAATTCTGGATGAGCTTGAAACATATTTTTATAAAACGTCTTAGTAATTTCTACCCCATGAACTTCTAATACGGGTACTGTTGCTTTAATAATTTGTACTGTTTCTTGTTTTAACATATCGCATACCATCCTTTCGTGATTACAATATAACGCTTACATTTCATTAAAGCAATATATAAAATACATCTTTAACAAAATAGACATATTTGATGTATCTGAAATACATGTTTTAAAAAAGCAATGATTAACAATAATTTAAGGTAAAAATGCTATAATTATTGAAGTAATTACAGAAAGCAGGGTGTTCCAATGCGATTAACTTTATACACAGATTACTCCCTTCGAACACTCATTTATCTAGGTGCGAAGGAAGACGGTCAACTATCAACCATTCAAGAAATTTCAGATGCCTATAATATATCAAAAAACCATTTGATGAAAGTGACACACCAATTAGGGCTGCTTGGTTACATCGAAACGATTCGTGGTCGAGGTGGCGGTATCCGTTTAGCAATCGATCCAAAGTCCATTACGATTGGTGAAATTGTACGCCATACAGAAGAAGATTTTCATCTTGTTGAGTGTTTCGACAAAGAAAATAACTTGTGTAAAATTGCACCTGAATGCCAGTTAAAAGGTGTCCTCTATGAGGCATTACAAGCATATCTAGCTGTCCTTGATCGCTATTCTCTTGACGATTTTTTACACTCCAAGGAGAAGTTAATGGCCTTGTTATCTGGTAAATAAAAATACCCGCTCAACAATTGTTGGTCGGGTATTTCTTTATAACAGCCTTTATTCTAGACATTACCTTTATAATGCTTATAATGCTTTTGCAAAGACAATCATATCTAATGCTCGTATGCCATTTTCATAAATGGGTTCAGGATACTTACTGAAAAAATTCTTTTCGATGGTGTCCATCCGGAAGCCTGATTTTTGATAAAACGCAATATTGTCAATACTAGAATTTGCTGTGCCTACTAAGATATTTTCATATCCTTGTCCTTTACAAAGAGCAAAAATTTTGTTCAAAGCTTCCTTCCCAATGCCTTTGCCCTGAAATGTTTCCACAACCGCTATATTTTTCAACTCAATTGTTGCGTCTGACTGTGGAATAAGCAAGGCTGTACCTGCCAATTTTTCACCGCATTTAATGGTGTAAAGTTCACCATCATTCATATATTGGCGAACGGTCATTTCACTTTCATCCGCTAGTAATAAATATGGTAAGAAGCTTTCACGGCTACCTTCCACTTTTTCTATTGTTGTATAATAACGTACAAAATCCACACGTTCAAAAACGTTTAATACGCAAGGTTGCTTTTCCTTCACTTCTAACCAAGAATGTTCCTGCGGAAACTCTTTTTCTACGCCTAGACGAATAAAAGGCAATTTTTCCTGTGCCTTTTGTGAGCGAATATTGATCTTTCTAGCTCCTGCGAAAACGCGTTCAAGCCCTAAATCAAAAAAAGCAATTTCTAAAATGGCCTTTTTCGCTTCCTCATTGTAGCCTTTTCCCCAAAACTCATATCCTAGCCATGACCCTATATGACAACACTTATTTATATGGTCTATAAACATCAATGCTGTTACACCAATGAGTCGACCTTCCTCATTTAGCACAACACGAGGAACAGTTTTTCCTTCTTCCTCGTCTACACATTCACGTTTGATAAAATTAATGGTATCTTCCACTTTCCCAGCAGGTAACCCAAGCGCATCTCGAACCTGTGGCATTGAAGACAATGCATGCATTGCTTCAGCATATTTTATGTCATGCTTTACTAAAGTTACTGCCATATTCTTATCTCCTTTTACGTATTTAGGTTTTACTATGCCAAACATGCATTGGACTTTTTGCTATATCCTCTACTGGCATATGAATCATGCGAAACACACGCTCTTCATTAATTTTCTGCAAATCTGCATAAACCTCGCTTGAGCGACTTAAACCAACTGCCATAGCATCAGCTAGTGAATTAGCATAATAAGCCTTGTCGACACCCGCCATTGCCATTGCACCGAAGCACATCGGACAAGGTGCCCCACTTGCATACATAACCGTGCCTCGCAAATCGATAGAACCGAGTTTTTCTTGTGCACGTCTTAAGGCAAGTAGCTCAGCATGACCTGTACTATCCGGACGCAAATGCAGTTCATTGACGCCTTCCCCAATGATTTCATCGCCCTTTACCAAGACAGCTCCAAATGGCTGACCGCCCTGTGCTATATTTTGAAGAGCAAGCTCCACTGCTCGCTCCATCCATTGATTCATATATACTCCCCCTGATATTTAATTATACGTAAGTTGCCACGATACACCGAAACGATCCTGAATCCAAGCAAACTGCTTAGAGAACCCATAGTTATTTAACGGCATTAACGCTTGTCCACCATCCACTATTTGTGCAACTAAACTCTCGATTTCTTCTATCGTCTCACACGCCAAAAAGATGGATATTGCAGGGGTAAAAGAAAAAGCATGCTTGATTGAACTGTCATTCATCATAATTTTCAGACCTTTTAAATCGATTTCAGCCATGGCAATCTGTTGTGTGTCCTCCACATAAGTCAAGTTTTCAATTGTTAACTCTGGGAACCATTGCTTATATTGCAGAATAGCTTCATGCGCTTGTCCTTGGAACATTAAAAATGTAGTAGCACTTTTCATATATTCAACTCTCTCTCATATCTATTAACCCATTGTGCAGGGGTCATTTTGGAAACAAGTTCTCCAATCAAATCATATGGAATATTTTTTGTACTCGTAAAACGAATACAGCTTTTCCCCATATTTAGCTTAGTTGGTACACGCTTTGCATACTCCTCTTGAAACCAAGATAATAAAGCGTTATCTGCATAAATACCCATATGATAAACTGCTATATGTCGCTTTTGCGCTGCTAAGCTAATAAATGGTAGTGGTGTATTAGCTGTTACATGATAACCTTTAGGATATGACGATAACGGCACTACATAACTAATCATGTCGTAAGTCATTGTTTGTTCAAAGCCATCAGGAATATTCGTTGCTACTACGTCCGCAAGCTTTGCAAAGCTATCTCGCCATTTTTCATCTACTTGTTCGATATATGCATGCATGAAATTCCCCCACTTTTCAATATTTTGCTTCTAGAAGAATTAAAAATATTCCTTAATAGTAGTATGAAGCTTATTAGTTGGCAATAGTGACAGTGTCATTGCTACAACAATCGACAAAAGTTTTACAGCATATAGCTTTTACCCCGAGAACCTTCTGCTCAACCCTTTGCCTTTCGGTTGTGTTCTTTCATCTTAAAACTAGCCCTTGTGATTTCATGCATCTCCGCTAAACGAGCTAGCTGTGTCTCTTGCTTTTTCGCACTATAAATATATCGTGCCCAATCTTTTTGATATCCTGACGTTAGCGCGTCTTAAACAGCAACATCATTTGGATTTTCTATCAGTATAGCGCGCAATAAAGGAACCATACATTCATAGTAGCTTACACATTAGCTACTTGCTGTCTTTTTTTAATGCTGACAATAGAAAATGACTCATCCAATGACATAAGCCTTTATTGACCCTAAATTTATCACAAAGTATTTAAATTAACTCCTATTGTCCAAAATATATACAAAAAAACGCTTGGATCAATTCCCCAAGCGCTTTGTTCTTTCTTTTTTTATCTTCCTGCTTGCATTGCATAGTTCCTATAAACCATACCGTTCGTTTTCATCATCCCAAATTTTTCATAGTAAGGTACAAGGTCATCATCACAGCATAAATCAATCATATAAATCTCATCCAGTTCTTTTAGCATTCGACTTACTAATTCCTTGCCTATACCTTTATTTTTGTATGGAGGTAATACTTCCAATAATGGAACATAGGCAGATAATACACCATCACTTATCGCCGTAATAAACCCTATTACTTCATTTGTATGCTCATCAATTGCCAAAACTATTTTGCTGCTATTCTGCAACAATCGTAAATGTGTTTGGGGATTAGGTGGATTCGGCCAGTCTACAAAAAAACCATTTAACATATTTGCAGATATACCTTTGAGTGAATTCTTATAAATCATTTTCTCAACTCCTAATATTTTTACTATTAGATAGCTGCAAAAAATCAATAGAACAGTAACAAGCTATTACCTCCCATATTTATAATTAATTCGTGCACTATTTATTTAATCTTTGAAGAAGCAATTAGACCTTTCAAAATTGGGATACCTGTACCAATTAGCACCACTGGCAAGAACCACCAGCCTAATCCTTCGATCTTTCCTAATGCAACAAGTACTATTTCACAAGAAATGATTGCAAATAAAATTAAACAAAAGTTTTTTACTTCATTGCATAATTTACGACTATTTAAATAAAATGCCTCAACGTTGCGCTCATTTAATCGTGCTGGATAATTATGCATATGTGGTGCTTTCTCGAGAAGCCCTAAAAATATCCACATAAAAATTCCGATACCTGGTAAAATTAATACTTCTATTTTCGAACCCCATCGGTCCACCTCGCCCTTAGCATTAAAATGTGCAGGTATTTCTTCTGGTAAATTACCCCATTGTAAAATAATAAATAAGATGGATACAGTAAATAACCCGCTACCAATAACGTCCAAAAATTTTTCAACCTTTGTTTTTGGTAATGTTAAGATTGGTCGATACATTGTCCCACATCCTTGGTTAACGTTTATGGTATGTATACGGTTGTTTCAACTTTTTAGTTTCAATTATTTATATGAAAAACATTACAGCTTAATACCATTCACTGTATTTTCATTCACTACTCACACAAAATAATACATAAATCTCCGCTTTAAGTAGTATAATCTATAACTTAATTCCCTCTTTATTTCATATTTTTTACTATGAATAAACTCATATTGCTTTTTAAAATCCATATAATCTGATATAAATGGTATATATACATATTTCACCTTTTTGTAACATTTCTACTAAAATTACTAGGAAAGGACTTTTCAAACATGCGATTTACGATTTATAAAAAATTAATTCTCGGTTTTTTTATAGTTATATTAGTTTTAATAGGCACGATTGCGCTAAATTTTAAACAACTTAATTCTGTAAATGGCACTTATCAAGATTTACTCGAAGAACAAACTAAAAAGTCTATTAGTATACAAGAACTAAGAGTACTTGCAAAACAAGAAATAGTTAGTATGCGTGGCTATCTTTTACTTGGCGATAAACAAAATCGCGAAGGTAATAAATCCGCTCGTGAAGAATTTAAAACAAAATCAGAAAGTTTAATGGCTACACTAGAATCCAAAAAATCAATTGAACTGTTAGAAGCCGTCAATAAAAGTGAGCAAAATGTTCAGCAATTTGCCGATCGAATGTTTTCATTAAAAGATGCTGGTGAAACAGAACAATATGAAAAATTAGATAGCACACAAGGACGTCTTATTTTAAAACAATTCGATGAGCGTGTTGAAAACCTTGCCAATTATCAAAGTGAAGCCGTAGAAGCAAAAATAGCTGCTACTTCAAAAGAGATTGATGCCATTAAGGTGCAAATGATTTTGCTTGGCATATTTGCCGTACTTATTAGTCTGATAATTGCAATGATTATGGGAACAATTATTTCTCGTCCTATTAAAGGTATGGCAAAGGCAGCACAAAAAATTGCTGAAGGTGATTTAACGGCTGAGCAAATTCGCATTAAAAATCGTGATGAAGTTGGTGATTTAGCATTAGCCTTTAATCAAATGGCCCAAAATTTAAAGAACTTGATTACCAATGTCAGTCAAAATACGGTGCAAGTAAGTGCCTCTGCGGCTGAATTAACAGCTAGCGCAGATCAAACTATTCAAGCGACTGAACAAATTACTTCTGCTATGCAAGAAGTGGCAAGTGGCTCTGAAGCCCAAGGAAAAAATGCAACTGAAAGCTCGCAAGCTATGAAAAACATGACGAATGGCATTCAACAACTAGCATCGACAACTGCTGCTGTTTCTGAATTGGCTATTGAAACCAATACTGAGGCAAACAAAGGAAATGATTCGCTTCAGCGCGTTATTTCACAAATGGATACAATTAATACAGCTGTCTTGGAATCTGCAACTGTTGTCAAAAAACTAGGAAATCATTCTGTAGAGATTGGCAACATCATTAGCATTATTACTGATATCGCTGAGCAAACTAATTTACTAGCGCTGAATGCTGCTATTGAAGCAGCTCGAGCTGGCGATCATGGTCGCGGCTTTGCAGTTGTTGCCGATGAAGTAAAAAAATTAGCTGAGCAATCGAAGAACTCTGCTGAACAGATTGCCGGTTTAATTTCTGAAATTCAACAGGAAACAAATCGTGCTGTCACTGTGATGGATACTGGTACACAAGAAGTTCAAGTTGGGATGAAGGTTGTTAAAGTGGCAGAGGAAGGCTTTTCAAAAATCGTTGACCTTATTGAGCAAGTTTCCAAACAAATACAAGAAGCAACAACTGTTTCAGAGGAAATGTCCTCAAGTGCTGAACAAATTTACGCATCCTTTGATGACATTGCGACAATTGCCCAAACGGCATCTTCGAACCTGCAAAATGTTGCTTCTGCTTCAGAAGAACAACTCGCAACAATCGAAGAGGTTGCAGCTTCTGCCGCTACTTTATCGACAATGGCAGAAGAATTACAATCACAAGTTTCAAAATTTAAAGTTCAATAGCAAAATTGTGTGGGTGACTGGCACCCACACAATAAGCCGCAACTGTCGCTGTCGCGCCGTTTGTTGCGGCTTTTTTGTGTCCAAGTCAGTGACTGACACTCAAACAATTTAACCTTTGGATTATTTCAATTACTGCTGTTTCTTCACTTGGCACTTGTAATGTTGCAAGCTGGCCTACTTCATGCGCTCCAACACAAACACTGTCTAATGCTTTTACAAACATGGAGGCATCATTTGCATCATTGCCAAAGGCGATAAACTGATTTTGTTCTACGCCTAATTTCTCCAAGCCTGTCCACTTATTAATTCCGCTTGGGCTTATATCTATTATGTTTTCAGATGCATGTTCATATATCGAAATCGGTAGCTTTTGTAGCTGCGCTAATATTTCTAAGTGATGTGCACCAGGGAATAATACAATTTTTACGATGTCCTTTAGCTCTTGCAATGTCACTTGTTTTGCTAGCTTGAGTGGATCTAAATTTTGATAGATTGGATGTGTCTCACTACCTGTAAAGGCATAATCCCAATCACCGTCCACTAAATAAGCTAATTGATAAGCCGTTATAATATGCTTAATATCTTCAACAATTTGTCCCTCGAATGCTACTATCTCTTTTATAGCCCCATTGACTGCAACAAATGCTCCATTACCTCCAACCATCGGAAATTTATGCATCGACTCGGGCAATATTGGTAACAAATCTCGAATCGGACGAGCAGAGGCAAAAATTACTTCATGTCCATTCTGTAGACAACTCTCTAATGCAGCTATAATACCAGCACTCAAAGGCTGACCTTTAAAACAAATCGTGCCATCTAAATCAAATACAAATTTCATTGTTTTACCTACTTTCGATGTATATAAAATCCCCCATATTATCTCATAAAATATACCTTTATTTGTTAAAAATAGCGTGTGAAAATCCGCTGATTCAAAACCTATTAGTACATTCCGTCTTTAAAACAGAAAACAAATAATTTTTAGAATATTGTTGACATACTGAAAATATCCACGTATTATAACTCTCAACAACACATTGTAAGCAAAGATTGGAAGTAGTAGAAATGCTCGTGTACTTGTAGAGAGCCGGTGGTTGGTGAAAATCGGTAGACACACATTTTGAACTCATCCATGAGCTACTCCCTGAACCTCATCGAATAAGGCATACGATGCTTAGTAAGTTAAATGCCGGTTTCAACGTAAGGGATGTCGGTTTCCACCGTTATTGGGATAGACAGTGATAGCTGTCGATAAGGGGACTTTTTCTTGAAAGAAAAGGTCAATTAGAGTGGTACCGCGAGCAATAACTCGTCTCTATATTTTGATATAGAGGCGGGTTTTTTTATTTTTTCATTAATTACAACAAAAGGAGTGTTTGAAAATGGGAAGAAAAATTTGGGTGTTTGATACAACTTTACGTGATGGCGAACAAGTGCCAGGGGCAAAACTAAACTTATACGAAAAAGTAGAGATTGCACAGCAACTCAAAAAATTAGGCGTCGATATTATCGAAGCTGGTTTCCCTGCTTCATCACAAGGTGACTTTGATGCTGTAAAAGCTGTCGCACAAAAGGTCGGCAATACGAATGACATTATGATTACAGCTTTAGCACGAGCAGTACAGGCTGATATTGATTCGGTGTACAACGCTGTAAAATATGCTGAAAATCCAATGATTCATATGGTACTTGGCACTTCTGATATCCATGTTGAAAAGAAATTCAGTAAATCGAAAGATCAAATATTACAAATTGGCGTAGATGCTGTGAAATATGCAAAAACACTTTTACCACAAGTGCAGTATTCAACAGAGGATGCTTCTCGCTCAGATTTTGAATACCTATGGAAAACGATTGAGGCAGTGATGAAGGCTGGCGCAACGATGATTAACGTACCGGACACTGTTGGATTTGCTGAACCTGAGGAATTTGGCGCTATGATTTACAAGCTGAATGACCGCATGAAAAATCTAAATGACAGTGTTTTACTAAGTGTACACTGTCACAATGACCTTGGAATGGCAACAGCTAACACACTTGCTGCTATTAAAAACGGGGCAGACAAAGTCGAATGTACAATCAATGGTATCGGGGAACGTGCCGGAAATGCCGCACTCGAAGAAGTTGTCATGGCATTGAAAACACGCAGCTCTATCTACAATGCAACTACGCGCATTAACACAAAAGAAATTATGAACACATCACGCCTTGTTTCTAGCTTTATGGGCTTAGATGTACAAGTGAACAAAGCCATTACTGGAGACAATGCATTTGCCCACTCTTCAGGTATTCATCAAGATGGTCTGCTTAAATCTCGCGATGCCTATGAAATTGTCCATCCTGAAGATGTAGGTTTGGATGATATGGAACTTGTTTTAACGGCTCGTTCAGGGCGCCATGCAGTAAAAAATGCACTGGAGAAGTTAGGCTTTTCAAATCTATCGAATGAAGAATTTGAAGGTATCTTTGACGGCTTCCTAAAATTAGCTGATGCCAAAAAAGAAGTTTACGACCACGACTTATATGTCATTGTAGAAAGTTATTATGAAAAGCATGACGCAAATCATGCCAATGCGACTCATTATAGTGAACAATTTTTTGACATTGTCGATTTACAAGTCGTCAGCAATGCAAGCTTCCCTTCTGCTAGTGTAAAAATCCGCAAAGGTGGCGAAGTATTAAAAGCTAGTGCAGTCGGGTCAGGCCCAATTGACGCCTTGTATTCTGCCATTGCAGATATTGTACAAATAGATGTAAAACTTGTGGAATACAATATTAACAGCGTATCTCGTGGTAAAGAAGCGCTTGGTAAAGTAAAAATTACAATTGAACACGAAGGCACGAAATATATTGCAAAAGCGGCAGATACAGATATTTTAAAAGCAAGTGCAATGGCTTATATCAATGCTATCAACAGCATTGTTGTAGCGAACTTAACACCCGTTACGAACTAAATTGTTTAGGTGTCAGGCACTCATACAATTCTCATACAATTCACATATGTTTTAAGGAAAAACCCATGGAGACTCCAGCGGAATCCACACAGAACATAAGCCGCCATAACTTCGCATTAGCGAGGATATGGCGGCTTATCGTGTGCCCGCGGAAGGTACAGTGCCAGTCACTCATACAATTCCAGTCCTCAAACAATTTTATTGACTGTCATTAACTAACTTTTGGTATTCTTCTTCAATTAGCCCTACATCAAGCCGTTCAAATAACGGTGTTACTTCGGTAATCCTTTTAGGTAGCTCTACTTGCTCATGCCACAGCAATTCGGTTATGCCTAACATGTCCCGAATTTTCTCTGTAGAGAACGGTAAAAATGGCTGTAGTACTTGACCTAAATTTGCAATCATATAAACGCATGTTGCGAGCGTTTGATGGCAATCATCCAAATTGTCCTTTACTTGTAACCATGGTTGCTGTTCGTCAAAATAGCGGTTGGCTGCGCGAATATATGCAAAAATCTCCTCTAACGCTTGTTTAAAATGCCCCGCTTCAATCGCCACACCGACATCACTAAACAATTGAATCGTTTGTTTCCTTACAGACCCATCGACATCCACCTGAGGCACTTGACCATCAAATGACTTCTCAATAAACTTCAACGTGCGATTGACAAAGTTGCCGTAAGCGCCTAGCAATTCTCCATTATGACTATAAATAAATTCTCGCCAAGAAAAATCAGTATCTCGGTTTTCCGGCGCATTCATTGTTAAAAAATATCGTATCGAATCTGCATCATAGCGACTTAAAATATATGGCACCCACACGGCCCAATTTTGACTCGTAGATAATTTTCGTTTTTCCAATGTTAAATATTCATTTGAGACAATATGTGTTGGCAATGCTTTTGCCCCAATACCCATCAAAATTGCTGGCCAAATAACTGTATGGAATGGAATATTATCTTTGCCATGCACATAGTAAGCAATGGTTTCTTCATTCCACAAATCTTCAAGTGCTCTATTGTGTTGTTTTGCCCATTCCATACTAGCTGTTAAATATCCTGCTACCGCTTCAATCCACACATAAATTTTCTTTCCTTCAAAGCCTGGAACGGGTACGTCAACTCCGTTCGGTAAATCACGGGTAACAGCACGATCTGGTACGCCTTCCGCTAAGTAACGTTCAGTTAAGCCTAGTGCATTGTCTCGCCAGCGTTTATCTGCTTTGGCTTCAGCTAAAAACGTTTCAAGTCTTCCTTGAAATTGACTAAAAGTAAAGTAAAAATGTTCTGTTTCTCGGATAACAGGCTCATTGCCACAAATTTTGCAACGCTTATCGATTAATTCGAGAGGATCTAAAATTTGTGAACAATTATCACATTGATCTCCACGTGCCTTCGCTCCGCAATTTGGACAAATACCTTCTACAAAGCGATCAGGTAAAAACTGTTTATCCGTTTCACAATAGGCCTGTTCAATCTTCTTTTTGTATAAATAATTATTTGCTAGCAGTTGTAAAAAAATAGACTGTACCGCATCATGGTGGTGCTTTGCATCCGTTCTTGTATACAAATCATACGTAAATCCTAAGTCATGAAAACATTGTGTAAATTCGTTATGATAATGGTTTGCGATTGCTTCTGTCGTCGTATTTTCCTGTGCAGCTCGAATTGAAATCGGCGTACCATTACAATCACTTCCTGAAACATACAATACTTGCTCACCTTTTTGTCGGTAATATCTAGCCAAAATATCACCTGGTAATAATGCAGCGATATGCCCTAAATGCAATGAACCATTCGCATAAGGCCACGCTCCTCCAATTACAATTGTCATCTTAAGTTACTCCCCTCAATCTTCCAAATTTCTTGTTATGCGGATAACATGTTTTCCTATCTTCATTCGGCGCTTATTAGAATTTTTCTCCTAATTTTTAGGATCTAACGCTTTTTGAAGATAAAAAAAACGCCCTAATCATGACTGATTAGGACGAGTATACCCGTGTTACCACCTATATTTACAAATAGCTCACACTATTTGCCTTAATCAGTACGTCTTGCATTTATATAAGAGATACTGCCGCTGTTGTAACGAGTGCCCACCTCGTCGTAATCTACTCGCAAAAAGCTTTCGGTACGAAGCTCAAAGGTCATTTTCAAAAGGGTTCATTTACCTCATTTCCACCAACAGAGGCTCTCTATTAAATGCTTGTCCAATTTACTTTTCCTTCTCAACGCTTTTATTATAGTTTGGCACTATTTTACTCTTTCCCCTTATGAAATGCAACGTAAACATTACGAGCTTGTTATAGATGGATGAAGAACAATGAAACATTTTTATAAAATAGTCGCTAGAGCAGATGGTATTTCCTGTAGATTATCTATCACAATATGTGCCTTTTGTAACTCGGATTCTTGAGCAAAATCAAAGCGTACACCAATTGAAAATAGCTGATTATCTCGTGCTGCTTGGATATCCGACGAACGATCTCCGACAACAGTGCCAGCTTGAATGGCGTTTGCTTCGATTACACTTCTTACTAAATCAGATTTATGACCACTTGGAATAGATTGAATACTATATGTTCCTTCGATAAAACGGTTCAGCTTATATGTTTCAACGATTGCTTGCAAGTACTCCTTTTGTCCGTTGCTCGCTATGTATAAATGATAGTCGTTTGCTAAAGTAGCGAGTGTTTGCTCTGCATTTGGATACAATGCTCCTTTGTCGTTTCGTATTAGCTCGATAAGCTTTTCATGAAATAAAACATTACTAGCTTCACGCACCTCTAATGTGTGCATAGGGCATAATGTTTCCCATACAACAGGCAATGCAACCCCCATAATTTCACGATATTGGGCAATGGGTGTCTCCCCCTGCCATAACCCCTTGGTACGTAGCACATCGAATGTCGCAGAAAGAGCCGGCTCCAAAATAAGATTTGTTTGAAATAACGTGCCATCCATATCAAATATAATTGCTTTTTTCATACTAACACTCCTTTTTTAATCATTGAAAAACTCCATATGCGTTTTTTCTTTTTTATAGTACTCTAAGCGATCCTGCAAAGTACCTGTATGGAATTCAAATTTATGACCATCGGGATCGGTGAAATAGATGGATTGTTTATCTTGCTCATCTCTTACTCTACCCTCTAAAATATTGACTTTATAATGTACAAGCTTTTCATAGATAGTATCAAAATCTTTTGCATCGATAGAGAAAGCAATATGTGTATAAGATTGATGAATTTCGTTACGCGGAATATCCGCTTCCTCATTTAACGCAAGCCATAGCCCATTTACATCAAAATAGGCTGTGCTTCTCCCTTTCACTAAAAGCTTCGCGTCAAAAATATGTTGGTAAAATGCTATCGATTGCTCTAGATTTGAAACAGAAAATAAAAAATGATTAATATTTTGTATAGCCATACTACATCTCCTCGAACAATCAGATAGCAACTCCGCAGCCATTGCGAAGTTGCTCCTTAACGTTTCTCTACTATTTCTTTCCCTTCTTTAACCCTTTCGCAATTTGCTTCCATTTACGTTGCTCATTCAGTTTTGCTTGCACATTCGTTTTCCGCTCAATAAAAGCAAGTTCTTTTTGCAATTTAAAATAGCTTTGTAAGCGTGATGGTTCAAGCGTTCCATCTAAAATGGCTTGCTGTACGGCGCAATGCGGCTCTTTATGATGAGTACAATCCCTGTAACGACATGCAGTCGCAAATTCTTCAATATCACGGAAACTAGAAGATAAACTTTCACTTTGATCCCATAATTGCAATTCACGCATCCCTGGCGTATCAATTAAGCAACCGCCACTCGGCAGTACAATTAATTCCCGATGTGTTGTTGTATGGCGACCTTTAGCATCATCTTCCCGTATAGCTGAAACTTTCATAAGCTCTTCTCCATTTAATGCATTCATTAAGGTAGATTTCCCCGCACCCGATGAACCGAGCAGTGCACCCGTCACCCCATCCGTAAAGAGCATCCGAATAGCTTCTATACCTTCACCTGAACGTGCACTAGTAACAAAAATATCTACTCCAAATGCGACATGCTCAACCTCACGTACCATGCTCGGTATATCCTCACATAAATCGGCCTTTGTTAGTACAACTACCGGCTTAGCCCCTGAATCCCAAGCAGCTACTAAATAGCGTTCTAAACGGCGAATATTAAAATCGGCATTTAAGCTCATGACAAGAAGAACGATATCAACATTTGACGCGACAATTTGTTCTTTTATTTCTAATCCTGCAACCTTGCGAGAAAAAACAGACTTGCGGTTAAATAATTTATGAATAATTGCCTTTTCTTCTCCCGCCATCTTCTCCACTAATACCCAATCCCCAACTGCTGGATAGTCTTCTCTAGCGAGCGATGTATACGCAAAATGCCCAGCGATTGTCGCTAACCATTCTCCTTCTTCAGCTAACACACGGTATGAATGTTTATGCTCCAAAGCAACCCTTGCAGGTACGCAATTTGCTAACTTTGTTTGCTCTTTAAATGCAGTGAATTGCTCTTGAAAATATGTTGAAAAACCTAAAGTTATTAAATTCAATTGTTATTCCTCCTAAATGTGTCTATCCATTACGCATCTAATGCGTTACAAACATAAAAAAACTTTGCAACTGCATTTCGGCAGTTACAAAGTTTCACAGGCACGTTTAAGGGAATACACAAATAGCCATTGCCACATAGTAGTATTTCACTCTACAAAGCAAGGTCAAATTGTATATTTTAGGCGTGTGAAATTGAACAAACCGAAATGCAGTTCGTTAAAAACGGCTCTATTCATCATGTCACATCACCTACTTCCAATTTAGTTATTTCCAATATATCTAATTTTTTCAAAATTGTCAAATTGATCTATCGAAGCATTTATGCCCTCCCTATCTGCATATAATGTACAAGACCCTTATTTACGAAGGAGATGTTGAATTGTCAAAAATTATTTCGATTAGTACATATCAACCACCTTACACATTGCAGCAAGCGAATGCAGAGGCGTTAACAAAGGAACTATTTTACGAAAAAATCCCCAAATTAGAGCGTTATTTAAAAGTATTCGATAATGGTGGCATCCAGACTCGCCATTTCTGTGTACCAGCCGAATGGCACCGCAATGAGCATACTTTCGAAGAGCGAAACAATCTGTATATAGCGTTAGCAACGCAATATAGTGTTGAAGTCATTCAAGCTTGTTTACAAAATGAATCATTTTTAAAAGCACCGATTTCTCCTAACGAAATAGATGCCATTATTTTCGTAAGTAGCACGGGCATTTCTACACCAAGCATCGATGCCAGAATTATGAATCAACTACCTTTTTCAGATCGATTAAAACGTATTCCTCTATGGGGGTTAGGTTGTGCAGGTGGAGCAGCTGGCATAAGTCGTGCCTATGATTATTGCAAAGCACATCCTCAAGCAAAGGTGCTTGTTGTATGTGTTGAACTTTGTAGCTTAACCTTTCAACAAAACGATTTTTCAAAAAGTAATTTAATCGGTGCATCCTTATTCGCAGATGGTGCAGCTTGCATACTCGTTTGCGGAGACGATGCAGCAATACAGACGAAGAAAGCAGTTCCTTCGATTGTTACAACTGGCTCGAAGTGGATGCCTGATTCAGAAAATGTGATGGGCTGGAATATAAAAAATAACGGGCTTCATGTCGTTTTCCAAAAAAGTATTCCAGCGATTATTACGAATTGGCTAGGCCCTTTCATTGAACAATTTTTAGTTGAACAACATCTTTTCAGCGAACAGCTCGATCATTTTATTGCACATCCTGGAGGTAAAAAGGTGTTAAAAGCCTATGAGGATGCGCTATATCTTTCTCAACAAAAGACCGACATTTCTCGGGAAATATTACGCAATCACGGTAATATGTCCTCGCCTACCGTATTATATGTACTCGAACAATTTATGTTAAACGAGGGGCAGATAGATGATATTGGGTTGCTTGTCGCCCTCGGCCCTGGATTCTGTGCGGAAGTTGTATTACTTAAATGGAGGGAGTAGTATGCTATTTTACTTTATTTTAATTCTTGTTATTCTACAAAGATTAACAGAGGTTTTTATAGCCAAACGCCATGAAAAATGGATGCTTGCAAAAGGTGCCTATGAAGTAGGTGAATCACATTATTCCTATATGGTTACCATGCATGTTAGTTTTTTTCTATTTTTGATTGTTGAAGTTGTTTCCAATAATTTTGGACCATCGCCCTTATTTCCGTTACTTTTCATATTATTCCTCTTAGTGCAAGCTTTACGTATTTGGTGTATCCGGTCATTAGGACCTTTTTGGAATACGAAAATTTTAATTTTACCAGGTGCAGAAGTTGTCAGGAAGGGACCCTATACATTTATGCGTCACCCTAATTATGCCGTTGTTAGTTTAGAAATTCTGCTACTGCCTATTATGTTTCAGGCTTATTTTACAGCATTTTGCTTTACGCTCTTAAACATTACAATGCTATCAGTAAGAATCCCAATAGAAGAAAAGGCATTACGAGATGCGACTGACTATAATCATGTATTTAAAAAGGATCTACCACAAAAGTAATGTGGTAGATCCAGTTTCTCCTACAGTAATTCCATGCATTATTACTAAATCCAGCGAGCCCGAACAATGCGCTTTTCATAGGCAAGCGCCGAGTCTCCTAGTTATTTTCTATGTGCAAGTTGATTGCCGTTACGGGTTGCTCGCTTTTTTGCGGGCGTGGCTTAAGCCTCCTCCTCCGCTTCACTACGTGCGGGGTCTTAAGGCTCACGCTGTTCCCGCAGGAGTCGAGCAACCCTTCACTTTGATTAAACGTTATAGCTCGTTAACTCCTATCATTAAAAAAGCTGAACAGGCAACCCACTATTTAGCCTCTTTAACTCCACTCCCAATTAAAAGGATCCTCTAGCTGTTCCCAAGGCTCCGCAAACTCATTCGTTGTCAAAAGGCATGCATCAAGCTCTTTTGTAATTTCTTCTTGATCTAAGTCTATCCCTATAATGACTAACTGTGTCATACGGTCACCGAATTCTTCATCCCAATCGTCCAATACCTCAGGGCTTTGTAAAAAGACATCCTGTTGCTGTGCTGTAGGTAAAGCTGCTACCCAATAAGAAACAGGCTCAATTTTCGCAGACGAACCTGCTTGTGACAGTAATAATGCCACATCTTGATGCCTCGCACTCCAAATAATACCTTTGGCACGGACAATTGATTCTGGCATGTTATCACACCACTCTACAAAGCGCATTGGATGGAAAGGGATTTTACGCTTATAAGTGAATGAAGCAATGCCATACTCCTCTGTCTCCGGTGTATGATTTTCATGGCCGAGTTCTAATTCTTTTAACCAGCCTGCCGATTCTGAAACTCTCTCAAAGTCGAATCTCCCTGTATTTAAAATTTCACTTGGCTCTATTACCCCATTAATGGTACGAATAAGCTTTGCCTCAGGTTGTAGTGCATGCAAAATACGTTCTAGTCTTTCAAGCTCCTCTTCCGTTACGAGATCACACTTGTTCAGCACTAAAACATCACAAAATTCAATCTGGTCAATTAATAAATCTGCTACATCGCGTTCATCTAATTCACCAACTGCTTCCTTACGCTCCAATAAACTTTCACCTGACTGAAAATCATGCCAAAAACGATTAGCATCAACTACAGTTACCATTGTATCGAGTTTGCAGAACTTCGTTAAATCAATACCAAGCTCCTCGTCTAAATAACTAAAGGTTTGTGCAACCGGTATTGGTTCACTAATACCTGTCGACTCAATTAAAATATAATCAATATTTCCTAGCTTTGCGAGACGCTCTACTTCTTGTAGTAAATCCTCACGTAATGTGCAACAAATACAGCCATTCGAAAGCTCTACGAATTTTTCCTCTGTTCGAGAAATACCGCTACCATTTGCAATCAATTCTGCATCGATATTAATTTCACTCATATCATTAACAATAACAGCTACACGCATGTTTTTTTCATTTTGTAACACATGATTCATTATCGTCGTTTTACCCGAACCTAAATAACCACTTAATACAGTCACTGGAATTTTATTTGTCATTTTACAACCTCCATCAATCTAAATCGTAATGATTACTATTTATAGTTTGTAATTTAATCATAAAAAATATAAAAATGCAATGCATAACTTTTTGTAACGCAAAACATTGACATTAGTATGTAAACAATATATTATCTAAAGCGTAATAATTACGATTTAAAAGGAGTCGATAATATGCGTGTTCAAGTTACTTTAGCCTGCACTGAAACAGGCGATAAAAATTACATTACAACTAAAAACAAACGAAATAATCCTGAAAGACTGGAATTAAAGAAATATTCACCCCGTTTGAAGCGTGTTACATTACACCGAGAAACAAAATAATAACAGCGCTTAATTTTGCGTAACATTTATAGAAAAAAATAACTTAAGGCTGTGCCATGATGTTCGTACGCAGGCACACGATAAGCCGCAACTCGCTTGTTCACGTTAGTTGCGGCTTCCATTTGAGCATTTTGAGTAGCACTTTTATGTCCTCCATAATCAACTACTAGTGAGCCCCTATATTTTTTGATTTTACATAAGAGGATTCATCCATCCTGATTCCACATATAAACCGCTTAAATGATGCCAGCACCTATTTTACATCGATTGATTGGCATTGATTTCTATAACGAGCTGGTTTAATTGTTGCTCTAAGTCATCCAGTATACGTACTTTCTTTTCTAGCTGCTCTTCAAAATCAATCGATTGAGCTATTATTTTTTCAATCTTAGCGTTTAACTCGGATAGGGCTTTTTCATTCGATACGGCTTCCGTACTTGCTTTTTTATTTTTTATTTCCATTAACTCTATGGACAATCTATGGATTTCATCGTTTCTCTCTGCTAGTTCTTTAACTAAATAGTCATGGACATTATTTGTGTCATCTCGCTGTAAAGTATCCATTATCGAATTCACTTTTGCATTGAGTTCTTTCGTAAACGTACTTATCTGTATTTCGAGATTCTCTATAGCACGCTTATCATCTGCTGCTATATCCTGATGGGCCTGATTACTTGTATACTGTAACTGTTTATTTTCTGTACGTAAGCGCTCTATTTCTTTTAATAGTAGGTCTATCGAGGCAATATGTTTTTGTCGTTGAATCTCTCTTTTTTGTCTATCTTCTTCATAGGCCTTTGACTCCCTTTCAAACGTTCTCTTTAACTTCATACGATCCATTGAAAGTTCTTTATTTTGTCTTGTCAGTCGGACATTTTCTCGCTCTAGTCTTAGTACGAGTGAATAATAATCGCTATCTCTAAGTCGATTTATTTCATTTTTATATTTCGCAAGCTCTGCTCTTAAAAAAATAATCATTTGCTGTAGCTGTATAGGATCGTTATTTTTAACGCTTTGATTATCCACGTTAGTACCTCCTATCACGATAGCTTTTTCAAAAGATCCATTACTTCCTCAAACTGCACTTTCATTTCCTCAATCATTTCATCTAGCTGCTTTACAATACTCAATTCAAATTGCCCATTGCCATTCTCTACTGGTACTCTCTTGTCTCCGGATAGCAAGGAGGCAAGCAATAGTTGCAACGTGCTTTTTTCTAGAAATGCAAAACTATTATCTTCCTCCTGTTTAAAGTCTGAGACATTTATCAGCCGATCCTTCATATATTGACGTACGATTTGCTCAAGCCCTACCTCTAATTTTTGTTCCTCTAATTCACTCATCTTGCCCCTCCTTTGCACTGCTCATTCCATTAAGATTAATAGGATTTATTACTAAGACACCGTCTTGTAGCTCATCACAATATGTAAATCCCGTTATTGTACCTGCATAGGATAAATGATGGGACCATTTAATTTGGAAATTAGTAAATGAAATCGTCTCATTTGGCTCAATTGTTTGTTTCCCTATTGGTTTAAGCCAAAATTCTGTTTTGTTAGAAGTATCATGTATTCGTTCCCAGCTACCGGAAACTTTTAAATTTTGATTAAAATGCTCATAAACATACCTTCCTGAAAATGAAAAAGGAGAATCATCAGGCAGCTTTATACAAATATACGGATTTGTTAGTGGTTGATTACCGATATTGCGAATATGATAAGAGCCAAGACATAGGCTTTCTTGATCAGCATCATATGAAATATTAAGTGACGTTGTAAAATAACTAACGCTACTTACTTCCTTTTTCTGGTCGAGCTCTTTTACCAGTCTTTTCATTTCATCGACATATAATGTTGTTTGTTCTTTCAGCTTCCTTATTTTTTCTTGCACAGACTCATGATGAATACTCATAATTCGGGCCCCCTTGCCTATATAATAAGTAACCAAAATAAAAAAGAGAGGATAATCCTCTCTTTATGTTATGACAACTTCTTATGTGTTAGCACCATTACCCCATTGTTGGGAAAATAACGGAACATTGTTTTGGACGAACCGCAGTTGGGCATGAGAATGGTAAATCTGCTCTTGGTTCGCAGTAGTTTGCTAAGAACTCTACAGTAACTGGGAACGTAGATTGAATACTTTGACATACTGCTACTGTAATTGTTAACGCAGAAAATGTAATTGTTCCAGTACCAGCAGTAAGCGTACCTGTTGTGCACACGAAGCAATCTAAATCTGTATAAAGAATTTCAACATCTGTTCCTTTAGGTGCACATAATGTAACTTGTTCACAACGTGATACCGGAATCTCACTGCTTGTAAACACAGTACCATTTGGTAAAGTAACTACAATTGTAAGAATGAAGTTCTTTTGAATATTTAAGTGTTGCAGACAAACTGTTGATCCATCAATAGAGAATTGGCGATTCTCACGATTAAGAATCACGATTGGGTTTGTCGCAGCCGGAGTTACTCTACACGTAACAGTTGCACCTGTTAAAACTGTCGTTGGTGTTATACCAGGGAAAGTAATGGCACCTGTTGGCGAAATATCAAATGACATTTCCTTTACAATCCAGTCATATACCTTATCGACATTTATACAAATTAGTTCGCGCGCCTGGGATGGCATATTATCTTGCATCCTTTTGACACCTCCATAAGTTTTTTATCTTTCGTTTGTAGCATATGTTTTTTAGCGTTAAGTGCATGGGCTAACAAATAATTTACAGGATATTTATTCAAGAGATGCTGTTGTCCGTGTAGTGAATAGAACACGTTGCTTTCTTCTCGGCTGATTACATGGTTTTGTAACAGAAAGTAAAGTTTTTTAATAAAATACTAATGGACTGAAAGGGGTGAAATGCAATGGAAGATTCGAAGTTGTACTCCACTCAAGACATTGAAAAATTGAAAGAAAAAATTGATTCCTATAGAGAGACGTTAACTACTTTAAAAGCGGGTACTTCAATTGAAGATTATCTATTTGTGAAGAATGAGTTTGAGGAGCTGAAAACGCAAATCGCTCATATAGAGGGCTTAACTGAAACAATTGATGATAAACAAAGCTTACAAATTAAAGAATACGAGGAACAAGTAAAGCAGCTTTCGATTCAAATACAATCCCTTAATCAAACAATAGAAGAAATGAATCAGGAAATTTTAGCCGTATTAAATAAAATAATAACGGTTGATAACAATGGAGCATCACCGCCAACAGATACTCATTTTACGAATGTTGATGAAAACTCGTTAAAAAATATTGCCAACCCTTCAAAAAAGCTTTTAGAAGAAATAGCTCAAACAGCTGTACAACCATCATTACGTACGACCGAACCAACTTATCAATTTCTTCAAAGTTTGGCTGGCAAAGCAACAAATATAAACACCGGCATGCATCTTCCACCTAATCCTAATTCCGATAAAAAACATGAAGAACGTCATTTTAACCAACATTATTTTCAATCAATTAATACCCATCCAAGTCATATTTACAACGGTTTATACCGAAACACTACAGCAGAATCGACTTTTCACTTTAAAAATGCAGCAGATACACAGGGAGTCCCTGTAAGCATCTTGGAAACGAATAGTTTAACAGCGCCAATAGCTAATGACTTGGTGCTAACAGAATCTTCTTCATTAGTTCAGGCAACGTTAGATACTCCAAATGTGCCTCCTGCTACGGAAGCTGAAACATTCGACAACAATGATTTAGTTATAGAAGAAGAACATACGCCGCTTATAGCAACGAATGAAGAAGCTAGCAACCAACTAGAAATCATTGAAAAGGTAATGGTAGAAGAAGTACTAGAAGAAGCAATAGAAGTAGAGCAGAAAAAAGAAAAAAACTCTTTATTTTTTAATCTATTTCGTAGACGTAATTAGTTTGAACGCCTCGGAGGAAAAACCATTCAATACCATAAAATAGCCATTACAATTCCTATATGAAACGGTCCAATAAGTATTCACCATACATATTGGACTTTTTCATGTCCCCACATTTCCCTCATTTACATTGATGTTTGCGTATTTTTAGCTGTGACATTTAACAAATAGACGATAGACTATCATGTTACGCTCTAAAACCTTTCTTTAGTTTTTAATGAAGATAAAAATAGCTTTATGTATGTAGTTAATAGCCCTTTTACTCTATTCCTCTATGAATAGAATAATGAAGAAAGGAGGTGTAAATATGTTCTTAAATGATCCTATGTCTAATAGCGGATGTGGTTGCTCATCTAGAGGTAGTATGGAATGTCATGCATTAGGTCCATTTTTAGCGGTTGATGCTGCATGTATCACACCATCACAACCAGCTACTGGCGGTTCCATTATTCCATTCTCTTCTGGGATTACATCTGTTGAGTTAACTTCTTTAGCTACTGGGCTAATCGCTACACCAGCTCTTATCGGTTTCGGTTCTGCAGTTCCTGGTGTAACGCTTGTAGGTAACACGCTTAACTTATCAGGCGTTGTAACAGAAGCATTTACAGTACCACGTGCTGGTAGTATTACAGGTTTATCTGCATCATTCTCTGCTACAGTTGCCCTTGCTCTAGTAGGCTCTACTACAGTTACTGCGACAATCTATCGTGCACCTGCTGGAAGTACGACTTATACTGCTACAGCTGCTACAGTTAACTTAGCTCCAGCATTTACAGGAGCAATATCATTGGGTGATACAGCGTTTGGTTCAGGCAGTTTTGCACCGGTAGCAGTTTCTGCTGGTGACAAACTAATAATGGTGTACTCCATCACTACAACTGGTGTAGCTGTTGGGCAAGCATTAACTGGTACTGCAAGTGCAGGTATTACAATTGTATAATTTGATGCATGTTTAGTAGCATGCATTAACAAAAAAAATTAAGAGGCGACTTTCTCTCAAACGTGAGAAAAAGTCGCCTATTTTATCTATTTTGCAAGAGCATTGTGTATATGCGCAAGATGATGCTTTCCATGCCATGCATACAGAGCGAGTGCTTTTTCAAGCGTCATAAACCCGTTGTCTGGATGGTGAAATGCACTTTGTAATTGTTCCTCGGTTAAACTTGTCAGCAAATAGACCCACCGTTCGTGTAAACTTTCAAGCAACTTGTAGGAAGTCGCAACTGGCATATCTGAATCAGGGAGCATTGCCCAATGTTCTTCATTATAGGGCTTAATCGTCGGTGTATCTTCCGTTAAAGCTAATTTAAAGCGAATAAAACTATTCATATGACTATCCGCTAGATGATGGACTAATTGTGTGACTGTCCAACCGTCCTCTCGGTAGGATTTTGCTAATGATTGTTCACTTGCTCCACTTAATGCTTCTGCTAATTGCCTCGGCAATAAACGGATATCATCAATCCATTTCTGTACATGCTGTGCGGTCACTACTTCTGGAAATCGAAATTGTCCAATTGGATAGCGTAAATCGTTCATTTAGCTCGCCCCCGTTTCTATTTCTAAATTCATTATACTACCAATGTAAAAGTTTCATTTCATTTTATTTTTTATCGGGATTTGCACATTTTGTATCAACGAGTCTCCAAAATTCCACTAACGATAGCAATGGATGTATAATCGCTACACCGAACTCCTCTTCAAATTGTTGTGCGGCCTCAACCATCGAAAGCTGAGCAACAGCAATCCGCAGCCCATCATTCATTATTTCCCAGAAATATTGGATAATTGCATTGTTATACGCTGCCTTATTCCCTTGCATAATGAGGTCAAATGTATTGTCTAGTACCTTCACCTGCACATTGATGGCCTTCTTATGGCGCTTCGCATATTGGTAAAGTCTCTCCATCGTTCCATCTACCGTTGCAGGGTTTGTAAAAAGAATAAATTGGGGCTGTGTCTCTTCACATATCATTTGAAAAAAAGGTTCATCCATTTTTATAATCGGTATAGATAATAACAATTGCTCTTCTTTTAACAATGCAATGTAATTTGTACATGTAATCAAAATGACATCGATATTACAGCTTGCTATCCACTCCAATTGTTCTTTTACCTTTAAGGACAAATGATCAGTACCCTTTGTCACATGCTGAATGAGTCCCGGGTCAACAAAGTGCACTAGCTCTATCTCTTGAAAACCATTAAATGCTTGCTCTATGTAGTCTATATTTGAATGATGTGCATGCAAACAGCCTATTCTTTTTTTCAAATATATGCCCCCTACAGTGTCTTCTCCATTGTTACAACAGGAAGCGAAATACCATTAAGATTTTCTGCCATCGTTTCTTTCGTAATAACATATCCCAATGCACGATATAATGCAATATTACGTGGTACACTCATACGGACTTTACATTCGCTTACACTTTTGCCTTGAGCACGTGCATAATTTTCAACTTCAGCTATTAACATCTTGGCCAATCCTTGACCTTGCTTTTCCGGAACTACAGATAATCGGAAGAAATATATCCCCTCATCATTCAATGTAAATCGAACCATCGCGACAGGTTCATTTTCCATATAACTAATAAAAGCTTGCTCGCCATTTTGTAGTGCCCGTTCAATTGAGCTCACTGTTTCGCTTAATGCGCTAGACGGCGATGTTGCATGTTCATATTCTTTAAAAGCTTGCATCATGACCTTATGCACTATGTGTGCATGTTGACTATCTGCTAAAACAACGCCCACTTTAATCACACCTTTTTTGATTTTAAATACATATTATTGTATTTTTATCCAAAAGTAAACCGCATTACCTAAGATAATGCGGTTACAAAATTAATTTTTATGCACAAAACGTATAGCTCTACTCATAACAGTAGGGACCACAGATGCATGGTTTTCGCTTAATGCCTCATAAAAGACTATGTCCATTACTTTCTCTAACTGATCCGCCATTTGTCGCGCATCTTCTACCATAAACGTTTCCAGTTCTCCTACGCCAATAAATATGGTTTCCTTCACATGTTGATGCGCTTCCATAAAAGCCTTTACTCTAGCAAACAACTCATGTTCATTCCACCAGGTTGAGGGGCTAATAGCGATATAATGTTGGAAACTACCTCTATTATTTAATAATTGCCATAGTGCGAAATAACCTGCTAACGAATGACCAAATAATGTTTGTTGCTGTTCATTTACATGAAATTGTGCAGAAAGTCGCGGCTTTAATTCCTCCTGTAAAAAGCGACTAAAGTTTTCTGCCCCACCATGCTGATGATAACCTTTGCCTTTAAATCTGGCAGGATAACTATACGTTTTTGCAGGTGCTGTAAAGTCGTAGAAACGGCGTTCATGCATATCAGCACGATGGCCAATACCGACAACAATGGCAGGTAATACCCCTGTTTTGAGCGCATTACGACTTTGTAGGCGTACGGCTTCCTTCACGTACTGGAAATATGACGAACCGTCTAATACATAGATTATAGGAAAGCCTTCTTTAGGTACTTGCCCTTGAGGTACATAAACATTTATCGAATACGTATAATCTGTAAACATCGACTTCATTTCATAGCAAAAAAAATCAGATACACTGTCTACTTGTCCAACAGTCATTTGTCTGCCTCCTTTAACACATCATAGCCATAGCATACAGGGGTGTTTGTTGCTGGATCTTCCATAATTCTCGCAGAAATATTAAACACTTTGCGCATCACATCCGCGCATAAAATTTCCTGTGGAGTACCTGTTTCCACTACAACACCTTGACGCATAGCGATTAAATGGTCTGAATAGCGCGCTGCATGGTTAATATCATGTAAAACCATCACAATCGTACAGCCATGTTGTTCATTTAAATTTTTTACGATATCAAGCACTTCTAGCTGATGTGCCATATCCAAATAAGTCGTGGGCTCGTCTAGCAACAAAATACTTGTTTCTTGCGCCAATGCCATTGCTAACCAGACACGCTGTCGTTGCCCTCCTGAAAGTTGTGCTAATTCCCGACTGCGATACTCCAGCGTATTTGTAACTGTTAAGGCCCACTCAATCATTTTTTCATCCTTCTTCGTTAAACGATTGACATTATGACGATGTGGATAACGACCGTATGCAATCAGCTCCTCTACCTTTAACTGTCCTGGAGCAATTGGTGTTTGGGATAAGATCGCTAACTTTTTTGCAATTTCTTTGGTCGATAAATTTTGCATATTTTGTTCCTGCAAATAAACGATTCCCTGTTGCTTCTTTAAAATGCGTCCAATTGTTTTCAATAAGGTTGATTTGCCACAACCATTCGGTCCTATTATCGTTGTCACTTTGCCCTCTTCTATCGTTAAATTCAACCCTTCAAATACACGAACATGCTCATAACCTGAAGATAAATTTTCCATTCTAAATGCAGTTTGCACACGATTTCCCCCTAAGCTTTTGACTTTACTAACAAATACAAAAAGTAAGGTATACCAATAATGGATACAACAATACCTACAGCCAACTCTGAAGGTGCAAACACCGTTTTACCAATAAAGTCTGCTAGCACTAGTAAACAAGCCCCTATAAGAGCACTTACCGGCATAACATAACGATGTTGAATACCGACAAGCTGTTTCGCAATATGTGGCGCCATTAAGCCAATAAAGCCAATACTCCCAGAAACGGATACACAGGCACTCACTAAGCCGACACTCGCCAATAATAACTTCATTTTTTCCTTTTCCAGTGCTATGCCTAAGCTCGTAATACTGTCTTCTTCCAATTGAAAATAATCGAGTAAATACGATTTTCGATAAACATAAAAACCTAGTAATAGGAGCCATGGCAACATCGACACGACAAAAATCCAATTGGCATTGTAGATAGAACCAGCCATCCAAACGGCAGCCGACTCATAATCTTGTGCATTCATTTTTAATGATAGAAACAGCGATAACGCGCCAAAACCACTATTAATAGCAATCCCTGTTAAAATCAATCGTTGCATATCTAAATGACCATTTTTCATCGCAAAGGAGAAAATTAAAGCCGCGGCCATCGTACCACCAACAAAACCGAAAATCGGCATCATTAAAATGGATAACCAGCTACTGATATCCGCTGTGACCACACGGAACTGAAAGAAAAACATAAAAATAACAACCGCTGCACCCGCGCCAGCATTAATGCCTAAAATACCAGGGTCTGCTAAGCCATTGCGTGTAATACCCTGTAACACGACACCCGCCATTCCTAGCCCTACACCAACAAGCGCCGCGATGACTATTCGTGGTAGACGAAATTCGAAAATAACAAGATCAAATTTCGGATTGGGTTCGATACGTAAGAGTGTTTTTAGTACATCCATTACGGACATATCAAAAACACCATTTGTCAAATGGAGATAGCTTGCCCCTAAAATTAATAAAAGAAGTATAGTAATGACCGTAATGACTACACGGGAAGCTCTACTATGCACGCTTTTCACCTCCGTGCTTACGAACTAAATATAAGAAGAATGGAACACCGACCAGTGCAGTTAATACACCAATGGGCGTTTCGAATGGATAATTAACGAAACGACTGAGCACATCGCAAAGCGCTAAGAAGAATGCACCTATTAGTGCTGCACATGGGATAATAAAACGGTAATCCACGCCAACAAGAAAACGTGTAATGTGTGGAATAACAAGCCCTACGAAAGCGATTTTCCCTACAAGGGCAACCGCAGTTCCTGTTAAACATACGACGGCAAGCATACTGACCATTCTTACTGCTTTTGTTTTTTGTCCGAGACCTATAGCAATATCATCACCTAAGGCGGTGATTGTAATGGCCCTTGCCGAAAATAACGCCAGCATTAGACCAATTAAGCCAAAAGGAATGGATAGTAAGAGCATACTATTGTCGACCATATGTACCTTTGTGTTATACCAAGCGCTAACCGTTTGTGATACTTGGAAATACATTGCAATGGCTGTCGCTATACTACTTAAAAATGTCCCTATAACCGTCCCTATAATGGCTAATCGAACAGGTGATAGCCCATCTCGAATAAGGGAACCGAAGCCAAAAACGATGCCAGCACCTAATGCTGAGCCGAGCATTGATAGCAATATCATTTGATAGTTTGGGAGTCCAGGAAAGAATACAATGGCTAATGTAATGACAAAGGCTGAACCATCATTAACGCCCATTAAGGATGGCGATGCTAAATAGTTTCGAGTAATACCTTGCATAACTGCACCCGCTACTGCTAAAAATGCACCTACTAGCAATACGGCGCAAATTCTAGGCATACGGCTAGTCCTTATAATTTGGTGGTCAATATTTGCAGGATCAAATACTGTTATGGCTTGCCACACTGTTAAGGCACTAATATCCTTTGTCCCGTACATAATAGACATTAAAGCCACAATCACAATGAGGAAAGGTGAAGCTACCAATATAGAAAATGATACTATGTTTGTTTTTTTCAACTGCGACACCTTTTTCTATTTATTCGTTATCTTATGAAAAGGCTGGTAATAGCCCGGTGATTCCACCAATTCTACTACCAGCCTATTTCATCTATTTAAGTAATTTCTCCGTGGCAACATCTAGGAATTTCACTTTAGACCAAGCAGTACCACCTTGAGCTAGAGGCTCAATGGCATTAACAAAAATTTGTTCATTTTTAGTTGCCTTTAGGCTTGCAAAGATTGGTTTTTTTTGCAGATCTTCTAATGCTTTCGGAGCATCTGTATTTTCAGATTCCTCAAATTGCAGGAAAATTGCATCCGGGTTGATGTCCGCTAACGTTTCAAGTGAAAGTTCCGCTTGTGCCTTCGTCGTTGTTACGATTTCAGGAACTGGTGCCCCTAAGTCTTCATAAAGCACAGGATTTAAGTACACACCCGCAGGATAGATATACATAACGCCACCACGTAAACGAACAATTAACACCTGTTTGTCTGCTAGTTGCTCTTTTGATTTCATTTGAGCATCGGCAACCTTCGTTTCATAGTCTGCAATGATTTTTTTAGCATCCTCTTCTTTCCCAGTAAGCTGTGCGAGCAATGTTAAATTTTCCTTCCAATTTGTTGAAATATGCGAGTAAGGAATCATTGTTTGAATTTTATTGAGCTTTTCAGCCGTTTCTTCAGGGAACTTGGATGTCCCAATAATAACGTCAGGATCCAGTGCTAAAATGGCCTCTGCATTTGGCTCCATTTTATTGCCTACAAGTTGGGCTCCTGCTAATTCCTTTGTAAGATAGGATGGAATTTTGCCACCAATATCGAGTACACCCACTGGTTTAATACCGAGCATTGCAGCATCTTCCATAGACTCTAAACTTGCCGCTACAATGTTTTCCACCTTTGCTGGTAGTTCATACGTTTCGCCCAAATATGTAATGTTCTGTGTTGTTGCTTGTTCTGTTTGTGTTTCTGTAGCACTTGTAGCGGCTTCATTTTTTACTGCTGTAGACTCTGCCGCTTTATCGGTATTACAAGCAGCAAGGGACAGTGCTAAAAGTGCAGGCGCACACATTTTGATATATTTATTCACATTAAATCTCTCCTCATCATGGTCATCTATCAACGATAATGATAATCATTTTCATTAATAAGTCAATAGCAATCCACCAATTAATTGATAGTCATTATCATTTACGTGTTCTATCCTACCAAAGAGAAAAATAGTTGTGAATGGACAATTTCGTTTTCTATATGGACTTTTGCCGAAAATATTTATCAAAAAGCCTACAATAAAAGAGAAAAAGTGTTAGATTGACTGCAATCAATCTAACACTTTTGTTGTGCGCTGGTTTACTGGCGATTCAAGGGCTCTTATTGGCGATTCCCCTTGGTTTAATGGCGATTCACGTGCTTTTATTGGCGATTTCTCTTGATTTAATGGCGATTCACGTGCTTTTATTGGCGATTTTCCCCGTCTGCTTTATACATATTTGGCTTCTTCCATCATTAATTTTCGAAATGCTGTTGGAGACATGCCTGTGTTTTTTTTAAATACCCGACTAAAATAAAAGCTATCAACATAGCCTACACATTCAGCAATTTCTGCCACCGTAAAATTGCAATATCTTAGCAAGTCTTTTGCCCGCCGTATGCGATATTCTGTTAAATAGCTACTTGGATTCATGCCCGTATGTTGTTCAAAAAGATAAGCTAATCTTCGACGCTCGACACCGAATGCTTGCGCAATATTGGATACCGATAGTGGTCTCGCATAGTACTCGTGTATGTATTGAACGACTTGTTCCATCATTTCATTTGCCGAGTCAAGAATCTTCATCTTTGCTGAAATTAAGATAGCTTCTACTAAATTCATAAATATTGCCTTGGATTTCAAAATCGCCATACTACCTGGCATGGCATAGCTTTCTTTTAACTGTTGTACAAGATTAATAATGTTTGAATAATCTCCAGTATGGATGGCGAAATGCTGATTGGCTAATGAGAAAGGCGCCGTGTCTTTTGGTGGTATATAATGGACCACTGTGTACTCCCATATCTTATCGCCAGTCGCTTGAATTTCAATGGGCATTTGTGGCCCTGCATGGACAACCATTCCAGGCACCATCGCATACGGTGTCCCATTAAAACTAAAAGACGCACTTCCTGCCAATGGGAAAACTAAACCACATTTCCCAGGCGCAGTAGTACGTCCTGTATCCTTTCGTCCTGGCTCCATCGTATTGGTAAAAATATCAACAAAATTGACAGTTGCTTGTGCATAATAATCAATGATTTGATTTATATTTATGTCCATTGCTTTTCACCTAGCACACTTTGTACTTGTAAAAAATGATGCTGATCATGTTCTACTAAACCTGTAAAATAGCTGTAAAGTGTAAGTTCCGAACACCCGATTTTAAAACTTTGTTGCCACTGTTGATCCGGTAAATCGTGAAGCGTTTGTAACAATAAACGCCGGCACTTCAACAATGTCTGCACTATTTGCTCTTTGCTTTGTAAGCGGCTACTACTTGCAGCTTGAGCATTCATCTGTTCTACGTTTGGTCCCTTTGGTAGCTGATTTTTTGAAAATAAAAAGGGCAAACGTTCGTTTAATACAAATTGATCCCAAGGAATTAGATGTCCAATAACCTCTGCTACTGTCCACTTCCCTTGCTGGATTGGCATGCGCCACTGTTGCTCCGTAACATCTAACAGGTGCTCTAACCACAATATAGATTTTTCATAATGCATAAGTATTTGCTTTTTTTCTTGTTGCAATCTCTTTTCGCCCCTTTAGCCTATCGTGTCGTTATAAATAGTTTTGGCCAGTTAGATTGCCACTGTTTATTATAAATCCTCTTTTGATAAATCTCATGTAAATGTGTATGTTTATAAAAATAAGGGGTCGGTGCCACAATACCCGACAGTAAATGCTGTATGCCATAAGGTGCAGCCAATTCCAGTACACCTTTTGTAAGCCTTACACCAATTGCTGTTGGGATTTCCGGAAAATGTGCCATGCCATCAACGGAAGATTGATAGGGTTCACTAGCGTTTACGCTATGCATTCTCGCCTGATTTTTCACAGACCACGGTTCTTTTGGTAAGAGTTCCAATAGATGCTGTTCATAGTGCTTCTCTTGTTCTTCTGAAATTAGCTGCTTATCAAAATAAATAACATCAATATCCGCTAAGGGCGTTCTGTCTTGATAGTCATGCAAATAATCCCATACCTTGGAACGAATAAAGCCAGCACAAACCCAACTGTCGGGTAACTGTTGTTGTTCCACACAGCGCAAAATTTCCATCATCCACGTATCAGACTCAATCAACATTATTAAATCTCGTTCTGTTCGTAACCTTTTCATGTAATTTAAACCCCTATTTTAAATGTACAGCTTCGATTATTCTTTAGCCATTGTTATTAGTAAGCCATGCAATTATTTTTTCTGCTACCTGCTCAGGTGCATCGCGGAAAATATCATGCCCTGCATTCGGGACAGGCTCTACCTGAACATTGCTTACTTTTGCTTGGAAATCCGCTATACTTTTATTTCTTACTTGTTCCAGTTCAATAGGTTTTGTAGCACTTACCAATAAAGTTGGACACTTCACATGCTGAAGTTTGTGACGAATGGGTTCAGCATCAAGCCCTTTAATTAGCGATTGTGCTGTAAACGTGGAAAGAGCTAGTCTAATTTCGCCATCCAATGCTTTTACTTGTGCACGCGAAGCAGCTTCCAGTTCAGCAGACCAGCGCGAAAGCTCCTCTTTTTCCGATTGAAAAAATTCATCCCAAGAGGAGAATCTAACATCGTTACAAAAACTTTCAATGTTCTGCAACTCCATTTCTACTGTCATCCCCATATCTTGTGAACTTAAATAGCCACCATCCAATAAAATAAGACCTGCTATTTGCTTTGGAAAAGTAGCTGCGTAATGTAAAGCTAAATCTGCACCTAAAGAATGTCCGATAAGATAAAATTTTTTATTACCTAACTTTTGTTTTAGCATCTTTCCGATTGTTACAATGACATTTGATGGGAGATAGGCCGCTTCTTCTGTCAAGGCTGATGCATACCCATGTCCGGGTAAATCAAATGATACGATATGATATGCTGGTAAATAATTTGCTAGTTCGCCAAATGCTAGACCCGTACTACCAAGACCGTGAAAAAAAACTAAAGTTGGATGTTGGGCGTGTCCCCATTGATAGATTTCTTGCTGCAAGTTTATAGCCTCCCCAAGTTATTATTGCTTATTGATGTTTCCATTAATTACAATAATAACCGTATCTATTAACTTTTCAAAGGGGTGGCGAAAATGAAGATTATTTCCATACGCAAGGAGCCAAGCTATGCTGAAATGGCGACCCGTTATATTCAGAGCAAATGGGCAAGTGAGGAAAGTATGATGCTCTATGAGGATTGTATTGCCCATTGCATCGATGCACAGGTACCGCTCCCACAGTGGTATGTATTAATGAATAATGATGAAATCATCGGCTGTGCTGGTTTAATTACCAATGACTTTATAAGTCGGATGGATTTATATCCTTGGGTCTGTGCGGTGTATATTGAGGAAAGCCATCGTGGTCATGCCTATGGTGCATTGCTATTAGAGCAAGCTAAAAAGGATGCTAAGCAACATGGTTTTCCACAGCTCTATCTTTGTACGGATCATATCGGTCTATATGAGCGCTATGGATTTTCCTATATCGGTACTGGCTACCATCCTTGGGGAGAAAGCTCTCGCATTTATGCGGCAAAGCTAGATTAAAAAGGTTGTTAGGCAATTGTTATTGCTACTAATTCAAGTGGTTTTAAGGTCGCCTTAGCTACTTAAATGTTCGTGAATAAGCTTCCACTCATTATTCATAACAGTAAAAACATTCGTTGCTCTCCCGCTACCTGATACAAATGTGCCATTATGATAGCCTTCATAATGGTATGTATAGATACATGTAGCGGCATTTTCATCGGCAGTAAGCCATTGTACATTGGTTGCGCGATAAACCTCATCTTGAATAACATGCCATGCATGCTTGAAATAAGCTTCTATTTCTTCTAGCGACGTGCATGTTCGATCCGTAAACCAATAAACCGCCTGTGGATGTAATAATGCTTTGACATTGTTAAAATCATGTGTATTTGTTGCGTCAATATAACGTGATAAAGCTTGTTGATAGCCCATTTTTATACCTCCTTCTGCGAAGTTGTGTAGGGTATAACTGAGTTGTTTTCTGACAACGTATTTACTTGTTCAAGGGTTTTCCATTCAACAATTTTTTCATATTCTTTTCCGTTGATACTAAAACTAATTTTTATTCTTCGTTCACTGTCTTCATGAACCTCTTCTCCTAATACTAATTTAAGCGCAATTTTACCATCACTATCTATTTCTAAATCTTTTATATTTTTTAATTCTCCAACATCTGACTCACCATATATCCCTGATGACTTTAATGGTTCTGCACCAAAGAATTCATACTTTATACCATCTTCCTCGTATGTAATAGGCTTTTCATCTTTTTTTATCAACTTCATAGATTCTATTGTTACATGTGATTTTCCTGACCAATTAATTGGAACAACCAAATAATAAGTTTCTTCCTCCCAATCAGCGCCAAAGTTACCTAAAAGGAACTCACCGTTTACATCCTTGTCCTGCTCGTTACAACCTACTACTGAAACCAAACAGAATAAGACACTAAAATATAATAAAAATTTTTTCATATACACACTCCTTCAATAAATACTTTGTTAATAAAATAATATTATTATATGAACAAAGAAAAAATACGAGAACTTGAATCGTTTTTCAATAACAAGCTTAACCATCTATCTGCTTTAATAGATACAAGGTATTCTAGTAGTCCTTTAACATTATACTAATTGACTTATATTGCATTTAGTATACTATATAATACATATTAAGGAAAAAATGCAACCTATTACATAACAAGTATTATTAAGATTGAGAAAGAAGTTGATCTATTGAATTTTAAACATTAAAAATAAAAAATGATGATTAACAACCTTTGGGAACAACAACCCTTTCTTAAGTGAAAAGTCTATGTTAGATGAAACAATTTAATTCTCTATACATCCTTCTCTCTTAAATATAAACTATTTTAGATTTCTAGTAAGGAGACATTTTGATGAAGTGGTTTGTACATGCCTTGAAGAACACATTCAATTTTAGTGGCCGCGCTCGACGACAAGAATATTGGATGTACTACCTTATCGGATTTATTATTTCATTTGTAATAATAATGATCGAAGAGATGCTAAATCTCAAATTTTCACCAGAGGTGGGAATACTCAGCACGTTGTTTGGAATAATCTTTATGATTCCTAGTTTGTCTGTGACGGTCCGCCGTCTTCATGATATAGGGCGCAGTGGAGCATGGATTTTAATCATTTTCATCCCCTTTGGAGCAATCGTACTATTTGTATTTACAGTGCTTGATAGTCAGCCACAGACAAATCGTTGGGGTCCAAGCCAAAAAACTTTACAGTCGGATTCTTCATATAGTGTGTGAGTATCTACATAGTCTAAACATACTTGCTCAACAAATACCCATAACTTGTAGCATCTGAATTGGTAAAATGCATAATTAACATGGCTATTACAAAAGCTAATAAGTCATTAAAAACCCCTGAGTGTAGTTGCGCTCAGGGGTTACTTATTATTGCTTAAAAGCTGTTGCAATTGCAAGTGCCTTCATCGGGTCCTTGATGGAATCAAGCGTATAGACAAGTTTTCCATCCTGCCATACGATTAAGTTTCCTGTTTTATAAACATCTAAATGTACCATACCGTGTTCGTGTGGGATTGGAAGTGTATGGGATTCTAAATATTGTACTGCTTGTTTTGCCAGCTCTACTCCAGCTTCTGGATTATCTGTTCGGGTATGAGTTGCTATTGCCCATCTTCCCTCATTCCAACCAGTCCATAACGAGCCCTCGCCTGCATCCTGATAACCAGTCATATTGAATCCAAGCGGAACTTGTTGCCCTCCATTTTTACTAAATTCTTCATAAGCAATCTGTTCGCTTGCCTCATCTATACTGTCATAGAGCTTTACAGTAAGTTTGGCAATCGCAGTTGCGGCTGTCGCATTTTTTAGCTTTACATCATTAACCGGAAGATACTCTTTACTTTCTAGAAATAGAACTTCGGCTTGTTGCTCTTCACTTTTAGTTGTTGCGGTTAAAAAAGCTCCTTCTGTTAGTGGAACATTCGTTGGCAAAACAATGGCTAGTTTTGTTCCAAGCTGCTCCTTTATCGTTTTCAATGCTCCTGCCTGCGTTAAAGAAGAGACTGTGTCTTTAGATGTTGTTTCAGAAATACAAAGTTTATTTTCGTTCCATTGATGGTCTTGTTGTGTATCTTGCTTACTATTCGTATCTCTTCCAGTACATGCGCTAATGATACTAATTGTTAGTATGATTATAAAAAATAATTTTTTCATCTAGACACCTCAATATTTGCTTTTTATCTATTACGTCCTAATTTTTCGAGTGTGCCCGAAGATTTATGACATTCATAAGAGTCTCCCCACTTATAAAAGCGAGCAATTGTTTACTGAAATTACGTTAATGTTCCCCACTTTTTGCTGTCTTAAACGTCAAACTAGCGGAGTTCATTAATTTGCTTCGTCAACTCATTAAATTTCCGATCAAGCACAGCATATTCCTTATCTTTGGCGGTTAGAAAGCTAAGTTTGCCAAGTATTTCTTGTCTTTCATTTTCTAACTTTAGCCGTTGTGCACTTGTATTATTTTGTTGCTGTGGTATGCTCTCTCTCCATTTTTTCACGATTCCTTTATTTTCAAGCTGCCACACAATATTTGTTGTTTTCTCAATAAAATAGCGGTCATGCGACACAACGAGCAATGTACCTGTATAGAGCTCCAACGTTTTCTCTAATTGCTCTCTTGAAGGCAAATCAAGATGATTCGTTGGCTCATCTAAAATTAGAACATTCTTTTCTTCTAAAATATACGCCATCAGCTTACACTTCACACGCTCGCCCATACTCATATTGCCAATAGGTGCTGTCCAATGACTTGCAGTAAACCCTAAATGTTTCATGACATTGCGGACTTTCCCTCTTTCCTCGAACGTCTCCTTGTGAAAATATTGCTCTGGTGTAAGATTCAATGGCAAATCGAATACATCCTGCGTTAAATAGCCGATAGTAGCTGCTGGTGAAATCCACAGATCACCATCTGCTTTTTCTTGTCCTGTCAGCACCTTCAATAAAGTCGTTTTGCCACTACCATTTGGACCTGTAATGGCAATTTTATCACCAAATTGTATTGTCATTGTTAGATCTTGAAATATAAGACGCTGACCAAAAGATTTTGTTACATGCTTACATTCTAAAAACCGTTTACCTACTCGCTGGTTTGTCTCTACTGAAAACCGCACTTCCTCTTCTTGCTTAGGCGGCTCAACTTTGTTCTTTGCTAACTCTTTTTCCAAGCGCTTTTTCTTTGATTTTACTTGTGCATCCATTCGTTTTGCTTTTACTCGGTAAAACTCTTTAAAGCCCTCCTGCTTGGTCGATTGTGCATGTGCCTTTTGCGACCAAGAGGATAGCTCGTTCATCTGCGCTTCAATCCGTTCAATATTCTTTTGCTGCTTATCATAGGCGCGTTGTTGCGCTAGCCTTTGTTGCTCTCTAGCCGCTATATAACTTGTATAATGCCCACTATGTTCGAGCAGTTTACCATCTTCCAAAGACCATATTTTAGTGGCAACCTCGTCTAAAAAATAACGATCATGAGAAACAACAATCATTGTACCATCATATTTTTTTACTTGAGCGATAAGCATCGCTGTACTTGTTTCATCTAAATGATTTGTCGGTTCATCCAACAGTAGTAATTGCGCATGTTGTGAAAAACCTCTTGCTAGTCGCCTTTTCAACTTTTCTCCACCGCTTAATGCTGCAAACTCGATGTTTGGTACATGCCATTTAGCAAGTAAATCCGCTTCTTCTGCGCTTACTTCCCAACTATCTATAGTTGCTTGCTCTTGTTCCACATAGGCCATTTTAACATGTTGCAACGGCACTAGCTGCCCTGCCGTAGGAGTTAGTATGCCTTGAATAAGCTGTAATAATGTCGATTTGCCAGCTCCATTTTTTCCTATAATACCAATGACTTCGCCTTGTTTTACTGTTGCCGTCACCTGTTCAAAAATCCGTATGTCTCCTACCTCATACTGTACATTCTGTATTTTTAAAAGTTCTTTCATTTCATCCGTTCCTCTCTATATAGAGGGACAAAAAAATCCCTCCAATTATTTTGGAAGGATTAGTCGCGAAATATCAAACACAAAAAAGCTCAATGTTTGAGCCTTATTATGAGATGCTCCAATACTAAAAATGCCACACCAAGCGCGTTCGTACGGTAATTTGCATTTTTAGTATACGTTCAACAATAGCAGGCGTTTGAGCCTACAATCGTGTACTTTATGGAAAATGGGCAGACTAATCCTATTTTTGATTCATTGAAATATACATTTCATGTGCAAAAAATAAGATTAGTTAATCATTAGCCACCCATCGTCCCTTCATGTTTAGTTACAATTATTGTAACATCCATTACTTAAAAACAGAATACATTCGCTTCGTATTTTCATCTCGCGCCTTTTAGAAAATCGTTAAGGCACAATGCCCACATAAATTTCGGCAGTTTTCTACATGCTCCACCCGAATCCCTTACGATTGAAATCCATTATCTAAAACATTCAAACGAACGAATATGATCTCTCGTTAATGTACGGAAACGCCATCCATATCTATTACTCCAGCGGAATCCCGCAATAAATTCTCTACCTATGACCGTCGGGAAAAACCAAAAACTTCTTCCGTTGTTCATCCATAAATACGTGTTTCTAAATAAACACGATTGAATGCCATTTGAGCCACCATGCCACGCGGGCATAGGTGGAGCAAAGTTTGGTGGAGCACTCATTGGCATTTGCCCAGAAGACGGTGGTCCAAAGTTAGGTGGTTGGCCCATATTTGGTGGTGGTCCAACTGGTGGAATACCTGGAACATTCCAACTCGGACCTCTGAAATTTTCCCCATAATTATTATTTGGATATAAATTCAATACAAACTCCCCCCTTTTACATATTTCACTATATGTAAGGGGGCGAAAGTCGCTTGAGCAATTAGCCTACCATATGACCTCGTTTACGTTAAATACGATTGCATCACTCGCCAATCCGCTAACTTTTCGTCGAAGGATTTTATATTTTTTCCAGGGATTGGGCTAGTCGATGGCATCTTTTGATAGGCTCGTCCATCTAAAACCTCAACACCAATATGCTTTTTAAACACTTCAAAAGCTTTCCCACCATTAAAAAGCACAAGTTCTATATTTGGATACTGTTTAAAAAGCGTTTTAAAATCATTTGGTTTTTCATTGCGAATGGCGGCATCTAAGCTACCCTTGCGCTCGCACGATTCGATAGTATCCCAAAGACCAATACCATTTTCCTTTAACAACTCTATTCGCATTTTATAAGCTTCCGGTATTGTTCTCTTTACAATTTGCCCAATAATAGCCCAAAAGTGATTGCGTGGATTGCCATAATATTGCTGTTTCTCTAATGAGAGCTTTCCTGGCATTGAGCCAACAATAAGCACCTTTGTTGAAGCATCAACAACAGGTGGCAGTACATTTTTCACTTCATTTGACATAGCCATTTCTCCTTGCTTTTATTGTAACGCTAAGTATTTACAGCAAAATTCTTTTTATGATTAATTTAGCCACTATAAAATAACTCGAACTCTTTATTTGGTGTATGCTATTCTATTCCCAAATACGCTCTTTTTACAAGATGGCAAACGAAAACTATCTAGAGGTGAAATATGAGAAGTTTATTCCAGTCTCTAACAGTTAAAATGATTTTTTTAATGTCGATTTTACTTTTAATGATATGTGGGCTCTTTATGTATCTATTGCAAGAACATATACGCGATACAACAGAAAAGCAAATAGGCGTAGAAGCATTGAATATTGCTAAAACAATCGCTTCTATGGAGGAGATTATTACAGCATTCGAGCATGAAAATCCAAGTGACATTATCCAGCCAATCGTCGAACCTTTAAGAGAGGAGATAAATGCAGCATTTATCGTAGTTGGCAATGCACAAGGTGTTCGTTATTCCCATCCCGCAAAAGATCGAATAGGACATCCCATGGTCGGTGGGGACAATGATGCCGCATTACTAAATAAACAAGCCTATATTTCTAAAACGATTGGTTCCCTAGGTGAATCTATCCGAGGTAAAGCCCCTATTATGATAGACGACAACATTATCGGTGTTGTTTCTGTCGGTTTTTTAACCGCGCATATTGATACAATCATCAAAGACCATCTTATGAAGTGGCTCAATTACACAATTATTATTCTTTTCATTGGTATACTTGGGGCAATCGCCATCTCTCTTTATATTAAAAAATTATTATTTAATATGGAACCAATCCAAATTGCTAAATTATATCAACAAAACAAAGTGATTTTAGAAACGACGGAAGAAGGGATTATTGCTGTCGATCATTTAAATCAAATTACCACTATTAATAAAAGTGCATACGGAATGCTAGATTCTACTCACAATCAATCCATTTCAGCATGGATGGGAACTAAAATCGAGCATATTTTCACACCTAAAATCGTTGCAGAACAACATATTCATAACTTAGAGCTAACACTCAATGAACATATTATCATCTTAAATAAAGCACCTTTAGTGGAAAAGAAAAGGAAAATAGGTTCTTTATATACATTTAGAAAAAAAGTAGACATCCAAAAAATTATTGATGAACTGAAACAAGTCAAACAGTATGCCAATATGCAACGCGCCTATACACATGAATTTGCGAATAAGCTTCATATTATTCTAGGTTTGCTATTTTCTAAACAGTACAATCAGGCAATTGAGTACATTAAAGAACAACGAAATATTCATCTTAAACATCAAGCTTTTCTAAATAATAATGGCACATCCCCTCTACTCCTAGCATTAATTCAAGGGAAGCTGGCAGAAGCAACGGAACTGGGCATTAAACTCGAGCTGAAGGAAATTCCTCCATCTATGAAATTATCTAAACTTCAGGAAGATGCTATTCTTACAGCACTTGGCAATGTTCTTCAAAACGCTATTGAATCTTTAAAAAACTTGCCGTCCTCCGATAAAATAATTCAATTATCTATTAACGATTATAAAAATCATTATTTATTGGAGATTCAAGATAACGGCCCCGGTATTGACCACAAGCTGACCGATAAAATTTTTGCAAAAGGTTTTTCAACAAAGGAAGGCTTAGATCGAGGGCATGGCTTAACAATCAGCAAAAAAGCTCTCGAAAATATAAATGGAGATATTTTATTAGATGCTGGAGATTTATCAGGAGCGTGCTTTTTAATAATCGTTCCTAAAGGAGGTAAGCGCTTATGACAACAGCCTACACAAGTGTATGGATTATAGAAGATGACTTTAGAGTAGCAAACATTCATGCAGATTATGTTCATACAATAGGTGGTTTTACCGTTACTGAAAATTTACGGACTGGGCAAGAAACGATTGAAAAGCTAAAACAATCCACCAACTTACCAGCGATTATTTTAACCGATTTGTATATTCCTGATGTCGAAGGGAGCTCTTTAGTACACCATATACGGCATCATTATCCTGCCATCAACATAATCGTTATTTCTGCTGCAACAGAAAGAGATTTAATAAAAGATGTCATAGATTTAGGCATTTTAGATTACTTAATTAAACCTTTTGAACAACAACGACTTCATCAAGCGTTTAAAAAATATTTGCATACATTTCATTTGTTTCAACACACATCAAACTTCACGCAAGTTGACCTTGATTCCATATTTTATCGTGAATCAACTGCTACAGAAGATACCTTTGTAAAAGGCATTGATTTACACACATTACAGGCGGTTAAAGAGGTCTTCGAAAAAATAAAAACCAAGGAACTTACAGCCTCACAATTGAGTGAAATAATCGGTTCTAGTCGTTCAACTGCCCGCCGCTATTTAGAATACTTAGTTGGTGAACAGTTTTTGTACATCAAACCGATATACGGAACAATTGGTAGACCTGAAAGAAAATATATATACTATGGAACTTATGAACAAAATGAATAGTATGTATCTTATCTAACTTATGACCATATTATTCCCTCCCTATTAACAGCATGCTACCTTTTAGTAGTCAGAATACTCAATTAAAGGGAGGGGTTTTTTTGAGCTTAAGTATCCTTGGTTTCATCACCATTATCGTTATTATTGCCTTATTAATAAGTGGGCGTGTCTCGCCGCTTGTTGCAATGGTTATTCCACCGATAATCGCTACCTTTATCGCTGGCTTTCGTTTCGAGGAATTAGGGGAATTCTTTAGTTCCGGACTAAGCTCTGTGATGAACGTAGCGGTAATGTTTATCTTTGCTATTATCTTCTTTGGTATTATGCAGGACGTTGGATTATTTGAGCCATTGATCAACAAAATGATTGCGCTTACAAAAGGGCGTATTGTTGTCGTTGCTATTGTAACTGTACTAATTGCTGTTGTGGCTCAACTAGACGGTTCTGGTGCTTCTACATTTTTAATTACGATTCCAGCACTATTGCCTTTATATTTACGCTTGCGCATGAATCCATACTTATTACTTTTATTAATTGCTGGAGCTGCAGCAGTGGTGAACATGGTTCCTTGGGGAGGTCCATTAGGGCGGGTGGCTTCCGTGTTAGAGGTGGATATCACTGAACTATGGTATCCGTTAATACCCATTCAAATCATTGGTGTTCTATTAATGTTAGCTTTAGCCTTATACCTTGGCTTTAGAGAAAAGCACCGTATCCTGAAGCAATACGGCACACTTGATTTTACGCATGACGACCAACATATTACACAAGGTGTTGTGTCATCAGAAGTAGACCTATCTTTACGACGACCAAAACTATTGTGGGTGAATGCAGTAATTGCTGTCATGGTAATCGGGGTTTTAGTCGCGGGTATTGTACCGGCAGCATTAGCCTTTTTAATCGGGGTAGCTATTGCTCTGCCAATTAATTATCGTACACCTAAAGAACAAATGGAGCGCGTGCGGACACACGCTCCGAATGCGTTAACGATGGCGTCGATTATTATTGCAGCGGGCTTATTTTTGGGCATACTAAATGGCACAGGCATGTTAAATGCTATTGCCAATAATGCCGTCAATATTTTACCGTCAGGACTATCATCTTATTTGCATATTATTATCGGTATATTAGGTGTACCCTTTGATTTATTATTAAGTACGGATGCCTATTATTTCGCCTTGTTTCCTGTAGTTGAACAGATTGGTTTATCTTTTGGTATTGACTCTCTCTCCACTGCATATGCCATGATTATTGGTAATATTGTCGGTACGTTTGTTTCACCACTTGCCCCTGCTGTCTGGTTAGCTTTAGGCTTATCTGGTTTAGAGATGGGAAAACACCTAAAATACTCTTTCTTTTGGATGTGGGGTTTAAGCATTGTTTTACTAGGCATTGCAATAGCGATAGGGATTATTACCATTTAAATTAGTTACCAGTTGTCGATTTGTGTATCGACAACTGGTTTTTAGTTATAACGAAAATATAGAACCCGTAAGTATTTCTTCAGAATGTTTTTCATGTAACTTATTTGATGCATGCTTTTGTATATATGTTCGGACCATTTCATAACCAATACAGTATCCTATGTGTGAAGGAAGCCTCCCACCATATAAAAACTCAATATGATGATCTAAACCTTTAACATTCATGTTAGGCAAAAAGTATGTCTTCCATATAGCTAACATTTTGTCCGTAGAATAATCTTTCAACCAAGGCGCTAACCATTTAGCACCGTATAATTCCTCCACTGCACATTCCGCTAAGCCCTCTATAATTAATGAATCTAATAGCGTTACTTCCTCTAATGATTTGTTTAAGTAGTGCAGTCGACAAACATGATTATACTCATGTGCAAATAACGCCTGTAACTCTTGCCTTTCTAATTCTCCTATAAATAAAAATAGAGCATCTGGATAGGCAACTCCATTTTTATTTGTGACACTTTGCTCCTGTGTTAGAGGAAAAATATAGATGGGTATATCAGGTCCACTCCATTTCTTCTTTAAATAGAACAATTCCTCTCGTACAATTTGCCAAGCATTTTGCGCTTGCAGGCTTTTTATATCGATCTTTTCATGCGCTCGAAACAACCCTTGTTGCTGTAATTCAAATTGGATTTGTTGTGGCGTTCCACCTTTAAAATGGTCTAGTAATCGGCTACAAAGAATCGTACATTGTAAATCTTCAAACTCTCTACTATGCTTCAATTTTCGACTAGTTTTGAACTCATGTAGCCAATCATCTGTTGATATCACCGACATACACGCACCCCCTTACGATAGCTTATGTTTCCAATAGACAATCGGCTAGTGATAAATGTATGCAACGGCATATATTAACTTGTAAGGACATAGAAAGGAGGAGATTTTTGTGAATCCAACTGATTGTTATAATCTTTGCTGTAAATATCACGGTAAACGTGTAAGAATTACAGATACATCTGGCAATGTTCATGTTGGAAAAATAACGAAAGTGGATAGAAAACAGGTATGGGTTCTACCTGATAGACAATATAGAGGATACGGCTTAGGTCTTTGGGGTTGGGGATTTAGACCAGGATTTGGCGCTGGACTTGGCATTGGTTTTGCATTTGGAGCAATTGCCGGTATTGCGTTGGCACCTTTATTATTTTTCTAATCTATAAATACCTAGAATATCCGCTTCTTATAGAGAAAAATAAGCCATTTCATTTTGAAATGGCTTATTTTTTTATTGGATTTTCTCTTGTTGCTGCTTTTTTTCAATTAATTCTGATACTGTTACAAATGTATAGCCCTGTTTTTTTAAGGTCGGTATGATTTCTTCTAGGGCTTTAATCGTTTGTGTGCGGTTGCCGCCTCCATCATGAAACAAAATCACATCTCCCGGTTTTGTTCCGCCTAACACCTTTTGGACGATTTTACTCGTCCCCGGCTCTTTCCAATCCTGTGTATCTTGATGCCAAGACCACATGACTACCTTATAACCATTCTTCACAGCAGTATTGATCATCTTTTCAGTGTAATTGCCACCTACAGGACGGAATAAAACAGGAGAAAAGCCAGTAATACTATAAATCATCTGGTTTGTCTGCCTTAGTTCTTCCTGTAAATCAGGAATTGAAACTTTATACGGGTGAGAGTACGTATGATTGGCTAATTCATGCCCCTCTTTATAAGTTCGTGAAACAAGCTCTGGATACTTTTCTGCATTTTGACCAATAATAAAAAATGTAGCCTTTGCTTCATACTTAGCTAAAGTATCTAGTATTTTTGCGGTGTATTTAGGATGTGGACCATCGTCAAAAGTTAAGGCAACGATTTTATCCTTTGTATTTATATCCCAAACAACTTCACCAGCCTCCTCATATTCACTACGTCCTTTTTCCGCAGAGGTACGCATGTCTGTCAAACATATCGACATGAATAATAAGCAAACCGTCAAAAACAGTACATTTTTACGTATCACAGTATCACCTCCCATGTTTCATTCGCATATTTCAGCTCATCTTACTATTTACGAAAGCCGCTGAATTATACTATTGAGGTGCTACCTGTTTTTACTTAAACCCTTTAAAAAGGTATGTTAAAAAACCAATTAACAAACAGTACCTTCATCATTCACAGTTTTTTTACTTAAATTTATTTCAACATCTTTATTTTTAAATAATTTTCATTTACGCAACGTCAAATTTTGAACGAAATGTGAAACCTTTCATTTAGCCCTTTATTTTTTTGAAAATCAGTGTAAAATAAAGGGCACAACTGATATATAACAATTATTGAAAATAACACAACTGTTATATTACAAATTGACAACAAAGGGGATTTTACAATGTGGGTTATTACTGTTTTTGAGCAAGATACATTCCGTATGTTCGAGTACACTACGCAAGATGAGGCTAAATTAGCGTTAAAAAATATAAAACAAACAGCTATGCTTTCATATACAAAATAATCAGTGCCTGACACTGACACAATTTATTTGAGAAATTAAAATCCACGTAGCTTTCTGCAAAAATGCACGATACGTAAGACGCAACAGGCCTCACGAGCGAAGGCTGCGGCTTACTTCGTGCACGCGGAAGTGCAGTGGATTTTTTTCGCTTTAGAATTTTAGTAGAAATATTGAACACCTTTTTATCTATTGCCATATGTATAGAGAGAAAAGGAGTGATGTTCATGGTGACAATTGAACCTATTATGATTAAAGGTCATTTTTTCACTGCTGTGATTGTGCATTTACCAAAAACAACGTTATTAACTATATCTAATGATACAGGCTACATCATGTGTGGTGCATTAGATGTCGGTCTTTTAAATAGTCGCCTATTAGATCGAAAAATTGTGGCAGGTCGAGCGGTTGGCGTGAAGACGATAGATGAGCTATTAACCGCCCCTCTTGAATCTGTTACATTTGAAGCGGAGCAACTAGGTATATTTGCAGGAATGACTGGTGTAGAAGCATTGTTAAAAATGATTTAACACACGCTAAAAACCAGTCGGGAGGTGGGATTCAAATGTATTACACACATGCCCAGCCACAAGTACCCCGTACATCGCGAATAATGACCGTTAGCGGAAATGGAAAAGTAGTCGCTAACGCTAGCTATGTCCAGCTTCAAATAGAGGTAACGACACAAGGCGAAAGTGTACAACAAGCGCAACACCAAAATGCTAGCTCTATGAATCGTGTTATTCATGCTCTCTTGGCGTTATCTATCCCAAGAGAAAACATTCAGACCGCCGCCTATACGATTACACCTATTTATGATTATGTAGAAGGTAAACAAATGTTTAAAGGCTATGAAGTAGTAAATGCTATCACGGTAAAAATACCTGATACCAATCTAGTAGGAGCTGTTATTGATACAGCTGTCGAAAATGGTGCAAATCAGATTTCCTCCATCCAATTTAAAATTGAGCATGCGGATGAATACTATCAGCAGGCCCTCAGCTTAGCACTTCATAATGCACAAATGAAGGCGAAAACAATCGCCCAAACGATGCACTTATCTGTACAGCCACAACCGATTGAAATCATCGAAGAAAACGATCATGCCCCTGTGCTTTATAAATCAATGGCAATGGCTGATTCATCTATGACAACCCCCATTGAGCAAGGTCAACTAACCATTAGTGCAGCTGTTCGCGTTACATTTCAATACTAAAAAACAAAGCCAGACTCCATTCACTTTGATGAAGTCTGGCTTTTTCCTTGTCTTGTTATGTGTGCCATATACGTTCGAGCGAAAGTAATCACTCATGAACTGTAAACGACCTTCATATATTGATTGAGTGTAAAAAGTTGCTGTTTAAAGGAGGATATGATGCAAGCTGAAAACAAACGCCTGCGAATAATTCAACATCTTGCTCATGAAATTATGGATGAAATGAACACTAGGAAAGAACCAATGGAGCTTGATACATTAATTCCTGTGATTGATAATTTATCGCGCGCCATTGGTGACTTAACGGATGCATTTGGCAATTATTCATTGGATTATGTAGAGGAAAAAGTAAAAAATGCACATACCCTATTGTTCAAGAGAGACAAAATAGATATGTACCAATTACGACATTAGAAAATTTCCGACATCGCAAAAAGTGTTAGATTGACCTCAATCAATCTAACACTTTTTCTCTTGTGCCCCGGCTTCTACCGTCCTTAATGCTCTTCAGGTGTAAATGTTTTGCAATCTGTTTCTTCACTATTGGATGCCTGCTGACCCTTTTGACTAACAACGTAAATAGCTTCTGCCGTACATTTGTTTCCAGAGCCCCAATACGTGCAGTTATTGACTTCACATAAAATCTGTTGTGCCATCGTATCACACCTCCTCTTTTGTTATCCTTAACAAAATTGGTGTATTCAATACTTCAGCTAAGAAATAAACCCAAAATTAACCTAAAGTAAAACTATCACTGTATTTACAATGCTCTTTTTATAGCGACTAGTTTATTGGCTGCGTGACAATGTCTTATATTATTTTCATGCTGATCTTCAAATTGATAGGAGCGATAAAATGCAATGGACCATTGCTCGTATAATTCTCTAATCTCACCTTCTTGACATATGCCTTTGACAAACGGTGCTAAATCTTCTGGAATGTCAACTTCGTCTGTAAATACAGTAATAATATTGATGCCCTCTATCTTTGTATAATCTTGCATTAACTGAATAATGCGATGCCAATCTTCGCGCGCTAAAAAATGAAATAGGCCATGTGAAATGATGCAATGATAAGTATCACTAAACTGATATGTAGTAATATCTTGAACATCTGCCTGTAAATTATGTAGCTGGTGCGACGCTTTGTATCTATTTATTTTAGCAATACCTGCCTCTGAAATATCAATGGCTTCTACCTTAAACCCCAGCTGTGCTAAATAAACGGCATGTCTACCATCGCCACATCCTATATCTAAAATGCGTGCATCCGCTGGTAATTTTTTTGCCCATTCCACTACTTCCTCACTAGGATTACCAAAGGCGAAATGCGTATCTGCTAAGTACTCTTTCTCCCAAAATGGTTGCTGCACCATCTCAACCCCTCTGTCCAACTAGTTAAATTTTACGCACGCTATTTATTATTTAATAATTAACATATCCGTTTCATCAAATTCCCACGTATCTCCATATGCAACTTCCCAATAATAACCGTTGGGATCTTGGAAATAACCGCTATACCCTCCCCAAAACACCGTTTCAGGCTCTTTGACAATGTTTGCTCCAGCTTTTTTTGCTAGGGAAAAGATTGCATCGACTTCTTCTTTAGATTTTCCATTATAGGCAAGCGTAAAGCCCGTAAAGTCGGTGCCTGCTTTTGGGTTTTCTTCATTTATATCCTTTGCTAATCGTTCTATAGGAAATAGAGAAATTTTTGTTCCTCCATTATTGAAGAAAATCACATCAGGATTTGTTTCATCTCCATAGACAACCACCTCAAAACCAAGCCCTTCACGATAAAATGCAAGCGACTCAACCATACTTTTTACACCCAATGTAATTAAATTTAAACGATTCATGCAATAACCCCCTTTTCTCAATATCTATTACTTATTCTATTTTTTTCTTTAATTCCCTTTAATGCAAATCATTATATATGCCTTATGCTCTGTCTTGAAAGAAGAACAGCCTCACACAAAACGTTATGTAACTACATAAGATACATAAGAGATTAGCAAATGGATGGGAGGAAATCAGCTGTATTACAATCCTTATCCGTATTATGTTTATAACCATTATCCAAATTGGGGAATGTCTATCCAACCTACACCCCATCATGTCCCTAGACAACTTGCCATGCCTACCACGACAACAAGCCCTTATCCGCCTATTAATACCATAAAGTTAAAGACGTCAGCAAAAGGGATGCAAACAATTATGCAACAAGCGCAATTACTGACAGAGAAAATTGAGGGTTCTGATCAATTTGCACATGATCTTAAAAACGCCGCACAGCTATCCAATCAAGATGAAGTCCAAAAACTTATTTCTTCTGCTGGAATTACAACGAAGTTTGAAGCGAAATTTACGCCAGATAATATTCGTATTGTTTTGAGAGAAGGTGGGTGTTGTAGTTTAGCGCTAGTGTTATATTGGTGACTAAGAAAGGCTTGCTATTTTTATATCCATATATTCCGACAGAACTTATAAACTATAGATGATTATGCTAAAATAGCTGGTATCACTCATTGGATTATGTAGGGTAAAAAGAAAAAATGCACATACCATATTGTTCAAGCAAGACAAAATAGATATAACCAATTACGACATTTGAAAACATCCTCCGTAGCATACATTAACGCAAAGCAAAAAAGTGTTAGATTGATTGTCGTCAATCTAACACTTTTTCTCTTGTGCCCCGGCTTCTACCGGCCTTAATGCTCTTCAGGTGTAAATGTTTTGCATCCTGTTTCTTCACTATTGGATGCCCGCTGACCTTCTTGACTAACAACGTAAATAGCCTCTGCAGTACATTTGTTTCCTGAACCCCAATACGTGCAGTTATTGACTTCACATAGAATCTGTTGTGCCATCGTATCACACCCCCCTCAAATCTAGTTAAAATTATTCTAAATAATCACAGATAACATTTCAATAATTAAGCTAAAAATCAGGGTTATTTAACTACAATTTTCAAAATAATGCAAAATAAATATATTTACTGAATTATTAATTATTATATAAGATTTATATTAATTTGCTCATATTTCAAATTATTTGATATTTACTGACTATTAATACGTGCATTATTTTTCTATCACAAGGCATTCAAATATCTACTATATAGTTCCCACTAAAAAAGCACCCCGCATAGTCCTTGCAAGTGGATGGGGAAAATCCGCTGTGTGACAATCCTTATCTATATTGCTATATTTATATCCATATATTCCTATAGAACTTGTAAACTATAGATGATTATGCTAAAGTAGTTGGTATTACTAATTCTGAAAATTCATATATTTTTCTTATCAAGAGAGATGGAGGGATTGGCCCTATGAAGTCTCAGCAACCAGTCTAAGGCATGGTGCTAATTCCAAGTGCGAGATTCGCAAAAGATGAGAAGATTGACTTCAGTTACACGAGAGTCCTCTTCTACAAGTAGGGCTCTTTTTTGTTTTTTTACACTACACATAGTCAGAGAAAGCGGGGAATAAAAATGACAAATGAACTTTTACAAGCACTGCAACTATTAAAATCAAAACAATGGGTTGACTTAACACATACTTTCGGACCTAACTCGCCACATTTCTTTATGTTTGATGATGCGAAGTTTGAAACGTTATTTTCCCATGATGATGGTTTCTTTGCACAACAATTTACGTTTCCCGGGCAATATGGTACACATATTGATCCACCCATTCACTTTGTTTCAGATGCACGCTACTTGGATGAATTAGCATTAAAAGAACTTGTTCTTCCACTTATTGTGATTGATAAGTCCAAGGAGGCCGCTTCGAACCATGATTTCACTTTAAGTGTACAAGATATACTCAACTTCGAAGCGGAATATGGAAAGATTGAAGCAGGAACATTTGTGGCACTGCGAACTGATTGGAGTAAACGCTGGCCGGATAAAGAATTATTTAGTAATAAAGACAAGGATGGTCACAACCATATTCCAGGTTGGGGATTAGAAGCTTTAACGTTTTTATTTACAGAAAGAAATATAAGTGCCATTGGTCATGAAACGTTTGATACAGATTCAGCGGCTGATTTCCGTAAAAATGGTACGTTAAATGGCGAATACTTCGTACTGGATCAGGATACATACCAAATTGAGCTAATGACAAACTTAGACAAACTACCACCAAAGGGGGCAGTCATTTTCAATATTGTGCCAAAGCCTGAAAAAGCATCTGGCTTCCCCGTACGCTCATTTGCTATTTTGCCTTAGTTACAAAAAAGCTGGGGCATAACTTAAAAAATTTAAGGAACAGAAGAAAGGTGTTCATAAATTTTGGCTATCAAACCTGCGCGTTAGCGAGGGTTGCGGCTTACTGTGCTGAGCGGAAAGCACCGCCGAAGCGGACAACAACGGCGCAACAAAAAAGTGTTAGATTGATTGTCAATCTAACACTTTTTCTTTGTATGTAGATATCTACTACCCTCACTTCCTGCGGGGCTTTTTTCTCTCCATGTTCATCCCGCTAGAGTCGCCATTACCAATAGCAAAGATGACATTTCTTTTTAGATCAACTGTAGTTTGCGCAAGGCGTAATCAATGCCGCCTTTATTCGATGCCATCGTGACCTCATCCGCAATATTTTTTAAGGCTACACTTCCATTGCCCATTGCAATACCATATCCAACTTGCTTTAGCATATCCATATCATTATCTCCATCCCCAAAAGCAATCGCCTCTTTTGGATGTAATTTGAAATAATTAAGTACAGCTTCAACAGCAATTGCTTTTGATACATCCTCTTGTAAAACATTCGTAATCATAGGATGCCATCTTTCAAATTTCAAATTTGGAAATTGTGTTCTATACTTTTTCTCTACCTGTTCATTTACATATAAACACATTAAGTAAACTTGCTCATTTAAAATATTTTTATTGACTGACGGATATTGTCTTAAAGACAATGTCTCATTCATTGCCTTTAGTGTTGCAGGGTGCTGCACACTATTCATCGATAATTGTTCAGTGAAAAATGACAGGCTATTATGATGGTCGTCAGCAAAAGCTTTAACACTTTGTACAATAGTTTGAGCGATGGGGCTGGCATAGATGATTTGGTCTCCGTGCCGAACATAAGCACCATTCGCCGTAATAAATGTATCAATCCCTAATTTATGTAAGTCCTGACACATAGACAGTGGTCTACCGGTTGCAGCGACTAACCGAATCCCTTTGTTTTTTAGTATATGTAAAGCATTCTTTGTACTACTTTCAATACAACCATCCTCATAATTAATCAATGTACCATCTACATCAAAAAAGACGATTTTGCAGTCCATACATGTATGCGCTCCTTTTAAATTAACCATCAACAATTACCATTACTTTACACCAAAAAGAGCATAACAGAAACGTCCTTAATCTTTTTAGCTGTCCACAAAGTTACTTTATATTAAGCATATTATTGAATAGTAAAATTATCCTATATGTATTATAATAAACCTACTAAAAGAAGAATATAAAAAAGCTCTCTAGGTATGTCTGACGTAATTTTAACAATGTAGGCGTAACTATTTAACTTTTACACATATACCACCGATAAATACTATTGCTAGTGTATTTAAACTAACATTCTCTTTACATAAAAATAAAAAAATTTATTTGACACTACTTTAATAATGCTAAAGGATTATATCATTAAACATAGAATTGCTAAAATAGTCGAAAATTCATTAAATATATTGAACGAGTGTTACCTCCATTTAAGTAGAACTAAAGAAATGTTAAAAACTCGACACAGAGGAGTTGATTCATATGGGTTTTAATATTTACTACTACGAAAGTAATGTGGATTGCAAATTTTGTAAAAAGCAATATACAACATATAAAGTACGTCCGAATCGTTATAAAGTAATCGAAGAACAAACGGATTTTATGCCCGTTTACGAAGGCTTAAATCCATTGCTGTATGAAGTTGCCGTATGCCCACATTGCGGATATGCCTACCATAAATCTATGACGAGAACTTACGGACCTTTCATGCTACTTATCGACGAACTGTATATTAAAGAACTACAAAAGCCCATGAACATCTGTCAAGAACGGACTATCGATGATGCTATCATAAGCTATAAATTAGCCTACCTCGTTGCAAAGGCTTCTATGGAAGAGGCACTATTAATGGCCAATATCGCACTGAAAATAGCCTGGCTTTACCGTTTAAAAAATGAAAGCGAATCTGAAATTCACTATTTATATGCTGCGAGAGATTTTTACAGTAAATCTTTTGCATCCAATCAAGAAGGCAGCGAGCGAATTCAATATTTACATGCAGAATTAAGCCTTCGCCTCGGTGATATTGGAGAAGCCAAAAAAGGATTCTCTCGCTTGATTGCGGATCGCAGTGTTTCAAATAAATATCGAAAATTAGCACGCAATCGTTGGGAAAACTACAAATATGACGAACACCCTCACAATGACATTGAAAATAAAGAAGAAATCATTAAATAACTAGATAAGGAGAGGAAGAAAATGCTACTTTTCGAAAAAAAAATAGACGCCCGAGAAGAGGATATTTTCTCGGAATTACATCATTTTTTACTACGGAAAAATAATCGTCAATTAACAAATGATGAAATTGTTGCATTAACAGGTATTTCATCTGACTTACTTTATAAATGGGTAAAGACAGGAAAATTAAAAACATCTATCTTCCCTAATCTCGGTGCACCATGTGAACGTTGCGGTAAAATTACACAAGCTAAAATTTGTGTTAACTGTGCCTCAACCATCGTTAATACTTTAAAACAAGAAGAAAAAGACGAAGCATGGTTTAATAAAATTCAACGCAACAATCCAAGAGCTAACGCTTACCATTACAAATAAACTTGCATGCAACTGCTAAGCGCTTTTACATCTAAAAAGAATCTACTCACTTTGCGGGTCAGCGGCCGCAGTGTCGTAGATTCTTTTTATGTAAGCAGCCATTATGCTAGTTCGCCTTTTTTGTTATTTCCATCATAATTTTTGTTACATACTCTTCTTCTCGATTTTTAATCACCGCATCATAAATATATTCCTCATATACGTACTGCCCCAGCTCATAGCCTCTTTCATCCATAACCTTAAATAATCGTTCGTACGTTTGTCCAAGTTCTGTTGATAGCCCGAGATGATAGCCAATAATAAAGTCCCCTTCAATCGCCTTAAAATAAGGATGCCCTTCCTGCGGATGTGGTTGCTCCATATACAAGTAACAATAATTATCATAGTTACCTGCTAAAACTTGCTCTCTTCTAGTAATGCCACCAATCGGATAACCTGTATCAAGCTGCGAGCGATCCAATTCATCAATAAAATCCGAGACCGCCTTAACAAACTGTTCTTCAGTGGCATCTTCGATATTTTTACTTAAATACAATGTTTCCTCTGGAAAATGACCAATCGTAATACTATCAAAATCTGTCTGCAAGGCTTCCTCTGTTGTTTCAATTTTCACTTCTATAATACTCTCTATCATTTCGAGCTCTTGCCGCTTCTTTGCTACAAGCGCTTTTTGCTGATGCATTAACTCTAAAAAATTTTCAGGTGATTTATCTGCCATATACTTTTGAATATCTTTTAACGACATACCGACTGTCTTCAATAATTCGATGACGCTAAAAAAATCATACTGGGCAATTGTATAATAACGATAATCTTTATGATCTTTCATAATAGGTGATAAAAGACCGATTTGATCATAGTAAATCAGTGTTTGTTTATTAACCTTACACAGTTTGGCAAATTCACCAGTTGTAAAATATTTTACATTTTTATTAAGCATTTTAAGTTTCCTTCCTTGACTATATAGTTACCATATACCTTAGATTGTAGCTATCCACAATAAATTTAGAAAGGTTTTGACATTATGTTCACGGAAATACGTGACATCACAGCTTTAAACAAAGAAAACGTATTAGCATTACACATTGCTGCTAATCAGCAGGACTTTATTGAAACGACACAGCAATGCCTAGACGAAGCAGCGTCTGACCAACGCTTTATACCCGTTGGATTATATAGGGAGGATACCGTAGTCGGCTTCGCAATGTATGGTCTGTTTCCTCATGAGGATGGGTCACAGCGAGTATGGCTTGACCGTTTTTTAATCGATGAACGTTATCAGCATAAAGGGCTCGGAAAATACTTTTTGCAACAGCTAATCGATTTTTTACAGGCAACATACAATTGCGAAAAAATATTTTTAAGTGTTTATGACAACAATAAAGTAGCCATTCATCTCTATCAACTATTTGGGTTCGTCTTTAATGGGGAACTCGATGAAAAGGGCGAAAAAGTAATGGTAAGAGAGGTACGTACTCATGACGACCATTAATCCAATTGAAACAAGACCCTTAAGACCATTATTTCTTTCTTATTTATTCCCAGCGATGATTGGTATGCTACTGATGTCAGTAAATATTTTAGTCGATGGTATTTTTGTCAGTCATGGCGTTGGCCCAACTGCTCTAGCAGGCGTCAATATTGCCGTGCCGATTTTCTCCATCTTATTATCCATATCTCTGTGGATTGGTATGGGTGGTGCAACATTGTACTCCATTTCACTTGGAGAAGGTAATAAAAAACGCGCACATCAACTTTTTACACTTTCGTTTACAACGATGCTGGCAGTAGTTTTAACTTTAGTGCTACTACTTTTATTAAATTTAAAGGAAATTGCCTATATTTTTGGGGCAAGTGATGTGACTTATCCTTATGTCCAAGAATACTTGCATGTCATTTTGTTATTCGGTGTCTTTTACACAATCGAAAATTTATTAAGCATTTTCATTCGAAATGATGGAAACCCAAAGCTTGCCATGATGGGTTTAATCACAACATCCATTTTAAATATCCTTTTAAACTACGTATTTATTTTCGTACTCCATTACGGTGTAAAGGGTTGCGCGTTAGCGACAGCAATTTCTACTATCATCGGCATGTCGGTACTATGTCTCCATTTCTTCCGAAAGCAGTCTGAATTAAAATTTGTCTCTACTTTTTTCAACGTATCCGATTTGAAAAAAATATTCGCCATCGGTTTACCTAGCTTTATTGTAGAAGCCTCTATGGCGTTAATCGTGATTTTATATAATGTGTCGTTTCTGCACTATTTAGGAGCAAACGGTGTGACAGCCTATGCAATGGTTAACTATATTCATACGGTATTATTAACTGTGTTCTTAGGCATCGGTATGGCACTCCAACCTCTAGTCAGTTACCACCACGGTGCCAGATTAAAAAAACGTTTACTCGAGCTTTTGAAGATCGGCTTAGCTACCGCTCTCATACTCGGTTTAAGCATTGCCATTATTGCGATGCTATTTCCTTCTCAATTAATGGAACTGTTTGGAGATAGTAAAATTGAAATTCGCACAATGGCAACACAAGGCTTTGTCCATTTTGCAATTGGCTACGTTTTCTTAGGTATGAATATGGTGCTTGCGGAATTTTTCCAATCAATTGAAAAAATCCGTCTTGCAACAACGATTATGTTACTACGCAGTATTATTTTATTTATTCCAGCACTCCTATTGCTACCTAAATTATGGGGCGCGCAAGCAATTTGGTGGACTTTCCCGGTTGCTGAAGGCATTACAGCATTGCTCATTCTCATATTTATTAAAAGAAAGCCACGCGCGGTTTATTCAAACTAGTGGGTAAATTGTTTGCGTGCCTCCTTGTTGATTGTAGTGAAGGGTTGCTCGACTCCTGCGAGAACCGCAAGCACCAAAAACATACTAACATTAGTAGTACAAACCAAGGCCATGGTTTGTGCTACTATTTTTTTATAGTAGAAGTGAAGAAAAGCCGACCAGCCTCTGGGACCCTTTGTGAGTCCGTATATAAAACCGGCTA
>NZ_PYWM01000138.1 GCF_003049665.1 Lysinibacillus mangiferihumi | reverse complement strand
GCAGAAGCTGCGTTAGAGGATGCGTTACTAGAAGATTTATCAGAGGAGGAAGCAGAACTAGTTGCTGATTTGCTAGAGGCAGAAGCTGCGTTAGAGGATGCGTTACTAGAAGATTTATCAGAGGAGGAAGCAGAACTAGTTGCTGATTTGCTAGAGGCAGAAGCTGCGTTAGAGGATGCGTTACTAGAAGATTTATCAGAGGAGG
>NZ_PYWM01000137.1 GCF_003049665.1 Lysinibacillus mangiferihumi | reverse complement strand
GTTCCCCCATTCGGAAATCTCCGGATCAAAGCTCACTTACAGCTCCCCGAAGCATATCGGTGTTAGTGCCGTCCTTCTTCGGCTCCTAGTGCCAAGGCATTCGCCGTGCGCCCTTAATAACTTAACCAAGTTATTAAGCCTAAAAAACTTAATTTAAAAAATAAATGTGTTTGTTACAATTTCAATGTCGTTTTATCCAGTTTTCAAAGAACAA
>NZ_PYWM01000136.1 GCF_003049665.1 Lysinibacillus mangiferihumi | reverse complement strand
TGACGTATTACAATCATTATCGAGGTCAGTGGAATTTAAAAAAGCTGCCGCCTGTAAAATACAGACAGCAGCTTCAACAAGTTGCCTAGGCTTTTTCAAAATGTCCTTTACAAAGGGTACACTTTAGTATGAACTATAGGGTGCAAGTCCCGAACCCCGAAGACAGAAGTAGAGGTTAGCCAAGAGCAAGGGTGTCCGTGGCGATGCGGAATCTGAAGGAAGCTGGAGGCAAAACACCGGTCCGAGGAACACG
>NZ_PYWM01000135.1 GCF_003049665.1 Lysinibacillus mangiferihumi | reverse complement strand
TTAGTGCCGTCCTTCTTCGGCTCCTAGTGCCAAGGCATTCGCCGTGCGCCCTTAATAACTTAACCTATCGGCTTCCAATCCACTGCGCATTTCGTTGTCAGCTTCTCTCGTTCAATCAGTCACGTACATAAGTACGCTCCTTCATTCACTCGTTCGCTTCCTAGAACTGCTTGTGTCTTGAAACCCTATTTAGTTATTAAGCCTATAAAAAACTTAAAAAAATAAATGTGTTTGTTACAATTTCAATGTCGTTTT
>NZ_PYWM01000134.1 GCF_003049665.1 Lysinibacillus mangiferihumi | reverse complement strand
CAAGGTAGCCGTATCGGAAGGTGCGGCTGGATCACCTCCTTTCTAAGGATATTTTCGGAATACAAACCTTGGGTTTGTAAGATTACGTTTTGCTGTTCAGTTTTGAAGGTTCATTCTTCTGAATGAATTACTTCAAAACTTGTTCTTTGAAAACTGGATAAAACGACATTGAAATTGTAACAAACACATTTATTTTTTAAATTAAGTTTTTTAGGCTTAATAACTTGGTTAAGTTATTAAGGGCGCACGGCGAATGCCTTGGCACT
>NZ_PYWM01000013.1 GCF_003049665.1 Lysinibacillus mangiferihumi | reverse complement strand
GATGAGGTAGATAGGTTCGAGGTGGAAGTGTGGTGACACATGGAGCTGACGAATACTAATCGATCGAGGACTTAACCAAAAAGTTTGAAACATTCAATGAACCGTTTATCCAGTTTTGAAAGAACAATCTTTCATAAAAGGGTTTCAAGATACGAGTAGTTCGCGGAAGCGATTGAGAGAAGGAAGGAGCGTACGTCTGTACGTGACTGACTGAACGAATGAAGCTGACAAAGAAATACGATGTATATTGAAAGCCGTGAGAGCTTCAAGACACAAGTAGAACAAGGAAGCAAACGAGTGAATGAAGGAGCGTACCTTTGTACGTGACTGATTGAACGAGAGAAGCTGACGCAGTAATACGCCGTGTATTGGAGGTCGAATAGAGTCTAGTGATGATGGCAAAGAGGTCACACCCGTTCCCATACCGAACACGGAAGTTAAGCTCTTTAGCGCCGATGGTAGTTGGGGGCTTCCCCCTGTGAGAGTAGGACGTCGCTAGGCAACAAAAACAGTCAGCTGAGTGCTGACTGTTTTTTATTTCATATTTATTTCTTCTTTTTATATCTATCACTGTATGCTATCCAAAAATCGGCGTTTTCAATGCCGACCTCTTGTGGATCAAAAATAGGATCAAGACCTGCCTTCTTTTGACGATCATAATCGCGCAAAACTTTGATAGCAGGTTTTGATAATAAAACGATTACAATAAAGTTTAAATAGCTCATACTTCCGAATCCAATATCCCCCAACCCCCACATAAGGCTCACAGATTGAACGCTTCCGATGTAAACGACTATTAAAAAAACTATTTTTAAAACGAATTTTAATATTGGATATTGTAATTTCTTATCTAGATATACAATTGTCGTTTCTGCTATATAATAGTATGCCATTAAAGTTGTAAAGGCGAAAAGGAAAATAGCAATAGCTACAAAACTACTTCCAAGATTATGAAATACAGTAGATACAGCGGCTTGCGTATAAGCAGTACCTGCAACAAGGCCTGGAACGTTCTCTACTAGCGGTGTTGTAGCGCCAGGAGGTGTTACATTATACATACCTGTTATTAAAATCATTAAAGCCGTAGCTGTGCAGACGATTATCGTATCAATATAAATCGAGAAACCCTGGACTAAACCTTGTTTAGCTGGATGTGTTACTTCAGCGGCCGCTGAACTGAATGTTGCTTCACCTGCACCAGCCACATTTGAAAATACTGAACGTCTTACACCCCAGGCAATAGCCGCTCCAACAATACCTCCGAATATTTCATTTGTACCAAATGCGCTTGTAACGATTAATTTAAGCATTCCAGGAATTTCACTTAGATTAGCTCCTAAAATAATGATTGTTAATAGAACGTAAGCAAGCGCCATAATTGGGACAACTTTATCTGCTACTCGTGCAATCCGCTTAATGCCACCAAAAATGATTAATGCTAAAAGTACAACAATAATTATACCTGTTACAAATGGTGGAAAATGAAATGCTGTATCAAATGAAGCAGCTATTGTATTTGCTTGTATCCCTGGCACTAAAATTCCATACGAAATACAAATTACGATTGCTACAAAGATGGCAAATCCTTTTAATTTTAACCCTTTTTCAATATAATAGGGAGATCCACCACGATATTGATTATCCGCCTTTTCTTTGTATACTTGTGCTAAAGTTGATTCGATGAATGCACTTGCTCCACCGAGGAAGGCCATAACTCCCATCCAAAATACTGCACCGGGTCCCCCAGCAGCAATAGCAGTTGCCACCCCAGCAATATTACCAACCCCGACACGTCCAGACAATGCCATACAGAAAGCTTGAAAAGAAGAGATGCCTTCGTTCGTTTCCCCTCGTTGACGCAATAACCGTATCATCTCAGGAATATAACGAAATTGAACAGCTTTTGTAATAACAGTGAAATATAAGCCTACACCTAATGCTAAGTAAACGAGTGCATTTCCCCAAATGTAATCAACTAAAGTATTTACGATTGCTTCCATTTATTCTCCCCCTTAAAGAATCATTTCACAGCCCACATCCTTGTTTCTTCCTCTATCGTTCTATAGAAACCCTCCTTTCAACTTTTATTTCTTACTAATGGATAATGCATTTTTTATGCCAATAATTGAGCTTCATGTTTTTTCGACAACGAAACGAAAGGATTAAGGCTATAAAAAAATAAAAAATCTTTCTCTTAAAAAGCTGGAGAAAGATTTTTTATAGGAACCACTGATTTAAAAACTGTATACACTTTTTTATTTTTGTCTAAAAATTTGGACATTGTTAACTTAGCGTATGTGACAAAGTTTGTGCCCATATTTCCTTCATTTTTTGACGACCTACTAAAACTTCCGGATGGAATTGGATATGGGCATTAGCCCTTGTTGTTTCTACATTTTCAATTGCTTGTTGAATGTCTATTTGCGTAACGCTAGCACCTAACTTGGATGCAATAGTGAGGGCAGCAACTTTTCCTTGTGCTAATGCTACTTTTGCGCCTTCAATTCCTGTAATATTGCCCGCAACATGTAAGCCTGTTAAGTTCGTCTCCATTTGTTCATTATGTAGAGGGACGAATCCGCCTAATTGTTCAATATAATGGAAGGGGCAACCTGCTAAAGAGGCCAATTCTGCTAACGGATATAATCCTCCTGCGATACAAACAAAATCTACATCAATGCGTTTCTCACTGCCTGGAACAATAGAACCATCTATATTGACTGTTGCAAGAACAACACCTTCAACTTGGTCTTTACCCACAATTTCAATAACAGCTTTTCGCAACATAATCGGAATTCCCCACATTTTCACCCCATCTTTAGGATAGAACCTAATTCCAAGTTTTTTTAGGATTTCATTTTTCATAAACTTACTACCAATTTTTATAAGTGGAGAAGGGGCCATATGAGAAACATACAATAAAGAATTCATTACTTCTAATGGATTACTACTATTAATTGTTAATAAATTGGCTGCAGGTAATGTGATAGCTGCCACTTGCACGTCAGCGATTTGCAACTCCATAGCAATTGCAGAAGAAAGCACATTAACACCAATTATAACGCCGCGCTTGCCTGGCTTTACCCGATGCACATTTGTCATGACTTGCGCCGCCCCTACAGACATCACACCAGGCAACGTCCATCCTGGAATAGGGAACGGTGATTCAGCGGCACCTGTAGCTAACAGCAACTGCTTTGTATGGAAAACACCTTTATTCGTATGAAGTACCCAATCTTGATCTATTTTTTCTAAATCTGAAACTGACGTTTGTAATGAAAACTCGACATTTAATTCTTTGGCACGAGCTAATAATCGTTCGGATTCTGCTATGCCATTCCACCATTTATTTGGGGTTTCTTCGTAAAGTTGTCCAAGTAAACGTCCACCTTCATAAAGGTACTCATCTATAACGACAACGCCAATATTTTTTTCAGCCAAAGTAATAGCTGCAGAAAGACCAGCAGGACCAGCACCGATAATAATCACTTTATTTCCCATGATGTTTCCTCCAATCACGTACCGTCGTTGGAAGTGCTTTGCCACTCTTTACAACCATACCTTCAGTGACTGGCGTAATACATGCACGTTCACCATCTAAGCCATTGATATTTACACGGCATTCAAAGCAATGACCAATATTACAATAAATACCACGTGGATGACCGGTTTCCTCATGCACGCGTAATGTGCGGATACCTTGGGCAAGTAATGCAGCTGCTAATGATTCGCCTTTATATGCTTCGTATAATTGATCATCAAAAGTAAAAGATACTTTTTCCTTGTGTGGCAGATCTCCCAAAATAGGATGACTCATAATACGTTCTGTCATGATTTAACCTCCCCTAAATCCGCAAAACGCACCGGACGAATGGGCGCTTGGTATTTTAATGATATGTCATTATTGCTTCTTGGCTGATAGATATGTGCGATTTGGTCTACCATTGTACGACAAGTGCGACCACCACAATAGCCCATTCCCGCACGCGTACGTAATTTTAGTTCTCGTGCAGAACAATTATATTCAGATGCTGTTTTGACCAGTTCATCGAAGCTCACTTCTTCACAACGACATACCATCATAGTTTTATTTTGCATAGCCTACACCCCTAATACGCAATTTTTATTTACATATATAGTTACTGCAAAAACTATGCCAGAAAATTTCTTATATTATTTTGATAAGCATCCAACAAATGTTTAAAGTATTAAACAATACGTGTATAAAAAATGGACAGTTTTAAAAAACTAGACATCTATATTTAGCCTTTTTAATCGGTTGTATAAAGTGGCACGCGTAATGCCTAAATTTTTTGCACACATCTTTTTATTACCATTCACAGAAGCCAGTTGTTGCAAAATAATTTCACGCTCATAATGTTCAAGCTGTTCACTTAATTGGGTGCCATTGCTTTGTGGTAAGTCTTTTGGTACTTCTAGTAATTCTGCTTTAGGAACGGCCGCTAAAATATCGGCTGGTAAATCTTCTAGATGAATGGCTCCCTCATTTGAAAAAACAACGAGCCGTTCTATAACATTACTAAGTTCACGTACATTTCCTGGCCACTGATAGTGTAATAGAATATTGACAATCTCAGGAGGGATTCCTTGAATAGGGCGATTGTATTTAATCGATTTTTCATATAAAAAATAGTTACTAATTTCTAAAATATCTGATGCACGCTCTCGTAATGGGGGAACAGTGAAATTTACAACATTTAAACGATAATATAAATCTTCTCTAAATTTTCCTTCTGCTACTAATTGTTTTAAATCCCTATTCGTAGCAGCAACTAAATTAAAATCAACATCCATTTCTTTTGTGCCACCGACAGCATAAAATGTTTTTTCTTGTAGCAATCGCAAAATTTTCACTTGCATGTCTAAAGGCATTTCTCCAATTTCATCTAGAAACAAGGTGCCGCCCCGTGCTAACTCAACTTTCCCCTTTTTTCCTTTTTGATGGGCACCCGAAAAGGCACCTTTTTCATAACCGAAAATCTCGCTTTCAAATAGACCACTAGGAATGGCCCCACAGTTGATTGCTACAAAGGGCGCTTCAGGTTTTTCTCGAATGGCATGGACAGCTCGAGCGAACAGCTCTTTGCCGACCCCACTTTCACCGTATATTAAAATATTTGCTTCTGTTTCAGCGACTTTTTTTACTTTTTCAAGCACATTTTTAAGCTGTGGGCTATTCCCACGGATTAATGTAAAAGGATCATACGCTAAGCCACTCGTATTCATCTGTTTCTCTAAATTTAGCAATTTTTCAGAGGTAAGATGGAGCTCCTCGTTTAATTTTTTTACATGCGTAATATCTGTCTCTGCCACTACTGCGCCTATCGTTTTATCATTTAACATAACAGGATTTGAATTAATCATTACAACAAGATCTTCACGTGGAAAATGTTGTTGCTGATAAACAGATTTCCCATGCTGTAATGTATGTAATATTTCAAGTTGGTCTTCTTTAAAGAAATTCGTGATAGGTTGTCCAATAATATGATTGCCAGATACAGAAAAAATACTTTCGGCACCTTTTGTCCAATAAATAACGTTTTGATTACCATCAATGACAGTACATGATTCATTAATGGTTTCTAAAATAGTGTTTAAGTAAGCGTTAATACACTCTAATTCATAGGCAAGATCATGCATTAAAGATTCTTTCCATAAATATCCTATATATTCTTTTGCTTCGTCACGCACAAGTAAATACTCATAATCCTCTAAATAATCAAGCGCTGTTTTGAGCGGACAATCCATGCGAACAATTTGACAGGCGATATAGTTAATATCACTTTTTCTTTTGCCTCTTTTAACGGCATAAGGTTTGTCATTTTCAATAACGAAATACTGTATCTGATCATTATTCATTTTAGAAACGACTTCTTCTATAGGGATAAAAGCAAAATTCCGTTTTAGCATTTTATTCATAATTAAATGGTATGGATGCAATGTAAGTCCCCCTTCGTAACCGTATGTCAAACTTTTTAGAATATTAAATTAATTTTGACATATAGTGGCTTCTTAATCAAACAAATTCCAGATGTTTAGATTGGCATAGTTTTTGCACAATGTTAAGTGCTAGTAAAAAAGGGGGGAGAACCTTGGGGACATCTCATCATGATATCGTTATTATTGGCGGAGGTATTATTGGAGCGGCAATTGCTTATTATTGTGCCAAGGCGGGACTTGAAATAACGGTACTCGAAAAAAATGAATTAGCGAGTGGTACATCTTCTCGTTGTGATGGCAATATTTTAGCCATTGATAAGGACCCGGGCTTTGATAGCCAAATGTCATTAGTAAGCCAACAATTAGTACATGAATTAGATAACGATTTAGAGATTAAATTTGAATACCGTAATCCAGGCAGTATTCTTGTTTGTGAAAGTGAAGAAGAAATGGAAGCTGCACAGCAATGGGTGACACGGCAAAAACAAGCGGGTTTAGATTTTAAAATGTTAGACCGCGCAGATTTAAGAAATGAATCAAAGTTTTTTGCTGACGATTTATATGGAGGACTCGAGTGTAAAACCGACTCAACGGTGAATCCGTATATGTTGACGTTTTCTATGTTTCATTCAGCTGAAAAATTTGGAGCAAAAATAAGAAAACATACCGAGGTCAGAACGATTAAGAAACAGAAAGATGGCACGTTTTTAATCGATACGAACGTGGAGATGATGACGGCAAATAAGGTTATTAATGCTTGTGGAATTTGGGCTCCAAGCATTGGCCAGATGCTGGACATCGATATCCCAATACAACCGCGTAAAGGACACCTTATTGTGGCGTCTCGTCAAGAGCCAGTAGGTCTTCGCAAAGTGATGGAATTTGGCTATTTAATTTCTAAATTTGGTGGACAGCGTATAGTGGATGCGGATATTGAAAAATACGGCGTGGCATTAGTTTTTGAACCAACCGAAGCACAAAATTTTTTAATCGGGAGTAGTCGCCAATTTGTTGGGTTTGATACAAAAGTCAATCATGATGTTGTCAAAATGATTGCAAGGCGTGCTATGCGCTTTTATCCGAAAATCGCCGATATGTCGATTATTCGTACATATTGTGGGTTAAGACCATGGACGGAGGATCATTTACCAATTATTTGTGAAGTAGAGCAAGTACCTGGCTTCTATATAGCGGCAGGTCATGAAGGGGACGGTATAAGCTTAGCTGCCGTTACAGGAAAACTCGTGCAAGAATTGCTGCAACATAAAAATACGTGTATTCCTACGGAGCCAGTTAATATGAATCGATTTCAGAAGGGAGTACTTCACACATGAAATTCCAAAAACTATTTACCACAATTGATACCCATACAGGGGGCAATCCAACAAGGTCACTTATTAGTGGTATGCCGAAACTAAAAGGGGAAACGATGTCAGACAAAATGTTATACATGCAAAAACATTATGACTGGATACGCAAGTTTTTGATGAACGAACCCCGCGGCCATAGTGTTATGTCAGGCGCTATTATTACAGACCCTTGCCATCCAGATGCCGATCTTGGCGTTATTTATATCGAAACGGGTGGCTACTTACCAATGTGTGGCCACGATACGATTGGTGTATGTACAGCACTTGTCGAAGCAAGATTAATTGACATTCAAACACCGTATACAAATATTACATTAGACACGCCAGCAGGTTTAATCGATGTACAAATTAAAGTAGAAGAAGGAATTGCGAAAGAAGTGACATTTAAAAATGTACCTTCATTTCTATTAAAGAAAGTGGATATTGAGGATCCAGAGCTAGGGACAGTTGAATGTGAAATAGCCTATGGGGGCAATTTTTATGGTATTGTCGATGCTCGCAAAATAGGACTTGATTTATCAGTAGAAAATGCGACAGCAATCATTAATACAGGTATTCGTCTCCGAAATGCTGTCAATGCCAAAGAAAAGATTGTGCATCCTGAGTTTTCATTTATTGAGGGACTAACACATATGGAGTTTTATACGGATGCTACCAATGAATTAGCACATTTAAAAAATACAGTCGTTGTACCACCAGGTGGGATAGACCGTTCACCATGTGGTACAGGAACGTCAGCTAAAATTGCTACGCTTTATACGAAAAATGAGCTGGCAGTCAATGAGCCATTTGTTTATGAAAGTATCGTAGGAACGTTATTTACAGCACGTGTACTAGAGGAAGTAACAGTAGGTGATGGGGTGGCTGTTATCCCTGAAGTAACAGGATCTGCATGGGTAATGGGCATGCATAAATTCTTTTACAATGAGCAAGATCCATTAAAAGAAGGCTATTTGATGATTCCACCGATGGATCACTAAAGGAGGATATAGATGAACTATAACAAATCTTTTCAAACAATTGATACACAAGTAGTGGGGGAAGCTTTTCGAATAGTGGTGCAATCACCTATTGCCATTTATCAAGAACAAATAGCAGAAGCGGCTACTGCATTAAATACACAATTTGAAAATACGAAAAACCTTTTACTAAATGAGCCACGAGGACATCGTGGTATGCATGGCTGCGTAATATTGCCATCAGCTGTTGCTTCATTTCGGTTATTATTTTTCCAACATGCTGCATCAACAGATTTTAAGTATGAGGCACTTGTAGCAACGACAACGGCATTACTAGAATGTGGCACAATTGAATTATCAGACAACAACATCTATTCGATTGAAACGGTAAAAGGCATCCACCAAGTATATGTAAAACTTTCGGATACAAAAGACGAAGTACTGTCAGTTCATTTGACAGTGAAGCCAGCAAGGATAGCCGGTGAGCGAGTTGTAGTGGACGATGAACGACGCTATATTGTGATGGAAAAACCACACCATATAAAAGCACTCGTACTAGATGAATTAGCTTATATTAGCTCTTGGGGATTAACTGAAAGTGCCAAATACCATGATGCAGATGGTGTGATTGTGTATGAAAAATTAGACAGTATGGTACGTTCAGTAACATTTGAACGAGATGGCTATATTTTACGTTCGCCAAGTGTCGATAGTACATTAGCATTAACTGCAATATTAGACGATCAAGCAGTTCAAATAAATAATAGTATTTTTGGCAGCAAAATCGAGTTGACACGAAAACATGAAGTTGGCTACGAAATTGCATTAAAAGGATATATCACAGGAATCCATCAATTTGTAGTAGATAGTGAAGATCCATTACAACAAGGATTCATCATTGTGTAATAACTAAAACGGAGGAGGAAAAAACGATGAAAAAATTAGAAGGTGTATACCCAGTATTAGTAACGCCGATGTTAAATCAAACAGATATTGATTGGGATGGTTTCCGTCAAAATATTGAACATTTTATTGAAGCAGGTGTAACAGGCATTGCAATTAATGGTAGTACTGGGGAATTTGTAAGTTTGTCAAAAGAAGAACGTATGAAAGCGGTAGAAGTAGCAGTACATCAAATTAAAGGTCGTATTACGTTAATCGTAGGAACTGCAGCAGAGACTACAGAGGATGCTGTTGCCTATACACAACAAGCTGAACAGGCTGGAGCAGACGCTGCTTTACTCATTAACTCCTATTATGCACATCCAAAAGACGAGGAAATATATTTACACTTTAAAACAGTAGCGGAATCGGTTAGCTTTCCAATTATGATTTATAACAATCCGTTCACATCAGGTGTGGATATTAGTTTGGACACGATATTAAAAGTAGGCAGAGAAGTACCAAACATCACACATATAAAAGAATCGAGTGGTAGTATCGGCAAGGCACGTGATATTGTACGCCAAGGACAAGACGATATTAAAGTATTTTGTGGATCAGAAGATTTAGCAATTGAATCATTCCTTGTTGGTGCTGTAGGTTGGATTTCTGTATCTGGGAACATCGTGCCTGAACTTGTAACTGAACTATACAACAATGTACAAGAGGGTAATCTAGAAAAGGCGTGGTCTATTTACGATCGAATTTTACCATTATGTGCGTTTTTAGAAGGCTCAGGAAAATATGTACAAATTACGAAACGCGCAATGGAATTAAAAGGTTGGGCAGGTGGACCATGTCGTTTACCACGCTTGCCACTTACGGCAGAAGAAGATGCGCAATTAAAAGCTATTTTGGCTGACTTAGATGTGTTGATTACTGAACTTCATTAACAAAAGGGGTGTCGAATATGGAGGCTTTATTAACGCTGAAACCAAAAGTACTAGAATTTTTACAAACACCGATTGGGTTATACATTAACGGTGAATACGTGGCATCTCAATCGGGTAAAAGCTTTGATGTTTTAAATCCAGCGAATGAAGAAGTCATTGCAACCGTAAGTGAGGCACAAGCTGAAGATATCAACGTCGCAGTGTTAGCAGCACAACAAGCATTTGACAGTGAGTGGTCATTCATGGAGGCAGCTGAACGTTCACGTATTATTTATAAATTTGCGGATTTATTAGAGGAACACCGTGAGGAATTAGCACAGTTGGAATCATTAGATAATGGGAAACCTTACGAAACAGCATTAGCTGATGATGTAGATGGTACTGTGCAACATTTCCGTTATTATGCAGGTTGGGCAACAAAAATAACAGGGCAAACAGTACAAGTATCTAAAAATTATTTAAACTATACGGTTCATGAGCCAGTAGGTGTTGTTGGACAAATTATTCCGTGGAATTTCCCGCTTGCCATGGCTGCATGGAAATTAGGCGCTGCATTAGCAGTCGGTTGTACCGTTGTGATTAAACCAGCAGCGGAAACACCGTTGTCATTATTATATGTAGGGAAATTAATGAAACAAGCCGGTTTGCCGGATGGTGTTGTTAACATTGTTCCTGGTACAGGAGAGGCAGGAGAGGCCATTGTCACACATAAAGGTGTCGCAAAGGTTGCATTTACTGGCTCAACAAAAACGGGTATTCATGTTATGAAAAAAGCAGCAGATGATGTGAAAAGTGTTACGTTAGAACTCGGTGGTAAATCGCCAGCAATTGTGTTGGCAGATGCAGATATTGAAACTGCAATCGAAGGTACATTTGCAGGGACAATGTATAATCATGGTCAAAACTGTAGTGCTTGTACTCGTGTATTTGTGCACAGTAGTTTGTACAATCAATTCGTGGAAAAGCTTGCTGAGAGAGCACAAGAAGTAAAACTAGGACCTGGATTAGATCCACAGACAGAAATGGGTCCACTCGTGTCGCAAAAACAATTGAATACAGTACTTGGTTTTATCGAAAAAGGAAAAGCTGAAGGAGCACGACTTGTAGCGGGCGGTGGGCGTGCATTTAGCAATGGTTACTTTGTGCAACCTACTGTATTTGCAGATGTACAAGATAATATGACAATTGCCCGAGAAGAAATTTTTGGGCCAGTCATGTCCATCTTTTCGTTTGAAACAATAGAAGAGGTCATTGCACGTGCAAATGATAGTAAGTATGGACTAGCTGCAAGTATCTGGACGGAAAATGTGAAAAAAGCTCACTATATCTCTAGTAAACTACAAGCAGGAACTGTATGGATCAATGATTTCGGTTTGGAATGGGAAACAATGCCATTTGGTGGCTATAAGCAATCAGGTATAGGTCGCGAAATGGGTGGCGAATACGGCCTGTCCAACTATACAGAAATAAAAAGCGTCTTTGTTAATATGAAGCAAAATTGATTGAGTAACCCCCCTATAAAATAGACAGGAAAGGAGCTATCGTCAATGCGATAGCTCCTTTCCTTTCAAATGCTTAACTAAATTGAATTTCCTTGCGTCGTGAAGAAGAAGGGATATTCATCTCTTCACGATATTTTGTAATCGTACGACGCGAAATTTCGATACCATGACTCGTTTTAAAATAGTTAGCGATTTTTTGATCAGACAACGGTTTATTTTTATTTTCGTTCTTAATATAGTCAGTCAGCAGTGATTTCACCTTTACTTGTGACACGCTATCTCCTGTAGTTGTTTGTAATTTAGAAGTAAATAAATCCCGAAGCTCATACGTGCCATACGGTGTTTGAACATATTTATTTGTTGTAACACGACTAACTGTTGATTCATGTACACCAATTTGCTCAGCAACTTCACGCAATGTGAGGGGGTGTATTGCAGCAAAGCCATGTGTAAAAAAGCCTTTTTGCTTGTCAATAAGAGCCGTCATAATTTTGATAATGTTAAGGCGCCGTTGTTCAATACTATTAACGAGCCATTGATAATCTGATAAATGCTTTTTAAAATAACCCTTGTCAGAAGAATTGCTCGTAATATATGGAACATAGTCAGGGTGAAGTTTGAGTTTAGGCAAATAAAAGTCATTTAAAGAAAACGTAATAACATCATCCTTAACTTGTACAATAATGTCCGGCGTATTGTGTAAAATGGCTTCTTGATGGAACAGTGAACTTAGTTTTGGCTGTAAAGTTAGAATAAATTGATAAATGGCTTGCATATCGCAAAGCGAGATATGTAACTCATTAGCGATTTGTTGCCATTTTTTATTTGCAAATGCTTCTAAATGATTGGCAATCACTTCATCAGTATGTTTTGGACTATCATGACGATAAATTGTTTGTAACAGTAAACATTCTTGTAAACTGCGTGCCCCAACACCAAGAGGTCCAATTGTTTGTAATAAGTGAATACCTTTATGAATTTCATGCTCCTTATAAATAGGCACAAAAGGCGGTTCATAGTAACCGTTGTCATCTAAATGATAAATAATATGTTTAAGTAATTTTATATCTGTGTCTTTAGAGAATGTTAACTTCACTTGTTCAAATAAATCATCGCGAATATTTTGTTCATATGTAGATAAAGTATCTACCATGTTCGTTTGACGAGTTATAGCTTTTGAAGTAGGAATCCGTTCTGGGACTGTTGGCTCAATCAATGCTATTAATGGATTCATCAATTCTTGTTCACGGATAAACTGCTCTAGTTCTTGAGTAGAATACTGTAGCAATTCAATGGCTTGGCGAAGTTGCACGGTCATCACTAAATTCAAATCTTGTGTTTGTTTCATTGATAGATGCATAATAAAACCTCGATTCTCTATTTAATTGCCAGAAAACGATAGAAAATGATGTTCATAATTAAAATAGCGTGTTGGTAGTTTTTCTTATCAGCCGGTGACTAGAAACTTTGACATATTTAATGTAATGTGCAAGTAATTTCTTGAAAATTGCTGTTAGCAAAAGATGCGACTAATGTGTCTAAAAACTAAACATGCCGACACTAAGTGTATAAAATATAGAAATATTCTATTCTTCTCACAGTATGAAGCGCTTATAAAATAATAAGCTCCTTTGGTGAGTGCGTAATGATTTCAATGCCATCTTTTGTGATAACGACATCATCTTCTATTCGGACACCACCTAAATCGGCTATATAAATACCAGGTTCCACTGTAAGTACCATATTCTCTTCTAGCAGATCTTCGCAAACAGTAGACATAAAAATATTTTCATGAATATCTAAGCCGATACCATGCCCAGAACCGTGTCCATAATGTTCCCCATAACCTTTGCTTGTAATATAGTCGCGGCTATAGCTATCTGCTTCTTTCCCAGTTATCCCAGCTGCCATATGCATGAGTGCATGTTGCAATGAGTCGTATACGATTTGATAGATTTCTTTTAATTTTTCTGGTGGCTCACCTACAGCGATCGTTCGCGTCATATCTGAACGATAACCTTGATAATAAGCACCAAAGTCGAGCGTTAGCATATCGCCTTGTTCTACAATTTTGTCAGTTGCAACACCATGTGGTAGGGCGGAACGCTTACCAGAAGCGATAATCATATCGAATGCAGCCCCAGTAGCACCATTTTTACGCATATGCGCTTCTAATTCATTGGCAATGGCAATCTCTGAAACACCAGGTTCAATAAATGTTAAAATATGTTGGAACGCTTCGTCTGAAATCCACGCTGCTTTTTTTATAAGCTCAATTTCCTTAGGTGTTTTAATCATTCGCAAATCTTCAACAATATTAGATAGCGGTTTTAATGTAGCTGTAAGTTTACTAGCTATTAATTGATATGTATAGTAACTCACATGCTGTTGTTCAAATCCAACTGTTTGAATAGATTCTGTATCTAAAATCTCTTGAATTGTATCATATAAATGTGCGCGATCTATTTGACGTACCTCAAAAGCACGGCTTTGTTTCATTGCCTGTTCGATATAACGAAAATCCACAAGTAACATTGCCTGTGTTTGTGTAATCACTACTGTACCAGCACTCCCCGTAAATCCAGTTAAATAACGACGGTTTTGATCGTTTGTGATGATAAGCGCCTCTGCTTGTTGTTTTTGTAATGCTACTCGTACTTTTTGTAGTTGTGACATGTTGTAATTCCCCCTTTCTAGAATATATTGCAAATTCTATGCCAGGTTTTATAAATCTAGAAAAGTATCGGCATGATTATTGCATATTAGTTAATCAGTACGATTTCTATCGTGCAATAAAATCAAAGGGGTTTTGAGTATGGCTAAAAAGACGAAATGGCTCGTTGTATTGTTAGGTCTTATGCTCGTTGTATTAGTGGGCTGTTATGGCAAAGAAGACAATTCAGCCGGTAGCTCAACTGGGGGAAATAGCACGGATAAAGAAGCTACTGATGGGCGAGAATCGGCTGTTATACAAGAACTTCATTTAGTTGCAGGCGGAGATTTAACAACGATGAGTTCTTTAGGAAGTGTAGATGCACTCGCTGTAACGGCGATGAATTCAGTGTTTGAGGGGTTATATCGCATTGGACCAGAGAACACGCCTGTGCCAGGTATGGCCGCGTCATATGAAGTATCAGAAGATGGTACGGTGTATACGTTCAAGTTACGTGAAGACGCACTGTGGAGCAATGGCACTCCGGTTACGGCACATGACTTTGTCTACGCTTGGAAAAGAGCGATTAATCCTGAAACACAAGCAATTTATTCTTATTTAATGCTCGATATTAAAAATGCCGCAAATGTACAAACAGAAGGAGATCCACTGTTTGGCAAGGTAGATGAAATCGGTATAAAAGCGCTAAATGATTATACGCTTGAAGTGCAACTAAATGCACCAATTCCATATTTTTTAAGCTTAACAACTTACGCGCCATTTTTCCCGTTAAATGAAGAATTTACAGAGGCCCAAGGTGATCAATACGCATTAGAAGCAGCGAATATGATTTATAATGGTCCATTTATTATGGAGTCTTGGCAACATGGACAAGGATGGACTTTTGTAAAAAATGAAAACTATTGGGACAAAGACGCTGTCAAGCTAACGAAAATAACGCAAAAAATTGTAAAAGATACTGCTACAGCAGTCAACTTATATGAGGCCGGGGAAATTGATACGACTGAGTTATCAAGTGAGTATGTAGCACAATACAAAGATAGCCCAGAATATTCAACATTTTTAAAACCAAATACGTATTTTATTCGTATGAATCATGAAAACAAGTTTTTAGCGAATAAGAACATTCGTAAAGCGATTGATATGGCTTGGGATAAACAAGGATTTGCGGATGTCATTTTACAGGACGGTTCTATTCCCGCTTACTACTTAGTTCCTCAAGGGTTATCAACGGATGAGAATGGCGTTGATTTCCGCCAAGCGAATGGTGACATGAATAAAACGGATATTGAAGCAGCCAAAAAAGCATGGGCTACTGGTTTACAAGAACTAAGAGTTGATAAAGTAAATCTAGAATTTTTAACATATGACCGAGCAGAATCAAAAAAAGCTGCTGAATTTATTAAAAATCAATTAGAAACCAATCTTGCTGGCTTAGAGCTAACGATTAATATGCAGCCGAATAAACAAAAACTAGCATTAGAAGGTGCAGTTGACTATGATTTAGACTATGGTGGTTGGGGTCCGGACTATCAAGATCCGATGACATATATTGATTTATTTGAATCAACTGCTTACTATAACCAATCGCATTATAAAAATGCAGAAGTGGATGCGTTAATTAAGCAAGCAAAAACAACTGCTAATATTAAGGAGCGTTGGCAATTAATGCAACAAGCTGAAAAGCTGATGATGGAAGATGTGGCATTTGCTCCAACATTCCAAAAAGGTGTAAGTCGTTTGAAGAAGCCCTATGTGAAAAATTTATATGAACACCCATTCTCAGCGGATATTAGCTATAAATGGGTCGAAATCGATAAGTAATAAAAAATGGAATTAGGAAAAAGCGAAAGTGTTAGATTGATTCGAAGTCAATCTAACACTTTTTTCTATCACGTTGATATTCGCTACGGCGGTGCTTTCCGCGGGCACACCGTAAGCCGCAACCCTCGCTAACGCGTGGGCTTGTTGCGTCTTACATTGTGTGCTGTTCTGAGCAGGAGTCACCGCCTCCGCTACCATCAACTAGTGTTTGCTTCTATTTTTTAATTTACTGCAAAAGAAAAGAATAGCTCAAGCTTTATTTATGACGTTGATATTCGCTACGGCAGATTCTTGTAGTGAAGGGTTGCTCGACTACTAAGGGAAAGCGTGAGATTTAAGACCCCGCACGCGGAAAGCGAGCAACCCGTAACGGAAATAAATATGCCATGGCCTGCCCCACTTTGAAAAGGTAGTGTTAAGGCATACTGATGTTAGTGATGATGTCAATACAACACAACAGATAAAATCGTTGTGATAAGACAACCGAGCGTTCCTGCTATTAGAAGAGGATAAGTAAAGGAATATGTAGGCGCTTGGATAAATTCCAGATTACCATCTAATTCATAGGCGTACGCTCCATTTTTTGAAACACGAGCAAAAAACCGTTTAAAGCTATAACCAATGCCATTGAAAAACCCACCTTGTACAACAAATAACAAGCCACCAATGATTGTACAAGCAAGCGAAAGAAGGAACGTGTAGTTAATCATTGTTAGTAATGAGATAGCTTGTTTTGATAATAATGGATAAATCAAGGAGCATAACAAAATACAAATTGTTACTATCATTACTTTAAATAACTTCATAGCAAAATGCCTTTAGCGCTTGTTTGGTGATATTGCATTAGTTCATCCTCCGTAAGCATAACAAAATGACCTGGACGGACTTCTATAAACTTTTCATTTGCTCGATCATTGGCATTGTATTTCACTTCATCAAAAATAATCCTTTGTCGTTCACGCTCTAGTTTAGGATCAGGCAGAGGAATAGCAGATAACAAAGATTTTGTATAAGGATGGATAGGGTGATCATAAAGTTCCTGACTTTCCGCTAACTCAACAATTTTACCCCGATGCATGACCCCGATACGATTGCTTATATATTTTACCATCGATAAATCATGTGCAATAAATAAATACGTTAATCCTCGCTCCTTCTGAAGCTTTTTTAGCAAATTAACGATTTGCGCTTGAATCGACACGTCCAATGCAGAAATTGGTTCATCGGCAATAATTAATTCCGGCTCTACAGCAAGCGCACGTGCAATACCAATGCGCTGACGTTGTCCACCACTTAGTTCATGTGGATAACGATTCGCATATTCCTTGGTTAAGCCTACAATGTCTAAAAGCTCATAAATGTTTGTTTTCCATTCACTTTTCGGTACGCCATGAATTGCAAGACCTTCCCCAATAATGTCTGCTATTTTCATCCGTGGATTCAGTGAAGAATAGGGGTCTTGGAAAATCATTTGGACTTTGCGATGAAAGGCAAGCTTCTCTTGCTTTGTCTGTGCATCATAAATTGATTGTCCATCAATTTGGATGGTGCCATCTGTTATCGTATTGAGTCCTATAATAGAGCGACCCGTAGTAGATTTGCCACAGCCGGATTCGCCAACTAAACCGAAAATTTCCCCTTTATAAATATCAAAAGTAATACCATCTATCGCTTTGTTAATCGTATTTTTTCCTAATTTAAAATATTGCTTCACTTCCTTTAAGGATAAAAACGGATTGTTTGTATCAAATAGAGGTTTCTCCTCACGTTCTTTTTGCTTTTCCTGCGCTAGCTGTTGATGAACCGGTAGCAATGGAGGTGCCTGCTTGTGCAATAGCCAAGTTGCAGCATAATGCGTATCGCTAATCTTAAACATAGGTGGTTCCTCTAGAAAATCAATTTTGAGTGCTTGTTTATTGCGAGCTGCAAAGGCATCTCCCACCGGTGGTTGCAATAGGTTAGGTGGTGTCCCTGGAATGGCATATAAGGATTCTGAATCTATATCTGGATTTGGCATCGCAGCGAGTAGTCCCTGTGTATATGGATGTTGACAGTGGTAAAAAATTTCATCGACTAAGCCAATTTCAACAATTTTACCTGCATACATCACGGCAACACGATCAGCCATTTTTGCGACAACCCCTAAATCATGGGTAATAAATATTATCGAGAGATTCATCTTTTTTTGGATGTTTTTAAGCAATTCTAATATTTGGGCTTGAATCGAAACATCCAATGCTGTAGTCGGTTCATCTGCAATAATAATGCGCGGCTCACAAGCAAGTGCCATTGCTATGACAATTCGTTGACGCATGCCACCTGAAAATTGATGTGGGTATTGCTTATAGCGTTTATCTGCTTCTTTAATGCCAACGAGCTGTAATAATTCAATGACACGCTCTATTATTTGCATGCCACGTAAAGACGTATGTTTTTTAATGCTTTCTGCAATTTGACTGCCGATCGTCATCGTAGGGTTTAACGCTGTCATAGGATCTTGGAAAATCATTGAGATTTCAGCCCCGCGCAGCCCACGCATTTGCTGTTCACTGTAATCTAAAATATTTTTATGATGATAAAAGATTTGGCCATTTTTAATCATTGTTGTTTCACGAGGATTTAAGCGTAATAGGCTTTTCGAAGTAACGGATTTCCCTGAGCCTGATTCGCCAACGATTGCTAATGTTTCGCCTTCATATAAGTCAAACGAGACATTGCGTACAGCCTGTACTTCGCCACTATAAGTGTTGAAGGAAACGCTAAGATTTTTGACTTCTAAAATTGTTTTCATCGGAACACCTCCTTATTTACGTACTTTTGGATCGAATGCATCGCGCAGTCCATCTCCAAGTAAATTGAAGCTAATCATAATTAAGCTAATAATAATAGAAGAAACAATCATGCCATGTGGGTAAATGCGCAATAGTTTATATGAGTCATTGACAATTGTTCCTAAGGAAGCGGTCGGTGGTTGTAGCCCTAATCCGATAAAACTAAGTAGGGCTTCTGTGAAAATAGCGCCAGGTATAGTAAAAGTAGTAGCGACAATAATCGGTCCAAGTGTATTAGGAATTAAATGCTTCCAAATTAATCGTTGGTTACTCGCTCCGAGTGTTCGGGAGGCAAGTACATATTCATATGATTTAAGCTTTAATATTTGTGCGCGAACGATACGGGCCATACTAATCCAGCCAACGATAACCATTGCGAGTGTAATAGAAATGATGCCGGGCTTCAAAATCAGAATAAGAAGAATATTGACAATTAACCCTGTAATACCAACTAATACTTCAATAACACGTTGCATTACATTATCAGTACGTCCCCCATAGAAAGCTGAAATAGCACCATAAGCAACACCGATTATTAAATCAATCGTGGCTGCTAGAAAGGCAATATAAAGGGAAATACGCGTGCCTTGCCAAATACGTGTCCATAAATCCCGTCCTAATTCATCTGTACCGAACCAAAAATATTCAGTTATACCCTTTTTTTCGTATTGGTCCACGCCACGCCCATCGACACCGTTCAACCCTAAGAAAGGCAAATGTTCTAGAACGGGAACTTTTGGCGGTAAATTGGTGCGTGTAATGTTTTGTTCGTCGTAGCCATGGTTATTCATAAATGGACCGAAAACAGCTAATAAGATAACGAAAATAATAATACATAAGCCAACAATAGCTGCTTTATTTTTACGTAAACCTCGCCATGCATCTTGCCAAAATGATTGCTCAGGTCGATGCACAATATCAGAGACGATATCTGCTTGAGAGGCAAGTTCAAACAAATCGGCTGGATAATGCTTTGTTTCTTCAGTGATTTTTGCTGTCATAAATTATTCGCCTCCCGCTACACGAATACGAGGATCGATGAACCCGTATAAAATATCAATAATTAAAATGACACTGACAAATAAAACCGCATAAAAAATCGTTGTGCCCATAATCAGTTGATAATCATTTGTAATAATTGAATTAACAAATTGCTCCCCTAAACCAGGGATACTAAAAATTTTCTCAATAACAAGCGAACCAGTAATAGTATTGACAGTTAACGGCCCGATAATTGTAATGATTGGAATGAGCGCATTGCGGATGCCATGCTTTGTAATAATATAAGAATTCGATAACCCTTTTGATTGAGCGGTTAAAATATATTCTTGGTTAAGTACCTCTAACATTTCAATGCGTGTAAAGCGGGCAATGGTTGCCACAACGCCAACTGCTAAAGCGATTGTTGGTAAAATTGAGTATTCAAAACCATTCCAAAAGGCAATCGGAAGCCAGCCGAGTTTAACACCAACCCAATATTGTAAAAAGCCTGCAAATACAAACGATGGAATAGAAATACCGAGTACCGCTAAGACGGTTGCACCGTAATCAATAATGGTGTTATGTTTTAATGCTGCTACGATACCTAACAGTAAGCCGATAATAGTACCGACAAAAACGGCTTGGAATCCGAGAATAGCCGAGGCGCCAATGCGTTCTTGAATAATTTTCGTAACCGGGCGATTATCAAAAACAAAAGAAACACCTAAATCCCCTTGAACAAGATTCGACAGGTAAATACCAAACTGTACAGGTACTGGTTTATCGAGACCGTATTTTTTGTACAGTAATTCTTTCTGTGTTTCAGGTAACCGTTCATCGTTGAATGGAGAACCAGGTAGAGCTTTCATCAGTAAAAACGAAAGCAAGATGATAATAAATAACGTGATCATCATATAACCGATTCGGGTGAAGATGTAGCGAATCATGGAAAGGACCTCCTACTAATTTAGTGTGTTGAATCTATTAATATCATTGCAAGATTAGTGCCAAAAAAAGGAGCAAACTCGAAAAATCGAATTTACTCCATTAGGGTTAAGCCTATTATAAAATTTGTAATTTACGTGGAAAGGTAGTAAGTACTTCAGCTTCACCAAGTTCATTTATATAAACATTGTCCTCAATACGAACGCCACCATATTTCGGTATATAAATACCAGGTTCAATTGTAAAAACCATACCTGTTGTTATTAAATTATTGTTTGCTGCATGGACAGAAGGTTCTTCATGGACTTCAATACCAAGTCCATGACCAATGCGGTTGTTAAAATATTCACCATAGCCTTTGTTTTCAATGACGGCTCTTGCTGTTAAATCTACTTGTTTTAACGGAATGTTTGCTTTTGCTGCTTTAATACCAGCAAGTGTCGAGGCTAGAACAGTGTCATATATTTCTCGTTGTATTTCTGTCGCTTCGCCCACGATAAATGTTCTTGTAATGTCAGAACAATAGCCATCTTTTATAACGCCCATGTCAATTAACACAAAATCACCATGCTCAATTTTTCGCATACTAGGATGGCCGTGTGGTAGGGCTGCATTTTCACCAGACAAAATAATCGAGGCGAAGGACGGCCCATCTGCTCCAAATTTGCGCATTAAATATTCTAACTCAGCAACAAGCTCTAATTCTGTCATACCAATATGAATTTTTTTATGCCCTCCGACATAACTTGTTCAATAATATGAATGGCTACTTTCAACTGATTGATTTCATCGCGTGTTTTATGCAAGCGTTGTCTATTCACTAGTTGTTAAATATCTTTCACTTGGACATTTAATGCATTTGTTAGCTCTAAATAGCGTGACAATGTAAGTGCCTTGGCTTCTACACCAGCAGTCGAACCAAGGTTTCCGATTGTATTTTTGACAACTTCAAATGGCATTTGCTCATCAGTTATTGGGACGATGTGTTGAATATGAGCAACCTGTTCTGCAGCATCTAAATCTAAAGCTGGAACATATAATATTTCTTTATTTGTTTTCGTATTGAAAACAAGAGCCATAAAGCGTTCGTGTGGATTCGATAAAAACCCAGTGTAATAAAAAATATTGGAGGGCGATGTGATAAAAGCAATATCCACCTCAAGCTTTGATTTTAAAATCGCTTTACGAGTTCCATAAATAGTATCCATATATTACCTACTCATCTATTTTTGTAGGTAATCATAGCATATAAACGTAAAAAGAAAATATTATTGTAGAATAGGTAAAGTTCTATAAAAAAAGTATTGCATAGTAGATTTTCATATGTTATATTTGTAAATGTCTTAAAGAGGTCCCGTGGTGTAGCGGTTAACATGCCTGCCTGTCACGCAGGAGATCGCCGGTTCGATCCCGGTCGGGACCGCCATTTTAATATGAAACTACAGTTCTTATGATTTTTATTAATCGTAAGGGCTTTTTTATTTGAGTGCGTAGGAAATCGCCACAAAACGTTTGTGAATCGCCACTAAAAGTCGAGAAATCGCCACCAAACAGAGAAAAATCGCCACCAAACAGAGAAAAATCGCCACAAAACAGAGAGAAATCGCCAATAAAACCAATGGAATCACCAGTAGCCCCATAAAAAATAGTGAATACTAAAAGATGTTCACTAAATCGTTGTCCATTGCATATGTATAGACAGTATGGGTTTTGCAAGGAAGGACGGAGGGGTGTCCATAGCATTTCGATTCTGTATATATTGGTTAATCTTTATACTTAAAGTTGCTTGTGGCGTTCCAATTATTGATATAGAAGAATCGAATTCGTATCATTGGCAAAAAAATATGAATGAAAATGAATTTGCGCAGCTGAAACAAGGTATGACTTATATGGATGTAGTTAAAATTGCTGGTGGGGACGCTAGTGAGATGATTGAAAATAATTATTATCGTTGGAATGATGAAATCCTTATGACACAAGCCTACATAGTTCAATTTAAAGATGATAAATTAGTTAATAAAGAGGTTATTGCTGTAAAGGGATATTCAACAAGAGAGTAGGCACGTCTTCAATCAGGGAGACGTGTTTATTTTTTTGAAAATCACACGATGCTTTGAACATTTGCGCATGTTTCGGTAAACTAGAAGTAATGAGCTAGGAGAGGACATAAAGATGAAGTTTGAAAAAATAATGAATTCACTAGAAGATACAGAGCACTTTGCCATAAAGCTAGCAAATTTACTGGTGGCACAAGATACAATTACGTTAGAAGGCGACTTAGGAGCCGGGAAGACTACATTTACAAAAGCCTTAGCAAAAGGACTAGGTGTAACAAGAACGGTTAATAGCCCTACATTTACGATAGTGAAACAATATGAAGGACGTTTGCCTTTTAATCATTTAGATGTATATCGATTGGCAGAAAGTGATGAGGACCTTGGTTGGGACGAGCTATTTTATGGCGATGCGATATCAGTTGTTGAGTGGGCCCATTTAATAGAACAAGATTTACCTAAAGAGCGTTTAGCAATTGAAATTTATCGTATTGGTGAAAATGAGCGACGATTTGTGTTAATGCCTTATGGCAAGCGATTTGAGGCAATATGTGAGGAGCTAATGAGATGATTTGGTTGGGAATTGAAACAGCGAATGCGCCACTTTCTGTTGCAGTTGTAAAAGACGGAAAAGTGATGGCCGAGGTTGTACAAAATATAAAATTAACGCATTCTGCAGGAGCCATGCCAGCAATTGAAACGATACTAGCAAATGTAGGTGTAAAGCCAAATGAGTTAGATGCAATTGCTGTATCAGAAGGACCTGGTTCTTACACGGGAGTACGGATTGGTGTGACGCTTGCTAAAACATTAGCATGGACGCTACAAAAGCCATTAGTTGGTGTTTCAAGTTTAAAAGTATTAGCCGCAAATGCAACGCTTTTTGATGGGCTAATATGTCCTATCTTTGATGCACGCAGAGGCAATGTCTATACAGCTGTTTATAAAGGGACAGAGCTGGATGTCGTTATAGAAGATTATCATGATCATATCGATGGACTGTTAGCTCGTTTGAAAGCATTAGCTGCACCTATATTATTTGTAGGAACTGATGTCGATGTATTTTGGGATAAAATCGTGGGAGTGCTTGAGCAGAACGCATATCGTGCAGCTCTTCATGAGGATTTGCCACGAGCCAGTGCAGCCATTCTTCTAGCGAGCGCAGAAGAGCTACCGAGTATCGAGGCAGTTCACCATTTTACTCCGCAATATAAACGTATTGCTGAGGCTGAAGCGAATTGGTTAAAGGAGCAAAAGGAGCAGACGCATGAGCAGTAATATCGTATATCGTAAAATGGTGTCAGAGGATGTTCCAGCGGTATATGCGATTGAGCTTGCTACATTTCCTACACCATGGACATTGGATTCTTTTTACTATGAGATGCATGAAAATCAATATGCACACTATGTTTTAGCAGTAGATGAAAACAATACTATAATTGGTTTTTGTGGCATGTGGATGGTCATAGATGCGGCGCAAATTACAAATGTCGCTGTTGTAGAGTCAGCTCGCGGCCGAGGAATTGGTGAAGGCTTAATGCGGGAAGCGATGCGTATTGCACGTGAGCATGGAATGGACGTGATGAGCCTAGAGGTACGTGAAACCAATACTGTGGCACAAAACCTTTATCGCAAGCTTGCATTTCAAGATGGTGGCATACGTAAAGGATACTATACAGATAACGGGGAGGATGCCCTAGTCATGTGGGTGAATTTATAATGGAAAATCGAGTTATATTAGCAATTGAATCGAGCTGTGATGAAACAGCAGCCGCGATTATTCGTAATGGTTCTGAAATTGTTTCAAATGTGGTAGCTTCACAAATTGAGAGCCATAAGCGATTTGGTGGTGTTGTACCAGAAATTGCATCACGCCATCATGTCGAGCAAATTACTATTGTTATTGAAGAGGCGCTAAAACAAGCAAATATGAAGCCCTCTGACTTAGATGCAGTAGCTGTTACAGAAGGACCTGGTCTTGTAGGAGCACTTTTAATTGGCATTAATGCTGCAAAGGCGTTTGCCTTTGCCAATAATATACCAATTTTAGGTGTGCATCATATTGCTGGACATATTTATGCTAACGCACTTGTTCAACCGATGGAATTTCCACTTCTAGCCCTTGTTGTATCAGGGGGACATACAGAGCTTGTTTATATGAAAGAACATGGTTCATTTGAAGTGATTGGCGAAACGCGAGATGATGCAGCAGGTGAAGCATATGATAAAGTTGCACGCGTGCTAGGCTTACCATATCCTGGGGGACCTCGTATAGATCAGTTAGCACATGAAGGACAAGAAGCCGTTGCTTTTCCTCGTGTATGGCTTGAAGAAGGCTCTTATGATTTTAGCTTTAGTGGTTTAAAATCGGCAGTTATTAACTATAAGCACAATATGGATCAACGTAGTGAAGAAATATCTCCAACTGCAGTTGCAAAGGGCTTTCAGGAAAGTGTAGTGGAAGTTCTAACAGCCAAAACATTGCGTGCAGCGCGGGAATATAATGTTAAACAAGTCATCGCTGCTGGTGGAGTAGCTGCCAATAAGGGGCTGCGCACATCCCTTGAAAAGGTTTTTGCAAAAGAGGGAATTCCCTTTTTCGTACCGCCATTGAAATTGTGTACAGACAATGCAGCAATGATTGGAGCAGCCGCAACACCAATGTTTGAAGCTGGTATTCGTGGTAATATGATGATGAATGGTCGCCCAGGTATGGAATTAAAATCTTGGGTTGACTAAGAGATTGAAAAGAGGAGGCTCAAGTTATTCGGGGCATCCTCTTTTTTTACGTATAAAATCTCGAATAATGTAAGAAAATATATACTTATAATAGAGAAAGAGTAATTGATGAATTTTTCAGAAAATTATCCACAGAACCTGTGAAAAAAACATGTGAAAAAACTGCGAACATTCGTACTTATGCACAATATGTGGATAACTTGTGCATAAGTTGTGATTATTCTATATATAGTAGCGTGTTTTACACAAAACTATGTGGATTAAATAATTTGAAATTGTGGACAGTGTGGAAAAGTCTGTTGATATGTTGATATTACTAGTTTTATAGTGTGTATAAAGTTGTGGGCATTTTTTGTCGAAAAATAGCACTTGACCAATATATATGAAAAATAAAGGCGAGTAAAGAAAAAAGCCATATGACAAGCATATGGCTAAAGGTGCCAGGTACTAAAATAATTCTGAAAATTATAAGGGGAAATCCACGAAGACTCCTGCGGGAACCCACAGAACGTAAGACGAAGGCATTCCGCGCGATAGCGAGGGTTGTGGCTTACGTGTGTGCCCGCGGAAAGCGAAGTGGATTTTTACGATTTAGGAGCTTATATTATGCAAGGTATTTATTTTAGCGCCAAGTACTAAAAAAATAATAATGTTACTTTACGATTTATAAAATAATATTTTCTAGTTCTTCATTTAGCTCAAGCCATTCCATTTCAATGACTTCATGTTGTTCTTTGACAGAAGCTAACTCATTTTGTAGTTGTGTAATTTTCTCATGATCTGTGAAAATGGCAGGATCACAAAGCGCTTCTTCTAAATTAGCGATTTCTGCTGTAGCCTTTTGCATGTTGACTTCTAGCTCTTCAATAGTTCTTCTAATTTGGCGTTCACGCTTTTTTGCCTCTTTATCAATTGTTGAAGTAGAGGTCTTTTCAGATGCTGTTGATTGTAGTTGTGGCTGAGAAGCTGCTTTCATTTGAGCAATTTCGTAAAGCTCCTGTTTTTTCTCAAGATAATAATCATAATCACCTAAATACTCAAAAGAACCTTCTCCAGATAGCTCAACAACTTTTGTAGCAATTCGGTTAATGAAATAACGGTCATGTGATACGAAAAGGAGTGTTCCAGGATAATCAATCAGGGCATTTTCTAGCACCTCTTTACTATCCAAATCTAAATGGTTGGTAGGCTCATCGAGAATTAAGAAATTCGCTTTTTGCATCATTAACTTTGCCAATGCCAGTCGAGCTTTCTCACCACCAGATAAAGAGTTTACCGTTTTATCGACATCTTCGCCGCTGAATAAAAAGCGACCAAGCACAGTGCGAATATCTTTTTCATTCATTAATGGCCATTCATCCCATAGTTCCTTTAAAACGCTCTTGTTGCTAGATAGTTTCGCCTGTTCTTGATCGTAATAGCCAATTTGCACATTAGTACCATAGCGGATTTCCCCTGCAAGTGGGGACAAATCTTTTACAATGGTTTTTAATAATGTGGATTTGCCCACACCGTTTGGTCCGACTAATGCGAGGCGGTCTTCACGAAAAGTGCGTAGTGTTATGCCGCTAGAAATTTGCTTGTCACCGTAGCCAACAGCTAAGGCATCAATAGAAAGCACATCATTTCCACTTTGCCGTTCAATTGTAAAACCGAAGCTAGCGGACTTTTCATCTCCTTCAGGGGAGTCCATCCATTCTGTACGTTCAAGCATTTTGCGTCGGCTTTGTGCCATTTTGGTTGTTGAGGCACGGGCAATATTTTTTTGAATAAAATCCTCAAGCTTGGCTTTCTCATCTTGCTGGCGTTCAAACATTTTCATATCGCGCTCATAGTTTTTTGCTTTCTCATCTAAATAGGCACTATAGTTGCCAGTATATTTTGTGACGCGATGGCGAGATACTTCATAGACGATAGAAACAACTTGATCTAAGAAGTAACGGTCATGGGAAACAATTAAAATAGCGCCTTCATAGCCTTTTAAATAATTTTCTAACCAAGATAGCGTTTCGATATCTAAATGGTTGGTAGGCTCATCGAGAATTAATAAATCGGGCTTGCTTAGTAGCAGCTTAGCAAGAGCTAGACGAGTTCGCTGGCCCCCTGACAAGGAGCTAATTGGTTTTTCATAATCCTCTGGGTAAAATTGCATTCCATGAAGAACGGAGCGTGTATCAGACTCGTACTGATAACCACCTGCATCTTTAAAATCATGTTGTAATTGGTCATATTCGGACATTATCTTTGTATAGATGTCAGAGTTATCGTAAACGGCCGGATCAGCCATTTGTTGTTCAAGGGAACGTAATGCTTTTTCTTGTGAAAGAAGCGGTTCGAAAATTGTCATCATTTCGTCCCAAATTGACAACGTAGAATCTAGACCAGCATGTTGTTCCAAATAGCCGACTTGTACACCTTTTGGAATGATAATATCGCCAGCATCATATGACAATTGACCAGCAATGATTTTTAGTAAAGTGGATTTACCAGCACCGTTACGTCCTACTAATGCGACACGGTCACGGTGTTGGACTTCTAGTTTTACGCCACTTAAAATTTCATCGGCAATAAAGGATTTATATAGTTGATTGACTTGTAATACAATCATTCTTGACACCTCAATTCATTCTTAGTGTAAATGATGAGGGATTTGCTTGCAATGTCAGTGCTTTACTTATTCCAAGCTGTCATGTAAGATTGAAACGATTTCTCTTTAGTTAGTGGCGTAAAAAACGCCGTTAACTAAAGGGAAATCCACCAGTGGATGTCACAGATTACCGCTTAAGCTGGAAAAAATCTGGGCGCAATTATACTGCGGTGTAATTGATTTGTATAAGCATGTTTCAAAAGAATTTTTCAAATGCACTTCGGTGGATTTGATGTGTTTATAAGGAGGAAAAAGTTTGAAACAAGAAGTGAAAATTCCACAAGCCACAACTAAAAGACTTCCTCTTTACTATCGATTTATCCAAAACTTTGCACAAGAAGGAATGGAACGTATTTCATCGAAGGAATTGAGCGAAGCGATGAAAATCGACTCTGCAACGATTCGTCGTGACTTTTCTTATTTTGGTGCGCTTGGGAAAAAAGGATATGGCTACGATGTACAACATCTATTGACATTTTTTAGTCAAACACTAGATCAGCATGAAACAACAAAAGTAGCATTAATCGGTGTGGGGAACTTAGGGAATGCCTTTTTAAAGTACAATTTCCAGAAAAATCATAATACGCATATTGTGGTGGCATTTGACTCGAAGGCACCAAAGGAAGGGAAAATGATTAGCAATATTCCTGTGTATCATCCCGATTTACTAGAAGAAAAATATGCTGAATACGGGGCAGACCTTGCTATTTTAACTGTATCTTCACGCTCTGCTCAGAAGATGGCAGATCGCTTAGCAGCAATGGACGCAAAAGGTATTTTAAACTTTACACCAGAGCGAATTACTGTACCCGATTCTATGAAATTATTAACAATAGATTTATCTGTTGAATTGCAAGCGCTCATTTATTTAATAAGAAATAGCGATAAATAATTGCATTCACAATTTTGTAAACAGTTACAATTGATGGCGTTCAATCTATCTAAATAAATTCGCCAAACGAAAAAAATTGAGTTAAAATGATATATATATAAGAGGAGGTGGCTGTAATGGTTGTGCACTTAAGTGCTATTACACCAGTTGGCCTAGTTATTATCGGTGTGGTTGCAATTTTAATTTTCGGACCAAAGAAATTACCAGAGCTAGGTAAAGCTATGGGTTCTACACTTCGCGAATTTAAAAATGCAACAAAAGGTCTAGCTGATGACGATGATGATACAAAAAAGAAAGTAATTGAACATAAAGAAAATGATAACGTTAAGTAAGTTAAGGATGTCAAGTTAATATGAATCCAAGAGAATTAACTGTTACAGAGCATTTAGTAGAACTTAGAAAACGGCTCTTAATTTGTGCTGTTTTCTTTGTTATTGCACTTATTGTGGGCTTTTATCTAGCCGAACCAATTATTAAATATATTCAATATAGTAAAGAAGCAGAGCAACTAACTTTGAATGCGTTTAATGTGACCGATCCTCTTGTCATTTACCTACAAGTGACGGTTTTTGTAGCGTTCGTTTTAAGTTCACCGTTGCTTCTTCATCAAATTTGGTTGTTTATCACACCAGGTTTACATGAGACAGAACGTAAGGCTACTTTAAAATATATTCCTTATTCGTTTATTCTATTTATAGCAGGTGCTTCATTTTCTTATTTTGTGTTGTTCCCGTATGTCATGCATTTTATGATGGGCTTATCTGCGGATTTAGAAATCAAACAAACAATAGGGATTAACGCATATTTTTCATTTTTGTTTCGCCTAGTTATGCCTTTCGGAATCGTTTTTCAGTTACCTGTTGTAACGTTATTTTTAGCACGTTTAGGTATATTAAATCCTGAATTAATGGTGAAGTTCAGAAAATATGCATATTTCGTGTTAGTTGTGATAGCGGTATTCCTTGCACCACCCGACTTTATTTCAAACGTTATTGTAGCAATTCCGCTATTTGTAATTTATGAGATTAGTATTATTATAGCGCGCAGGGGCTATCGTAAATTTTTACAAGCTGAAGCGATGCTATTAGAGGAAGAACGGATAGCAGCAGAACGTGAGCAAGTTGAACGTCTGTTAGCTGAACAGAGACGTCAAATTGAAGAATTGAATGACTAATAAAAAAAGCTGGATGTGATGACCACATCCAGCTTTTTTTATTGCATTTTTTGCAGTTCTTGTAAAAACTTTTGCAACGGTTCAGCGTTTAATTGGACAAGCGTCACAAAGCCATTTAGCATGATGTGCGCAATAATTGATGTCCATATCCGTTTTGTTTTGTGGTATAGGAAAGCAAAGATTAGACCACAAATGGTATACAACAGGATGTGTGAAAAATCGAAATGAATCAGTGCGAAGAAAATAGCACTAACAATGGCCGCCACCCAAAAGTTCGTCGTTTGAACAAGTGAGCCGAAAATAACGCGACGGAAGACAAATTCCTCTAAAATGGGACCAAAGACAACAATCGCTAAAATGGCAATGGGTGCACCTTTAGCTATCGCTACGATATCAGCAGTGTTTTGTGAGCCACCTTCGATTCCAAAAACAGCCATTTCAATAGCCGCTCCAATCATTTGACCGAAGAATACAAGGAAGAAACCTAAAATGCCCCACATAATTGTAAGCGGGATAGACTCTTTTTTACCTTGATAGACATCCCAAAACGTTTTATCGCGGGTTGTTAAAATTAAACTTAAAATCAATGCAATTGCAAAGCTGAGTGCGATATACCAGCCTTGTGTGATAGGAGCTGCTTGTTCGTGAGATAAGCCTGTTGTATTCATCACAAATTTATGGAACGGTAAAAGCAACCATCTACCTGACACTTGCATAATAATGTAAACGATTAAAACGTAAAGAGCAGTTTTTTTATGCTGAACGCCTTTTAGAGAATTATTCACAGTCAAAATCCTTTCCATTCATAAGCTTCCTTTCTATTGTAGAGGAATATGGAAAGAAAACAAAATTTTTCGAAGTTCTGGCTTGCAAAAAAAGAATGGATTGATTATCATAATAAATGTATTAGCACTCGTTGATATAGAGTGCTAATAAACTTTCAACTAATATTTAAATTAATAGGAGGTTGTTTTACTTGTTAAGACCACTAGGAGATCGTATTGTCATCGAACTAATCGAGGTAGAAGAAAAATCTGCATTTGGGATTGTACTACCAGACTCTGCAAAAGAAAAACCGCAAGAAGGTAAAGTAGTAGCAGTTGGGACAGGTCGTGTTTTAGAAAACGGACAACGTGTAGAGCTTGACGTTAAAGTTGACGACCACATTATTTTCTCTAAATACGCAGGTACAGAAGTTAAATATGAAGGCAATGAATACTTAATCTTACGCGAAAGCGATATTCTTGCAATTATTGGATAATTATTAGTATATGAATCAAGCTTAACGAATATTCCATTTCAGGAGGGTAAATTCAAATGGCAAAAGATATTAAATTCTCAGAAGAAGCTCGTTCATTAATGCTTCAAGGTGTAGATAAATTAGCAAACGCAGTGAAAGTGACATTAGGTCCTAAAGGTCGTAACGTCGTGTTAGAAAAAAAATTTGGTTCTCCATTAATTACAAATGATGGTGTAACAATTGCGAAAGAAATTGAACTTGAAAATCCATACGAAAACATGGGTGCAAAATTAGTAGCAGAAGTTGCTTCTAAAACAAATGAAATTGCTGGTGATGGTACAACGACTGCAACAGTTCTTGCACAAGCCATTATCCGTGAAGGTTTGAAAAACGTAACAGCTGGTGCAAACCCTGTTGGCATCCGTAAAGGGATTGACAAAGCGGTAGCAGCAGCACTGACAGAATTACACAGCATTTCTCGTCCGGTAAGCAACAAAGAAGAGATTGCACAAGTTGCGGCAATTTCAGCAGCAGACGACGAAGTAGGCCAACTAATTGCAGAAGCAATGGAACGTGTTGGTAATGATGGTGTTATCACAATCGAAGAATCTAAAGGTTTCACAACGGAGTTAGATGTAGTGGAAGGTATGCAATTCGATCGTGGTTATGCATCACACTATATGGTAACAGATACAGATAAAATGGAAGCCGTTCTTGAGAACCCATACATTTTAATTACAGATAAGAAAATTACAAATATCCAAGAAGTTTTACCACTATTAGAACAAGTGGTACAACAAGGTCGTCCACTTTTAATGATCGCTGAAGACGTTGAAGGTGAAGCTCTTGCAACGCTTGTTGTAAACAAACTACGCGGTACATTCAACGCTGTAGCAGTAAAAGCGCCAGGTTTCGGTGACCGTCGTAAAGCAATGCTAGAAGATATTGCAATCTTAACAGGTGGTCAAGTAATTACAGAAGAATTAGGTTTAGACCTTAAAACAGCTGATATTACATCACTAGGCCGTGCAGCGAAAGTTGTTGTAACAAAAGACAACACAACAATCGTAGAAGGTGTTGGCGGCGCAGATGCAATCGAAAGTCGCGTAGGCCAAATCCGTGCACAACTTGCTGAAACAACTTCAGAGTTCGATAAAGAAAAATTACAAGAGCGCTTAGCAAAATTAGCTGGTGGTGTAGCAGTGATTAAAGTTGGTGCTGCAACAGAAACAGAACTAAAAGAGCGTAAACTTCGCATTGAAGATGCACTGAACTCAACACGTGCAGCAGTTGAAGAAGGTATTGTATCAGGTGGTGGTACGGCACTTCTAAACGTCTATGCAGCAGTTGAAAAAGCAGCTGACGCAGTTGATGGTGATGTAGCAACTGGTGTAAAAATCGTGCTTCGTGCGTTAGAAGAGCCAGTTCGTCAAATCGCAAACAATGCAGGTCTTGAAGGTTCTATCATTGTAGACCGTTTAAAACGCGAAGAAATCGGTGTTGGTTTCAACGCAGCAACAGGCGAATGGGTAAACATGATGGAAGCAGGCGTAGTAGACCCAGCGAAAGTAACACGTTCAGCACTACAAAACGCAGCTTCTGTAGCAGCTTTATTCTTAACAACAGAAGCAGTTGTAGCAGATATTCCAGAACCAGCAGCACCAGGCATGCCTGATATGGGTGGCATGGGTGGCATGGGCGGAATGATGTAATAAGCCGTCAACCTCTTGCTTTAAAAGGGTTTGAATATAAGGAAAGTGAAATGCTTACATTTTTCTAACAAAAAGGATTTTAACGGAGGCTTCTCAAAAGTTCACTGAACTTTTGGGAGGCTTCTTTTTTCATTTCAGAGGTTACGTGAAGGTACACGCTTCTAGTCACTGCATCGTCTTGGTGACCTAAGCAATCCATGATTTCTTCAAGTCCTACTCCAGCTTCTTCAAGTAGAGATGTATGTGTGTTGCGAAGAGAATAGGGAGTGACTTCAAGATTTAAGTTTACTTTTTTATAATCTAGCCATTCTACTCTCTGCTAATTTAATCAAAATAGCATAGCCAGGATGACGTTTGAAATTACCGAATACATAACCTTCATCATAGTAGGAGCTACCAAAGCGTTCAATGAGTTTTTCCTTGTTCCTCTTTATGTTTTCTAAATGTAGAAACTATAGTTCACATGCTAGGTTAATTAACGATTTCCACAATTAATTTTACATTTTAATTTTTCTAGGTTGTGAAATTTTACATTCCTTATTCTATGTATATTACAAAGTAAACAGGAGGTGTTGGATAATGAAGGATAATGAGATTACATTATTAGCCGTGCCTAGATTTTTAGAGGAAGAGCAGATGAATGATGAGATAACTAATAATATCACTAGTATTAACGCTAAAAACTTTTGGGTGCAAGGATATAAAGGTAAGGGGGTAGTTGTTGCAATATTAGATACGGGTTGTAACAGCCACCATATAGACTTAAAGGATCGCCTTATTGGTGGGTATAATTTCACAAAAGAATTTAATGGAGATGTTACTATCTTTGATGATTTAGATGGTCATGGTACACATGTAGCTGGAATAATAGGAGCTTCATTTAATGATACAGGCATTGTAGGGGTAGCGCCCGAAGTAAGTTTACTGGTTTTAAAAGTATTGGAAAGCAATGGGGTGGGAAATGTTGATTCATTGGTAAAGGCAATTAATTACGCTATTAATTGGAGAGGTTTAAATAATGAACGTGTAGACATTATATCTATGTCATTAGGATTAAGAACATCTAAAGACAGTCTACATAATGCCATAAAACAAGCAATTAAAAGTGATATAGCAGTTGTTGTAGCATCTGGCAATGAAGGGGATGACAATTTTTTTACTGCTGAATACTCTTATCCAGCTGGTTACGAGGAAGTGATTGCAGTGGGTGCTGTAGATAAAAATAACAGAGTTGCAAATTTCTCTAATACTAATAAACAAGTTGATATTTATGCTCCAGGTGTTTCTATTAAATCTACTTTTTTAAATGGAGATTTTACAAATTTATCAGGTACTTCTATGGCCGTACCTCATGTTACAGGTGCCTTAGCGTTATTAATCAATAAGTATGAAAACTTAACAAACTCAAGGCCTACAGAATCGGACTTATTTAAGTATTTAATGCAGCACACTACTAGAGTACTAATTGGGGATTACGAAGAAGCAATCTCAATTCTTAATCTATCTATTGACGTTGGTATAGAAGATGATTCTAGTGAACAATTTGAAAACACATTAGATCAATCATTGCTATTAAAGTGTTTCTGTGAAGCTCGAAGGTCGCAAGCCTTCTTTACACAATGCTTGAAAGAAAATTCGACAGAAGATGAACGGGAATTTTTAATATCATTAATTCAAGAATCCGCTTCTGCAGCTATGCATATTAAAAATTTATGTCAACCATTTAAATGACAAAAATATAATGTTAAAATAAATAACGAACGGAAAAATGGATTAATTTTCAAAAAAATCTATAAAGAAGGATGTACGCTCTTTTTTTTAACTATAAACAAGAACATATGCTCTTTTTTTTAAATAAATAAGAACATATGTTTCCTTAAAGGGGGTTCTATGGTTGCTGAAAAATGAATGGAATGAAGAAGAAATCAAAAAATTTGAAATGGAAAATCCTGAGTTATTAAATAATGATTTGGTGATTTCTTTTCTCAGAATACCAATTAATAAAGAAATGTACATGAAAACAATTTCAAATCCTACTCCTGAGAATATGAAAGAATTAGATATATTATTTAAACATTTTTATTTTAAAATCAGATTTATTTCTCATATTTCTACAACACTTAAATTTAATTCAATAAATTACGACAAGCGATTAAAAGTTATACAGTCAAGATTTACTTCTACTTTAAACGCACCAATTAATACCGATGGAGGTGAGGAAACATTTTTAGATTTATTAGCTGCTGAAGAAAGTTATTTAATTCTTGATGAGATTGTCTTAGAAGATGAAATTAATGAACATGTAACCTGTCCATTAATGAATGATGCTTTATATTCATTAACAGAAAAACAAAAACAAATTATTAATTTAGTTTATATAAAAGGATTCAGTGATACAGAAATCGGACAGCTATTAAATATATCGCAACAAGCGGTATCAAAGACTCATAAAAAAGCATTGAAAAATATACGTGAATACATCGAAACTCATAAGGATAAAAAGGGGGGAATTTAATGCTGTTCTCAGAAACACCAGAATGGATATCGATAATCGGCAATTTTGGATTTCCTATTTCAATAACGATATATCTATTTATTAGATTCGAAAAGAAAATAGAAAATCTTGAAACAAGTATTAAACATTTGACAGAAGTTATAAAAGATTTAAGAAGGGATTGAAAATAAATGTCTAAAGAATTGGTTGCCTTAGTAGAAAAATCAAAATATGATGATACGGCTTTATTAGATGTAATACAGTTTTTTGAACCTAAATTAAAAAATTGTCTTTATCAAACACATCCGATTTATAGAGAAGACTTACGTCAGGATTTAACCATTATACTTATTAAAACAATAAAGAAATACGATGTTCATTCTGTACCGGGATTCTGGGAAATGAAAAATCGCTTTAGCAATCCATGAAAGAATACATCATTTTATTTTTTTAAGTGGTAATCTTGAAAACCTTTAAAGAAATTTATTTGTTGATCACGGTGGCATAGCCAAGGGGTAAGGCAGAGGTCTGCAAAACCTTTATCCTCGGTTCGATCCCGAGTGTCACCTTAGTTGTATTTTATAAAATAAATTTTATTTAATTTTCATAGCCCACGATGTGATTTCTAAAGTTATGGGATTTAATAAAGATAAACTAGAAAACATTTTAATTAAAAAACTAACTAAAAGCCTGAAACATCAATTTCTTATTCATTTATTACAGCTATTTTAGAAAAAGCAGCCTTAAGTTTCAACTTCACATGAATTTACATTTCAACAAGCTAACAATTCAATAATTTTATATAGAGCATGAACATTGTTAACTCAATTGTTCTGCTTTTTTTTTGAAACAAGTACTAAATAAATAATTAAGACTGGAGAGAAAGTATTATTCATATAGAGAATACGGGTATTCCTAAGGTAACAATATTCAACGAAAAAAGTAAACAAAGGAACATGAACTATAAATACTTAAAGGTTGTGAAAATCTAAGTTAGGAGTTCTATCTATATTAGAAAGAGCAGCTCTTTCTAAAACTTCTATAGGCCTATAGAAAGAATACTACTTTATACAAGGAGGATTTATATGGTTGATGTTGTGAATATAAAAAAAAATAATAAGATGAAATCAATTATCTTAGGTATTGCAGCATTTGGAGCTTTAGCATCTAGCGCCTCTGCTGCATCGTCTACAGCTCTAATAAATTATACGTCAAGTGCAGAAGGGGCCAAAGTAAATATTCACGATGGTGCTTCTCAAATGACAGTTACAAATGCTGGAGGCGGTCCTTACGGAATCTTTGGATATGCAAAAAAATACGTTGCTGTTCTTCCGGATTCAATCGTTCACAATAGCTATGCAGCAGCTGGAAAAGAAGTGAAAACAAACTTTTATCCAGATCCCTCTACTTATTACGCTGTTGCTAATACAGAATATAATACTACTGCTCTTTATGGTGCAGTAAGAATCACCGATTAATCACAAATATTCCCTTCCCCTTTTTAAGGGGAGGGTATATTACATAGTGAGGAGCTGGATATATTGAAGAAGTTAATAAATTCCGTATGTTTTTTCAGCAAGTTAAACTTTAGAAATCCAATATACATTATATCTGTCGTAATAGCTTTATTATATTTAGGAGTCATAATTTATACTTATTCCTCCTCTGAAATCACTAATCCTGGTAATATGTTGCAGTTATCTTCGTATTTGATTCAAGGATATATGCTTATTTTTATGATATTAGGATACTTTTCCATTAAAGTAGAGAGTGTAAAAGTTGCAAAAGAGTTATTCCTTACGATACCGAAAAGTTGCTATATAAAAATTGCGAGCAACTATTTATTTATACTCTTATCAAACATTGTATTCTGTATCTTTGCAATAATATTATTTATGTTAGTTTATGTGTTATCCGGATACGTTTTTTCAGATTTTTATATAGATTCTATATTCTTTGTTTTTATATATTGGTTTGTTCCTGCAGTTATAAGTTCATTAATAGGTGTACTTGTTGGCCTAACTTCAAGAAAAAAAATAAGCATCTCCATCCTATTTGGTATATGGTTACTTATTTCTCCTATGAATGTTTATTTTAGTGATAATTTATTTCGTTTACTAGGTTTCGATTATGTCCCTGGTTTTTTTCATTTAGGAGTCCCAAACCCTATAATGTCCTATCATGCTTTTAGTGGATTTGTTTTCACGAAAGAAGACTTGATAAATAAATTAAGTTGGATTGTGTTGTTACTCACAATAATTTTAATCGTTGTTGTACTGAAAAGTCATATTCAGAAGTCATTAAAGATATTGATCAATTTACTGTTAGTTGCCTTAATACTATTTGTTTCTACGAATTATATATATATGGAATCTAAAATAAATCCAACACTATTCAACCAACGGAATGCTGATGAACTAAATTATTATGCAGAAAATAGATATAATCCAATGAATATATGGTTAGATTACGATGTTGAAAAATATGATATTTATTTAGCAATCAATAAAAAATTAGATGCTGCAGTAGAGTTGTATTTTCAACAACAAGAACAGGGAATTAAATATTTTAATTTGTATCATGGGTTTAAAGTAAATAAGATTATGGACGAACTTAATAATGCAATTGATTTTAAACAAGAGGGAGACTTTATAAAAGTTAATTTAAAGGAAGAAACAAAAAAACTTAAATTCATATACAGTGGTATTTCCTCACCTTATATGGATGCAAATAATGAGTTTGCCTATTTACCATTTTACTTTGCGTGGATTCCTTTAAAAAATAATAATCCTTCGATGAAAGATACTTATAACTCAAATCATAGATTACCTACTCAGCCACAACAAGATATTGATTATGTTTTAAATTACAAAGGGAATCAAGAAGTATTTACTAACTTGGAAAAAGTTCGTGAAGGTGAATATAAAGGTGAAAGTAAAAATGGTATTTACTTAATTTATGGAGAGTTGAAATATGACCAAATAAACAATTATAAAATACTTTACCCTATAACTTGGGAAAATAGTATAAAATTCATAGATTCTTATTTAATTCAACTTGAAAAAAACATTGAGCAAATTAAAAGAATCTTCAAGATAGAAGGGGTATCACTACCGAAAAAAATACTACTAATACCAGCTATAGGAGCAAATGATATATTACCCTCTGAATTAATGTGGTATCAAGAAAAAGAACAACTAACAATTCTTATTAATCCTTATGAACATCATGATGAAACGATATTTAAACGACTTGAACATTTAATTCCATATCAAATATTAGGAGCACTTTTGTGGAAAAATAACGGTGTCATTTATCAAAATGATAATATTTCTATTCTCTTTTCTGCTTTAGCAGGACATTATCTCAATGAGAAAACAGGTGTAAAAGAACAGCGGTATTCAGAAAAAGACTATTGGTTGGGAGAAGTATTAGCTAATACCTCAGATGAAGATAAAGAGATAATTTCGGACATCTCTGCTTTGCTATCGTCAAAATCTGATTCAACTATAGAAAAAATATTGCTTGATTGGAGTAAACTTCTACAATCAGAAAAAGTCACATGGAACGACGTAAGTGAAATGGTGAAAAAATATAGATAGAGAGGAATAGAGCTATGATAAATGTTCAAAATATTACAAAAACATATAAAGGGAAAAAAACATTACAAAAAGTTTCTCTAGAAATTGAAGGTATTTACGGACTATTAGGACCAAATGGAGCTGGTAAAACTACATTGATGAGAGTCCTGGCGGGGCTAATCTCTGTTGATGAAGGTAAAATTATAGTTGAAAACGATGATTTACATTCTACAGATTTAAAAACAATTCGTAACGGAATTGGTTATTTACCTCAAGATTTTGATTTGTACCCAAAGGCTACAGTGTATGATTGTTTAAATCATATTGCTTTATTAAAGGGAATAGCTGATTCTCAATTACGAAAAGAGAGAATTACAACGGTGTTGGAGCAAGTTAATTTAGTCGATGCTAAAAAACAAAAAGTATCAAAGTTATCTGGCGGAATGAGAAAACGTTTAGGAATTGCACAAGTTTTTCTAACGAACCCTAGTATTCTTATTATAGACGAACCTACTTCCGGTCTAGATATTCTTGAACGCATAAGATTTAGAAATCTATTAAGAGAATTGTCAAAGGACAAAACCATTATAATATCCTCTCATATTGTAGAAGATGTTGAATTCTTATGTACAAAGTTAGGTATTATCAAAGAAGGTAGCGTATTAGCTGAAGGTACTCCAGAAGAAATTGCTAAATCATCTGATGGTTTTGTTTGGAGCATTCAAATTCACGAAAACGAATTGTCAGAAACATTCAAATTATATACTGTTATAGATATTCAGCAACGCGGTTTCAACATTTTAGATGTAAGGGTATTGTCTAAAAATAAACCATCTAATGCTACTCCTTTAAACGCTACGCTTATTGATGGTTACTTATCAATCATTAATGGTTGGAGGTAGAAAAAATGGACCAATTTAAATTTGAAGTAAAAAACATGGGTTTAAATTTCTACATTCCTATTATTATTTTTTTAGTTGTTTTTTGTTCTCTATTCTTTTTGCCAGCAGAACAATATGAATTACAACTATTAATATTTCTTCAAACTGTTTTTGTACCATTTTCAGCTTGGTGGTCTATTTATCTAGTATATGAGTTATATCAAAATCAATCAGAAGAAATTTTATTACTATGTTATCCACGCAATCTCATTCTGAATTTTATTAAATTTGAGTCAATTTTCATAATAATGCTTGCCCTAATAGTGGCCACATTTTATGTAATACTCCCAGATGTAAGTATATTTAAATTGCTGATCTTGTTGATTAGTCAAGCTTTATTAATTTCCTCATTAGGGTTGTTACTAGCAATATTTTTTAAAAATATTGAAACACCTTTTATGATAATTGTTTTGTATATCGCAACAGAATTGCTAACTTTAGGAGACGTGTTTCTGTGGCCGCATATGTTTTTCTTTGACTTTAACTTCACTTTTAGAGAAATAGTTTTTTATGCAATTTCTAGTATGTTACTTATAACAGTAAGTCTCTATTTGTCATATGTTAATGTTCGTACTATCGAAAGAAAAATAATATAAAAGAAATATCTACCACACTAAGATTGTCGAATCGCCTTTTGATACTTTAAATCGATATGTCGATCGAAAATCATTAAGTTACTCTTTCCATTAGCCTATGAACTAATATACACTTAGTTCATAGGCATACACATCAATAAAAGCTTATATTCTAGCCATCCTGTTGGTTAAATAAATTCCATTGCTTTTCTTTCACATAACTGATGTAGAATTTTTCCTATATCAGTCTTGATTTGATTATAAATGACATATCTTCTGTATTTTTGTGCAAAGCTATTTTTTAAAAATCATGGTTATTAATATTTGATTTTCCCTTTTTGAAGGATCCTCTCGTACTAAATAGGGTGACCAGACCTGTAATTATTGTACGATTGGAGTTTTTATGTTCATAGTTAAAAGCTTACTGAAATCACCTGCAGAGTAGGAAGGTCCAGAAAGCTAACACAAAAGAGTTTGAATTTTACGCATTTTTTTTGCGTGAAAATAAAAACGCCATGAAAATGAAAATTACACCATTTAAAAAAAAGAGTCCACCAGAAATAAATCCAAAAAATCCAGCACCAAAACCACTTTTTTCTATATAACCAAATATGGATCCCGCAATAGTACCAACTACAGGGGAACATATTATCACGATAGCCGCTGATATAAGCCATTTATTGAACGAATATCTCGAAAATTGTATAACAATACAATTTAATAGTAACAGTGCTGTGAATAAAAATAAGAATTCCATTAAGATTACCTCATTTCCACATTAATATTTATCAACAGTCGATCCTAAAAATACAGCTCTTACCATAGGGGATTCAATTAATTCTAAAATTTCCGATGGAAAACCTGTTACAACTACACCAATAATTTCGAGATTAGCAGATGACAGTTCTTTTTCATTAGAAGTAGCAGTTATATTGCTGACAATTCGATTAGCTATTTCTTTATAACTGCCTTCTTTTGAGAGTTGTTTAATATTACTTATAAAAAGTGCTGATCCATTATCAAGATCATTAGTTTTATTGGAGGAAAAACCGATAACGTCATCACCCGAGATTGTTACATTTTTTCCGGTATCTACGTTTAGCTGGTTAAAATCATTAATATCTGCTGCTTCATAAGTGTTCACCCAAAACCATGATAAGCTTTTACCAAAAGTATTCTGAGTTTCTAGTAATGAATAAGCCTTATCAAAAGATAAAGCTACCTCTATTACCTTATCGTCTTTTATATCAGAAATAATTTCTTTATCATCCGCAATATCATTAAAATTTACTTTTGGATGTATAAATTCAATGACCCTTTCTCCATTGAAATACATTGGTATTCTTTGATCATTAATATGTCCACTACCGACTGGACCGTTAGTAGTTATTCTTTTTGAAGTACCGAACAATGAATATCTTTTTTCAATCGGAACCCAGGGTATAGCAACATCTCCTACTATTTTATTGAATTCAGTTTTGGTTGTTGCAGAGAAAAGGGTATAATTCGTAACTGTTCCTTGTTGTGTAATATTGGCTCCATGTATGTTGTTCCACATAGTATCAACTGCGCTTTCTTTATTAATCGTCTTTGAAATAACTATATTACCCACAAACTGAAAGGTACTTAATACTAAAATACAAACAATAAATGCAATGATGCCCATACGTATTTGAGATTTCCTTTTTGCTTTTTTTGCTAAATTTTGAAATCCCGAAGTGTTATTCTCCTTTGTCATTATGAATCCTCCCATATTCTTCAATAAATTGTTTTCTTGCTCGATGAAGAATTGTCTTTACAGAATTGACTTTCATCTCATACAAGTGTGCAATGTCTTCAATTTTTAACCCTGTACTGTACTTTAAAATTAAAAATTCCGCATGTTTCGGTTTTATTATTTCTAATATCTTGTGAATATCTCTTTTTAATTCCATTTGTAGTGCAGCTTTTTCAGGTGTTACCTCCTCGAATAACTCTTTTACATTAAACTTCATCAAAATATTGCTTTGTCTTTTTCTTTTACGGTATAAGTCGTAATAACTATTAACAGATACACGAAAAAGCCAACCGTCAATATTACTAATGTCCACAGAATCAATATAGGTTAGGAATTTATAGGCAGTATCTTGTATAACATCTTCAGCGTCCTCCACACTCGCTCCCATGTTAATTAGGTATTTTTTGTTCTTATTTAAAGATTGGAACAACAGCTCCCCAAAATCGAACTCATTCATGAATAACCTCCTAACTATAAGACGAACGAAACCAAAAAAGGTAAACAATTAATTAATATACATTTTTTTCTAATTGCGTTGTGTCTACATTATATACCTTTTCTATTTCTGTATTAAAGGTTGTTATTTATCAGCGCTATCATTCTTTATATATTGTATGGTGGCCACCAAATACAAATTGAGGGGGAAAATAAAATGTTAGTAGGTAACTATTTGAATAACGAAGAAGTAAAAACGTTAATTAGTACATTTTCTGAAAAAACTAAATTCCGTAATTTAATCCAAGAGATGAATAATTCGGAAAAATTTGAGTTTGATGAGAATTCAGAGGTTATTCAAGCAATTAAGTTCGATGTCCTTAAAGGTGAGGATGTTTATTCTGCAAAGGTGGTGTATCTTAAAATCAATGAAAATGTGAAAATCCGATATACTATCCGTCATTTAAATGGCGATGAGAGTACAACAAATGACTTTTTCATTGGTGAAATCTTTAAAGTTGAAGAAGACGAAATTAAAGTTACTCACTTTAGATCATACCACGATGAATATGTGTCATCTTTAATTAGTTCACACACACATGAAGTTGCTGCTTTAGCAATAGAGTCGAATAAACTTCAAGAAGAACAATTCCCGATTGATGAAAACTATGTACCAGGGATGCTATTAAATGAAGAAGTAAAAACTGCAGCTTGGTATTCAGGTTGTATGCCAGGCGGATATATGTGGTGTGGTGAAGGCTGCGGTGGTTCTTCAGCATGTAAATCTACTGCCGGTGCTGTTAACTCATTGGACTTTTGCTGTAAATCCCATGACTGTTGCTACCATACCTATGGAGTAAGTTATAAGAATTGTCTTTGCGATTCAAATCTTTGTGATTGTTCTCAACGAGTTCCATGGCAGTTTAGTACACCAATCGTTCAAGCAGCTATGTGTTCTAGTTGTAAATAAAGTAATTTGAGGATTGATTAAAAGGATAAGCAATGAACAGAACTATTGTTCATCGCTTATTCTTTTGTTACTCTACACGGGGAAAAAACAGAGTCCTCATGAAAACAATAAGAAAATCTTAAGAATTGGTGCATGAGTTTGTTAAGATTTAGTTAGTATTATATTTTTATACGAATCCAATAGGAGTGATTATAGGAACCTAAAGAGATGGAGGATTGAATGTAGTTGAACATTTTGGTTTGTGATGATGATAAAGAAATTGTAAGGGCAATAAGCGTTTATTTAGAAAATGAGGGATATAAAGTATTTAAAGCGTACAATGGTGTGGAGGCAATTGATCTTATTCACGAGCAAGTGATTCACCTAATTATTATGGATATTATGATGCCAAAAATGGATGGCATTACGGCGACAATGAAGATTCGGCAAGATAATATGATTCCATTAATTATGCTTTCTGCTAAGTCGGAGGATTATGATAAAATACTCGGATTAAATATTGGTGCAGATGATTATATGGCAAAGCCGTTTAATCCATTAGAACTTGTCGCTCGAGTGAAATCACAGTTAAGAAGGTATACGGCATTTGGCAGTCTGGAAGTAAGTAGCCATATTTTCCAAACGGGTGGTCTTATGATTGATGATGAAAAGAAAGTTATTACGGTTGATAAACAAGCTGTTCATTTGACCCCAGTACAGTATAAAATTTTAAAGCTACTTACAGCCAATACTGGAAGAGTATTTACGATTGAAGAGATTTATGAAAAGGTGTGGAATGAAAGCGCCGTTAACCCAGAAAATACGGTGGCAGTCCATATTCGGAAAATTCGAGAGAAAATTGAAATTAATCCGAAAGAGCCGAAGTATTTAAAAGTTGTATGGGGAGTGGGGTATAAAGTTGAGAAATATTAGTCATGCACTGATTACGAAAGTGATTGTGTTTCTAATTGCTATCGCTTGTTTAACGGGTACAGCGAAGGCTATTATGGGCATGGAATTAAATGATGTTTATCTTAGTAATATCAATGAAAATAATTACTTTGAAAGTCAAGTATTCGCTGATGAAAGTTATAGTCTTATCAGTTCCTTAGCGCAATTAATCGGACAATATAAAAGTGAAGAATATATTTTAAGCGGTAAGGCACTTACAAAAGAAGATAGAAGAGCAATTGAAGAAGAGTTATATAATGATTTCCAATATTCATATAAATACAATGGGAATATGAGTGAGTTGGAAAATAGACGCATATATGAAAAAGAGTATGCAGATGACATCAAAAGTAAAAAAGAAGAAAGCATGAGACAACAACTACGGGTGTTTTATCGTTTACTCAACACTTTAGAAGCATCGGAAGGAATCGTCTATTATGCAAGTGACGGTGAACATATCTTCTCCAATAGTGAACTAAATAAAAAAGAACAATTTACATCATTTGGCGCATATATGCTATTTGATGATTATCAACAGAAGCTGTATCCAAAAGAAGTAGGAAAAAGTAAGTACGTAGATTATGTTACACAAGAAGTGGAACAGTTAAATCCACAAACAGACGTTATCTATGTGGCGTTTGAAGAATCTTTCTTAGAGCAAAAAATGCAGGAATGGCAAAAAGATAAAGCGATTGCCAAACGTTTACTGAATGAGTTTATGTTATATCTAGCAGGATTTATTGTATCTTTTATTTATTTAATAATTGTTATTGGCAGAACGTCATTCAAAGATAAAGAACTGCATTTACATGTTATGGACAAATTATATAATGATTTAAATATTGTGATCGTCGTATGTTTAATCTCTATGTGGATGGCTATGATTATTGAAGTGTTACGTAATATGTACTTGCTTCTAACGGTGCCTATTTTTATAATTGCTTTGCTGCTGGTCTTATCACTCGTAAAGCATATTAAAAATCGAACATTACTGCAGCATACACTTATCTATCAAATTATTAAAAAATGTTTTATTGTGGTGAAAAACATATTTGATAATGGGAGTACAGCGGTAAAAATTGTGTTACTTGTTATCGGCTATCCTTTAGTAGTGGTGGCTACGTTTTTTATGTTTCCTATTACACTAGGCGTAGCAGCCTGGTTGGCAATGAAGAAGGTGAAATCGTTTAATCGTATTAAAGAGGGTGTAGAGCAGATTAAAAATGGTGACCTTCATCATCGAATTGAAGTAGATGGAAAAGGGGAGTTTAGCCAACTTGCCATGAATATTAATAGCATTACCGATGGTTTAAAAAAGTCGGTGGATAGTGAAATCAAGAGTGAGCGTTTAAAAACAGAGCTTATTACGAATGTTTCGCACGATATCAGAACGCCATTAACGTCTATTATTACGTATGTCGATTTATTAAGAATCGAAAAAGACCCGGAATTAATTGCTGAATATATTGATGTATTAGATCAAAAATCGAAAAGGCTCAAGCTTTTAACGGACGACTTGTTTGAAGCGGCTAAAGCGTCAAGTGGCAGTATGCCTGTTCAATTAGAACGAATTGATATCGTTTCGTTACTAAAACAAGGCATAGGAGAGATGGATGAGAAAATCGAAGCAGCATCCTTAGATTTTAAGTTAGCCCACCCAACAGAAAAAGTCTATGTGAAGGCTGATGGTAAACTTCTATGGCGCGCCATTGAAAACTTATTTTCGAATATTTTTAAATACGCACTGCCTGCATCCAGAGTATATATTGATGTTGAAGACTTAGGTAATGAACTACTAGTAACATTTAAAAATATTTCAGCGTATGAATTAAATATTTCAGTCGATGAGCTTATGGAACGTTTTACACGCGGGGATGAATCTAGATCGAGTCAAGGTAGCGGATTAGGGTTATCGATAGCTGAAAGCCTTATTCAAATCCAAGATGGAAAGTTCTTCGTTCAAGTAGATGGCGATTTATTTAAGGCGATGATTTACCTACCGAAATTTCAAAATGAATTAAAATAGTGAAGGAATAGGATGCATAAAGTGTGTCCTATTCTTTTGCAGTTGTTCTTCAACAACAACTGTAATAATTTTTTCTTGTTCTTGAAATCTTTGACTTCTGCTAATAAGTTCGTTATAATTTGTCATGTATTATAAAATGCGTAAAGGAGGACTATTAAATATGACACTACGATTCCCAACTTTGAACCAATAATTGAATATGGTCAAAGGCTCTGTTTGTGTATGCAGAGTAAACGGAATTAGTCTGTCTTGTTTTAATATACCTCATTTCATATTTGTGAAAATACAATTTCATAAGTTTATGAATCTTTCCCATATATCACACTTCGAAATATAGGAACGATTGTTTAACCGATGGAAAAATATGCAATGTTAGAAAGGCGACTTTGTTCAACCTTTCTTTTATTTTTGTCTAATTACACCTTTTTTGATGGTATCAAAAGTAGGTGTTTTATGCCTTATGGCTAACTTCATAAAAATAGGACGATTTTTTCCCTTTACTTTTGAGATCACAGGCAGATGTTTGTGATCTTTTTGTTTTCTACAGCGGGTATTATAAAATGCTCTGACGCTATACAAGGTGGTGAATTCCCCAATGGTACATGAACTAGGAAGGATTGGGTAGGATTTGTTTTGAATATACAAATTATTAAGCATAGGTTACTTATCATAATGAAATCTATGAAGCATTTTTTTAATATGACTATTCGTAAGGAGTAAATAAATGAATCAAAATCAAACGGTGAAATATGAATTCCTATCACAGGACCCTAATGTTAAAACATTACCGATTATGCTGTCGTTAATTATCGGTGCATTCTTTGCTGTTTTAAACGAAACATTGTTAAACATTGCTTTAACTACATTAATGGATGAATTCCATATTACCTTGCCAACCGTTCAATGGATGGCAACAGGGTTTATGCTTGTCATGGGTATAGTCATTCCAGTCTCTGCATTGATGTTGCAGTGGTTTACAACAAGGCAATTATTTCTTAGTGTGATGGTCACGTTCACAATTGGTACGATTATTTGTGCAATTGCACCTAGTTTTCCGCTTTTATTGGTAGGACGTTTAATACAAGCGGTTGGAACAGGGTTGTTAATGCCCATTATATTTAATGTGTTCCTTTTATTATATCCACCAGAAAAGCGCGGGAAAGTTATGGGCATTGTAGGTTTAACGTTTACGTTTGCACCGGCAATTGGACCAACTTTATCTGGGGTAATCGTGGAATATTTAGGTTGGCGCTATCTATTTATTATTGTTATTCCTTTTGCCATATTTTCAATTGTTTTTGCCTTTAAGTATTTAACAAATGTTTCGGAAGTAACAAAACCTAAAATCGATTTTCTATCATTGCTTTTTTCAACGATTGGGTTTGGAGCAATTATTTACGGGTTTAGTGCTGCTGGTGATAAAGGTTTCCTTAGTTCTAGCGTCTATCTGACGATTATCATCGGAGTCATAGGTGTTGTCTTGTTCTCATTAAGGCAATTTAAGCTGAAAGAGCCTGTTATGGATTTACGGGTATTCAAATATCCAATGTATACACACGCTGTATTTATGTTTGTGATTATTATTATGGCGATGTTTGCATCAGAAATTATATTACCTATATTTATGCAGGGACCATTAGCTTTGACGGCTGCAGCAGCGGGACTCGTATTACTACCAGGGAGTTTACTCAATGGGCTCATGTCTCCAATTATGGGGCAGATGTTTGATAAATTTGGACCACGTGTATTGATGATTCCAGCAACACTTGTTTTAAGTGGTACCGTATTTACTTTGAGCAGGTTAACGGCTGAAACGCCGATTTGGATAATTGTAGTATGCTATATTTTATTAATGCTAAGTGTCTCGGCTATTATGATGCCAGCACAGACAAATGGGTTAAACCAACTGCCTAAATCTTTATATCCACATGGAACGGCAGTGATGACTACTTTACAGCCTGTTGTAGGCGCTATTGGTGTTGCTGTTTTTATTAGTATTATGAATGCCAAACAAAATCATTTTTTACAAAAGGCAACAAATCCGAGTGATCCGTCTACAATTAGCCAAGCAATGGTAGCTGGTGTGGAACTTGTTTATCTCATTGCTTTTATTATCACGATAGTAGCGATTATTTTGGCATTTACTGTTTATCGTGCGGTGCCTAAAGAAATAGTAGAAACACACTCTGAAACGAAATCATAGCGTAGTATCGGTTGAATACTGCCCAATACTATAGTAAACGTTAAAAAATAAAAGCTTCTCATCAGTTGCATCAACTTTTGAGAAGCTTTTTATTTACGCTAATTAAAGATAAAACGGTAATCTAGCAATCGTTTTTCTAGTTTGTTGTGATGCTGAAGTATCGTTTAAAGACAGCTAGTTATTGATCTTCAACCTTTAAAACTTCATATTGGAAACCCCGATAAATATAATGTTGTTTTTGATACATGTCTCTCGGTGTATCTTCACCATCTGCTACTAAAATAACGGTTTTTTGCTGAAAATTTTGCATTACATATTGCTGAAGTTGAGTACCTATTCCTTTCCGTTGATAAGCCTCTAGTACAAATAAATTATCAATTTCAACTGTCGTATCTTCTTCAATTAGCTCTGTAGAACCAACTGGGATGCCTTCATAGTAAGCAAGGAGTTGATGTTTCTTTGAATCGTGAAAACGATGTTTTAGTAAAGCTTGTTTTTCAGTGGCAAAAGTTTCACCATATCTTAAATCTTCTTTGTACTGCAGTGTTAAAAATGCCTCTAAATTGTCGTCAGTCACAGGTCGAACTTCAACATGCTCGTTTACCTTTGCAGGGAAATGGCTAGGTTCAATTGTATATAACTCTAAAAATCCAATATCATAGTTTTCATCCGTTAAATAACTGTGAATATCGCTCGGAATTTTTTCGTTAGACGGGAAAATAAATTTTAAATGTTGCTGATTATGTTGTTGGTGATAGGAGCGTAGTAAATGCTCCAAATTCTTAAATGTCGTTAATGCAGGCATGGTTTTAAATAAAATAAAATTACTATCATAACGGCTCAGCATTTCTGGATAATGCACATGCCGATACATTTCGTCTTCATAAATGATATGGCCAATTTTTTCTATATGCTCAAAAGTAATATCGTTCATTGTAAATCTCCTTATTATAGCATGACTTGAAAATGGGTAACGATTGAAACTTTGTTGCTATTAGTGTGAATGCTATGGCACTTGATAGCAAGGAAAATCTAAATGATGCACACCTTCGCTCCAAGCGATAAGTAACTGACACCTAAAAAAGACAAAGGGCATCAAGAGAGTTACATCTTGATGCCTTTTGACGTACGCTTCAGCAAAGGAATAGGAGCGGATTCTTTATTAAATTCCTACATTATCGTACTGTAACAGGCGTTGGCTCAGGGAAATAACCTAATTGAATGCCATAAGCAATCATTGTACGGATAAAGGCTGGATTAGGCTCTGCGCATGTAATATCCGTATGCTTTAAAAAGTCCTGTGTTTTATCACTATTAATTCTAAATGGTGAATCGCTTGGGCCATCACCGTCAAGCTGTGCAATGGCTAATGATAAATAATCTTGTAGTTCTTCTGGATGCTCCGAATGTAATAGCCAATCTTCGTATTCTTTCGCCGTAACAATTTCTAACGCATAGCCCATGTCTTTGATAGCCTCAACAAAATCGAGATAGAGTAACGGTACTGGGTTACATAGATGGAATATGTGCCCGTTTGATTTTGGCTGACGGGCTAGCGCTACAAGTGCTTGGCTTGCAAAATTAATTGGCGTAAAATCGACATGCCAATGAGCTGACGGGGTTTTTCCTAAATAAAGCATTGATTTTACCAGACGATAAAATGCATTATCATCTATATTGCGTTGGAATTTCCCTGTCTGTGAATGACATGTTAAATTGCCAACACGATAAATTGAGACAGGAATATTATCATTCACTGCATTTCTAACGAGATTTTCAGCATCTAACTTACTTTGGTTATAGACATTTGAAAGTGCAACATTGTAATCGAAATCACCAAGTGCTTGTTTGTCTCCCCATTGCGTTGCCGCAAGCTCCTCGGGGATACCTATTGTTGAAACATAATGGAAATGTACACCCACTTTACATTTAGCAAGCTCCAGCAAGTATCTAGTGCCTTGCACATTGACATCGTTAAAATGACTTGCTGCTCCGAAATGTCTTACATCTGCACCGCAATGAATAATGGCGTCGATTTTTTCAGTAAGAAGCGCGTGGTCTTTAGCAGATAAATCAAGTTTTGCCTTACATAAATCGCCTTGGATGACCGTCACTCGTTTTTGCAGCATAGGGATAATAGCATGTCCAAAATAAAATAACATGCTATCTTTTAATTTATCATCAGGCGTTGTCTGAGCACTTTGTCTAATTAAACAATAAACATGTGCGTTCGTATTCATTAAAAGCTCATATAAAACATGACTACCTAAATAACCTGTTGCCCCAGTTAACAGCACCGTTTTCATCGCTAAAGGTGTGACATTATGAGTAGTGATAAGACGGCTTGGCTCCATTAAATCTTTACGTACAAAGTCAGTTTTTTGCTGGGCCTCACTTGTTTCAGGTTGATAGGTACTAATATAATAATCTAATTCAGCAATCGTATGGTATTGGAAAAAGTCTTGAATTTTTAAAAATGGAATATGCTTTTTCACTTGTACTAAAATCTCAAGTACTTTTAAAGAATGTCCACCGATATGAAAGAAGTTATCGTGGATGCCGACACGTTCAACACCTAGTACCTGCTCCCAAGCACTGGCTAGTAGCTGCTGTATTGTATTTTCAGGCGCATCATAATGCCTTGGTAGCGGTGTTGTTACCTCAAGGGCAGCTAATTGCTTTCGATCAATTTTGCCAGTAGGAGATAATGGCATTTCCTGCACTTCAAGTAAACGTTCAGGCACCATATAGTCTGGTAAAAGATCTGCTAAATAATGTCGAAGTGCTTCTTGTTCCACCTTCATACCACCGAATACCGTGTAATAGGCAAACAAGCTAGTATTGCCATCGTCCTTTTTTTTGGCAAGTATTACAGCCTCTTGGATGTTAGGGTGATTACTTAACACCGTTTCAATTTCCCCAAGCTCAATGCGGAACCCTCGCACTTTAATTTGAGAATCTTTGCGTCCTACAAATTCAATTACGCCACTTGGCAATAAACGGGCTAAATCACCTGTTCGATACATCAACTTCCCACATTCAGTGGACAGATGTGGGACAAACACTTCAGCAGTTTTTTCAGGCTGATTTAAATAGCCAGCAGCTAGTCCTGCACCAGCAATATAAAGTTCACCTGCTTCATTGGCAGGGCATAGCTGACCGTCGGTATTAATAATATACATCTCGTAATTGGCAATCGGTTTGCCGATTGGAATACTCGCATGGTGCTCAATGATTGTATCCGGCACTTTGTAATACGAGGACAGCACTGTACATTCTGTCGGTCCATATAAATTAATAATTGCAGTTGTCGTTCCGAATTTTTCACGCCACTTTTGTATAACCGCAGGCATAAGGGCTTCCCCACCTACAGACAAATATTTAAGAGATGATAATTGATATTGGTAATCGCTGGAGAGATGCGTTGCAAGCTGCGTAAAGAATGCATTTGGAATAGTGGCTGTTGTCACTTTTTCCCTTGCAATCATCTCAGCGAATGCTTCAATCGATATGCGTTCAATACTTGTGAGCATATGTAATCGAGCGCCTGAAAAGAAAGCAGTAAATGTTTCCGTGACGGATGGATCAAAACTATAGGAGATAAATTGCGAAAAGACATCATATTTACTTGCTTGGTAGATTCTTTGATTATCCGTAATTAAGTTGATCACAGATTCATGCTTTAGCATTACGCCTTTTGGCTTGCCTGTCGAGCCAGATGTATAAATAATATAGGCTAAATCGGCAGGGCTGAGATCGATGTAAACATTGTCTTTTGGAAATGTGATTTCCATGCGATTCAGTGTAAACACTGTACGACATTGGAAATCGTTATGTAATAAATTGGTAAGTAAAGCTGCGTGTTCTTCTTTTATTAATATGAATGTTGCCCCTGAATCATTTAAAAGGTATTGACAGCGTTCTTGTGGATAGCTCGGATCTATTGGAACGTAAATACCTCCTGCTTTTAGAACGCCAAGTAAACTGATAACTGTATCCTGACTACGTTCCATAACAATTGCTACTTTGTCTCCTTTTTGGAGACCATTGTCTAGTAACATATGGGCAACTTGATTGGAGCGTTCATTGAGCTGACGATAGGTGATCCGACCACCATTAAAAGACAGGGCAATTCTTTCAGCGAATTGTTCCGCTGATTGATAAAATACATTAGGGATTGTTTGATCTTTCGCATAAAAGGCTTTTGTTTGATTTAAAGCTTGATATAATACTTTATCTTCTTCTGTTAACAGTTGTGTACAATTGGATGGTAACGTCTGTTGTTCTTGGGTATTTGTTTGATAATTTGCTGTAAATAAATCAAGGTCTCGTTTTAAATTCAATCATAACAACTCCTATTTTTGAAAGTAGGGGACTGTTCCCGTTTAGTGCAATTAGAAGTAACTTTATTATTGATAGGATTAGACATTGCTACTTTTTCTTAACAAACAGCCTTGCCGATGTTTTTACATCGACAAGGTTGTAGGATTGCTTGCTCTTTGTTTATTTTCGCCATGCATTTAGTACATCATTATTTTACAATAAATGTATTTACGACAGTTAATAATTCACTTGATAAATCTGATAGTACTTGTGCTTCTTCTGAAACTCTTTGCACTGTATTCAGCTGACTAGCAGATGTTTCGGCTACTGCTCTTGTGTTGTCTCGAGAACTTACTGAGAAGTGTTCCATATCTTGAACAGCTGATGTAACTTCCTCCATACCTGCTGCCATTTCTTCAATCGTAGCTGATAATTCTTGAATTTGCCCTGTAACATGGTGAATTGAAGTTAAAATTTGGCTAAACGATTTTTCGGAATCATTAATCATAATTAAGCCATTATCCACTTCTTCTACAGCATGTATCATGATCTTAACTGATTCATTTGTATCATGTTGAATACGAGTAATGAGCGTAGAAATTTCCCTTGCCGAAGCTTCTGATTGTTCGGCTAGCTTACGCACTTCATCAGCAACAACAGCAAAGCCACTTCCTGCTTCGCCTGCGCGAGCAGCTTCAATTGCAGCATTTAATGCAAGCAGATTTGTTTGGGAAGCAATCCCTGTGATAATGCCGACGATTTCTTCGATTTTACCAGAATGTTCACCGAGCATTTTTACAGACGATGCGGAATGATTCACTGCCTTACTAATAGCATTCATTTGCGTTACAGATTTGCTTGTCGAATCATTACCTTTTTCAGCTTCTTCTGATGCTAAAATAGAAGATTCGGAAATTTGATTGGATGTCATCGCAATGCGTTGAATACCAATACTCATTTCCTCAATTGTAATGGAACTTTCTTTAGCCTTTTGCACTTGTAAATCAGCACCACTAGCTATTTCTTGCATTGACGAAGCTACATTATTGTATGAATCTGTTGCTTCTTGCATATTGCTTGATAAAACTTGTGCAGAGTTTGAAACACGTGAAGAAACATTTGTTGCACTTTTAATAACAGTTTTTAAGCTGTCAATCATAACATTGAAATTATTTGTTAGTACGCCAATTTCATCATTTGATTGAACAGGTAACGCTTCAAGCTCTAAGTTACCTTCCGCAACTTTTTTAGATTGTAAAGATAGCTGTTGGATAGGTGTTAGCTTCTTTCTTAATAGTGAATAAACCACGATAGAAGAACCAATTAGGAATAGTACAGTAATTAACAGAATCCATAATGCTTCTGATAATGCTTTAGCATTTACCATGGATACATCATAATCGATGGCGTAAGCAGCTACAACGGAACCATCTTTATCTAAAATCGGCGTAAGACCTGTTTTATAGCTTCCAAACTCATCTTTATAAATAGCTGTAGCTGTTGCCTCTTTTGTTTCGAATACTTCCTTTATTCTTGCAAGAAAATCTGGGGAAAGTCCCATGGCAACCATATCTTGGTTATATTCTGCACCTACTTCGAGTACGCTTGTGGAAAGAACCGGTGCGTTAATATTTTCACCATCTACTGTAATAAGAAAGAGATTGGTAATAATATCTGATTCCTCGTTGATGGCATCCATTTCCTTCGTTAAATGTAGGACATCATTATTGTCAGCATTTGGGCTTTCTAGTACGGATTTTAATGTCTTTTGGTCTATTGTCTTAGACAAAATCATCCCTTTATCATAGAGCGATTGGTCCATATCTTTTAAATTACTGTTTTTCACTATATAATAGGCAAATCCCGTAGTAACTAGCCCAAATAATAGTAAAATACTAACCATGATGACGGTTAATTTCTTGCTAATCGACATTTGCTGTTTCTTATTTTTCTTCATATCTCTTCCTCCTAAAATTGTATACAAGACATATTTCAAGCGAAAAAGGGACGGCCGATAATGCGAAAGTCAAATGTAATGGGAATAGTACAATGTTACAATTGACCGTTATGATATTCGAATATATGGAAATACCTTATACTTTTTATCATTATTTCTTTGATTGTAAAATAATCCATTCATCCCCTAACATTAATCAACTATACTGCCAAAAAATACGATTCACAACCCAAAAATCCTCCTATTTAAAGTGTGAAATTTCGGTGAGCGAAATAATATATAGTTTTTTTATATCAATGTTTATTGGTGTCTATGCACATAATTAATAGAAAATGCACTATTAATAGTATATTTTATTTCTGGGACTAGCTGTTAAAATAAAGTGTTTATTATTCTGAACAAATATTGTAACCAACATAAGCGAAAAATTGTTGTTGGTCATTGCTATGTAAAAAAATAAAGGCTTTCCATTTGTTCATTACTGAACGGATGGAAAGCCTTTTTTTATCTTGGATTACCAAATATGCCAGGTAAAATATCAGAAATACCTGGAGGTGTTAAACGAGGGAATCCTGGTAATTGCCCGCCTGGAAATGGAGGAGGTGGGAATGGCTGCGGTGGATATGGACGTGGTGGATATGGTTGCGGCGGATGCGGATATGGTGGATACGGTTGCGGCGGATGTGGACGAGGAGGTGGATATGGCGGCGGGTAAGGGGATGGATAAGGAGGTGGATAAGGAGGTGGATAAGGAGGTGGATATGGTGGCGGATATGAGCCAGGAGGCAAACCTGTCCCTGCTGCGGCAATTTGATTCACATCTACTGTAATAATTTGTCCAGAATCTAGCTGTATTTCAGCAGTTCTTCCGTCTTTTCCAAATGTTCGAATTAATGTACCGGAATAAGTACCAGTAGGGAGCGTAACCCATATTTTCATACCAGGTCGGAATTGCTGATTAAAATCTTCAGGGGCTAATCTTGGATAGACCAATAGAACACACCTTTCTTCATTTTTCTTTTCTAACATATGTCCCATATTCTATTTGTCATAGGCATATGGCATAGGATGAATAAGCAAGAATAGGTATTATCGCGCTATTTGTTATAAAATATATCGATTTTAATTATAATAGGAAGAAATGACTGAAAAGGATGTTTGAAATGGCCATTATCAAAATGAAAAAAATAAAGATACAAAATTTAAGAAATGTACGCAATGGTGAGCTCACATTAGCAGTGAATTTTGCTTCGCTTATGGCAGCGAATGTTGTAGGTGTGTATGGACAAAATGGTTCAGGGAAAACAACCATTGTCGATGCATTTAGTCTGTTGAAGACAATTATTTCTGGGTGGATTGCTGAAGTGAAATTGCCATCACAAGATAAACGCTTAATTATGGCAGGGGAAAATACCGCTAGTTTGGACTTTGAATTGCTAGTGGACAACCAATTCGGGACATTTTTTGTCAACTATTCCGTAACATTGCAAGAAGATGAAAATCGACTGTTCATTATTGCAGAGCGCTTGACTTACAGGGAAGATGAAAAAGGAAAACGTTCAAAAGTGTTAGTAAGTGTCGCAGATGAGGATGTTCAAATTCGAAAAAGCTCTTTGCGTGATATGAGTGAAAAGATCCGTATAAAGACGCTTGTTATTCAACAATTAGCACGAAAACAATATATGTCTTTTGTCTTCCATAAAGATTTAAAGCCGTTGCTACAAGAAAAGCTATCAGAATTAGAAATGGAATTGCTTCGTAATATAGCAGTCGACTTTAATCGGGACTTACATGTTATTAATAACCAAAATATTGCACCTTTATTTGAAGAGCGTATTATGCCTTTTAGTATTCATTTAGAAAAAACGCGAGGCTCGATTCCTTACGATTTGAAAGGACCAGCATTATTGCCAGAGAATGCTTTCAATGTATTATGTGAAGTCATTGAGCAAAGCAACCAAGTATTGTCGACCATTATCCCAGGGCTAACGATTAAAATTTACGTTATTACAGAGCAATTATTAGATAACGGTGAAAAAGGCATACGTTTTGAGTTTTTATCGAAACGCGGTGAGCGGGAATTACCGTTACGAACTGAATCGGAAGGAATTTTGAAAATCATTGCTGTGCTTAGCGTACTAATAGCTGTTTATAATAATCCGACTGCATGTGTCGTAATCGATGAATTAGATTCGGGTGTATTTGAATATTTGTTAGGTGAGTTGTTAACAGTGATTGATGAGGGCGGAAAAGGACAGCTTATTTTTACGTCCCATAATTTACGTGTGTTAGAGGTGCTTGCCATTAAAAACTTATGGTTTACAACAACAAATGAGAATTATCGATATATGCAGCTAAAGGGCATTAAAGAGGTCAATAATGCGCGAGATGTCTATTTGCGTGCGATACAGCTTGGCGGACAGGATGAGGAAGTTTATAAAGAAACGAAAACGTTCAAAATAAAACGTGCTTTTAGAAAAGCTGGTGTGCAACATGACTAAAAAAGTACTATTAGTTATTGTTGAAGGTCAAACAGAGCAAATTATTTTAGAAGATTTTTTGGATGAACATTTTACTGATTCGACGATTCGCTTTGATGTACAGCGAGAGGATATTTTGACAAAGTGGGATGCAAAAAAGAGAATTCCCAATATTAAAAATAGTGTTAGCCGAGTCATTCATAACTATCTAGAAAAGTATAAGTTTTTAGCAAAAGATTTAACGGCGGTCATTCATATTACAGATGCAGATGGTTGTTTTATCGCCCCAGAGTTTGTCAAAATCAAATCAGATATGGAGCAAAATTTATTTTACACAGAGGATGCCATTTTAGTAAAAACAGAGAGGCGTAAAGAGCAAATCGAACAGCGTAATGAAATGAAAGCGAATAACGTCAAGATTTTGCTTGCCAATGACCATTTTAGTATTAATCGTTTAAAAGTACCGTATCAACTTTTTTATTTTGCTACGAATTTAGAGCATGTGTTATGGAATGAGCGCAATGAAGTTGCAACAGAAAAAGTGCAGAAAGTAGATGAATTTATGGACAATTTATCGGGCTCTATTAAAGAATATCTTGCGGATTTTTTGCCCGTTGATGGAACACTAACTTATAGGGAAAAGATGAAAGAAAGCTGGGCGCACTTAACGAAGGGCTGTAACTCATTGCAACGCGGTACAAATGTGCCGTTATTATTTGATATGATTACGTCTAATGTAGGTGACTAATGGGCAAAAAGGCTGGGACAAAACTAAAAAATTTAAGGAACAGAGGAAAGGTGTTCGTAAATTTTTGCTATTATGGGAACTTGGCTACTTGCAAAAAAATAGAAGTGTTTCACTAGTTGTTGGTAGCGGAGGTGGTGACTCCAGCGGGAACAGCACATAATGTTAGACGCTGGCATTCCGCGCGTTAGCGAGGGTTGCGGCTTACTGTGCTGAGCGGAAAGCACCGCCGAAGCGGACAACAACGGCGTAGCGAAAAAGTGTTAGATTGATGGCAGTCAATCTAACACTTTTTCTCTTTTGTCCCACCCACTTTCAATGAGCTAAAATTTTTATAAAATGTGTAACAAATATTGGATACTAACGACTTATTAAGGAATGTAGAAAGCGGGGTGAAGTTTTGCATAAAAATCAATTACAGATTGAGCAACTGTATGATGCCTATCATCGTGATGTCTACCATTTTGCGCTTTATTATACAAATAGCAAACAAGAAGCGGAAGATATCACGCAAGAAACTTTTTTAAAAGTACTTAAACAATTACATCACTTAAAGGATGGAGAGAAGGTAAAAACGTGGATTTTAACGATTGCACGGAATACAGCAGTAGATATACATAGAAAACAAAAGATTAAGCGTTTATTGACAGAGAAACTAACTAAACAGCCTATTTTAACAGAAGGCATAGAACCTCCTGCTATAGTTGAAAAAAACGAGCAATGGCAAATTGTACAGCAAGCATTAATGACATTAAAGTCACATGATCGAACAATCATTATATGTCGTATGTTAAAGGATTACACAATTCAAGAAACAGCAGCTATTCTCGATATTTCAGAAGTGAAGGTACGCGTTGACTTTCATCGTGCAATGGCAAGACTTCGTAAAAAAGTAGGGAGGAGAAATTGATGGAAGATCGTGAGTTATTTGATACATTAAAAAATCGTCCCGATATTGAGCCAGAGCAAGCATTTTCAAGTAGCCTACGTCGAGAGTTAGAAAACAATCCAAAATTAAAAACAAAAAAAGTAACTGTTGCACCACTTCTCACAATCCCTATGACAATAGCTATTTTTGTTTTTTTATGGATGATTACTACAGGTCAAACGTTAGAAATAAGAAGTACGGCATCACCTATTATCAGTCAAGAGAAAACAATGGTGTTTACTGGAGGGTTGTTTGTATTACTCTCCCTAGTGTTATTTATTATTTTTGTGTTTAGCAAGGGTTATACAAAAGGGAAACTGGTCTTTATAACATTTGCCTTGTCATTGTGTGTATGGGTGGGGAACCTAGTATACGCTAATTGGTAGCGTGTAGCTGAACCGATTGTAGTACCGTCTCAACGTGATACTGCTGTATCCACTGCTAGTAGATTTTTAGATAGAGACAGTGAAGTATTACTACTACTTTTCATTCGAGATATAGAACTTTGCGGGAGGGGAACGTTGATGAAAGATCCTTACAATAATTTATATAATGGGTTATGTTTTATTTTTTTAGACTTAAAATTTTTTGGACTACCTGACATTTTTCCTGATTTCTTTGGTTATATGTTTTTTGCTTATGGCATTCATTTATTGCCGTCAATTCGTAAATTGAAGTATTGGACGAGGAACTTTGCGATAGTTTTAACTGTATTGTCCTTTGTTGTGGAACTGGACCAATGGACGGGGACATTGCTGTTAGGACAAATCGGAGTACAGTTGCTGCAATTTTTATTGATACTTTTCATGTATTTTCTATTTCAACTGTTATTGCATATTCATGAAAATAAAGCTTTCGAGGCGAAAACATTTAGAACATATCAAATATATATGACGCTTATGCTATGTGGTTTTGTTATACAATCATTTGCTATTAACTTAGATGCCAATTTGCAAGAGGTGGCGCTTACTATAAGTATTCTACTACAGCTTATAGCTTTTATACTGTTCGTCTTTTATTGCCGTTCAGGTAGTAAATACTTTAAAAGCAAACAACAAAGTAATGTCCAATCATTTTAATAAATTGTTTGAGTGCCTGGCACTTACCATAGATACCTAGCATAATATCGGCTCCTAAATCGTAAAAATTCACTACGCTTTCCGCGGGCACGACGTAAGCCACAACCGTCGCTGTCGCGCCGCCTGTTGCGTCTTACGTTACGTGCGTTCCCGCAGGAGTCTTCGTAGATTTTTACTTAATTGCTTGCCGGAAGAATTCAGAATTGTTTGAGTGCCTGACACTCGAAAGTGACATGTTTTCTTATTTTATATCATAAGCTTTATAGCTATGGTTTTATTATGTAAAAAGGAGGCAAATCGCATTCAAATACATGTTGTACGGGCAGGGGAGTCCTTATATGGCATTGCACATGCGTATGGTACAACCGTTCAAAGTATAGTAGATGCCAACCAAATTCCTGATCCCAATCGATTAGTTGTTGGGCAAGCGCTCGTCATTCCAATCGTAGGTAGCTTTTATTATGTACAGCCTGGGGACAGTTTATGGTCAATAGGGCAACGCTTCGGCATTAATTATTTAACGCTTGCTCAGGTCAATGGCATTCATCCAAACCAGATTTTATCAATTGGTTTGCGTCTTTATATTCCGCCAGCACCGAAAACAAAAGCAGAGACATTGGCATATTTAGAGCCAAGAGGAACAGCGGTAAGTGAGGCGCTATTAAGCCAAGCTAGAGAAGCATCGCCATATTTAACGTATCTTGCGTTATTTAGCTATGAGGCGCAGAGGGATGGGACACTAAAGAAACCACCGATTAATGGTGTCACTGAAATTGCAAATGATACAGGTGCAGCTCTTGCTATGGTTGTATCTAACTTGGAGAACTTCCAATTTAGCGGAGAACTAGCAAGAGATATATTCCAAAGTATCGCTGTGCAAGATTTACTTTTTGACAACATTCTTAATGAAGCGAAGCGCGTAGGAAGCATTAAAGATATTCATTTTGATTTTGAGAACTTACCAGCCGATCAACGAGAAGCGTATAACAGTTTTTTAAGACGAGCAGTGAAGCGGTTCCATGCCGAGGGATATACGGTGTCGACAGCGCTAGCACCGAAAACAAGTGCTAATCAGCGAGGTCCTTGGATTGAGGCACATGATTACAAAGCGCATGGGGAGATTGTGGACTTTGTATTGCTGATGACCTATGAGTGGGGCTATTCTGCGGGTCCCCCAATGGCTGTTTCACCTATTAGGGAAGTGGAGGCTGTTGTGAAGTATGCTGTATCGGAAATGCCAGCAAGTAAAATATTGCTTGGGCAAAACCTATATGGCTACGATTGGACATTGCCGTTTGTACAAGGTGGTCCGTATGCAGAGGCTGTAAGTCCGCAGAGGGCTATTGACATTGCAAAAAAATATAATGCAGCGATTCAGTATGATTGGAATGCACAAGCACCTTTCTTTGACTATTACGACGAGCAAGGAAGAGCACATGTAGTCTGGTTTGAAGATGCGCGATCGATTCAAGCAAAATTCAATTTAATTAAGCAGTACAAGCTTAGAGGTATAGGCTATTGGAAGCTAGGCCTACCGTTCCCGCAAAATTGGCTATTGATAGGTTCAAATTTTGATGTGGTGAAGAAATGACAATGATAGGGATAATGGTATACCCAATCTATTTCTCAACTATTTGGAAATAATCTGTAAATACTATTCCCTAATTTGGTAATATAATATATAATTATGGTAAATTGTAATTTAGGAGGGATATTTTGGGTAAATTTAAAAAGTTAGGAATTATTTTAACGTCTACTGCATTTTCTGTCGGGGTTCTTTCTCCAATGGCACAAGCTTCTGCTAATGTTAAGGATGCTCCAGAAAGAATTGAGATTCAAGTAGCCTCTACTGAAACAAAAGTAACAAAAAGCACACTTATTAAAAAATTACGTGAGCTTTTCCCAGAAAAGTTCAATTTTTTAACAGATAATGATTTCCATACTGGAAGTGGCCATTATTATAACGATGATAAAACGGTTCGTTATGAATTGAGCTTCCATAAAACGGTGAATGGAAAAGATATCTATGGTAGCATCACATTTAAGGGCGATAATTTAGAGCTAGAAAACTTCTATTACCAGCCAGCGAATGTTGCAGATGCGCTCTATCCTGCAAAATATTCAAAAGAAGATGCACAAAAAATTGCACAGGATTTCTTAAAGAAATTCCCGAATACAGCAAATTATAAGTTGCAAGAAGATGAATATGATTATCTTTACGGTTATAATTTCACTCGTCCATTATCAGAACCAATTACTTATTCCTATACGTATGCACCAACACAAAACGGTGTGGCAATTAGTGACCATTTCATTTCTATCGGCGTGCTTGCTAATGGAGAAGTTGTACAAGTATATCGCAATTCAGATGTATCTTCTAAAGCAACGTTCGATAGTATAGAAAAGAAAAAGAGTGAGGAAGATGTTCTTGCACAAATTCGTGAGAACTTTGCTGTTGAGCTACGTTATTATGTAGACTATAATTTCCAATCTGAAAAACGCAATGTCAAACTAGTGTATGTGCCAACATCAAGCTTCTATGGTGTAAATGCATTAACTGGTCAATGGCAAACAGCGAATGGTTTCGTATCGCAAGCACCAAAAGCAAAGGGTGTTGAAAAGCTTTCTTCAGAACAACTTGCTCCGAGAAAAAGCGGCATGACACTTGAAGAAGTGGAGGAATTTGCAAAGTCCTTCTTAAAAGTGGACCCTGAAAAGGCGAAGTTGCAAATTGAGATGATTGATGAAAGAGAAAATGAAAACGGTGACACACTCTACTCTGTAAACTATATGTATAATTATGATAGTGGTGGCACTGGTGCGTCACTTGAAATTAACAAGGCAACTGGTGAAATTACTCAGTTCTATGATGTACGTAGAGACTTCATGGTATCAGATAAAAAAGCAGAAACAATTACTAAAGATGCTGCGATGGCAAAAGCAATCGACTACTTAAAAGAGTGGGCTCCGTCTTATATTCATAACTATGCAAAACCTTTAGATGATTTTGCTTATGATAGTTATGGCAAGCAATATAGCTTCTCTTTCCCACGCGTAGTCAATGGAATTGCTGTTGTTGGCGATGAAATTTATGTAAGCATCGGATCAGATGGTTCATTGCGCTCATTAACAATTAACCAACAGAAAATTGATAACTGGCCGGCTGTAAGTAATGCTGTATCAGCTGATAAGGTGAAGGAAACATTTAGTAATGCATTAAAGCTAAAACTGCAGTATACAAAGCAGGATAAAGAGGATAATAACCACTATGATTTAGTGTATGCACCGACTTATGAAGGTAGCCTTTTCAATCAAATTGATGCAACAACTGGCAAATGGGTAAATAGCGTTGATGATTCAAATAGTAAACCTCAAATTTCACACCCAACTGCTGCAAAGGAACTAAATTACTTATTAGCTCAAAATGTGTTGGAAGTAAAAGATCCAGCAAGCTTTAATGCTGATACATCTGTGACAAAAGGTGAGGCATTGAAAATTATGCTTAAATCATTGACATATGGACATTTTGGAACATATGGAAATGAAGAAGAAGCCCCTCAATCCTTTAGTAATATTGATGCGAAACATCCGTTATACGGAGTGGTTGAACAAGCAGTAAGAATGGGCGTATTACAACCAGCAAATGAATTTGCTGTTGATGCAAAATTGACTCGTCAGGAACTTGCAGAATGGTATATTCATGTATTACGTTTAGAAAGTGCTGCTAAGCATAGCGATATTTATAAATTAAACTTCGCAGATGCCAGCACTATCGATCCAGCGTATACAGGATATGTTGCATTAGCAAGCGCGATGGGGTTAATTGATGCACAACAAAATAACTTTAATGCCACTGCAGAAGTAAGTTATGCTGATTTAGCTGTGTCAACACTTCGCTTAGCTCGTGCTATTCATGAAAATAATGCTAGTCGTAATTTCTACTAGGACAATTTGAATGAATTCTTCCATCTGTTTAGGATGGAGGAAAAGGGTATCTCTTGACTTAAAGAGATACCTTTTTGCCGTTTAATTGGAGCGGTTTTAGGGAAGAATACATGCAAGAAAAGGAGTGGAAATAATGCGAATTTATAAAAACTTATTAGTATTCTCATTAGCGACAGGTTTACTTTATGGTTGTAATAAAGATGAGGTAAAAGACGTACCTGCAAATGCTCCAATTGAGCAAAATACAAATCAACAAGCTGGCGAAAATGTCACTGACCAAGTGCCTTTTAACTTTTTGGAATTTGCATTGGATGTCGATTATTCGCCAACAGAATCTTATGAGATTGAATATGAAAATAAGAAGAACGGTTTAGAAGTTAAATTAAAAGATGATCGCAACAATGAAAGAATACAAGGTGATAAGGCTTATACGAAGGTCGAACCATTATTGAAGCAACTAACGTTTGATTCAACAACACCGAATGATGAAGTAATTGAGCAGGTTATTAAAGTATTTAATATTAAAGATGATTACCAATCCATTGAGGTAGAAGTGGAATTTGCGGATGGAACAGAAAAAGAGTTTAAACGATTGAAGTAATAGCTGTGCCTTATACGGTAATATGTATAGGGCTTTTTCTACGATTTGCAACGCCTTTTTATAAATCAATCTGAGTCCATTTTAAATGCCACAGAAGGGTTTAAGACAAAAGGATTGCTAGCAGGATATTTTTATGATATTATTATCTCGAATTAAAGATAATTAATTTCGAGGTAAATAGGAGCGTGCATCTTATGAAGGAAGAAAATCGTTATTTAAAAGCTTTTACGATTATGTTCCGCGCTTATCAATCTGTTCAGGATGCAACCAAAAAAGATTTGCTTCAGTATGATTTAAACCAAACGGAATTTGCGGTACTAGATTTTTTATATCATAATGGCGAACAGCCCATTCAAGTAATTGGTAAGAAAATTTTAGTTGCAAGTAGTAGTATTACGTATGTGATTGATAAGCTGGAGCAAAAAGATTTTGTTTGTCGACGTGCTTGTGCTAATGACCGACGTGTTACGTATGCAGTGTTAACAGATGAGGGACAGGTTTTAATGGATAGAATTTTCCCGCTCCATGAACAGAAGATAAATGAAATTTTTCAAATATTGGACCAGCAGGAGTTGGAAATAATGAATATGGCTTTAAAAAAGGTCGGTCTTAATGCCATTAATAAATAAAAAATTTTACACATATATCTCGATTTCGAGATAAATAGGAGGCTTTTAATTATGAATCATTTAAAAGGGATTCACCATGTAACAGCGATAACAAGTAGTGCTGAAGAAAATTATAAATTTTTCACGTATGTACTAGGGATGCGTCTCGTAAAAAAAACAGTCAATCAGGACGATATACAAACATATCACCTATTTTTTGCAGATGATAAGGGTAGTGCAGGTACAGATATGACATTCTTTGACTTCCCGAACATACCAAAAGGTGTACATGGAACAAATGAGATTTCCAAAACATCATTTCGAGTACCAACGGATGCAGCATTAGTTTATTGGGTAAAGCGCTTTAATCGCTTAAATATCAAACATACAGGCATTAAAGAACAGTTTGGTAAGCAAACCGTATCGTTTGTTGATTTTGACGATCAACAGTATCAACTGATATCTGACGAAAACAACAAAGGCGTTGCCGCAGGTACACCTTGGCAAGATGGTCCTATCCCGCTTGAATATGCCATTACAGGATTAGGGCCAATATTTGTACGTGTTGCGAATTTTACTTATTTCAAAGAAATGTTAGAAAAAGTAATGCTTTTCACAGAAATAGCAGCAGAAGGAGACTTCCATTTATTTGAGGTAGGAGAGGGAGGGAACGGTGCGCAAATCATTGTAGAATATAACACAATCTTACCTGTAGCCCGTCAAGGTTTTGGTACAGTGCACCATGCAGCATTTCGTGTAGCAGATCGAGCTGTTCTAGATGAATGGACAGCACGCTTAGAAGGCTTTGGCTTCAATACGTCTGGTTACGTTAACCGTCACTTCTTTGAATCGCTCTATGCACGTGTAGCACCTCAAATTTTATTTGAATGGGCGACAGATGGACCTGGCTTTATGGGAGATGAACCTTATGAAACATTGGGAGAAAAATTATCATTACCACCTTTCCTAGAGCCTAAGCGCGCACAAATAGAAGAACTTGTTCGACCAATTAATACTGTTAGAAGTACGATACCATTTGAGAAAGAATATGAATAATAACTTTCCCGTGTGCAATAAGCAATTGGAAAGTAAATGCTAGTTAGGTCTTAGATTATGAATGTAGACAGTACTACCGAAGCAAAATGAATGACTGGAGGACGTCAGAATGGAGTTTACAAAGTTAATTGATAAACGTCGATCGGCAAATAATTTTATAGAGGGAATTACAATGACGGAGGAGGATATCCGTCCCATTTTAGAAGATGTAAAGCTTGCACCTTCAGCATTCAACTTGCAACACGCGGAATATATTGTTGTGTTAAATCAAGAATTAAAAGAAAAAGTACGCGAGGCTGCATATGGTCAATATAAAGTACATTCAGCATCCGGTGTTATTTTAGTATTAGGAGATAAAGAAGCTTACAAGCAAACGGCTCATATTAGTCAAGGTATGGTTGATTTGGGTATTATTACAAACTGTGAACTTGACAATCTTATAGACGATAATACAAAGTTTTACGAAGAACGTGGCGAAGCGTTTATGAAGGAAGATGCAATTCGTAATGCATCACTTTCGGCTATGCTCTTTATGTTAGCAGCTAAAAATCGCGGCTGGGATACATGTCCGATGATTGGCTTTGATCAACAACAAATGCGTGCACTATTCAATGTGCCAGCAACACATGAAATTGTACTAATGATGACAATCGGTAAGGAAAAGGAAAGTAGTCAGCGTTTAAGAGGGTATCGTAAACCTGTTGAAGAGTTTACTACTTATTATTAGTGCAGTATAAAATATAAATGCTTAACCAATATTAAAAATAGTAATCATTTAGGAGGAAATATCGTGAAAGTAGTAGCAATCGTAGGTAGTATCCGTAAAGAATCTTATAATATGCAATTAGCAAAGTTTATACAAAAACGTTATACAGAAAAGTTTGAACTAGAGGTATTAAGCTTACGAGATTTACCAATGTACGATCAAGATATTGAAAATGAAGCACCACAAACGGTCTTGGATTTCAAAGCCAAAGTAAAAGCGGCAGACGCGGTACTGTGGATCACACCAGAATATAACGGAACGGTGCCAGGGGTGATGGTAAACGCGATAGATTGGCTATCACGAGTGGATAAAGTAATGATTGGTAAACCATCCTTTATGATGGGAGCATCTATGGGGAACTTAGGAACGGTTAAAGCGCAATTACATTTACGTGATATTTTATTCTCACCTGGCATTAATTCACCATTGCTAAGTGGTAATGATGTTTATATTGGCGCTGTCCACACAAAATTTGATGCAGAAGGTAATTTAACAGATGAAGGAACTGTCAAATTCCTTGATTCAGTAATTGAAAACTTCTTAGATTGGGTTAAAAATTATATTTAATAAAAAAGAATGAGGCTGGAACATAACTAAAAAAATTTAAAGAACAGAGGAAAGGTGTTCATAATTTTTTTGCTATATGGAGACCTTAGCTATTCTTGCTTTTGCAATTTAAAAAATTAGAAATGTTTACTAGTTGTTGGTAGCGAAGGCGGTGACTCCAGCGGGAACAGCACACAATGTTAGACGCAACAGACCGCGCGTTAGCGAGGGTTGCGGCTTACGGTGTGCCCGCGGAAAGCACCGCTGTAGCGGACAACAACGGCATACCAAAAAAGTGTTAGATTGATTGGGTTCAATCTAACACTTTTTCTCTTTTGTACCAGCCTCATTCTTTTTTAGGGTTGTTGGCATTGCACGGGCTCTAAAGTGTCATGCTTTTCCAGCAGGAGTCGAGCAAAACGTACCTACTATACATTTCTAATATATGGTTTATTCTTATTTGCATTAGGTACTACATAGGATGAAAAATCAATGAGCATGTAATTTTTATTTTATACTATTTAATAGAAGTATCTTTCTTCTGCATAAAATCTTCACACTTACACGTTATCATTTTGAAATATAGGTGGTTACAGGATGAAAAAACTTTCACTAAAGCTTGGCATTATCTTTTTTATCACATTGTTTTGCATAGAAACGTTTATGATGTTATTTTTGCATCTTTCTTTGACGAATTCGAGAGTTGATGAAGAATTAACAAACTTGCAGACAACGGGTAATTCGCATCGAAAGATATTGGAGCAAAATTTCGAAAAGGAAACGTTATCACATATATTATTAATGGAATCCCGAGATAATACAGAGGTTGTGATCGCAGATCGTGCTGGCAAAATTTTAGCTACTTCTTCGCCGCACCTTGATATAAAAGCATATTTACAGAGGCTTGGAGCAAGTGTACCTTATGATGGTCAGGTGCTAGAGAACAATTGGCAAGATGAAAAGTATATAGCGACCGTTAGTCCAATTCAAAAACAGCAAAAGACCATTGGCTATGTTTTTATGTTCCAAAATACAGATTCTATCCATGCCTTAATGGAGCGATTAAATAAACACTTCCTAATTGTTGGGCTTGTGTCGGGATTGGTGACCATTGTAGTGATTATTGTGTTATCTAGAAAGCTTGCTCGTCCATTAATTGAAATGAAAGAAGCAACATTAAAAATGAGTAAAGGGGATTTTACAGTAGCCCTTTCAACGAATGGTCAAGATGAATTAAGTGATCTTGCGAATGCTATTCAACTATTATCTGATGACTTAAATCATTTACGAGAGGAAAGAAAGGAATTTTTATCGAGTATTGCTCATGAGCTGCGAACACCGATTACGTTTATAAAAGGTTATACAGATATTCTTTATAAACGAGATTTATCGGAACGAGATCGTCAAAAGTATTTACGTATTATTATTGATGAAACGAATCGATTATCACGGTTAATAAAAGACTTATTTGATTTAGCAAAAATGGATGAAAACGCATTTGTTATAAACAAAGAATGTCTTCATATGGATGACTTTGTGGCAAGTATTGAGGCAAAGTTAAGACCTGCTTTTCATGAAAAACACATTGACCTTTTTGTGCAATGTGAAGCGGGACTAACTTTATTGGCTGATACAATAAGGTTGGAGCAAATTATTTTGAATTTGTTAAATAATGCGCTGACTTATTGTTCCTCAGGAGATTCGACTTTCTTACAAGTGGAAAGAAACAATCATTTCGTATCAATTATTATAAAAGATACCGGAAAAGGAATTCCGCAGAAGGATTTACCTTATATTTTTGAACGTTTTTATAGGGTTGATAAATCTCGTACGCGTGCCAATGGCGGTTTAGGATTAGGACTTGCCATTGTAAAGGAGCTCGTTCATGCACATGGAGGGGAAATTACCGTTGTTAGTGAGGAAAACAAAGGGACTACTTTTAAATTATTGTTTAAGGAGTAGGAACAAATGAAAACATTATTATTAATTGACGATGAACCAAGGATGTTAGAGTTACTAACCCTTTATCTTGAACCTTCTTTTCATTGCATTGCTAGGTCGTCTGTGAGAGATGCTTTAGAATATTTAGAAGAACATCATATCGATTTAGTGCTGTTAGATATTATGATGCCTGATATGGATGGCTGGCAAGTATGTCAGGAAATAAGGAAGTTTTGGGACGTGCCGGTTATTATGCTTACGGCAAAAGGGGAACAGGCTGATATTATAAAAGGGTTAAATCTTGGAGCTGACGACTATATTTTAAAGCCTTTCGATGAGGAAGAATTGTTAGCGCGTATACAGGCTGTTTTAAGAAGAACAAAGGCTGAAGAAATCGTTATTAATTTCGAAGGGCTATGCTTAAATAAAGAATCCTTTGAGTCATCTTTTCACCAAAAGATGATTTCTTTAACGCCAAAAGAATTTTCGATGTTAGCATTATTTCTTGATTATCAAAATAAAGTTTTCTCAAGAGAGCATTTAATCAACACTGTATGGGGATATAATGTAGCAATTGAAGACCGAACGATTGATTCACATGTCCGCAATTTACGGGATAAGCTTCGAAAAAGTGGCTTTCCAGTGGATGATTATTTACAGACAGTGTGGGGAATCGGCTATAAATGGCATAAAAGCGGTGACAAAAAGGTTTTAGAATGAAAAACAGCCTCTGATGGTAAAACCACAGAGGCTGTTTTGTTATTATTTTGTAGCTAGCTCGCTATCAGTCACCCATTTATGATTTTTCATTTCTTCACCAGTAGTTGTTAAAGCAAAATCGACCATATAGACAGTCGTTTGTACGGCATCATCAATGCGTACAGTTGCATTTTCCATGCCTGTCATATGGGTAGCATCAGTTTTTACTTCTGTTCCTGGAGATAAAGGTGCTTCACCTGGGTCGATTAATTCCTCATGAATCACCCATTTATGATTTTCAATTGTCTTACCACCAGTAGTAGGCTCAAATGAAATAATATATGCTGTCGTATCGTAAGCGCCGACAATTGTCGCTTCGGCTCCTGTCATTCCTGACATATGGCCATCTGTAAGAATAGCCTTACTGCCGACAGGGAATTTTGGATTTTCGGCTGTTTTTAAAGTGGCTGGAACTTCACCAGAGCTTGAATGATTCATCATGGAATGATCCATTTCATCCCCATGGTCCATCTCTTCGCCGTGGCCTGTTTTGTCGCTATGAGCAGATTCTGACTTCGTCGAATTGTCAGCACAAGCTGAAAGTATTAGTAAAGCAAATGCTGCCACTAACATTAGGAGCCGATTTTTATTTAACACCATATGAATTTCCTCCTTCGATTTAATGTGTTTTTAATGTAGCAAGTAAATGTGCAGAAATGATGGATTTTGTTTGAAAGGAGGAAGGATGGATTCCTCAATGAAGGAAATAATAGACTACGATAATGATGTATGATAGAATCGTCATAATTTTAAAATTTCAGATACTAATGGTGTGACGCTTGTAAACACGAGCATCACTTAAAAGGGAAGTCGGTGTAAATCCGACGCTGTCCCGCAACTGTAACGAGGAGTTCTATGATAATGTAGCCACTGTTTTTAAATGGGAAGGCAATCGTAGATACGATGAATCGAAGCCAGGAGACCTGCCAGTTAGTTCATACCTGTAATGCCCACGAGGATGCAAGCAATTACGGACAATTGATGGATATTTCTCCTAATTTGTTTAGCTAAGGGTATTTCTATGCATGTATGCGTAGAATGCCCTTTTTTATTGCTGCGTCTTTATCATGATTGATAAGGAGTTCATAACCAAATGAATAAAAAATTTATGTTATTTTCTTTGACCCTTTTTCTAGCGCTCATTGCGTCTATGACAGTGGCCATTATGATTGGGTCTGTGTCAGTTACACCGTTGCATGTATGGAAAGTAATTCTTTCAAAAATACCGTTCTTTACTAGTTCTGTAGAGGCGGATTGGAGTCGCTCGCAGGAGATTATTATATGGCAAATACGTGCTCCTCGCGTTATCCTGGCGGCTGTTGTTGGTGCAGGCTTAGCGGTTGCTGGTGCTGCTGTTCAAGCACTAGTCCGTAATTCGATAGCCGATCCGTATATTTTAGGTATTTCTTCGGGAGCAACAGTGGGCGCAACGGCTGTCATTATTTTAGGGGCGTTTTCATTTTTAGGCATCTACGCCCTTTCAGTCTCTGCTTTTTTAGGCTCTTTTATGGCAATTGTCTTAGTATTTTTGTTGTCGCGTGTAGGAGGACGTATTTCGATTTTTCGCCTTTTACTAGCGGGGATGGCGGTGTCCTTTATCTTATCTGCCACTTCGAATTTTATGTTAATGATGTCTAAGGAAGAGGGCGGTATGAAAGCCGTTATGTATTGGATGTTAGGCAGTCTCGCAGGAGCAAAATGGAGTAATTTATTTATTCCAGTCATTGTCTTTTTTATCGTATTTGGGTTGTTGTGGCTATACTATCGAAATCTGAATTTATTACTACTTGGGGAAGAAGCAGCCGTCACGTTAGGGGTAAATCTTCAACAGTTTCGCATACAGCTAATAGTACTCGTATCTTTACTGACAGGTGTGCTCGTTGCAGTAAGTGGGTCCATCGGGTTTGTTGGTTTAATTATTCCGCATATCGTACGCTTGTTAGTTGGCTCTAATTATAAACATGTTATCCCCATAAGTGCATTGTTAGGGGGAATTTTTCTAGTTTGGGCTGATGCGTTAGCGCGTGTATTAATAGCCCCAGAAGAAATGCCGATTGGTATTATTACTGCTTTTTGTGGGGGACCATTTTTCATTTGGCTACTACGTCGAAACAATTATTCATTTGGTGAAGGGGATTAAAGGTGATGACATTAGAAGCAAAGGAAGTATCATTCTCCATTCATGATCAGTGCATATTGGAGAAAGTAAGTATTCAAATAAAAGCAAAGCAGTTTGTTGGGTTGATTGGCCCTAATGGTAGCGGAAAGTCTACACTATTAAAAAATATGTATCGTTTATTAAAGCCAGAAAGCGGTACAGTGCTATTAAATGAGCAAGATATATTTAAGCAATCAAGTAAAGTCATCGCAAAGAAATTAGCAGTTGTCAGTCAAGAAACGCCTGTGTTGTTCGATTTTCTAGTAAAAGATTTAGTAAGCATGGGGAGAACACCACATAAAAAACTTTTTGAGCTGGACAATAAGGAAGACTTTAATATTGTAAAAGAAGCCTTGTCTCAAACAGGTATTGCCCATTTAGAAACACGTAGTTTTAGTTCCCTTTCTGGAGGGGAAAAAAAGAGAGTGATGGTTGCGCGTGCGCTTGCACAGCAAGCACAGATACTTATTTTAGATGAGCCGACAAATCATTTAGATATCCAGCATCAATTACAACTAATGGATTTAATTCAAACACTGCATTTGACGGTTGTCGCCGCCTTACATGATTTAAATATGGCCGCAATGTACTGCGACTACATTTATGTTTTACAACAAGGTCGTATCGTTCAATATGGTACGCCAGAAGAAGTGTTAACACCTAAGCTACTGCGTGATGTTTTTGGAGTATGCGCCGATATTCAAACACATCCACTAACAGGCAAACCATATTTAACCTATTTAAGTGCCAGTCACTCAAACAATTTTCGAACAATTTCCACATAGCACTGCTTAAAGAAATTATCCAATTGCCTTTAGTATAGTTGTGAGATATTCGGGGAACGTTATTTTTGAAAGGATGCGTGATGAATATGGAAGAAGTAAAATTTGCACAATTAGATCACACACAGCTTGAAAAAATTAATGAACTCGAAAAGAAAATTGGCGTTACATTAGTTGCTTATGATGCAGCGGCAATGCCAAACCAAGGTTCAGGTTCGTACGAGACAGATAAAGGCGCTCATCAAAACCATCCATCCTAATACTTGAAAATACCTTGCAGCAATGTAAGGTTTTTTCATTTTATAATAAAACAAAAGGAGATGTGTACATTGTTTCATGACTATTATGCAGATTTACATATTCATATTGGACGAACAATGAGTGGGCGCGCAGTGAAAATTACTGGGAGTAAAACGTTAACATTAGCACGGATTTTAGAGATGGCTAGTGCCAAAAAAGGGCTTGATATTATCGGCATTATTGATTGTCATTCACCAGAAGTCATTGCTGAAATGAATATAATGATACAACAAGGCGAACTTAAGGAGTTATCGCAAGGTGGACTTCGGTTTCAAGAAACAACGCTTATTCCAGGTTCTGAAATCGAAATATATGATAGCTCCTGCCATGGACCAATTCATGTGCTAGCTTATTTCCCTACTATTCAAGTGATGGAGAATTTTTCGAATTGGATGAGCCAGTATATGAAAAACATCCATTTAAGTTCACAGCGTATTTATTGTGAAGGCCGAGCTGTACAACAAAAAGTGCGGGAATTAGGGGGCCTTTTTATTCCAGCACATGTTTTTACGCCATTTAAAAGTTTATTTGGAAAAGGTGTTCATATAAGCTTAACAGAAGTATTCAATCCACAGCTTATAGATGCTATAGAGCTTGGTTTAAGTTCTGATACCAATATGGTAAAAAACATAAAAGAACTTCAAGCCTATACATTTGTTACAAACTCTGATGCACATTCGCTTGGGAAAATGGCTCGTGAATATCAAAAACTAAAATTAATGGCGGCTAATTTTAGCGAATTAAAGATGGCGCTCCATGAACAGGATGGGCGGGCAGTAGTGGCGAATTATGGGTTAAATCCATTGCTCGGCAAATATTATCAAACTGTTTGTGCTAATTGTGGTAAGCAGTTAAGTGCAGACGATACGCTTTGTACATCCTGTGCAAGTTTGAAAATTATTAAAGGTGTTGCGACACGTATTAAGGAACTATCAGAGCCGTATGTTGATGAACGTGACAGACCACCTTACATCCATCAAATACCACTTGATTTTATACCAGGTTTAGGTCCGAAAATGATGGAAAGATTATTACATGCATTTGGGACTGAAATGACTATTTTACACCGTATCACGACCGAGCAACTCGAGGAAATTGTGCCACAGAAAATAGCTACGATGATTGATTTAGCGAGAACGGGACAATTACATATTGAGGTTGGTGGTGGAGGTGTCTATGGAAAGGTACAGCATAAATAGAGTAGAAAAGAATTCTAGCCAAAGTATTTACAATATAATGCACCCACTTTTATCCTTAAATCTAGTAAACTAGTAATTAGTAGATGAGCAGGAGGAGTGGGTATATGCAATTTTCAAAAAAATTTCGTTTTTTAGCTGCTAGCATGCTAGCTTTACAATTAACAATACCTGTAGGTGCGAATGCGGAAAAGAAAGAAGATCATATAGCGCCAAGCTGGGTTGTACAGGCTGATTACATAGCGTTAGGTGATTCATTAGCACATGGTATGAATGAAGTTGGAGTCATTGGCTTAGGCTATACAGATTTTGTAGCACAGGCATTACAACAAGAAGGTTTACTTACTTCATATAATAAAGGGTTTGCCTATTCGGGGTATACAACTAAAAATGTGTTAACAGACTTACAAGATGATGTAGAAAAACCAGTGACGGGATTTGGTTATACAAACGACCGTGCAAAGCTTAGAGCTTCAATTCAAGAAGCAGAGCTGATTACGTTAACTGCTGGTGCTAATGATTTATTGCCAATTCTAAAACAATCGTCAACAACTGGTATTGATACAGCCGCCATTATAAAGGCATCCCAAGAAGCTATAAATAATATAGCGGCAATACTCAAGGAAATAAAGAAGTTAAATCCACAGGTACAAATTTACGTGATGGGCTATTATAATTCTTTCCCTTATTATAGCGAAGACTTGCAAACACAGTTTAAAATGCTTTTAGGTATCATGAATGCTTCTATTAAAACAACTGCTGAAAAAGCAGGTGCAATATTTGTGCCAACATATGACGTAGTAGCGAAAGATGTAACTAACTTTTTGCCAAATCCAGAAAACATTCATTTAAGTGAAGCAGGTTATTTAGCAGTAGCAAAGCAGGCATTTTTACCAGCTATTAAAGCAAGTTCACTATGGGATACTTCTTCAGCAATCCAAGTCAATGTTAATAGTAGTACAGGGGCGACTGTAAAATGGCTAGCGGCAACTGATAATGAAGGGGTTACGAACTATCATGTGTATTTGAATAATACACTCTACTCTACAGTCGATGCCAGTCAAACAGCTATAACGCTCGATAGTTTAGTAGATAATACTACTTATACTGTAGCCATAAAAGCGATAGATGCAGCAGGCAATGAAAGTGTGCAAAGTCCAACTGCAAGTTTTACAACAGGCAGTAAAGTCCAATTTTTAGATATAGAAAATCATTGGGCAAGGGAGTTCATTCAAAAAGCGGCTGAAAGAGGCATGATGAAGGGCTATGCTGATGGTACTTTTAGACCTGAACAAAATATTACACGCGCACAGGCAGCAGCGATGCTTGTTAGAAGCTTAGGTTTAACAACAACTAGCAAAGCGCCTTTCACAGATATAGCGAGCTACGATGCCGAAACGCAGTCAGAAATTGCTGCTGCTTATGCACATGGTCTTGTGAAGGGGGCGGATGGCAAGTTTAATCCAAGCCAGCCTATTACGCGCGCGCAATTAGCATTAATGATGAATCGTGCTTATGAAAAACAGTTTAACCAAACTTATGTTGTGAAAAATCAAACACCGTTTACCGATATAACTAGCTACAATGATGAAACGAAAAATGCCATCACAATGCTGTATGAGCTTGGTATTGTTGCAGGAAGTGAAGGAAGATTTTCTCCTGAAGCCCCAACAAAGAGAAGCCATGCTGCTAAAATATTAGTGAACTTTAGTGAACGTTTGAAATAAACCTTATCAGGAACTTCTTGAAAGCGAATCTGTCAGAGGTCATTACGGTTAAGCTAACTTTTAAAAAAAGCCGTTCAATAAATCCATTAAGAAGATTTATTGAACGGCTATTTGTTTTCATAGTGAGTAGAGGTACTCTACTTCAATAAGTCAGGAATGAGTGTTAAATCAACGCTGAACTATGAGTGGTCTTTCAGTAGATGTCACAGACTAATGCTTGAATAATCTGGACAAACTCAACAGACCTAATGGATTTTAAACTATGATAGTTTGGCAATAATGCCTTCTTCATCATCTAAAATTAGCTCAATACCAGTTGAGAAAGGATCGCCGTGTAGGACGTCTTTAATCCATACACGTAATGCGCCAATCATAGCAGCGGTATTCAATACTTCGATTTGACCGTTTGTTTCGACTTCCGCGCCGAAGCCTGTCTCATCTTCGTACGTTAGCTCAACAAGTACGTCTTCAGGGCGAACATTTAGATGGTAAGCCTGTGAAAGACAAATTGCATTGATAATATCTTGCTCGTTAATTATTTGTGCCATTGTGTAGCTTCCTGTTCTTTACGCTTTTTGTCTTTAAACATATTGATAATTTTCACGACAAGCATCACAATTACAGCAATAGCAGCGATATTAATTAATAAACCTAAAATATTACCAAGCATACCTAAACTACTAAATAGACTACCGAATAGTAAACCTGCTAAACCACCTAGCATTAAGCCCTTCATAAGGCCACCAGAGAAAAAGCCACCTTTTTTTGCAGTAGTTGAATCTGTTTTGTTTGTAGAAGTATTATTTTTATTTGTTGTAGCATTATTTTGGTCTTTAGAATTATCCTGAGATTTTTGGATATTTGAGCTATTGTTGTTGTTTGAGAAGCCTTTTTTACCTGACTTATATGATTTCGCTTCTGCAGTTGGTGTGTCTGATATGAATAGTGTTGCGCCAACTGATGCAAACATTAGTGTCGCTGCAAAAAGAGCAGCAAGAATTTTTTTCATTACTTACATTCCTCCAAAATATTTTTTTGTTTTATCATAAAATAGTTCTTAATAGTAATTTTACATGAACTATAGTGAAAAATAAAATATTCACTACCTGTAATTTAGGAAATTTGCAATATATGAACAAGTAGTGTCAGCATACTGCTGAATGGGAATAGAAAGGAAGGAAAGGAGTAAATGCAGTGCTTCCAACAATGACATTATTAATTTCAATATTTTTAATGCTGTATATTACAGAAAAAAGACGCTTTATTAACGCTGTCGTTTTAGGCTTAATAGGGTTGAATGTATTTGTAGGTATGACAACACGTTATGATTTATTTATTAACGAACAAGGTATTGTGTCCAAAATGGGTATCATGACGTTGTTCGGTATTATACCAGGTATCATGTTAATACTATCCATTGCGATGTTTTTCAATAGTAAAATCCTGCTTGAAAAAGAAGGACGAAGATTTCAAAATGTATTACTAGCTGTGTTTGGCTTGGTTTTCTTTGCAATGATGATTGGCTATGTTTTCGTATTCTTTACGAATATTGAAAATCCTCTTTGGCATATTCTTTTCTTTTATGCGTTTTTGATTTTTGCTTATACAGTATTTTTATATACAAGTGTGATGGTCTACGCTATCATTTATCATTTTGCACCGATAACATATGAACCTGATTATATTCTTGTGCTGGGATCTGGCCTTATTGGTGATAAAGTTCCTCCTCTATTAGCAAGCCGTTTAGATGAGGCAGTCAAGCAATATAAAAAATATGGAGAGCGACCTTTTATTATCGTCTCGGGTGGGCAAGGGCGCGATGAACAAGTTTCAGAAGCGTTTGCGATGGAAACATATATGATAGATAAACATCAAATACCGAATCGGAAAATATTGATGGAAGATCGGTCGACAAATACAGAGCAAAATATGGCGTTCTCTAAAGCGATTATGGATGCGCATGCGCAAGGGAAAGAGTACCGTTCACTTTTTGTTACGAATAATTTTCATGTATTTCGAGCGAGTATTTATGCAAGAAGGGCAAAGCTTGATGCACAAGGTGTAGGCTCTAAAACGGCGTTATATTATATACCTAACGCTTTTACTCGTGAATTTATCGGTTTGTTAGAAATGTATAAATGGGGACATATAACGCTCTTTTTCGTCATTACGTTATTTATAGGACTAATGTTAAGAGCATATGTGTAACCATTCTTGAACTGCCTTCCATATAATAATAGCAAGGCAGTTTTTTTACATAGTGTGCAAGGGGGGAAATGAAATGTACGGGCAATTTTTAGCAAAGCAAAATAAGGAGCGAACGCAGTCCTTACAACAATTAACAAATATACAGAATACATGGTTTGCACAAAACCTCACTTTACTCGTATTGGATGAAGTACAACTGACAACCTTGCAAAAAATGCTCTATCAAGTTATTCAGGGATTGCTAAGAAAAAAACAACAGCGACACTTACAAATAGTACATCCTGAGCAAACACAAACAGTGCAAGACAATGTACTAACGCTGTTAGCAGAATATGATGATGTATTGCGTGAGGCAATCCCACTCCCGATATATATTTTAATATGGCAAATTACTTCCTTAGAGAAGTTAGCTTATACAACGGAGGTTGTTGATGATGTCCTGGATGTCCTGGAATGGTATTTTACACATCAGGACGAAACAGTTGCTGTTTTTGAAGAAGAAGATTTAGACCATGAAGAAATCATCGATTTATACAAAGCTGCGATTGAAGAACAAGATGCAGATGTCCAATTTGAACTTGGAGAATATTATAGTGCAAATGAGGATACATTTTTCCAACCGAAAAAGTCGATTAAGTGGTTTGAATTAGCGGCAAAACAAGATAATGCGAATGCCCAATATGCTCTTGGCAACTATTATTTTGAGGGAATTGGTGTAGAAGAGAGTTATGATCGTGCTTTTAAGTTATACGAAGCTGCAGCGCAACAAGGGCATGCAGATGCGGCCAATAATTTAGCGGATATGTATTTGAATGGTGAGAGTGTACCAGAAAATATGTCACTTGCTAAACATTGGTTCGAGATTGCTGCCGCACAAGGGGTGGCAGAGGCAATGTTTACATTAGGTCTTATGCATGAACAAGGGTTAGGTGTTGCAATAGATGAAGAGAAAGCATTTACCTTTTATAAAAATTCGGCTGAGGCAGGGTATGTTGAAGCGCAATACAGACTAGGTGGGATTTATTTAGAAGGCCACTTAGTGCAAGCGCGGGATATAAATCGTGGTTTATATTGGTTTGAAAGAGCGGCTGAACAATATCATGTAGATGCATTTTATGATTTGGGCTTTATTTGGAGCAAGGGTTTAACGGGGATTCGTAATATTGAAAAAGGTATTCATTGGTTCAAACAAGCCTCACTCCAAGGAGACCCTGAAGCAAAATTGCAGCTTGGTCATATTTATAACAAAGGTGAGGGAATACCACGTAATATTAAAGAAGCGAAAAAATGGTATGGACTTGCGGCAGAAGCAGGTATAGAAGAAGCAACGGTTTTACTAGAAGAATTAGAAGAGCTTTAAATTTGAAATTTTATGATATTGAAATTTACCCGTAACGGTTAGCTATGAACTAGGCGTTGCGGTTTTTTATTGTGGTGGAAGGGCAAATAGTGATCATACATCTATACATAGAAAAATGATTTGGGGAGAGTCCATTTTTACAGGGGGCTATTAGTGGAATGGTTATTTTGTTCTATTTATTAACAAAATTTACAATGGTTAATTGTATTCATTTTTAAATAAAAAAACAGGATAAAGGACTCTTAATAAATTGCCGGAGGGGAGATATTGAAATTAAAGATACTTAATATTACATGTAGTGTTGCAGACGGAATACGTAAATTCTAATAAATACCGTAGAAATAGCTACTGAAAAAAATTGTGACAGCGTTTTATTGCAATTTAACAGTTGAAAACCATTTAGTTTACTTTTAAATTGTATGCTAACTAATGGTAAAATATAGGATATAATAAATTGACAATTATATTAAAAATGTATAATGTATATGAGTGATTTTAATAATGAAAAATGATGAATTACTGATTATTATGATGTTATTTTGTTATATTATTTTCTTGTAAATTTATTAGTGGTTGTGGTATCTTTTCATAGATTTGTCAATATATTTGGGTAAACGGAAATGGGATTTTTGCTCAGCTTTTCAAAAGAACACGTAATGAAAGAGGGAAAAGTGTGATTTTTCAAAAACAGAAAAAGGCAATGACGTTAGATTTACAGCAATACTCGGTGACAATGGATGTTCCGAACTCTCGAACACTGGTTAAGCAAATTGAAATGCTAAATTTGACAAAAGAAGATTTACAATATTTAAAAGCTTTTAAACCATTTGTTGAGGACAACATAAATCACATCGTTGACCGGTTTTATGAAATGATTGGAACTGAGCATAGTTTAGTAGACATTATTAATAAACATAGTTCTGTGGATAAATTGAAGGTCACATTGCGTCGTCATATTATAGAAATGTTTAACGGTACAATTGATGAGGAATTTTATAAAAGACGAGTAAGTATCGCAAAAGTGCATGTACATATCGGACTGAGAACACAATGGTATATTTGTGCTTTCCAAGATTTAACCATGTCATTTATTGATTTAGTTGAAGAACATGTAGTGCATCCGAAAGACCAATTGAATACAATACGAGCAATTTCTAAAATTTCTAATTTCGAGCAGCAACTTGTATTAGAAGCGTTTGAAAGTACAATTGAGCAACTGAAGGAAAACGTTGAACGTGAGAAAGAAGCAGTTGAGAAAAAAATTGTGGAATCGTCAGAAGGATTAGCGACCATTTCACAAGAAACAAATGCCTCCTTCCATCTATTAAATAATCAATCACATGAAATTAAGCAATTGGCAAAAAAATCGCTTCAGGTGAGTACGTTAGCAGAAAGTCAAGCAATAGAAGGTCGCGAATGCTTACAACATCAATCTCAAAATATGTGTAATATTATTCAATCAGTGGATGATATTACGGATAATATTAAACAATTAACGGATATGTCGAAAGAAATGGAAGCGATTATGAATGTTGTAACGAACATTGCCAACCAAACAAATCTGCTTGCTTTAAATGCAGCTATTGAAGCAGCCCGCGCTGGAGAGGCGGGGAAAGGCTTTAGTGTTGTGGCAGAGGAAGTACGTAAATTGTCTAGTCAAACGAAAGAATCTGTTACATCCGTTGCAAAATTATTAGAAAAAACGACAGAGCGAACGTCTAAACTGGCATATTCGCTTAGTAATATTCAGGCAGAGGTTGCTTCAGGTGAGGAGAACATGGCTCAAACTGAAGGACAGTTTAATAAAATTTTAGATGCGATGACACAAGCTAAGTGTCAAAATGACCTTATGGAAAAAGAGGTTCAGGCCGTTGCTCAGGTCCTTCATGAGCTTGGGCTAGCATTTAATGAAGTAACAAATTCAGCTGACAAATTAGCAAATGTCGCACAAAACTTAAACTAGGTGTCAGGCACTCAAACAATTTGAAATTGTTTGAGTGCCTGACACTTTATATATAGTGTTGCTAAATTTGTAATGGGTTGAACGTTATTGTTTGTGAAAAAAGTTTATACTAATAAGGAGAGAAATAACGAATTAGGGGCGATACTTTATGAAAACAATAGTTGTATTAGGTGGCGGCATTACTGGTTTATGTACGATGCATTATTTACAACGCCAAGTATTGCAAAAAAACATAGATGTCAAACTAGTGCTTGTTGAGAAAAATCCATACTTAGGTGGTAAGTTACATTCCGCTTATGAGCAAGGATTCATTATGGAAACGGGTGCTGACTCGATTGTGGCTCGTCATAAAGGGGTCATGGAGCTGGTGCAGGAGCTTAATTTTGAACAGGAGCTAGTGTACAACGAAACAGGGGTATCTTATATCTATACAAACGACGAATTACATGCGATCCCTGCTGATTCAACATTCGGTATTCCAATGAGTTTAGCGTCTCTTGAAGCGAGTACACTAGTATCAGAAGCGGGTAAACAACAGGCATTACAAGATTTAACAATGCCGAATAAAGGCTTTACTAAGGACAGCTCAATCGGTGAGTTTTTAACATATTACTTAGGGGAAGAACTTGTACAAAATCAAATTGCACCAGTATTAGCTGGGGTATATTCGGGTGACCTCCATCAACTGTCGATAGCATCTACCTTACCGTACATAATCGACTATAAAAATGAGTACGGTAGTATTATTAAAGGTTTTGAGGCAAATCGCGAACAATTTGTGAAAGCTTCCAACAAAAAGTTTATTTCGTTTAAACAGGGCTTATCATCACTTATCCATCGTCTTGAAGAAACGTTAACAAATGTAGAAATTATTAAAGGCGTAGCAACAACCAATGTAAAAAAACATGAAGAACATTATACAATCACATTAGCAGATGGGAGCATGATTGAGGCTGAGCACGTAGTATTAGCACTGCCAAATGAAGTCGTGCAAAGCTTATTACAGGACCCATCTTTGGATCGCTATTTTAAAGAATTTACTACAGCCTCTGCCATCACCATTTACCTAGGCTTTGATGTACCGGACGCAGTGCTACCAGCAGATGGGACAGGCTTTATTGTGTCACATAACTCGAATGTGCAATGCAATGCCGCAACATGGACAAGCCGAAAATGGAAACATACATCTGCTAATAGTAAATTGCTTGTGCGCCTCTTTTATAAGAGCATTAACCCTGCGTATGAAACATTACGTATGATGACAGATGAAGAATTGACAGCTGTAGCATTAGAAGATGTAAAGAAAAGTTTAGGCATTGATGAAAAACCAATGGTTGTAAATGTAGCCAAATGGATCGATCAAATGCCAAAATACGATTTGGCACATCATGAGGCGTTGCAAGGCTTAACAGCGGAGCTTGCAGAACGGTATCCCAATTTATCGATAGCGGGTTGCTCATACTTCGGCGTAGGTATTGGTGCTTGTATTCAAAATGGTAAAAAAATAGGCGAATCGCTTGCGGAAAAACTAGAATAACAGTGAAGTTAAAACTAAAATAATATTTTTTTCGGGAGAAATCTCCTTTGTTAAGTGAAATAGTCTTGACTCTATCGTCTGTAAACGATATGATTCTTTTAATTATTTGAAAAATTCATACTACATTCTTATCAAGAGAAGCAGAGGGACTGGCCCTATGAAGCTTCAGCAACCAACTTATGTCAGGTGCTAAATCCAGAAGACCTTTTTGGTCGAAGATGAGAAGGAACAACAATTGCGATTCGTTAAAGCCTTCTTTTTTGTAAAAGAAGGCTTTTTATATTTTGGATACAAGGAAAGAGAGGGCTACGATTTATGGGATTGCTAGAAAAGTTAAAAACACATGTGCTTACCGCGGATGGAGCCATTGGTACTGTATTATATGGCTACGGCTTAGAGTACTGTCATGAGGAAATGAATGTACAGAGACCGGAGTTAATTGAAAAAATTCATAGAGAATATATAGCTGCTGGTGCAGATGTCATTCAGACCAATACTTACGGTGCAAATGCGATTAAATTAGCGCGTTACGGCTTAGAATCACGGGTTCAACAATATAATGAAGCGGCAATCACGATTGCAAAACGAGCGGCAGCTGATGGCGGGCAATTTGTTTTAGGGACAATTGGGGGCATCCGTGGCATTCGTAAAAGTGATGCTACTTTAGAGGAAATATTATTGACTGTTGAAGAACAAGCAAATGTGTTACTTGCTGGCAATCCTGATGGTCTTTTACTTGAAACGTATTATGATTTTGAAGAGTTAAGTGCAACGTTAAAAATGTTACGTGGCAAAACAGAGTTACCGATTATTGCACAAGTATCCATGCATGAGCCGGGTGTGTTGCAAAATGGAATGACGTTAAATCAAGCATTACATGAGTTACAAGCTCTTGGTGCAGATGTAGTAGGCGTCAATTGTCGTTTAGGTCCCCATCATACAATTCAAGCATTTGAAGGTGTGGAGCTTCCTGATAAAGCATTTATGTCAGCATATCCAAATGCATCGCTACTAGATTTAGAGGATGGGCGTGTCGTTTATGAGTCAGAAGCTGATTATTTTGGCCGAGCAGCAGTTGCATTGCGTGACCAAGGTGTTCGTTTAATCGGTGGATGTTGTGGTACGACACCTAAACATATAGCAGCTGCGAAGAAATATTTAGAAGAGTTAACGCCTGTTGAAGCAAAGTATACGAAACCTGAAAAAGTAGAGATTGTGCGGGAAGCGGAACCTGCGACATATGAACCGCTACATGAAAAGGTGAAGCGCGAACGTTCGGTTATCGTAGAGTTAGACACTCCGAGACATCTAGAAATTGACGGTTTTATTCAAGGGGCAAAAAAATTATATGAAGCAGGTGCAGATGTCGTGATGATGGCTGATAATTCGCTTGCATCTCCCCGCATTAGTAATGTCGCTATGGGTGCGTTATTAAAGGAGACACATGGTGTACGACCGTTGACGCATATTACGTGCCGTGACCGTAACTTAATTGGTCTACAATCCCATTTAATGGGCTTAAATGCACTTGGCATTCATGATATTTTAGCGGTTACTGGAGATCCAACAAAGGTAGGAGACTTCCCAGGTGCCACAAGTGTTTATGATGTTTCATCCATGGAGCTTATTCAATTAATTAAACAGTTGAATGAGGGGATATCATTTTCCGGTAAGCCACTTCGTAAGAAAGCAAACTTTTCTGTTGCGGCAGCATTTAACCCGAATGTTCGTGTATTAGATCGTGCAGTAGCACGCTTAGAGAAAAAGATTGAACATGGTGCGGATTATTTTATTTCTCAACCTGTTTATACAAAAGAAAAAATTGTGGAAATTTATGAGGCAACAAAGCATTTAGACGCCCCAATTTATATTGGTATTATGCCAGTAACGAGCTATAAGAGCGCCGAGTTTTTACATCATGAAGTACCAGGGATTAAATTATCAGACGATGCACTAGCACGTATGAAGGCGTGTGGTGAAGATAAAGAACGTTCAACATTAGAAGGGATTGCAATTGCCAAAGAGTTAGTAGAAGTAGCGGCAGAATATTTTAATGGTATTTATTTAATTACACCGTTTTTACGCTATGATATGACGCTTGAATTAATGAAATTTATCGGACAATTGGATGAACAGAAAAAAGGAGTAAGTATAGATGGCTAAGCACTTGATTGAAGAGCAACTAGAGAAACGAATTTTAATTCTGGATGGCGCAATGGGTACAATGCTTCAAAATGAAAACTTATCAGCAGAAGATTTTGGTGGTGAGGAGCTTGATGGTTGTAACGAGAATCTTGTATTAACTAGACCCGATGTGCTTGAAAAGGTTCATCGAAAATATTTAGAAGCTGGTGCGGATATCATTTGTACAAATACGTTTGGCGGTACACCTCTCGTATTAAATGAATATAATCTTGGGGCTAATGCGGAAGAGATTAATAAACGTGCGGTGGAAATTGCACGCAAAGTAGTGGATGAGTTTTCTACTCCAGAATGGCCACGTTTCGTTGCCGGAGCGATGGGCCCAACGACGAAAACATTATCAGTCACTGGCGGTATTACCTTTGATGAACTAGAAGAAAACTTTTATGTACAGGCAAAGGCTCTAATTGAAGCAGGTTCAGATGTACTGCTACTAGAAACGAGTCAGGATATGCTCAATGTAAAAGCGGGGACACTAGGGGTGTCACGTGCGTTTAAAGAGACGGGCAAAGAATTACCGGTGATGATTTCCGGCACGATTGAACCGATGGGTACAACATTAGCAGGGCAAACAATTGATGCTTTTTACATATCAATCGAACATATTAAGCCGCTTTCAGTCGGTTTAAACTGTGCAACTGGTCCAGAATTTATGACCGATCATATTCGTTCACTAGCGGAGCTTTCTACTGGTTATATTAGCTGTTATCCGAATGCTGGTTTACCGGATGAGGAAGGTTGTTATCATGAATCACCCGAATCCTTATCACAAAAATTAAAAGGTTTTGCTGAAAAAGGCTGGCTGAATATTGTCGGTGGTTGTTGTGGGACAACACCAGCCCATATTGCAGCAATTAGAGAAGTACTAAAGGACGAAAAGCCACGTCCATTACCTGAAGCTACACATGGTCATGTCGTATCGGGTATTGAACCTTTAGTGTACGATGATTCAATGCGCCCATTATTTATTGGGGAACGAACAAATGTTATTGGCTCTCGAAAATTTAAAAATTTAATCATTGATGGTAAATATGAGGAAGCGGCAGAAATTGCTCGTGCGCAAGTGAAAAATGGTGCACATGTTATCGATATTTGTTTAGCGAACCCTGACCGAGATGAATTGGCGGATATGCGTGGATTTATGCAGGAAGTTGTGAAAAAAGTTAAGGTTCCACTTGTTATCGACTCCACAGATGAAAAAGTAATTGAGGAAGCATTGAAATTTTCTCAAGGGAAAGCCATCATTAACTCTATTAACCTAGAGGATGGAGAAGAACGTTTTGACGCCGTAATGCCATTAGTGAAAAAATATGGTGCTTCTTTAGTTGTTGGTACGATTGATGAGCAGGGGATGGCAGTAGATCGTCATCGTAAATTAGAAATTGCTGAGCGTTCTTATCAATTATTAACGGAGAAATGGGGCTTGGCTCCTGAAGATATTATTTTTGACCCGTTAATGTTCCCGGTAGGTACTGGAGATGAACAATATATTGGATCAGCACTTGAAACAATTGAGGGCATTCGTCTTATCAAAGAAAAAATGCCACGTACGTTAACGGTACTCGGTGTCAGTAATATTTCTTTCGGCTTACCACCAGTGGGTCGTGAAGTTCTGAACGCTGTTTATTTATATCACTGTACACAGGCGGGCTTGGATTACGCGATTGTAAATACAGAGAAATTAGAGCGTTATGCATCGATTCCTGAAGCGGAAATTAAGCTAGCAAATGATCTATTGTTTAATACAAATGATGAAACATTAGCGGTTTTCACTGATTTTTATCGTGATAAAAAGAAAGAGAAAACAGAAGCGGATATTCCGAAAACGGTGGAAGGGCGCTTAGCTTACTATATTTTAGAAGGAACAAAAGAGGGGCTTATTGAAGACTTAGATGCCGCTCGTGAAATTTTTGAGGCGCCGCTTGATATTATTAATGGGCCGCTGATGGAAGGGATGGCTGAGGTTGGTCGTTTATTCAACGATAATCAGCTTATCGTTGCAGAAGTATTACAATCAGCGGGTGTTATGAAGGCTGCTGTAGCACATCTTGAACAATTTATGGAAAAAAATGAGGACAGTTCTGGCAAAGGTAAAATGGTGCTCGCTACTGTAAAAGGTGATGTGCATGATATCGGTAAAAACCTAGTAGATATTATTTTAAGTAATAATGGCTACAAAGTCGTTGATTTAGGTATTAAAGTAACGCCAGCTCAGTTAATTGAAGCGATTCGTAAAGAAAAACCTGATTTCATCGGACTATCTGGCTTACTCGTTAAATCTGCTCAGCAGATGGTGATCACTGCGCAAGACTTTAAGGCTGCTGGTATTGATGTGCCGATACTAGTAGGAGGGGCGGCGTTGTCTCGACGCTTTACAGAAACGAAAATTGCTAATGAATATGAAGGACCTGTCATTTACTCAAAAGATGCGATGCAAGGGCTAGAGCAAGTGAATCTGTTAATGGGTAGTGAGACGCGAGAAAACTTTTTAGCTGAAATAGCAGAGTCCCGCCAAAAACGATTAGAAGCAGATGAAAAACGTGCAGCACGACCTGCTAAAGAAATTACAGTGAAGCCTGTACGTACTGTGAAAGATGCACCGGTGTTCCTGCCATCGGATGTTCGCCGTCATGTGAAAAAGGAGTACTCGGTGTCGCATCTATATCCATATGTCAATATGCGAACATTACTAGGGCATCACTTAGGGCTAAAAGGACAAGTTCAACAATTACTAGATGCAGGGGATACGCGAGCAACAGAATTAAAAGCATTGGTGGATGATTATTTACAAAGTGATCTATTGAAACCTTCAGGCTTGTATCAATTCTTCCCAGCACAAGCTGATGGAGATGATGTCATCGTTTATGATCCTGCCGATAGTAAAACGGAAATTGAACGCTTTACATTCCCTCGCCAACAGGTGGAACCATTTATGTGTTTAGCAGATTTCTTGAAAACAGTAGAAAGTGGAGAAATGGACTATATTGCATTGATGGTTGTCACAGCTGGTCAAGGTGTAATGGCGACAGCTCGTCAATTAAAAGAAGATGGGAAGTTCCTTGAAAGTCATGCCCTTCAATCAACTGCTCTTGAGCTTGCTGAGGGCTTTGCGGAACGTATGCACCAAGAAATTCGTGATCAATGGGGCTTCCCAGACAACACAGATTTCACAATGCGAGACCGTTTTGCTGCGAAATATCAAGGGCAACGTTTCTCATTTGGCTATCCTGCATGCCCAAACTTGGAGGACCAAGAAAAATTATTTGGTTTGCTCAAGCCAGAAGATATAGGGGTTCATTTAACAGAAGGCTTTATGATGGAGCCAGAAGCTTCCGTATCTGCAATAGTTTTCGCGCATCCAGATGCGAGATATTTTAACGTGTAATTTTGCTAAAAATGCTTTATCTTTATGAAGAACACTTTAACGGTCAACGATTAAAGTACATGTGAGCAACGGATAGTACGGATTTTGAACGGGCAATATCCAAGCCTGCTCAAAATCCGTGTTTCCTTTATGCTTGTCGAATGGACTATTGTGCAATGCATACCCTGCTGTTATCGGTGGGGTTCTATTTCTTTTTAGGTGAGGACGTGAACTGGATGATTCGATTTATGGAAGAAAAAGATTTACCTGAGGTTTTAGCTATTTATAACGATGTTATTTTAACGAGTAAAGCTGTATATAGGTATGAAATACAATCATTAGATGAGAAAAAGCAATGGTTTTATGAGCACCAAGCAGCGGGTAACCCGTTGTTAGTTTTTGAGGAAAATGGAGTAGTGGCGGGTTTTGCAAATTACAGTCAGTTCCGCCCTTATCCAGGTTATAAGCATACGATGGAGCATTCGGTATACGTACACAAGGAGCATTATCAGAAAGGCATTGCCAGTAAGTTAATGCATCAATTGATTGATATCGCAGAGAAACAGGGTGTGAAGACTTTAGTTGCCGGTATCGATGGCGAAAATATTGGCAGTATTAAGGCGCACGAGAAGCTAGGCTTTGAATATGCAGGAACAATTAAAAATGCGGGATACAAATTTGGAGAATGGTTGGATTTAGTATTTTATCAACTGCATTTAACGGGACCTGAAAAGTAAAAAGGCAGCGCTAATAAAGTAACAACAGCATCGCTAACGTGTTGAAATAACCTTAGCGGAGAGCGGAATTTTATAGCGCTGGCTTTTGAGTATGACAAATGTCATATGCTTTTTATGATGTTTGCGTCTGTTGCTCGCTATACTCTTGTTTTATGATGATATCATAAGCAAAAGGAAACGAGGGAAAAAAGGAATGGCAACAGATAAAGAAAAAACGAAAAAGTTGCGCCAAGATGTAGCACCATTTGCGAAATCAGACACAGGTAAAAGTGTTTTTCAAATGGTTAACACAATAGCGCCGTTAATCGTCCTATGGATTGCTGGTTATATGTTGGTTGATATTTCGCCATGGTTAACTGCAGGTTTAAGTGTTATTGCTGCTGGTTTTGTCGTAAGAACATTTATTATTTTCCATGATTGTACCCACGGTTCATTTTTCAAAAGCAAAAAGGCAAACGACTGGGTTGGCTTATTAACTGGGGTACTAACATCGTTCCCTTATGAAAAATGGAAACGTGAGCATACAATTCACCATGCAACAAGCTCGAACTTAGATAAGCGTGGTATTGGTGATATTGATATGATGACAGTAGAAGAATATTTACAATCTTCTAAAGGTCAACGATTATGGTATCGTTTTTATCGTAATCCACTTGTAATGTTCGGCTTAGGTCCTTTATATATGGTATTAGTTTTAAATCGTTTTAACCGAAAAGATGCGAAGCAAAAAGAGCGTATGAATACGCATTTAACAAATATTATTATTGCCGGCATTTGTGCAGGGCTCATTTACACTATGGGTTGGCAAGCATTTTTATTAGTGCAGGGTGTTACTTTATTTATCGCAGGTGCATTAGGAATTTGGTTATTCTATATCCAACATACGTACGAAGATTCTTATTTCGAGCATGACACTGATTGGGATTATGTGAAAGCCGCGGTAGAAGGTAGTTCATACTACAAATTACCGAAATTATTACAATGGATAACAGGTAATATCGGCTTCCACCATGTACACCATTTAGCTCCGCGTGTACCGAACTATAATCTTGAAAAAGCGCATAAAGAAACGCCACCATTACACACGGCTACTACAATTACGTTACGTACAAGCTTAGAATCGTTACGCTATAAATTATACGATGAAGAACTTGGCAAATTTGTCTCTTTTAAAGAAGTCAATGAAATCATAAAACGAAAAACGAAAGGCAGTATTGCTGCTTAGTCGTAAACAGCCATCTCTTCTTAGGAGGTGGCTGTTTTACATAGTAAGGATAGGCTCGTAGGCAAGCCACTGTATGGCAATGGACGGGCGCAAATATGCTTTTCTTGTTATAATATAGGGAAAAGTAGGAAAGAGCGTGAGATTATGATGAGGAAACGGCATAGTATCATTCCGAATAGTCCTATGCTCAGCGTTTATTTATGGATTATTTTTTGTTTTCTCCCGTTTTTCTTTATATTTAGAAAATCATCGTATATTGAAATATCAATAGGCATTACTTTTTTAATGCTCTATTTTATTTTTTACCGATTTTCTGTGAACGCTAAAAACGGGCTTGTTTATATGTGGATTAGCTTTGAGATGGTCATTAATATTACGTTGACTATTTTGTTCGGCTATGTGTATTTATCGATTTTTACAGCCTTTTTCATTGGAAATATCCGTAGACCGGTTGGCTTTTACATAATGTATGGCCTCCATATTGGTTTTACTGTGATATCTACAGGATTTGGTTTCTTTGTTGAGCTACATTTATTTTTATCACAGCTTCCATTTGTTGTTTTAACGATTTTGGCAGTGGTGCTTCTACCGTTAACAATTTATTCGAAAAATAAGCGTGAAAATTTAGAAGGGCAATTAGAAACTGCAAATGAACGTATTGCCGAATTAATTGTTTTTGAGGAACGGCAACGTATAGCAAGAGATTTACATGATACGCTCGGTCAAAAATTATCCATGATTGGCTTAAAAAGCGATTTAGCATCTAGACTTATTGCACGTGATCCTCAGCAAGCATTAATCGAGATAAAAGATATTCGTCAAACAGCTAGTATTGCTTTAAAAGAGGTTCGAGAATTAGTATCGGATATGCGGACAAATAAATTTGAAGATGAGCTTATGCGTATATCTCAAATTTTAAAAGCGGCTGAAATGGAATTTGTTTTTGAGGGGGATATGGACTCCTTACGTGTCCCACCACTTGTAGAGAATGTGTTGTCCATGTGTTTGAAGGAAGCCGTAACGAATATTGTGAAACATAGCGGCGCAACCAAATGTGAAATAGCCTTCCATCAAAACTTTAAAGAAGTACATTTGATTGTTCGCGATAATGGACAAGGCATTACGAAAAAACAGGCATTGAAAACAGGTAACGGCTTAAAAGGGATGCGCGAACGATTAGAGTTTATTAATGGCACATTTAAAATAGAAAGTGAAAATGGCACTACTTTAACGGTATCGATTCCAGTGACCATTACACATCAAAAGGTTGCAGAAAATCTGAAGAACCTATAGGAAAGAGGGTTATGACATGATACGAATTGTAATCGCTGAAGACCAGGGGATGCTGTTAGGCGCACTTCGTTCCTTACTTAGTATGGAGGAAGATATGGAAGTTGTCGGTTTAGCCAAAAATGGTGAGGAAGCATTGGCGCTTGTAGCAGAGCACCAGCCGGATATTTGTATTATGGATATTGAAATGCCGGTGAAAACTGGGCTTGATGCGGCTGAAGAATTACATGGTTCTGACTGTAAAGTTATTATATTAACAACTTTTGCAAGACCTGGCTACTTTGAACGAGCAAGAAAAGCAGGTGTACGAGGTTACTTACTAAAGGACAGTCCTATCGAAGAATTGGTTAGTGCCATTCGAACAATTGTTGATGGCAAACGCATTTACGCACCCGAGCTGGTTGACTTTGTCTATGAGGATGATAGTGAGAATCCGTTAACTGAGCGCGAAAGTCAAGTGTTGACACTTGTGGCAGAAGGTAAAACGACGAAGGAAATTGCGGCTGAGTTATTTTTATCGGCAGGAACTGTACGTAACTATATTTCCACCATTTTAGAGAAGCTTCATGTGGGCAATCGGATTGAAGCGATTGCACGCTTTAAGGAAAAAGGATGGAATAAATAAGTCTTCTGGATGTACTTTTCAAGGATGAATAGGTATGCTAAACAACAGAGATTTTTCTATCACTACTTATAAAGGAGCAAGATATATGCAAACGATTACTGGTAAAACAGCTTTAATAACTGGTGCAGGTCGTGGTATTGGCCGTGCAACAGCCATCGCCTTTGCGAAAGAGGGCATTAATGTTGGGCTTGTAGGACGCACATTAGAAAATTTACAACAGGTTGCTGACTTATTAAAGGCGTATGAAGTCAAGGTGGCACTAGCTACAGCGGATGTAGCTAATTTGCAATCTATCACAACAGCAGTAGAAAGTATTCGTGCTGAGTTAGGGCCAATCGATATTTTAGTAAATAATGCGGGTATTTCAAAATTCGGTAAGTTTTTAGAGCTTTCACCTGAAGATTGGACGAATATTGTAGATGTAAATGTCAAAGGTGTATATTACACAACACGTGCCGTCCTACCTGAAATGATTGAGCGTTCTTCCGGAGATATTATTAACATTTCATCTACCGCTGGTCAAAAGGGTGCTCCGATTACGAGTGCGTATAGTGCTTCGAAAGCGGCTGTTATTGGTATGAGTGAATCGCTGATGTTAGAAGTTCGCAAACATAACATTCGTGTTGTGACATTAACGCCAAGTACGGTTGCAACGGATATGGCAGTGGAATTACAATTAACTGATGGTAACCCTGAAAAGGTTATGCAAGCGGAAGATTTAGCAGACTTAATGGTCGCTCAATTAAAATTACATCCACGTGTTGTGCTAAAACATGCAGGCCTTTGGTCAACAAATCCTTAAAAAGTAGTTGTCCATCAAATGAAAAAAAGAGTTACCAAAAATGGTGACAAGATTAAAGGCATCAAGATTTCACTCTTGATGCCTCTTGTTATTTTTATAGTTAGGAAATGTTATTTGATACTAAGTTAAATGCATTTATTAGTTGATTGGAGCGGAGGGCGGGCGACTCCTGCGGGACAGCACAAAACGTAAGCCGCAACAACCTGCGCGATAGCGAGGGTTGCGGCTTACGGTGTGCCCGCGGAAAGCGTCCGCCCGTAGCGGAAATCAACGGCAATAGTTAGCGCTATAAGTTTTTCTACAAGATTTTTTATTACTTTTTACGCTTTGTTAAACGTCCAAGAACGAATGCACCAGCTGCTACTGCAAGAACGGTATTCGTTTTTTTCGTAAATACTTGTTTCGTAACTAGGTTAAGGTTTTGCGGACGCTCCGCTAAACGACGCATAAAGTAACCGTACCAATCTTCGCCAAATGGTACATAGACACAGAAGTTATAGCCTTCTTTCGCAAGCTCTTTTTGCATATCTGTGCGGAAGCCGTACAACATTTGGAATTCAAATTTATCGAGTGGAATATTATTGTCTGCAACAAAGCGTTTAACATGTGCAATAACGTTATGGTCATGTGTCGCAATCGATGTAAATTTGCCATGTAATAAATGATATTCAATCAATTCGATAAAGTTTAAATCGATATCTAGCTTATCTTGGAAGGCTACATCAGCAGGCTCTTTATATGCACCCTTTACAATACGTAAGCGGTAGTTTTTAAATTTTTCAATATCGTCTTTTGCACGATAAAAGTATGATTGGATAACCGTTCCAACATTGTTGAATGTTTTTGATAGCTCTTCCACCATATCAAATGATGTTTGTAGACGACCGTAATTTTCCATATCAAAGTTAACAAAAATATCATAAGCTGCTGCTTTTTCTACGATCTCATATAGATTGTCATAGCAAAAATCAACATCAATGTCTAAACCTAATTGAGATGGCTTTAACGAAATATGCGCATCCACACCATTTTCATGAATGGCTTCAATGACAGCGAGGATTTGTTCCTTAGCTTTTGTCGCTTCTTCTTCATTGGCAACAAATTCCCCTAGATTATCCACCGTGCAAGAGATATTATGTGCGTTTAAATCTTTGATGCTTGCAATTGTTTCTTCTATATTAGTACCAGCTACCACACTTTGGGCACCTAACTTTAAGCCGTATTTTTTAGCAGCACTATTTAATAGTTGGTTTTCAGATAATTGGATGAAAAAATCGCGTAATAACATGGGTCATTCTCCTCACTGCATTTTTCTTACTAGTATAACATATTTATAGTAATTGTCATGATATCACGAAAACAATTATTCAACTTCCAATAATTGTAACCTTGCGTTAAAAAGCGCAGGATAGCTTAAAAAACCTATCATTATGCTCGATAATGTTGCGGTTGTTAAAAGGGCAAAAATAATTAACAATTGAAATTGTACTGCTTGTATAGGGTCTGCACCACCAATAATTTGACCACTCATCATACCTGGTAATTGAACAAGCCCAATCGTTTTTTGACTTTCGATGGTAGGGATCATGCTCGCTTTAATCGCATTGATTAGTTGGCGATGAATTGCTTGCTTTGGTGTACCTCCTAGCGATAAAATGAGTTCAATTTCATTTTCGTGACTTGTAATTTCCGCAGTAAAGCGATTTAAAAATAAAATAGATAGTACCATGGAGTTGCCAATTAGCATTCCGCTAATAGGAATAATATACTGTGCAGTTGTAGGAACAATGTTGAAACCGAGTAAAACGCCTTGTGTGACAATTTCCACCATTACAAGCGTAAACACTATTTTCCACGTAATACCCTTAATACCTTTTCCCTTTTTTCGGGCATTTAAAGTGGCAGCCACAATCATCAATGCCACCATTAGAAAAATATATATAATACTCCCTTCACCAAAGACAAAATTTAAAATATAGCCGACTGCAAGCAATTGAATAATTGAGCGAATCGTTGCAATAATTGTGTCTTTTTCAAGCCCTAGCTTAAATGTCTTTGATAGTACTAGCGGGATTAAAACAAAAATCAATGTTAGCGAAAGTGAAGTATAAGTCATGCGTTTACCCCCTGTATAAATTCAGCGACTCTTGGGTGAGTAGGGGCTTTCAATAACGAGCTTTCACCTGTTTCAATAAGCTCTCCATCCATCATGACCCATGTGTAATGGCCGATCGTGAGCGCTTGCTGTAAATTGTGGGTAATCCAGATAATCGTAACATTATAGTTTTTATTTAATGATACGATAAGTGCTTCAATATCCTGTACAGATTGACGGTCCAATGCGGAAGTTATCTCATCTAACAATAATATAGAAGATTGATTAATAAGAGTACGTGCAATGGATACCTTTTGACGTTGTCCACCAGATAATTCATTTGTAGCGCGGTGTAAAAAGCTGGCATCGAGCCCGACATCTAGTAAATATTGAATGGCATCTTGTTGTGTGAGCTTTTTTCCTTGTAAAGCGAGTGGAAGAGCCAAATTATCAAATACAGTTCCAGCAATCATAGGTGCTGCTTGAAGGGCAATTCCGACATGTTTTCTTAATGTAGTTGGCTCATAGGTAGTGATTGTTTGATTGTCAATGAATATAAGCCCGTCAGTTGGTGATAATAGTCCGTTACACATTTTTAATAAGGTCGTTTTACCAGCGCCAGATGGGCCAACGAGCGTTGTAATTTTGCCTTTAGGAAATGAACCGGTAATGGACTTTAAAATAGCCTTATCCTTTACTAAAAAGCTCACTTGTTGAAGATGGATAGCGGGCTCGTATATCGTAGTCATGTAGTTGAAACTCCTTTATGCTTATAGGTAAAATAACTGTAGCATGAAATATTTGTTAACTACAGTTATTTTACCTTTTTGCAGTATACTTCTAATCATCATGTGTAAGGAGAATTTTAATGACTATTTTATATGTAGATACACTAACATTCGCACAAGGCGAGATGTATATGATTGCGGCGAATGAAGGGCTTGTCTATCTTGGCACACCCAATACCGCATTTGATGAGGTGGAAACGTGGGCTCAAAAGCACTTTAAAGGCTACAGTTTTGAAGAAAACAGTGAAAAGCTTAAGCCTTATGTTAAGCAATTCACAGCCTATTTTAATCGAGAGCTGACTGAATTTAATTTACCGATTCATGTGAAAGGAACAGCATTTCAACTAGCCGTCTGGGATGCACTCAAAGAACTTCCTTATGGAACAACCACAACATATGCTGCTATTGCAGAGCGAATAGGCAATCCAAAGGCTGTGAGGGCTGTTGGAAGTGCAATCGGTGCAAACCCGATATTAGCGATTATTCCGTGCCACCGTGTAATTGGGAAGAACGGTAAGCTAACAGGCTTTCGCAGTGGGTTAACGATGAAACAGTTCTTACTTGAGTTAGAGATAGAATAAATATAACAAAAAAGAAACTGCTAGAAATCCGCGCAAATTGATACGGATAGCTAACAGTTTCTAGTGCCTTTAATGGATAACGTATCTATTTTTTAGACATGTTTTTCGGTCACGTTTGTTTGTGTTTTGCCGATGTGAGTTAAACGTTGTGCAAATGTTTCACCTTGTATAGCGGAGCTTTTAAAAATCTCTTGGTATTCATAAGCAGGTGTACCATGTTCGATCACATCTAGACCTGTAATTTCTTCTTCTGCTGATACACGTAAAGGGACAAATGCTTTAATGATATATAAGCCAGCTGTGACAGTAACGCTAACCCAAGCAATTGTAGCAATCACACCTATAGCTTGAATACCTAGTAAGCTAATGCCACCACCGTAGAACAGACCTTGACCACCAACATCAAATAGCCCAACTGCAAGTGTACCCCAAATACCACAAATACCGTGGACAGCAATTGCACCTACAGGATCATCTACTTTTAACTTCCATTCAATAAAACGGACACCTTCTACTAATAATGGTGCTGCGATTAAACCAATAATAAGTGAACCAACAATGCTGACGTTTGCGGCACCAGCTGTAATGCCTACTAGACCTGCTAATGCACCGTTGAGAGTTAGTGAGCCATCAATATGACCGTAGCGGAATTTAGTATAGAATGCAGTGGCAACAACGCCAGCTGCTGCTGCGAAAAATGTATTGGCAATTACTTTTGGAACAAGTGCAGGGTCTGCTGCTAACGTAGAGGCACCATTAAAGCCGAACCAACCGAACCAAAGTAAGAACACACCTAATGCGCCTATAGGAATACTATGACCAGTAATAACGTTAACACGTCCGTTTTCGTATTTACCTAGACGTGGTCCAACCATTATGGCTGCTATAAACGCAGCTACTGCACCAGTTAAATGGACAACAGTAGAACCAGCAAAATCGATAAAGCCGAGGTCAGTTAACCAACCTTGACCGCTCCACACCCAATGACCTACTACGGGATAAACAAGTATTGTCATTAGTATGATGACACCGATATAAGCAAAAATATTTGTACGTTCTGCTACTGCACCCGATAAGATAGTCGCACCTGTGGCAGCAAACATTGTTTGGAAAATAAAGAAGGAGAGGTCATCTACACCGTTTAAAGCGAAACCACTTGTTCCGAAGAAGCCTCCTGCTGTGTCGCCAAACATAATGGCATATCCACATAGGAAATAAACAATCCCACCAAGCGATATGGTTAAGAAATTTTTCATAATAATGTTAACTGCATTTTTAGAACGAGTAAAACCTGCCTCGACCATTGCAAAACCTGCGTGCATAAAGAATACTAAAATTGTCCCAAGCATAATCCAAACTAAATTTACAGATAATAGTACGTCATCCATAACTATCTCCCCCTTATTCTACAGCAATTGATCCGACTTCTTTAGTACGGATACGAATTGCCTGTTCTACTGGATAAATGAAAATTTTCCCGTCTCCAACTTTACCAGTTGCAGCATCGCGTAATAAAACTTCCACAATAGCATCAACTTTTTCATCATCGATGATCATTTCTAATTTCAATTTTGGTAAAAACTCAATTTCATAGGCATTGCCTCGAAACAAACCTGTATGACCTAATTGACGACCGCAGCCAGCGATTTCAGAAATACTTAAACCTGCAATGCCTACTTTTGCAAGTCCGTCTCGTACAGCCCCAAAAACTTCCGGACGAATAATGGCCTCTATTTTTTTCACTCACAACAGCTCCTTGCGTAAATTTAATTTACATATTATAGCGAGTAGATACATGGCGCAATTGTTTTTTTTATTACGATGGTAGGTTATATTACATGATATATTTCGTCTTTCGTAGTAGTTTACTAAAAAGCTATTTATAAAAGGAATGAAAGCGGTGCTAAAATTTGTGTCTAAAATGTGAACAGTTCAAAATTTTCTGACTATATATGTTAGGAAACATAACATGGGAACAGAAAAGTGTATAACGCAAGATTTTGGGTATATAGTGTATACTAGGACTAATTATGAAAGTGGAAGAAGGGATTCCTATGAGATCGAACTATGCTGACGATAGCTTAGCGCTACACACGGACCTGTATCAAATTAATATGGCAGAGTCTTATTGGGCTGATGGCATACATAATAGAAAAGCGATTTTTGAATTATATTTTAGAAAATTACCATTTGGAAATGGCTTTGCCGTATTTGCTGGACTGGAACGCATGCTTGAGTATTTGCGAGATTTTCGCTTTAGTGAGTCAGATATCGCGTATTTACGTGAAGAGGTTGGATATAAAGAAGACTTCATTGACTATTTAAAAAATATTCGCTTTACAGGCGATATGTATTCAATGGTGGAAGGGGAGCTCGTTTTTGCCAATGAGCCAATTGTACGTATTGAGGCACCTTTAGTTGAAGCACAACTAATCGAGACGGCTCTATTGAATATTGTCAATTACCAAACACTAATTGCCACTAAAGCGAGTCGTATTAAGCAAATCGTTAAAGATGAAATGGCAATGGAGTTTGGTACACGTCGAGCGCAAGAAATGGATGCGGCTATTTGGGGAACTCGTGCAGCATTTATAGGAGGGTTTGCTTCAACTAGTAATGTGCGTGCAGGAAAACTATTTAACATTCCGGTAGCTGGTACTCATGCTCATGCACTTGTACAGGCTTATAAAAATGATTATGATGCATTCCACGCCTATGCGAAACGTCATCGCAACTGCGTATTTTTAGTGGACACCTATAATACGCTGAAATCTGGGGTGCCGAATGCGATAAAAGTGGCAAAAGAGCTTGGTGATAAAATTAATTTCATTGGTATTCGTTTAGATAGTGGGGATATTGCTTTCTTGTCAAAAGAAGCACGTCGTATGTTAGATGAAGCAGGCTTCCATGATGCCAAAATTGTTGTCTCCAATGATTTAGATGAATATACGATTTTAAACTTGAAAGCTCAAGGTGCCCGCGTAGATATGTGGGGAATTGGTACAAAATTAATTACAGCTTACGATCAGCCAGCATTAGGGGCTGTTTATAAAATGGTCGCTATTGAAAATGATGAAGGTCAGTTAGAGGACACGATTAAAATTTCTGCTAATGCTGAAAAAGTTTCAACTCCTGGTTTGAAAAGTGTTTATCGTATTATTGACCGTAAAAACGGTAAAGCAGAGGGTGATTACATTACGATGCATGATGAAGACCCCCAATCTGAAGAGCGAATAAAGATGTTCCACCCTGTGCATACATTCGTATCAAAATTTGTCACGAATTTCGAGGCGAAAAACTTGCATCAGCATGTGATTAATAAAGGGGACGTAATTTATGACAATCCAACGTTGGAAGAGATGCGTAATTATGCAGCTGACAATTTAGAACTGCTGTGGGATGAATATAAACGTGCCATGAATCCAGAGGAATATCCAGTCGATTTAAGCCAAAAATGCTGGGATAATAAAATGCGAAATATTGAAGAAGTACGAGAAATGGTCGATCGAATTGTAAAAGACTAAGGAGTGGAAGATGTTATGGCATTACAACAGCAAATTATTACCGAATTAAAAGTTTTGCCAACAATTGATGCACAGGAAGAAATTCGTAAATCCATTGATTTTTTGAAGGCATATGCACAAAAATATAGCTTTGTAAAAGGGTTTGTACTTGGTATATCAGGTGGTCAAGACTCTACTTTAACTGGTAAATTAGCTCAACTAGCAGTGAATGAGTTAAATGAGGAAGCAGGCGAGCAGAAGTATTCATTTTGGGCAGTGCGTTTACCATATGGTATTCAAAAGGATGAACAAGACTGTCAGGACGCTATTGATTTTATTCAGCCTACGACTACCTACACGGTCAATATTAAGGAAGCGGTTGATGCAAGTGTTCGTGCTCTAGCCGATGCTGGAGTTGTGCTTAGTGATTTTGTAAAAGGTAATGAAAAAGCACGGGAGCGCATGAAAGTACAATTTTCTATCGCTGCTATGAATAGTGCTGTTGTGTTAGGAACAGACCACGCTGCGGAGGCAATTACAGGTTTCTTTACAAAATATGGTGACGGCGGAGCTGATTTAATGCCTATTTTTCGTCTGAATAAGCGTCAGGGGAAACAATTATTAGCGGCACTTGGTTGTCCAGCGCATCTGTATTTAAAAGTTCCGACTGCTGACTTGGAAGAACATCGTCCATCTTTGCCAGATGAAGTGGCGCTTGGAGTAACTTATGAGCAAATTGATGATTATTTAGAAGGGAAGCAAATTCCTGACGATGCTCGTGAACGATTAGAGCAACATTATTTACGCTCTCAACATAAACGCCATATGCCAATTACAATTTTTGATGATTTTTGGAAGTAATGCTTATGAGAATAGAGTTGTTCAAAAGTGATAGATACTTTTTGAATAATTCTATTCTTTTTTTATATATTTGGTTCTGTTTGCTTAATTTTTTGCATATAATGTCGATATAAATACCTATAAAGTAAGTAAAATGAAAAGGAGGGTAACTAATTATGAGGACTTCTAGAGTAAATGCGACGACAGGTAGCACTTTTCGTAATGAACAACAGTATTTACATGCTGGTGATATTAGTCATAACTTTAGCCACCATACACAGCAACAATTTAAAAAAAGTTTGCAAAAAAATAAAGATAAAAAGCAATCAAGTAATAAGAGGCCGATGCAGCAACAACGTCATAATCAACTAGAACCTATTTTTGCGGAAAGCGGAGGCACTGTTCAAATTCACAATGAACTAAATGAAACAGCTGGAAAACTGAGCCGTCTAAGTAAGCTAAAGAAGCGCCACAATAGTTACCGTACCTCTATATAGCAAAATCAAGTTCGAGAACATGGGTTGTTGATTGTGGCGACTCTACTAAAGAACGCACAACCAATCGCCAGTAAAAGTCAGTGAATCAAAGACCCGCCCGTAGCGGACAACAACGACAAGAGGCTAGGACATAACTAAAAAAATTTAAGAAACAGACGAAAGCTGTTCATAATTTTCTGCTATATGGAGACCTTAGCCACTCTTGCTTTTGCAAAAATAAAAAATTAGAAGTGTTCACTAGTTGTTGGTAGCGAAGGCGGTGACTCCAGCGGGAACAGCACATAATGTAAGACGCAACAGACCGCGCGTTAGCGAGGGTTGCGGCCTTACTGTGCTGAGCGGAAAGCACCGCCGTAGCGGACAACAACGGAATAGCAAAAAAGTGTTAGATTGATGGCAGTCAATCTAACACTTTTTCTCTTTTGTCCTCGCTTTTTTAATCGTTTTAGTTTGTAAGAGAATACTTTGACTTCAAGACGTTTGCAAAGTAGTCAAATAGATTTTTCCGAATCTTCACAGAGATTTTCATCTTATTTCACAACTTATCTGTAAAATACTAGGTAGTAACAGAAAAGAATTGGGGGAGCAATAGTGAAAAAATTATGGTTACCAGTACTAGCTACGTTACTAATATTGACAGCGTGTGGTACTGAAAAGGCAGAAGTGAAGGAAGAAAAAACGAATTCAGAAGTTGCATCGAAAGAGTCTGAAGTGAAAGATGAATCAGTGCAAGTTGCTTCTTTAGTAGATTCACGATTACAAGAACCACAAGAAGATACAGTTTGCGAAATGTGTAATATGAAGGTTTATATGAAAGACCATGAAATGGGTGTATTTTCTGCTCAAGCGATTAAAGCAGATGGTACAATTGCGTTTTATGATGACATTGGCTGTTTAGTCAATGCAGAGGTTGCGAATAACGAGAAAAATGATAAGTTTGTACGTGATTATAATACAAAAGATTGGGCGAAGGTCGAAGATGTCACAATCGTGAAAACAGATTTAAAATCACCAATGAACTGGGGATATATCTATTTCATTAACAAAGCTGATGCAGATAAGTATTTAGCTGAAAATCCAACAGCGCATGTAGAAGAATTACAAAAAATTAAAGACGATGCATTAGAGCGCCGTAAAAAGAAAATGCAAGAAAACGCTGAAAAGGAAGCTAATGGAGAATCAGATAAAATGAATATGGAAGAGATGAATCACGAAAGTGATGACCATAATCATTAATACACAAAGGGCTAGGGGAATTTCCTCTAGTCTTTTCTTACTGAACTTGGAGGTACTAAAGGTGAAAAAAATAGGATGTGTCTTATTGTTTTTGCTATGTATAAGTTCGACTGCCTATGCAAAATTTGATATACAGGAGGCAATCGACAGAGCGGAACCTGGGGCCGTCATCAACATTCCAGCAGGTTATTATAAAGGAAATTTGATCGTGACAAAAAACATTACATTGCGTGGAGAAAAAGGCACAGAGATTGCAGCCGTTGGGGAAAAACCAGCAATTCGTATTGAAGGTGCAGACGCAGTAATGATTGACAATATGACGCTATCGGGAAAAAAGGGAATTGTTGCTAGTGAGGTGGAAGGTCTTGCGCTACGACAATTGAAAATTAACGACGTGCATAGTGCTGTGCATATTCAACACGGCGAAAATGTACACATCCAACATGTTGAAATAGTTGGCACACAGGCGCATTATTCAAAAAAAGGTAATGGTATTGCTATTTATCAAAGCGAGAAGATAGTGGTTGAAGATAGTAATATTAAACATGTGCAAGATGGTATTTACGTAGAAGAGGTTGACGGCATTGTTGTGCAACGCAATACGGTAGAGAATAGCCGTTATGGTACGCATTTTATGTATACTGAAAATGCCAAGGCTCTAAACAATACGTATGCGAGCAATGTAACAGGATTGATGGTGATGATGACTAGCGGTATTACGATTAAGGACAATGTAGTCATCCATCATAACGATATGAATGGCAGCGGAGCATTGCTATATGATGTGCAGCGTGCAGACCTTGCTTTTAATACGATGAAGAACAATCGAACGGCCATTGCATTACAGAAAAGTGCAGAGGTGCAAATTATGCATAATCATTTTCAAATGAATCAAACGGCCATTGAAGGAACAAAGGTAGATGACCAAACAGTTGTAGAGAATAATCAGTTTACTGGCAATATATTAACCGCTCGTTCGGATCAACAAGGCTATCGGTTATCCAGTAATTATTATGATGATTATGTTGGAACGGATTTAAAAAATAACGGTACTGGCGATGTTCCATATGTCGCTGTATCTAGCTTTGGACAATGGATGGTCCAACAGCCAGTGTATCAATATTTTGTAGCGTCACCAAGCGTTGTTTTACTAACTTCCCTCGATCAGCAAATCAATAAAAGCGCGAGGACGGTGCTTGTTGATGAAACGCCGAAACTGATGAAAGACCAAAGTGTAAAAAAAGTAGATATGGATATAGCACAGTTTTTGCTAGGTCTATTTTTTATTTTAAGTAGCGTATGGCTATGGAAAAGAGGTTTGATGGAATGAAAAAGTGGATACTAATAATTTGCGTTAGTTGTTTACTGGCTGTAGGGTGTAGTGAAAAAACGTTTAAACCACGTGACATTGTCAATGAAACCGATGTTTGTAAAGTTTGTAACATGTCAATTGTGCATAACGAGTATGCCGGACAAATTGCCTTGAAAAATGGTGACTATGAAATGTTTGATGATATTGGGTGTTTAATTGAGTACATTGCGGCAAATGGAGACGAAGAGGTTGGAGCTGCTTTCATTAAGGATGCAAAAGAGAATAAATGGATTGATGTTTCGAAGGCGACGTTTGTCTACAACAAAGATTATTGGACGCCGATGAATTATGGTGTACTTGCTTTCGAAACGCAAGAAGCTGCGCAATCTTGGATGACTACTGAAGGTAAGGGACAAGTGCTTACTTATGAGGATTTAAGCGATTTTAATTGGGGGATTCATCAGTGATGTACAGCATGCTCATCAAACTTGAATTGAAACAAATGTTGCGCAGTCGGTGGATGCAATTAGTTGGCTTACTCTTCACTTTTGTTTTTACATCGATTATTGTTATCCAGCAAATGGCACTGCCTGATGTAGAAGGTTTTACTCGTCAAACAGCTTCGTTTTTAAATGTCCTTTTGTTTTTATTGCCTCTATTTATTTTGACAATTGGCAGTATGAGCATTGCTGGTGATATAGAAACAGGGTGGTTTTCTTTATTAAAAACCTATCCGATGACGCGTAAACAATATATTTTTGGAAAGTATTTAGCTACTGTTATTGCCTTTTTATTAATCGTGATGGTAGCGTTTGGTGTTGTTTTAGCACTTGGTGGATTACTTGGTGGCGTACGTTTGCCGTTTATTTTTATAAGTCTGACATTATTATGCATTGCTATTTTTACTTCCTTAGCGTTAGCTATTGGGGCGGTAGCGAAAACGAGATTATTTGCGCTATCGCTGTCGTTAGTTTTATGGTCATTTTTCTTATTGCTTCTGTCGTATGCCTTAATGGCAATTGGCACAGTAGTTGCAGGGCATATTTTACAAAAGCTAACGATTATTGTTATGCATATTAATCCTGTAGAATGGTTGCGCTTTGGTTACTTTATATTTACAAAACAGGCCAGCGTACTTGGTCCATCTTTTTATAATGTGACAGCATTTTATGCATCACCATTGGGCTATGTGGTATATGGATTGGTAACATGTTTGTGGGTAGCTTTACCGCTTGCCTTTACTGCAAGGAGACTAAAGAAGGGGGAGAAGCGGTAGTGTTACTAGAGGCGAATCATCTATCAAATGTCTATAAAAATAATAGGGGACTTAAAGACGTATCCTTTACTGTGCAGAAAGGGCGTATTTTAGCGTTAGCAGGTGGCAATGGAGCAGGGAAAAGTACGCTTATTCGCCTGTTAACTGGACAGGAGAAACCGATGTCAGGGGAGCTAAAATGGCAGGACAGTCAAGCGATTCGTTATATGCCAGATGATGTAGATTTTCCCTCAATGTTAACGGCAGCAGAAGTATTGCAATTACTGTCCTCTTTGAAAAGAATAGCTAAAAAAGAGCAAGAGCAAGTATTGAAACGCGTTGGCTTGTGGGACGTTAGAAAGCAAAGGGTTCAACAGTTTTCGAAGGGAATGCGGCAACGGTTAAATCTTGCCCAAAGTTTACTAGGTGCGGGGTCGCTCCTGATTTTAGATGAACCAACGAATGGACTTGACCCATTTTGGATTGCAGAGTTGAAAAAAATGATGCTTGAACAAAAGGAAATGGGCAATACAGTGATATTTTCTACACATTTACTAGGATTTGTAGAGGAAGTAGCAGACGATGTGTTAGTGTTACATGAAGGAAATATATTACTTTCAGGAGACTTAAATGCAATATTGAGGAATGAAAATGTTTCAACATTAGAGAGTTTATGGTTAAAAAAATTAAATCTGTAACATTTATGTAAATGAAACGTTATACTATTAGGTAGGTTTGTTTGATAAGAAACATCAAACAAACCTCTTTTTATAGAGGCAATAACATGTTTGTTAATTTATCATTTTAACTGGATAATGGCACATTAATTGTGTTACGAAACAGTTTTCGATATGCTTGAACTAAATTATCGTGCAATTCAAATAATTGGTTAGCGAAAATGGGAGGGTTTTAGTTTTATGAATTTACAAATCCAAATGGTATTAGAAAATATAGAGAAAGTAATGATAGGAAAGAGAGAGGTAGCGGAACTTAGCATTGTAGCCTTGCTTGCAAGGGGGCACGTATTACTTGAGGATGTGCCAGGAGTTGGTAAGACTATGATGGTACGTGCGCTTGCTAAATCTTTCGATGCCCAATTCAAACGTATTCAATTTACTCCCGATTTACTGCCCTCCGATGTTGTAGGTGTTTCTATTTATAACCCAAAAACAATGGAATTTGAATTTCGTCCAGGGCCGATTATGGGCGATGTAGTTTTGGCTGATGAAATTAATAGAACGTCACCGAAAACACAATCGGCCTTACTTGAAGCGATGGAGGAGGCGTCTGTCACAATTGATGGCAATACACTTATGATTAATCAGCCATTTTTTGTTATGGCGACGCAAAATCCTATCGAACATGAGGGTACCTATCCATTACCAGAGGCACAGCTTGATCGCTTTTTACTAAAAATAAAAATGGGCTATCCAACGAGAGGGCAAGAAGTAGAAATACTGCGTCGTGCTGAAAATGGCAAGTCTATTGAAAAAATTGATGCTGTGCTGTCGGTGGCACAATTAATTGAATTACAGCAACTTGTGCAAGGCGTTTATGTGGAGGACTCCGTTAAAAACTATATGGTTGAACTGGCTTCTCAAACAAGAGAGAATAACTACGTGTATTTAGGGGTTAGTCCTCGTGCGACAATTGCTTTGATGAAGGCGTCTCAGGCATATGCATTTATGAAAGGGCGAAGCTATGTAATACCAGACGATGTTCAATATTTAGCGCCCTATGTCTTTAGCCACCGATTAGTGCTCAAGCCAGATGCGCGTTATGATGATGTAACAGCAGAAGAAATTATTGAACGTATTATTGCAAAAACGCCTGTGCCGACGAAGAGGTTAGCAGAGCAATGAAGAAATGGCGAGCCCTTTTTGAAAAAAGTAAACATTTTCTATTAGTGAGCTTTCTGATACTTATTACGTTTTGTTACGCTATGTTTCAAGGTGGATTTGTCAGCTGGTTTGTCTTTTTTACGGTAAGTCCATTTTTGTTGTACGCTTTTATATTCCAACTTGTGAGGGAGGAAATATACAGTGTAGAGCGTAAAATTGAACCTTCTCATGTAGAAAGCGGACAATCAGTTCAAGTAACAATAAGTGTAGAAAGAAAAACGCGTTTTCCATTTGCGTATATGCTGATGGAAGAACTTGTTGGTAGCGAGATGCTAGTGCAGTCAAAGGTGCAAGAGAAAGACGCCATAAAATTTGTAGGTTTTAAAAAAACGTTTACTTGGCGTTACACACTTGAAAGCTTGTCGCGTGGTGAGCATCGTTATTTAGGTGCGCATATCATCTTCCATGATTTTTTCGGATGGGCAAAGAAGCGCATTTTGGTAGAAAAAGAACAAACAGTTCTAGTTTATCCGAGAGTGCATGATATGAAATATGCTACATTACAAACAAAATTAGATGTTGGGTCCATGATGACCCCTTATTCCATTGTGAAGGACACATCAATGGCTATAGGTTTACGCGAATATGTACCAGGTGACCGCTTTTCGTGGATTCATTGGAAGTCATTTGCAAAAACACAAACACTTCAGTCAAAGGAATTTGAAGATCGTCAATCACAGGAATTGATGTTAATGCTCGATGTAGGTTCTTCTCCGTTATTTGAAGAGAAGGTGGAGTTAGTCGCTTCAATGCTTAATGCCATTGTACGAGGGCGTGGGGATATTTCCTTTGTTTCAACAGGCGTAAAAACAAAAGTGTTTTCTTCCATCCAAGGTGAAAAGCAATTAGATCGAGTGATGCATCATTTAGCTTGTGTCAAACCTGTTGAAAATGCAAAATATCAATTGCGTGATACCCAAGTCCTTCAGCGTGTGGCAACGCTTCTATATGTTACGAGTGATATATCAGATGAATTACTACATACTTTAGGTAATACGGTGAAAAGTTGTATTTGTTTTGTAGTATCTCAAGAGACACAGGCACGTTCTGATGTAACAAAGCGTTATAAACATATTCAAGTCGTACATGTAAACCCAACAGATTATTACCACTTGTTCACGGAGGTGATGAAGCCGTGAAAAAATCACTAGAAAATTTTATTGAGCTAGCTTTCGCGTACGTCATTATTTTCTTTATATTACGTGAGTGGCTAACACCAGTTATGCAATTAACAAATACAGGTTTAAGTCAGTTGTTTCTAGTTTTTATTGGCTTAGCACTAGTGCTTTCTTTATTTAAAGTTCGACCGTTATTGTCCGGGCTTATAAAGTTAGGTTATATTACATGGTTTGTTATATTTGTTTATAGCGAGAATCCGTTTTTTTCAGGACATACCATTCCGTTTGTAGTGAATGAAGTGACGTGGAACATGGTGAACATTTTTTCAGGGAATTTTGGACAAGTATCAGATGCATTTAGAACAGTATTGTTTTTAGCGTTGATTTGGATGTTAATCTATTTAATTCACCACTGGATTACAGTGCATCATAATATTTTCTACTTCTTCGTATTAACCGTATTTTTCATCGCGACACTTGATACGTTTAGCGAATATAATGGAAAGCTCGCTATTATTAAAGTAATTGTGCTTGGTCTAATTATGACGGGTGTACTTTTTATTAAACGTTTAAGACTTCAGCTCGATGCACCGAGTGATATGCTTAGAAAGTGGAAAATTGTTTTACCAATGCTTATTTCGGTGGCACTTGTCAGTATGGTGGCATTCTATTTACCAAAAGCAGGACCTACATGGGCTGATCCAGTACCGTTTATCAAAAGCGTTACAGGGCAAGATGGTGTAGGAGATGGGCAAAGAACAGTTGGCTATAGTGATGATGACAGTAGGTTAGGTGGACCGTATAAAGGAGATAATACATTAATTTTTACGGCAACCTCACGTGATCGCCATTATTGGCGTATCGATACTAAAGATACCTATACATCGAAAGGCTGGGTGTTATCAGGTGAGTATATGGGGGAAGCTGTTTTTGAAAATGATACCCCGATTTATACATCCTTGCAGGTCGGGCCACGAGAAAATGAACGGCAAATTCAAATGGACATGGCTGTCCCTATGCCATTTTTAATTCAAACATATGGCATGTTATCCGTTTCGGCAGAGGACCCTACCTTGTATATTCAAGATGGACAAACCGAAAAAATAGTAACAAAACAACCGAGTGGCGAATTGGTGACGACGGATAATGGTAGTAATAAATTACTGTCAAATTATACGATAACTTATAGTGAGCCAAACTATAGTTTGCAACAGCTTCAAATGTCTGAACCAGCTATGCTAGAAACATTAGATCCTTCTTATAATCGTTTTTTACAATTACCTGACACACTTCCACAGCGTGTACAAGATTTAACGCTTGATGTAACGCGTGATAAAGCCTCTGTATATGAAAAAATAAAGGCAGTGGAAGGCTATTTTTCAACAGGAAACTATAGATACGATAAAAAAGCAGCAGCTATTCCTGCTGAAAAACAAGATTATGTAGATCAATTTTTATTCGATACAAAAGTAGGCTACTGTGATAACTTTTCTACATCCATGGTTGTTATGCTCCGTTCTATCGGCATTCCCGCTCGCTGGGTGAAAGGCTTTGCACCAGGTAATGCAGGGGCGTTATCAAATGGTCTGCGTGAATATAAAGTGACGAATGACAATGCCCACTCTTGGGTAGAGGCATATGTTCCAGGCACAGGGTGGATAGAGTTTGAACCGACAATTGGCTTTTCTGGTACAGTGAATATTGATTATGATTTACAGCGAAATCAACCTCAGCAAGAAGAAGTACTACAACCAGAAGAAAAACCAGCGCAACAGCAAAAGAAAGAGCAACCAACAGAGCAAACAGCTAACAATTCAGCTTTTAGCTTAGACCGTGTATGGGCTTGGGTGAAATCGTTAAAATATGTTTGGTTCACGCTAATGGCTTTACTCATTATTATTGGTGTGGCTTTATTTGTACAACGAAAAACATGGATTCCTAAAATGCAGGTGCGTGTCTATCGCAAAAAAGAAGCAGATTGGTCAAGTTTTGATGCTTCCTATCAAGCATTAACGAAACAGTTAGGGCGCATTGGTTTAAAACGAAAACATGACGAAACATTACGAGCGTTTGCTGAACGGGTAGATGCATCGTTAGAGACAGAAGAGATGCAAAAGTTAACGGCCGTATACGAGCAAAAGATTTATGGCAAGAATGCACAAGAAGTTGACTTCGTTAAACTGCGGGAAAGTTGGGAATATTTAATCAATCGCACAATCGGTTGATTTTAATGGGTACAAAGAGTAAAATGAAAAAAATTATATATGATTAGGATGGCTTTCATATAAGTTCGAAAATAGGGTTCGGATGTTTCTACGAAATCACCGTAAATGATTTCTCTATGAAGGTGAATGTTTTGGCTAGGTGAGAAGTTTTATACATCACTTTTCTTTGTTACGCATTCCCCTTTATATATCAAGAGCTTATGGACGCGTAGGAAGTTTTTTTTACTTTCATACGCGTTTTTCTTTGAACATATGAAAACGTCCTTTAAAAATAGAAGAAGAGGTGGAAATATTGTCAGCAAGCCCTTTATTAAAAGAGCAAGAAAAAATCGTCGTTCTAGACTTCGGTAGCCAATTTAACCAATTAATTACGCGTCGTATCCGTGAATTTGGTGTTTTCAGTGAATTACACCCACATACGATTACAGCAGATGAAATTAAAGACATGAATGCAGCCGGTATTATCTTTTCAGGTGGTCCTAACTCTGTTTATGATGACAATGCATTCCATGTAGATCCAGCTATTTTCGAATTAGGTTTACCAATCCTAGGTATTTGCTATGGTATGCAGTTAATGGCGCATACGCAAGGCGGTAAAGTAGAAGGCGCTGCAACACGTGAATACGGTAAAGCGGAAATTCAAGTAACGGCTGCTAATAAATTATTCGGTGATTTACCAACAGAACAAATCGTCTGGATGAGTCATGGCGACCACGTAACAGAAGTACCTGCTGGCTTTGAAATCATTGCAACAAGTGCATCTTGTCCAATCGCTGCTATGGCAAACGCAGAACGTAAACTATATGCAGTACAATTCCACCCAGAAGTTCGTCACTCTGTATATGGTAATGATTTACTACGTCAATTCGTATTCGATATTTGTGGTGCTAAAGGCGATTGGTCAATGGCAAACTTTATCGAAATCGAAATTGCTAAAATTCGCGAAATCGTTGGCGATAAAAAAGTATTATGTGCACTTTCAGGCGGAGTAGACTCTTCTGTTGTTGCAGTACTTATTCATAAAGCAATCGGTGACCAACTGACTTGTATGTTCGTAGACCACAACCTAAACCGTAAAGGTGAAGTTGAACAGGTGATGAAAACTTTCACAGAAGATTTCGATATGAACCTAATTAAAATCGATGCACGTCAACGCTTCATGGACAAACTAGCGGGTGTATCTGATCCAGAGAAAAAACGCAAAATTATCGGTAACGAATTTATTTACGTATTCGATGAAGAAGCTTCAAAATTAGAAGGTATGGATTTCCTTGCACAAGGAACGTTATACACAGACATTATTGAATCTGGTACGTCGACTGCGCAAACAATCAAATCTCACCATAATGTAGGCGGTCTTCCAGAAGACATGCAGTTCAAATTAATTGAACCATTAAAAACATTATTCAAAGACGAAGTTCGTGCACTTGGCTTAGAACTTGGTCTAGATGAAAAAATTGTTTGGCGTCAACCATTCCCAGGTCCTGGTTTAGGTATTCGTGTACTTGGTGAAGTAACAGAAGAAAAACTTGAAATTGTTCGTGAATCTGATTTCATCTTACGCGAAGAAATCGCAAAAGCTGGTCTTGATCGTGACATTTGGCAATACTTCACGGTATTACCTGATATTCGTTCAGTAGGTGTAATGGGCGATGCTCGTACGTATGACTACGCAATCGGTATCCGTGCTGTTACGTCTATCGACGGTATGACTTCTGACTGGGCACGTATCCCTTGGGACGTACTAGAGAAAATCTCTGTACGTTTAGTAAACGAAGTAAAACACGTAAACCGCGTGCTGTATGATATTACATCTAAGCCACCAGCAACGATTGAGTGGGAATAGGACTAAATGCCTAACAACCTCTAAACTCAGTCATATCAAGGGTTTGAAGCTTGTTGTATAGAACAAATACTTGTTCACATGCAACAATTGACGTTTAAATATCAACTCTCTTTTATTCACATTACTTGTGAGTAGAAGGGAGTTTTTTTGTTGCCAAAAATTATGGAGCTTATAGATGATTTTAAGTTAAATCAAGAGATTGTTGGAAGAAAACCAAAATACATCGAGATGTGCATTTGGCGGTTGAAGCGTTGGCAAGAGTACATGGAATCTGAGTATGAGGTTCAAGATGTAGAAGGGGTTGAATCAATCCATATCAAAAAATACATTCAGTATCGTCAACAGCTTGGAGCTGAGAAACCAATTACACTGAACAACAATATTGCTACTTTGAGAGTGTTTTTTAACTACTTGGTCGAGGAAGAATATATGGAAGAAAAGAACAATCCTCTTAGGAAAATCAAAAGCTTGAAAGAAGAAAAGCGTATTATTCTGACTTTCAGTGATGAAGAAGTACAGCGAATTATCAATGATGTAAGAGAGGAAACCTATTCCAATATTCGAGATAAGCTTATTTTGATAATGCTATTTGATACAGGTATAAGGGTTTCTGAGCTTTGCAATATCAAGGAATCAGACGTTTCATTACGTCACATTTTGATTCATGGAAAGGGTTCAAAAGAACGCCTAGTCTACATTAGCAAGACCATGAGGAAGTATATGCGTAGGTTCGAGGAAGCTAAGAAGAAACGATTCAGCCATAAGCATCCTGATGAAGTGGAAGACAACTATTTTTTAGACCAAAGCGCTCAACAGTTACACCGTTCTCGTATCAATAAAATTCTAAAAGAGCATTGCAACAATGTTGGTATTAGAGATGGTATTCGTTGCTCTCCACATGATTGTCGTCATTACTTTGCACAGAAGCAACTTAGGAATGGTATTGACGTGTATAGTCTAAGTCGTTTACTTGGTCATTTTGACACTCAGGAAACCGCCAAATATTTACGAGGTTTAGAGCAAAATGCCATCCTTGATATTGGTCGCTTACACAGCCCGTTGAATAATATCAAAATTTAAACATCAACAGAAGTATCAGAGGGAGCTTATTTAATGGACAAGAGAGTGCAAAAGGCTTTTATGTTTGCTGAACTACATCTTCAACAAAGAATGGAATTTTGGACAAGCAATAATAACCAAGAAGCAATGGAGCATTACCAAAATGAGCTAGTTAAGTTGAAAGCTGATTTAGATGAATTAATTAAAGAGTCTACCTATTACGTTAGATAACTCGACTAAGCGAGTATAAACAGGCATTAAGCTTAGAGCGTTAGAAGCATCTATTGCAGATGCTTCTAGGTTGCAATAGCAAATTGATTGCATAGAAAAAAGTCGTCAGTGCTGTAACACCAACGACTTCTAACTGAATATGACTACCGAAAAAATGATAGCACACATCACCAATGTAGCTATTGTACAGGCTTTGCGATAAAATTTCAATCGCTAAGGTCTAGTTTGCTATTGTCTTTTTTAGGTAGTCTTTGGTGGAAACCTAGTAACACCAATTGAATCTAAACTTGACAGGTTATGACTTAGCCAACGCATAAATTAAGTCTAGGATACCACTACAAGCTTCCTTGTTAGCTTGGGTATCTGAATGGTGCTGACAACCATTAAAGGTCAGGAGTGGAAGGTCTGAGTGGCTACGGTCACACAGGATACATCACATTGTAATTGTTGCTGAGCTTCTCATAACAGTAGAATAAGCATTTACGCTACGTGTAAGGCACGTATAAGGATTACAACAACTATCGGGGGCAGAAGTAGATAAGTAGATGTATTGTTCGAGAGGACGCATTTAACAAGGGCATACATATACGGATACCTCAAATGACGGATTCATGTACGATTGGAAATGTCTTGTCTATGTCTATGATTCTATTTTTTTAGTTTCGCAGACATAGGCAAGGCATTTTTGCGCCAAGCCGTTTTCCTCAATTCTGGCTTCATGATGGGAAGGGCGTAAACAGTTGTCAAGCTTAAAGTATTCTAGGAGCGTAAATAATATTAATATAAGCATGAAAAGCAGCTATGTAAATGTTGTACCAAAAAGGAACATTATTTAGACCCATGCCTATGTAAATAGTGTTCCAAAATGGACAGATTTTATATAGGGGGGTCTAAAATGTGAGCTGAAGTGGAACACATTCTGACAAGTTTAAAGAAAGAAACCTATTAAAGAAATAAATAAGCTAAAGAAAGAAACTAAGGACGGGCTTGCGCCCTAGTTTATTTTCAAGATTAAATCTAATATTGAGCTTGCAAAAATTAAACAATTTAAAATGGTTTAAAGGATTTTTTGAAGTATTTAAAATGGTTTAAAAGTTTTTAATAGCATATAAAACAGTTTGAAATGCTTTTAAAGCTTTTTGAAGTATTTAAAACAATCTGAAATGGTTCAAAGGTTTTTTAAACAATTCAAAACAATTTAAAATAGTTTAAGGGTTTTTTTAAAGTATTTTAAAAGGTATTAAAAGATTTAGTTTCTAAGGTGGGTACTTTGAAGCTCCGCAGAACAGCATTGTAGGCAATCGAGATTCGTTCAAGTGGATAGTTGGTCATATGGATTCATCTCACAGAGCGATTGTGAGAGCATAACAAAAGGACTTGCATATATGAGAATTTATCATACACAAGTCCTTTTCTTGTTGAAGTAAAGCACCCCGTTAGTTACATAAGGTTTCCAGGATATTAGCTACACCATCTTCATCATTTGAAGTTGTAATTTTTTTAGCAATACTTTTTAATTCGTCTATTGAATTGTCCATAGCTATTGGAATTCCACATATTTTAAATAAGCCTAAGTCGTTAAAATCATCGCCGAAAACCATTGTTTTTTCTAATGAAATATCTAATCGTTCTGCAAGGTTTGTTATTGCAGACTCTTTCGAAATGCCTAATTTCATTATTTGTGTAAGTTGGTTTGAGTCCGTATTTATAACATTTACTTTATCCCCGAACTTTTTATTAAAGTCCTCTATATTCTTTAAGTGTGAAACAAGTATTTTTGTTGGGCTTTTTAATTTTATTTCTACAATCTCAATAATTTCAGGGTTCTTAGAAACCTTCATAAATGAGCGATAATCAATCTCTTTATAACTGTACCAAGTATCATTAACTTCAATTGAAAATAAGTGATCGGGTTCATTTGAAATTAAGTATTCAATAATTTGTTCGTTTATAGTTGATTTGATTGAGTAATGTTCATCTATTTGTAATTGCTGATTCACAATCAATGCACCATTATAATAAACAAAAACAGCGATTTCTTGTAATTCCTTTGGGAGAAATTCTTTTATTGCTCTTGGTGGTCGTGCTGTTGCAATTATAATTGGTATCCCAAGTTTATGAATTTCTAATATTGAATCTAAATTTCTCTTACTTATCATCTTATTGGAATTTAATAATGTACCATCTAAATCCAATACTATTGCATCTACTTTATTTCTATCCTTTAAAACACTCATAATTACCTCCAATTTTCTAAAAATCTGTTAGTAATTAATATTCTTTATGTAATAAATTTTCCCTCTTCTTATTTAACTAAACTGCCCCTTTAGTGAAGTAATTAAAGAGTGATAATTTCACCGGAATATTCTCTTAAATGGTCAATGGCTAACGTCACTGCACCTTCCTCGGTCTCAATCAAAGACAATCCTTTTTTAATAGGACTCCAATACTCATATCCGCAGTCTTCCTGCCACATATATACCTCTGTGGTAAAAAGACCATCCTTACGCTTAATAATTTGAACTTTATATTGATTACTCGGAGACAACATTTCTTTTAGCACTTGTTCCATTAGTTCACCATCTTTACTGGTAATAATGTGTATAGTATAGCATCTCTTGTTCAACTAAACTGCTCCGTTAGTTGAATAACTGAATAATCAGTCGTTTGGTATAGTTTAACACATTTACAAATATTGGTGTATGGAAAAGTGAGCTTATAAAGCAAGGTATACTGAGATTGCGGTAGCCCACTGTTATTTGGTGTACTTATAATAGAAGCTGTTCCAATATGCTTTCCTACTTTTATTACCAAAGGTTACGCTAAGGTACATCACTCTACTTAGTATATTTATATATATTAAAATACTAATAAATATAATATTAATACACTAAGTAGATAGCCATACCTAAACGTAACCTATGGAATTTGATGTTTAAGCTGTATTAAGTTTGCCTTTTTGAGCAGATAGGAGAAAAAAATCACACTTCAACAACAATGGGAAATCGACACCTGCTCTAAAAACGTTTCTAAGGGCGCTGTAGCGAGATATGCAGATTAAATGATTCGATGTTAGTGAATGAGTTTAAGACCTCCCTGTGAGCCTGCTAGGTGGATTAGAGTTGATTGTGAAAGCTTGTGGTTAGTGTCGTGATAGAAGAATGAAATGATGATTGAAGCACCTGTTGAGCTGAAAAGGTATTTTTTGCGTGATAAATAAGGATATATTCAAGAAATGATAAAATTTTGATATTAATTTTTTAGAAAACCTTAGCAAAGATGGGAAAATGACATATAATATAGGGCTAAAAATCAGCTAGAAGAAAGTTGGTGACAGCTACACTATATAAATTGAAGGGAAATTTAGCATGGAAGAAACAACAAACATAAGGCAACAAATTAATGATAAGCAAGCATTTATCAAGTCAATCATTAAGTTGAGCAATGGCATCAAATACAATAAATCATATGAGATTGTTGAAGTAGATGATTATATTGATGGTCATGTTGCTTACAAATACCACAAGATAGTAAGAGAGCCGATTGTTAATAGTTCGATAGAGTATATTGCTGTTAGGGTTAGGTCAATCAAAGAGGTTAACGCTAGGTATGCCTATACTTTGCATCTAAGCAAGCTAAACGAATATAAATCATTATATGAGGAATCTAGGTTGACTGAGGTTGTCCATTCAAACCTAATGGCAATTGGTCAAGCATATGATGTATATGAGTTTGATAAGGTTGAAATGGACATGTTCCCACGCTATGACGAGGAATTAGACTACTGTTTAAGTGAAATTAAATCAGTTTTACCAAAAATCAAAGTCGAGCGAATAAGGCTACTTGCAGAAGCAGATAATGCTATTACAAGAGTGCTAAATGATATTTTACCTTTGGTTGATTTAGCTAAGAGCGACAAAGAGATTGTTACGTTTATTAATAAAGCTTTATTAAATCGCACACCAAGAGAGCTAAATAAAGAAAATGGCACAAGGTTCATCAATCGTAAGGGCAAAAGCTATTATGTAAGCAAAGACAAGATGAAGCTAAAACGTAATCAGTTTATCGCTCAAAAGGTGCTGGAAATCGACTTCTTAAATTTGAATAAACATCAAAAGGAATTTGCTGAAAGATTGTTGCTAGAGGTGCAAGCTGAGTTTGACAATGGATTGACCGATAATTTTATCTTTGATGAAGATGGTTATATTAGTGGTATCAATAAGCGTCATTTTGCTGAAAGAATGGAACTCAAAGAGAGCAACTTCAAAAATACATTAGCGAGAATACAGGCAAAATATCAAGATTACAAGAATTGATATTTTGTTCAAAAAAATGAGTAACACTTTTTGTGTATATAATGTTGTTGTGAGGGCAGTACGAAATATTGCTCTCACCAAAATTAAAATCATTTTTATGCTCAGGTCTTACTAGTACCTGAGCGTAATTCCATTAGATATTGTCTAAGCTTACTTTTATTTGAGCGTAATTGTTTTGCTATTGATTAGGCGATACAAGATGGGGCTACTTAATTGTAGTCCTTTTTTTATTGAGTTTTATTCAACTTTTTAACTGAGCGTGGTCATTTCTTCTGTATAAATGTATGAACGCTCAGGACACCACCTGTAAAGCCCGATTAGCGCCTATGAGCTGTTTTGATGATTCACTTGAAGATTTATGAGTGATGCAATCCAAACACGACACAGAACGTTCTGAGAGCTTGTACAGGATGGTGAAATATTAAGCCATGAGCAATCTGCTTATAGGCTTTTTTGGTCTGTAGAAATACGGAAAATATCTAATCAGAAGGAGATTTATTAATGGAAAACTTACAAACAGCAGAAGTAACTGAAATGGAATCTATTGAGGTTGCTGACACAAACGAAGCACCTCTGCAGGAGCAACAGGGTAATCCATTGGAGCAAGAAAGGCAGGAGCTACTAGAAGAGATTGAACGCTTAGAGCAAGAGAAAGTTCAATATGAAAATCTAAGATTACAGTTACAGCTTGAAGAACGAGGGTTTGGATATGCGAAGGAATTTGTAGAGCAATTTGGCTTTGCTAAAACACCAGCAGAAAAAGTTGATGCATTAGCACAATTAATTAATGAGGTAAAACTTGATATTGGCTTCAAACCAAAAGAAGTTGCTAAGCAAGATGATTATACAGCTCACAAGCAAAATGGTGACGCCAAAGGCATGATTGCAAGCAAGTTCTCAAAGTTATTTAAGTAAAACAAAACAAACAGGAAGAAGGAATATTTTTATGTTTAAATCACAATCATTCACAGAATCAGAACGCATTTCATTAGCGAACGAAATCGCAGTTATTGGAGTTCAAGCAACACCTTTTACATCTTTACTGATGGCTAAAGGAAATATTGAAAAAGCTCTTAGCACAGTCTACACATGGAGAGAAAAGTCACTTTCAAACGATGATGATATTTCAGCAGTTGAAGGAGCAGAAACAACAGTTTTCTATGAATCAGCTAGAGCAGAGCTAAACAACATTCTTGAGATTTTCAAGAAAGGTGTACAAGTATCAGGCACAGCAGAAGCAATGCAATCAACTCAGTTCTCAGTGGAAGTTGCTGACCGTTTGCTTGAGCTTAAAGTGAACATGGAGAAGAAATTTATCAATGGTCTTAAAGCTGATGGTTCAAAAACACCTTTCAAACGCCAACTATCAGGTTTAGTTGAAATGGCTGATGCTACTAATGCTGTAACAGCTACAATTGATGAAGCAGCGATTAAGCAAATTATGCGTAATCTTTGGGGTCAAAATCTAGCAGAAGGTCAAGTGTACGCTTTTGTGAACGCAGATATTAAAGAAGAAATTGATGCAATCTACAAGGGCAACTACTCATACAACCATGTGACAACTTCATTTGGTCTACTAGTAGATGAAATCAATACTAACTATGGCTCAGTTAAATTTGTTTTATCTAAGCATGTACCTGCTGACAAAGTGGTGTTCTTCAATGACGCTTATGTTGATTTAGCTTATTTACGTGAACCACATTTTTAACCACTTGCAAAAACAGGTGATTCAGTTAAAGGTCAAATTGTTGCAGAAGCTACTTTAAAAGTGGGTTCTAAAAAAGCAGTAGCAGTTTTAACAAAGATTTAATCCAATGGCACTCTCAATTATGGGAGTGCCTTTTTAAATTCATTTCATGAAAATTTTTAACTGAGGAAAGGAAGTAAGACCATGACACAAACAGAATTATTCTTAATGCGTAGACAAAAGGGCATTAAGTTGAATCAAATTGCCAAGTCCATTGGTTGCTCAATCGCTCTACTATCAAAATATGAGCATAACAAGGTAGCAATGGATGCAAGCAAAGTGAACCAATACAAAGACTATATCCTAAATAACTAGCGCACAATGGAGCAGAACAGCAAAGAATAGAAAAGGAGCTTTACATATGAAACAGTTAACTGAACAAGATTTCTTCTTTTGTTTCACAAAGAAACTTTCGATCTTTTTGAAATCAGAAGGAATCCCATACATTATTAAAGCTAAAAGCATTAAGGACAATGCGATTTATACAGTCTATCAAAAAACTGATGAACTACAGCGAGCTTTAGACAAATACAAGGAAATCAACTAGGAAGTTGCCAAGTAGGTGACTTCTTTTTTTATACAAAAATACAATCACACAGGAGTTTTTAACGAATGGAAAATTTTACTTATATTCAAATTAACAATCTACTAATAGATGAAAGAACTGAGTTTCATCTTACGTCAGAGGAAATATATGTTTACTCACTACTCTCAACGAGCAGAAACCTTAGAGGTCAAATATTTACAACACCATCGACTATACATGATATGGGACATATCAAGTTAGCAAGTAGCCAAAAGCGAGCAGTTTTAAATATTAAGAATACGCTTATCTCATTAAGAGATAAAAAGGTTATCAGATTTACAAATGCAGATGGTGAGCTTACAAATGCTTTCAAAGCAAATGATACTTTAATAGTTGAGCTATCAGAATTTGACACTAAGTATTTCACTCAACTTGATTTTGAGGTTTTTGATGAAATCAAAGATATTCGCCATTTACATGTGTATCTTGCTGTTTTTAAGTGGGCTAACAGTGGTGATGGCACATTTGGTTGCTCTAAGTCACGTTGGGCAAACATTTTAAAATGCTCAGAATCAACAGCTTTTAAAGCAGTCAACGAAGCTGTTGAAGAAGGTCTAATTCACAAGAATATTGGTGACTACAATGACACAGGTAAGCAAAACACTAACCGATATAGAACAACGCCTTTTGAAGATGATGAAATCACAAATCATTCATTCAACAAGAAATATGTTGAAAAAGAAATTGTGGAAGAAACAAGCTTAGAGCATTTTAATGTTGAAGCACTCAAAGAAACAGAACAGCGATTTAATACATTTAAAGATGAAGATGGCAAAGATGTTTTCCCGATTGAACAGGATTATATTGCTTTTTTAGACTTGCAAAAACAAAAGAGGGAAATAGGCTTAACTGACTTTGAGAAAAGAGTTCTTAGAGCAGGGGAAAAGCGCATTAATAAATTGAAAAAACAAAAAGCTTTAATAGATGAAGATGGTGTTGCATTTAAAATTGTTGATAGATACCTTGAGCAAGCAAAACTTGCAATCGAGTGTAGAGATGAATTTAACAGCTAACCACCTACAAAGAAAGGAATGATATTAATGGATATTTACAAGGCACTTGAAGCAGTTCCCTACAAGAAAAGGGAATACTTCAAATGGAAGTTTGATTTATATGTCAATCGCACCGATGAGCTTACAGAAGAAGAACTATGTCAAAAGCTAGATGTTAAAACTTTAAACCACATGAAGAAATGGGAAAAATCAAGCGAGTATTTGACTTTGACTAACCTATACTTAGAATCACGCATAGCAAATGACATGGAGCAGATTTATCAAGTCACAGCAGAAAAAGCTCTCACAGGCGATGAAAAGGCTATTAAGCTTTTATTAGACCTTCAAAAGCAGGTCAGAGCATTTAACAAGGAAGCTAAGTCAACTAAAGTCTATGAGCCATTTGAAAACGATGGTGCTTATGATGAATTGGAGTTGTCTTAAAAATGGTAATTAAAGTTAATAAACTGACCAAAGTTCTGAGTGAATTTCCACTATTCGCTAAGAACTTTATTTTTATTACAGATAACGAAAATGAGGTTATCAAATTTGAAATTAATGAAGCTCAGCAGGAAATTGAAAGCTTGATGCTAGACAATCGCTTTGTGGTGATTGGTAAAGCAAGGCAAGCAGGTATTTCAACTTTTGTGCTTGCTAGAGCATTGTGGCGAGCATTGACAAAGCCCAATGAAAACATTTTGATTGTTTCCTATAAAGGTGATTCAGCTAAAGCGTTATTTGAAAAGCTTAAACAGATGAATGATGCTGTGCCAAGAGAAAAATTCCCTAATGTGTTTCCAAAGGTTCGCAGGGATAACAGAAGCGAGCTGTTGTTTACCAATGGCTCAAGAATCAGTTCTGTGACAGCAGGTAATAAAGATATTGGGCGAGGTTCTACTTATACCTATGTTCATCTATCTGAGTTTGCTTTCTACGCTTCACAAGAAACTCAATTGCTGTCAGTTGAACAGTCCCTTGCAAAAGGCGCTGAGAGCCAACTGACGATTGAAACAACCTCAAATGGTACAAGTAACCACTTCTATCGCCTTTACATGCAAGCCCTCAAAGGTAAGTCAAAGTATATTCCTTATTTCATTCCTTTCTATCACAAGCTATACAAAAAACAATTTGCTCATGACTATGATGAAGCTGAGCGTTGGTACAAAGCAACCAATAGTGGCAAGCGCCTTGCGTCAGATGATTTAGAAGATGATGAAGTAGCTCTACATAATACAGGCGCAACTTTAAAGCAACTTATGTGGCGCAGGTGGAAGATTCAAGATATGGAGAATGAACAGCAGTTTATGCAGGAGTATCCTTCCAATCCATTAGAATCCTTTATTAGTACAGGGAAAAGTGTGTTTGATCAAAGTAAGGTATTAACTAGGCTTTCTTATGCTATTGACCCACTTCCTAAAAATGATGTGCTGTCAGAAGCGCCTGAGAGCGTTCGAAAATACATTGGTAAGGGCTTAGACATTTTCGAATTGCCTGAGCGCTCAAAGAAATATTACTTTGGTGTTGATACAGCGAGTGGCTCAGGGAATGACTATTCAACAATCACAGCGTTTGATTCAGAAGGTCAGCAGGTAATGAGCTTCTACCATAATAAAATAGCTGTGTATGAATTTGCTCAGGTCATTTATGACTTGGGTATTTTTTATAACTATGCATTTTTAACGGTGGAGCGTAACAGCTATGGCTTGCCCATCATTGAGCGCCTACGCAAAGAACGTGGCTATCTCAATATGTATAAGATGAAAACCTTTGATGAACGAGGAAAGAAGAAACTTCAAATTGGTTTCGTGACTTCTGAGAAAACAAAGGCAATCATGATTTCAGATATGAAGGAACAGTTTGAGCTTGGTCTTATTAACCTTGAGTGTAAGACCACCTTGCAACAGATGCAGATGTTCATTGAAACAAATGGGCGCTTAGGGAACAAGCGTGGGAATAGTGACTTGCATCATGATGATAGTGTTATTTCAACAGCACTAGCGATTCAAGGCATGAAAACAAATAAATGGTATGTATAGAGATAGTCCTTCCTTAAAGGAAGGGCTATCACTGAATAACAAGAGAATGGAGCTAAGTAAATGGCATTTATGGACGCATATAGAAAAAGAGTTTTAACAATGGAACAGGAGCTTGATAAACGAGCAATAAGAGAACAATCGCTGAAAGAGAAGAAGGAAGCGCTTGAGCTTGATATTAAGTTGCTTAAATCTGAGCTAAAAGCAAAAGAAGAAATGTTAAAAGATATTAATATAGCAATAATCAGAAAAGGAGAGGTTGAGTAATGAACCTAGAAAGATATTTACAAGTAAAGCACAAAGGTAGCTCTCATTGGTTCTTAGGGGAAGTTGACTCTTATGACAACCAAGAGCGATTGCAGGGAGTGCTTGAGAAGAAGAAGTATTTAGATGGTCAGCACAAGATTTTACAGCGTGATTCATTCAAATATAATGGACAGGTCATTGAGCCAAGAAAGATTGTCATTCAGTTGGCAAAGACTATTTTAAACTTCCAAACACAGTACCTATTGAAGAATAGTGTCAATATCATTGGTGCTGAGAAAATGGTGGAGCAGTTCTTGAAGGTCAATAAGCTAGGTCGCTTTGATGACAAGAATGTTATTATCCTTAGCAAGCTGATGAAGTTTGGTCAAGTTGCTGAGTACCTTTTCATTAATGCTAAGGGGCGCATTGATTCAAAGATTATTGACGCTGACGATGGAACACCTGTATTCAACCATCATGGGGAAATGATTGCTTTTATTGAGCATTATGTCTTTGATGGGATTACTTATTACACAGTCTACACAGATAGCAAGGTTGAAGAATGGTCAAATGAGGGTGGCGAATTAAAGCTCGCTGCTCAACACGTTAATTTAAGTGGTTTACCTATCCTTTATAAATCTGACAATGAATTTAGCAACACAGAAGGTCGCTCAGAGCTAGATGATTACATGACAATCTTAGACAACATGGAAGATGTGCTTTCTAAGTATGTTGATTCTATGTACAAGTTTATGAATCCTATTCCTGTTGCAGTTGGTCAGCAACTTAAAGATTCTCTACCTAGTGAAATTGTTGGGGGTGGCTTAAATCTTGATGATGGAGCAGACTTCAAGATGGTAACTAATCAATTGGATTCTAAGTCATTTGAATTGGTCTATAAGACACTTCAACAAGCTCTATTAGATGTAAGCTCGACACCTGCTGTATCAATGAACAAAACTGATGTGAGCAATCTATCAGAGGTTAGTATCAAGCTGTTGTTCTCATTAGCAGACACAAAAGCAGGTCTGAATGAAACATACTTGAAGAAGGGCTTCTATGAACGTTGGGAGAAGGTCTGTGAGCTGTTGAAATACAAAGGTGTTCATATCACAGAAGATGATTTTATGACGCTTGAATTTAACTTCCAATACAATACACCATCTAACCATGCTGAGATTATTGACAACATGAGAAAGCAACATGCAATGGGAGCTTTAAGTGTTGAAACTATCCTTGAGCAGTCACCTTATGTAAATGATATTGCTCTTGAAATGAATCGCATACTTGATGTGAAGCCATTTGAGCATATGAATCAAGGCGATAATGTTGGGTATAGTGATGATACAGAAAAGGTATCGTAAAGGTGGATAATACAAGGATAAAAGATAAGTCTAATGTTTACTGAAATCTTAGGGATTTTGGTTAAGCTTAGGCTTTTTATTTTTGGTGAAAATTAGTGGTTTTTAGGGTGTGGGAGCTTGGAGTGTATATATCCAATTTTTCACGCTTGTTACAACTGTTGTATTGGAGGTGATGAGCAAATGGAGAAAATGAGCTTATTCACTATCCTAGCGCTGTCGGGAACGTCATTATCCTTCCTTATTGGAGGGTGGCATGTATCATTGACTGTTCTTGTAGCGTTTATGATTATTGATATTGTTACAGGTGTCATTATGTCACTTGTGCAAAAGCGTCTATCCTCAAAGATTGCTTTTGTCGGCTTCTTGAAGAAAGCTACTATCATGATTGTAATAGTCTTAGCGAACCTATTAGACGTACTCACAGCGTCAGGTGTTCCTGTCTTTAGGACAATGGCAATTTACTTCTATATTGGTATGGAAGGTTTGTCTATCACTGAGAACCTAGCTAGGATTGGTGTGCCATTGCCTAGAGGTGTGAAGGAACGGCTATTACAGTTAGCGAATGAGGAAAATAATAATAAATAAGCTTCTCGGTTTCGAATGTATGCTTTTGTGAATTAGCATACATAAAGAATGTTGATGTAGAGCCATTCTTATATTGACCCCTATGTGAATGTATGGTATTTTGAAAATAACAACGAAAGCATACATAAGAAAAGAGGTCATAAACATGGCAAATAAGAATCCAAAAGAAGGTACATTAATTGATGTACAACCATTAAAAGATAAGAAAGACATTAATAACTTGATTGAAGCATTAGGCATGACGAAAGAATTTGGTTTACGCAATCAGCTTCTATTCAAACTAGGGATTTCAACAGGTCTTAGATGTGGTGACTTAGTAGCACTAACTGTTGAACAGGTGAAACATAAAACCAATTTCAAAATTAGAGAAGGCAAAACTAAGAAAGAGCGTACAGTGTACCTAAACAATGTAATGGCTGAAATTAGCGAATACATTGACACACTACCACAAGGCACAGTGTACCTATTCCCAAGCCGTAAAGGCGAAGGTCATATTTCAACTACACAAGCTTACCGAATCATTACAAGTGCAGGTGACATGATTGATAGGAATGACATTGGTACTCACACAATGCGCAAGACGTTTGGCTATACCTACTACCAAGCTACGAAAGATGTTGCAACACTGATGGAAATCTTTAATCATTCGAGTCAAAAGACTACGTTACGATACATTGGGATAACCGAGGAATCAATAGAGAATAGCATAAAGAGCATATCGTTCTTCTAAGCCCTGTATTACTAGGGCTTTTTTATATGCAATTAAATAGAAAAAGGTGATAGTATAATGAACAATTTACAAAGATTACAAATGGAAACAAAGGGAATTGAGTTCCAAGAAGCTGAGCTGATGGTGTATCTAGCTGAGAACGCTCTTGATGCTCATGCTGAGTATAATCCACAGTCTATGACAGATAAGAAAGCAATCTATGCTACAGCTCTTAGTATGCTTGAATCAGTAGCTAACAATCCGACAACGATGAAAGCTATTAAGATTGATGATATGACCGTCAGTGAGTTCCATGAGAACCTAATGAAGCGTATTGACCAATTAACTAATAAAGTAAGAAAAATGAAAACTGAAAATAACAATTCTGAGATTTTCATTTTGTATATTTAGGAGTGAAGTAGATGAATTTATTTGATGCTCAGACGCTTACAGAAGCTTTCTCAGGCGTTGTTGAACCATATGTGATGAATGAACTGACAGACACACCAAGCACCGTAAATGGCTTTGTAACCAATGCAATGCTAACGCCTGACAGCACCTTTCATTTCCATTCCTTGAGTGAGTTTAAGCGTGGTGACTATATCAGTATTGATGGCAGTTACTACCTTGTAATGACCGATGTAGTAGCTCAGAGAGGGTTCAAATACAAAGCTTTAGTACAGTATTGCAACTATATCCTAGAGCTGACTAAGACGGTAAAAATCAAAGTGGGTACTGACAATATGGGTAGACCAATCTACAAGACAGAAACAGTTGTAGACCGTCAAGAGCCTGCTGTGGTGAGCTACAAGGAAATGACAGTTGATGAAGATGCCATTGTAACAGCTACTAAGACGCTTGTTATCAATGTACAGGACACTATCAAGAACCGAAAGAGCTTTCAAGTGAATGAAGCTATAGCGCTCTATGGAAGGTCATACAAGGTTATTAATGCTGAAATTGTGAAAGCAGGTCTGATTGAGCTTAAGGTGCAATCTGAAGATGTGTTACTTCCTATATAATAGATGATTGATGATACCCCTAAGTGTGTTTCTTCCATTGTACCATGTCATTTTACACGTACATAAAAATGGTATAATGTGGTCTTAATGGATAGGAGGACATAATGCTAGGGGGAGCTTAATTGGCTTATAAGTACGATACTATGATTTTCATGAGAAAAGTAAAATTTGGCGCAATATCAATTCAGACGAAGATGTTCAAATGTGTATTAACGGCTGTTCCAATGCACTAAGAGTCTACGAGGGTATTCCTATCAAGGATAGAATCAGAGAGGATAAAGAGGGCATTGAGCGTCAGTTAGGTGTATTTGAAATTGCTTTAGAGCGTATTGCTAAGCTTCCAAATCTGTTCACTTTCACACAGGAAGATGTAGAGCGTATGAATGAAAAGTTTGCAGAATTTGAGAAACAATTAGAACTCTTAGACCTCCAACGAATAAGTTGGGATTAGGAGTTGAGTAGGGAGCTAAAATAGCTCTCTTTTTTATTTGGAAAAGCTTAGGGACTTCTAAATTATTGTGAATAATAGTGTTGTAACTCCCCCCTTAACCTGCTACAATTGACCTTAGGAATCAGTGTGGATTTAAGAGTTACACTGATATTTGAACGGATGATAAACCCTTATATATTAATGGTTGGTGAGCGTGCTGTATGATATTACATCTAAGCCACCTGCAACTATTGAGTGGGAGTAATCGCAAATAGCAAGAGTCCTAAATGCCCTGATAACACAGGGGTTTAGGGCTTTTTTGTTGCGTGGTGATGACGGGTGTAACATGGAGACAGACCATAAACCATTGTAGAAGGAGCGTCAATTGCTGGAAAAGTGTTGGATGTAGTAAACTAAGTTTATGAAATGACGTTGGCTTTTAATTGAGGGGGATGAAAATGGAGAAAAGTATTGCGACGATTCACACATTAGCTGTCGGTATGCCAAAAGAATTGAACTATAACAATGGGCGATCAATGATAACAGGAATTGACAAACAAGAAGTACAAGAAGTTTATTTAGGAAAGAGTGGATTTGAGGGAGATGATGTAGCAGATAAAAAACATCATGGTGGGCCTGATCGTGCTGTTTGTTTATATCCAGCAGAGCATTACATACAATGGGAACAAGAACTAGGTAAAAAATTGCCGACTGCAACATTCGGTGAGAATTTAACGGTAACGAACATGTTGGAAGCGGATGTTTGTATAGGAGATACTTATAAAATTGGAAATGCTGTTATTCAAATTACGCAAGGGCGTATTCCGTGTAGCACGATTGATAGATATGCAAAGGCAGATATATTGCTCAAACGTTTAATTGAAACGGGGTATACGGGCTATCTTGCACGTGTGCTAATCGAGGGAACAATCAGTGCAAATTCAACGATTGAATTGATTGAAAGACATCCTGCAGGTATATCTGTTTTATATTGCAACGAGGTCTATTATAAAAACAATGATGTAGGTGCGATGAAGAAAATTCAAGCGGTGGATGCATTAGCGTTAGATTGGCAACAAAAGTTAGAAAAAAAGATTCAGTCGTTGCAGAGTCGAGTAGGGAAGTAAAGCACAAAAGTATCAGAACCCCCTTTAGCTTTTAGGTTAAAGGGGGTTCTTATTTATGTAAGGAATTTCAATGGATTAGCTTACGATCAAATGAATTGCATCCTAAATAGCATGTTATTACAATAAAATCGTCTAAAACGATAATTGTTTGTGTAGTAATGAGTAGTGAAAAAATTGAAAGGAATGGAGATAATGTTACGAAAATATAAGTATAGCGTGATTTTATTTAGTTACATATCACTGGTGCTTGTATTGCCAAAGCTTTTTAATTCGCCAGCTAATCAGACTGAACTAAATACTTTCTTATTGCTATTTTGTCTTGCGCATGGAATGGTTTGTATCATAGCCTTTATATCATTACGTAGCCAAATAATTCTTGGTTTGAAAGATATTCGAAACAAACCTTTAAAATTCATTCAATTATTTATTGTTGGCTTGTTGCTACTATGTCTAGGTGTAATTTTTATAGATCCATTGGTTGATTCCTTTGCTAACTCGTCAAATCAATCTAGCGTCAACCATGTTTTGCAGATAGCGCAAGGTATGATGCTATTTGTCTTTTTGTTTCCAGTCGTTTTGCTGGGGCCGGTGAATGAGGAGATAATATTTAGGGAAATCATCCTGAAAAAGTTAAAGACAAAGATAGGGGTATATTTCTCGATTGGAATTTCAAGTTTCTTATTTGGCCTTTTACATGTACATAGCTTTTCAGAAATTGTTCAAGTGATCCCTTACTTTTACTCTGGGCTCGTCTTTGGCGTCATTTATTACAAATCAAATTTTAATATCGTGTATTCAATAACCCTCCATATCTTTAACAATGGTATTGCGATGCTTTTTGCACTTTAGTGACTAACACTAAAAAGAACTCGAGAAAAAGAGTTCTTTTTCTTTATTTTTCTATGTTTTTTCCAAAAACTGAACATTAATTCCGTATTTTATACGAACTTTCGTATTTTTTTTATAAGAAATGTTCGGAAATGGGGTTGAAATCTAAAAAACGAAATGATATATTACGATTGTAAATTAAATAAGTCGTCGTATAATGTCGGGGATAAGGCCCGTGAGTTTCTACCAAGTTACCGTAAATAACTTGACTACGATTTTAGTTTTATACGAATGTATAGTAACTAATTTATTTCACACATTATGAGTGCTGAAATGTATCGTAGACATGCGACTAGTAGAGTAGTCAGCGTGTCTTTTTTTGTTTTCGGTATTGAAGACGACAATACGGAGGATCTTTCAAAAATGAAAAAATATTTCATGTTCGATGAATTAGGTACTAATTATCGCCGCGAAATAATTGGTGGTATTACAACATTCCTTGCCATGGCTTACATTTTAGCAGTTAACCCAGGTATTCTGGAAAATGCAGGAATGGATAAAGGTGCTGTATTCGTAGCAACAGCATTAGCAGCAGCAGTCGGTTCTTTGATTATGGGTATTTTCGCTAAATTCCCAATCTCATTAGCCCCAGGTATGGGATTGAATGCATTCTTTGCTTTCACTGTAGTAGGAGCATATGGTATTCCTTGGCAAACTGGGTTAACAGGTGTATTTTTCTCAGGGATTATTTTTATTATCCTTTCACTTACAGGTATTCGTGAAACAGTTATTAATGCAATTCCAGCACAACTTAAATATGCAGTATCAGCTGGTATTGGTTTATTTATTACATTCGTAGGGTTACAAGGAGCGGGTATCGTTGTAGATAGTCCAGCAACTTTAGTAACATTAGGTGCATTTACAGGTTCCACTCTTTTAGCAGTGTTCGGTATTATTATTTCTGTCATTCTTATCTTAAAATTCCGCAGCGTCGGTATTTTCTTAGGGATGGTTATTACAGCGGTCGTTGGTATGATGACAGGTGTCATTGCACCACCTGTATCGGTTGTATCAGCAATTCCAAGTGTAGATTCAACATTTATGGTTGCACTTAAACCGATTTTTAATGACTTTGATTCTTTAATAAACGTTAAATTTTTAGTCGTAGTACTAACATTTTTATTCGTTGACTTTTTCGATACAGCAGGTACATTAATGGCTGTTGCTACTCAAGCTGGCCTAGTAAAAGACGATAAATTACCACGCGCAAGCCGTGCGCTTATGGCGGATGCATTAGCTACAACAATTGGTTCGTTATTCGGAACTTCAACAACTACTGCATATGTAGAATCAACTTCAGGTGTAGCAGCAGGTGCTCGTTCAGGTTTTGCCGCAGTTGTTACAGCAGTGCTATTCTTAATCGCGCTATTCTTCTCCCCATTGCTTGCTGTTGTTACTTCAGCGGTAACAGCACCAGCACTTGTTATCGTAGGTGTGTTAATGGTTTCATCATTACGTTTAATTGAATGGGATAAATTCGAAATTGCAGTTCCAGCGTTCTTCACAGTATTAATGATGCCGCTTGGTTATTCAATTGCAACAGGGATTGCAATTGGTTTCGTATTCTATCCTGTAACAATGCTTTTAGCAGGTCGTAAAAAAGAAATTCACCCAATGATGTACGGATTGTTCTTTGTCTTCCTTGCATACTTTATCTGGGTTCGATAATGTAAAAATGAAAAAGCTTCTCTTTGTGAAAACGAAGAGGAGCTTTTTATTCGAAATTGTTTGAGTGCCTGACACTTAATATACTATAGAAGAAACTACTAGTTATTATTGACTGAATAGTTTTATTTCAATTAAACACTTGCAAACTATGTTACGAGATGTTATATTTAAACACGTTGTTACGAAACATGTGAACAACACACTGCAAGAAAATAATAGTTGACATCATATTGAATGTATGTTAAATTATAAAAAGTTACTTACTAGTAACTAACAAAATGAACCTTGAAAACTGAACAAGCAAAACGTAATCAATATAGTTTTTACTAGCTAACTACGTTAGTTAACGAAACAAAATTTTGGACATCAAAATTGATGCCAGCAAAACAATTTGAGCTAATCAAATTTCTTTTATGGAGAGTTTGATCCTGGCTCAGGACGAACGCTGGCGGCGTGCCTAATACATGCAAGT
>NZ_PYWM01000133.1 GCF_003049665.1 Lysinibacillus mangiferihumi | reverse complement strand
GGAAGCCCCCAACTACCATCGGCGCTAAAGAGCTTAACTTCCGTGTTCGGTATGGGAACGGGTGTGACCTCTTTGCCATCATCACTAGACTCTATTCGACCTCCAATACACGGCGTATTACTGCGTCTTGAAGCTCTCTTTTTAGAAAGGTTGTTCTTTCAAAACTGGATAAACGGTTCATTGAATGTTTCAAACTTTTTGGTTAAGTCCTCGATCGATTAGTATTCGTCAGCTCCATGTGTCACCACACTTCCACCTCGAACCTATCTACCTCAT
>NZ_PYWM01000132.1 GCF_003049665.1 Lysinibacillus mangiferihumi | reverse complement strand
AGGTGCGGCTGGATCACCTCCTTTCTAAGGATTTTAACGGAATGTTTCGTTTAGAACGAAACAATGATTACGTCTTTGCTGTTCAGTTTTGAAGGTTCATTCTTCTGAATGACTTCAAAATTGTGCTCCTGTCGCTACGCTTTCGTCGCAAATTTGCGAAGAAGTAGAAGCAGGTAGTAAATTTGTTCTTTGAAAACTGGATAAAACGACATTGAAATTGTAACAAACACATTTATTTTTTTAAGTTTTTTATAGGCTTAATAACTAAATAGGGTTTCAAGACACAAGCAGTTCTAGGAAGCGAACG
>NZ_PYWM01000131.1 GCF_003049665.1 Lysinibacillus mangiferihumi | reverse complement strand
CAAGGTAGCCGTATCGGAAGGTGCGGCTGGATCACCTCCTTTCTAAGGATATTTTCGGAATACAAACCTTGGGTTTGTAAGATTACGTTTTGCTGTTCAGTTTTGAAGGTTCATTCTTCTGAATGAAACACTTCAAAATTGCGCTCCTGTCGCTACGCTTTCGTGGAAATTTGCGAAGAAGTAGAAGCAGGTAGTAAATTTGTTCTTTGAAAACTGGATAAAACGACATTGAAATTGTAACAAACACATTTATTTTTTAAATTAAGTTTTTTAGGCTTAATAACTTGGTTAAGTTATTAAGGGCGCACGGCGAATGCCTTGGCACT
>NZ_PYWM01000130.1 GCF_003049665.1 Lysinibacillus mangiferihumi | reverse complement strand
AGGGGGAAGCCCCCAACTACCATCGGCGCTAAAGAGCTTAACTTCCGTGTTCGGTATGGGAACGGGTGTGACCTCTTTGCCATCATCACTAGACTCTATTCGACCTCCAATACACGGCGTATTACTGTGTCAGCTTCTCTCGTTCAATCAGTCACGTACAAAGGTACGCTCCTTCATTCACTCGTTTGCTTCCTTGTTCTACTTGTGTCTTGAAGCTCTCACGGCTTTCAATATACATGGTATCTTGAAACCCTTTTATGAAAGAGTTGTTCTTTCAAAACTGGATAAACGGTTCATTGAATGTTTCAAACTTTTTGGTTAAGTCCTCGATCGATTAGTATTCGTCAGCTCCATGTGTCACCACAC
>NZ_PYWM01000129.1 GCF_003049665.1 Lysinibacillus mangiferihumi | reverse complement strand
AAAAAATAAATGTGTTTGTTACAATTTCAATGTCGTTTTATCCAGTTTTCAAAGAACAAATAAAAATTGGTGGAGCCTAGCGGGATCGAACCGCTGACCTCCTGCGTGCAAGGCAGGCGCTCTCCCAGCTGAGCTAAGGCCCCAAGAGGTTATATATGGTGGGCCTAAATGGACTCGAACCATCGACCTCACGCTTATCAGGCGTGCGCTCTAACCAGCTGAGCTATAGGCCCTCTTGGAAGTTTTATAAAGTTAGTTATAAACCTTCAAAACTGAACGCAAAACGTAATCTTACAAACCCAAGGTTTGTATTCCGAAAATATCCTTAGAAAGGAGGTGATCCAGCCGCACCTTCCGATACGGCTACCTTGTTACGACTTCACCCCAATCATCTATCCCACCTTC
>NZ_PYWM01000128.1 GCF_003049665.1 Lysinibacillus mangiferihumi | reverse complement strand
GATGCCCCCATAGCAATTTGTAGCAACTTACGAATGTTATCTTGATTTCGTGCGCCATGGTTGTAGCTCACCAAAGGCTGCATACCATTGGCAATGCCTTCCGCCACGAGATAATAGACCGTCACGATATAGCCTAAAATGGCGTAAGCGCCGATCAAAAGCGGGCTGCCGTATTGTGCGAATAACGCGTTGTGCAGAGCTACCATCGTAGATCCATAAGCGTACATAAAAAAGCTGGATGTCCCGATAAGCACAATTTTAGGAATAGCATCCAATTGCACTTTCAACTCTCTAAATGTTAGACGTAACTTCGCTTTAGAAGAGAAGAAGTAGCCCACACCTAGCACGGTGACAACCATCTGTGCCAATGCGGTCGCAATAGCCGCCCCTGTTAGCTCCCAATTCATCCAAGCAATGAAAACA
>NZ_PYWM01000127.1 GCF_003049665.1 Lysinibacillus mangiferihumi | reverse complement strand
GGTAGCCGTATCGGAAGGTGCGGCTGGATCACCTCCTTTCTAAGGATTTTAACGGAATGTTTCGTTTAGAACGAAACAATGATTACGTCTTTGCTGTTCAGTTTTGAAGGTTCATTCTTCTGAATGAAACACTTCAAAATTGCGCTCCTGTCGCTACGCTTTCGTCGAAATTTGCGAAGAAGTAGAAGCAGGTAGTAAATTTGTTCTTTGAAAACTGGATAAAACGACATTGAAATTGTAACAAACACATTTATTTTTTTAAGTTTTTTATAGGCTTAATAACAAATGAAGGTTTCGATATTTTTATCGGAAGCCGATA
>NZ_PYWM01000126.1 GCF_003049665.1 Lysinibacillus mangiferihumi | reverse complement strand
TGTTACAATTTGGATAGAAAGGTAGGTGATACATATGGATATGGTTTTAAAAATTTGTATTTCAGATGGGTCTGAAATTATCGTCGATGGCTTTGATGACATTTCTTTTTACAATGAAATACCTAATATAGAAGTAACTCATTCAGGTTATTCTTGGCAGAAAGACTATTACTATGAATTACTAAACAACCTAAGTAGATTCAAATTTATTGCTATTGAAAGACATGATTCAAACCATAGAATGGAATATAAAAATCATACTTTCGCTTTTAAAAATGATAATTTTGAAGGCAATAAACCACTATTTTTACAAACGAGTTGCATAACAACGGTTGTGGACATGTATAGTTAATTGTTTAAGGCAGGCTATTTTAGTCTGCTTTTTTATTTGATGAGATGTGCCAGCATCTTTCTAAAAAAGTTTGCTTTGCTCTTTCTACTATCTCTAA
>NZ_PYWM01000125.1 GCF_003049665.1 Lysinibacillus mangiferihumi | reverse complement strand
ATACGCGCTTCCGCTTTCTCAAGTTTTTTTCTGCGGATAAGTTTTCAAGGCGTGGACGACCAGTACTCTCTTTTCCACGACGTTCCTCGTAAAAGCCTTCCTTACCATGTGTTTGATATGTTTTCTTCCAACGGCTAATTGCACTTTGAGCTTTCTTTATTCCTATCATCTCTAAGTCAAATCCTGTTTCTCTGAAGATTTGGACTGGACCTTTTCCTTGTAAATTTGCCTGAACAGCTTTCAATTTAAAGTCGGCTGTATATTGAATTGAGCGGTCGGATACTAAGGCGATATTTGGATTCGCTTCAATTTGTCTGCGTTGGTGCTCGTTAAAAATTATTTTACTCATGATGTGCTCCCGTTCATAAATGGTATGGTTAGTATAACGGGGTTTTCAAACGTTGAAAATAGAAAAACCCCGAATAGGTCCACTTTTTTAAAGTGTCCACTATTCGGGGTTCAGTTCA
>NZ_PYWM01000012.1 GCF_003049665.1 Lysinibacillus mangiferihumi | reverse complement strand
TCTCTCTTGCTTCGCGGGTATTTTACTATGCCCCGCGGGTATTTCACTCTGCTTCGCGGATATTCTCTCTTGCTTCGCGGGTATTTCTCTCTACTCCGCGGGTATTCTCCCTTGCTTCGCGGATATTCCTCCTTGCCCCGCGGGTATTTCAACCTACTTCGCGGGTATTCCTCCTTGCTTCGCGGATACTTCACCCTGCTGCGGGTATTCTCTCTTATTCCGCGGGTATCACCCTGCCCCGCGGGTATTCTCCCTTGCTCCGCGGATACACCCCCTTGCTCCGCGGATATTCCTCCTTGCCCCCAGAATTCCACCCTGCTCCGCGGGTATTTCACTCTGCTCCGCGGGTATTCTCTTTTGTTCCGCGGATACACCCCCTTGCTCCGGGGGTATTTCAATCTGGTTCGCGGGTATTCCTCCTTGCTCCGCGGGTATTTCACTCTGCTTCGCTGGGATTTCTCTCTGCTCCGCGGATACTCTCCCCTGCCCCGCGGGTATCACCCTGCCCCGCGGGTATTCTCCCTTGCTCCGCGGGTATCACCCTGCCCCGCGGGTATTTCACTCTGCTTCGCGGATATTCTCTCTTGTTCCGCGGGTACATCCCCTTGCTCCGCGGATACTCTCCCTTGCCCCCAGAATTCCACCCTGCTCCGCGGGTATCCCCCCTCCCCCCAAAATAGCAAATGGCACCTATCAAAGTAGAATTTACTTTGATAGGTGCCATTTATTCACCAACATTATCTTCTTGATTTCGGATTCATTGCATCTTTCAGCCCTTCACCGATAAAATTGATCGATAAGATGACCAATGTAATGGCGGTTGCAGGTGGAATCCAAATCCAAATTTTATCTCTTAAGACATCTGAGTTTCTAGCCTCAGATAACATATTGCCCCAGCTTGGTGTATCTGCTGGCACACCAAAATTTAAGAAGCTTAATGCGGACTCGATAACAATCGTTACTGCCATTAATAGCGTAGCTTGTACAATAATCGTAGAAGCGACGTTAGGTAGTAAATGTTTGATAATGATTTTCGATGATTTACAGCCGATTGACTCTGCAGCTAAAATGTACTCATTTTCTTTCTCTGCAAGAATTCGACTTCGAACAACGCGGGCAACACTTCCCCAACTTAATACGGAAATAACAATAATTAATGTCCATAAGCCTGAAACTTTGCCGACTAGAATCGTATTTAAAACGATAACGAAAACTAATAATGGGAACATTAAAACAAAGTCTGTGAAACGCATTAAAATTTGGTCAACCTTGCCCCCAAAGTAACCCGAAATCGCCCCAATCGTTGTCCCAATTAAAACAATAAAAAACATACAGCCTATGCCAACCGTCAATGAGGATCTACCAGCATATAGCATTCGCGTAAAAACATCACGACCATTTGTATCTGTTCCAAGCCAGTTCTCACTTGAAGGTGGCTGACTGATTTTCGTAAAGTCTACACGCACGATATCTTTTGTCGTAATATACGGTGCCAAAAACGATAGAATAATAACGATTAGTAAAAAAATAAGGCTGATCATCGCTAATTTATTTTTAAAGAACTTTCTTCTCGCTATCACCCATGGAGAGGGGCTTTTATTCGGTGTTTTTTTTGGTGCAGAAGCTTCTTGTTTTGTTACAATCTCCACATATTTCCCCTCCCTAATCTAGTCTAATTCGCGGATCTACTATACCGTACAGTAAATCGGCTACTAAATTTCCAAAAAGTGTTAAGAACGAAAGTAACATAGTGATCGACATCATGACCGCATAATCTCTTCTTCCAACGGAATCTAAGAACAGTGCACCTATTCCGGGATAAGTAAAGATGGTTTCTGTAATAACCGCACCGCTAATTAATGTAGCGATGTCAAACCCAAGGAAAGTAATAATCGGAATAATCGAATTTCTTAAAATATGCTTGTTGTAAATTTTTGATTCCTTTGTTCCTTTTGCTCTTGCCGTACGTACAAAATCTTTTCGACTGTTTTCAATAATATCGTTGCGTAAAAATTGCGTGTAGGATGCCGTTCCCATTAATCCTAAAACAAGGGCTGGTAATAATACATGATGGACCCTACTTAAATAATAAGCAAATGTGCCTTCCTGCAGCCCTACACCAACTGAGCCGTTGAATGGGAACCACCCTAATTGGAAAGAGAACACATAAATAGCGACAATGCCGGCAACAAATGACGGAATCGCTAAAGCTAGGTAATTATACGAAGCTATTAGATTATCACCTAATGTATAAGGTTTTCTTCCTGCATACATCCCCATGATAAAAGCAAAAATATACGTAAAAATTAAAGATGTAATGGCTAAAAATACTGTATTTGGAATTCGCTGTGCAATCACTTCCACTGCAGGTTTTTTATAAACGGTTGATTTGCCAAAATCCCCTTGTACAAAATTAGCCATCCATCTTCCATATTGCACGATAATTGGATCATTATAGCCTAACTTCTCTCTCATTTCCTCGATGTATTGTGGGTTTGTATTGGATGGATCAATTTCTCCCGCAAATGGATCTCCTGGCATCATTTTTGCTAAGAAGAACACAACTAACGAAATAAGGAGTAACAATGGAATCATGCCGAGTAGTCTTCGAAGTGTGTATTGAAGCATGTGACGTCCCCTTATCAATTAAAATTTACTACTATCAAGCTCCAATTCGAGCCTGATAGTAGCAGGTTTCTCAGCCTTGTTTAGGCACTAACTTACTCAACAATGTGCCATTTATAAACGTCTGTTTGGAATCCAACAGCGTTAATATGAACACCTTGTAGTCGATTGTTAATACCATATAAACTTAGGTTTTCCCATAATGGCAGTGCTGGTAATTGTTCGTTGAAGTATTTTTGCCAATTAACATACATTTTTTTACGGTAGTCTTTATCAAATGCTTTTTCGCTTAACGCTTCTTTTAATAATTTGTCATTCTCTGCATCTACATAACGACCGTAGTTCCATTCTGCATCATTTGCCCATAAACCTGATGGGTCTGGATCAGAACCCATGCTCCAAGAACCGAAGAATGCCTCTAATGCTGCATCATCGTTATCTTTCATTTCATTGTACAAGTTAAACTCAACTAAGCTTCCTGTTGCTAATTCTGTTTTTACGCCAATATCATTCCAAGATTGAATGATTGCTTGTGAACGACCTTCAAATGCAGCTGGTCCTGCATAGTGACCAAATGAAATTTTAAATGGTTGACCTTTTGGATCTTCGACAAATCCATCACCGTCTTTATCAACATAGCCTGCTGTTTTTAATAGCTCTTTTGCTTTATCCACATTAAATTCATATGCATTTAAATCTTTAGCATCTGCAGCAGTCCAGAAAGTAACTGGAATAACTGTATTCGCTACTTCCGCTTTTCCTTCTAAGAAAGCATCGATCATTGCTGGACGGTTAAGCGCATATAATAGTGCCTGACGTAATTCTTTTGAATTGAATTTATCAAAATCAGCTACATTTTTAAGTGTAGCTTTATCACGATGACCAAAACGAAGCCCGATATAAGAATAGCTCACACCATTTGTTTCTTCGATACGTACATTGCTTAATGCAGAAAGCTCTTTCACAGATTGTGGTCTAATATCCATGATATCGATTTCTCCGTTTTGGAACGCACCCGCAGCTAATGATGGGTCAATTACTTTTACAATAACACCATCAAGCGCTGGTTTCCCTTTCCAGTAATCATCAAAACGCTCTAATTCAGAATACTCGCCGTCTACCACTTTTTTCACTTTAAACGCGCCTAATCCTACAGGGTTTTCGCGCACTTGTTTTGATTCACTTAAATCTTTTACTGCAATGCCTTCATAATGTTTCTTAGGCATTGGGTATTGCCAAATGCTTTCTAAGTTATTAATTTTCACTTCTTTAAAAGTAATTTTAATTGTGTAAGGATCTACAACTTCAATTCCTGAAATTTTATCTGCTTTGCCTGCTTTTTTCTCTTGTGCCCCTTTTACGCCTTCAACATAGTTGAAACGAGGACCATCATAATCAGGGTGTGCTAACGTTTCTAATGCGAAAACCCAGTCTTCACCTGTTAGTTCCTCACCATTATGCCATTTTACGCCCTTTTCGAAATTGAACGTATACGTTAATTTATCTTCACTAATATCCCATTTTGCAAGGTTTGGTACATATTCTAATTCATCATTTACATCATACACGCCATCCATTGTGAAATTTTGAATGTACGCATCTACGATACTTTTCGAAAAGGCAGGGTCATATACGCCCTCTGGCGCTTGGTCTGTTCCGAATGTAACTACGCCACCTTCTTTAACATCAGTAGTTGCCGCTGGCGTTTCCTTATCTTTTTGTGCATCTTTGTCAGTTGTCCCTGAATCACTATTACATGCTGCTAGGAATAAAGCCATGACAAGCATCAGTAACAGTGACCATAATGTTTTTGTCTTTTTCATTCTTTTCCCCCCGTTAAAATTTTATTTTGAAAAGCATTGTTTCCTGTTTTTTCTTGCCGTTTTTAATATAAGTGGCAAGCAACGTTATGGTCTGGCTTCACCTCCTTTAATACTGGTTTCGTTAAGGAACATTCCATCATTGCTTTAGGGCATCTTGGATGGAATGGACATCCTGTCGGAGGATTTGCGGGACTTGGTACATCACCTTCTAATACAATGCGCGTACTCTTTTTGCGAGGATCCGGTACGGGTATCGCGGAAATAAGCGCTTGTGTATAAGGGTGCAATGGTTCATCATAAATACTCGTCTTGTTAGCAATTTCAACAATATTTCCTAGATACATCACGCCAATGCGATCACTCATATGCTTCACAACACTTAAATCATGCGCAATAAATAAAAAGGTTAAATCAAACTCATCCTGCAATTCTTTTAATAGATTCAAAACTTGAGATTGAACGGAAACATCCAAAGCAGAAACAGGTTCATCGGCGATAATTAGTTTTGGTTTCAGTGCTAGGGCTCTCGCAATACCAATTCGCTGACGCTGCCCTCCTGAAAATTCATGCGCATACTTATAATAGGCATCTTCAGGTAAGCCTACTTTGCGCAATAACTCCACGACTTCACCTTTTAATGAATTGAGCGTTTTGTTATGGAAATTCATAATGGGCTCCGCTACGATACTGCCAACCATTTGCATTGGATTTAATGATGCATAAGGATCTTGGAATACCATTTGGATATCTTTTCTTATCTCTCTTAATGATTTGCCTTGTAATTTCGTAATATCCTGACCATTAAAAATGATTTGTCCTTCTGTAGAATCTAACAATCGAATAATGGTACGTCCAGTTGTTGATTTTCCACATCCTGATTCCCCAACCAACCCTAGTGTTTCACCATTTTTGATGGAAAATGAAATATTATCGACCGCCTTCACATGTCCGACTGTCTTTTTTAGAAATCCGCCTTTTATCGGGTAATAAGTTTTTAGGTTGTTCACTTCAAGTAAGTTTTCTTTACGTTGTTTGATTGTTGTTTCTGTCATGTTGTTACCTCACACTTTCTTTAGGATAGCAACCTTCATATAGTAAGCACGAAACCTCATGACCATCAGCCATTTGTGCAAGCTGTGGCGTGACTGTACTACACTCAGGTTTTACAGACGGGCATCTATCGGCAAAGCGACAGCCAAAAGTAGGCATATTTTTTAATGATGGCACAATGCCTTGGATTGTTGTTAACTCACTCACCTCTAAATCAATACGAGGAATCGATGCCATTAACAGCTTTGTATACGGATGTTGTGGGTTATAAAACAGATTATCTACATTCGTGCGCTCTACAATTTTCCCAGCGTACATAATGATGACTTCATCACACATTTCTGCCACTACCCCTAAGTCATGCGTTATCAAAATAATAGACATGTCATTTTTCTCTTGAATTTTTTTCAGCAGCTCCAGAATTTGGGCTTGCACAGTTACATCTAGTGCAGTAGTCGGTTCATCGGCAATTAACAGCTTTGGATGGCAGGCAATCGCAATCGCAATCATCACCCTTTGTCGCATCCCTCCGGATAATTGGTGAGGATATTCATCTACAATTTTGTCTGGTCTAGGGATGCCTACACTTTTTAACAATTCGATGGCTTGCTGCCTTGCTTCTGTTTTGGAGATTGACAGATGATTCAATAAAATCTCTTCAATCTGATTACCAATTGTAAATACAGGGTTTAAAGATGTCATAGGCTCTTGAAAAATCATACTAATATCTTTTCCTCGTATTTTATTCATTTCATCGCTTGAATAATTTTCTATATTTTGGCCTTGGAACTTTATTTCTCCACCCGTAACTTTGCCAATTCCTTGGGGCAGTAGCTGCATAATTGACAATGACATAACACTTTTACCACAGCCAGATTCCCCTACAATCCCTACAATTTGGCCAGGCTTGACGGAAAACGACACATTATCGACTGCATGATAAATATCTCCTTCTATATCAAAACCAGTTTTTAAGTTCTTTACTTCGAGCATTAAATTCATTTAATCATCACACCTTCGTAAATTTTTTCTAATTAGAAATATGTAGTAAATACTAGCGATGTCCAAACTTTCCTGATTCAATATTCAGAAAAAAGATTTGAAACGGATTAAACTTATTTCAAAATTATTTCTACTCAAATAATTAATAGTTTTTATTATATTGAATTTAAATACATATTAATAATTTTTTTACAGTATAAACAAAAAAATAACTTACTATTTACTTATAGAATTATCTGAAAATTATCTATACGGCTATTTTATCTAGAAATAATACATTTAATCAAGAGTTTTTTTGCAACTCTTCATAATGTTATATACATAATAAACCGTACAACTATTACAAAAATTTTTTTATTTTACAAATTAATTCTAATGAAATATTTGCTAATCTATTTATCTATTCTACTTTTCATTATTTTTTTATTATTTAAATATAATAAATAATTTGATTGTACAGTCCTTACTTCTTCACACAACGCATTCTTTTATTTGGAAAACTTGATTATTATTGGACTCACTTTAATTTTCTGTTTATTTTTAATAATCAATCATTATTAACATATAATTTTTCCCTTTAAAGCATTAATATTAAAAAGCGTTTTTTATTACATTAAAAAACTTTATTTTCATGATTTTTCTTTAACATACATCTCCTTGTATTTAATTTTTATATTTCTATCCTTCACAGTTCCTTTCCAATAAAAAAACGACCACAGGTTATCATAACCGTGATCGTTTCATTATTCTTTATTAAACAGATTCGTTATAGCTAGTCAAAAATGCGATTATAATTCTCCAGCTTTAAGTTTTGCATGCCAATCTTTTAAAAATGGAATATCTTCTTCTTTAATGGCACCAGATTCGTTCGCTGCTTCAATTAAATAATCGAAGTTTGTTAAAGATACATACTTTATGCCCGCTTCATCAAACGCTTGTTCAGCACGTGGTAAGTTATACGTATAAACACATACAACCCCTAATACTTCACAACCCGCTGCACGTAAAGCTTCAACTGCTGTAATGGAAGAACCACCTGTTGACACAATATCTTCTACTACGATGACTTTTTGTCCTGCAGCATATTTTCCTTCAATCTGATTGCCACGACCATGTTCTTTTGCTTTTGAACGTACATAGACCATCGGTAAGTCTAAAATATCACTTACCCATGCAGCATGTGGAATACCTGCTGTGGCCGTACCAGCTACGATTTCTGTACCTTCAAAGTTTTCTTTAATTATCGCTGCTAAGCCATTTGCCAATTGTTTACGGATAACTGGGTCAGAGATTGTTAGACGCGTATCACAGTAAATTGGAGATTTAATACCTGATGCCCATGTAAAAAGTTCTGTTGGATTTAATTCGACTGCTCCAACTTTAAGCATAGCGTGTGCGATTTCGTTTTGTAATGTCATATTGATGCCTCCCATAGTTCACTTACCATTTTATATGCTGCCACTGGATCTTGCGCACCTGTTACGGCACGGCCTACTACGATTAAAGAAGATCCATCACGTCTGGCGCCATCAGGTGTAGCGATGCGCTTTTGATCGTGAGCGTCACCACCTGCTAAACGGATACCAGGTGTGACACGTAAAAAGTCTTGGCCGCACACGTCAGCAATTGCTTGTGCTTCATGTACCGAGCAAACCACACCATTTAAGCCTGCTTGTTTTGTTAAGCTTGCGTAATGCAATACCGATTCTTGCAATGTTAACGCAATTTTTTGCTCTGCTTGCATTTGCGCTTCCGTAGTGGATGTTAGTTGTGTCACTGCAATCAATGCTGCGCGCTCTTGACCTGCAGGTGTCCCTGCTTCCAGACCTTCGAGTGCAGCTTCCATCATTGGTCGCCCGCCCGCTGCATGGACATTGACTAAATTAACCCCTAATTTAGCTAAGCCCTTCATCGCTGAGCCAACCGTATTAGGAATATCATGTAGCTTTAAGTCTAAAAATATATCATGACCTAAATCTTTCACTTTGCGGACAATATCTGGACCTTCTTGCATATAAAGCTCCATACCAATTTTGACGAAAAGAGGCTCTTGAAAATGTGCTAAAAACTTGAAAACTTCCGCTTCTCCTGGGAAATCAAGTGCTAGAATTGGTTTTGTATTCATTAACGATGGCTCCTTCCGATAATATCCGTAATATGTGCTACACCTAAAGCGTCAAGCTTTGCAGGTAATTCCTCAATGATATTCGGGCAAACAAAATGATCGACAAAGTTGGCTGTTCCAACCGCAACTGCTGATGCACCAGCAGACATAAAATCAATTACATCTTGTGCTTCGCTTACGCCACCCATCCCAATAATCGGAATATTGACTGCCCTATACACCTCGTATACCATGCGAATAGCAACCGGTTTTACTGCAGGACCTGATAAGCCCCCTGTACCGTTGGCAATGACAGGTTTACCTGTACGTTCATGTAAGCGCATGCCGATTAATGTGTTAATCATCGTAATACCATCCGCTCCACCTGCTTCCACAGCTTGCGCGATTTCTACGATATTTGTAACGTTTGGTGATAATTTTACGTAAACAGGTACTTCCGACACTGCCTTGACAGCTGCAACCAAATCTCTTGCTGTTGCTGGATCTGTACCGAATTGAATACCGCCACATTTTACGTTCGGGCATGAAATATTAAGTTCTAGTGCTTTGACATTGGGTGCAGCTGAGATGCGACGTGCTACTTCCACGTAATCTGCTGTTTCCGTTCCCGCTACATTGGCAATAATCGGCACATCATAGCCTTCTAAAAACTTTAATTCTTCATTCATTACTTTTTCAATACCAGGATTTTGTAAGCCAATGGCATTTAACATTCCTGCTGCTGTTTCCGCTACACGAGGTGTCGGATTGCCAGGTCTTGTTTCTACAGTTGTTGCTTTAATCATAATCGCGCCAAGTTTCGATAAATCGTACAGTTGCGCATACTCACGACCAAAGCCGAAGCAACCTGAAGCTGGCATAATTGGATTTTTTAAATCTAAGCCAGGTAATTGGATATTTAAACGACTCATAATGCCACCGTACCTTTCGGGAATACTGGACCGTCAGAGCATACTTTGACATAGTCTTTATCCATTTGATCTGTTGTCTTACATACACATGCGAAGCAAGCACCAATACCACAGCCCATTCGCTCTTCAAAAGATAAATAGCCTTCTTTTTCAGGATAGAAACCTTCTAAAGCTTTTAACATCGGTAGAGGGCCACAAGAATAGAACACATCAAACTCCGGTGCACGTGATTCTAAAACGTTGGTCACAAAGCCCTTTGTTCCTTTTGAGCCATCGACTGTTACATAATGCGTTTCACCAAGTGCGTTAAATTCCTCTTCGTAGAAGCATACATCCTCTGTTTGGAAGCCTAATACATGGATAGTCTTCACACCACGTGCATTAAGTTGTTTTGACAGCTCATGTAAAGGAGGTACACCGATGCCGCCACCAACTAATAATGCTGTCCCACCTGTCTTTACCGCATCAACTGGGAAGCCATTACCGATTGGGCCAAGGACATTGACTAGCTGCCCTTCACGATTTGTCGCTAACACCTTTGTTCCTCGACCTTCCGCACGATAAATCATGGTAAATTCACTGTTGTCTTTATCTATATTTGCAATACTGATAGGTCGACGTAAAAGCGGCTCCAATGAATCTGACACCTTTACATGGACAAACTGGCCAGGAGTCATATCCTGAACCAGTTCACCACGAAGTGTCAATTCGAAAATGTTTGTCGCAATTTGCTTTTGAGAGACGACCGTCATTTTCTCTTGACGAATCATATTAATGTACTACCTCCGCTTTCGGCATTTGTTCTGCTGTAAATGTCATGGATTCAATTACACGTAGCATTGCTTCTGCTGTATCTAGAGAAGTTAAGCAAGGTACACCATTTTCTACAGACTCACGTCGAATGCGGAATCCATCACGAGCTGGTTGCTTGCCTTTTGTTAATGTGTTCACTACTAACTGTGCTTCACCATTTTGAATTAAATCAAGTAACGTTTGTCCTTTGGCACCGATTTTACCTACTACATCAGTACGAACACCCGCTGCTTCAAATGCTTGTGCAGTACCTTCAGTCGCTACAATGCGGTAGCCTACTGTTGAAAAGCGTTTGGCAAGCGCAATTGCTTCTTCTTTATCTTTATCAGATACAGTGAATAATACTGTGCCTTCTGTGCGAATTTCCATACCTGCTGCAACTAAGCCTTTATAAAGTGCTTTTTCTAATGTTGCATCTTTCCCCATTACTTCCCCTGTCGATTTCATTTCAGGTCCTAATGTAATGTCCACTCGGCGTAATTTAGCGAATGAGAATACTGGTACTTTAACAAATACACCTTTTTGCTCTGCCGCTAAGCCAGTTGGGTAGCCTTGTGCTACGATTGATTTTCCAAGAATGGCTTTTGTTGCAATGTTCGCCATTGGGATGTTCGTAATTTTACTTAAGAACGGTACTGTACGAGATGAACGAGGATTTACCTCAATGACATACACTTCACCTTGTGAAATAACATACTGGATGTTCATTAAGCCGATAATGCCAAGACCTTTTGCTAAACGCGTTGTGTAATCCACTAATGTATCTTTTTGCGCTTGTGTTAATTTTTGTGGTGGGTATACAGAAATCGAGTCACCAGAGTGTACCCCTGCACGTTCGATATGTTCCATAATACCTGGGATTAAAACATTTTCACCGTCACAAATCGCATCGACTTCAATTTCTTGCCCCGTTAAGTAACGGTCTACGAGTACTGGGTGATCTGGTGATGCCTCAACAGCGTTTTCCATATAGTGTTGTAATTCTTGTTCGTTATAAACAATTTCCATTGCACGTCCACCAAGTACATACGAAGGGCGAACTAGCACTGGGAAGCCTAAGCGTTCGCCAATGGCAAGTGCTTCTTCTGTTGAAACGGCTGTTTCACCTGGAGGCTGAGGAATGTCTAATGCATGTAAAGCTTGTTCAAATTTATCGCGGTTTTCTGCACGGTCGATATCTTCTAATGATGTACCTAAAATTTTCACACCATTTGCAGCTAATTTATCAGCAAGGTTAATGGCTGTTTGACCACCGAATTGGACAACTACACCAATTGGTTGTTCTAAATCGATAATATGCATAACATCTTCGATTGTTAATGGCTCGAAGTATAGCTTATCTGAAATCGAGAAGTCCGTTGATACTGTTTCTGGGTTTGAGTTAATAATGATTGCTTCATAGCCCGCTTCTTGGATTGCCCATACAGAGTGCACTGTTGCGTAGTCGAACTCTACCCCTTGACCGATACGGATTGGACCCGAACCTAATACAATCACGGATGGTTTATCAGATTTGATGGATTCGTTTTCTTCCTCATAAGTACCGTAGAAATATGGTGTTTCAGATTCAAACTCTGCTGCACATGTATCAACCATTTTGTAGACCGGGATAATGCCGTTTTCTTTACGGTACGCATATACTGCCTCTGGTGTTGTGTCCCATAGCTCGGCAATTTTTTTATCAGCAAAGCCTAGACGTTTTGCAGTGCGTAATATTTCTTTATCGTTTTTATGGTTAGCAAGTGTTTGCTCCATATCTACGATGTTTTTAAATTTATTTAAGAAGAATAAGTCAATTGCAGACCATTCATGGATTTGCTCAATTGTTACACCACGGCGCAATGCTTCACCGATGAAGAATAAACGCTCATCTCCTGCTTTACGGATACGTTTTTCAATCCAAGAATCAGAGTTATCTTCTGCATGTTTTAGCTCTAAATGTACTTGACCTGTTTCAAGAGAACGAACAGCTTTCAGCATAGCTTCTTCAAACGTACGACCAAGTGCCATTACTTCACCAGTTGCCTTCATTTGTGTGCCTAAGTTACGTTTTGCTGATTCGAATTTATCGAAAGGCCAGCGTGGAATTTTTGCGACAATGTAGTCTAGTGCTGGCTCGAAGCAAGCATACGTTGAACCTGTCACTGGATTTTTGATTTCATCTAATGTTAAACCTACTGCAATTTTTGCTGCTAGCTTGGCAATTGGGTAACCCGTTGCTTTTGACGCTAATGCAGATGAACGAGATACACGTGGGTTTACTTCGATGACATAGTAATTGAAGCTATATGGATCAAGTGCTAACTGTACGTTACAGCCACCTTCAATTTTTAGTGCACGGATAATATCTAATGAGATATTACGTAGCATTTGGTTTTCACGGTCAGAAAGTGTTTGTGTTGGTGCTACGACGATAGAGTCACCTGTATGAATCCCTACAGGGTCGACATTTTCCATGTTACAAACTACGATGGCATTGTCAGCCGCATCGCGCATTACTTCGTATTCAATCTCTTTAAAGCCAGCGATTGATTTTTCAAGTAAGCATTGTGTAACTGGTGAATATTTCAGTCCAGATGTTACGATTTCTTCTAGGTCTTGATCGTTATAACAAATACCACCGCCTGTACCGCCAAGTGTGAATGCAGGGCGTACAATTACTGGATAACCGATTTTTGCAACAAAGTTTTTCGCTTCATCTAAGTTATGAATAATATCTGATTCCGGTACTGGAGCACCTAGTTCATACATTAGGTTACGGAATAAATCACGGTCTTCAGCTTTATGAATAGCATCGAGCTTCGTACCAAGAATTTCGATATTTAGCTCATTTAAAATACCAGAGTTATCTAATTCAATCGCCATATTTAACCCTGTTTGACCACCTAGTGTAGGTAAGATGGCATCTGGGCGCTCTTTGCGTAAAATGCGTGAGACAAATTCAAGTGTGATTGGCTCAATGTATACTTTGTCTGCAATTTCTGTATCTGTCATAATTGTTGCAGGGTTTGAGTTTATTAAAATAACGCGGTAGCCTTCTTCTTTTAATGAAAGACAAGCTTGTGTTCCGGCATAGTCAAATTCTGCTGCTTGTCCGATGACGATTGGACCTGACCCGATTACTAAAATAGTTTCTATATCTGTACGTTTAGGCATGTTGTTTCCCCTTCCCTGCTTCTGCTTCCATCATTTCAATGAATTCATCAAATAAGTGGTTTGAATCTTCTGGTCCTGGTGATGCTTCTGGGTGATACTGTACTGTGAAGATTGGATATTTCTTATGACGGACACCTTCACAAGTACCATCATTTAAAGCGACATGTGTTAATTCTAAATCTGTATCTTTTAATGATTCTAAATCGATTGCATAGCCATGGTTTTGAGATGTTAAATCTGTACGGCCTGTGCGTAAATCTTTGACTGGATGGTTGCCACCACGGTGACCGAATGGTAATTTAAATGCCTTCGCACCACTTGCTAATGAGAAGATTTGGTGACCTAAGCAAATACCGAACATTGGCACTTTTCCGATTAAATGACGTACTGTTTCGATACCTTCTGCCACGTCCTCTGGGTTACCAGGGCCATTTGACAGCATAATACCGTCTGGATGCCATGCTAAAATTTCTGCTGCTGGTGTGTTGTATGGTACAACAAGGACATCACAATCACGCTTGTTTAATTCACGTAAAATACCGTGTTTCATACCGTAGTCAATTAACACTACTCGTTTGCCACGACCTGGTGATGGATAGGCAGCCTTCGGTGATACTTCGCGCACATGATGTGTAATTGCTGGTGTCGCTTGTAGTTTTGCCACAATTTCTTCTACATTTACTTCTTCGTCAGCCGCAGTCAAAATAGCCTTAACAGAACCTTTGCTACGAATAATGCGTGTTAGCTTACGTGTATCAATGCCTTCAATCCCTGGGATATCTTTTGATGTTAAGTATTCATCAACTGTTAAATCACATCTGAAATTTGACGGTGTTTTCGCTAGCTCGCGGACTACAAATCCACGAATTGCCGGTGTGATTGATTCGAAATCATCACGATTAATACCGTAGTTACCGATAAGTGGGTATGTCAACGTTACGATTTGTCCATAGAATGAAGGATCTGAAATCGTTTCTTGATATCCTGTCATCCCCGTAGTGAATACGACTTCACCTTGTGAAGCTCGCTCACTACCGAACGCTGTGCCTGTAAATACTGTGCCATCTTCTAAAATAAGTAAACGTTTTTTCATTACTCTGCCTCCTGGTATACGATATTACCTTCAAAAATTGTTACGACTGGCCAACCTTTTGCAACCCAACCGTTGAATGGTGTATTGCGACCTTTTGATACAAATCCTTCTGCATCAATCGTTTGTTCTTTCTGTAAATCAATTAAAACCATGTCTGCCGAAGCCCCTACTTCTAACGTTCCATATGGTAAGTCAAAAATTTGTGCCGCTTTTACAGTCATCCAATCTACCAATTGCTTTAAAGTCCATTTTCCTGTTTCAACAAATTGTGTGTACAACAGCGGGAAGGCTGTTTCAAAGCCTACGATGCCGAAAGGTGCACCAACCATGCCACAGCATTTTTCTTCTATTGTATGTGGTGCATGGTCTGTCGCGATGCAGTCAATCGTGCCGTCAAGTAGTGCTGCGTGTAGAGAATCCTTATCATCTGCACCTCGTAATGGAGGGTTCATTTTCCAGTTTGCATCATCGGATGGAATATCCATCTCTTCAAGTAATAAATGGTGTGGACAAACTTCTGCTGTGACGCGGATGCCTGCTGCTTTTGCATCACGTACTGCACGCACTGATTCTTTTGTTGAAACATGGCACACATGGTAGCGTGCTCCTGCCGCTTCTGCAAGCAAAACATCGCGAGCAATTTGGACAGATTCACAAATGGACGGAATGCCTGGTAAACCTAGCTCTTTGTTACGCTTACCTTCATGCATAACACCATCATAAATTAATGAATTATCTTCACAGTGTGCGACAACGACCATGTCATGCTTTGCCGCATCCTGCATTTGTTCATACATCGTGGATGCAAGCTGAATGCCTACACCATCATCGGAAAACGCTACTGCACCATGTGCTTTTAATTCTTCAATATTTGTACGAACTTCCCCTGAAATATCTTGTGTTAATGAGCCGTATGGTAGTACACGAATTACTGCACTTTCTTGAATCAGCCCATTTATTAATTGCATGTTTTCAACCGTGTCAGGCACTGGTTTTGTATTTGGCATAGCACAAATTGTTGTAAAACCGCCTTTTGCGGCAGATGCTGAACCTGTTGCAATTGTTTCTTTATGTTCAAACCCTGGTTCGCGTAGATGTGTATGCACATCCACAAACCCTGGTGCAACAACTAAACCATTTCCTTCGATTATTTCTGCACCAGCTACATTGACCTCTTGTCCAATGGCAGTAATTTTGCCATCTACTATGGCGATATTTACTGTTTGCAATTCACCTTGTTCATTTAACATTTGTACATTTTGAAGTACTTTCGTCATGTTATTCTCTCCCTTGTAAGATTGTTTCAATTATTGCCATACGTGTGTATACACCATTGCGTACTTGGTCAAAGATGCGAGACCGTTCACATTCTACTAGCTCTGATGCAATTTCTACATCGCGGTTTACTGGCGCTGGATGCATAATAATTGCTGTGTCCTTCATTTTCTTCTCTCGTTCTACTGTCAAGCCATACTCTTCATGATAGCTTTCTTTTGAGAAGCTTTTATTTACTTTATGACGCTCATGTTGTACACGAAGTAACATAATGACATCACTTATTTCGATTAAATCGTCCCAAGAATGATGTGCTTTAAAATCCCCTGCCCATTCTTCTGGACAAAGAAAATGTACATTTGCCCCTAACCGCTGTAACGCGGATGCATTGGATTTTGCTACACGGCTATGAGAAATATCTCCGGCGATTGTAATATTTAACCCTTCAAAAGAACCAAACTCTTTTTTTATCGTGTACAGATCAAGTAATGATTGGGATGGGTGTTGACCAGCGCCATCTCCTGCATTTATAACCGCAACATTGATGCCTTCTAGTAGCTCGTTATAATATTCATCTTCTTTGGCGCGGATAACGACCGCATCCATACCAATCATTTCTAACGTCTTGACTGTATCGTACAATGTTTCACCCTTTGTTACACTTGAAAAGCTTGCGTCAAACGGGATAACCGTACAGCCTACTTTGCGCTCTGCCATCTCAAAACTTGTCTTCGTACGTGTACTCGGTTCAAAAAATAAGTTTGCTACGTTATAAGCACGAGATAACGATGATGTTTCGCCATTTTCAAACGCCTGCGCACGATGTAAAATGCGGTTAATCTCTTCAGTTGTTAAATGTTCCATTGATAATAAGTTCTTCATCATGTACCTCCATTAGGTTGTGTGTCATGAACGTCTATGTATGACGTCCTTCATTATTTATTTGTCTAAATAATGTAAAAGCCCCGCTGATGTCATCAGCGAGGCATAAGGAGGCGTGACAAACTATAGTAAGACTATTGCTTACTTATTGCTTGTCCACAACTTCCCTTTTTTTGCCTCTCTGGACAATTCATTAAAAGGTACTACTATGATTGATTATTTTGATCGTATGGTACTGGTATATCAGCTTCTTTTTTACCTGGTAGAATTGTATTTAGTACAACACCGATAATCGCTGCTAACGCCATGCCTTCTAATTTTAATGATTCTGTGACGATAAATTTCGCACCGCCGATACCAATTACGAGAATCACAGAGGCAATTACTAAATTGCGGCTGTTACCAAAGTCCACATGGTTGTCTACTAGCATACGTAAACCGCTTGAAGCGATGATACCAAACAGTAGAATGGAAACACCACCAAGAACTGCTGTTGGAATCGTTGCAATCACCGCCATTGCTTTCCCGAAGAATGACAGCACAATCGCTACGACTGCCGCACCTGCTATTACATATACGCTGTAAACTCGTGTAATGGCAAGGACACCAATGTTTTCACCGTATGTTGTTTTTGGTGGACCACCAATAAATGCACTAATCAATGTTCCTAGACCGTCACCTAGTAGTGAGCGATGTAAGCCCGGTTCTTTAATGTAATCTCGATTGACTACTTTTCCTAATACAAGTTGGTGACCGATATGCTCTGAGATGGTTACGATCACAATCGGCACCATCGCTAGTAAAATCGTCGATGTAATCGTAAAGTCATAATTTACACCTGGGATAATAAAATGTGGTACTGCAAACATTTTTGCCTCTTTAATTGGTTCGAAATTGACGATACCGATAAAAATCGAGTAGACATAGCCTACTATTAAACCGATTAATATTGGCATTGTACTTAAAATCCCCTTAAAGAAGATGGTAAAGATAATCGCTGTAAACAATGTGACAAGTGCCGCTGAAAAATGAAGTAAGTTATACTGTTTATCAACAATCATTGCCATGTTTACTGCTGTTCCTGATAAGCCAAGACCGATTACCATAATAACTGGTCCAACAACGATAGGCGGAAGGATTTTCATAATCCATTTATAACCGCTCTTCCAAATAATAAGTGACACAATGCCGTAGGTGATTCCGACTGCCATCGCTCCAATCATGGCATTACCTGGATTAACACTTAAACCATTGTCATCTAAACCGCCTGCAGCGATTAATATCGGTGAGATAAAGGCAAAGGATGAACCTAAATAGGCTGGTACTTGAAACTTCGTAATTAATAAGAAGAACAATGTGGCAATCCCACTTGTTAGAAGGGCGATTGCTGGACTAAGACCAACCAGTTGTGGTACTAAAATCGTTGACCCAAACATGGCAAACATGTGTTGGAAACTTAATGTCACCAATTGGACTGGGGTCGGTTTATCATTAATATCTAATACTGCCTTTGACATGACGTTTCCTCACTTTATATTTAGTCTTCTTTATAAATAATGACGCAATCTTCGCCATCAACTTCTAGTAAATTAACGACGATACGTTCCGTTCCTGATGTCGGAACATTTTTCCCAACATAATCCGCTCGAATTGGTAGCTCACGGTGTCCGCGATCAATTAGCACTGCTAGTTGAATTTGCGCGGGTCTTCCTAAATCCATTACTGCATCTAGTGCCGCTCGAACTGTACGACCTGTATAAAGTACATCATCGACTAAAATAATTTTTTGATTGGCTACCACATAATCGATATCTACTTGCTCAACATGTGCCTGCTCATTTTCATGCTTTGTTGATAAGTCATCTCGGTAAAGGGTGATGTCTAACTCCCCTGTGCGAATCGCTTTACCCTCGATTTTTTCTATGCGTTCCGCTAAGCGTCTTGCAAGGAAGGCACCACGCGTTTTAATTCCAACTAATATGCATTCGTCAATTCCTTTATTGCGTTCAATAATCTCATGTGCAATACGTGTTAATGCTCTTGTCATCGATGGCCCATCTAATAACTCGTTTTTTGACATTTTTTGTCCTCCTCTCTTTCATCGATTTTCATCGGGTTGTTACGGATGCTACCCACTTGCCGAAGCATCGTTGAAACGGCATAAAAAAACCTCTCGAGGCGAATAGCCTGAGAGGGTTGAGTACGTGTTTAAATAGCATGTTGGAAAAATTTGCAGCACAAATTTTAGCAACACGTTCACATGTACCTTCTCAGCCTCTCTGGACTGCCATTAAAGGTGAATATTAAGTTAAAGTCGTTCATTCACTTTCGTTAGTATAGACCTTCTTTCATTATCCGTCAATCCTTATTTCTTAATTCGTCTAATAATTGTACATAATCAACAGGAAGTGGTACTTCAAACTCCTTATATTCGCCAGTAGTAGGATGATTGAATCCTAAAACTCCTGCGTGCAATACTTGTCCAGCAAAATCAATGGTCTTTCTTGGTCCATATTTTGGGTCGCCAACAAGTGGGAATCCAATATACTGCATATGGACACGAATTTGGTGTGTACGTCCCGTTTCAAGACGACACTCTACTAATGTATAATCGCCGAAGCGTTCAACTACTTGGAAGTGCGTTACCGCATGTTTCCCTTTATCCACAACAGCTTGTTTTTGACGGTCCTTTTGATCACGTCCAATTGGTGCATCAATTGTCCCTTTATCGTGAGCAATATGGCCATGCACAAGTGCTGTATATTTACGTGTGACGGTTTTATTCACAAGCTGCTCAACTAATGATTCATGTGCTTTATCATTTTTCGCTACCATGAGCAAACCTGATGTGTCTTTATCGATTCGGTGTACAATACCTGGACGCATGATACCATTAATGCCCGATAAATCTTTGCAATGATACATTAAGCCATTTACCAGTGTACCAGTCATATGCCCTGGCGCAGGATGGACCACCATTCCTTTTGGTTTGTTGACAACGAGTACATCTGCGTCTTCATACACGATTTCAAGGTCTAAGTTTTCAGCAATTACGTCTAAAGGTTCTGCCTCTGGCACGATGAATTCAACAACATCGCCTGCTTTCACCTTGTATTTTGCTTTTACTGCTGCACCATTTACTTTAACAATTCCTTCTGTAATCCAATTGCTAATTTGTGAACGAGACCATTCATTCTGTATACTCGAAACCGCTTTATCAATGCGCTCTCCTTGTTGCTGTTCTTCAATTGTATATGATACTTGTGTCATTGTTTCACCTGTTTCTTTTCTTTTTTATCTTCGGCGATTAAACCAATCATTAATACGACAACGGCAATTGTTAATGCTGCATCCGCAATATTAAAAATCGGGAAATCGTAATTGATAATAGGGATTAATACGTCGGCAAAATCTACTACTTCTCCTCTAAATATACGGTCAATAAAATTACCAATGGCACCGCCCAATAACAGCATTAAGCCCACTTGAAAAAGAGGCTTACCCTTTGCCTCTTTATGATAAAAGTAAATGATGGCAATAATAACACCTATTGTCACGATAGAAAATAACCACATTTGCCCTTCAAGCATCCCCCAGGCTGCACCTCTATTACGATGCGATAAAATACCAAACCAAGGATCCCATACGGCAATACGTTCACCAAACTCCATATTTTTCACAATTAGCCATTTTGTCCATTGATCGAGAATAATGACAATAGCGGCCAATCCATAATATTTATACACAGCTATTCCTCCGTTCACTCAACATCCTACCTATTCTACCATAAGAGCTTATATAGCAATAACTAATATAACATGAAAATATGACAGAAACACATGCTGTGGCCCAAAAGTAAAAATCGTAGCTTTCCGCTATCCTACTAAAGCCGTTTGCTAATAAACAACGAGTTGTCCCTCTATTCGAGGAAGCTTTCCATGCAAAAATAGAAAACCGTTGATTTCCGTTCCAGGCGCTCCCTTTCCGCAGGCACGGCTTCAACTAATTTTTGCGGCAGAAGCCGCAAAAATGGATTTTCCGCTCGTGCTGTTCCTGCTGGAGTGTCGCGCCTTCCACTCCAATCAACTAGTATCGACTGCTAATATGATATTCTGGTTTGAAAAAATACATCAAGATGGTGACGCTTTTCAACAGCGGTCTCACTGTTTAGTCTAGCCTTCTTAATATAGCAAGCTTGGACGTTTTTCGTACAATTTTTATAGAAGTAAAAAAACGATAGGAGGCTGGGACATAACTAGAAAAATTTAAGGAACAGAGGAAAGGTGTTCATAAATTTTTGCTATATGGAGAACTTGGCTAACTTAGCTATTCATGCTTTTGCAATAAATAAAAAATTAGAAGGGTTACTAGTTGTTGGTAGCGAAGGCGGTGACTCCTGCTCAGAACGCACACAGCGTAAGACGCAACAAACCTGCGCGTTAGCGAGGGTTGCGGCTTACGTGTGTGCCCGCGGAAAGCACCGCTGAAGCGGACAATACGGCGTAGCAAAAAAGTGTTAGATTGATGGCAGTCAATCTAACACTTTTTCTCTTTTGTCCCAGCCTCCTATGCTTTCTTCACAAAAGAACTAACGTGCAATGTTAATCATCTATGCAGTTTCCGATTCCTTCGAGTGCACTCGCTTCATGAAATCGTTTACATCAGCAGGTACTTTACGATCTAATAATGACACGACAATAACGGATAGGAAACCGACTGGTACTGTTACAATGCCAGGGATTTTGAATTGTAGGAAACTTGGAAGTGTCCCTGGTAAGAAAATCATCCACATCGACACGAGGAGACCAATCACTAACCCTGCAATTGCTCCTTTTTCGGTCATCCCTCTCCACCAAATACCTAATATAAAGATTGGTGTAAATGTACTTGCGGCAACCGTAAATGCTAAAGCAACTAAATGACCGATGGAAGCATCCTTTACGAGTAACCCAAGTCCGCCATATAGAATACCTAAAATAACAATCGCCACTTTCCCAGCAACTACACGCTGTTTTTGTGTAATATCTTTTTTCATAAAGCTAGCATATAAATCATGCGCTAATGCACCAGAGCTTGTAATAAATAATCCTGATAAGTTAGAGAAAATAGCTGCGAATGCCCCTGCAATCACAAGACCGAGCAGCCAATCGCCTCCTAATGCAAGCGCGGTTGTTGGAATAACCATGTTATTGCCACCAAGCACTAAATCTCTCATTACTTCCTCACTCGCAGTACCTGAAATGAAAATAGCACGACCAACAACCCCTAAAAATACTGCTAACAAGAAGAATGCACTCGCAATACCAATCGCCATTAAAGCAGATTTACGTGCAGCCTTAGCACTCGGATTGGTATAAAAACGCAATAAAATATGTGGTAACCCTATCGTACCTAATGCTAAACCAATGGTCATACTAATCGTTTGCCAAAACGTCGGGAAATAGAAGCCTGTCCCCGTCCACGCGGCACCATCAAAATTTATATCACTTCCATCCAAGGCATACGGTGATGTCCCAGTAATAGGTCCATTAAAGGAATTGATAGCTGCTAAAATTTTATCGTAATGCAAGCCACCATACATCGCTGCAATAAGCATCACAATGAATGCACCTAGACGAATCCACAGCTCTAATGCTTGGTTGATCGTCGTGCCCTTCATACCACCGATTCCTACATAGAAAATCATCACGACACATGTAAAAATAATGCCAAATTCATAAGAAGTCCCAAAGAACATACTTAATATTTGTGCTGCGCCTAGTAGCTGTGGCGCCGCATAGAAACCTGAAATTGCTAAAACTACAATGACTGCGGCTAAACGAGCTCGTCTACTATGAAAGCGATAGGCTAAAAAGTCTGCTACGGTAAATGCACCAAACCTTCTTAATGGCCCAGCAACAAAAATAGCTAATAGCGTCAAACCAATCGAGAAGCAAAATGCATAATAGGCTCCATCATATCCTAATTGAAAGGTTAAACCAGCAATCCCTAAAAATGTAGCTGCACTTAAATAGTCTCCCCCGATAGCTGAACCGTTCGTAAACCATCCAAAGCTCCGTCCCCCAACGAAGAAATCAGATGCTGTTGTATTTTTTTTCGTTAAATACGTAATGTAGACAATCGTTCCCATTAGGGCAATTGTTAATAACATTTTTGGTTCTAAAATTGTCTCTAACATTCAACCTACCCCCTTAAGTTGCACTACTTCGTTGACATCTCATATTTTTTCAAGCGCTTTTCATACAATGTCGTATGCACATAGGCAATCATAAAAGCCATCAACATCATGACGATTGTCGTGACAAACCAAGTAACGGTCATACCGCCCCACAATTTCTTAAACGCAAATTCAGGAGCAAACCAATTCATCACTGGAATAGTAAAAATTAAAATAAAATAAAATACCGTTAAGCTAAATCCTGTAGTAAACTCATCCTTCATAATTTTATGTGTTGTCGGATCTAACGGTGGCAAATCTTTTACATCTACAGTTCCAGCTTCTACATACTCGTAATCATGACTTCCTGCCATATTACTAACCCCCTTTTATATAGGTGAATAATTATCTGAAATTTCAAATTATTATTCACTACAACTATTCTATTCTATTTTTTCAATAATATAGGTACAATATTTTGCTGTATTAGTACAAAATATTGCTATTTTAAGTTAAAATATTTCTAGTAACCTTCATTATATTTTTTGACTTTAGAAAGGGGCTGTTTAGTATTTTAGGCGTCGTATGGTACGTTGAGAATTCAATTGAAAAACAGCAAATGCTAGGGTGGTTAGAAGAATTCCTCCCTAACACATTTACTGAATGTACACAACCAAGTGCACATGAAGTAGTTATATTCGTCTATGAAATTAGGGGATTATTTGATTGGATTAAGGTCAATCGTTTAAAGAAACATTATCCTAACAGTATAATTGTCCCAATTGTTGCAGTACACCTAGCTTACTCGGCTGGTATTGCCATTGAATTAAATTTACAAGCGCTTCTTATAAAACCGTTGCACAAACAAAAGTTTTTACGAATTGTAAAAAAGCTTTATACTTCCTATAAAGAACAGCAAGCAAGTACAGTCACGATGCTTGAACTTTCGCAACAATTTCCTCAAGATCATACATCGCCGTTTCGCGAAGCGTTTTTGAGACGCTTAATACGGGGAGAAATCAACAATGAACAGGAAATTGTACAAGCCTCTTCCTTTTTATCAACTGACTGTATTCCCAATATCGTTTTCTTAATTCAAGGCTACGTAGATATTCAGCACAACCGACCGATTCCTTACGATGCTAGTAGTGTAATTACAAATGTTTTTCGTCAACATTTTGCCGATAAAGCACCGTTGTCCTTTTTAAATTTCGAGCGTTACTTATTACTGCTCATGCGGATTCCTATAACGTATACATCCTTTAAACATTGGGCAGAGGGCGTCACTACTTTACTGACAGTAATCGAGCAATTGAAAAACGATTATAGTATCCATCTTTTTATGGGCATTGGTGGTGTTTTTTTGCAATCTATGCAAGTCAAAGAATCTTATAGTCAAGCTAGAAAAGCACGTAGAAAGCCACCCGTCGATAATATTCATATACGATTTTATGAAGATTTAACGAAGCATGAACAGCTACAAAAGGCTATTCACTACATTGAGGAGCATTACGATGAACAGCTAGTTATTAGCGATGTAGCGAAATCTATTAATTTTAGTCCTACTCACTTTAGCCGATTATTTAAAAAAGAAACGGGTCGTAATTTTGTCGATTATGTAGCGTATACACGCATTATCAAAACACTCCCCTACTTGCGGAAATTTGACTACACCATTGAAAAAATCGCAGCAAGCTCTGGCTTTAATACACCCAATTATTACAGCCTTACATTTAAAAAATATGTAGGAATATCTCCAACGGATTACCGAAACACAATTGAAATATTGTTTAAATAAAGATTACTTTTGCATGTTTGTATCCTAAAAGCTATTCATCTAGACATCCTCGCTTGCCTCCCATTTATGGTCTACTTTCCACTATGTTCTTAATTTGGATCGGTATGTTCAACATGTTCCACGCATTCAAAAAAATGAGCAGCCGATCTAAAATCATCGAGCTGCTCATTGTTCATTAATTTTTATACATAATATTTTTCAACAACTTCGGCACAACGAGCACACACTGTTGGATGTGCTTCATTTGTTCCAACTGTTGCAGAAATTGACCAGCAACGCTCACATTTTTCGCCTGTTGCTTTTTCAACAACAATGGAAACATGTTCTAACGCTAACGCTTCAGCAGGGGCTGATTCAATTGCTGCTACCTCAAAAGCAGAAACGATAGAAAGTTGCGCAAAATCAATGTTTGCATCATGCAATAATGTTAACACTTCTTGGTTAGCATAAACTGTTATTTTCGCTTCAAGAGACTTACCGATTGTTTTAGCATTACGCGCTTCTTCTAATGCTTTTAGAATATCATCACGCACTTCGATTATCGCTGCCCATTTGCCACGAAGCTCATCAAAGTTTGCTTGCTCATCTACTGATGGGAAATCAGTTAATTGCACTGACACCTCTTCTACAACACCTTGTGCATGTAAGTAAGACCAAACCTCATCCGTTGTATGTGGAATAATTGGTGTCATGACTGTTACTAATGTCATTAATGTATCATACATGACTGTTTGCATTGCACGACGGTCTTTATTGTCATGCCCTTCAATATAAACAACGTCTTTTGCGATGTCTAAGTAGAAAGAAGATAATTCTACAGCAACAAAGTTATTCACCGCATGGTAGACAGCCGCAAAATCATAGCGGTCGTAAGCAGCACGCACCGTTTTTAAGACATCTTGTAAACGCATATAAATATATTGATCCATTTCGCGTAAATCTGCATAGGCTACACGATCTTTTTGTGGATTGAAATCAGCTACATTACCGTGTAAGAAACGGAATGTATTACGGATTTTACGGTACACTTCAGACACTTGTTTTAACATATCCATAGAAATACGCACATCAGCCGTATAATCTACAGATGCTACCCATAGACGTAGAATATCAGCACCATATTGGTCCATTACCTTTTGAGGGATAATAACGTTTCCTAGTGACTTACTCATTTTGCGACCATCGCCATCAAGAACGAAACCATGCGTTAATAAGCCTTTATAAGGCGCATAGCCATTAATCGCCACAGATGTAATTAACGAAGAGTTAAACCATCCACGGTGTTGGTCAGAACCTTCTAAGTAAAGATCTGCTGGATATTTCAGTCCACGTTCGACTAGCACACCTTGGTGAGATGAACCTGAGTCAAACCAAACGTCCATAATATCATTTTCTTTCGTAAACTCACCATTCGGGCTACCTGGATGTGTAAAGCCTTCTGGCAATAATTCTTTCGCTGTCATTTGGAACCAAATATTTGAACCATGTTCACGGAATAATGCAGAAATATGTGCAATTGTTTCTGGTGTAATGATTGGTTCACCATTTTCAGCATAGAAAATTGGAATTGGTACACCCCATGCACGTTGACGAGAAATAACCCAATCGCCACGATCACGGATCATATTATAAAGACGTGTTTCGCCCCATGCGGGTGTGAATGTTGTCGATTTAACCGCTGCTAATAATTCATCACGGAAGGCATCGATAGACGCAAACCATTGTGGTGTAGCACGATAAATAACTGGTTTTTTCGTACGCCAGTCATGTGGATACGAGTGCGTAAAGAAGCTTAATTTTTCTAATGCGCCAACTTCTTCTAATTTGGCAGTAACCATTTTGTTTGCATCATTGTAGAAGACACCTTCAAAACCTGGTGCTTCGTCTGTATAACAACCGCTGTTATCCACTGGACTAAGAATAGGTAAACCATAAGCTTTCCCAATTTGATAGTCATCTTCACCATGTCCTGGAGCTGTATGAACACAACCTGTACCTGCTTCAGCAGAAACATGTTCCCCGACCATAACAAGCGATTCTCGGTCGTAGAATGGATGTTGTGCTACAAGACGGTCTAATGCTTCCCCTTTTACTTCTTGGACAACTTCGTACGTTTCCCATTCAAGCTCTTTTGCAACTGTTTCTAACAATTCTTTCGCGATAATGAATTTTTTATCTGCTACCGCCACAACCACATAGATAAACTCTGGATTTAAAGAAATCCCTAAGTTTGCAGGTAGTGTCCAAGGTGTAGTCGTCCAAATAATAAGTTTCGCATCGGCTGGCACAACACCTTTAGCATCTTTAATGGCAAAGCTGACATAAATAGAAGCTGATTTAACATCTTTATATTCAATTTCCGCTTCCGCTAATGCAGACTCAGATGAAGGCGACCAATATACTGGTTTTAAGCCTTTATAAATATAGCCTTTTTCCGCCATTTTACCGAATACTTCAATTTGGCGCGCTTCAAATTCTGGTTTTAACGTAATATATGGGTTTTCCCAATCGCCACGAATGCCTAGACGGCGGAATTGTGCACGCTGATTGTCAATTTGCTCATAAGCATATTTTTCACAAAGCTCACGGAAATCTGCAATGGACATTTCTTTACGTTTAACACCTTTGTTTGTTAAAGCTTGTTCAATTGGTAAACCATGTGTATCCCAACCTGGAATATAGTTGACATGATAGCCAGTCATGGAGCGATGGCGTGTAATCATATCTTTTATCACTTTATTTAACGCATGGCCAATATGAATATCACCATTTGCATATGGAGGGCCATCATGTAACACATACTCTGGGCGACCAGCTGTACGCTCCATTTGTAATTTATTGATGTCCATCTCATTCCATTTTTCTTGCATTTTTGGTTCATTTGCTGGTAAGTTCCCACGCATAGGAAAATCCGTTTTCGGCATTAATAAGGTTTCTTTATATTCAACCATTTGTAATTCCTCCTTTATTTTTTGCAAACAGAGAACAACTGCTTAGCATCCATGGCATGCAGCTTCTTAAAAGCCTGCAACACAACTTGCGCTAAATATTTAAACGATGCTATTTCGAATGTCCTACGAATGATGCCCCAAAGTCAAAACAGTAACAACAAAAAAGCCTCTCAATCCCTGTAAGGGACGAGAAGCTTGAACTCGCGGTACCACCCTAGTTGTAGTACATAATATACTACCGCTTGAAAGCACGTTAACGTTGTGCGCTCCGAAATAACTTACTAGCCGTTCAGTTATTTAGCTCAGAAGTGATTTTCTTTGTTATTTGCTTGTATGGGCTCCCACTATCCCCAAATCGCTTGTCAACGCCTAACAAATACTGTCTTCGTCTCTGCCTTTATGCATATAAGTGCTTATTTTATTTACTATTACAATAGTATATGGAAATCCACGAATTGCGTCAAGTCATATTCATCACATGATACCTTCACTTTTTTAAGTAAAAGCCTTATTTACATTTCTTCTGACTCTTGCGCTTCCTCAACAGAAGACTGAATTTCTGTTAAATCAATATCATACTGTAATAAATGATCCCAATCATCTGCATTCAGTAAATCTAACTGTGCTTCTACAAGCATTTTAAAACGATTACGGAAAACTTTTGATTGTTTTTTCAACTCATCTATCTCGATTGTTACTTTACGTGCTTTCGTTAAGGCTTCATTGACAATGCGATCAGCATTTTTTTCAGCTTCTTTCACAATAAGCTTTGCTTCTTTTTGCGAATTTCTGCGTACTTCATCAGCCGCCTCTTGGGCAACAACTATAGATTTTTGTAATGTTTCTTCTAAAGAATTAAAATGTCTCGCTTGCTCTAAAGCCATTTCTAATTGCTTATCGACTTCTTTTTTTTCACGCAGTAGTTTTTCATAATCTTTAATGATTTGATCTAAAAATTCATTTACTTCATCTTCAGCATAACCTCTGAAAGATTTTGTAAACTCCTTATTATGTATATCAATAGGTGATAATGGCATACGATCCTTCTCTCCTTTACATGTACATTCGTAATTCTTATTATACAATTGTTCTAACAACTTAGCAGTAAAAATAAATGGAAATTACATGTTTTTTAGCCTTTTTGGGTCAATCGACCGATTTGTAAACGGATTTTATCTTTCTTTGTTCGGCCTTCAGTCATTATTATTTTCACTCGACCACTTCCACGTACTGACAAAATATCACCTTCTTGACATTCAAAAGCAACCGTATCTCGTTCAGTCCAGTTTACTCGCACTTTCTTTCCCGTAATAAGTGCTTGGGCTTTTTGACGAGAAATCTTTAATACCGTTGCAATAATGACATCTAAACGCATTGAAGAAACCGTATGTGACTCCTCCTGCCAATCCTCTTCATTTTCGATAAGCACTTGAAACTCTTTCATCGATTCGACATGTACTTTTACTTTCCCAATGCCCGTTAAATGAAGGCGTACATAATCTGCCACCTCTTCTGCCACCACAAACTGTACTTGCTGTTCATTGACACGAATATCCCCGAATTTGGCACGATCAAGGCCTAAAGATAAAAGGGCACCGAGGACATCAGGATGACGCAATTGCACAAACCTTGCAGGATAGTGAATAGTAAAGACTTTCAACTGGTAATCTTCCTTCTGGGGTTCAAAATACGTTGGGAAAATAAGCACGCGCTGACGCTCTGCCTCATGAAATAGACCATCGCTTGTTGTATGGAGCACATTATTTTGCCCAATAACAGATGCTACAATAAAACGCTGCCTTGGGTCTAAAAAATCTGTAAGTTTTGGGGCATAACGATCTTCCACCTCGCGCTGCCAGCTTACTACCTGCTCAATAAAGGGTTGCTCGTCCTTCCTAAAATGTTGTATTAAATGCTCCATCTATCGTTCACCTCATCTACCTCATCCATTTGTTCATTCATTAGAAACTACTACTTTTTTAAGCCTAGTATTTCCCCTTTACACAAAAAATCCCCACCAACTGTGAGGATTTTGACTAAAACATAAAGAATATTTTTTGAATTACAATAAAAAGCCCGTTTTTAATAAAATTCAACATAAATATTGCTACAATCGGAGAAATATCAATCATACCAATAGTCGGAATAAATTTTCTAAAAATCCCTAAATACGGCTCACATACTTTTTCTAAAAAACGGCCAATTGCTGAACTTTGAGCAGCTGGTACCCAAGACATTAAAACATATGCAACTAGCATAAATGAATACACAGTAAATGCTAAATCCACATAATGCAAAATGATATATAAAGTCATATAAACTACAATCCTCGCTATTAATTATCGTCTAAAATAAAATTTGAAATTTCGCCAGACACTTCTACATTATCTGGTGTGCATAAGAAAATATCTTTGCCTATACGTTGAATGTCTCCACCAAGTGCATAGACTGTACCACTTAAAAAGTCAATGATTCTTATACCTTGTTCTCGATCGATACGTTGTAGATTCACAATCGTTGCACGTTTGTTCTTTAAGTTTTCTGCGATATCTTGTGCCTCTGCATAAACTCTCGGTTCTACTAATACAACTTTCGCACCCTTTGTATTCATAGCTGCTTGTAAACTGACAATATTATTATTGGCAGCTGTACTTTGCGGTACAATTTCATGAATCTGTGCTTTACGTTCCTTAATGACCTTTTTAGGTTTAGCTGCATGAATCGGTTGTTGCTGCACGGGTTGTTGCTGTTGAATAGGAGCTTGCGTGATTTCTTCTTCTAATTCTTCTTCAAGATAAAAGAAGTTTTTAATTTTATTTTTCATGCTCATCCTGTTCCCCTCTTTCATTTCCAACAAGAGCCGTTCCGACTCGAACGAATGTAGCTCCTTCCTCTACCGCTATTTCAAAGTCATTAGACATGCCCATTGATAACTCGGTACAAGGCGCGTGTGCGAATCCTCGTTCGGCTATTTGCTGTTGACATTGTTTTAATTGCTTAAAAACAGAGCGAATGATAGTTTCGTCCTCTGTATTTGGTGCCATTGTCATTAGACCTACAACTTGAATTTTCGTAAAGTTTTGTAAAGATTCAATAAATGTAACTGCGTCATCAATCGTTAAACCATGCTTTGATTGTTCACCTGACACATTAACTTGTACAAAACATTTTACAGGTTTTGTTGCTCTTTTTTCAATCTCTTCAGCTAAACTTAAACGATCTAATGAATGTAAGTAATCAATTTCATTAATAACTTGTTTTACTTTTCGAGTTTGTAATGATCCAATATAATGCCAGTGTACATTTGCTTGAATGGCTTCAATTTTTTGCTTTAAGCCCTCAGGACGATTTTCACCTAAATGTATAAGCCCTGCATCAATTGCTTCTTGTGTTCTTTCAACGGAAACCTCTTTCGTTACAGCAATAATTTGAACGTTAGTTGCTTCACGATTTGAGCGTTGTTGTGCTGCTTTTATTTGACTATTAATTTTGTCTAAATTTGTTAAGATTTTCGTCACTGTTTTTCCCAACTTTACAACTTAGTTTCCTTTATTGTAACAAGCAACTCTTGATTTATCAATGAATAGCCTGACCTATTAAATGCTGATACATTGACGTTGCTTAAACGGCATGAGGGGCTACAGTCTTACTGTTCAAAAAATTGGAGCAAGCCGCACAGATGCTAAGATTCTACGATAATGCCTTTACTAGAATGACATCCTTTCCTACAACAAGAACATCCTTCATATGGACTTTTCTAATCGACTCTTCACCTCTAAAAAAACCTAGATACTTTCTCGGCTCTGCAATCATAAACGCAGTGACATAGCCAGTTTCTTTCGATACCTCTGCATCTACGACAAAGCCTAAAAAACGTCCATTGCCTGCTTCTATTACTTCTTTTTGCTGTAACATTGAGAAACGCATTTGTATCCCTCCTAGTAAATCAATACCACTCATTCCAGTGTCAATTTTAATTTAAGCTAACTTGCTGCTACACAGAGCAACATGCTCACATTATTGTTCTTTATTAGCTTTAATAAAATCTATGACATGTACCATCGTTTTATTTTTATCAATGAAGATAAAATGCGCACCGAAAGTTTCGGGTGCGCATTGTCTACTCACTTATAGTCTTTCTGCATTGTTTCAATGGCATTTTTTTCAAGACGTGAAATTTGCGCTTGGGAAATCCCTAATTCTTTGGCAATTTCAGTTTGTGTCTCACCATAATAAAAACGCTTTGCTACAATCATTTGCTGACGTACATCTAATTTTTGCAAGCTTTCCTTCACCGACACGTAGGCAACCCATTGATCTTCCGATACATCATCATCACGTAATTGGTCCATCATATAAACAGCGTCTCCACCGTCTGCATAAATAGGCTCTTGTAATGATACTGGGTCTTGAATGGCATCTAAAGCGAATAATACATCTTCCTTTTTCATGTCAATCATTTCAGCAATTTCTTCAATCGTTGGTTCTCGCAAATTATCGGTTATCCATTGTTCTTTTGCCTGCATCGCCTTATACGCAATATCTCTAAGAGAACGAGAAACACGTAGTGCATGATGATCACGCAGATGGCGACGAATTTCACCAATGATCATTGGTACAGCATATGTTGAAAATCGCACATTATGCTTTAAATCGAAATGATCAATGGCTTTCATGAGGCCAATACAGCCTACCTGAAATAAATCATCTGCCTGTTCACCCCTATAGGCAAATCGTCCGACAATACTTAGCACTAACCTTAAATTGCACATTACAAGCTCTTCCCGAATCTCGGTTTCTCCTGCTTGTAATCGAATGAAGAGTTCCTTCATTTCTTCGTGCTTTAAAATTGGCAAAGTCGATGTATCTAAGCCGCAAAGATCTACTTTTGTTCGCATATTCGATTCCTCCGGATGTTATTCTCTGACTAAACCGTTACATCAGTTTGTCCGACAGAATCGAGAATATGCAGAAAAAGCGCGACCAATTTTAGGTAGGATAAATTTCCCTATCTAAGATATTGGCTGATTTAAATTTTCTCGTAAATCTTGAATAATTTTCTTTTCTAGCCTAGAAATATATGATTGCGAAATACCTAAATGATCGGCTACTTCTTTTTGTGTCATTTCTATTTTCCCGTTTAAACCGAAACGACATTCCATAATATATCTTTCACGTGCACCTAATAAATTAATGGCATGGAACATATGCTGACGTTCAATTTTCTTTTCAACATTATCTAAAATAATATGTTCCTCTGTGCCTAAAATATCAGACAATAGTAATTCATTTCCGTCAGCATCAGAATTTAGTGGCTCATCTAGTGAAACTTCACCCTTCATGCGACTCGTTTTACGTAAATGCATCAAAATTTCATTTTCAATACAACGTGATGCGTACGTTGCAAGTTTAATATTTTTATCTGTATTGAACGTTTCAATCGCTTTTATTAAGCCAATTGAACCAATACTAATTAAATCTTCAATCGGCGTACCCGTATTATCAAAACGTCTAGCAATATAAACAACAAGACGTAAATTACGTTCAATAAGTGTATCTCTAGCTCGTAAATCTCCGTTCATAAAGGATGCAATGACTGTGACTTCTTCTTCTCGACTTAGTGGCACTGGCAATGAATCATTTCCCCCTATATAGTACGTTTCACGACTCCGAAACTTACCCCATAATTTTTTCAAGCTAGCAAGTAGCCTAAGAAGCAATAGTTCTCCCCCTCTATGAGTTATTTGAAAGCGCTGAAAAATGTAAAATTGCTGCTGTGCTATGTGGAAAATTTTTAGCTTTTTTCGTTAACACGATATATTCATTTGTTTTCACTTGTGATGACTCCCCTTTTATATGCCATTCATCAAAGCGAAAACCTAAAACTACTGTTTGTTGCTGTACAGTATTAACATGAATAAATCGAATAAGACGCTGATAATCTACTGAAAACATTGATACATCGTAAGGATCTGTTTCTTGCCATTGCATTAATGCTTCACGAATTGTCGCTGGTAAATAAGGCCGTAGCGCTGCATATGAAACAAAATGAACAGGTTTTCCCGACAGTGGCTCAATACATTGATTGCCTGTATCTACAAATGCCGAAAGTGGAATTTCTTTGTCAAAAACCTTCAAGGTTGTTTGAAATACAAACTGTCCACTTACTCGCTCTAGCTTAACAAAGCCCCATTGCTTATAAAAAATGATTAAATTACCAACTGCGAGCAATAAGCAAAGTACAATAAAATGCATGACAGAAAGATTCTTTAAATACGGTTGTAATGCTGTTAACAGTCCGCCGATAACAATGGTAGCTGTCAGGACAATCGGCCCTTGCTTTTGAAAGCTTCGAAGCTTAAAGCGAAAGGCTAGACCGATTAGTACAATGAAACTTAGCACAATCGTAAGCAGCGTTTGACCACCAATTACAGCTATTAAACTACTAATTATTGAACTCATTAATAATCTCGTATTCTTTACAAAAACGCCTGTAACTTTTGCTGTAAACGTCAGTATTGCTAGATTATAAAGCGTATTAATGAGCACCAGCCATTCTCCATACATAACAGCCGCCTCCTACTTACAAAGTTAGCATGCCAACGCTACAAATATTGTCAAACAATCGCATGATTTCCTAAAAATGTTTTGACAAAAAACATCGTTTCCTTACACAAAAAGTGCCAGGCACGCAAACAATTCAGAATTGTTTGCGTGCCTGGCACTTAAAAAACTCGTATTTTACATGATGTAAAATACGAGTGTTGATTATCCACGATTTTTACGGTTACGTAAAAATGCAGGTACTTCTAACATATCATCTTGTGCATAATTTTGATGATTTTGACGCGGTTGTTCTTGTTGTACATGTACTTCTTGACGTTGCTCACGAATAGGTGCTTGTTGTTGTGGAGCAGCTTGTCGATTATTATTAATACTCGGACGCGCATTTCCTCGGTGGTGTTGTAATGCCTCTTCTGAGAAGCCTGTTGCAATCACCGTAACAATGATTTCATCTTTTAAATTTTCATTAATAACCGAACCGAAAATCATATTCACTTCTTCATCTGAAGCCGATGCCACAATATCTGCAGCTTCTTGTACTTCAAATAAGCTAAGGTTAGAACCACCTGTAATGTTCATCAGTACACCTTTAGCGCCATCAATAGATGATTCCAGTAATGGACTTGAAATTGCTTTTTTAGCAGCTTCTGCGGCACGATTTTCACCTGTCGCAATACCAATACCCATTAACGCAGAGCCTTTGTTAGACATAATTGTTTTTACGTCCGCAAAGTCTAGGTTGATAAGACCTGGTGTTGCAATTAAATCCGAAATACCTTGTACACCTTGACGTAAAACGTTATCCGCTTCACGGAAAGCTTCCAGCATCGGAGTCGATTTATCGACAATTTGTAAGAGCTTGTCGTTCGGAATGACGATCAAAGTATCTACGGCTTCTTTCATGCCTCCGATACCACCGATTGCCTGTGTTTGTCGTTTGCGTCCTTCAAAAGTAAACGGTCGTGTTACGACACCTACTGTTAGAGCTCCTAAATCGCGGGCAATTTGTGCGATAACTGGTGCAGCACCAGTACCTGTGCCACCGCCCATTCCGGCTGTAACGAATACCATATCCGCTCCGCGTAATACTTCTTCTAATTGTTCACGGCTTTCTTCTGCCGCTTTCTTCCCTACTTCTGGATTAGCTCCTGCTCCTAAACCACGTGTAAGCTTTGTACCGATTTGTAGCTTAATTTCAGCTTTCGATAAATTTAAAGCCTGTGCATCAGTGTTCACAGCGATAAAATCAACGCCTTGTACACCATGCTCTATCATTCGGTTAACAGCGTTGTTACCGCCACCACCCACACCAATGACTTTTATAACTGCAAGTTGATCGACACTTGTATCAAATTCTAACATTCTTTTTTCCTCCCACGGTAACTCGACTCTGTATCATTCATTACGCATTCAAGTTAATCAAAAAATTTATCAAATAATTTTTTTGCTCTACCGATTACGCTTCCTTTTGATTCTGAAGGTGCAGCATATTCTTGCTTTTTAGATGCAGGCGCTTGTGCACCGACAACCGCATATTCAATAGGCTGCGTATTCGTACCTTTTCCGTAAAAATCATCTTCTAAATAGGCGTAACGAATCAGTCCAACTGCCGTCGTAAATGAAGGCTCTCTAACGCCAATATAATCTGGAGTATATATTCTAACACGCGTTTGCAGTATTTGGCGTGCTAATTGAGCAATACCATCTAGCTTTGCAACACCACCTGTTAAAACAACACCGCCTGGCAAATCGCGAACGCCTAAACGTGCTAACTCATCAATTACTAGTTCAAATAGTTCTTCTAATCTTGCACCAATAATTTCAGAAATATAGCGTTGGCTGTACTGGTCCCTAGAATCTGTACCTACAACTGGCACTTCAAACAGTTCATCGTCTGAAGCATCATCGTAAAAGGCATGTCCAAATTGGTGTTTTATTTGCTCCGCTTGATCTGTCGGTGTCTTTAAAACAATTGAAATGTCTTTTGTAATATGATCACCACCTACTGGAATAACCCCAGTATGTGTCAGTAGCCCTTCTTCAAATACTGCAATAGTCGTTGAGCCACCACCCAATTCAATAAATGCTGTTCCTTGGTTTTTCTCATCTTCCGTTAATGCAAAAAAACCAGCAGCAAGTGGTTGTAAATAGATTTCTCTAATGCTTAGTCCTGCTTTCTCTACGCAACGAAGTACATTGTGTAACAACGTTTTAGAGGTCGTAATCATTGTCGCATCCATTTCGAGACGAATACCTATCATACCTCGTGGATCTTTAATTTCATCTAAATTATCTACTATAAACTGTCTAGGAATGATGTTGACTAATTCACGTTCAGGAGGTATTGACATGACTTGTGCAGATTCTACCACTCTGTCTAAATCATCATCTGTAATTTCTCTATTTTCACTATTTACAGCGACAACACCTTTAACTAGTTGTAACATCGTCTGGTTCGCTGGAACGCCTAAAACGACTTCATCGATTTGATAACCAGTCATCCGCTCTGCTTGTTCTACTGCTTTTCGAATAGACTGAACTGTTGCATCAATATCAACAATCGCACCTTTTCGAACACCATTCGATTTTACATTACCGACCCCAATTACATGTAATTGTCCGTCGCTCATTTCACCTATTAATACTTTGATAGAGGAAGATCCTATATCAAGTGATATATACAATTCCTGTTGATTCAATTCGCTGCACCTCCTTGAAAATACTCTTAATTTCATTCTATTGTAAATCTTGCATAATGTCTAAGCAAATCGAGTATTTTGATCAATTTTTCTCTCATTCTATGGAAGTTTTCTTCTTGTTGTGACGTTTTTCATCTAATCGAGTTAGTAAAATACGCCTAATAATTGCTATATTTTGGAACAAACGTACTCCAAAAGCGAAAATGGCTGCTAAATATAAGTCTACACCTAAATTCACACCTAAAAATGCCAATCCCGCCGCAAGAACTATATTAAAAAAGAAACCTGATACAAATACTTTATCGTCATATACATGCTGTAATTGAGCTCGTATACCGCCAAATAACGTGTCTAAAGCAGCCAGCACTGCTATAGACAAATAATTTTCATAAATAGAGGGGATTTGGATATTTGTTAACAAGCCTAGTGCTAGTCCCAACACCAAACCTAGAAATGGTAGCCACATAGTTTATTTATTCTCCTTTTTTGACCTCTGTTAAATAATCATTCGTCAACGGCTGATCGTATGCCGGTATGGTTACCAATTCAGTCGGCTCCTCTATTACTAAATTAAAATTATCTAAATAAAATGAATCGATAAATGTGGAAGCTTGAATGGAATTATACATTTTTTGAGCTGCCTTAAATGTCGTTGTCCCAACATAAATTTCGAATGGTGGCGAAGAAAGTGCTACACTGTTCACCGTTGTTTTCCCATTGATGTCCCTAATGGCTGAGGTATGAACAATACGATTTCCATCAATTGCAACACTAGCAGCATTATATTTATATAATTCATTCAGTAATTGGGTAAGTAAGTCTGGAGAAATCTCTTTTATTTCATACCCCATTGCTACTAATTCTGGGGCTGGCTCCACTCGAAGTATCACCCCAGGACCTGTTATATCCGTAAGACCTGCCTGTTGTTTTAAACGATTTACTGTCTCATTTAAAACACCTTGTAAATTAGTTTTTTCAGATTGCTCATAGCGACCCACTACCTCATTGAGTGAGCGAATATCTGCTAATAATGTGGAATGCCTTTTCTTTTCTTCTGCTAATTCCTCTCGTATGGCCCAAATATCTCGTGTATCTCGCTCAGCTGGTTTTTGAATGGTATTGTATTGTACCGCTATCATCAAACCGATAATAAATAGCACGATCGTTATTCGGGTGTACATATTTTTTTTCAAAATAGCCCCTCCTAGACGCATCGCAAACAATTACTCCTTGATATCATCAAATTTAGACTTTGCATTCCATAAATACAAATAATGATCTAGGACATCCACAGGAGGCTTAACATAACTTTCAGCCTATGTTCATACATAGATTCGCAGTAGTTAACTTTCTATTTTTACATTAGGCATCATTAACTTTTGATTTTCTTCTAAGGACACCACAATGTTGTCATTTAACAACTGATCTACTACACCACCACTTAAGTTCAATGAAGCGCGGAGTGTCCCCGAATCCCCAATAGCCTCGATGACAAATGGAGCTGGGTGTTGCTTGCCGTCAATTGTAATAACAGGCCCATTACATCTAATATAAGAATTCGCCATGACCCGTTGTCCATTAATGGCAATCGCTTGTGCTCCAGAAATTTTTAATTCATTTAGCAACTTAAAAACATGACTTTCGTGGACGATATAATCATTAGGGTTTGCAGATTTAGGATCGTAATCACCATCTTGAAGCGTAATACGTATACCCTTTCCTTCTGAATTTAAATCACCTAATAGTAAGCGTAAATCTTCTGCTTCTTGAACTAATTTCTTAGAATCCTTTTCATTTGATGCAAATTTCTTTTCATAGTGCCGAATCTTTTCTTGTAACATGTTGGCTTCTTCTGTGAGTTCTTTATTGCGCTCTTGTTGTTCAATGAGCTCCTCACGATATGAATCTTCTTGTTCAAATAGCTCTGATTTAATGGCGCTAGTTTGGCGATTGTCCTTCGCTTGGTTGTAAGAATAGCCGATGATAAACCCAGTTGTTATGCAAACGATGAGCAGCTCAAATTGTTTCCTCGTAAAGAAATTCCCTTTGCTATTCTGTTTCTTGTTGTTCATCTTCATTCACTTCCTGATTGGCCACTTTTCCATCAGGGTTGTCCTCCATATCAATGTTCACTTTGTTGTACTCATCATTAAAGGGACGGTAATAAGAGCCGACTTCTATGTCGATAACTCCCTTTTCTAAATCTGCAATTTGCGCAACAATGGATGGATAATAATTTAGCTTTTCAGCTAATGTTGGTATCACTGCACGTACTTCATAGCCGTCATTCATATAAAGCTTGACCGCATTAGGATTGGCCTCATTACTGTTAGTATTGACTTGTGAGATTAAGGCTAAAACTTCAGGTTTTAAACGGGCTAATTGCTCTACAAGTTTGTTAATTGTTTTTTCCCCCGTTATGCCAATAAAAACGGGCGCATCAATCGGGATATTGTCGCCAGCTTGCTCAAATTTTTTACCATTCTCTAATAATGGATAATAGGTTCCATCACCCGCTAGATACGCAACTTTTTTCCATTCCTTAATATCAATCGTTACGCCTCTCAGCCATTTACGCTTCACTTGTACCTCTTGTACCCATTTGTCCTTTAGTATAGCCTGTTCTACATCTTTAACCGTAAAACCCCACATCGACTTTCCTGGTGCAAGTGTACTAGCATTTAAGTAATATTGTTCGTCAGCTAGTTTAGCACCGTTCACCGTAATGTTTTTAATATCACTGTAAGGAGATTGAAAATAAAGGAGTACAGCTAGCACCAAAAAGAAAAGTAATATTAGGACTATGAATTTACGATTTGTACGCTTTTTTCGTCGCAGTTTTAGCGTAGGTATGCGATCTTCTATATCAATTACTTTCTCCATAAAAGTACTCCTCCTTTATATTTATTTCGCTAATTGATAAATAATACCTATTATTAACCACATTGTTACTAAAGATGTTCCACCATAGCTAATAAAAGGTAATGTGACACCGGTTACAGGAACCAAACCGATAACTACTGCAATATTTAAAAATGCCTGCACCGTTAACATTGTCACAAGTCCAATAATGGCGTAATAGGATGTTCTTGATTTAGCCTGTACTGCAAATTTATAACCAGCGTATATTGTCAACACAAACAGCGCTAAAATAACAAGTCCACCTACTAAACCGATTTCTTCTAAAATAATCGCATAAATAAAATCATTTTGTGGTTCAGGTAAATACAAGAACTTTTGTCTACTTTGGCCAAAGCCATGTCCAAAAATCCCTGCTGGACCAATTGCCATTAACGATTGTACAGCTTGGAATCCACTGACTAAAGGGTCGGCCCATGGATCAAGAAACGCTTCAATTCGTTTAAGTCGATACGGTGCTGTTGCAATCAATCCTACTAATCCAGCAATTCCCGCTACCATAATCATTGCATAAAGTTTTAACGGATAACCTGCCACAAATAACAGTAAAAAAACAGAGACAACGAGTATAAAAACAGAGCCAAAATCGGGCTGAAGCATAATCAGTGCAACCGGTATTATTACTATTACGGCATGACGCCAATTTACTACTGGTGTTCCGGTTTTATGTTGCGCCAATATATGACTCATGTAAACAAGAACGGTAATTTTCGTTAGTTCAGCAGGTTGTATGGTTAATGGTCCAACACCAATCCAACTTTGTGAACCATTTCGCTCAAGACCAATCCCTGGTATAAGAACAAGGACAAGTAAAACCAACGAAAATAGATAAGCCATCTTCCAAAAGGATTGCTCTTTCAAGATTTCTAATCGAATCGTGATGAAAAACACGACAATGCCTACCCCAAAATACAAACTTTGTTTCATATAAAACGGCATTTTTCCACTATAATGAACGGCACTCCAATAGGTACCTGCAGAATAGACGAAAATAATGCCGATTACTGATAGCATCAAAGTTGTGACGAGCAATAAATAGCTTTCTTTCCCTCTCAGTAATGCCATCCTTCCACGTCAAGTATATTCTAAAATAGTTACAGGCTCGTTACAGCTTCATTACAGCATCAATAAAAACATCCCCACGGATTTCAAAGCTGTCATATTGATCCCAACTTGCACAGGCAGGTGATAATAAAATAACATCTCCTTCTGCAGACATTGGTGCGGCATAATGAACTGCATCCTCTACATTTTGAGCAATGACCGTTTGTGAAACACCACAAGACTTAGCAAATTCTACAAAGCGTAAGCCCGTTTCACCGAACGCTACTACACCTTTGACATGCCCCATGCAAGGTCGTAACTCTTCAAAAGAATGTCCACGGTCTAAACCACCCGCTAGCAAAATAACGGGTGCTTGGAATGCATCTAGCGCACTTTTCGTTGCTAGGCAATTAGTTGCTTTAGAATCATTATAAATTTTCCGACCATTCCACTCACGGACAAATTGGGTACGGTGACGGACACCTCCAAATTTAGCTAAAACCTCTTCCATTTTAGCTTTTTCGCAGCCGATCAATATACATGCTGCTACTGCCGCTAAAATATTTTCTAAATTATGTTTACCTGGCAATGCAATACTCGCTCTGTCCATAAACGGTTCACCTTGCCAATAGATTGTTGTATCATCGGCACTAATCCCTTGCTCGGTACGTCCTTTCGAAGAAAACGGCACTTTCTGTGCATTGGATTTTGCAGCATAGCCCACAACAATCGGCTGATCCGCATTGAAAATGAAATAATCTGTTTCATCTTGATTGCGTGTTACGCCAAATTTTGCTTCAGCATAGTTATCAAACGTACCGTGATAATCAAGGTGTGCATCATAAAGATTTGTTAATATAGAAATTTTTGGTTTAAATGTTTTAGTACCCATCAGTTGGAATGATGAAAGCTCTGTCACAATGACATTATCTTCTTGTGCTTCTTTTGCTACACCACAAGCTACGGTGCCAATATTACCTGCGATTAATGGCTTCTTCGCACCATTTTCCAGCATTTCGAATATTAATGTCGTCGTTGTCGTTTTACCATTAGAACCAGTAATACCAACAAATGGTGCATCACTAATTAAATAAGCAAGCTCTATTTCTGTCCATACAGGAATTTCACGTTTTATCGCATCTGCTACGATGTTATTGCTATACGGGATACCTGGATTTTTAACGACTATTTCAAAGCCTTCATCAAGTAAATCCTCGGGATGACGACCACAAATAACGGTAATGCCTTTTTGCAATAGACCTTGTGCATCAGGGCTTTCATCAAACGGCTTAGAATCATTGACTGTCACAAAGGCGCCAAGCTCATGTAAAATCTCCGCTGCTGCAACACCACTTTTAGCTAGGCCTAAAACAAGGACTTTTTTATGTTGTAAATCTGTATACTCTCTCATTAGAACGCCTCCGATAAGACTGCAATCAATGCTACTGCTAAAGCAGTTGACCAAAAGACAAGTACAACTTTCCATTCTGACCAACCTGATAATTCAAAATGATGGTGGATAGGGCTCATTTTAAAAATACGTTTTTTGCGAATTTTAAAGCTACCCACCTGCAAAATTACAGATAGTGTTTCAATAACAAACACTAATCCAACTAATACAAGTAAAAACTCTTCTTTAACTAAGACAGATACCATCGCTAATGCACCACCGAGTGCAAGTGAACCGGTATCTCCCATAAATACCTTTGCAGGGTTTGCATTGAATAGTAAAAACCCTAACAAAGCACCCGTTACCGCAAATGTAAATAAAGCGATATCAGCTTGATCTTGGAATAGCGCAATTACACCGAATGCCGCAAAAGCAATAGAAGCTGTACCTGCCACTAGCCCGTCTAGACCATCTGTTAGGTTAACAGCATTAGAGAAACCAACTAACCAGAAAATTAAAAACGCTACATAAAAAATACCAAGATCAATTGTCCAGTCTGTAAAAGGAATAGCTAATGTGGTATCAAAAGAACTTGCGTGTAATAAGAAGTATGCAAGTATTGCAATGACAATTTGCCCTATTAACTTTTGAATAGATGTCAACCCAAGATTGCGTTTAAAGATAACCTTCAAGCCGTCATCTAAAAAGCCAATCAAGCCAAAGCCTACGAGCACAAGTAAAAGGACCACAGTTTGTGAGGTGAATAAATCTAAAAAGCTGCCAATGCCAACTGTTGTAAGAATGATGGCGATTAAAAAGATAATGCCCCCCATTGTTGGTGTGCCTGCTTTTTTCATGTGTGATTTTGGTCCTTCTTCACGAATACTTTGCCCAAACTTCAATCGACGAAGAAGTGGAATACTAATTGGTGCCAAGATAACTGTTACTATAAAAGCAATAGCTAAAATGGTAAGCGTTGTTGCGAGTTTCATTGAAAAATCTCCTTTAAATCTTGTTTCACTTTCTTCTTCACGAAAAAAGCACAAACTCTCATATAATTATTACTACCCTTCATAATAATAGTGGTTCTTTCCCTTTTTTTAAAGGTAAAGTTACATTAGTTCACTAAATATAAATGAATGGTGCCGTCTTGTTTGATAACACTATCCACTTCAGGTAATTGACTACCAATTTTAGCTCCTTCTCCATGCCATTCAATACGGAATGGATAATGTTGCTTGGCAATGTCATCCTTCGTTTGACCAATAAAACTAGGTACTTTCACAGTAAGTGGGTCACCCCAACGATAATCCTTTTCAAGCTGTTCCTTTGATTTTTCAATGCCAATAAAAGGTGCTACATCTTCAATAATTTGACCAACAATCGGAGCCGCTACCACGCCACCAAATTGCGTTGTTTTCTTCGGATTATCCACCGCTACATATACGACAATTTGTGGATTATCGGCTGGTGCAAAGCCTATAAAAGATACGATATACTCGCCATCTTTATACCGGCCATTTTCAACTTTTTGTGCTGTACCTGTTTTACCCCCAATACGTAGACCATCTCGATACGCTTGTCGACCTGACCCCTTCGCTACTACCGACTCTAATGCTTCACGTACTTTTGCAGACGTTTCTTCACGAATTACTTGCCTTTTAATAACTGGTTTTGTTTCGTTAATCGTTTCACCCGTATCTGGATTAAATATTTTCTTTACAACATACGGCGTATACAGCTTGCCCCCATTGACTGCAGCAGCTACTGCTTGCACCTGCTGGATTGGTGTTACGGCTACCCCTTGACCGAATGAAGTGGTCGCTTGTTCTACAGGGCCAAATGCCTCTTTCGAAAATAGTATCCCTGAAGCTTCACCAGCAATATTGGAGCCTGTTTTTTCTCCAAAACCAAAGTCTTTAATATACTGTAATAATCTTTCACTGCCCAAACGTTGACCTAATTCGATAAAACCAGGGTTACAAGAATTTTGTACAACTTCTAAAAACGTTTCATGTCCATGACCTTCACGCTTCCAACAGCGCAATCTAGCACCGGCAACCATTGTAAAGCCTTGATCGTAAAAAGTATCCTTTTCCAAGTCCACCAAGTTCTCTTCTAAAGCAGCGCTAAGCGTAATAATTTTGAATGTAGAACCTGGCTCATAGGTCATCCATACTGGCAAATTCCGATTATAGATAGCAGGCTCGACCTGTTGATATTCAGCCGGATGAAAAGTTGGATAGGAGGCTAAAGCTAGTATTTCACCTGTATTAGGATTCATTGCTACCGCCATTGCCTGATCTGCTTCATAACGTTCCATTGCCTGTGATAATTCACGTTCAACGACCTGCTGTACATCGACATCAATCGTTAGCTCGATTGTTGCCCCATCTTCTCCTGCTTTCCATGCACTTGCAACATTGGGTAAGTTATTACCTTTGGCATCTGTAAAAAGTCGTATAGCTGAAGAATTTGCTCGCAATAGTTTGTCATATTCATATTCTATACCTGCTAGCCCTTGCGCATCATATCCTGTAAAACCTAAAAACCGCGATAGAAGCGTGCCATAAGGATAATCCCTTGAGTAATCCACACCGCTATATAATCCCTCAATTTGCATGCCTTGTAGTTGAACCGCTTTCTCGTAAGAAATATTTTTCCCTTCAGGTGCTAGCTTTACTAAGTACGCCTTTTCCTGCATTTTTTCCAACAGTTTTTGTTGGTCTACTTCGAGTACTTGTGCTATTTTTGCGGCTGCTCCTGCAATATCTTTACTTTGCGAAGGCATAAAATATAAGGTAGGCGCCAGCTTATTAGTCACAATACTATTACCATCCCTGTCCGTAATATGTCCTCGCTCATTGGCAAATGGAATTTCACGATCCCAGTTTTCTTCTGCTTTCTGTGTCAATTCTTTTTGGTCAAATACTTGTAACACAAATAACCGAATAACTATCGCTACAGCTACACACAAAAACAAAACATATAAAATACGTAAACGTTTTTTGGAATGGATAGAAATCCACTTCATTCGACATCACACCTTGTTTTTTACAACGTATGAAATAAAGTGGACTTCTATTCAATGGCTATTCATCATCTACCTGTTCAATTTCTCCTTCAGACGGCGCTTCAACATCTTGTACAAAGCTTTCAGCAGGTGTTTTCAACTTCACTACAATTGGCGCACTATCTGAAATCACGGTACCTGCAGATACACTTTGACTGACTGCAAAGCCCTCTCCAACAACTTCAATTTCTAGACCTGACATGGATTTGAAAACTAATAGATTACGTAATGACCAGTTTGTAAAGTTTGGCAATGCAATATCCCCTGCTGTTTTCAAAAAGACAAAACTACCTTTGACAAGTTTTTGTCCACCTTTCGGATATTGTTCTAAAATTTCTCCTCCAGCTCCAACAATTACTGGATTTAATCCATCATTTTCTAGTTCAACTTGAATAGCTTCCGCATGCTGACCAGTATAATCTTGTATAGCTGTATGATTTACATGCTGAACATCAGCAGGGCTGATATTTAAATGTTTTAAACTATTTTGCATAACTGGCTTAAAGATTTTGGAAACTGGTACAGAACCTAACTCACCTTTAAGCTTTGGCTTTTCCACCGACACATACATAATGAGTTGTGGATCATCGTATGGCGCCATTCCTAGGAATGAATACAAGAACTGATTGGCTCCCCATGAATAGGTACCGTTTGCCTTTGGAATCTGGGCTGTACCCGTTTTACCAGCTACTTGGTATTCATCGAGGATAAAGTCCTTCGCTGTCCCAAACTCTGATGTTAATGTCGAAGCAAGAATTTCACGTACTTGTTTTGCTGTATCTGCTGACACCGGTTGGCCTTTTTCTTCCGGCTCATGTTGTTGGATAATTTCACCAGTTGAGGAATCTACAATCTTATCGATAACGTACGGCTGCATCATCTTACCGTCATTCGCAATCGCTGTCATCGCTTGGATTAGCTGTATCGGTGTCACGGTTGAACCTTGCCCATACGTCGTTGTCACGCGTTGAATTGGATACTTCGATAAAATCGTACCCGTTGCTTCATTCGGTAAATCAATGCCTGTTTTCTTACCAAAACCGAATTTACCTAAATAATCAACAAATACATCATCACCAATACTTTTTAATAAATGGGCCATTGCTGTATTAGATGAACGTTGGAAACCTTCTAGATACGTAATTCTGCCCCAACCTACTTGGTTATGATCTCGAATTGTACGATCATGCACTGTATATTGCCCAGACCTAAATTTATCGTATGGCACCCATTTACCAGTATCGATGGCAGAAGCAAGCGTGAATGTCTTCATCGTCGAACCTGGTTCAATGGTTTCTTCAATCACAGCATTGAGCCATTTCATATTCGCACTTTCACGTGTATCTGGATTAAAAGTTGGACGCTGTGACATCGCTAATATTTTCCCTGTTTTCGGTTCAGCTACAACGACAATCATTGACTCGGGATTATATTCTTTCTCAACTTGCGTCATCGCATCCTCTACGAAACTTTGAATCGTTTTATCAATTGTTAAAAAGATATTATCGCCATCTTTTGCAGGTGTCACCATTTTTTCACTGTTTGGTAATAAGTAACTAAAGGCATCAGTTTGATATTTTACTTTGCCATTAACACCCGTTAACTCCTTGTCATAGGTAAGTTCTAACCCCATTTTCCCTTTCGTCGTTACGGTGCCGTCCTTATTGTCCTCTTTCAGAGCAAAACCAATTAAATGTGAAGCAAAAACACCATTCGGATAATAGCGTTTTAAATCGCTAACAAACAAAATCCCAGGTAATTTTTCTTCTTTAATTTTGCTCATGACTTCATGGTTAATGCCTCTACCTGCCACGCCAAACTCCACCTGATATGGCAAAGTTCCATCACTGCGGAGCTTCGTTAGCCTTTTATAAATATCCTCTTTATCCATTTTGATATATTCACTTAAGATTTCTGCCGTTTTTTCAGGGTCTACAACATGACGGGGTCTCTTTTCATCTGTAGTAGCCTTATCACTAACTACGGCAATTAGTCGATAACTAAGCGTATCTTCAGCTATAACTTGTCCATTTCTATCAAAAATTTTGCCTCGGTTTGCTGTGATTGCACTTTCTTTGTTATATTTAGCCGCTGCTTTTGCAGCGAGCGCTTGTCCTTCTGCTTCACCTGTCGCCTGCAATGTAATCATTCGCGTGAATAATAGAAAAAAGAGCCCTCCATAAAAAACTAGTAATAGAAAGGCTCCCCATTGGAATCGAAATCTCTTTTTTTTCATTCTCCCGGCACTACCTTTACATTTTTCTCATTTTGAGTTAAACCGAGTTCTTTTGCTTTTTTCCATATATTTTCGTATGTAGAAAGTTCACTTACACGAACTGTTAAGTCAACATTCTGTTTTGCAATCTCATCTGCTTCTGCTTCGATTTTTTGAATGTCCATGCTTGTCGTTTGAATCGCTGCTTGATTATTCAAAACTAACACTGACAATACAACTATGATACTAACTAAAGCAAGTAGCATCATTTTTTCAAACTTCTGGTTCGTTTTTTTACGACGTATGATAGTGGGTTGTGGACTAGGTGGTGTTATCGGTTGTTGCACATGTTGCTGTTGGTGCTGCCTTACACGTACTGCTGCCATTTACTCACGCCCTTTGTCGTTAATTTTCTCCACCACTCTAAGCTTCGCTGAACGAGCTCGATTGTTAACTGCTAATTCTTCCTCAGAAGGTAGAATCGGCTTTCTAGATATAAGCTTTAAAGTTGGCTTCATGTCATCAGGAATTACAGGTAAATTTGGTGGTAATTCCGGTAAAGATGACGCTTCTTTAAAAATAGTCTTGCATAGGCGGTCTTCCAATGAATGGAATGTAATAACACTAATACGGCCACCTACATTAATCATATCAATCGCATCGACTAACGAATCCTCCGCCGCGCCTAGCTCGTCATTCACAGCAATTCGAATTGCTTGAAATATGCGCTTCGCAGGATGTCCACCTTTACGGCGAGCCGCTGCTGGTATACCCTCTTTAATAAGTTCTACAAGCTGTCCTGTTGTTTCAATTGGAGCCGTTTTACGAGCCTCTTCAATTTTACGAGCAACTTGCTTCGAAAATTTTTCTTCCCCATAACGGAAGAAAATACGAACTAAATCTTCGTATGCCCAGTCATTCACGACATGATATGCTGTAAGCGCTGCCGTCTGATCCATGCGCATATCGAGTGGTGCATCATGATGATAGCTAAAACCACGCTCTGGCGTATCTAATTGCGGAGAAGAAACGCCTAAATCATATAAAATGCCATCTACTTCTTGAATACCAAGTGCTAGTAGCTCTTCTTTTAAATAGCGGAAATTCGAATGAACAAATGTAACACGCTCTAAATAAGGAGCTAATCGAATTTTCGCATTTTCAATAGCCGTCGTATCTTGGTCAAAACAAATGAGACGACCTTTATCAGATAATTGTTGTACTAAATATTCACTGTGTCCTGCTCCACCAAGCGTACAGTCCACATATACACCATCAGGATCGATGTTCAACCCATCAACAGTTTCTTTTAATAGCACGGTTGTATGATCGAACATACCAATCGCTCCCCTCAGGCCTTAACCTTTTCAGTTGACGTTTTCACGTCTAATACAAAAATTAAAAATCAAAGCCAATCATATTTTCTGCAATTTCATTAAAAGATTGTTCAGACTCCGCAAAATAAGTTTCCCAAGCATCTTTTGCCCATATTTCAATTCGATTCGAGACACCTAGCACAACACATTCTTTTATTAAATGAGCATGTTGCATAAGTGTTGAAGGAATATTAATACGACCTTGCTTGTCTATTTCTACTTCCGTCGCACCTGAAAAGAAGAACCTGGCAAAAGCACGAGTATCTTTCTTTGTCATCGGTAAACCTTTTAATTTTTCTTCGAGTTTTCGCCATTCATCCATAGGATAGCCAAACAAACAATTATCAAGTCCGCGTGTCACAACAAAGGTTTCACCTAAGGCTTCACGAAATTTTGCGGGCACGATTAATCGTCCTTTCGCGTCAACAGAGTGTTGATATTCTCCCATGAACATGCTAGTCACCCCACTTTATTAAATAATGTACCACATCGCCCCACTTTCCTCCACTTTTTTTAAAAAAAACTTGACAATTTCATCTTATATGTGTGTTTAGACCTTTAGACAAGTGTTCGTTTTGTGCTAAAGGGCATAAAAAAAGAACTACTCTTAGTAGAATAGCTCTTTTTTTTCCTGCAAAACCGACAGTTTTTTTCAAATTTACGTTCAAACCCTAGCTTTTAATGATTCTAAAGACTTATGCTCACAAGATTATAAATAAAGGAAATAGTGGTGATTTCCAATACGATATGTTTTTTTCAGCATTTCTTCCACTAACGTAGGTCCAAACTCATTTATATATTGATATGGATTATAAGAACGCTCTTGGAACCCATCATTTGGATACAGCTCATTTTGAAGTGTCATAAATTTTCGAATAGTAGTCTCATGCTTACTTAGCACCGTTTGTTCTACCTTTTGCTGTAAATACTCAAACTGTCTAACATGATTTTCTTTGTTTTTTTCAAGTATTTTATTTAATGACATTTGTTGTTCTGCAAAATAGCGCTCAAGTGTAGCGTATTTTTCTAAAAGCAGTTGTTGCATGTCTAAAATTTGACGCTTCGCTTCATCATCTTGCACTTCAGCAATAAATTGCTCCTTTAAAGCGAGCGCTCTACCATTCCATATATCTTCAACCGTTAAATGATATTCCCGTAATAGTTGATCTACATGGCGCGTAATAATCGTAATATTGAGACGTGGCGCAAAAATTGGCATTTGTAAACCTAATACAGCAAATGCATCCTTTAACGTCGCCCAGTAAGCAAGCTCACCAGGTCCACCAACAAATGCTAATACTGGTATCGTCATTTCCTGCATTAACGGACGTGTAACAACATTATTACTCAAATTCTCAGGATGTTGCTGTGCAATCGTTAAAAGCTCTTCATGCGAAAGTTTAATATTTGCTGCTAAATTAACAAATTGATGTTGTCGTCTTTCTAATAAAAAGCGCTCTCCATCTTTAACATAGAACAAATTAGCTGCATCTTCAGTTGCTAATATCGGCTTACCATAACCCGCTCTGTCCAACGCAGCTTCTTTTTCTGTTACTAGTCTTGCAATTTCTTTACTATGCTGAATAAGCTGAACAAAATGGTTACGTTCATATTGACGGAATTTCACATTAGCTGCATCAATCATTAGAAGACCTTCGTCTTTGAACAGCGTATTCATTAGTTGTGCAAAGAAATCAGTAAATGTTTCACTTTCGTTCAACGCATCCAAAAGTTGATTGAACAATCTTTCAGTGTGCGCTGTTTCACCAAAGTCCTTGATGATCGTATTAATTAATTGGGTCATCGCTTCTTTGTTTAAGTTTGTTGTCGAAGCCATTGTTTTTCTTCTTGAACGTTCACCATACGCACGTTTTTTTATATCCGTATCGCGCATTGTAAATGTATGGTTAATTTCCTCTAAGTCATGATCTTCCCCAGCAATCCAAAAAATCGGTACAACTGCTCGTTGAAGCTTTTCACTTTGCTCTTTTGCTAATGTTATGACCGAAATTGCTTTATGAACCGAGTAAAGAGGGCCAGTTAGTACACCCGCTTGTTGCCCACCGACAACCGCAACAGCTCCTTGCTCTAGTTGTTGCAAATGCTCATTCGTTTTATCTGATAAGCCAAGTGGCTCCATAAACTGACGAATTATTGCTGTTAACTCTTTTTGATCACCTGCTCGCTGTTCTAAATATTCCGCTCGCATTGCAAACGACTTATCATTGTATTCATATTCAAAAAACTCATGAATGGCAGTATTTGGCGACCAATAATCTGCTAGCACACGATTTTTTACGGGTACTTGGATTGACTCCAGTTTCATTTAACACAAACTCCTCTACTCACTAAATCATCGTATTCCTTGTAAACATTTTTTAATGCTATTATTTTACCCCTTCTGTCTTCAACATGAAAAGAAAATGCTTATACAGATTGTAAATATCCTACAACAGATTGAATCATACCGACTAGACAAATTAGAAGATACGCTGTACTAAGTACTAAAAATAAAAAACGCCAAATTTTTCGCAATAGCGGCCTCACTTCAATTTCCTTTTTAGTACGCCAATCAACATATGTAAAAACCATCGCTAGCACAATTGCTAGCATGACTAAAAGAGCCCCCACATTCACTTTCCACAACGCACCAATTGCCAATGGCACGGAAAAAAACAGACAAAACGTCGTGACATCTGATGCTGCACCAAATGCATGCGTGCCTCTAATATTAACCTTTCGACTAACAGCATAGACAATTACAAATAACAGAACTGGACAAAAAATAATAACACTTATGACTATATGTAAAATATCTTTCAATATTGCTCACCGCTCTCTTCCATCGCTAGAACTTGGTGATATAAAATTCGCAAAGTAGGTAAAGGATAACCGTTTGCTGAGGCTTTTTGTAAAACTGCCCCTACAATCGTATCCACTTCGCTTTTTCTCCCCTGCATGCGATCAGCTAGCATCGAGGATGTATTCTCCCCTGTTTTTTCACACAAAGTTATTACTGCTGAAAATGGAATCGTTTGTTGAACGTCTACAAAGGCCTCTGTTAACTCTTGATATATGGTATGCATTAAAAAGAACGCATGCTTATTTGTTAATAATTCACCGTTCTTTATTTGCAATATAGCCGTTAATGGATTGATAAGACAGTTCAATACAGCTTTTTCAAAAAGCATTTGTTCGGCATTTTCAACCATTTCTATTGGGCATAAAGGATTTTGTATCTTTAGCAACTGATGAAATATTCCATCGTTCCCACGCGCTACCCCTATTTTACATAGACCCATCCCTCTATGTTGGACTGTGGTTAAATTAATTATTTGGGCACCAAAAGAAACCGAGCAAAAGGCTATCGTTTGCTGCGGTAGACTTAAAGCTTCATCAAAATGCGCTAAACCATTTTGCACAAATAACAATGGCACTTCCTTTGGAACATCTACTAATTGTTTATAAATATTTTGTAGTTGCCGATATTTAACTGCTATTATAATCAAATCTGGTTTCGATACCGTCTTCAACTCTACTGTAGAAGCAATTTGATGCACTGTCTGCGTACCATCTAGATGAACCCTCGTTAAGCGCTTTAATTGAAGTTCATCTGCTTGTTCCTGTCTTCTCACCACTAACGTTACGTGCATATGAGCCTCAGCAAGGAAACTAGCCATTAGCTGGCCTACTGCACCAGCTCCAATAACAACTACATTCACAATGTTCGTCACCTCCACTTAATGAAAAGAAGCTATCTAACAGTAAAAACAAACTTTTAAACAGCCTAAATTGACCAAGCTAATAAACACTTTTCCAACATTTACTATGCCTGTCCTATCATAACACAATCACTACTTTGCCTTACGCTATAGAAGGAGGTGCCTCAGAAATAACTCTGAGACACCTCCTTTGCAGGTGTTTCTATTATACAAGATTGGTTGGCAATTACGATACAATAATGGGTATTTTCATACAATGAAGGTAAACATTTAGTCAACATTAGCGTTTACACCTTAATTTCTTTATAAGCACTTACCCTAATCTGAAAATGAACACAATCTCTACTCATGGGCATTTTTCCTTCAAAATGTTAATCTTTCATTAACGAATAACCTTGCTGTAACCATTTCACTAGCTTTTCATGTTCATTTTGTAATTCACGATGTTTAATTTCAAGATTTTGATAGGCTTCAGTTAATTCATCAAAACTCGTTAACGCTAATTTCAAATGGCTTCGCATAGATTGTTGAGGTTGATTGCGAACAGCTAAAAGCGATTGACTATATTGCCCACGCAATGTTTTATTCCAACGAAAACCACATGCTTGTTTCGTACGTCCAAGCTCATTAGCAGCCATTTCAAATGCCTCTAACTGCGTTTTACCGTTTTGCACATTATGCAAGACAATTTCTGCTAATCTTTCATCGTCTTCCTTTGTCCATTGATCTTTTCTTTTTTTCAGTTCCATAATCTATCACCCTCACATTTTTTACTACTATATGCGTTACCAGGCAAAATAGAATCACAGGACGAAAAAAGACAGTGATTATGTTTCGAGCTAATCACTGCCACTATACACTACTTACTGTTCTTTTTTGTTAGAAAATTATTAACTGCCTCGTGATGCGCTTGACTTTCCCATAATTTCGCACATGTGCGAACTTCCTCCATAACGCGCTCATACATATTACGCTCCCGCCATTTACGAAGTTCAATTTCCTTATAAGCTTTGTGCACAGCAGGATGTATTTTGCGCATATGTTCAATAAACTCATTCAAAGCAAGTTCCTTCGATCCTTCAAATACACGCATTGCCCAACCAATCTCATATAGTAAGTCAGCTGGATATGGCTTTGCATCCACTAGCATCTTCATTGCGCGGTCATGGCGTAAACCTCGTTCAAATAAGTAGGTTCCGCCACCCCATCCACTTGTAATTGCTAATGTCCCTTGAATAAAGCCACATTTAGCATGACTAGCCACTAAACGAAAATCACAAGCAGTGGCAATCTCACACCCACCGCCTACAGCAGTCCCATTAATCAGCGCTATCGTCGGTACTGGTAATGTAGCAAGATCATATAAAATTTCCCCCATCTTACTTAACATCCCAAAGGCTTCATCTTCTGTTTCAAGAGCATGAAACTCCGATAAATCCCCTCCTGAACAAAAAGATTTTTCCCCTGCTCCTGTCACGACTAAAAAACGCACATCGTCATGATTTTGTATATATGTAATTACTTGTCGAAGACCATCCATTACCTCATTGTTCACAGCGTTTCGCTTTTCTTCACGGTTTATGGTAAAAGTCATAATCCCATCTTGATTATCAATACTATAAGCCACTATAGTTCCCCCTTTGTCCCCATCAATTATGCGTCGGCTTAATCGGAGTCTACTTGAAAAGCCCCCTCCGAAAATGCACAACATCCGCTAAAACCTTAGCACTTATTCAGCAGTAGTTTGAAACCTCACTGAAGCAAGCTAAATAAATTGTATCACACTATTGTTATAGCACTATATAAATTTAAAATATTTATGAAAAATTCTGTTATTTCAAGCAAACAAAAAGGCTAGTAAAGAGCCATGGTCTCTTTACTAGCCTTTTAAGTGAGCAAACACTGTATTATTTGCTTACTACTTCTTTACCTTTGTATTGTCCGCAAGCTTTGCAAACACGGTGTGATAATTTTGCTTCACCACAGTTTGGGCAAGCTACCATACCAGGTACAGATAGTTTGAAATGCGTACGACGCTTTCTTTTTGCAGTTTTAGAAGTTCTTCTAAATGGTACAGCCATTGATGGCACCTCCTTACAGATCGTCTATTCGTCTGTTTGATCAAAATACTTAGCTAAAGCAGCTAGTCTTGGATCCACTTTTGGTTCGTCAGTTTTTTTGTGAAGCGCCACGTCTTCATCTGTTGCGTAAGACCAATTTTTACCACCTTGCACTTGTCCTTCGGTATTCTCTTTGAATACTTGCAATGGTACCTCAAGAAGCACTAGCTCCTCAATAACTGGCTTCATGTCGATTACTTCACCATCAAGATAGTGAATATCACCGTCATCTTCCTCTCTTTTTTCCTCGTCAATCCAGCTGAATATTTCAACTGTCTCAACTTCGATAGGAAACTCAACATCTTCCCAAGTGCGAGCACAAGGTAGTGTTAACGTTGCTGTCACAGTTAGCTGACAAGTCATTTGCGATGCACCGAATGTACATAGCCCTTTTACATGAACGGGCGAAATTGCTCGAATATCCTGGTTTCGCTCCATCACCTCATCCAATTGGACATAGGTATCGATCGGCATTCCGTCTTGACGGTATTTAGATAATTGATGAATTGACCATTTCATTCGTTTAATCACCTCGAGACAACACTGTTGATTATATAATGTGTAAAAATAGATGTCAAGATAATTTCTTGTCACCACTCGAAAACCCACCTATAATTAAGTACATCTAATTTGTATTTAGCCTCTTGTCGTAACCGGGCATTGAATCATCAGTAGTTATAAGCAAAATTTCATCTAGATGCACTGTAACACTATTTGTAGCATCTTGACTGGTCAAAATCAAGAAGCGAAAAATAGAAATAAAGGGGGTTTTACATGTGAAAGCAGTCGGCATTGTTGTTGAATACAATCCTTTTCATAATGGACATGCTTATCATTTGGAACAGGCAAAAAAAGTAGCGCAAGCGGATATAGCAATCGCTGTGATGAGCGGGACATTTTTGCAGCGCGGTGAACCTGCCATGGTAGATAAATGGACACGTACAAAAATGGCACTCGCTAGCGGTGTGGATATTGTTATTGAGCTACCGTATGTCTATAGTACCGCACCTGCAACTGATTTCGCAAAGGGGGCGATTTCATTATTGTCGGCAATCCGCTGTGATGCATTTGCCTTTGGTAGTGAAGATGGTTCCATTCAGCCCTTTTTGAACACCTATCAGTTAATTTCTCAACACCGTACTGAATACGACTCGCTTATTAAAGAAAGTGTGCAAACAGGTGTTAGCTATCCTAAAAGCTTACATTACGCCTATGAACAGCTTTCTCAAAAGTTTCCTGCAACATACATTGATTTAGCACAACCGAACAACATACTCGGATTCCATTATATTGAAGCAGCTATGATGCTAGGGAGCCAAATTAAGCCTTTAACCATACCTCGTATAGCAGCAGGATATCACGATGCACTACAGGAAGGGGCATCGATAGCAAGTGCAACCGGAATTCGCAAAGCGCTCGCTTCAACAGGATCTTTACAAAGCGTTCAAGAAGTACTGCCAGATGCATCCTTTCATTATTTACAAGATTGGATTTTACAATACAAGAAATTCGCTAGTTGGGAGGCTTTTTGGCCGCTCCTACAGTTTACCCTTATAAGACACAGTGCAAGCGAGTTAACACGTTATGCAGAAGTTACAGAAGGTATTGAACATGCGCTACTAAAAGCAGCTAAAACAAGCAACTCCTTTAGTAGTTTTATGGAGAAAATTAAATCTAAACGCTATACATGGACACGTCTACAACGCATGCTAACACATATTTATACCGGTTTTACAAAAGAGCAGCTAAAAAGCTTTCAAGCGCCTTCAACAATTCGCTTACTCGGTATGAGTACAAAAGGGCAAGCTTACTTAGGCGTACATAAAAAGGATTTCACATTGCCTTTAATAAGCCGAGTTGCCTCTACGAATGATGCGATGCTTGCAGTAGATATACATGCTGCTGAAGTTTATAGTTCTAGTATAGAACTAGGCGCACAGCAGGCTACATTACCAAAAGATTATCAAATGCCGCCGATTCGATTTTAACGACACGACCTAACTTAATAAAATAGATGGCTACTACCGTGTGAGAGGACGCTATAAATCCTTGTAAGGGGCTGGGGGCATAACTTTAATTTAAAAATAAGGGTATATCTCATTATTATGCTAATGCCCTTAAATCCGCGCTCTAGTTTCTGATAGCTTAAGACAATGATTTCTGCGAGCACAGCATATAATGTAAGACACAACGACAGCTAAAGTAAAAAGTGTTAGATTGATTGTCAGCAATCTAACACTTTTTCAGTTTGACAAGTTAAAATATCGCATTATTTTGGTGCTAGCTGTTTTAAATAGGCAATCGCATCATCGACTGTTTTCACAGGGACAATTTTCATTTTCGTCCCAATTTCTTTAGCCGTCTTGACAGCCGTCGCATAGTTCGATTCTAACTCAGGATATTTCGCTTTCATTTCAGGTGTAATTTCATCATCTGGTGCAAAAAATATTTCCATACCATCACGATCTGCTGCAATAATTTTGTAGTCAATACCACCAATACGTCCAACAGAACCATCGATTAACATTTCACCAGTTCCAGCAACAGCATAGCCTTTTGTTAAATCCTCATCGATTAATTGATTTAATATCTCTAGTGTAAACATAAGCCCCGCTGAAGGTCCGCCAATATCTTCGGTTTTCATCGTAACACTTGGATTAGTTTCAATCGATTTACTCTCCGCATAGGTAATCCCTAACCCAGCTCGTTTTTCCTCTGCTTGTGGAATTTCTTTCAATGCAATGGTTTCTTGTTGTTCCTTTTTATCGCGTAAAAACTGAATCGTCACTTGATCCCCGAGTTGTTTTTTGGACAAAAGCTCCACAAGCATTTGTTGATTCGTAATTTCTGTACCATCCACTTTCGTTATTTCATCTCCAGCTTTTAATAATCCATCTGAAGCGCCACCATCTAAAACATTTAATACAAATACGCCATTGAAATGTATTTTCGCCTCTAAGCCCGCTCTTTGAAAAGCTACATATTTTGCATTGAATTGAGAATCTGACATTAATTTCAGTTGACGAACATTATATTCCTCGTCATCCTCTAATGGATTTCTTACTTGTTTAATATCCATTATTTTTTCATATTTTTGTGTTTTCGCCCAGAGATACGAAAACGGTGTAGCTTGTTGCATAGCAACTGTCATTAAACTCATCGAACCCGCCTCATCAGCATGATTATTGGCGACAGTGACAAATTTACTAACATCGTATGCACTTCCAGGCTTCATAATATACGCGTCTAGTCGGTATAACATAAAAAAACAAAGCGCGACTAAAAACACTGCATAAAGACCAATTTTTTTCTTCATCGAATGGACACCTCCTAAGACGCACGCAAAACTATTAGTTCATGTTTTTGCCTTTTTTACATATATTGATTTTAGCATTTGCCTATGTGAATGACAAAAAGTTGAAACGAGATGATATCATGTTTGCGACAATTCAAATAGCGCTCTGCATACTTCTTATCCTATTACTCTTGTTGTTCCCACAAACTGCTCATAGTGGTACCGATTTAGGATTAAATCTTTTTATGGAGGCGTTATTCCCTTATTTATTGCCTTATCTTATTTTAACGCAATGGTTACTTCGTTTAACCGCTCCTATGCGTGCAAAAACAAAACGAATTTCTCTATACGTACAAGCCTATCTTATTAGCGCACTTGGTGGATACCCGACAGGAGCCACAACAATTGTATATTTAAAAAATAGTGGACAATTACACCTAAAAGAGGCGAACTTTTTACTTGCCGTTTGTCATGCCCCAAGCCCTCTTTTCGTACTAGGTTTTGTCAGCCTTGATTTATTAAACAGTAATACGTTTGGTTGGCTGTTTTTATGTTTACTACATAGTTTTAATATTTGTTGCTTAGTAGTTGGTTATTTTTTATTTCGTAAAACCGACCCTCCTACCATTTCTGTACACAATACCGTCTTATATACAGCCCCATTTTCAGAGAGCATAAAAGAAACGGCACCAACCATTCTATTAGTTGGCACAACCATCATTTTTTTCACAACCATTCAAACCATATTACAACAAGGATTAGATAAAATGTTACCTGCTATTCCACAAACAGTTGAGCTTGCTATCGCCGCGATTCTTGAAGTAACAAACGGATTAAAAATGACGGTTACTGAGTTTTCTGATTTCCCGTATTTATCATTACTCGTTGTCATAATGTTGACGATGCAAAGCATAAGTATTCATTTGCAAATTTTTGTTATTGCAAAATCAGCCAAGCTTTCTGTCAGACCTTACATCAAATTTCGCCTTCTTAGCATAATCATTGTGCCCACAATTTATGCTGCTTTTTTCTTACTATAGTGCCAGTCACCCAAACAATTCTGAATTTTCATTGCTTAAGCCGTGTAAAATGGTTGTATATAAAAAAGACTATAGAATGGACTCGAATTTTTTCAAGTCCGTCTATAGTCTACAGATTATTTGGCAAAACCATATTTTTCTTTTAAAGCTCGTTCAACACAAGCTGGAACCAATTCACGGACATCGCTTCCGTATTTCGCTACCTCTTTAACAATGCTAGAGCTTAAGAACGAATATTGATTTTTTGTCATAATAAAAAATGTTTCAATCGTTTCATCTAGAAAACGGTTCATTGAAGTAATTTGCATTTCGTATTCAAAATCCGAAACTGCTCGTAATCCACGAACAATGGCTTTCGCATTCTTTTCTTTTGCATAGTCAATCAGAAGACCGGAAGAACTCTCGATTCTGACATTCGGCAAGTCCTTTGTAACTTCCGCCATTAATGACATCCGTTCATCTACAGAAAATAATGGATGCTTGGATGAATTGTTTAACACTGCCACATAAACCACATCAAAAACATCTGCAGCACGCTTGATAATATCTAAATGACCAAATGTAACAGGATCAAAACTTCCAGGAACAACAGCAACTTTCTCCAACTTACTCTCCCTCTTCCCCAGCACAACGATAAACCGAAATAATCGTTCCGCCATATGTTTCTTGTCTTTGTAATAGAAAAGCACCAAAGCTAGAAGGCAATTCTACCTCTTTTGCATGTTCACATAAAATAATACCATTGCGTTGTACTTTATCATGCTCGACAAGCACCTGTACTAAATCATAGTATTCTTTATGATGGTAAGGCGGATCTAAAAATACAAGATTAAATGTAATATCACGCTTTAACAGCGCTTTCACAGCACGCTTTGCATCAATGCGAAACAGCTCTGAACAATCTTCATATCGACACTTCTTGATATTTTCCTGTAATACCTGATAGGCTTTTGCGTCTTTTTCAATGAAGACAGCATGTTCTACACCTCGACTAAGCGATTCAATTCCTAAACCGCCACTTCCAGCAAATAAATCGAGTGCTGTTCCTCCATCAAAAAAGGGACCGATTATATTAAAGATGGATTCTTTTACCTTGTCTGTTGTAGGTCTTGTTGTACTTCCCGCAACAGCCTTTAGGGGCATTCCTTTGCGTTCTCCTGCTACTACTCTCATAGATGTAATTCACCGTACTTTCTGCTACATATAGAAAGCATTTTTGCAGCGAAAGACATCCTCCGCTGCAAAAAATTATTCTTGTTCTTGTGTTAACACTTGAATACGACCATCACTTTTTTGTAGTTCTACTAAAAATAGACGTTGTAACCAAGCTTCTTCTACATAATAATGATCCACAATTTTTATAATTGGATCAGAGATTGTGGAATATCTACGTTGATTGAACACGTAAAATCCAGATTCTTTTGGGAAACGGAATGTTCGATTATCACTATTCACATAATAGCCGTTTTTCCCTTCACTAGCTGTATAACCTAGGTATGGTAGCAATGTATCAGCACTGTATAATACTTGACCCTCATATAAAATAACATGAACATCTTTTTTAATTGTGCCATCTACATAAATACTACGCTCATCTTCCAATAATAATGGATACGTACCATTTTCTTGGCTTGCATTCAATTGGAAATACGAAGTTTTTGCATTCAATACTGTTGATAATAGCTTGTCCATTGAAACCGGCGATATCGGCTCTTGTCCAAGATTGTGCATCGCATCTTTCCATGCCACCTGTTGATCTGATGTCATGTACTCTTTTAATGTCTTCACAATTGCCTTTGACTTATCTGAGCCAATTGAATCCTTCACTAAATAGGATGCCACAACTTCCGCCAACCATGCCGGTGAATTTTCAAATGTATATTGCGATTGAATTTGCGAAAGAATCACTTCCTGCTCCACCGCTTGAGGTGTTAGCGTCGGTAAAAATAATAAACGTTCATCATGTTGGGCAACAGGATTTTTCTCTTGAATAATCGCTATATGCTCATCATTTAAAAACTTGATATTTTCAAGTGATTTTAAGAAATCGTTTGAAATTGCCTGCTGTGCATAAATTGTTAAAACAGGTGTCTGTTCTTGTGCCTTTAAATTACCAGCCTGCCAGTAAATATCACTCACTGCACCGTTTCCACTAAACATCGTATAGTTAACAAGTGATAATTGTTGCTGACCTACTAAAGGTAAACCTGTAATCCATTGACCAACAGTTTTACTATCTGTTGAAATATGAATGACAGAATAAGATACTTCTCCATTCGTTAAAGTAGCAAATACATTTTGAAGAAGCATTTTGTCTTTCAGTCCGCCCTCAATAGGGATTATGTATGAAACAGATTGTGATTTTGTTTCGCCTTTAGCAAAATAGGATGCTTCCTCTGATAAACGTTTACAACTATTTTCATTCTCGATAAAACATGTTGGGTTTGTTGCATCGTCCGGCCATTTAATTTTCACCTTTTGATTTGGTAAATTTTTAAAATGATGACGAATATCAAGACTATTTTCACGATACACAATCTCAATTTCTTGAGAATAGTGGAATGGACCACCGTTTCCTGATTCTAAATCAGAAGAATATGCCTGATATTGGAAAAACAACACACCTGTAACGACTAATACTAAAATTGTAAAGAAACTCATTGCAAATTTCATGTGCTTGACCTCCCGCAGCATGATACTATGTGTATTGGAAAGGATGTGCAATATATATGCCACAACAATTTATAGAATTAGGAGAAGGCTATGGCGATGTTTATGAACTACTTGAAATTATTAAAACAAATCAAGGTCGCTTTCACCAAGCCTTTATACTAACGTCTACAAAAGAAGATAAAAAGGTTGCTTCTTTAGCTATTGCTTTAAAACCAGTCGGAGAAAGTAAATTCATGCCGATTTATATTTGTCGCGAAGGAATTCCATTTCAAGAGGACAAGCCTTCAAAGCGTCAAATCATGTTCGAAGAAAGTATTGAACAACTGGGTCGAAAAGCGGTTGTTGTAGAAATAAAGCACTCATCTATATTTTCGGAGCCAAAACTATTTTATCAATACTTAATTGGAATAATGAGACTACATCACTATATCCCAGCATTAAATTAATGTTATAGGCCCGTTTTATAGTCATATTCCTTCGCTTTATCCGGCTTTGCATTTTCGAACTCAGTTTTAACGAAGGGACGATAAGATTCCACAACGTCTTTCACAAATGGAAGGCGTTGTAATTTTATTGTCATCATTTCAATGTCCTCTCGATCGCAATACAGTACTACATATTTTTGCTTACGAGAAATGTAATGAACATGACCATATTTTCGAAGTGATTTCGCATGTTTTAATTGATGGACGTAAACGATTAGCCCTTGTCGTTCGTTCATATAGTTTTCCCTCATTTCTTACATAAAAGCATACCATAGACCGGAAAATGATAGCAACAGAGTTTAGCTGACAGAACGCTCATTTTTCCGTTATAATGGAAAAGCATAGCGCGTTTATCGACAGATTTACATTCTCTCATGCTAGATAAAAGTGCTTTAGCTAAAACATTGCAAGTGAATTCGCCAGCACCTTTTATATTAATTTGATTGTTAAGGAGGACGAATATGGGTAAGAAAACGAAGATAGCTATTGCAATAGCAGCAGCCAGCGCAGCTGCTTGGGCAGGTAGTAAAGCTATTTCTAAACCTCAACAGCGTGAAGGGAAACAAGCATTACAATTTGATCGCCCGATTATTTTGGCACATCGCGGCGGAGCACATTTAGAACCCGAGCATACAATGCTTGCTTTTGAAAAATCGGCACAACTAGGTGTAGACGGCTTTGAAATAGACATTCGCTTAACAAAAGACGAAGAAATTATCGTCTTCCATGATGCTACCGTAGACCGTACAACTGAAGGTTATGGTGCAGTATCAGAAATGACATTAGAAGAAATAAACGCATTAAATCATGGTTATCAATTCGAGGATTTAGCAGGCGAATATCCTTATCGGGATACAAAAGTTGACGTTGTTACACTACGTGAACTGCTAGAAAGCTATCCAAATATGTTAATCAATATTGATATTAAAGATGCACCAGATACGTATGAAGGTAGTTTAATGCCTTCAAAACTATGGCGATTAATAGAAGAATTAGGCGTAGAGGATCGAGTTGTTGTCACAAGCTTTTATGGTGAACAGATTGACCGTTTTAATTTATATGCACAAAATCAAGTCGCACTTGGCGCAGGTGAGTCAGATGTTCGTAAAGCATTCGCTTCATTCTCAAGTCAATTCGGACATTTATATCATCCAAAAGTAGATGTATTCCAAATTCCTCCAAAGTCAGGTGTCGTGTCGCTCGATTCACCAAAGTTTATTCAGTTTTTAAACAACTTAAACATTCCAGTTCATTATTGGACAATTAACGATTTAGTGACTATGAATAAATTAATCCATAACGGCGCAAAAGGTATTATTACCGATCGCCCTGATATCGCAGTTGAATTATTACCACAACATGACTAAAGACAAAAAGGTAAGAGCCATTTCATTGAATGCTCTTACCTTTCTTTTTTAATGCGCTTATGATAACTGATTTAAAATTGCATCAGTTACCTCTCTCATTGTAGCCGTTCCTCCTAAATCTCCCGTTTTTATGCCTTGAGCTAAAGTAGCTTCCATTGCATTTAGCACCTTACTGCCGAGTTCTTGATAGCCTAAAAAATCAAGCATCATTTTACCTGTCCATATTTGACCAAGTGGGTTGGCAATTCCTTTTCCAGCAATATCAGGTGCAGACCCATGAACCGGTTCAAACATTGAAGGATAGTCGCGTTCAATATTTAAGTTAGCCGCCGGGGCAATGCCAATACTTCCCATAATAGCGCCACCTAAATCTGTTAAAATATCACCAAATAAATTGGAAGCAACGATGACATCAAAGTTTTCTGGTTTCATGACTAAAAAGGCAGCTAATGCATCAATATGATTAGTCGTATGTCCTATCGTTGTATAATCTTTTGCAACTTCCGCAAAAACATCATCCCAAAAAGGCATGCTGTATGTTAATCCATTCGATTTTGTCGCACTCGTTACATGCTGGCGACGTGTTTTAGCCATTTCAAAGGCATATCGCATAGCCCGTTCCGTTCCTTTTCGCGTGAAAATTGCATTTTGAATGGCGATTTCATCCTGCCCACTATGCATACGACCACCACTCTCAGAATATTCCCCTTCCGAGTTTTCACGGACAACAACAAAGTCAAAGTTATTTGGATTACGCAACGGCGATGGTAAGCCTTGTAAAAGCTTTGCTGGACGGACATTAATGGACTGCTTCATTTCACGACGAATTTTAATCAGCAAGCCCCACAAAGATATATGATCTGGTACTAAATCAGGCATGCCCACTGCACCTAAAAAAATTTGGTCATAGCCTCGTAATATTTCAATACCATTATCAGGCATCATTTTACCTGTCTCTAAGTAATAGTCACACCCCCAAGGAAATGTTGTCCATTCAAATTTAAAGCTTCCATCTAATTGTGTAATTTTATCTAAAACTTCTATTGCGGCAGGCACTACTTCTTTCCCTATACCATCTCCTGGTATCACAGCAATTCGATATATTTTCATTTCATTGACCCCTTTTTCCAACTTTACTTACACACTTACTATATAATTTTTCTTGCAAAAAAAATAGCGCAATGTCGTTTTGACGTGCTTTTTGAACTTATAGAAATAAAACACGTTGCTTTACGTTCCATGCGCTCCAATCAACTAATATCATATACACATAAGATGATTTGCTCCTCCCTCCTAAAAAGAAGGATTCTTTTATAAATTTTCACAAAAAAAGACACAACACCTCGAGAGGAATTGTGTCTAGACATGAAGCAATGTTAATTCGCACTGCTTGAATTATGCTGAACAAGAGCATGAGCCACCTGATCCACAACCGCTTCCACATGAAGAATTCGATGCAAAGAACGGATTGCTAACTGGTACTTTCACTGCTTCCGATACGGTTTTACCAATAAGCAAGCTTATTTCATCAAGCAAATCTTGAAAATCATTTTCAGCTAACTTTAATGCTGAAATCTTTTCATTTAAATCGAGTGCTCGCTTTTGCTGACGAATCGATTTCATAATTGTATGATAATCCGGATGATATTTTCCGAAACGTTGTACATCTTCGTATTGCTCCTTCATGCGACCAAATGCATAAATAGCTTCGACTAATTGCGTATCACTATAGACAGCATTATACGCGAGCTTTAGCGTATGCGCAGGTTCAGAGGAAAGAATCATTTCACAAAGCGCATCGGCCTCATCCAAAATGATTGCCCATTCAGAGGTCATCATCATTTTAATTCCCCCAATCTATTTCCCATCATAACAGATTTTATGGTAATTTTACATTATTGATATTTCTAAATAAAGGAGTTTTATAATTGGGTACATCATCTAAAGGGCAAATTGAAGAATTACTCGCTACTATTTTACAACATAGTACAGCGGAGGATGAGGAAGTATTGCTACACTTGCTCAATGGCATTCGCGATAAACAACAAGGCATACATCGACGTTATATAAATGCCGCTTTACATATGGTAGGTAACTTTGAACCAGAAGTGAGTGAAGTACGAATACCTATTACACCCGTTATTCATAATACTATTAAAGTCCCACATGGAGGAATCATTGCAACAATCGCTGATGCAGCAATGGGAGGATTAGCTTCACGTTCTGTTGCAGAAGGCTTTAATGTTGTGACTACTAATCTTAACATTTCTTATATAGCAACCACGACCAACAAAGAGTTAATCGCACGAGGACGTTTTGTTCATAAAGGGCGACAAACGCTTGTTATGGAATGTGATATCGAGGATGAGACAGGGCGTAAACTGGCGATTGCTACCGCTACTTTCTTCGTTATTCAGCGCCGTCCGTCTTAACTTCTGAAAAATAATCTTTAATACATTGTTGGTCGGAAAAAGGGAATTTTTGATTTTTTATTTGCTGTGTTTGTTCATGCCCTTTTCCGGCAACAAGAACAATATCCCCTTTTTGTGCTTTTGCCAATGCCTGATGTATCGCTACTTTACGATCCAAAAAAATTTCATAGTATTGCTGTTCAGAGAAACCTGCAATAATACTTTCATTAATAACTATCGGGTCCTCATCACGCGGATTATCAGTCGTTAAAAAAATTACATCTGCATACTTACTTGCCACAGCCCCCATGGCAAATCGTTTTGCCTTATCTCTATTACCGCCACAGCTAAATACAAGATAAATGGTCTTCTTACTATCGAATGTTTGTAATACAGCCTGCAATGCTTCTGCTGTATGTGCGTAGTCTACATATACATCAATACCGAGCGGGTTATCAATTCGTTCAAGTCTGCCCTCCGGAAGCTTTAGCGCCCACATATGCTCAGCAAGTTCATCAATGGAGAAACCTAGACGCCACACCGCCATTAGTGCAGCTACTGCATTTTGCACATGATATTTACCAACAAAGGGGATAGCGATGATGTGCTCACTTGCTGTCGTTTGCAGACAGATAACTGTTTTTCCAACAGATTCACTCACAATTTGGATATGTAAATCATTGTGATTGTCAAAACCGAATGAGCATGATTTTTTCTTGTCGTAAATACCAACGGAACGACAGAAATTATCATCGCCATTTAACACTAATTTTTTCGATAAATCTGCTAGCCTCTTTTTGGCACGCTTATATGCTTCAAGTCCCCCATGATCTTCTAAATGATCCTCTGATAAATTTAAAAATACGCCACAGTCAATATCACAATGATCTAATCGATGCTGTTGCAAACCCATTGAGGATGCTTCTAACACAACGTGTGTCACACCTTGACGTACACATTGTTTTAATATAGGATGTAGCTCTTTTGCTTGCAGTGTTGTTAATTGCTCATATTCAGTTTGTTGTTTTTGTCCATTAATAAAGAAGCCTACTGTTCCAATAACTGCTACATTTTTATGTACAGCTTCTAGTAATTGGCTCACAAAATGGCTCACCGTCGTTTTCCCATTTGTTCCTGTAATGGCGATAACTGATAATGCCTCTGCTGGAAAAGCGGCCAGTTTTGCACTTGCATAAGATAAAAACAATGCAGTATTGGGCACCCACACAAACGGGATATTTTGATCGTTAAATGGTATGGCAATACTTTCCTCGGATACAACGGCCGCCGCACCCCTTGCCAGTGCTTCTTTGACAAAACGACTGCCCGATGTCCTTTTCCCTTTCCGTACAATAAAGATATCTCCAGGCTTCACCGCCTGTGCATAATCCTCAACACCAGTAATTATTGTACGAATGGATCCACCGGTTACACTACATGGCCAATCTTTCAATAGCTCAGCTAATTGCAAGGTCTCTCCTCCTTTCAGTTCTCTATCATATGACGGCCTTTATAACGGTGTGACGAAAAATACAGGTAGCTCAATGTGCCAAAAACGGTGCAATCTTGCACGCCATAACCTAGACGAAAAAGAAAAACCATTCAATTTGAAAGTGTTAAGCACAAAAAAAGATTGTCTTGATGTAATCAAGACAATCTCTAAAATTGTGTGAGTGACTGGCACCTTATTCAGGCACCTTATTCATCCGAATTCTCAAGCGATTCTTCGCTTGCATCTTTCTCACTGTCATCCTTTTGCTTCGTAGGTTCCATAAAAATTTGGGTATAGTAATTTAAAAAGACACCTGACCCTACTGCCGAAAATTTATCATTTAAAATGACTTTGCGATGTTCTGGTGAATTTTGCCAACCATGCATTGCTTCAATAGCATCGAAGTACGCAGTCGCAAGATTTTCATTCGCATTACTAAAAATAATACCCTGTGCATCTAAACGTTTCTTTAAATCGCCGTTCGTTGGTGATTCATGACCAGAAAAATTTTGTACCTTCATATCTTCACTGTGTAGTTTTGCCACTTCTTCTAATTTTTCATCACGTTCCAATGGCGCTAAATGGTGATGAGCTCGTGTGACGTTAATTAAATCATCAAGCTGTCTAGCACTTGCTTCATTAATTTCCTGTTGTAAAAAGGAGGATGGAGGTGTTGGACTCACAAGCTCACCTTGATAAATCATTTCATAAGGCTGATGTAGTACTAACGTCTCGCTATCTGTAAAGCGAACGCCTTGTAGCTCACCTGTTTCGCTATCAACATAAAGCTGTGCAAAAAGCCCGTCAAATTTAACGAGTAGTCTTGTCTGCATATCTTCTTCACTCATAGAAAAAATGTAAATATTTTCTCCTACATTCGCTGCTACTTCATAGTCAATAATTGTCATTCGGTAAATATCGTCGCGCTTCTGACCAATTTTAAAAGGTGAAGCATCCAACTTATCTCCGGCTATGTATACTTGTGTCACGATATTATTTTGCACACCTAGCATAAAAAATGTTGACACACTTGTGTTATAAACCCACCATTCGTAACCAAATGATGAAGGCTCTTTTCTTGCTGGTTCACCGTATTGTTCTACAATCATTTGAGTTCCTTGTCCAATAAATGTCGACATCCCACTTTGCGGACGGGACATCGCACCTACATCTGGCTGCTCCAGCTCAGTTTTTGGAATAATATTCGAATTGGCATTTGGTCCTTCGAGTGGCTCATTTTCTTTTGCAGTATTAAAGAACATAAAGCCGATAAACGCAATTGTTGCACAGACAATTAAAATGCGAAATAATGCTTTCATACACGACTCCTTTTCTTCACCATTATTGTAAGTTATTATATCAATTGTAAACGTGTTGACACAATGTTGTCATTGCAACAATGTCGAATATGCTCTATTATAAAAATGAGCGTATACTTTGTATAAAAAGCTAAAGGAGGATTATTAGATGTATTTTGAGAACACTAACCTTGAAAATTTAACAGCTGACCAAGAACTGATTGAAAACATTATGAAAAAAAATGGTTTAGAATGTGATGGTGCTTGGGATTACGAACGTATGACTTTTGACCGTCGTTTCGATACTCGCGAAGGCACTTACTATCTACGCGTATTTGCCTATGCGCAATCTGGTGATGTTGGCGCACACGATGCCGTTCTAACATTAATGAAACCTGTTCTTGGCAAACACTACTATCCACACGGCGTTGAGTATGGTGCAGATGAAGTTTACCCAGCTCACCTTGTCAAAAAATGTGACGAAATCTTAAACAAAGTAAGATTAGACTTAGAAGCATTCGCAATTGAATCTCCTTCTAATAAAAAAGCAATGGAGCCTGTTAACGCATAATTAGCGCTAACGACATTCTACGTGAAAGCCAATGCCTTCACCACTTGCATCTTATTAACGATAGAGTTGCCTCGAAGCGACAACAATCTTTAAAAATGCGAGCTTGTCATAACAAATAGATATGTATCAAGAAAAGACTGGTGGTCCAGTCTTTTTTATTTTGAGTAAAAAATTTTTTTCTTCTCATACTAACAATATCTTTCAAATGATGTAGGTGAGATTCTTGATACAATTTCTTAAACAACCTTTTTTTCGTCATCCAATAATTGTTATCGCTTTAGGATTGATTATACTTTGGTTTTTATCCTTATCTTTTCCCATACTTCTTGCCTATGTAACCGCACTATTATTAGAACCTCTCATTATCAGAATGAGCAAACGCTTTCGAAAAAAACGAAAAATCATCGTCTCCATTTTTTGGTTATTATTTTTTTGCATAACACTATTACTATGTATTTTGGTAGGCTTTATAAGCTGGAAACAATTTTCATCGATTATTATTCATATTCCAGATTACCTTAACCAATTATCAGCGCTCTGGATTCAAATTCAATCTAAACTAGCTAACTATACGTATCATTTACCTTTAGATCTCGTAACACAAATTCAATTCATGATTGCACGAGCAATTTCTTCCATTGAAAAATTTGCCCTTTCATTAACAAATATAAATGTTTGGTCATCAATACTGACACATATACCAAATCAAATGTTTGATATTTTCGTTTATTGGATTGTGTTATATATGTTGCTTTTAGATTTACCAGCAATTAATCGAAAACTCCTAACTCCTATTCCCTTTCATTACCAACAAAAAATACTCTTTATTGGAGAACGGGTGAAAGTGGCATTATTCGGCTTTCTTAAGGCACAATTACTTGTTGGTGTTTGCATTTTTGCAGTAGCCTTAATCGCATTTTACTTGTTAAAAACACCTTTTCCATTAATATTAGCACTTTTACTTGTCGTATTAGATATTATCCCCTTTTTAGACTCGTTTATTTTGCTAGTACCTTGGGCAATTTACAAAGCTTTTACAGGTGACTATGTCTTTGCTATTGCCCTAATTGCGCTGACAGTCATTCTTTTCTTAATACGACGCATGATTGAACCTAAAATCATCGGAGATAAGATTGGGCTTTCTTCACTTTCCACCTTTATCGCAATGTTTGTCGGCTTTAAAATATTTGGATTTCTCGGTATTTTAATTGGTCCTTTACTCGTTGTTGTAGCACTATCTTTATTCAATCAGCCTTCTATAAAAAATCTCCCACCTACGAAAGAGTAAGGAGGGAGATTTTTGCGTTAAAATCCTAAAATCGCTTTAATAACAGACGTTGTTTCACCTGGTTCAAATAATATATACAGTAACATGTACACCATAACACCTGTGACTGCTACAAAAAACCAAATAATACTAGTAATTGGTCCAATGCGTTTGTGAAGCTTAATGTTCATTTTTAACCCTGAAATAATACTAACAATCCCAAACACTGCCCCAGTAGTTGCTAAAGTAATGTGGAAAATTAGAAAGAATGTATAATAAGGTTTTAAATCCTCACCGCCACCAAACGCTGTATTACCAATAAAAATCGTACGTGAAGCATAGATGATAAAGAAGCAAAGTGCAGCAACACCAGCAGCTAACATAACTTTTTTATGCGCTTCTACTTTTCCCTTTATAATTAAGCCCCAACCAATTGCTACAAGTACTGCACTTATCACGATAAATGATGTACTTATAGTAGGCAAAATTTGCAATTCCATTCACAAAACCCCTTATACAATATAAATTTCACTTATTACAGCTGATGTTGTTCTCTTTCCCATTTCTGTTGGTGTGCTTTTAATGCATCGGCAGTAATTTTATCAGGATCTTTTTGCTCAGAGCGATACCATTTTATAAAAATAGACCCGAGTAATACACCAAAAATAATTTCTTGCAATATTTTCATAAGCACTCCACCAAGTTGCTGATCCGCCACAGGCTTCATATCTGTAAATAGCTCTGGTCCAGATAATGACAGGCTAGATAAAGTGGAGGCTGGTACACATAGCTCCATTGCCTTTAACCACGCTTCACCACTCGTATACGTTTCATACATCGCATTCGGTGCGAAAATAATTAATGCACACGCAGGTGTAATTAATACAGCATTGGCAATAATGTAAGCCAATTTATGCAAAGGTTTCATTTCAGAGCTATTTGGCATTTTTTGAATTAAAGGCCAGTACATTAACACAGCAGAAACAAATAATACAAAAGTATATGTACCATGTAGCGTCTCGTTTAATTTAATGTAGTCTAAAACTGACGGTAAATGATAGAAAGAAAATAGACCAATAAAAACAAATATCGCAACCACTGGTAATGTTAACACTTTAAATAATGGTTTGACAACTGGCGCTTCAATCGCAACTTTCCATACCCACCAAGGAATACCCTTAATCAGGAAAATTGGTACAAGTAATAAAAGAATAGCCATTTGCACCATATGCATCGTAAACATGATATGAGCCATAACATCTATTGGAGAGCCTTTTATAATATAAATCGTAATCATTGCCAATACGAAATAAATCGCTTCACCTTTTTTCAGCGGCTCACTGACTTTAAAATCTTTACGCCATTTCGTTGTCACTAAAAAATAGATTGCTGTTATAAAAACGAGAACCCCTATTAAATACGGGCTCCATAAAGCTTGGAAACCAAATATACTAAGTGGCATACTATTAGCGCTCCTTTACCTTATTTCAGCATACATTGCTAACACCTACAGTGTAATGCACGCTAAAACATTCTACTTATTTTGGAAACAAACTTCTACAAACAAAGTTAAGCCTCTGGCACATGTCCTAGACTTAAAAAGCAGACACTATAAATAAAGACCTATTTATACCGAGACATAATCAAAACTTCAGTACTCCCATTATAAAACGCTTACAGCTATACTGCAATGAACGAACGGTGAACAATTTATAAGCAATCAATTTCTCTTTATAAACGAAAAAAGCACGTCTCTGCAAATTGCAGAGAACATGCTCATTTTTGGTGATTACCACCAAATAATTGTTAAAAATGCTAAGAAGAATGTAAATGCGATTAATATTCCCATCCACATAAAGAATGCAATCACACCACCGAAGTGTGTTTTTTTGTCTTCTAAGTGCATGAAAGCATAAAGTTGTAGGACAACTTGAACGCAAGCAAGCAATAGAACTAATGGAGCTATAAAGTATTTAGAAAAACCAGCTGCAACGACAGCGAATGCGATAAATGTTAAGAAAATCATAATCGCAAAGTTGATTACTTGTTTACGCATATGAACGGCATTATGATGACGATCATATTCAAATTGAGCTTGAGACTTAGCAACTACAGGTGTATCATGTGATGACATATTATCCGATCACTCCCATCAAGTATACTGCTGTAAAGATAAATACCCAAACTACGTCGATAAAGTGCCAGTATAAGGCAGCCACGAAGAACTTAGGTGCATTATACAAGTTAAGACCACGTTTAGCGTTACGGATAAGTAACGTTGTAATCCAAACTAACCCTAAAGATACGTGGAAACCGTGTGTACCTACTAGCGTATAGAACGCAGTTGCGAATGCAGATTGGTCAAATGTGAAACCAAGATGCACATAGTGTTGGAACTCATAAATTTCTAGGGCAAGGAAGCCAAGACCTAAAAGTAAAGTGATTGCTAACCAAGTTTGCATACCTTTGTAATTAAAATTACGCATATGGTAAATTGCATAAACTGAAGTTAGTGAAGATGTTAATAATAACATCGTCATAGCAAATGCTAACGGTAAATCAAATAAACCTTGTGTTGTGAACTCCATGCCAGCTGGCCCTTTGTTCTTAAGTGCTAAATAAGTAGCAAATAAACTTGCGAAAAGTACAACTTCACAGGCAAGGAAAATCCAGAATCCAACGATTTTATTTTTACCTTCCATCGTTGCTTGTTCAGGATGGTCTGGCCAAGTATGAGGAGTAAATTTAGTATTGAAATCCATTATTTATTTCCTCCTTTACCGTAAAGTTGTTCTTCAATTTCAAGAATGTCTTCTTTGTGTAAGTGGAAACCGTGATCGTCTTTAACAGAACGGACAATCATTGCACCAAATGTAATAGCAAGACCGATAATTAACACATAAATTGACCATGGTTTATCAGCATCTGTATTATAAAGAGCACCGAATGCTGCGATAAATAAACCTAAAGAAATAACGAATGGAATTGCAGAGTTGTTTGGCATATGAATATCACCAATTGGCTCAGCAAATGTCGCTTCTTTATTACCTTCTTGCTTTTCAATCCACCATGGATCTAGACCACGAACAAGTGGTGTTTGACGGAAGTTGTAGAATGGAATTGGTTGTGGAATTGACCATTCTAAAGTACGACCGTCGCCCCATGGATCGCGACCTGCTGGTTTACCTTTGATAGACATTAAGCAGTTAATTACCATTAAGATAACCCCTACACCCATCATCAATGCACCGATTGTAGAAATATAGTTGAACTGATCCCAACCTTGACCTTCCATGTAAGTGAATACGCGACGTGGCATACCCATTAAACCTAAGAAGTGTTGCACGAAGAATGTTAAATGGAATCCGATAAAGAATACCCAGAAAGTCAATTTACCAAGCGCTTCGTTTAACATACGGTTGAAGAAAATTGGCCAGTAGAAGTGCGCTGAACCGAATAAAGCCGTAACGATACCACCAACGATTACGTAGTGGAAGTGAGCAACGATAAAGTAAGAATCGTGTAATTGGTAGTCAAGTGGAGCAGATGCTTGCATTACCCCAGTAACACCACCCGCAACGAATGACGGGATGAAACCAAGTGCATATAGCATTGGTGTCGTAACTTTAATAGATCCGCCCCAAATAGTTAAGATCCAGTTGAATACTTTCATACCTGTTGGAACGGCGATTGCCATTGTTGCAACAGCGAAGATTGCGTTCGCAGTTGGCCCAAGACCAGTTGTGAACATGTGGTGAGCCCAAACCATGAAGCCTAGGAAACCAATTAAAATTGTTGCGAATACCATTGAAGAGTATCCGAATAGACGCTTACGAGAGAATGCTGGAATAATTTCCGAGAATAAACCGAAAGCTGGTAATACTAAAATATATACTTCTGGGTGTCCGAAGATCCAGAATAAGTGTTCCCAAATTACTGTGTTACCACCCATTGTATGGTCAAAGAAGTTACCACCGAACATACGGTCAACTAACATCATTAATAAACCAATTGTTAATGGAGGGAATGCGAATAAGATTAATGCACTTGCTACTAATGTAGTCCAAGTGAATAATGGCATACGCATAAATGTCATACCTGGAGCACGCATTGTAATAATCGTAACGATAAAGTTAAGACCTGAAATTAACGTACCTGCCCCTGAAATTTGTAAACCAAGTACATAGAAGTCAATACCATGACCTGGAGAATATAAAGATAATGATGCATAAGATGTCCAGCCCGCATCAGGAGCGCCACCCATAAAGAATGACAGGTGAAGGAATACAGCACCTAGGAAGAACAACCAGAACCCTAACGAGTTAAGGAACGGGAATGCAACGTCACGTGCACCAATTTGTAATGGTACAAGCATATTCATAAATGCGAATAGTAATGGAGTCGCAGCAAGGAATAACATTGTTGTTCCGTGCATCGTTAATAATTCATTGAAAAAACCAGCTGACACGAAATCGTTATTTGGTTTCATTAACTGAATACGCATTAATAACGCTTCAAAACCAGCGATAGCGAAGAACAATGTACCGGCTAATAAATACATTACGGCTAACTTTTTATGGTCAACAGTTGTAATGTAATCCCAGACAGCTGCTCCAAAGCCCTTTTTCTGTGTATATGAGCTCACAACTTTTACCTCCCTCAAAGTTTGTTACATAAACAAAAATTATTTCTCTACTGATAAGCCCATGATGTAAGTTGCAAGAGCTTGAATTTCTTCATCAGTTAAATCACCATAGACTGGTGCAGTACCTTCAGGATTCATCATTAAGTTACCTGGTTTGAATTCTCCTGGATTTTCAATCCACGCTTTTAAGTTTTCTTCATTATGTTCTAAGAAACCAGCAACTCGGTTACGGTCACCGAATGTAGTTAAGTTAGGACCAACGCCACCAGTACCGCCTACACCAGATACAGCGTGACAAGCTAAACAGCTGTTAGCAAATGTTGCTTCACCTAAATCAGTTGAATCTTTAGAAGCAGTTTGTCCTTCAGTTGCTTTCATGTTCGCTACCCAAGCATCGAATGCTTCTGGGCTAACTGTTTTTACTTTAAAGTCCATTAGTGCGTGTGAAGGGCCACATAGCTCAGCACATTTACCATAGAATACGCCATCTTTAAGATCTGCTGATTCTTTATCAAATACTAAGTAGAATTTATTTAAGTTTTCTACGTTCGTATCCATTTTACCGCCAATCGCGGGAATCCAGAATGAGTGCTTAACATCAGCAGCTTTTAAGTTAAAGTAAACTTTTTGACCTGTTGGTACAACTAATTCTTGAGCTGTTACAATCCCTTGGTTAGGATATTCGAACTCCCACCAGTATAATTTTGCAGTTACGTTTACTGTTAGAGCCGTTTTGTTACCTGCTTCATCTACTTCGTCCATTGCAGCAACATCTGCAAATTTATAAGTAGCTGTAACAACCGGTACAGATAAGATTAATAATAAAATAATAGGAATAACTGTCCAAATTACTTCAAGTGTGTGACTACCTTCTACTTGCTTTGGAATAACATTTTCGCCTACTTTTGAACGGCGGAACTTTAAGAATGCAAGTAAATAGATAACAGATACTACAACTATAACTAACGTCATAATTCCAGTAGCCAACAATAATAGGTTGAATTGTTCTTTACCTACTTGACCAGATGGTTTCAGTGCAGAAATATAATCTTCACCACAACCTGAAAGGAAAACCATCATCACTGCTAGAAGTGAAAAAAGACGCCACTTTTTAAGCCCTTTCATCATAGCTTAATTAAACCCCTCTTTCTTTGTTGTATTTTCATGTGTACCTAGGACATTGGTTCTGTCTATATGAATTCTTGTGAAAGAAAGAATCCCTAAATTTAGCTGAACACCGCAAATATTATAATTGCCACAAATAAGATCGTCATATGATTCAATGAGTAAATAAACATTTTATTTGCCCATTTCATATCATCTTTTGTGGTAAAGCCCTTTAAAGCTAGTATTAACCAGCCTAAGTTCAAAGTAGTCGCAAGCACTAAAAATCCAATTCCAAGCTCAGGTAAAAGGAACGGTAACGGGAATAATAAAAGAATCCAGAAAAACATTGAGTACTTCGTTCGTTTAAAACCTTTCACTACTGGTAGCATTGGAATATTAGCTGCACGATATTCTTCAGTACGTTTCATAGCAAGCGCATAAAAATGCGGTGGTTGCCATGCAAACATAATAAGAAAGAGAGCAAGTGCTCCTGGGCCGAGTGCAGGTTCAACAGCTGCAAATCCAATTACAGGTGGAATCGCCCCCGAAATACTTCCGACTATCGTGTTACTAACATGCTTTCTTTTTGACCACATTGAATACAGAACAACATAAGCGAATATTCCTACTAGTCCCCACATGCCGGCTGCAAATGATGCCGTAAATAACAAAATTTCACCTACAATTAAAAATGAGAGGGCAATGGTCAATACAAAATTCGGCTTAAATCTACCTGTAACTGTCGGTCTTGACTTTGTTCGTTTCATAATGGGATCAATATCTCGGTCAATGAAATTATTCATTGCACCAGAACCGCCAATAATTAATGCCGCACCCAGCATGATACAAACGATGACATTAAGCTCTTGCAAGAAATGTCTACCAGTAAACTGAAATGCCAGCCACATCCCTGTAAACGTTGTGACAAGATTCGAGTTAACGATTCCAATTTTTATCAGAGCTAAGAAATCTTTTACAACAGATGTTGATTCTGGATCAGTGTTTCTAGTAGCCGATAATGTACGACCGTTTGACATGTTACCTCTCCTTTCATTTTTGTAAGCATATTCCGCTAACAATAACTATAGCGAAATTTGCGATTGATTTCTAGACGTTTAGTGAAATTTAGATGAAGTTGTAAAAATTAGCTTTGTCTAGAAATATAATTAAAAACAACATATCTATAGTAAAACATTTTCTAAAATGAATTGTGAAGGTTAAAGTACGAAATTATGAACAATTTGTGAAATGGAATCGACATCTAATACTCCCTTCTCTTTACAAGTTGTATTTTAATTGTATTTTAGATATCATCTAGTAGCAGAAACATTACTTTCATGTAATATTGATAGATAAAGTAGGTGACTCATTTTATGCAACATAACAGGTATATGAAGTGGTTTGCTGTTGCCGCTACACTGGGAATGCTCCTTATTTTACTTGGCGGGGCACTTGTTACAAAAACAGATAGTGGCTTGGGCTGTGGTCGAAACTGGCCAGATTGTAATGGTTCTCTTATCCCAAAAGAAATTACAACAGAAGTATTAATTGAATTCTCTCATCGTCTTGTTACAGGAGTCGTATCCATCTCAATTCTCGTTCTAACAATTTGGACATGGCGGAAACTTGGTCATATTCGTGAAGTAAAATTTTTAGGTTTTTTATCGATGTTCTTCTTAATTGCACAGGCACTTATTGGAGCAGCTCAAGTATTATGGGGACAAGGAGACTTCATTCTAGCTCTGCATTTTGGAATCTCGCTTATTTCTTTTGCAGCCGTTCTTCTTCTTTCTATGATTGTATTTGAAGTTGATCGAAAGTTTGATGCAGATAACGTATTTATTGGGAAAAAGCTACGTTGGCATACAATCTCTGTCACAATTTATTCTTATTTAGTCGTTTATACAGGGGCACTTGTTCGACATACAGATTCTAGTTTAGTATGTCCTGACTGGCCATTTTGCTACAATGAAACACCTTTTGCTCAACCAAACAATATGTACGAATGGGTTCAAATGGGACATCGACTGGCAGCTATCATTATTTTCATTTGGATTACATACATAACTTGGCACGCTATAAAAGAATACAAACAACAACGTGTTATTTATTATGGCTGGATTACTGCTTTCATCATCGTTATTCTACAAGTTCTAGCAGGTATGTTAGTAGTCCTTACTAGATTGAATTTAACAGTAGCTTTATTACACTCATTGTTCATTTCACTTTTATTCGGCCTTCTTTGTTACATGATTATGCTCGTAGCACGTAGCAACTATAATGAAAAAAATAAATAACATTCGAAAAGGATTCGACACGTTGCTGTCGAATCTTTTTTCATTTACTTCAAATCCTCCTCACTAAAAACATGCACGAACTTCATTATAAATCCACTGTTTTATATTACTTTTTTGATGCGCATAAAAAGTTATTTGCACCCCATTTATTTTTACAACGTCATCTCATAGACTGAATTCCAGCAAATCGCCAATCCACATGTTAGATATCCGACTTTTTCTTATCGTGTTGAAATAGTACTTTCTATTCTTTATTATCTAATAAAAAAATTTATATCATTAAGGAGTTGAGATTAATAATATGTCTAGTAAGGGTAAGTTTAAATGTGTTTTGTTGATGGGATTAATAATTTTAATTAGCCTTATCATTCCTACTAATTTAACTTTCGCCTTGGAAGGAAATGAATCAAGTAAATTAGGTCGCATAATATTATCTGATAAAGAAACAATGAATACTCTAGATGAATATTCATTATTAGTAAGCCCTTTATCTGATCCTATCCCAAGTTTAGCAAAAGTTGATTGGGGTATTTTGCTTAATCGCTCTAGTTTTTCTAACAAGTCGGGCGGTACTATGATATATCATAATAATGGAAATGCTTCTACTGCTAGGGCTGAATTTTCTAGAATTGGCGGTCCTGGAGAAATAACCTCCTATGTTAACGGGAATAAAATAACACATGTAAAACAAACTGATGGTGGTTACTTAACTCTATACACAAGTACTTCTTCAACTTTAGGAGCTCAAAGACCAACTTTAACTTTTGGTAATGATAAAGTTCGATTCATTGGAAATTAAATAAAAGGAGAAACTAAATGAAAAATGAAAGGTTAGTTATTTGGAATCCTTTGGTGAATAATCCGTTCAGTAGATTTGATAATGAAATGATTTTTGTAAAAATGGTGTATGAAACAAATTTTGTTTTAATTTTTAAAGACTACAGAAGCGCTAACGAATATACATTTACTTATGAAAAAAAGGAAAAGCCCTATCCCATTATAACTTTCCGTATTTTCGAAGAAATGGCAAGACCTGATATTGAAGATTTAATTTCTAAAATGGTAGTAGAAAATATAAATGAAGGCAGAGACAAATTAGAATATGAACCTACGTTCTACAAAGTAGAGAATTCTTGTTTTTTGAGATGGTATGACAGCATATTTGGAGCAAGAGAAGTTTTACAACCTAATGCAGAACATCATTTATTTATTACTTCTAACTTTTTTATTGAGGTTTTAAGTGAACAACAACCTAACATTACTTTAGAAATAAAAGAAAATAAGAAATGAAAAAAACTAGATTAGTCAAATTTGAAATTAAGCACGTTCTACTATTCTTTTAAATTAAGAAAAAAGGTTATTAGTGCGCTACAATAGCTACTAATAACCTTTTTTTATCGTTAATTATTCAATTTCAATTAATAAATCACCTGTTGAAATGGCATCTCCCGCAATTGCGTATACCTCTTTCACTATACCATCCTTTGGTGCCTGTACAGTTGTTTCCATTTTCATGGCTTCGGTAATTAACAAGTGGTCACCACGTTTGACAGGGCTACCTTTAGATACAACGACTTTTAATACAGTCCCTGGCATTGTTGCCCCAATTTGGTTCGGATTACTTGGGTCTGCCTTGAGAGCTATGCTGCCATCCACTTCTACCGTCATATCTTGAATGACAAGCTCGCGCGATTGACCATTTAATTCAAAGTAAATAACACGTGTACCATCATGCTGTGGTTCACCAATCGATACCAGTTTAATAATTAACGTTTTACCTTTTTCGATTTCTACTTCAATTTCTTCACCTAGCTTTAAGCCATATAAAAACGTTGGCGTATCTAGCACTGAAATATTACCGAAGGACTCTAGCGTTTTCGCATACTCTTCAAATACTTTCGGGTAAAGTGCATAAGCGAGTATATCTTTCTTCGTAACAGGACGATTTAATTTATCCGCTAATACTTCCTCTAGCTGTTCAAAGTTAACAGGCTCTAACAGTTCACCTGGTCGAACAGTAATTGGTTCGCGCTCTTTCAATACCACTTTTTGAAGTGCCGCTGGGAAGCCCCCGTGTGGTTGCCCTAAATAACCTTGGAAAAATTCAATAACAGAATCAGGGAAATCAATTGTTTTCCCTCTAGATATAACGGTCTCTTCATTTAATTCGTTTTGCACCATAAATAATGCCATATCACCGACTACTTTAGATGACGGTGTCACTTTCACAATGTCTCCAAATAATAGGTTGACACGTGAATACATGCGTTTTACTTCATCCCAGCGATCGCCTAATCCGACAGCCTTTGCTTGTTGTTGTAAGTTGCTGTATTGACCACCAGGCATCTCATGGACGTAAATTTCAGAATGAGGGCTAATCATGCCACTTTCGAAATCTTTATAGTATTTACGCACATCTTCCCAGTAATAAGAAAGCTTTTCAAGCGATTCAATTTCTGCACGAATTTCACGTTTACTACCCTTCATCGCATAATATAAAGAGTTAGCACTTGGCTGTGATGTTAAACCTGCCATTGCACCGAGTGCAGTATCTAAAATATCTACCCCAGCCTCGATTGCTTTTGCATATAAATAAATCCCATTGCCACTTGTATCATGCGTGTGCAAATGAATTGGTAGGTTTGTCGCCTCTTTAAGCTCCGATATTAAGCGGTAAGCAGCTTCCGGCTTTAACAACCCAGCCATATCCTTAATCGCTAAAATATGGGCTCCTGACGCCTCTAGCGACTTCGCCATATCTTTGTAATACTGCACGGAGTATTTTGCACGTCCGTCATCTAAAATATCACCTGTGTAGCAAATCGCAGCCTCTGCAATTTTCCCTGCATCTCTTGCCGCATCAATGGCAACTTCCATCCCTTTAATCCAGTTTAAGCTATCGAAAATACGGAAGACATCAATACCCGATGCAGCCGACTCAGCGATAAACGCACGAATTAAATTATCAGGATAGTTCGTGTAGCCTACAGCATTCGCCCCACGCAATAGCATTTGGAACAGCACATTCGGTATTTGCTCACGTAGCTTAGCTAAGCGCTCCCATGGATCTTCCTTTAAAAAACGATACGCTACATCAAACGTTGCGCCACCCCACATTTCTAACGAGAAGAAGTTATGCATCATACGTGCTGTTTCATCTGCAATTTGATACATATCTTGTGAACGCACACGCGTAGCTAATAAGGATTGATGTGCATCACGGAACGTTGTATCTGTTAATAACACATCATCTTGTTGTAAAATCCACTGCACTAAACCGTTTGCACCTTGCTCATCTAAAATTTGCTTTGTACCCGATAACGGCTGCCCATTCAAATCCACAAGTGGCTTAATAGGCTGTGAGAATATTGGCTTGGCCTTGTTTTCCACCCCTGGGAAACCATTTAGCGTCACATTACCGATATAACTTAACAGCTTTGTCCCGCGGTCTTGTCGCACAGGGAAATTGAATAATTCAGGCGTTGTATCAATAAAGCTCGTGTCAAACGAACCTTCTAAGAAATTTTTATGCGTTACTACATTATTTAAAAATGGAATATTCGTTTTTACCCCACGAATACGGAATTCTTTTAAGTTACGGTCCATTTTCGCAGCCGCTTCTTTAAAGGTCATACCTGATGTTGAAATTTTCACAAGCAATGAATCATAATACGGTGTAACAACGGCACCTTGGAATCCGTTCCCTGCATCTAAACGAACGCCAAAGCCACCACTTGAACGATATACCATTAACTTCCCTGTATCTGGCATAAAATCATTCGCTGGATCTTCAGTTGTCACACGTGCTTGAATCGCATAACCAATCATCGGAATATTCGCTTGTTGCGGTATGTGTATTTCTTCGCTATGCAAGCTGTAGCCTGCCGCTACCTTAATTTGCGCATGTACGATATCAACGCCTGTAATCATTTCCGTAATTGTATGCTCTACTTGAATTCGAGGGTTTACCTCGATGAAATAAAAGTCATCACCCGCAACTAAAAATTCAACTGTCCCTGCATTTATGTACGAGACATTTTTCATTATTTGAACTGCTGCATCACAAATTCTATTTCTTAAATTTTCTGAAATTGAATTCGATGGAGCAATCTCTACAACCTTTTGATGGCGACGTTGAATCGAGCAATCACGCTCATATAAATGCACAATATTGCCCATTTTATCGCCTATAATTTGGACTTCAATATGTTTTGGGTGAAGTATGCATTTTTCTACATACACTTCATCAGACCCAAAGGCTGCTTTTGCCTCTGATTTGGCACGTTCATAAGCAGATGCTACATCGTCCTTTGTTTGCACGACACGCATGCCGCGCCCACCGCCACCCAAAGAAGCTTTAATCATAAGCGGGTATCCGTATTGTTCACCAAAAGCTTGTACTTCCTCTACTGAAGCAACTGGACCATCCGTACCCGGAATAACAGGAATATCTGCGTTAATGGCTTGTTCACGCGCTTTTACCTTATCGCCAAACATATCTAAATGTTGTGAAGTTGGACCGATAAATAAAATGCCCTCTTCCTCACAACGACGTGCAAAATCCACGTTTTCTGATAAAAAACCATACCCTGGATGAATCGCATCAACGCCTGCATTCTTAGCGATTGCAATGATGCCTTCAATATCTAAATACGCATCGATTGGTTTCTTGCCTGCCCCTACTAAATAAGCTTCATCCGCTTTAAAGCGATGGAATGCTCCACTATCCTCACGTGAATAAATAGCGACTGTGTGAATGTTGAGCTCCGTACACGCACGGAAAATTCGAATTGCAATTTCTCCCCGATTGGCTACAAGGATTTTGTTGATTGATTCCATAGGTATCCCCCTTATGTTTGTGATTTCCTTCTTTCTACCTTTTCGAACATGGAAACATTAATCAATATCCCCATAGCTAAAGATAGCAAAATTATAGATGTCCCGCCGTAACTAATGAAAGGCAGCGTGACACCGGTTAACGGGATTAACCCGGTTACACCCCCAAGATTAATAAACGATTGCCAAGCAATCCAGCTCGCAATCCCAGCAGCAATCATACGTGCTAGTGGATCTTTTGTTCGCAATGCAATGGAAAAACCTTTATATACAATAAATCCTAAACCACCTAAGACGATTAGAACTCCCCAAACGCCAAGTTCCTCCATTACAATCGCCATAATAAAATCGGTTTGTGGCTCAGGCAAATAACCTAATTTTTGAATAGATTGACCGAGTCCCCTACCTTCTAGACCGCCACCGCCAATTGCATAATAACTATTGACAACTTGGTGACCCACTCCATTTTCAAAATCAAATGGATTAAAATAAGATTCGATACGTCCTTTACGGTTCCCTTTTAATAATTCACCTTTAAATAGCCAGAGCATGCCTAGAATAGCTGTACCAAATGCACCTAACACACCAAAAAACTTCCAAAACGTTTTAAAAGGAATACCACTTGCTGCGACCACAGATACAGCGATACCACATAAAATAATAACTGCCCCTAAATCTGTTTCAAAGGCTACACCAGCTACAACAAGTATCCAAAGGAAAATTGGATAAAAAATCTCTGTTGGCTGAAGCTTTTCAAATGTATACTTTTGAGATTTCCGATAAAATGCTGCTGCAAAATATAAAATTATAAATAGTTTCGAATATTCGGAAGGCTGGAAATTCCCCAATCCTGGTACACTAATCCAACTTTGAGAGCCTACTTCCTCTGCCCCATTACCAGCTACTTTTACCCAAGTAAAAAGCACAATTAACACAATCGTCAGTAACAACATAATATTCTTATTTGCATAATGCTTATAAGGGAAAAATGCTGCGGCCACAAATCCTAAAGACGCGACAGCTAAGTTAATGAGTTGTTTTCGATAAAAATAATCAGGTGCTTGTTCTTTGTGGACGATTGCCACCATCATACTTGAGCTATAAATCATTACTAAGCCAAATAAACTTAACAACAAAACCGTAAAAAATAATGGGTAATCAAAATTTTGAGCATATCGTTTTAAGTATTGTTTCATTGGAAAACCTCGTTCTAGAAAAAAAACTCAAATCGCAAGCAGCGTTTGAGTTTTTTCTTTTTATTTGTCTGTATACGCGTCATGTAGTACAGAAAGTTCCTTCTCGAGTGAATCGAGAATGGCCTTGCCTTTTTCGCGTTCAATAAGTCCAAGCTTCACAGCAAAGTCAATTTCACGTGAAAGGCCGAACATTTGTGTATCTAATACTTCTTCATATAAAGGGCATTGTGGCATCGTTAAATGATCCATTTGTACTCGAATGAGGCGAGCAATTTTATCTGCATCAGCAACTAAAAGCTCCAAAGCCTTCTCTTGAAAGGAAGTTTGTGATTTCGTATCCATGAGGACGCCCCCATTATCTGATATTTCTTCGATTCTATCTTAATAAAGTTTATCTTTTAGTCGGTAAAAATGCAAGTGTCTTCGTCGGAAAATAAACAATCCGAATTATATTTCTTTATTATCTCCTTGCATTAGCGTTATACTAATTCATGGATATACAAGATTTGAGGAGGATTTCTATTATGGAAACAATTATTCCTATTAAGGGTGCAGTTTCGTATCAACTAACATTAGATCCAACGGTTTGGATTTTTGACGATCGTAAATTAGACTTAAATACGTACTTCCAGGAAAGTGCAGTAGAGGAAGATGCGGATACAAAATATATGCGCGAAGTCGGTGCTCACTGGTCACGTGAAATCATGGAAGGTGCTACTTTCCCACCAACATTAAAATCAGAACGAAAATTCGACCGCAAAGGGATGGAAACGGGCACTTTCGGTATCGAATTAAGTCACTTCTTGAAAAATGCTGAAGTTAAACCCGAAGCGACAAAAATCGTCATTGAATGTAAAAACGGGGAAGAACATGCATTTACAATTGCAGAAGCACAGACATTAATTTTTAAATACAGTCAGGATGGCAAACCTTTAACCGAAGATGGACCCGTTCATGTATTATTTGGAGACGGCTCCAATGTAGACAGCCCTATCAAAAATGTGTTAGCCATTCGTGCGGAATAGGGAGGGAATGCGATGCGCGTAAAATGTGTCATTTGCGATACTATTAACCAGTTAGATGATGATTTACCGTTAGCAAAAAAACTGCGTAATCGTCCGATTCATACGTATATGTGCGACACATGCCATGATCGAATTAAGGAAAATACGGTGGCACGTATTGAAACGGGAAATTTCCGCTTTTACCGCACCTCACCACAAATGGACAAAGAATTTTAAGTGCCAATTTTAAGTGCCAGACACTCATACAATTTAAAAAGCGCTCGCTCTAGCAGATTTAACAGTACAAAACGCAAAACCCTATTAGTACAGGTTTTGCGTTTTTTACTTAGCCATTATTTTTGATAATCACTTTTTCCAGCAATTCGACAACTTGATACATAATTGTCGCGAAGAAAGCGATAATGAGCAGTGACATAAGGACAAGATTAAAGTTAAATACTTGGAAGCCATAAATAATTAAATAACCAAGCCCCTTTGAAGCAACTAAAAACTCACCAACAATCACACCAACCCATGACAAACCAACATTCACTTTCAGAGTCGAAATAATAGTTGGAAAAGAAGCAGGCAAAATCACCTCTTTGAAAGTTTGCCAACGAGTTGCACCAAAAGTTTGTAACACTTTACTGTAATTGGGATCCACACCTTTAAAAGCGGTGTACACAACAATGGTAGTAATGATAATAGATATTAGTGCACCCATTGCAATAATCGAAAAATATCCTGGCCCAAGTGCAACGATTAAAATCGGCCCTAACGCCACTTTTGGCATGGCGTTTAATATAACTAAATACGGATCTAAAATTTTGGATAACATCGGAGACCACCAGAGGACGGTTGCAATCAAAGTCCCTAATAATGTACCAGCAATAAAGCCGATAATCGTCTCCATTAATGTCACACCAACATGTAATGTGAGTGTGCCGTCGCTTACTTTTTCAATAAACGTTTGCCATACATAGGTTGGTGAGCTAAAGATTAAACGGTCAATCCATTCAAGCCTCGAGAGCAGCTCCCACCCCCCAAAAAAGACCAGTAAAATAATGATTTGATATAGACGAACGAAGCGCTTTTCCTTCTTTAGCAATTGTTGATATTGTTTAAACAATGTATTATCCAAGACTCTCCAGCTCCTTCCAAATCGTTTGGAATACATCTGAATAAGCTGGATGTTGCCTTACATCGAACGGAGATAATTGTTGTAACTCAGAAGGTATTTCAAACACTTTGTGTAACATACCTGGATTAGCCGAGAAAAGAAATACCCTTTCACTCATAGCGATTGCCTCACCAATATCATGTGTGACAAGAATCGCCGTTTTCTGATAGGCCTTTAATGTTTCGACAACTAAATCTTCAAGCTTTAACTTAGATTGATAATCAAGCGCTGAAAATGGTTCATCTAGCAATAATATTTTCGGATTAACCGCTAAAGTCCTTGCAAGTGCTACGCGTTGACGCATTCCTCCGGATAATTCTCTCGGATAATAACTTCCGACATGTGGCAAACCAATTTCATGTAAGAGCGCATTGGCCGTTACTTTATGCGTTTTATTATCCCGCTGCATGATTTTTAAACCAATGGTGACATTGTCCTCAATCGTTTTCCACGGGAATAGATAATCTTGTTGAAGCATGTAGCCGATAAGTGCCTGATTATGTGGCGCAATAATTTCGCCATCAATAAAAACCTTGCCTTCCGTTGCAGGAAATAACCCAGCAATAATGGACAAGAGTGTCGTTTTTCCACAGCCACTTGGCCCTATAAAAGAAACAAACTCCCCTTCACGAATATCTAGATTAATATCTCTTAAAACTTCCTTTGCCTGCGTACTAGAAAAATAACTATGGTGAATATGATCTAGTTTTAAAAATTCCATTTACTCTGCAGCCTTTTTTGCAAACTTTGTATTCACAAGCTCTTCATATTTTACTCGTTGAGGAAGTTCACCTGCTTCCTCCATAATTGTTTGTAAGTTATCCCACTCTTCTTCATCCAAAATTGGATCTGTTGCATAAGAGCCTTGTGATTTATAACGTTCGACCACCGTCTCAATTAACGCTACATCAACATTTTCAAAATACGGCTGAATTATTTTTGCCACTTCTGCCGCACTTTTCTCTTGTACAAAATCTTGTGCTCGCTTCAGCGCATTAGTAAATCCTTGCACTGTTTTAGCATCATCCTTTAAGTAGCTACTTTTTGCCATAAAGGACGTGTATGGTAAATGGCCTGATTCCGTGCCAAATGAAGCAACAATATAACCTTTCCCTTCTTTTTCAAACACACTCGCTGTCGGTTCAAACAACTGAACATAATCTCCTGTTCCAGAAGCAAAGGCTGTAGCGATATTTGCAAAATCAATATTTTGAATAAGTGTTAAATCTTTCGTAGGATCAATCCCATTCTTTTTCAAGACAAACTCGCCAGCCATTTGTGGCATTCCACCTTTACGTTGCCCTAAAAATGTTGATCCTTTTACATCTTCCCAAGAAAAATTATCCATCTTTTCACGGGCTACTAAAAATGTACCATCTGTTTGTGTTAATTGTGCAAAGTTTTGAATCGGATCGTTCGCACCTTGTGCTGTTACATAAATGGATGTTTCTGAGCCAACTAAGGCAATATCTATGCCATCTGAAAGTAACGCTGTCATCGTTTTATCGCCACCGGCAATCGTTTGAAGCTCAACAGAAAGTCCTTCCTCTTCAAAAAAACCTTTTTCAAGCGCTACATATTGCGGAGCATAGAAAATCGAGCGCGTCACTTCTCCGACCTTTACTTTTTCTAGCTCCGCTTTATTACACGCTGCCAATGAAAGGAGCAACAAAGCAATACTACTAAATAACAAACCTTTTTTAAGCCAACGCATTCCATTTCCTCCTTGATTGATAAATAGCCTATCGAGACTAACTTATTCACGTTAGAAGATTTAGGTGCCAACCATTTTGTCATATGACATTCAATTGATTGAACATAGATGCACAGCTATTCTTACATAGGTAGATTGCCTAAGACGTAAAAATTTTCTCTATCAAAGAAAAAAAGCCCTAGCAAATAAATGCTAAGACTTTTTTATGCCCTTAAAACTTAAGGTAAGTTTTATGGTAAAGGAGCCAAGCTACTATCATTGATTGGCAGCTTGTTGCTCTTCTCTTTTTTCTCGCCACATACGTGTTTTGTATACAATCAAAATTAACGCCGCTACGATGAGGCCTTCAATCATAGGTAGGAATAACGCGAAAAATGTCAACATAATACACCCCAAAAATAGGAACACATAAATGACAATATTTTGAGATAGCTTTAACTTTTTTGCAAAGCCTAATTTATAGACAATTGCAGAAAGTACAAAGACAAGAAGAAATACAACATAGCCTGCAACTTCATAGCTTGGTAAATTTTCATATAGAAATCTTGTAATACCAGCCATTCTCCCATAAACCTTTGTTGTTTCCTCTGCATTTGTTGATGCAGCAACTTGAATAACATTTAGTTCACCCAATAAAGCGGACTTTATATCCAAGACTCCCTCTCCCTTTCATATCAGCGGAAAATCATTGTTCTGCGTTTTTTAATTTTTTCGCTGCTTTCTCACGTTCGTTTTTATCTAGAATTTTTTTACGAAGGCGAATTGATTCAGGTGTGATTTCTAAGTACTCATCATCCCCTAAGTATTCAAGCGCTTCTTCTAGAGATAAAATACGTGGTTTTTTAATAACATTCGTTTGGTCTTTATTTGCTGAACGGATGTTTGTTTTTTGTTTCATTTTTGTAATATTTACAGTGATATCAGCGTCACGAGTATTTTCGCCAACAATCATACCTTCGTAAATGTCTGTACCTGGCTCCAAGAATAGTGTACCACGGTCTTCAATCTGCATCATACCATAAGTTGTTGATTTACCAGTTTCCATTGAAACGAGTACACCTTGGTGACGACCACCAATTTTCCCTGGTAATAATGGTTGGTAGCAATCAAACGTATGGTTGATAATACCGAAACCTTTTGTCATTGACATAAATTCAGTCGTATAACCGATTAATCCACGAGCTGGTACTAAGAACGTTAAACGCACTTGACCACTGCCGTTGTTCACCATATCAAGCATTTCACCTTTACGAGTACCGATAGATTCAATAATAGAACCAACATTTTCTTCAGGTACATCGATTTGAACACGTTCGAATGGCTCACATTTAACACCATCGATTTCACGCACGATTACTTGTGGTTTTGATACTTGTAATTCAAAACCTTCACGACGCATATTTTCAATCAGGATTGATAGGTGAAGCTCACCACGACCTGAAACTGTCCAAGCATCTGGAGAATCAGTATCTTCAACGCGTAAAGATACGTCTGTTTGTAATTGAGCACGTAAACGCTCTTCTACTTTACGAGAAGTAACCCATTTCCCTTCACGACCTGCAAATGGAGAATTGTTTACTAAGAAAGTCATTTGTAAAGTTGGCTCATCGATACGTAAAGGCGTAAGCGCTTCTTGATGTTCAACAGGGCAAACTGTTTCTCCTACGTTGATATCTTCCATACCAGAAACGGCGATTAAGTCACCAGCTTTTGCTGTCTCAACTTCTTCACGTTTTAAGCCGAAGAAACCAAAGATTTTTGTTACACGGAAGTTTTTCACTGTACCGTCTAATTTCATCAGAGCAACTTGTTGACCTACTGAAATTGTTCCGCGGAATACGCGACCAATTCCGATACGTCCAACGAAGTCATTATAGTCAAGTAAAGCTACTTGGAATTGTAATGGTTCTTCTGAGTTATCAACTGGTGCTGGGATAGCTTCAATAATTTTTTCAAATAGACATTTCATATTTTCTTCTTGTTTAGATGGATCAGCGTCTAAAGAAGCCGTACCATTTACACCTGAAGCATACACAACAGGGAAGTCTAATTGATCGTCATCTGCACCTAACTCGATGAATAACTCTAATACTTCATCTACTACTTCAAGTGGACGAGCTGAGTCTTTATCTACTTTGTTCACTACTACAATCGGTGTTAACTTTTGCTCTAACGCTTTTTTCAGTACGAAGCGTGTTTGTGGCATACAACCCTCATACGCATCGACAACTAGTAAAACGCCATCTACCATTTTTAAAATACGTTCTACCTCACCACCAAAGTCGGCGTGTCCAGGCGTATCAAGGATGTTGATACGAGTTCCGTTATAGTTGACAGCAGTATTTTTTGCTAATATTGTAATACCACGTTCACGTTCGATATCGTTAGAGTCCATTGCACGTTCTTCAACACGTTCGTTTGAACGGAATGTACCAGATTGTTTTAATAATTGGTCGACTAAGGTAGTTTTACCATGGTCAACGTGGGCGATAATTGCGATATTGCGAAGATCTTGACGTAAGTTTGTCATTATTCCACTCCATATTCTTTTTTCGAATGTTTAACTGTGATATTATAGCACAAGAAGGATGTAAATGTCCTTATTAGAATTTCTATCATTCTAAAAAAATATTTTTAATCACAAATTTACTATAAATTAGGGGGCTCGGTTATGAATCGTGGAAAAATCGTAATGGCCATTTATGCACTAGCAGCTGTGCTAGCAATGTGTTCTATCGGGTATTCAGTAGCAGCAAGTAATATTTGGGGAGTAATAGCAGGTATTGTAGCTACTTGTGTCATTTTCATGACAGCTTTTAAAATGAAGCGTAAACTTCGCGAACAAGGCTTACTTTAATGTTAGTATTTGCTTTCTAACTACCTAATATGTGTCCAAAAAGAGGCATTGTCCATAATATTTTATTAAAAGTCAGAATTAGTTGAAGAATTAATTCTGCTTTGATATAGCTTTTTAATAAAGCTCGATTAAAAGTAAGTTGTAAACGCTGATTTTATACAGAAAGAAACCAACTGTTTTGAAACAAAGTTTGATCAAAACAGTTGGTTCTTTATCTATCTAGTTTGATTTTTATAATAAAGATTGATTATTTCTGGATGAGAATCTTCAATTAAAGCACCCGTTAGTGAAACTAATTAATTTAGTTGAGGGTCACTCTCTTTTTATTCTACGTTAACATCAAAAACAAAGGTTTGTTTTCCTTTAGACCATACTGTTATAAGTTGATAAATATAATATCCACTTTCCGATGGCATCGTAATTTCATTATCTTTCATTTCAACAATATCAGTTGTACCATCTTCATTCAGTTTAGCTACCGTAATTGAAGTAGGATTTTTATCAATTTCAAATTTTAATGTACCGTCTTTTTCAACTTCTATTGTTTCGAAAAGTTCAGCTAATTCATTAATATCGGTAGAACTTTTTGTACTAATTTCTACATTGTCTTCTTTCCACTGGTAATTACTTTGAATCATTGAATATTGTTCCCCATTCATAATCACTTTGCCTTCTGGTTGACTAAGAGTATCGGTTGGGAATCCATTGCATCCAGTCAAGATAATAACTATCAATACGGAGAAAATTAATTTATTCATTTCATTACTCTCCTTTATTTTTTTATTTAAGTATATTATTTCACGATTTTCTTTTAAATCTAACATATATATCAAATAAAACCATTGGGTGTTATTAAAGTAAACTGCCCCATATCTTAGCTTAATACAATTAACTTAAGATATATTTCACCATAACATCATCCACAGAATTTGCCATAACCAACGTCTGAAATTGATAACCTTTTTTCACTAATTCATCATCTACTTGTTTAATGATTCCACTGTCTCCGTATATAAAATTTTTAATTTCATCAACTTTTCTTTCATTTTCTGCTTGTTGCTGAGTACTTATCGTAGGTGAAACCTCGGATATATCACCTTTTGACAAGACGTTATTGATTAATAGAAATATTATAATGAATAAAACTACAATGGTCCCAATTAAAGTGACTTTACTCTTTTTCAGTAAATACACTTCTTTTTTAATTTAAGTATATGCCTATAAGAAGTCTAAAACCATTTAATCTGTCAATTAACCTGCACCGTTAGTTTATAAAATGGTAACCGTGTCAAGGGCAAACTAAAAAAGAGATTAGTCAACCAAGAGTTGGTTTAAAGCGGTAGATTTCGTGCAAAAGGTGAAAGAGGAAATCTCAACTTCTGATGCAACTACCGATGAAGATATCCGAGCGATTTTAATGAGGGTTGCTGAAGACCTAAGGATTACCCTAACGGACGCTCAAATTGAACAATTTATCGAGTTTTTCCAATCCGTTAAGAACCTTAATATCAATTGGTCCAAAGTGAATGATACGATTTCAGCAGCTAAAGATAAATGGAATGAGTTCGCTAATGACGAATCAACGAAAGGGTTAGTCGATTCATTTACTAATTTTGTATTGGAACTATGGGATTGGGTTCTTTCAATTTTCACAACAAAAGAGTAAACAAAAAGGTACGCTAAAAAATTCCAGTCTTTATTTTAGACCGAATACAATTTAGAAGGTATTAGAAGTTGTTTTCGGTCTTTTTTGTATTCGAGGACCATAGGGAAAATTAGCGAATGTTAGTTTTTTCACATCTCTAAATCCCCATTTTGAAATATTTTACATTTAATAGGTTTACTTATTGTAAAATTAAATATAGAATGGTTAATTATTGAAGAAATATTTGTAATAAAAAACAACAAAGGAGCATTGGGAATGAAAAAATTAATTTACGCAGCAGGTTTGACCCTTGGTCTATCCCTCGCAGGCATTAGCTCTTCCGCTTTTGCCTCTGAAGGTGTAGACTCCTCGAGTAACAAAGTTTTGGTAGAGCAGAACGCTTTGTTTGAAAAGCGAATGAAAATTTGTTAGAGCCGAAAAACTCCGTTAAACGAATTTTAGAAACTGACCATCCAACTCCCTATTCTCAAATCACAACATATTCAGATGGCTCAGCAAGCGGAGTTGATTTTAGTGAAGCCACATTCTACGATGAAGCAGGAAATGTAATTGAACCACCAATGGATAGCGATACAGATTTAATAACGCCTCTTTCAGACGGTACTTCTGATGGAACCTGGAGCAGCGGATCAGGATATTCTTGTGTAAAAGGGGTAAAAGTGTTAGGCTGGTATTCTTACCCTAAAATCGAAATGAGTTTTAAGGCCGATTTTTGTACGTACGTGGGAGCTTACGATGAAATTAGTAGAGTTTATTCACCATATATGAATGTTTTTGATTGGGAACAACCTCTAAATCAGGGTGTATACCGTGATAAGGAAACTTCAGAGTATTCAGCATACGGTGGTATTAGTGCTAAGGTAAGACGTTACGAAGATAGCAATGCTACGTTGGAGCACGTATATTTAAGAGTACAAAATGATACTTATTGGGTTGATTCTACATTTGATTAAGTCAATTTATGAAAGAAGGTTGTTTTAATGACAATGGAAGGTTTTTTTATTTTAGTCATTGAACCGCTCTTATGGTCACTAGTTGTATTTTTTAGCTTGCTGACAATTATTGATACATTCAACAATACAGCTCTAAAAGCTAAAAAATACGCAATAATTACTAGTATATTGGTGTTTCTATTAGTTGCATCAGATGATATTATGAGATCAGTAAATTGGTAGAATTTAAAAAAGTTGTTCGTGTTAAACTAAAGTAGCACCCGTGTCAAGAACAAACTAAAAAGAGATTAGGCAACTAAGAGATGGTTTCTGTATTGTACAGGACCCATCTTTTTTAGATTCCATTGGTATCGATAATTGTTGTAATTGACGATGTAGTGATGAATCTTCGCTTTGAGTTCATCGAGTGTTTTTACTGAATCAAAGTCTACTTCATCTTTAAAATGACCGAAAAAAGATTCCACGTAATCGCACGTTCGCTTACTTTCTGTACATTTGGATTCTTTTGAAGTAGTTGTACCTCTTTTGGTGAAAATAAAATTTTACTCATAGTAGCCTCTCGACCGTCCCTTTAATCTTGAATATCCAGTATATAAAAAAATACCCACAGTTAAAACACTCTTTTTAATGTGTCCTAACCACAGGTACCATATTATCTATTAATGGATTACTATACGGATACTGTTTTAAACGAATCATAGCCTTATAAAAAGATTTTAATGCTGATAAAAAACGACTTATCGTATTAGGGATTTTACTAGTTAAATTTACAAAGCGAAACGTGTCTTTATCACGAATCTTACACTTCAATTCATGCATCAAATAATCTTCAACCACAACACGTATTTTTTCTTCTGAATCATTCCATTGCACTTTCTTTCCTCGATAGTTGCTTTCTTTCTCTAACCATTTAAAAAATGGAAGTAGACAATTCAAATAGGATATTGCAGAACTTTTGTCTATTCTTCCTAAACAGTCATGGTAGTAATCTGTTAAAGGTAGAAAGGGTTGATTATCTTTAAATACAAGTAGCTCATACTTACTTTCGATATGTTTAGGACAATATTCAAACCAATACAATTATTAACCCCCAAAAAAGAACTAACGTTCCTATTTTAATGTTTTTCTGCATCATTGTATAATGTTTAGTCTTTTAACAAATCTATATGAGAAAGATAGCAAAATAAAAAAGCACACCACTAAAATTTACATTTAGTAATGTGCATTTTATTAAATGTGTAACATTATAAGTTAAACACTCGTAAATAAGACAGCATGTACAATTACTTGTACTTAATCTTACAGAGTAGACAACGCCTCTTTTTGGCTATATTTCACAACATAATTGTTTCATGTTTAACTACTATCTCCTCAGCCTGCATGCAAACAAGTGATGCTTTCATTAATAGTCTTTTGCCAAATAATCTAACGTTGCTTGACCTAAAACATTGGCTGCAATCCGCAATGAACGTTCATCAATATCGAATTTTGGATGATGGTGTGGATACACTTCTTGCCATGCTGGATTTTTTGCCCCAGTAAAGAAAAATGCCCCTGGTATTTCCTCTAAATAGTACGCAAAATCCTCACCACCCATCGTAGGGTCAACAAATTCAACCGCTTCGACATCTGCTACTTTTCTTGCTGACGCCATCACATGCTCTGTTTCTGCAGCATGATTCACCACTGGTGGGTAACCACGACGAAACTCATATTCATAGTCCGCTTTTGTTAAATAACAAGTTGCCTTTAATAGCTCTTCAATTTCACGCTCCAGTAAATCGCGCTCCTCCTCATGGAAGGTACGGACAGTCCCTTTCATATAGACTTGGTCTGCAATGACATTAAAAGGGTTTAACGCCTCAATATGACCAACTGATACTACCGCAGGACGCAATGGATTAATACGACGTGCTACAAGTTGTTGTAAATTTGTAATAAATTGCGCTGCAAGCAAGATGGAATCCTTCGTATCGCTTGGATTTGAGCCATGACCACCCTTTCCTTTAATCTTAATGTAAATGCCATCAGCCGCAGCCATAAATGGTCCAATTGCTGTTTGCACCTTACCAAGTTCTGTTGGTGCCCATAAATGTGTACCAAATATTACATCCACACCTTCTAAACAGCCATCAGCAATCATTGATTTCGCTCCACCTGGTGCAAGCTCCTCTGCATGTTGATGAATAAAGACAATTGTCCCCGCTAAGTTATCCTTCATTTGATTTAATGCCTTCGCCAAAATTAATAATGAAGCTGTATGTCCATCATGACCACATGCATGCATGCGCCCTTTTATTTTTGATTGAAATGGCAGACCCGTTTCTTCTGTAATAGCTAAAGCATCAAAGTCTGCACGTAATGCCACCGTTTTTCCTGCCTTAGCACCAACTAACTTCGCTACAACACCGTTACCCCCAACACCTTCACGTACTTCATGTCCTAAAGCACGATGAAATGCAGCAATCGTTTTCGGTGTTTCAATTTCTTCAAAGGAAAGCTCGGGATTTTCATGAAAATGACGACGAAGTTGAATCATTTCCTCTTCGTATCGTTTTAATAAACCAACTAACTGCTCTTGCTGTAATACTGCCATTAGTAACACCCCTTATTTTAAGTATATATAATCTCCAGGTCCCAGTGGTAAACCAAGTAGGAACCAAATGGCGAACAGTATAATCCAACCGATTGCAAAGAACACAGAGAACGGTAGTAACGCGGAAATTAGTGTCCCCATACCGATATTTTTATCGTAGCGTTTGGCAAACGATAGCAAAATAGCAAAATACGGTAGCATTGGTGTAATTGGATTGGTAATAGAGTCTCCTACTCGATAGGCCATTTGCGTAACAGCAGGGGAATAGCCTAAGTAAAGGAACATTGGAACGAAAATTGGCGCAAGTAAAGCCCACTTCGCAGAAGCGCTGGCGATAAGTAAGTTAACGAAAGCACATATTAAAACAAATCCTATCATCATTGGTAAACCTGTAAAATTTAATGCTTGTAAAAGTTCCGCTCCTTTAATGGCTAAAATAGCACCGATATTACTCCAGTTAAAAAAGGCAATCATTTGTGAAGCAGCAAATGCTAAAACAATAAATGGAGCCATATCCGCAATCGATTTAAAAATTTTCTCAGCCACTTCCTTGTCATTTTTCACTTCTTTTGCCGCAATGCCATAGGCAAGACCTGGTAAAAGGAAGAAGAATAACATAATCGGCACAATACCTGACATAAATGGTGAATTTAAAAAGCCCCCTGTTTCCGGATCACGTAAAAGACCGTTAGACGGAATGACCGTAAATGCAATAACTGCACTATAAATGACTGTCACCAGTCCTGCCCATCGTAAACCGCGCTTTTCTAAAGCTGTTAGCGGTTCTAACATTTCAACCTTGCCTTCAAACTTGCCAAAGCGAGGCTCAGTAAACTTTTTGGCAACCCACGTACCAATCCCAATTAGTAAAAATGTCGAAGCAATTAAAAAATAATAGTTCATTGTTGCTCGACCAGTGTAGGCAGAATCTGCAATCTGTGCTGATGATTCCGTAATTCCCAATAACAATACATCAAGTGAACTAATTAAAATATTGGCACTAAAGCCTCCAGCTACTGCAGCATATGTAATAATTAAACCTGCTAGTGGGTTTCGACCAATGCTCATAAAAATCATCGCTGCAATTGGCGGTAAAATAATGAACGCTGCATCGGCAGCTAGATTCCCCACTAAACCTGTGAAAATAATAAATGGCACGATTAATTTTGTCGGAGCTGACAGCACTAGCTTTTTCATTACGGCAGATATAAGCCCTGTTTGCTCGGCTAAACCAATACCAATCATTGTCACAATCACTAATCCCAAAGGAGCGAAGCCTGTAAATGTTGATACCATTTGCGTTAATATTAAAATAAGACCTTCTTGACTTAGCAGATTTTTCACTTGAATAACATCTTCAGTGCCTGGTTGAACTGCTGAGACACCAAACATCGATAATATCCATGATAAAACAAGCACAATACCTGCTAAAATAATAAATAGCGTGATGGGGTCTGGTAGTTTATTACCGGCCTTTTCAATGCTATCTAGCATTCTATCAATCCAAGATTTTTTTACTGTGTCTAAATTTTTTTGCATAAGCCCCTCTCCTTCTCTGTGTTATTCGACTTGTGCTATTCATCTTAATCCTCATTTAAGACATTGATAGCATGTGTCCTTAATACAAAGAAACCATATTTTTAGAATATTTTCAATATTTAATTTATAGTTAAGGAGCTTACTCTATGTATAAAATTAATGTTTTCACCGCTAAACTATCTCTCTCATGGGTAACGCAACTAGAGAAAATTAAGCCATCTTTTTGCCATTTCCATTACCATCCCTACACAGATTTTGAGCATTTAAATGCGCTGCTAAAGCAACATTTACTAGCTGGAGATGGTGCACTTTTTAGCGGGCAAATCCCATACTTTTTTTCGCAAACATATTTTCCAAACACGGCTATCCCCATGCTCTATTTTGATATTTCAGAGCGAGATTTTTACCGTGTCTTAACGGAGTTATTTTATGACAATACAATTGCTATGAATCGGATTGCCATTGATTTTTGTTATGAAGAGAACGAATACCTCGGCATTCATGAATGGTCAATCGGTAGACAGCCCTATCTATTTAGTCAAACAATGAACGAGTTCGCAAGCAACGATATTGTTGAGAAGGCTGCTAATTGGCATATTCAGTTACATCGCGACAATAAAGTAGATTTAAGCTTTACGCGCATTGCAGAAATGCGAGAGCGATTGGCACAACTAAATATACCGTTTATCGCGTTTCACCCATCACGCCATGCTATGCAATTAACATTGGATCAGTTGGTCAATCAGCTTCAGCTTCGACAACTTGAGCAAAACAAAGTAGTCGTTGTCCATATTTTAATTCCGATTGATAAATCCAATATCGATGAATTGGAATATCGACAAATTGCTTTATATAAAGCCATTTTAGATTTTAAGCAACTGTATGCAAGCACCTTTATCGTACATCGCGAAGCTTCTTATATGGCCCTTATTACAACCTATCAGCAATTTTTAATCACAACCGAAGATTATAGCCATTGTCAACTTGTAGATTTTTTAGATGATACATTACAATTTCCTGTAAAAATAGGTTGGGGTATCGGTAACTCTTTAACTGAAAGTCAGAAATACGCAAAAAGGGCTGCTACGCTCTGCTCTTCCAAGGAAACGCAAGGCTATATTATTGAACATGAAAAAGAAATTGGTCCGTTGCTAAACGGGACTTTATTGCAGTTTGATAACGAAAAACAACAGCTCTTACAAAAATTAAGCGTTACCCATGATATTCCTTTATTACAATTGCAAAAAATCGAGGCTGTTATCGAAAGATTAGCAACAACTATCGTCAATGGCGAACTGCTAAGCAAGCATTTAGGCATTACTGTACGTTCTGCAAACCGCATTTTAAAACAACTGCATGAAAAAAATTTAGCTGTCGAATTACCTAGCACTACTTCCACCACTCGAGGACGTCCAAAAAAATACTATCAGCTCGATTTAAATTAGCGCATACAAAAAACTGTTTAGGAATCAACATTCCTAAACAGTTTTTTTAAAGTTATACATCATAAGGCACAATATATTTTTCTAATAATTCATGATGAATAGAAGGATTTGCAATAATAAAAGTATCTTGATGTAGTAAATCTACAGTTCGTCCATGTAAATTGGTTGCAATAGCCCCAACTTCATTTGCAATAATTGTTCCGCCGGCAATGTCCCATGGAGATAGCCGCATCGATACATAAGCGTCTAATTTTCCACTAACAACAAAGGCAATTTCCATTGCTGCAGAGCCATAAGAACGCGTACCTCGAACTTTACGAATTAGGTCAATTACTTTTTCATGATGTATATGGCGATTGGGTGCAACCCAATGTGCATTAATGCCAATAACGGACTCTTCAATGGTCACAGGTTGTAACTTACGTAACGGTGACGCATTATACCAAGCACCCTGTCCAGCAATTGCATAAAATAAATCTTCGCGCATTACATCATATATGTAACCAAGTTTCCCTATACCATCAATAAATATTCCAATTGAAATCATAAAGTGGCGATGTTGCTTTACAAAATTCATCGTTCCATCAATCGGGTCGATAATCCATACAACGCCATCTAATGACTCCACTTTTTCCCCCATACCCTCTTCGCCTATAATATGATGGGTAGGATCAAAAGATTTAATTTTTTCTATAAAAAACAATTCTGTTTCACGGTCTATATTTGTAACAAGGTCATTCGCATTCGATTTTGTCTCGATCACTAAATTATACGAAAATGCATTACGAATACGGTTTCCCGCTTCAACAATAATACTTTTTGCAAATTGATCGATCTGCTTTAAATCCATAAAAACCCACCCCTCGAATATAGAAAACATTTACGCCCGTCCACACACAACTTGCTTATCTGTGGTATTCAAGCAATAAAACTACCGTAGCTACACACTTTAAACGTACTCTGGTTCTAGACAGTAAAATGGCCTACACACTCTCCACAATAAGAGTGAGCATCATGCACAATGTGACCCTTTAAGAGCTTTGCATGTGTAGCGTCAAATGAAGAAAGATGAAAACTCCATTATCTAACAATGGTATATTGTCTATTTTACCCTTTATAACAACAAAAATCACCTGCTGTCGGAATATTCAGCAAGTGATTTTCATATGGGGGTTAATTTTTTTTTACGCATAGGCGTGCAAACTTTCCAGCTCCATCTGTATTTCAGCTAGACGCTTTTTACTTTTTGCGATTGCACCTTCGTCTTTCTCATTCATCGCTAAGAAGAGTGAGGCTAGCTCATAATCTAATTCTAATTGTAAAATGCGTTCATATTGCTTTTCAATGTCAACTTTACGTATAATTTTTACGACTTGTTTCATAAAAGTCACGTCCCTTTTTTATTTTTTTCCAAAACCTTATACGATTCGCTAAAGTTCTTGTTATAAGATTTTTTCCCATTTTTTCAATAAAATAAACCTTATAATCGAAAGGAGTTATTAAAAATGCCTACACTAAAATGGACTAATAAAGATTTTAATGTGTTTCAAATAAATGGTTTAGAACAAAGAATGGATGCCTTAAATTCCTGTGTACGACCAAAGTTCAATAAACTAGGAGAGAACTTCTCTGCTTTCTTTTCCAGTCATCTTGGAGAAGAATTTTACCCCCATGTTGCTAAACACGCCCGCAGAACGGTAAATCCACCAAATGATAGTTGGGTTGCCTTTGCTCCTTATAAAAGAGGCTATAAAGCATTGCCTCACTTTCAGATTGGTCTTTGGAGCACACATTTATTCATCGTCTTTGCTATTATTTATGAAGCACCGCAAAAAAATTTAATGGCACAACGTTTACTAGCCAACAAATCCTTGCTACAACAGCTTCCGAATGATTTTATTGTTTCTGGGGATCATATGTCACCAGAGGCAATTTCCATCGAAGACGCGAAGGAAGATAAACTAGATGAATTGCTTATCCGTCTACGTGATGTTAAAAAAGGGGAATTTTTAGTTGGCCGTCATATTCCACGAGAAGAAGCGATAAAATTGTCTGTTAGTCAATTCCAACAATTAGTAGAGGAAACATTCACTGCATTACTTCCAATTTATAAAATTATTCAAGAAAAATAAAATGGCCTATTCATTTTTGAAAATGTGGCATAAAAATCTTACAAGAAATTTATAAGGTTTAACAATTTTGGACGAGGTATTTATCCATTAACCGTTTCTGTAAATTGTAAGCTAAAGGACTGAAGCACTTTCTTTTGAGGTTGTTGAGGATTTTGCACAGCAAGAATTATCAATCACTTGTTGTGGCTAAAGTTTTTTCTATAGCCTTGAGCTATGTCGTTGTATATTATTGAAAAATCCAAAATCTGTGAACATTTTTGAAAAAATTGATATTGCTGTAGTTTATGCAGACAACTATAAATTAACACCATAATGCTAGTGAATTCTTAAGAAGAATTATTATTTTACCATAGTATTATAAATAGTAAGCTAGCAAAATCCGCTTTGCTTTCAACGGGCACAAATATTCACAATCCATTGTGTACATCTGTCCAGAAGGCAGGGCGGGTTTGTTTTTTTATAAAAAAAGCATGCTAGAGTATTCCCTAGCATACCATTTCCAAGCCAACATTTAACGTCTTTGCTTTGGTACAACTTTGATTATCGTACCATCAACCGCTTCTTTTGCTTGCTTCACTACTGGATAGCTAACATATCCACTAGCATCTTCGAATTCACGGAAAATGGTTTTTTCCTCTGCTTGAGAAGGCACAATTTCTTTAAATCGACGATATTTTGCCAGCATCACTTCACGTTTAATGCCCTTTTCATACGCAAGTTCAATGCCTTCAAAAAATTTTACAACATCAACAATTTCTTCTGTTGACCAATCGATTGAAAACGGATAAGAATATTCCATTTGAACGTAACCACCTTTACATTAGTGTCCCCATTTTACCCGGATACTTTCCGCTTCTGCAACCATTCTTGTAATTAGCTCGTCCACTGTTGGGATATCATGGATCATGCCAGTCACTTGTCCTGCCCAACCAATGCCAGCATCCTTTTCTCCATCGTAAATAAAACGTTTATTGGCACTGCCACTAATATAGTCTTTTAAAGCCTCATAAGTAGGTGTTTCACGCTCTATTTCTAAAATTTTTGCTGTGAAGTCACTCCGTAAGGCGCGTGCAGGCGCCCCAATAGATCGTTTAATCACCGTTGTATCCGCCTCAGAGCTCGCGAGTAATGCGTCTTTATAGGCTTGTGAGGCATCCACACATTCCTTCGTCGCAATAAAGCGCGTGCCCATTTCAATGCCCTCTGCACCAAGCGCATGTGCGGCCATCCAACCGCGACCATCGCCAATGCCACCAGACGCAATCACAGGAATTTTTACACTATCGACCACTTGAGGTACGAGCACCATTGTCCCAACGTCATCACGCCCAAGATGGCCACCACCTTCTTGTCCAACAACCATCACTGCATCTGCCCCTAGTTCTTCAGCTTTCTGAGCCTGTCTACGCGCTGCAACAAGCACTAGCTTTTTAATGCCTGTTCCTGCAAGTAAATCAAAAATCGGTGCGGGATTACCGCCTGTCATTGTGACAACAGGTACACTTTCTTCAACAGCAACTCGCACCATATCTTCATAGCCTGTGCCATGCATCCCAATGGCAAAGTTTACACCAAACGGCTTATCTGTTAATGTTCTTAGTTTTTGAATTTCCGCACGCAATAAGTCTGGGTCGCGTAAACTCATCGCCGTTATTTGCCCTAAACCGCCAGCATTTGACACAGCTGCTGCTAAATCAGCATATGCTAAATAGGCTAATCCCCCCTGGATTATTGGATATTTAATCTTTAATAGTTCGGTAATACGTGTCTCCCATTTCATCGAATCTCTCCTTTCGTTCCATACTATCTTCTCGTAATCACGAAAAAATCCTTTTATTTTTTTAATTAAAGTCTATTTTTTCATGTCGTTAGGTGCTATAATTCATTTGTTTTCTTAGATATTATAAAAGTGAGGTGGTACCTGCGTTGTCACAATTAGAGACTCCATTGTTCGACGTATTACTAAAACATCGGAACAGACATCCAATTCAGTTCCATATTCCAGGCCATAAGAAAGGGCACGGTATGGATCCTGCTTTCCGAGAATTCGTCGGCGACAACGTTTTATCAATTGATTTAATCAACATTGCTCCACTAGACGATTTACATTCACCAAAAGGTGCTATCAAGGATGCGCAAGCACTGGCAGCAGAAGCCTTTGGTGCTGATCATACATTCTTTTCCGTTCAAGGTACTAGTGGCGCCATTATGACGATGATACTGACCGTCGTCGGTCCAGGTGATAAAATTCTAGTACCACGGAATGTTCATAAATCCATTATGTCAGCGATTGTTTTCGCTGGTGCAATTCCTATTTTTATTCATCCTGAAGTAGATAGTGAATATGGCATTTCTCATGGTATTTCGGCGGAAGCTGTAGAAAAGGCTTTAAATGCTTATCCGGACGCCAAGGCTGTCCTTGTTATTAATCCAACTTATTACGGCTTCTCTGCGGATTTAAAACGCATTGTCGAAATTGTCCATCGCCGTAATATTCCAGTCGTTGTCGATGAAGCACATGGCGTGCACATTAAATTCCATGACGAGCTACCATACTCAGCAATGGAAGCAGGCGCGGATATGGCTGCAACAAGCGTACATAAGCTTGGAGGCTCCATGACGCAAACTTCAATTTTAAACGTACGTGAAGGACTAGTTTCAGCTAAGCGCGTACAAGCAGTCTTTTCTATGCTGACAACAACATCAACATCCTATCCATTACTTGCATCGCTCGACACAGCTCGTCGTCAGCTTGCAATTCATGGCTATGATTTAATTGGGGATGCACTACGTTTAGCAAAAGATGCGCGTAAACGCATTAACCAAATTCCACATTTAAAATGTGCAGGTAAGGAAAAGCTTCACTCGTCCGCAACATACGATATGGATCCGCTAAAACTGTTAATTAGTGTAAAAGATTTAGGCATATCAGGGCACCAAGCAGAGGAATGGCTTCGTCACAATGCAAATATTGAAGTAGAGTTATCGGACTTATACAATATTTTATGTTTAGTGACATTAGCAGATACGAAAAAAGAAATTAATCTTCTCATCAATGCTTTAAGCCGTATGTCAAAAGCTTTTGATTCAGAAGCTGCTATTACTGAAACAGTTGTCAATGTACCTGAAATTCCAGCACTTGCAATGTCACCTCGTGATGCTTTTTATGCAGATACAGAAGTAGTACCTCTTGCAGAAGCAGACAATTGTATTTGCGCTGAATTTATCATGGTCTACCCACCTGGAATACCTATTTTTATTCCCGGGGAAATAATTACACAAGAAAATATTCGTTATATTCAAATGAATATTGAAGCTGGTTTACCAGTTCAAGGACCCGAAGATACAACATTACAAACAATCCGTGTTATTAAAGAACGCAGAGCAATTATTTAAAAAACAAAGCTACCTCTTCATATTAGAAGGGGTAGCTTTTTATAGTTGAATCATACAGATGTAACATACTTACATAAAATTCCATTATTTCACAAACCTATAAAATAACCATTTTTTTACATTTATATTTACCCTCTTTCATTCTATTGCATTGCTTTCATTAAATTGAAAAAGATTGTATTAATAATTGTATAAAGCAGAAAAATAGCTTATGTGCTGTCCTTTACTTACAATATTTATAAAGGGAGTGAATTGTATGAATACATGGGATGAACGATTTAACACAATTGAATACGTCTATGGCGAACAGCCAAATGCGTTTATAGAAAACTATGTAGAATTTTTAGAGGGGTATGTTAATGTTGCCGCATATGCTGAAGGAGAAGGTAGAAATGCCGTTTATTTAGCTTCTAAAGGGCATGTGGTAACGGCTTTTGATTATGCAAAAAGCGGTCTTGAAAAAACAGCACAGTTAGCAAAAAAGCATGGCGTTACTGTCAACACACAACTGCAAGATTTACTGCAAGATGAACTACCAGTAGAAACATTTGACGCTGCCGTGATGGTATTTGGTCATTTTCCCGCAGAACAGCAACATGCCGTTTTTCAACGCATCGTCAATTCGGTTAAACCCGGAGGTCGCATTATGATGGAATTATATTCCACATATCAATTGTCCTATGCAACAGGCGGTCCACAAAATATGAATTTCCTATATAATCCAGCATCGGTGCTTACGTGGTGTCAGCCCTATAAAATTATTCATTTCTTTACCGGTGAACAAATACGCCATGAAGGTACTTTACACACAGGACTTGCACATACCATTCAATTAATCATTGAAAAAAGTTAACTATGCTTGTGTCAAGCGAAAATGCTATTACCCTTTACAAGCCCATTATGCCTTGTAAAGGGCTTTCTTTTATAAAAATAGATAGACAAAGAGCGGACAGAGAAAAGCTCCTATAATCGCTGTTAACCCCATAGAAAGCGAACCAACCGATAATTCTTGCTCACCATACTCTCTTAGTTTTACAAGCCCAACACCGTGCGAGGCACTTCCTACTGCTACACCTCTACTGACAGCAGAATCAATCTTTCCATATTTCAATACGAATGGCCCAATAATAGCGCCAACAAAACCTGCAATCATAACAAAAACCGCCGTTAAAGGAGGAATTCCGCCAATTGTTTCACTTACCTGCATGCCAACAGGCGTTGTTAAAGATTTAGGTAACGCCGTCAGCATCCAACTTTCTTTAACTCCGATCCATTTTAGCATAACAAAAATGGTTACTAATCCAATTACCATTGCTAATATAATACCGGATAAAATAGAGACTTTATATTTCATAATGATGGCTCTCTGATTATAAAGCGGGTAGGCAAGTGCAACAACAGCCGGCCCCAACATTTTTTGTAGCCATTCTCCCCCTACCATATAGGTTGAATATGGAATATTAAAAACAAGTAAGCTAACTGCACTGACAATAGTTGTCGTCACTAATGGAATCATTAAAGGATGGGGAAACCGTTGATACAGCTTTGTAAATAATATAAACAGCCCAATCGTACCAAGTACAACAATAAGTTCAATCAACAGATAATTCTCCCTTCCCCTCTTCAATAGTTACTGCTTGTTCTTTCTTCGCTACTTCTCTTTTTTCAATCAGTTGGGTGAGTATTCCCGTTACATAAATAGCTATTAATGTACTAGCAATAACCGCCAAAATAATCAGCAGACCCGTTGTTGACATCAGTTCTGGATAATCAATAATACCAACAGTTGCTGGAATAAAGAACAATGTTAAAACGCCAATTAAAAAGCCAGCACCATCTTGAATGTATTCTACTTTCATTAGTTTAAAATTGAGTAAAAGTGCCAATAACAGTAAGCCAATTACACTTCCTGGAAGCGGAATGTGTAAGTAAGACACAATGCCCACACCGATGTAATAAAAAATATTAAGTATGCCAATTTGGACAATAATACGAACAACTCGCATCAATATCATAGTAAAATTTTCGTTCATCATTTCGCCACCGTTCCCCCCTGTTACGCTTATTCTACAACTGAAGGAATTTTCTGTCTATTACAATTTTAGAAAAATAATAGAAAAAAGAGTCAACCCAAACACGAATGAGTTGCTCCTTTGTGTACAAAATCCGCTTAACTGCGCACTTTTTCTATATTTACGCTATTGCAATAATTTAAATAAAAAGTACTAAACATAACGACATACTTGTCGCTCCCTATAAGGCGTGCCCTGAACCACCGTCAATATTTACAGCTGTCCCTGTTACATAGCTTGCTGCATCTGACACTAAGAAAGTAATGACATTAGCTGCTTCTTGCGTTTCTCCTACACGACCTAGTGGGATAGATTGACCAACTTTACGAGAGTAGTCATCCCACGAAAGATCTTGTGCTTCTTTTTTCCATAACTTCTCAATTTGATCACTTCGAATTAAACCAATACACACTGAATTCACACGAATATTATCTTTTCCTAAATCTTTGCTCATGGCCTTCGTTAAAGCGAGTCCAGCTGCTCGACTAACAGTAGTAGGAAGTGAACTTGCAGGAGGTGTTTTAGCCATTACTGCCGTCACATTAACAATCGCACCGCCGCCTACCTTTCTCATATAAGGCACAGCATATTTAGAGCAATTGATAGCACCAAACACTTTTAAATCGATGTCAGCTTGCCACACTTCACTGCTTACCGTTTCAAACGGATTAGCTGACGCTGTGCCTGCGTTATTAATCACAATATCTATGCGTCCATAATGCTCCACAGTACGTTCTATAAGCCTCTTACAGTCTTTTTCCTTCGTAATATCCGTCGGTACAATTAAGACTTCCTCGCCCGTTTCATTTTTAATGCATCCAGCGGCCACCTGTAGCTGTTTTTCACCACGTGCACTAATTACTACCTTTGCACCTTCTTTTACTAGCTGCATCGCCGTATAATAACCAATCCCTTTACTTGAACCAGTAATAATTGCTACTTTTCCCTTTAAGCCTAATTCCATTTCGCCCCACCTCTATGTTTTCAAATAGTTATTTACTAGTTTTACTGTATCAAAGTTAGTAAAATTATACAAAAAAACGACTATAAAGCGAACATGCTTTATAGTCGTTTTATATGTTCAATTATTTTTTCGCTACAATATGGATTGGGTTGCCTAGTAATACTTCAGCAGCTTCCATTGTAATTTCACCTAATGTTGGGTGAGCATGAATTGTTAACGCGATATCTTCAGCAGTCATACCGCCTTCGATTGCTAAGCCCATTTCAGCGATCATATCAGATGCACCAGCACCTACGATTTGAGCACCAATTAATAAGCCATCTTCTTTACGCGCAACTAGTTTCACGAAACCTTCTGTTTGGTTTAAGGCAAGCGCACGGCCATTTGCTGCGAATGGGAATTTCGCTGCAGTATATTCAATACCTTCAGCTTTGGCTTGATCTTCGTTATAACCAACTGTTGCCATTTCTGGATCAGTGAAGCATACAGCAGGAACAGCTAGATAATCTACGATTGATTTCTCGCCAGCGATTGCTTCAGCAGCCACTTTACCTTCATAAGAAGCTTTGTGTGCAAGCTGAGGACCTGCTACGATATCACCAATTGCATAGATGTTTGGAATGTTTGTACGGCATTGTTTGTCAACTTTAATAAGGCCACGTTCACCGAATTCAATGCCAACACCTTCAAGACCCATTTCATCTGTATTTGGACGACGACCTACAGTTACTAATACATAATCAGCTTCGACTTTTTTCTCTTCTCCGCCAACTTCATACGTAACAACTACGCCGTTTTCTGTTTCTTCAACGCCTTTAGCAGATGCGTTTACTTCAATTTCAACGCCTTTCTTTTTAAGGCCTTTTTTCACGATTTGTGTCATTTGTTTTTCGAAACCAGCAAGAATATCTTTGCCACCTTCGATAATTGTAACTTGTGCACCTAGGTTTGCATAAGCTGAGCCTAGCTCTGTTCCGATGTAACCTCCACCGATTACAACTAATTTACTAGGTACTTCCTGTAAAGAAAGTGCGCCAGTAGAGTTTAGTACACGCTCAGAGAATTTAAACGTTGGAATTTCAACTGGACGAGAACCTGTTGCAATAATAACATTGTTAAATGTATATGTTTGAGCAGATTCACCATTGATGATACGCACTGAATGAGCGTCAACGAAATACGCTTCACCTTGTACAATTTCAACTTTATTACCTTTAAGTAAGCCTTCAACACCGCCAGTTAATTTCTTAACAACACTGTCTTTAAAAGCTTGCGCTTTTGAAAAGTCTAATTTCACATCAGAAGCGATGATACCCATGTCATCTGAATGTTTAGCATGCTCAAAGCGGTGACCCACTGAAATTAATGCTTTTGATGGAATACAACCTACGTTTAAACACACACCACCAAGTACATTTTTTTCAACGATTGTTACTTTTTGGCCAGTTTGAGCTGCACGAATTGCTGCTACATATCCTCCAGGACCTGAACCAATGACAAGAGTATCTGTTTCGATTGGGAAATCTCCTACTACCATTTTTGTTACGCCTCCATTAATAATAATTCTGGCTCACTTAACAAACGCTTTAAGTGATTTAAAGCATTTTGCGCAGTGGCTCCATCGATCATGCGATGATCAAAGCTCAATGATAATGCTAACACAGGTGCAGCTACAATTTCACCATTTTTTATTACAGGTTTTTCAGAAATTCGACCAATACCTAAAATCGCTACTTCAGGGTGGTTAATTACTGGCGTAAACCATTGGCCACCTGCAGAACCGATATTCGTGATAGACATGGAAGCGCCCTTCATTTCATGCGGAGCAAGTTTACCATCTCGCGCTTTTGTCGCTAAGTCATTAATTTCATTTGAAACTGCAAATACTGATTTGCGATCTGCATGTTTAATAACTGGAACTAATAAACCTTTTTCTGTATCTGCTGCAATACCGATATTGTAGTAGTGCTTTTGAATAATTTCTTGTGTTGCATCATCTAAAGAACGGTTAAATTCTGGGAATTCACGCAATGTTGAAATAAGCGCTTTTACTACGTATGGTAAATACGTTAATTTCACACCTTTTTCAGCAGCAATATCTTTGAATTTTTTGCGATGTGCTACAAGAGCTGTTACATCAACTTCATCCATCAGTGTAACATGAGGTGCAGTTTGTTTCGAGTGAACCATTGCCTTGGCAATCGCCTTGCGAATACCAGACATTTTTTCACGTGTTTCTGGGAAGTCCCCTTCAAGAACAACCGGCGCAGCTTGGGCAGTTTCTTGTTGAGCAACTGCTTCTTCATTTGCCACTGGAGCTTCTGCAGCTTGCACTGCTCCACCACCATTTAGGAAATTCTCAATATCTTCCTTTAGAATACGACCGTTTTTACCAGTACCTGACACTTCATGAATATTTACTTCATTGTCTCTTGCAAATTTACGAACAGAAGGCATTGCAATAATACGTTTTGTACTATCTGCTGTCTCTTGTTTTACAGCTACTTCCGCTGTTGCTGGAGCTTTTGGTGCTTCTTCTTTAGCAGGCGCTTTTGCTACATCCTGACCAGCTTCAGCCGTTGACTGAACTTGTGCCTCCGTTTTCGCCTCTGCATGATCGTCACCTTTAAGTTTTAAATCTTCGTAGCCTGGAGCATCTAAACGGATTAATACATCGCCAACAACAGCAACTGTACCTTCTCCTACTAAGATTTCCTCTACTTTCCCTTCAACTGGTGAAGGAATTTCTACAACTGCTTTATCGTTTTGTACTTCACAAAGAATATCGTCTTCTTTGACAGTATCCCCAGCTTTAACGAACCATTTTACAATTTCGCCTTCGTGAATACCCTCGCCAATATCCGGTAATCTGAATTCAAATGCCATGTGTACCCATCCTTTCTCTTTGCTTTTCTTCAAATATGCAAACTACATTAGAATGTTAAGACTTTTTTCGCTGTTTCCATTACATCTTTATAGTTCGGTAACCAAACACCTTCAGCTTGTGGGAATGGGTACACTGTATCCGGTGCTGCTACTCGAAGTACAGGTGCTTCTAAACTCAAGATAGCTCGTTCTGTAATTTCAGCGACAACATTCGCAGCAATACCTGCTTGTTTTTGAGCCTCTTGAACAACGATTGCTCGGCCTGTTTTCTCAACTGACGCAATGATTGTTTCAATATCGATTGGTTGAATTGTACGTAAATCAATAACTTCTACAGAATGCCCTTCTTTTTCAAGTTCCTCTGCTGCTTTTAAGCTTTCATGTACCATTAAGCCATATGCAATAATTGTTAAATCTTTACCTTCACGTTTTACATCTGCCTTACCTAATGGAATTTCATATGCTTCCTCAGGTACTTCTTCGCGGAATGAGCGATATAATTTTAAATGCTCTAAGAAAATGACTGGATTGTCATTGCGAATAGAAGAAATAAGTAATCCTTTAGCATCGTAAGGTGTGGATGGGACAACGACTGTTAAGCCCGGCTGTGCCGTCATTAAACTTTCTAAGCTATCTGAGTGCATTTCTGGTGTATGCACACCGCCACCGAATGGAGAACGGATAGTAACAGGTGCATTATATACACCACCGCTACGGTAGCTTAAACGTGCTAATTGTCCACTGATTGAATCCATCACTTCATAGACGAAGCCGAAAAACTGAATTTCTGGAACTGGTCGGAAACCTTGAAGCGAAAGACCGATTGCTAAGCCACCAATACCTGACTCTGCTAATGGTGTATCGAATACACGATCTACACCAAATTCTTTTTGTAGGCCTTCAGTTGCACGGAAAACCCCACCGTTGACGCCTATATCTTCCCCGAATAACAGAACGTTTTCATCATTCTTTAATTCTGTGCGAAGCGCATCTGTAATTGCTTGAATCATCGTCATTTGTGCCATAGGTTATTTCGACTCCTTCTCTTTGTAGATTTCATACTGTTCTTTTAAATTCGAAGGCATTTCGCCTTTGTACATATTTTCCATTAACTGTGTTACTTTTTGCTTTGGTGCAGCATCGGCTTTTTTAATTGCGTCTTTAATTTCTTCTTTCGCACGCTCAATAACAGCCTCTTCTTTTTGCTCATCCCATAGTCCTTTACCCTCTAGGTATTTACGGAAACGAACTAACGGGTCTTTTTGAGCCCACTCGTTATCCGTGTCAGACGTACGGTAACGTGTTGGATCATCCCCCGCCATTGTATGTGGACCATAACGGTAACACATTGTTTCGATAAACGTTGGACCCTCACCATTGATTGCGCGCTCACGTGCATCACGAGTAGCAACGTACACTGCAAGTGCATCCATACCATCTACTAAAATACTTGGGATACCTGCTGCAACACCTTTTTGTGCAATTGTTTTTGCAGCTGTTTGTAATTCACGCGGTGTAGAAATTGCGAATTGGTTATTTTGTACGATGAAAATGGCAGGTGATTTAAATGCACCAGCAAAGTTCATTCCTTCGTAGAAATCACCTTGTGATGACCCACCATCACCTGTATAAGTAACTGCTACAGCTTTTTTACCTCGTTTTTGAATACCAAGTGCCACCCCAGCAGCTTGGATAAATTGTGCACCAATAATGATTTGTGGAGGTAAAACATTCACACCTTCTGGGATTTGATTGCCCTCGAAGTGACCACGTGAGAATAAAAATGCTTTATCTAACGGTAAACCATGCCATACAATTTGTGGTACATCACGGTAACCTGGTAAAATCCAATCTTCTTTTTCTAATGCAAAGTGAGAAGCAAGTTGTGAAGCTTCCTGACCAGCTGTTGGTGCGTAGAAGCCTAATCGACCTTGACGGTTAAGAGAAATGGAACGTTGATCTAAAATACGTGTATAAACCATACGCGTCATTAACTCAACTAACTCTTCATCTGCTAATTTCGGATCTGCCTCTTCATTTATAATTTCGCCTTCTTCGTTCAAAATTTGAAACATTTCAAACTTTTCTTCGATTTCAGTTAGCGTTTGTTGTGGATCAAAAATATTATTGTTTTTTTTGCTCATTTGTCACATCTCCCTTTCAACTGTATTAAAATAAATCACTTTCAAACTAGTACAACTTATTCTTAGGACTCAGTATACTGAATAAAATACAGTCGGTCAATCATATATTACGCCTTATAACAAAGAATTTTTCTACAAAAACGTTAAGAGTCGACTGTCCTATACTGTACCACTAATAATAAAAATCTGTATTACAACAACTTCCTTTAAGCGCTCAAACATTACGTTTCTCTAAATAATGACCAATAGTAGAATACCCCAGTTTTCTGTAATCTAATAGCTACACAAAAATTTTTTAAGTTTATTCAAATAAAGTCTTTTTTCATGTGCATGTTTTAATGCGTGATGTATACTTATAAATAAGGTAATACAAAGATTGAAAGGAAGATTCTCACATGATTTTAATGGATGATATAATTCGCGAAGGCCATCCGACACTCCGCACTAAAACAGAGGAAGTTCAATTTCCTTTAACTGATGAAATAAAACAGCTTGCTACAGATATGCTACAATTTTTAATTAACAGCCAAGATCCTGAAATTGCCGATAAATATGATTTACGCAGCGGGATTGGATTAGCTGCTAACCAAGTAAATAGTCTACATCGCATGTTTGCCCTTCACTTAAAAGATGACAAAGGAGAACAATTGAGCTTTATCGCAATCAATCCGAAAATTGTTAGCCACTCTGTTGAAAATACCTATTTGCCAACTGGCGAAGGCTGCTTATCTGTTGATCGCAATGTCCCTGGTTATGTACCACGTCACGCACGTATAACCGTGAAATTTAAAACAATCGACGGGGAAGAGAAAAAAATGCGTCTAACTGGCTTGCCAGCTATCGCCTTCCAGCATGAATTAGATCATTTAAACGGCATTATGTTTTATGATCGCATTAATGAAAAAAATCCATTTGCTGAAATTCCAGACGCTGTTCCATACGAACGCGACTAAGACTCACTAGTAGCTACGACAGATGCTTTCCGCTGGCGCACACGTAAGCCACTACCATCCACTAATGTAATTGTTTTAGTTGCCTGGCACTTAGCATAGATACCTAGCATAATATCAGCTCCTAAATCGTAAAAATCCACTACGCTTTCCGCGGGCACGACGTAAGCCGCAACCCTCGCTGTCGCGCGGTCTGTTGCGTCTTACATTGCGTGCGTTCCCCCAGGAGTCTACGTGGATTTTTACTTGGCAAGTCATAAATACATGGCTAGCACGGAAATTGAATTAGTGCCTGACACTTACTCTTATATGCATAGCAAAAAGTGTTAGATTGATTGCAGTCAATCTAACACTTTTTCGCTTTTATTCTATCTGCTATCTTTTAAACTAATCGCGCATTAATCGTCTCAATTAATGCCGGCAGTTCACGCATTGTTTGAATCGTATAGTGTGCACCCGTTTGTTCAAAAATAGCTTTTGTTTTTTCAATAACGGCTTGTTGCTCTTCATCAGATAGACTCTTAAATTCTTGTTCCGTTAAGCCCATTTCAGAACTTCCGACTATAACGCCAACAGCCCAAACTCCGGCATTTAATGCCTCTTGTATATCTGACGTAGTATCCCCGACTTTAACGACTTGCTTCGTCGCTTTCACGCCAAGTTCTTCTATATTTCTGAAAATCATATATGGATAGGGACGTCCCTTATCTCCTATATCAGTCGGTGTAACTAAAAAATCAGGCTTGTATCCTTTCTCAGCAGCGTGATGTGTCACGACTTCCATCATAGCGGCAGTATAGCCTGTTGTGGAGCCAATGCGTATTCCGGCTTGTCTTAATTGTTGAACCGTTTCTTTCACATGTGGAATCGGGTCCGTATACTTAGCAAGCGATGCCATTAATTTCGTTTCAAACTGCGAATATAGTGCCTGTACATCTTGTTCGGTAAATGAACGGCCATACACACGTGCCCATTCCTCACTCACTCTTGGCATCTCAAGCATCGTCCGAATATGGTCAATTTTCAACATGCCCATCGGTTTGCGTGCTTCTTCTAGTGTCACCGCAACACCTGCATCTTCAAAAATAGTAAGAAATACATTGACAGGTGCAAAACAACCAAAGTCAACCGCTGTACCTGCCCAATCAAAAATTACCGCTTCAATTTTCATTATTTTTCACCGCCATATAGTTTTCAATAACATTACATAATGTAGTCATATCTTCCTCATGAACATCCCCTATATTACCGATTCGGAATGTATCAAATTCAGTTAGCTTTCCAGGATAAATAACAAAGCCTGCTTGCTTCATTTCATGATAGAAATGCTCGAAAGAAAATCCTTCATATGGATATAAAAACGTCGTGATAATCGGCGATTGCATTTCCGCTGAAATATAAGCTTCAAAACCACAGCGTGATAATCTTTCACGCAATAGTTGATTATTTTTAGCATATCGTGTGTAGCGTGCCGCAACGCCACCTTCTACAGCAAGTTCATCCAACGCCTTTGCAAAGGCCGCTACAACATGTGTTGGTGATGTAAAACGCCATTTCCCGTCTACACTCATCACTTCCCATTGTTTGTATAAATCTAATGCTACACTTTTGGCCTGTCCTTTACATTTTTCTAACGCTTCTATTTTCGCAACGACAAATCCAAAACCTGGCACGCCTTGAATACATTTGTTAGCACTACTGATTAAAAAATCAATTTGCATATTCGATAAATCCATTGGCACGCCACCAAAGCTACTCATGGCATCTACAATAAATGTTTTATTAAACGATTTTACAACTTTGCCTATTTCATCAATAGGATTTAATATCCCCGTTGTCGTCTCACAATGAACAATCGCGACATGCGTAATAGCAGCATCTTTTTCAAGTATAGCTTGTACTTCTAAAGGTGATGGTTGCTCATGATACGGTACACTGTAAACGACATGCTGTAATTGAAGGACAGTTGCCATTTCTACGATTCGTTCACCGTACGCTCCATTTGTTATAATGAGTACCTTATCTGCATTTCCAATAGCAGTTGTCAGAACCGATTCAACGACAAAGCTCCCACTTCCTTGCATTAAGATAGCTGTATAGTCTGTTTCATCAACCTGCGCTAACGCCACTAACTGTTTGCGTATTTCTTGTGTAACTTGCTTGTAGTCGTCATCCCATGTACAGCGATCCACTAGCATCTCTTTTTTTACTGCTTCTGTAGTTGTTAGTGGACCGGGAGTTAATAATTTGTAGGTATTCATATTGTTAGGCTCCTTTATTGTTGTGCTTCTTTAAAGAATGTTTGATGTTTTTCTAATAAATCGACAGTTAAAGTCGTATCCCATTTTTTTAAGTATTTTGGAACATATTTTTCCTCTACTTGCTCGCCTTCATAAAGTGCTACAGGATATTGTTTTAACAAATCTGCTCGCGCCTCAGTCGCAATGACCTTTGCTATTTCACTCGCCAATGCCTCGTCCCCTTCTTTATCTACAACGGCAACAGATTCTGTTAACGTGAAGTTGCCTTCTGTTGGGTCAATATAGTCGATTGGTAAGCCCTCATTTTTGGCATCAATTGCTTGAATACGTAAGCCAAACCCTGCTGCGACTTCTCCTGTTTTCACCTTTTTAATAGGGCCAGAACCAGAACTTTCAATATGCGGTCCAGCATTTTTAATTAAATCTGCTAATACTTGCTTTCCTTCTTTTTCGCCATATTCACTCATAATCGCCTGTACTAATAGCCAGCCAGTAGAGGAGTCTAAAATATTTGGAAAAGAAACTAAATCTTTATATTCTGGCTTCGTTAAATCTTTAATTGTTTGTGGCACAGGTAGCCCTTTTTGCGCCAATAAATCTGTATTGATAAAAATAGACCCGACATTCCCTAAAATCGGTAATGCGTAAGTTGAACCACCGTCTAACGGCTTTAAATCCGAAGATAGTTCAACAAACATTGATTTAGATGTTTGAGCACTTTCGATAAAGTAAGAAGCCATTGTTACTACATCCGCTTCAATATCCTTCCCCTCTGCCATCATTTTCCCACCTAATTCAGATGTACCGAATGATTGGATAATATACTTTCCTTCATACCCCTTTTTATCGAGTGTGGTTTGCATTACTTCAATTGCTTCATCATCAGCATTAGAATAGATAATAACTTGATCCTTCGTATCAGCCTCCGCACCTCCACACGCTGCTAATACAATTGCAGAACTAACCGTTCCAAACATCATGACTGTCGACTTTTTCATCATTACATCTCCTTAAACTTTTCTTTATTTGTTGTTATATAGTCACAACCTAATTTCACAATGAGGTTTGTACATAAAATAAAAATTGAGAGAACAAAAATATCCGTATATTTCGCAAAATGCTGCAATTCTTTAATGCGCGTGGAGACAAGCATCGTTTTCGTACTGACAAGGAAAATTACACCACTAACTGTTACCATGGCATTTAAAAAATAATAGCTAAACATTTGAAAAATAGTAGGTCTTATATTCGGCAAAATAACGCGAATGACCGTTTGAAGCCAAGAGTCCTTTAATAACTCTCCGGTCACTTCCCATGTTGGGTCCATTTTTTGCAAAGAGTTTTTCGCCATTAAATACGGTGTTGTAAAGAAATGGACAACCGTATAGGCAATAATGATGAAGAAGGTCCCTTTAAGCGAACTCCCATTGAAGAAAAATAAATAAGAAAGACCGAGTACCATACCTGGCACTGTATTGGTAATCATTGACGCAAAATCTAATGTACTTCTCCCTTTTAGCGGTGTTCTGACATTTAGAAGTGCTGAAACAAATGCTATGCAAACGCCTAAAATTGCTGTAAAAAAGGCAACGATAAGTGAATTCATATAAACCCTTGTTAAATTCTTTTCTGCTAAAACATTTTGTACATGTTCCAATGTGAAACTAAAGTCATATGGATAGCCCTTAGTAAACGGCACGATAAACATTGTCGAGAAGATGATAAAAATCACACTTACACATACTAGCGATAGCACTGTAAATGTATTGTCTCGAAGACGATGAACGGCTAGAGCACTTTGACTGACATGCTTATATTGAAAATTAAATCGATCTAGCACGCTTAGCATTACGATGCCAAGTACAGCAGGTACAAGCATAAGTACGGAAATGACCGCCCCTTGCTCAAATCGCACAATAGAGCCAAGCATCGCTTGATATAGCTCTGTTGCAATCACTTTATAACCCCCACCTACCGAAGCAGGAATGCCAAAATCGGTAAAACTTAAAATAAACGTTAAAATAAATGCTCCACCAATTGTTCCTATCATAGGTCGAAATACGGTATGGTAAAATCGACGTGATGGTCTATCATGCATTAGCATCGAGACAAGCAAAAAGCGTTTATCAATGTACTGCATGGAATTTTGCATTAAAATAAATGCAACAGGCAATGTGTAAAGTACATACCCAATCAACAAGCCATTAAATCCATAAATCGTCACTAAGGGCTGCCCCAGAAGTTTTGTTAGTATTCCTTGATTGCCAAATGTGTAAAGCAATACAAAACCATAGGTAATTGTCGGCAAGAGCATCGGCAATGTCACCCCGATATGTACAAGCTTTTTTAAATGTTGATTCATCGTCGTAAAATGCATGGCATAGGCAAGAGCAAACGCTAAACAAGTAGTAATAACAGCGGCGACAAATGACACTTGGAAACTATTAAGAAACGCTTCTCGAATTTCAACGCTCTGTAATGCTTCTACATAGTTTTGAATCGTTATGCTATTGCCTTTTTTCAAAGACTGCCAAAACATATAAAGTAATGGCACAATTAAAAAGAACAGAAAAAAGAAGACAATTGGCAGAAAGAGAATTTTCACCATTTTATTCGTTTTAAGCATAGGATTCTCCAAACAGTTGATAGATGTTATGACGTTTAATATGAAGTTGCTTTAATATAAAGTCTTCCACAAATTGATTTTTTGGTGTTTTCAATATTTCGTGAGGTGTGCCATATTGTGAGACAGTTCCCTCATTAATGATGAGTACTTTATCTGATAATGTGAGCGCCTCCTCAGGATCATGTGTCACAATAATAGTTGTTAATTTAAATTGGCGAGCAATTGATTTAATGCGCTCCTTAATCGATTCTTTTATCACACCATCTAGCGCACTTAACGGTTCATCTAGCAATAAAATTTTGGGCTGCATAACAAGTGTTCTAGCAATAGAGACACGCTGTTTCTGTCCACCAGATAATTCGTGAATCTTTTTATGTAGATGTGGAGCGAGTTCTAAGAAATCCACATACTCCTGAATTTCAGCTTTTGACATTTGCTGTTTTTTATTTTTCAGGCCATAGACGATATTGTCGTAAGCATTCAAATGTGGGAACAACGCGAAATCTTGGAAAACGATATTAAATCCTCTATCCTGCATCGATTGTTTCGATATATCTTGTCCATTGTAAAAAAGTTGTCCATCTGTTTGTTCTGTGAGACCTAAAACAATGTTGAGTAATGTCGTTTTCCCACAACCACTCGGCCCCAATAACGAAACAATTTCACCAGAATCTATCGTTAAATTTATATCTCTTAAAACATTTTTATTTTTATAACTTTTTGAAATATTTTTTAGTTCTAACAAATTGCTCACTCCTTTTGAGTTGTTAACCACAGTATAGAGACAATTTGTAAAGAGAAATCACATGTTTGTGTAAATGTTGAGTAAATTCTGACTAACTGTTGACAAACTTATTACTACTTTGAGTAAATAACAATAAGAGGTGATGTAATGTATACAGTAGAAAGGCAACAACATATTTTGCAATTCATTCGGAATAACAAGGTAGTAAAATTAGTAACCCTGACAAAAGAATTCAATGTATCGATGGAAACTATTCGAAGAGATATTCAACAACTTGTGCAAGAGAAGAAAATCGAGAAATTTTATGGGGGTGTAAAATATATTGAACCCGTTGAAGGATTAATGGACAATCGATTAACACAGCAGTTGACAGAAAAAATCGCCATTGCCAAAGCTTGCGCTTCTTTAGTTGATCATGGTGACTGCATTTTTATCGATAGTGGCTCAACAACTTATCAAATGACACCATTTCTACTAGGCAAGGAGAAACTAACAGTCGTGACGAACTCTCTTCCTGTAGCATTTGATTTAATTGGTTCTACTATTGAAGTGATGATTATTGGCGGAAGAGTGAGACATTCGGAAAAATCGGTTACTTCAAATGACTTCCTTTTCCGCTTCGACCATCTCAATATTAATAAGGCATTTATATGCGCTAGTGGCGTGACATTAGAAAAAGGAATATCCGATTTTAGTTTAGAAGAAGCGATGACGAGGAAACAGCTTATTAATATTTCGCAGACAGTTTATGTTGCAACTGATTCTACCAAATTCAATAAAGATGTGGCTATTCAAGTATGCCCGCTAGAAGAGGTCGATATGATACTTACTGATAACGGACTGCCCAAAGAAACATTACATCAATTTACGGAGGCTGGCATTCAGCTGGAGGTTGTTGATATCTAAAACATTATTTGAGTGAATTGTTTGAGTGACTGGCACCGATAATACGTAAAAAACCCACTTCTCGTGGGTTTTCCTTTTAATATTCAAAATTGTTTGAGTGACTGGCACTTAAATAATTTTTAAATAGCGCATCGCTTTTGCGAGTCCGTCTGCATCTACGTGATCGGTAATATGTGTCGCGACCGCCTTTACTTTTTCATGTCCATTTCCCATTGCCACACTCGTACCAACAGCCTCTAACATTTCAATATCATTCATACCATCACCAAAAGCAATGGCATCCTCTAACGTTAAACCCATTTTCGCGAGCACTTTTTCGATTCCAGCAGCCTTGGAACCTCCTTTAGGTAAAATATCACAAGAATATTCATGCCAACGCACGAACTGGACATTTGGAAATGCCTCATAATACAAATGTTCATCTTTTTCTTCCATAAAGATTAGTGTTTGATAAACATCGTGCTGCATATAATAAGATGAGTCTAATTCTGGGTACGGGTATTTTAATGTATTTAAACTTTCGGATACCATGTTATGCCCTCCAACTGACGCAATCATTCGCTTGTCATCTAAAAAAACAACGGGTTCATTGCGCGCTTCTCCAAAGGCAATAATTTTCGCTAATTCTTCCTTTTCCACACCATTTGCGTAGACAACCTCGCCTTGATAAACAACATACTGTCCATTAAAGGTCACATACGTATTAATATCAAGCTCTTCTAGCAATGGTTCAATCATAAATGGTGCACGTCCAGTAGCTATTGCAAGCTCATACCCTTTACGACGTGCTTCCAATAGCGCTTCTTTGGCAGAAGCAGGCATTACTTTTTCACTGTTATAAAGCGTCCCATCTACATCAAAAAATAAAATTTTTTTCATCCTATAATCCCTCTCTTTTTATGTATGATATTGCAAAGGCTAAATCCTTTACACAGGCATTGTTTTTAATTATAATGATCCTAAGGAGTGATGTGCCATGCTGAAGAAACTAAAGCGAAAATTGTTGAAGCGACTTCGTGGCGTACTCGGAAAAAAATCAATTGCCTAACATTTGCCCTTCATTATTTGAAGGGCTTTTCTTTATTTTAGAGTAGCTGCGTGATAATATAAAGGAAATGCATTCATTTGACTATGCGCAACCACTGTCTCATTGCTTTTCATGAAAAGTGCAAGATTAAAGTATTGAGATACAAGAAATTCAAACGCTCATTTCTTTATTCGTCTAAAGTATACTAGAAATTCGCGATTTTTTCTTGTAGTACGTGTGTGGTAATAGCCAAATGTGCAATAATAATGTACGCAATCAAAGGAGAGCAAACTATGATTTACAAAGTTTATTATCAAGAAAAAGCACATGAGATTCCAGTTCGCGAAAACACTAAAAGTCTATACCTTGAAGCTGCTTCAGAACGTGAAGTACGTCAAAAGTTACAAGACCGTCATTACAACATTGAGTTCATTCAACTGCTTGAAGGTAACTATTTAGAGTACGAACAAGCAAGTCCGAACTTCGTCTTGGAGGAAATTTAACAAACATGAAGTTTGTTAAAAATGACCAAGCAGCTGTTTTCGCGCTCGGCGGACTGGGCGAAATCGGCAAAAATACTTACGGTGTTCAATTTCAAGATGAAATCATCTTGATTGATGCCGGTATAAAATTTCCAGAAGACGATTTACTTGGAATTGACTATGTTATTCCAGATTACACGTATTTAGTACGAAACGTAGATAAAATTAAAGGGCTATTTATTACGCACGGACACGAAGACCATATTGGTGGTATCCCTTATTTACTACGTCAAGTAAATGTTCCTGTTTATGGAGGTAAGCTTGCACTTGGCTTATTGCGCAATAAACTAGAAGAGCATGGTTTACTACGTACAACAAAACTAATCGAAATTAAAGAAGAAGATATTATTAAATTTAGAAAGACATCTGTCAGCTTCTTTAGAACAACGCATAGTATTCCAGATGCTTACGGTATCGTCGTAAAAACGCCTCCTGGCAATATCGTGCACACAGGTGACTTTAAATTCGACTTTACACCTGTAGGAGAGCCTGCAAACTTAACAAAAATGGCTGAAATTGGACGTGATGGCGTTCTTTGCCTATTATCTGATAGTACGAATGCTGAAAAACCAAATTTCACAATGTCTGAACGTACAGTTGGGAAAAGTATCGATGAAATCTTCCGCAAGGTTGATAGTCGTATTATTTTCGCAACATTTGCATCCAATATTCACCGCTTACAACAAGCAACAGATGCTGCCATTAAATACGGACGAAAAATCGCTGTATTCGGTCGATCTATGGATAATGCCATTACAATCGGCCGTGAACTAGGCTACATCAACGCACCAAAAGATACTTTTATTGATGCGCAAAGCATTAACCGTTTACCTGCCAATGAAGTAATGATTTTATGTACAGGCTCGCAAGGTGAACCAATGGCAGCATTATCTCGTATTGCCAATGGTACACACCGTCAAATTCAAATCCAGCCTGGCGATACAGTTATCTTCTCTTCTTCACCAGTACCAGGTAATACGGTTAGCGTAAATAAAATTATCAATTTACTGTTCCGTGCTGGCGCAGAAGTTATTCACGGTGCATTAAATAATATCCATACTTCTGGTCACGGTTCACAAGAAGAACAAAAGCTTATGCTACGACTGATGAAACCAAAATTCTTTATGCCTATTCACGGTGAATTCCGTATGCTAAAAATGCATACACATTTAGCAGAAGATTGTGATGTTCCACTGGAAAATACTTTTGTGATGGAAAACGGTGATGTTCTGGCATTAAGTGCAAATGAAGCACATGTTGCAGGACGCATCCCTTCTGGTGATGTCTATATTGATGGTAATGGTATTGGAGACATCGGTAATATTGTGTTACGTGATCGTCGTATCCTTTCTGAAGAAGGTTTAGTAATTGTTGTTGTCAGCGTTGATATGGAAAACCAAAAAATCGTTTCAGGGCCTGATATTATTTCACGAGGATTTGTCTATATGCGTGAGTCTGGCACAATGATTAACGAAGCACAAAAAATGCTAAATCGTCATTTAAATGAAACCATCCAAGGTAAAACACCTCAATGGACTGAACTTAAAAATGAAATCACTGATGTTTTAGGACCTTATTTATTTGAGAAAACAAAACGTCGTCCAATGATTTTACCAATTATTATGGAAGTATAATCTTCAATATTAAGAGGCTGGGACATAAGAGAAAAAGTGTTAGATTGACTGCCATCAATCTAACACTTTTTTGCTATGCCGTTGTTGTCCGCTACGGCGGTGCTTTCCGCGGGCACACCGTAAGCCGCAACCCTCGCTACGCGCGGTCTGTTGCGTCTAACATTATGTGCTGTTCCCGCTGGAGTCACCGCCTTCGCTACCAACAAACTAGTGAACACTTCTAATTTTTTAAATTGCAAAAGCAAGAATAGCTAATGTCTCCATATAGCAAAAAATTATGAACACCTTTCGTCTGTTTCTTAAATTTTTTTAGTTATGTCCCAGCCCCTTTTTTTGCATAGAAACTCTATTTTTCTTCGATAAAGTAGTATCCTTGTTCAAGCCTTCTCTATGGATGGAGTTGAATAATTAAATCAGGACATCTCCCATTACTCTTTTTTGTCCCACGTTTAAAAATTTTGAATGTGATTTCATAAATTCCTAAAATTTTGAAACCTCCTACAATGTTTTACGTATATAGTAATATCAACACGATAACTTTCCCTCTTTAAAAAGAGTAACATCTCTTTTCAAGAACAAATACAAAAAAATAGAATTATTCACAATAACCAAACTGTGAGCAATTCTATTTCAAATTTAAAACTGAAAGTATTTATCCAATACATATACGACCCATTGACACCCCGGCTGCAGGCGAATATTTTCAATTAAACCTTTTATAATCGCTTGACTATATGTCGTCTGCTCAACCTGATTTTTTAAAAGCTCCAAAGATTCTCGTTCAATTGACGGCTCTAAGTTTTGAATACTTTGATCAATTAACTGTAATAGCGATTCCTGCGTTATTTCTTGATCACATGGTCTTGCTACTAATTGAGCAAGTTCTTCGGTAATAAAAGGGATGGTCGTATGTCGAGCAATTATATCGGTCTTTTCCGCTAAAGATTGCGCCAACTGATCTAGGTCGAGCGGTAAATCAGAAAATATAAATAGCTCGGCATAACTTTTCATAAACCCTTTTACACAATACATAACATCGTACTTTGTCTCTTGTAGCTCTTCACGATACAACTGTTCAAGCATCTGGACTATAGACTTCGACATATCTGCTTCATAGGCACTCACTTTGTGAAACAGCTCTTTATTTGTAAGAAATACCTTTTCATTAAAAAAAACACGTGAAGATGCTGCATGTTTTTTGAATGCTTGAAAAATATTTTTGTAGAAATCAACCAGCATGATATCTTTATTATTTGAATTTCTGACTACGTGGTCAATGTCTGCAATAAATTGCTGTAAGTAGTAGTCAACCATCGAGAAAAGAAGCTCATCTTTTGTTTTAAAAGACAAATAAAATGCCCCTTTGGAAATCCCACAGCGTTCCGTAATTTGCTGTACAGATGTTGCTTCAAAGCCTTGTTCAGAGAACAGTTCTAATGCTTTCTCCATAATTAATTGCTTTTTTAACATATTTTTAAATCTCTCCTAATGCATTTCGTTGACAAATGACTGATTAGTCATTAGTATAAATAATTGAATCTAGTAAGTCAATAAAGGGTAGGTGTGAAGGTGAAAGGTTTAGTTAATTTTGTATTGAAAAACAAATTGGCAGTGTGGTTATTAACAATTATCATCACTGTCTCAGGGATTTATTCAGGTACAAGAATGAAAATGGAATCAATCCCTGATATATCGATTCCATACTTAATTGTAATGGGCGTGTATCCAGGTGCCACGCCTGAACAAGTCATGAATGAACTTTCTATTCCATTTGAAAAATCCGTTGAAAGTTTAGAGGATGTGAAAGCAGTTTATTCCACTTCCTCTTCAAATGTTGCCCAAGTGCAAGTCGAATATGACTATGGCATTGATATGGATGAAAAGAAACGTCAGTTAGAATCCGCTCTCGATAATGTAAAACTGCCTGAAGGCGCGCAAGAACCAACAATCATGGCCATTAGTATGAACATGATGCCGGTTGTCGCATTATCTGTGAGTAGTTCAAAGGAAGACATTGTTGACCTAACATCAACAGTAGAAGATTTATTACTTCCTAAAATCGAAAAAATCGACGGTGTTGCTTCAGCAACGATTACAGGTCAACACATTGAAGAAGTTTCGTTTAAATATGACGAAGAAAAAATGGCTGCTCTTGGCTTAACTGAAGACGCAGTCAAGCAAATGATTCAAGCAAGTGATATGTCATTATCACTTGGTTTATATCAATTTACGGTTGGTGAACAAGCGGTTTCCGTAGATGGTAAAGTTAAATCTATCGATGAATTAAAAGATTTATTAATACCTGTCACACCTTCAGCTACACAACCTTCTCCTTTCGTTCGCTTAGGCGACATTGCTACGATTGAAGTTGAAGGTAAAGTACAATCTGTATCTCGTACAAATGGTAAAGATGCCATTGCAATTCAAATCGTAAAAAGTCAAGATGCAAATACAGTAACGGTTGTCAATGCAGTAAAAGAGCTGATTAAAGATGAAGAAAAAAGAATTGACGGCTTAAAAATAGATATTTCACTTGACCAAGGTGCTCCAATTGAAGATTCAGTCTTCACAATGATTGAAAAAGCGGTATTCGGTGGCGCAATCGCGGTTTTAATTATCTTATTATTCTTACGCGATTTCAAATCAACCATTATTTCGATTATTTCAATTCCAGTTTCCGTCTTCATGGCATTACTATTATTAAACTGGATGGATATTACGTTAAATATTATGACACTTGGTGCAATCACCGTCGCCATTGGACGTGTAATTGATGACTCCATTGTCGTAGTAGAAAATATTTATCGACGTATCCATTTAAAACAAGAAAAATTAACGGGTCGCGCACTGATTCGTGAAGCAACTATTGAAATGTTTAAACCAATCTTGTCTTCTACATTAGTGACGGTAGCGGTATTCGCCCCTCTTATTTTTGTAGGCGGTATGGTTGGCGAATTATTTATGCCTTTCGCATTAACGATGACATTTGCTTTAGGTGCGTCATTAATAGTAGCAATTACCATTGTACCAGCTTTATCCCACTTCTTATTCCGTAAAAAAATCTACGGAGAGAAAAAGGAAAGCCAGCATCAAGAAGTTGGTAAACTAGCTATTTGGTACAGAGGTATATTAGAAAAAGCATTAAATCATAAAATCATTACGTCTACGATTGCGATTTTAATGCTTGTTGGTTCACTTGCTTTAACACCATTAATCGGCTTTAGTTTCATGGGTTCTCAAGAGGAAAAGGTCATGTATTTAACATATACACCTGGTACTGGCGAGCTAGCTGATGAAACAGAAGCAAATGTAGCACAAGTTGAAAAAGAATTAATGAAACGTAAAGATATCGATATTTTACAAGTTTCAATTACTGATGCTACAAACGCTGACCCAGCAGCAATGATGATGGGTGGCACAGCTGGTGGGGCATTAATGTACCTCATCTTTGACCCAGAAATGGAAGACTTCCCTGCTGCTCGTGAAGAAGTAGAAGACTATGTATTTAATCTTGAGCAATCAGGTGAATGGAAAAGCCAAAACTTCTCATCAACGTCTATGGCTTCAAACGAAGTAAGTTACACATTATACAGTGAAGACTTAAATAAGTTACGTAGCGCAGTTAAAGATGTTGAAGGATCACTCAAAGATGTCAAAGGTCTAGAAGATGTGAAGTCTGATTATGAAGATTCATATGTAGAACATGTCTTAAAAGTAGAGCAAAAAAATGTCTTACAATATGGCTTAACGACTGCTCAAATTGTCATGGCTTTAAATTCTACTACTTCACAAGAAGTGTTAACAACAGTTGAACGTGATGGCAAAGACATTAACGTCATTGTCAAACGCGATGCCAAGGCAGCAGCCTTATCAATCGATGATGTTTTAAAAACTGAAATTAAAACGGCTTTAGGTACAACGATGACAATTGGTGAATTAGTAAACGTTGAAGAAGGTACTACACTTAATTCACTATCGCGCTCAAAAGGTGAATATTTCGCCACTGTATCTGCCACAATTATTGGCGATGATATTTCAAAAGCAACGACCGCTGCAGATAAAAAGATCGCTAAATTAGACTTACCTAAAGGTGTGACAACAGGCGTATCCGGTGTAGCGGCAGATATGCAAGAAACATTTACGCAACTAGGTATTGCGATGTTAGCAGCCATCGCTATCGTTTACTTTATTCTTGTCGTAACGTTCGGTGAAGGTTTAGCACCATTTGCTATCCTCTTCTCATTACCATTTGCAGTCATTGGCGCATTTGTTGGCTTATATGTAACAAATCAAACGATTTCTGTATCCGTTATGATGGGTCTCTTAATGTTAATCGGTATCGTTGTGACCAATGCCATCGTACTTGTAGACCGTATTATCCATATGGAACGCGACGGACTTGGAATGCGTGAGGCCATTTTAGAAGCAGGCGCAACACGTTTACGTCCAATTTTAATGACTGCCATTGCAACAATTGGTGCAATGATTCCAATGGCAATTGGTAATGGTGGTAGCGGTCTAATTTCGAAAGACCTCGCGATTACAGTAATCGGCGGTTTATTATCTTCAACATTATTAACATTAGTAGTCGTACCAATTGTCTATGAAATGCTATCCAAAATGTTAAAGAAAAACCGTAAAGATGTTGAAGAAAACTAATGAATAAAAGCAACAACATGAAAGAGAGTGCTCCTGCAATGGAGCACCCTCTTTTTTAAAAAGAATTGATTGGGTGCCTGGCACTTCAGTTATGGGGGAAATAATGAAATATTATACGAAAGAATTATATGATGAAATGCAAATATACGGATTTGTAGTATTTCCTGATTCAAAGGAGGAATGGGTGGAACTTGTACAATCATATGATGATATGGACATTGACTATATAGAGAGATTAAAATCAGAGTTAGCGTATAGAAAAAATGACTTATTAACGTTCCTTCCTGTATCACTCCACCATGCAATTAATAAAGGAACATTTATGATCAATTATCCATCACAAGAAGAAAAAGAAGTAATAGAGCAATGTCGCAGTCGTTTTGAACATAAATTAAAAACGATACGAAATGAATGTAAAGCGAATTATGCATTAATTAAACATTTACTTCCAGAAAATGCTGTGCGATTATACGAAAGTTCTATGCACGATGCAACCGTTATTTCTGTTAGCTATTTATCGGACAGCAAGGAATGTATATTACTACTAAATCATCATGATGGAAATGGACAAACCGTTGATATTAAATTAACATTTACGGGAGTCCACAAAATATCGAATATTGAGCATATTATCGATGCATGGTGGATATACGATGAGGTGTATGTAACCAATCATGGTTTTGAACTACATGTATTATTCGATGGTCCATGCGAAATGTGGGAAACAACTATTGAAGCAACAGATGTCTTCATTGAATACCTACCTTCATCAATTGCTAAAGACCTCTAATTGATGTGCTACCCGGAAAAAGTTAGTCACGAAGCTAACTTTTTCCGGATTTTTTGGATTCTCTTTCTAGTAGCCCACCTTTTCCCATCTGCTATCCCTATCCTTTGTTTACTTTCAACTACCATTATTTTGTGTTCAGTAACTGATAAACAGCTTGTTCCTGCCCAAACCTTTCTAATACTTGTATTTTTTCCATACCTATTTTTTCTAGTACCCGACAGGAGGCAATATTGACAGTTTGTGTTTCTGCTACTAGCTTTGATAATTGTAAACTAGTAAATCCATAATGGATGACCGCAGTTAAAACTTCTTGAGCGTAACCTTTGCCCCAATATTGTGGCAAAAATTGATAGCTAAGCTCGTATGTTGTTTGTTCATGATATTCATCAATGGATACTAGACCAATGAATTCATTCGTGTTCTTTAGTGATATGTAAAAGTATGAATTAGGAAATGATGATTGCAACATGCTGTTACAGGAAGAAAGAATATAGTTTTTATCTGGAATCCCTCCAAGAAATGCTCTGACATCCTGATTACAATATAAAGAATAAATATCATCTTGATGGTGTGGCTTTACAGACTCAATTACACAATTTTCAGTTATTAGCATACTATTCCTCATTATTAGAATTTTCTTTATTATGACAAAGACATTGTGTAAAATCAAATATATTTACCCAAATTTACCATAAAAAAGACTACATCCAATATAATCTTGAATGCAGTCCCATATTCACTTAGATTAGTCGCGCTATACATAACATATCATTTAGTTATAAGACATTCTTTTTTAGCTTCCCATTCTTCTCTTAACATCCCCATCCGAATGGAATCATAATAAACTCCCTCGTAATAACGCACTTTGCGAATAGTCGCTTCCAATTGCATTCCTAATTTCTCTCCGACACGAATCATGCGCTTGTTTTGTGACCATGTGGTAAAGCCGACACGCACAAGTGGCATTGTTGAAAATAAGTGCTCAATCCAAAGTGTCATTGCTCTAGTGCCAAGCCCTTTCCCCCAGTTATGAGACTCATGAAAAACAATGCCCATTTCTAGCCATTTAGAAGGTTTGTGCTCCCAATAATAGGAGATGACACCACAAATAACACCTTCAACTTCAATGGCCCAAAAATTTTTTTGATTGATAAATTGATGTGCCGTTAACATAAAATCATGAAACGGTTTCGCTTTATGTGGAAAATAGGGAGCGTCCCATTTTTTCCATTCTGGTTGCTCATCTTTATAAACAAGCTCCCAAATGCGCTCTAAATCAGACTCGATAATAGGACGAATAATTAATTCTTGATCTGTGTACATAAGTAGCCTCTTTTCAATTATCATATCAATTCAAACTCAGCGTAATGGCGTTCATATTTCATGCTTGTAAAGCTCCCTCAAAAACGTCCCATCCGCCTGGCTTTAATGTGCTGTGAATGATTGAAAAAGCGACATATTGTATGAGTATGCTACTTCTCAATCACTTTCCATACCTGTTTCATATTCATCATTCCTTTCACTGTTAATAGGAAAATTATAACACGTTCAATTTTCCATATTAATTTAATATTTACCAAATTTTAAAAATATCCAATTATTTTCTCTTTCGTCCAATCAATAATGTGATTTGTGCCATTGTAAAGGGCAACGATGATTTTTTGCGATACGCTATATATTTTGGTTCCCAAAAATCTGCATATTTTAATTTAAAGTTTTTTAAGCCTTTAAAATGATAGAAATACTGGCCATGTAAAAATATTTGTGCTGCAATTTTTTCGCTTAAAAAAGAGTATCTAGATTGACCGACATTCGATAACGGAGACATGCCCATATTAAATACACGGTATCCTTGTTCTTTCGCCCATTGAAACAGCGATAAGAAAATGAAATCCATTGTACCAGACGGTGCCCCAGGTTTAAAGCGCATCAGATCGACTGAAATTCTTTCGCCCTTATCATACATGGGCATGATGCTTGCAAAGCCAATGACGCCTTCAGCTCCTTTTAACACAGCAATTTTTGAGGTGTTCAAATAATTTTCATCGAAAAAGCCAAGAGAAAATCCCTTCTCGGCCCTTCCTTGTAGCCATTTTCTTGATACTTCCGCTAGTTCAGTCATAACCTCCTGTGAGTAGGGCGGACTTAATATTGCGACCGTATAGTTCTCGCGTTCAAATCTATTTTTTACCGCCCTGCTGCCCTTCATTTCTTTACCAGCAAATGTGAACATCTCTAAATCAACAAACGCTTCCTCGCCCAGCTTAAAAAAGCTATAACCATGCTCATGTAACACAGGGAAAATCTTGTTGTTAATTTCATAAAAAACAGGTGTATAGCCATGCCTATCTGCTACTTCCAAAAACTCCTGAATAGCCGATAATAAATCACTTTCTGGACCTACCGGATCGCCTAGTACCACGATTTTATCTGCATAGATTTGATAGGCGAATAACACCGTATTTTCTTTATTCCAATAGACAAATTTGTCATGCAAAAAAATGAGATGTGAAAACTCCGTTCCCGTATACTCCATAAGATGACTTTTGATTTTATCTTCATGTTCTTTTGATAGTAGCTTGTGCATTTTTTTAGGTCCGCGTGTAAGATAACCTAAGTAAAAAATAGCGCAAGCGATGAGAATACCGATCATTGCACTGAAAAATAAATCCCGATAATCTGTAAGCATATAATATTGCAATGGTGTCGGAATATGAATTTTTGCGGTAGGTAAATTGATATAACCTATTAATAAGTACATTGCCGTAATGAAAATAACCGCAGCAAGGTCAAATAAAATAGTACCCCATGTTAAGACATAACTTTCCCGATAAAATTGTTTTTTGGATGCCATTAACAATACAGCGACTATCAGTAAAAAAATGGCTTCTTCATAATCAAACCCTTTACTAATTGAAAATAAAGCCGAACTGCTAAGCACGATAATGGCAAGTTGATAAGCCGTTTTCACTTTATATTTAATTCCCCTACACAACCCTAATAGAATAAAGCCTGCCGCAACAGTCAATTGATGGGAAATATTCATAATTGGCGATGATAAAAACTCCTGAGCGATTTTTAATCTGCTTAAAATACCTGGTACAGATGCTGATAACAGTAAGACAATGCCCGAGATAAATACTAAACTGGTTAACAACATATGACTAATCTTTTGAAAAATAACATTTGGTACATCATCCCACGACCGATTCCAACGCTCCCAATAATCTTTCATAAATAATAGTACAGACACTAAAAATGGTAGTACAAAGTAGCCCACACGATACAAGATTAATAAAAAGAGTACTTTTTCTTCTGCAATTCCAACACTTTGCGTCCCCCATAAAAAAACAAGGTCAAATGAGCCAACCCCTCCCGGAATCATGCTTACTATACCTGCACATGAGGCAATTAAAAATATCGGTATGAGCGTAGAGAGCTCCATCGGTATTTGGATGATGATTGTTAACATCCAAATGACAAAAAAGACCGCAAGCCATTCAGCAACAGAAGTAATCATTAACTGTAGGAATACTTTATACGTTAAGGCACTTCTTTTGTTATAGCGAATAAGATGCATCACTAAAAATACAGGAACATATAAGCTGACCACTATGACAGCAATTGATAACCAGCGAATTTCTTTTAACATTGGGAAATCCCAAAAGAACAGATACATCAACCAAGTTAACAATGAAATCCCTGTTAAATAAAAAAGAGTAACGGTGGCAATGCTCTTTAACAAGCCTTCACGATCCACTTTATATTTTGAATAAAAATAATTTCGTAGAAATACACCCACTAAACCGCCAAAGCCAATAAGGTTCGAAAATGTGTTGACAATAAACGAATTGTTCACTAAAGTACGCTTGTTTATTTTCATTCCTAATAGTTTTACCAAAATAACATCGTAAAAAATCATCGGAGTAATCGCACAAAACGTAATGAAAAAAATCAACAACAGTTCCCATACTTGCAATTGACTAACTTCATTTCGCAGTAAATTTACATTTACCCCCCTTAGCGATTGTTGTATTTCGTAAATCGCTATCGCTAAAAGTATGATTGGAAATATAATTTTTAGAAACCGTAGTAATGGTTCTTTCCTAAATTTAAACATGTGCTAAACCTACTCCCCATCAGCTTTCTTAACAAACTTCATAAAAAGTTGGATTGTATATGAAAAAATGGAGTATTGCAAACCAACTACAATATTCCACTTCTTTCTTATTCTTTCATTGCCTTCTTCACAAAACGGTTAATATCCACATCAGCACCGATAAGAAGCATAATATCTCCAAGTAAAATTTTGTCGCTTGCTTGTGGAGAAACGATAATATCGGATCCTCGTTTTATGCCGACAATGTTAATGCCGTATTTTGCACGGATATCTAAATCCATAATCGAATAACCGGCAATGGCATCATTCGCTTTTAATTCCATAATCGAATGCTCATCTGACAGCTCTAAATAATCGAGCACCGTATTAGATAACATATTATTCGCTATACGGATACCCATATCACGCTCAGGATGAACTACAAAATCTGCTCCAATTTTTCTTAGCACTTTTTCGTGGTAGTCGTTTTGAGCTTTTACTGTAATTTGCTGAACACCTATTTCTTTTAAAATAATGGTCGTTAAAATACTTGCCTGAATATCTTCGCCGATAGCGACAATGACATGTTCAAAATTCCGAATACCTAATGAATTTAATACCGATTCATCTGTTGAATCGGCAATAACAGCTTGCGTTGCGATGGCAGCAAACTCATCTACCCGTTCAGATGAATGGTCAATCGCCATTACTTGCGCACCTTGACTCATAAGCTCACGAACAATACTCCCTCCGAAACGTCCAAGTCCAATGACGGCAAACTCTTTTTTCATCATTCAAAATCCCTCCGAAAACTACAATTACTTTATTTTAACTTATTCTCGCTTATATGTATTGTCAAAACAGGAGACCAATCGTCATTTTACCTTTTCTATCTAGTATTTTCGACATTCTATAATATTACTATTAAAAAAAGCGAGGATTTAAACATCCCCGCCTAGCAAATATTAAAATTATGCGTTACGCATTTCATCGAGAACTCGATTCACACGTTTTTCTAACATCTTCATACCGCTACCACCAGCTTGCATATGGCGAAGCTGTCCGTCTTTATCGAATACGAAGTAAGCGGGTACGTATTGGTTTTCAAAAGCATCCGTTAACTTCATTTCATTATCTACAAAAATCGGTTGTGTAATATCATGCTCTGCTGCAACAGCTTTGATCGTATCCAAATCAGTATCTGCTTCAGAACGTGGCATATGCACAGCAATAACGTTTAATTCATCTTTATATTTGTCACGGAAATTATTCACTTCCGGCATTGCTTCTTTACATAAATGACAGCTTACAGACCAAAAATGGATTAGTGTTGGTTTTTCGCCAACTAATTGTGCTTTCGTTACTTCACCATTTAACCATGTTGTTGCACCTGTAAGTTCAGGCATTTGTTCACGAAGTTTCATAAAAAATCCTCCCTTGAAAAAAATATCCCCACAAGCGTGTCGTGGGGACCCATTATTCATTTTATGCATGAATTGAGCCTTGGCGTAATTGCGTCTAGATTTTTTTCAAAAAGCTCGAAAAAAATCTAGACAGTGCCAGAGTACTCCGACTTGCTCAATAGCTGTACCACTACTGATTTCATTGCATAATTCGCATTCATCCCGCTCTTTTTAAAAGTGAAGGACTTTGCTCAATTCAATTAAAGAGTTGCTTGACCTGGGCGCCAGTTTGCTGGGCAAAGACCGCCAGTTTGTAAAGCTTGTAATACACGTAAAGTTTCATCAACGTCACGGCCAATATTATTATCGAATACTGTTTGATATTTTAATTCGCCTTCTGGATTAATGATGAATAAGCCGCGTAGTGCGATACCTTCTTCTTCAATTAAAACGCCATATTCTTTCGAAATCGCATGGTTCGTATCTGCTGCTAATGGGTATTTTAATTCTCCAAGGCCATTTTGCGTGCGATCTGTGTTAATCCAAGCTAAGTGCGTGTGGATTGTATCAGTTGAAACGCCGATTACTTCTGCATCTAAGTCTTCGAACTCATCATAACGATCGCTCATCGCAGTAATTTCTGTTGGACATACAAAAGTGAAGTCCATTGGGTAGAAGAACAGTACAGTCCATTTGTCTTGTGCTTTAATTTCTTCTAAAGATACTTTACCAAAAGATTTGTCTGGAAGTACTGCTTCCATTGTGAAGTCTGGGGCTTGTTTACCTACCATGCGTTCTGCCATTATAAATCCCTCCGAATAATATGTAGTTTTATATTCCATTCGCACATGCGAACCGTCTTCTACGATAGCAAAGAAAGCACAGATTTTCAACGAAGTGCACTTCGCCACGCTAATCGTTTCAAGTGTACTGACAAATTTTTGTCAAATACCCAATAAATAATCATCACTACACTATAGTTATTAGCTTCTTTTCGTAAATTTATTCTAGAATAACACAAAAAACTGCTCGAAAATAGAGAAGCTTCTTTTCTTTCAAATACATCTGCATTTTTTCCTCCAAAACGATTGCAAATTTTTCATTATTATGTATAATAGTAATGTTTTTAGTAAACTAAAAGTTTCGTTAAAGTAAACTTCATTTTCTGAAAGTTTATGATTGCTAAACTTCTTCTAGGAGGGAAACGATGCAAATTGGAGGAAAAATTAAAGCACTTCGTTTGAAAAAAGGTCTTACCCAAGAAGAGCTTGGAGAACGTACAGATTTAAGTAAAGGCTATATTTCACAACTAGAGCGTGATTTGAATTCGCCTTCTATTGAAACGCTTTTTTCATTATTAGAAGTTTTAGGATCGACGCCCAAGGAATTCTTCGATGATGATGCACCTGAGCAAAAGGTTGTCTACACCGAGGAAGATCAATCGACTTATACAGACGAAGAAAAAAAATATGAAATTCAATGGCTTATTCCTACATCTAATGAGAAAGAAATGGAGCCCATCTTTTTGACACTTGCTGCTGACGGCGAATTCAAACAGTTTGAACCATCGCTATCAGAAACATTTATTTATATTGTCAAAGGGCGTATTCGTCTCGTTTTAGGGAATGAACAATATATAGCTAGTGAAGGTAATGCGCTCTATTTTGACGCGGCAGATCATCATCAAATTTTTAATGCCCATGACGATGAAACAAAAATTTTACTCGTCGCAACGGATTCTTATTTATAGCTTAAGGAGGCGCTTCAATGACAACAAATTCTATTATCCGCTTTGAAAATGTATCAAAATCATATAGCGACGGCACAGTCGTCCTAAAAAATATTAACTTAGAGCTTGAAAAGGGAAAGTTCTATACGTTGCTTGGTCCGTCAGGTTGCGGTAAAACAACGATATTACGCATTATCGCTGGTTTCACAGAACCAACTACAGGCGATGTGTTTTTCCACGATAAAAAAATCAACACGGTTCCAGCCAATGAACGTCAAGTTAACACAGTATTTCAAGATTATGCGTTATTTCCACATCTAAATGTTTTTGAAAATGTAGCATTTGGATTACGTATTAAAAAACTTCCTGAAAATAACATTAAAGAACGTGTGGGAGAAGCGCTAAAATTTGTCAACTTAGCCGGCTATGGCAATCGAGAAATTTCTGAAATGTCGGGTGGTCAGCGTCAACGTGTTGCGATTGCACGAGCTATTGTTAATGATCCAGAAGTTATTTTACTCGACGAGCCTCTTTCTGCGCTTGATTTAAAACTTCGTACAGAAATGCAGTATGAACTACGTGAATTACAACAACGACTTGGTAAAACATTTGTATTTGTCACACACGACCAAGAAGAGGCACTTGCCATGAGTGATGAAATATTTGTCTTAAGCGAAGGGCAAATTCAACAATCAGGTACACCAGTAGATATTTATGATGAACCCATTAACCGTTTTGTGGCCGACTTTATCGGAGAATCAAATATTGTTAACGGCGTTATGATAGAAGATTTTAAAGTGGAGTTTGCTGGGAAAGTGTTTGAATGTGTTGACCAAGGAATGAAACCAAATGAAAAAATTGATATTGTTATTCGTCCAGAAGATTTGGAAATCACAACAGTCGACAAAGGAAAACTAATTGTTAAAGTTGATACACAATTATTCCGTGGAGTCCATTATGAGCTCTCCACTTACGATAAAGCTGGTAATGAGTGGCTTGTCCATTCATTGAAGAAAGCTGAAGTAGGGACAGAAATAGGTTTAGACTTTGATCCAGAAGCCATTCATGTAATGCGCCTAAATGAAACTGAGGAAGAGTTCGATAAACGTCTAGAATCCTATGGAGATGACGAAGATGCAAACTAAAACTTCGAAATCAGCGTTATTTCCATACGTTTTATGGATTGCACTATTTGTTATTGCGCCGATTGCCCTCGTTGTTTACTACTCCCTACTAGATTTACATGGCAATTTTACGCTCAATAACTACAAAGCATTTTTTACATCTGTCTATTTAAAAATGACACTTAGTTCGTTTTGGTATGCGTTTTTAATCACATTCTTTACATTGCTGATTTCATACCCAACAGCTTATTTTTTAACGAAGACCAAACACAAACAGCTATGGCTATTGCTCATTATTATTCCTTCGTGGATTAATCTTTTGTTAAAAACATATGCGTTTATAGGGATATTCGGTTTATATGGTCCAATCAATGCAGCCATTGAAGTATTCGGCTTTGATCCGAAGCAAATGCTATTTACTGATATGAGCTTTGTCTTCGTATCCGTTTATATTTTTATTCCCTTTATGATTTTACCAATTTTCAACTCGTTGGATCGTCTTAACCCAACCCTTGTCTACGCAGCTCGTGACTTAGGTGCTTCAGCCTTTACAACATTCCGTCGCGTTGTACTGCCACTAACAATGGATGGTGTTAAATCAGGAATTCAAGTTGTTTTCATCCCTGCTTTATCACTTTTCATGATTACGCGCTTAATTGCAGGAAACCGCGTTATTACGCTCGGTACAGCAATTGAGCAACAATTCCTTGTAACGCAAAATTGGGGCATGGGTTCAACGATTGCCGTATTTTTAATTTTATTTATGGTAATCATCATGTTCATTACAGGTCAAAAGGATAAAGGAGGTCGCGTACGATGAGCAAACTGTCCACATCTGCAAAAGTGTATTTAGCGATTGTTTTTATCGTCCTGTATGCTCCTATTTTTTACTTAGTCTTTTACTCATTCAATAGTGGGGATTCCATGACAAACTTCCAATCCTTCACATTGGATCATTATAAAGCTGTATTCGAGGATTCTAGATTACTCGTTATTTTAATTAATACGGTGATTGTGGCTTTGCTTTCTGCACTAATTTCCACAATTATTGGCACACTAGGCGCAATCGGGATCGTTACAGTAAAAGATTCGAAAATGCGCAATACCCTGCTTTCCTTAAATAATGTATTAATCGTTAGTCCAGATGTTATTATCGGTGCAAGCTTTTTAATTTTATTTACAATGGTAGGCATTAAACTGGGCTTCGCTTCAGTATTATTAGCCCATGTCGCGTTTAGTGTTCCTATTGTCGTACTGATGGTTTTACCAAAATTATTAGAGATGAATAAGTCGTTAATTGATGCGGCTTTAGATCTTGGCGCAACGAAAAAAGATGTTATGATGCGCGTAATTTTACCGTATATCCAACCAGGGATTTTTGCTGGTTTCTTTCTCGCTTTAACGTATTCACTAGATGACTTTGCTGTAACATTTTTCGTGACAGGAAATGGCTTTAGTACTTTATCTGTTGAAATTTACTCGATGGCACGTGCTGGTATTTCTCTGACAGTGAACGCCATTTCTGGTTTAGTATTCTTCGTTACAATTATAGTAGTAGTCGGCTATTATTTCTTCACAAGTCGTACGAGTAAAAGAACGGAGGGACAACAATGAAGTCTTTAATTCAAGCTACCATCGCCATACTTGTCGTCTCCGCTCTGTTAGTGTACGCGGCTGATGCAATGAGCGCTACCGGTGGTAAAAGTGGAAAAGATACATTAACTATTTTTAACTGGGGCGAATATATAGACCCCGATTTACTAAAGCAATTTGAAAAAGAAACAGGCATCCATGTCATTTACGAAACATTTGATTCCAATGAGGCCATGATGACGAAAATTAAACAAGGTGGGACGGCAT
>NZ_PYWM01000124.1 GCF_003049665.1 Lysinibacillus mangiferihumi | reverse complement strand
AATAAGAGCGAGAATAAGCGATATGACATTTTACTTATAAGGGACCACTTATGGATGTCATAGGGACGAAACACACGAGATAAAACAAGCTAAAGTGTTTAAACGTTACACTTGCCATGTGGTAAAAAAGATGTCATACTGTCAATACTAAAATAACTTATAAAACTTGCAAATATTATTAAACTTAGAGAATTTATAAACTTAAAGCACTTGATTGTCTATAACAGGCGACAAGTGCTTTTTTTGCATGTTTATATACGTAAATTGAAAAGATTACGATTATTTAATTAGTGTACTAAGTGTTAAATTTTATACCCGTACTAGCATACAAGGGGAAGAACAGGCGATGGAAATAGAGGTTTCGATAGATAAGTTTGTTATAGATTATAAGGATGTACCATATTCGACATTTTTACGTGTTTATATGGTCGGAGTGAAGAAATATCAAGTGAAAATGAAGATTTATAGTGGAACATATAGCTATGAACTACACATGCGGAAAAGTGA
>NZ_PYWM01000123.1 GCF_003049665.1 Lysinibacillus mangiferihumi | reverse complement strand
GACGGGTTCTCGCCCTTCAGCAGCAGCACGATGCCTTCGATGGTGTCCGGGTTGCGGTCCTTGCCGAGGATGCCGTGGCGTTCCTTGCTGCCCAGGCGTACTTCACCGAGGTCCTTGACCAGCACCGGCACGCCGTTCTTCTGCGCGACCACCACGTCGCCCAGGTCATCCAGGTTGCGGATCAGGCCGACACCGCGCACCACGAAGCCCTGCTGGCCGCGCGTGAGGATGCTGCCGCCGGCGCTGGCGTTGTTGGCGTTGATGGCGTCGGTGATCTGTTTCAGCGACAGGTTGTACTTGCTCAGCTTGGCCGGATCGAATTCCAGCAGGAACTGCGTGGTCAACCCACCGAAATTGCCGACATCGGCGATGCCCGCCACCTGCTTCAGGCGCGGGATCACTTTCCAGAACTGCAGTTCGGACAGCTCACGCAGCGAGCGGGTCTTCGATTCCAGCGTGTAGCGGTAGATCTCGCCGATCGGCGAAGTCAGCGCATCGAGCCCCGGCTGCGCGCCGTAGGGCAGGGCC
>NZ_PYWM01000122.1 GCF_003049665.1 Lysinibacillus mangiferihumi | reverse complement strand
TTTTGTGTAAATGACAATCCAACCTTTTCTAGTAGATCATCACATTTTTATTTTAAATACATTTGTTCGAAGGATTGATTTTGGTTTTTGGGAAGGGTTAACCCTTCCTAAAAACCAAAATTTCGCCACTGCTCGTTCTCTTGCTAAACATCGCTGTTACATCGGCACGCGCCTGATTAAAACCAATGTGACAACGTATGGCGAAGCGTTGGTTGTAGTACTCGAACTGTGAAACAAGGAATCGTTCCAACGCTTCTTCGTTTGGGAATTGTTCCTTGCGTTTCGTGTATTTCTTGATTTGCTTGTTGAATGACTCAATTAAATTCGTGGAATATCTACTACGCCATATGGCTTTTGGAAAGCTGTAAAACGTTAGTAAGTAGTCGTTCTCCTTAAGTGCTTTCACTACTTTTGGATACGCTTTTTGCCACTTCGAACAGAAGGAATCCAGCGCATCTTGGCCAGCTTCTTTGTGTTCAGCTTGATAGATTGTCTTGAAATCCTCGCACACTTCTGAGCGATCTTCCAC
>NZ_PYWM01000121.1 GCF_003049665.1 Lysinibacillus mangiferihumi | reverse complement strand
TTTCATTAGGTCTTTAAGCAACACTTGCTCATTTACCTTGTACACCACTTCTATTCGGCTTAATTCATGTGCTAAATAAATTCCTTTATTCCTTGCTAGTTCTAGCCGTTTATCATAAATCCTACAGTAACCATTCCGTTTACGTTGGTCGCTTCTACCAAAATACCGTGTTGTATCAAAGTGTGTCATATTCCTCCGTGCATCTGTCGGTATCACCACTATATTTTCTAAACCAGTTTGTATATCATACGCTACATCACAGCTCACAAATTCTACTCGGCTTGCCCGCTTCCCTATCATCTCTAGTATTTCTTTGAAATGTGAGTAATGCTCTGGCCTTGTCTCAATCCTTAGGGTATATAAATGACCTTCTGTTTCTCTAAAGTTTTTAAAATACATATGAATGTATACATTATCACTTTTCCGCATGTGTAGTTCATAGCTATATGTTCCACTATAAATCTTCATTTTCACTTGATATTTCTTCACTCCGACCATATAAACACGTAAAAATGTCGAATATGGTACATCCTTATAATCTA
>NZ_PYWM01000120.1 GCF_003049665.1 Lysinibacillus mangiferihumi | reverse complement strand
GCAACACCTTTAAGACAAAATAAAAGAAACCCATAACGACCTCGTATAAAATGTAGTTACCACACCAACATTTTGAGGAGGAATCGTTATGAGCTATACTCATCTTACTAATCTGAACGTGCTAAAATAGAGGGCTATCTTGAATTAGATTATTCCAAACGAGAAATTGCCAGGCAGTTAATACGTACTCCCTCCACCATTTCTAGAGAGCTGAAACGCCATACAAATTGGTCAGCTGAAGTAGCACACAATCACTATCAAAAAAATAAATCGAACTGTGGTGCGAAGCTAAAACTAACATCAGCTTTAAAGGAAGCTGTTCAAGAGAAGTTGGGGGAAACGTGGTCACCTGAACAGATTGTCGGCCGCTTGTATCCGGGAAAGCTGAGCTTTAAAAGTATCTACCGTTGGATTTATAACGGCTTATTCGATTTACCTTTAACGGTACTTCGTCAAAAAGGAAAACGCCAGAAACCTCGTGAAACAAGAGGACGTTTCAACATCGGCACGCCTATTTCAAAACGTCCAAAAGAAGTCCGTAAACGGGACACCTTTGG
>NZ_PYWM01000119.1 GCF_003049665.1 Lysinibacillus mangiferihumi | reverse complement strand
GATTGAAATAGAAGAAGTTCATCATCACCCCACCAATACACAATGCGACTGTTGCCTTAGCCAAATGACCGAAGCCGGTAAAACGATTGCGCGTGAAGAAGCAAAATTCATTCCGGCAAAAATGATGCGCATCCAGCATATTGAACATGCCTACGAGTGCAAGCACTGTAAAATGGATGCCACACAAAAAGCACAAATGAAACGTGGGAAAGCCCCACAAGCTGCCATTCAGCGAAGCATTGCGGGACCTACCGTTCTAGCAAAACTCATCTATGATAAGTTCATCCAATACTTACCTCTTTACCGTCAGGTAAAGGAATGGGAACGATATGGGCTGCTTACGAATGATAAGAACTTATCAAACTGGGTGATCCGTGCAGCTGAAGATTGGCTTCTACCGGTTTATGAACAGATGAAGCAGACATTAACAGCTAAATCTGTTCTGCATGTAGATGAAACCTATGCGCAAATAATCAAACGTTCAGACGGAAAATCCGGTCAATCGAACGCCTATAATTGGGTGTTCCGAAGCGTGCCAAGTCAAGGACCGATCATCGTTCTTTTTCAAAGTGCATTAT
>NZ_PYWM01000118.1 GCF_003049665.1 Lysinibacillus mangiferihumi | reverse complement strand
AGAATATCCGCGAAGCAGAGTGAAATACCCGCGGGGCATAGTAAAATACCCGCGGAACAAAAGAGAATATCCGCGAAGCAGAGTAAAATACCCGCGGGGCAAGGAGGAATATCCGCGAAGCAAGGGGGTGTATCCGCGGAGCAAGGAGGAATATCCGCGGAGTAAGGGAGAATACCCGCGGAACAAGAGAGAATACCCGCGGAGTAGAGAGAAATACCCGCGAAGCAAGGGAGAATATCCGCGGAGCAAGGGGGTGTATCCGCGGAACAAGGAGGAATATCCGCGAAGCAAGGGGGTGTATCCGCGGAACAAAAGAGAATACCCGCGGAGCAGAGTGAAATACCCGCGGAGCAAGGGAGAATACCCGCGGAGCAGGGTGGAATTCTGGGGGCAAGGAGGAATATCCGCGGAGCAAGGGGGTGTATCCGCGGAACAAGGAGGAATACCCGCGAAGCAGGGTGAAATATCCGCGAAGCAAAGAGGAATACCCGCGAAGTAGGGTGAAATACCCGCGGGGCAAGGGGGTGTATCCGCGGAGCAAGGGAGAATACCCGCGGGGCAGGGTGATACCCGCGGAATAAGAGAAAATACCCGCGGAGCAAGGTG
>NZ_PYWM01000117.1 GCF_003049665.1 Lysinibacillus mangiferihumi | reverse complement strand
TATTACCCTTTAGTTTCCCTACCTTAGTTACGGAGCCAACGCCTTTTGTTCCAACAATAGCTGTCGCTGTGGTTAGCTTTACATTCGTCATCCACTTAGATCTTGTATAGGCATTGCCATTGAGTACTTCTTTTTCATAAGAGTCTTTTATTGCATTGCCTATTGATTTTGTCGTTTCAATCGGCTGGGATACTGCGGTCACTAGATTATTGAAGACACCTCCAGGGTTGGTCACCAATTCTTTTAGTTCGCCGTATGTATTTTTCAATACATCAACCGTTGCATCTAGTTTGCCTTTTTCTTTTTGAGCTTTTGATAAAAGCAGATTCTGGCCTGTTAGTACGGCTTTTTCTTTAAAGCTCATGTCCTTACTTGGCGTTTGCAGTTCCATGTTATTTAACGACTTGTCGGCTAGTACGGCTTCTTTTGAGGCCGTTTTGGCTTCTTTCACAGTTTGTTTGGCCTGATTATACACTTCTTTTGTCTTTTGCTTGGCTTGACTATACACTTCTTTCGTCTTTTGCTTCGCTTGACTATATACTTCTTTCGTCTTTTGCTTCGCTTGGTTATACACTTCTTTTGTTTTTTGCTTCGCTTTTTGGTAGGTATTTTTGA
>NZ_PYWM01000116.1 GCF_003049665.1 Lysinibacillus mangiferihumi | reverse complement strand
CACCTGTACACTTGGTACGGCTCAAAAACAAACGAAGACGCGACACCGTGTCGTGGAGTTTACTGATTATGAAGGGGCGATTGTACGTGTTGTCACAAATCTTCGCGATGTAACAGCCGAAGAAATCTCCGGCATGTACAAAGAACGCTGGGCAATTGAATCCTTTTTTCGCTGGATTAAACAGAACTTAAATGTACCCGTGTTATTTGGCACGACAAAAAATGCCGTATGTAATCAGCTTTTTGCGGCTTTAATTGCCTACGTATTACTAAAGTTTCTTCATACAGAAGAACACAAGAAAAATAACTGTAAACGCCTATCTTTCGCTGGTTTTACACGCCAGTTTCTTTGTGCTACCCTGCCAATTGAATGGCGGATTGGTCTCAAAGAACTACTCACATTTCATCGAGAACTGTATCAAATAAAAGCTGGATGAATTTGGTTAATCAACACGTGTGTAATCATTATAGTCTTCGTTAATCTCTTCAAATATTTCATTATATTACCATTCTTCCATGATATCACTCCTCTTTTATGGTTTAAGTCTTTCACCGTTATTATGAATAACTTCCAATTCAATATTCTTATATTTATTAGCAAATATTCGTCTCAGCAGGTTTACTATCTTTTGA
>NZ_PYWM01000011.1 GCF_003049665.1 Lysinibacillus mangiferihumi | reverse complement strand
ATACGGCATTGAATTCGTTCAAGTAGGTCGTTTTTATCCATCTTCTAAAACATGTTCATGTTGTGGCACGATCAAGAAAGACTTAAAACTTTCGGATAGAGTATATAAATGTGAATGTGGTTTAGAAATAGATAGGGATTTAAATGCAGCTATAAACTTAGTTAATTATGGAAAATTGATAGTATAGTCACAGACAAGACAGCTATTAATATGTAGGATTCGTTGTATCCGAATTAACGCTTGTGGAGTGTTATAGCAACCGAAAGTAGCTTAGGCAAAATCGAACACGGAGAAGCAAGAATGAAACAAGATTTATAGATTTTTATAAATTTTTGGCAACGGGTACACTATGAAAACACGTTATGATTTACCATGCAATATTGCACAAACTTTAAACATTATCGGTGATCGTTGGACATTGCTCATTTTACATGAGCTATTGATTGGTCAAACAAACTTTAATGACATTAAGTTAAATTTGCCAGGCCTTTCTGCAAATTTATTGTCCGCTCGTTTAAAATCTTTAGAAGAGGCAGGTCTTGTCGCTTCTACACTCTATTCAGCCCACCCACCACGCTACGCCTATTCTTTAACGGAATCAGGAAAGGCATTGGAATCCGTTTTTAACGCGATGATTTTATGGGGCAGTGAGCATTTGGATCCTTGCTATAAAGAAATTGTTGATGCCCAATCAGGTGAGCGAGTAGAAATTGGGTACTATTCCAAAACAACGGGCGAACGCATTGACACTATTCAAATACGTGCTATTCAAAACGGAGCTAACCAATGATTCATTGGACTAGCTCTTTTTCTACGCTTTACAGAGACCTAAGCACTTTGCCCACCCCAAATTTTCGCAACCCAACGTTCAAAATAACGAATCGATTTATCGAGTAGTAAGCCGAGTACACCAATCACAATAATCGCTGCCATTACTAAATCAAGACTAAGTGAATTTCGTGCATCCACTATTAAAAAACCTAGCCCGGATTGCGCTCCTATCATTTCCCCAGCAACTAAAAAAATCCACGCACTACCTAATGCCATATGCAGACCATTTGCAATCATAGGAAATGCCGCCGGAAATACAATTTTTCGCAATAAATTAAAATGGGACATTTCGAAATTGGCTGCAATCCGTAAGTAAGTTGCATCGACTTTTTTCACTGCTGCCACCGTGGATAATAGCACGGGGAAAAATGCAGCAATAAAAATAATAACGATGGCGGGCATATTACCAATGCCGAACCATAGCACGATAAAAGGTGACCAAGCAATAGGTGAAACAGGGCGTAGTACTTGCACAATCGGATCTAGCACAGCCCAAATTCTCCCCAACCTTCCGACAACTAAGCCGATAATAACAGCCACCACAACAGCTAATAAATAGCCACTAAAAAAACGCAACAAACTAATTTGGATATGTTCGAATATCGACCCATCTTTGATGGTCACTAGAAGTGCATTCAAAACAGCCAATGGTGGAGGAAATAATGCGGCATCATGCCCCCCCATAATCGAGACGAGCTGCCAAACTGCTATCAATAATATAAATCCAAGTAAAATAGGTCCTATTTTTTTCATACGTATGCACCTACTATTCTTCCAATAATGTCGTATCAACAAATTCCTCATAGCTTGGTGGGTTTTCGGATAACCCCATCTCAATTAATGAATCTCTTAAAATGGCATACGCATCCGCTTCAATTTTCAAGTTATGATACGAAATCCAATTTAACGATAAATCTAAAACATCCTTGTCAACTTTAATATATTTTGCCACTACCTCATGTGCATGGTCTCCTCCCTCATTCATCTGCTCTCCAGCCTCGGCATAATCCTTGACGAATTGTTGGGCAATATCTTTATTTTCTTCGATAAATGCTTGGCGAAGTACTAATCCGCAATCGATTGAATTTGGCCATAATTCCTCCGATTGAAATAATACCTTGCCTTTTTCAAGCGCCACAGAAATCGCACCAAATGGCTCTGCTACTACATATCCTGCTATACGACCTTCTGCAAGCGCAGCTGGCATTTCTGCAGGCGGTAGTTCTACCACATTGACATCCTCATACTTTAATCCCGCTTGCTGTAACATGCGGTACAACAAAATATTATGTGTAGAGTATTTATTAGGAATTGCAAAACTTTGTCCTTTTAAATCCTCGACTTTTTTGATTGTTGGTGCTGTCACGATAACATTGCCATCTCGATGCCCTAAAGCGACTGCCTTTAAGTCAATCCCCTGTTCCTTCGCCTTCATTGCTAACTGAATCAGCACTGATGCGCCTTCAATTTTACCGGTATTTAAAGCATCCATTAGCTCTGGCCATGACCCAAATTTAACGAGCTCGATGGCATATCCTTTGTAGGTTTTATCTGTTTGCATATATAGCGGTGCTGCATGGGTAATTGGTAAATAGCCAATTTTCACAACTTTTTTATTGCTCTCTGTTTGCGCTGCTGTACTTTTGTCATCCGTCCCACATGCCGCAAGCGTCAGCAATAGCATGAACACGAATAACAATATGCCTAATTTCTTCTTCATCTTTTATCCTCCATTTTAAATGTTATATTCAATCGTATTTTGCGGGTGGGTAAACTGGAATTCATTGAAAATAATCTCACGGAAATACTGGAATTCTGAATCTGAACGATCTCGTGGTTTAGCACTTCGAATATACAGCTCACGATGAATGCGACCAGGATTTGGACTCATAATAAAAATGCGATCCGCCAAGTAAATGGCTTCGTCTATATCGTGGGTTACCAGTAAGATAGTTGTCTGCTCTTTTTTTTGGATGGCAAGAAGCTCGTCCTGTAAGTAATAGCGTGTAAAAGTATCGAGTGCAGCAAATGGTTCATCCATTAAAATAACCTCTGGGCGAATTGCGAGTGCACGTGCTATCGCAACCCGCTGTTGCATACCCCCTGATAATTCACTCGGTAATGCCGTTAGTCGATTTTCTAAGCCAACAAGCTTCAAATAATACTGTGCCCGTTGCTGTCGTTCAACTTTAGATAACGCTTCTCCTTCTAATGCGAGTTCCACATTTTTTTGTACCGAGCGCCAAGGGAGTAACCCGTAATTTTGCATAAGCATCATACAGCGTTTGCTCGCCTTTGTTACAACCTGACTTTCTAGCAATACTTGTCCCGCAGTTGGCTGTTCAAATCCACCTACTAAATTCAATAACGTACTTTTGCCACAGCCACTTTTTCCTAAGATGGCTATAACCTCTCCCTTTTGTATATCCAATGAAATTTGATGGAGCACTGTTTGCTCAGCAAATGCTTTACTTACCTGTTGAATAGAAATTAACGGCGCTGTCATAATGCTATTGTCACCCCATTTTAATCTTTATAATTTTACTAGGTTTAATATGTTTTAAGTTATTTTATTATACTCAGTTTAAAATTTCAACCTAATTTCAAGAAAAATATTTGAATTCCGACAATTTGCCACCTCACTCTACCAGCTCAATAAAAAACGAGGCTAAACAAAAGAAAAAAGGGGCTGGGACAAAAGAGAAAAAGTGTTAGATTGAACCTAATCAATCTAACACTTTTTTGCTATGCCGTTGTTGTCCGCTACAGCGGTGCTTTCCGCGGGCACACCGTAAGCCGCAACCCTCGCTAACGCGCGGTCTGTTGCGTCTTACATTGTGTGCTGTTCCCGCTGGAGTCACCGCCTTCGCTACCAACAACTAGTAAACATTTCAAATTTTTTAAATTGCAAAAGCAAGAATAGCTAAGGTCTCCATATAGCAAAAAATTATGAACACCTTTCGTCTGTTTCTTAAATTTTTCTGGTTATGTCTTAGCCTCGTCATCATCATCCTAGCTTCGATTCTATAACAAAAGGGAAACCTCTTTTAAAATATGTATTGAATCATGTCATGGATATTGCAATAAGGATTCTCGCGACTGTCTGTATTGCGAAATGACATCATTTTTGAACAATTTTGAATTGCTACCTCATGTCGAAGTGCAATTGGAGCAATAATTGACTCGTCCGCCTTATGACGGAAATAATGTGTTACTCCAAGATGCTCTTCCATTTTGTTATTTAAAACCGCACGAGGGTATTTTTCTGAAACATCCACTACTTCGAAATGCAACAATAACCATAATTCAAATGCTTCATTCGTATAAGCAATATGAATATCTTTTTCTTCACAGAATACATTGACTTCCTCTAACTGTTTCTCTGTTAAATCATCCTTATCAAAAACAACCCATACTTCATCAAAATATTGGTAGCTTGAATCACGAAAAGCATGTTGTGCTAACTTAATGGCAGAGCGCTTAACGTTTTTTATCTTTACACTCACCATTTTAGAGCGTTTTAAAATACGTAATTGCTCAAAATAAATACGCTCCGTTTCTCCCTCACAATAAATTAAAATCGTTTTACGGACCGTTCGATTCCCCTGCTGGCGTACTCTCACTGCTCAGATACCTCCACTTCACGTAGATATTGAGATGATAAGTATTCATTAATAACTGGTGTTGCTCCAAACTCACCCTTTAAATAGCGCTTCGCATATGAAATATCCGCTCGTTTTTTCTGCAAATCAGCAAAATCAAATAAGGAGTATAATTCAGATTCATTTTTAAAGCTTTTATTGACAAACCAGATTTGGTCAGTACGTAATGGTTCATCAAGTAAATTAATTTCATGGCTTGTTACAACAAATTGATTATTAGTATTGCGCTCACTGTTCATAATGGTCATTAAAAATTCACAAATGGATACATGAAAAGCCGTGTCAAATTCATCTATAAAAATCGTCTTCCCTTTATTGTATGCATCTACTATGACACATGCTAAATGCAGCAATCTAATAGTGCCTTTAGAATCCATCGTCCAATTGATTGACGCTGTGCCTATCGGTGCTCCAGCTTCATTAAACGATAAATAATGCAAATCGATATCAACTTCATGAATTATATCTTGTGTATCGCTATCATAGCCTATTGTATTTTTTTCTCTGCGTTCAACACGGCGTGCTGTCACATCTTGAATAGAAAAGTCAGCAATTTTCAATATTTTCATGACCTCTCTCTTAAAATCGTCCTCTTCCAGTTTGCGAATAAGCGGGTGGCTGGCTAAATGTTGTGCCTCATCTAAAAACAAAATTTTATGTAAAAACCAATCGAAAATTTTTTTAGCATCTGCGTTATTAAAGACATTTAACACTGATAAAAACGCAGTATTATTCCGTGTATAGTTTGTCAGTTCAACTGCTGTACTTTGTGCAGTTTCATACACGTATTCTGTACCGTCCCATCGTCTAACAAAAAGCTCCTCACTTATCGCTTTCGTAGTTTTTGTAAGTCGCTCATAAAGAACTTGCTCGGCGTTATATTGCACCTCATAATCATAAAGTGAGCCTTCTAGAAATAACGAAATCACGAATTCTGTCGGCTTATCATGTTGCCCCCCAAGCTTAAATGGCTGGTAAGGTAATCGCAGTTGCTTGACATTATTCAGATTTTCAAAGTTAAACAACAATGAGCGTAAAATTTTTAGCGTAGCAAATAAATTGGATTTGCCACTGCCATTCGATCCAAATATAAAGGCACTTTTCACAAGTCTTAATGAATCCATCGTCATCGTGTGAGTATCCTTTAATTTTCGAATTCGGCTCCCAGCCACCATCGAAAATAATGTCTCGTCTTTGTAACTTAAGCAATTTTTCACTCTAAAATCTACTAGCATACTATAGCCCCCGTTCCCATTCCACCACATTCCTTTAAACAATAATTATACTATAGTCAGAATAAAAAGGCTGTTCCCAGTTTCAAGTTAACAGAACGATTGCTTAATTGCCGGACAATATTCAGAATTGTTTGGGTGACTGGCACTTAAACAAAAAGGCCTGTGCTCGATATTTCGAACACAGACCCAATATAGTTATAGGAAATACTTCAGTAATCCAAATTTAGATTTCAACAATTTTTTCATTTTGAAGAGCTTGTATTGTCAGTTCGATGCCTTCTGCAAATGAATGTTTGGGCTTCCAACCAATCGCTTTCGTCAGTTTTTCATTATTTAAAAATGAATGTTCTATATCTCCTTCTCTTGCAGGAGCATACTGTATCTCTAATGGGTGATTTAAATGTTGTAATAATAATATAACTTGATGGAGTGACCATGCTTCATTGGTAGAGACATTATAGATACCTTGCAGTCTAGCTTCTACTCCAGCATAAATAGCATCTGCTATATCATCAACATAGATGAAATCACGCGTCTGTTCTCCATCCCCATAAATAGTAAAGGGCTTACCTTCTAGACTACTTTTTAACATACTAGGGATAACCGCAGCTTCTCCCTGCATACGCTGTCTAGGTCCAAAGACATTGGCAAAACGGTAAATTAATGTTGGTAAACGATAATCACGTTGCCACTTTTCACAATACGTTTCCCCAATACTTTTATTTAAGCCATACATTGAAATAGGCTCACTCACATCTGTTTCCTCTAGCGGAGGATAATGACTATTACCATACACCGCCGCAGAAGAGGCAAAGACAAAATGTTTTACCTTGTATTTTGACGAAAAGAAGAGCATCTGGCTAAGCCCTACAATGTTCGTTAAAATATCTTTCATTGGCTCCTGTATCGAAAGTTGAACACTCGTTTGCGCTGCACAGTGAATGACCACATCGAATGCAACTTCCTTAAAGAAGTGCTCGCAAACTTCATCCTCAACATTTAATAAGTACGATTTATGCTCAAAATCAATGTTTCGTAGATGTCCCGTACTCAAATTATCAATTATATAAATATTGGCGCCTTCCTCAAAAAATCGTCTTGCCACAGCACTGCCAATAAAACCATAGCCACCTGTCACTAATACATTCATCCCATCGCCCCCAAAAACAATATGATGTTTTATATGCATTAATTGCTAAAAATATGCAAGTAACATATTACCGGATTATTTTAACAGACTATCAATAACAATACATATTCCTTCTACAGAGATTGTTTGTCCTAATAGACCAACTGCTAGACTCATTCTACTTTTTCATAAAATAAATGACAATAATGAAACGAACTACTATATGGAGTAGTAATCAATAACAATAATCAACACACCTGAAATAAAAAAATCCGCTCAGACTTTCAAGCATGCCATGAGCGCCAGACGGAAACGTTTAGCTCCGTTACTCATCACTTGCCTGTAAAAGTCGAGCGGATTTTAGTTAAGAGATTTAGGTTAAGCAGGGTTCACTTCAAGTTCAACTGAAATTTTAATATCCTTGCCTACAAGAACGCCACCAGTTTCTAAAGCAGCATTCCAAGTTAAACCGAAGTCTTCACGGTTAATTGTTGTTTCTGCCTCGAAGCCATAAACTTCCTGACCCCATGGATTTGTACCTTTACCGTTAAATTCAGTATCGAATGTTACTGATTTCGTTACATCCTTAATTGTTAAATCACCAGTTAACGCATACTCATCAGCAGATTTTTTTGTAATGCTTGTTGATTTAAACGTAATATTTGGATAGCTGTCTGTATCAAAGAAATCATCAGCTTTTAAGTGATTATCACGGTCTTCACTACGAGTGTTAATGCTTGCTGCATCAATTGTAATAGTAATGTTTGCTGTTGTTAAATCCGCAAGATCTGCTGCTTCGATATCAGCTGAATAACTATCGAATACGCCTTTTACTTTTGATACCATCATGTGTTTTACTTGAAAGTTAATTGCTGAGTGTCCTAAATCGATATTCCATTTTGCCATTTTAAATTCCTCCAATTGTTTGTTTATATCTCGAATTCGAGATATATGTTAAAATATGAAGTAACTACACTAATTATGTTACCCTAAAATAAATGAGCTAAACATATGTAGTTACTTCGAGTACTTCTTAGCTTATTTTACGTTACGAAAAGTAATCAATTACTTTATGTAACTTACTATATATTAATAATTAATTTACGTCAAGTAATTTATTTTCATCATTTTCGACGTCGTTCTTGTTTTCGAATTTGTCGAAGTAGCGAACTTCTTGTTGAAACAAGTTACCGTTTTACTAATTTCCCTTGCACAACAAATCGATGGTCATCACTCATGACAGAATCTTTACATGTAGACAGCGTCACAATTTTATCATCTGGTCCAATCGCTACATTCAAATCAATTTTAGAACGCTTTTGAACTTCCCCAATAAAATGAATAAAATCCTCATCTGATTTAAATTCGGTTTCAATATAATAAAAATCAATGGTTGTTTCATAAGCTGCAAATACTTCAACATCGTAACCTTCATATAAAGTATCGATATAAATCGTACGATGTGCATCCGCATAATCTTGTTTTAAGTAATTTTTCAAACTACCAAACATTGTCCCATCTTTCATGGCGTGACCATACAAAATCGTATTGCGACTAATATCGAGTGCATCATTACGATAGTCCATAAAGATGCTACCTGCACGACTTCCACGATTTTTAAAATTATGCGTTAGATAAAAATCATTATCCTCCGCTTGTAAAATGGGATTGTTGAGCTTTGTATCATCTATAGCAATCCAACCTACAATGCGCTCATTTACAGCTAATAAATCGTGAAATTGAGGTCTTATCATATATTTTGATTTTATTTCCTCAGTCTTTTTTGCTTCGTCATCAACTTCTTCTTGGTTAGTTGCCAATGTTTCGGCATATATCATTTGTACTTCCTTTAAAGACTTTGCAGACTCATAATAGGTGTAGAGATACTTTACAAGAGCAAAACCAGAATATAAAAATATTGCAACATATATAAATGTTAATAGTTTAGATGTCCATTTTTTCATCGTTTCACCAACTTAAATACCTATTGGTACCATATAAAGGCCAAGCTGCTCATCCTCATTGAAGATTGCTTCAACACCATATACTTCTTTTATGACTTCCTTTGTAATGACATCACGTGGAGCTCCCTCTGCCATAATATATCCATCCTTCATCAAAATAATATGATTACTATAGCGAATGGCTTGATTAATATCATGAAGCACCATAACAATCGTTAGACCATAATCCTTATTTAAAGCTTTTACCAGTTCCAATAGCTCCATTTGATAATAAATATCTAAGTACGTCGTCGGCTCATCCAAACACAATATTTCAGATTGCTGTGCTAATGCCATTGCAATCCATACGCGCTGTCTTTCCCCGCCCGATAAAGCCACTAAATCATTGTCCCGTTTTTCAAGTAAATTCGTACAAGACAAAGCCCAATCAATCGCTTTCTTATCATCCTCATCATTGCGTTTTAACATTGTATGATGTGGCAGACGCCCAAAACTCACTAACTTTTCAATCGTTAAATCTTTCGGTACATCATTTTGTTGATAAACAATCGCAAGCTTTTTAGCAAACTCTTTAGGTTTATAATGGACTAAGTCCTTATTTTCCAAGGAAATATTCCCTGATTTCGGCATATGATTGCGAGACATTACACTAAGTAAAGTCGACTTTCCACAGCCATTTGGACCAATAATCGTCGTAATTTTACCTTTTTGAATCTTCGTTGAGACACCATCTAAATGATTGTGTATATTATCATGGGAAACGATAATGTCTTGTATTTCCATATTTCTTCACTCTTTTCGTAATAGGAATATTAAGAATGGCCCACCGATAATTGCCATAATGGTTGAAGCAGGAATTTCAATTGGCGCTACCATCGTTCGACCAATTGTATCAGCCACTAAAATTAATAAGGCCCCTGCTAATGCGGTAAATGGCATAAGTACTCGATGGTCATGACCAACCAAACGTCGTGCAATATGTGGGACTAATAACCCAACAAATGAAATAACACCTGCTACAACAACTGACACGGCTGATAATAATACAGCAACAGCCGCAATTATTAAACGGGCACGTGCCACGTTAAAGCCTAGACTTTTTGCCGTTTTATCTTGTAAAACAAGTAGATTACACCAGCTATATAACGCAAATGCAGCAACTAAACCTATTGCTCCATATGTCGCAATGGTCGACACATCTTTCCATGTGCGCATCGTTAAATTTGATCCAACTACACTAGTAGCAGATGTATTTAGTGAACCCCCAAGGCTTAAAAATGCTTCTGTCAGACCAGTAAACATCGCATTAATAGCAATCCCTACTAATATCAATTTTAATGGACTTAAACCCGATTTCCATGACAAGGCAAACACTAGTACACATGCAAATGCCCCACCTATAAACGCTAATACTGGTGTCATAAAAAATAACGCTGGGAAAAATGAGATAATAAATAATTGAACAAAAGCTGCCCCTGAAGAAATGCCAATAACACCCGCGTCCGCTAGCGGATTACGCATAACTGATTGCAGTAGTACCCCCGAAACTGAAAGCGCAGCTCCAGCAAATAAAGCGACAATAATACGAGGGAAGCGTAAATCTCGAATCGCCTCCATCTGGCTATTCCCTTCTTCAAACAATGCCCCTATAAATTCAAAAAAGCCCATTTTAATACTACCTGTCGTTGCTGAATAAATCATCGAAACAAGCAACAACGCTATTACAATTGAAAAGCTTATTATTTTTTTCGTCATATCGGACTTCCTTTATTCCGCTAGTATTTGTGTAATCTATTGTACGATGAAAGATATGTAAGCTGTTATCATAAAACGATAAGGCTACTAGAAATATAAGAAAAGCGCCCTACGGCAAGATTCTTGCAATACGAGCGACAATTTCAACATACATATTAACGATAGAAAATTTCCATTAGCTGTCCTAACGCTTGCGGTACTTGTAAGGAAGCTGTAGTGCCAAATAATTCTTCTTCTAAATCATACACTTTGCCATTTTTCACTGCTTCAAAATGCTTCCAAATATCATTTGTTTTAAATTCTTCATCAAACATTTTAACTACTTCATCAGGCATACCGTGTGAAAGGCGTAAAATAATATCAGGATTGCTATTATGCAAGTACTCTGTATTGGACGCTAAGTACTCTGCCTCTTGCCCTTCCATGACATTTATTCCACCAGCCCGTTTAACTAGGTCACCTGCATAAGAATTTTCAGTAGCCACTAAGTAACTCCCTGGAATACCAAGTAAAATTAAAACACGAGGTCCTTCCTTATTAGCAGCGACCGTTTGGACGGCATCAATATTTTTTTGTAGCCCCGACACTAATTGTTCAGCTTGAGTAGTACGATCATAACGCTCACCTAGCGTTTTAATTTCCGCCATCATTGCATCCACACTTTGGAAATTTAAAAAATGTACAGGTATTTTCAGTTGCTCGAATTTATCTTGTAAATCATATTCTAATGTTGACACTGATAATACGTCCGTAGGGTTCAATGATTTAACAATTTCCATATCAGGCTCCATTGCATTGCCAATAGTAGGCAGACCTTTAAAGCGTTCTGCTAATTTTTTTTCAGTCGTCGGTACAGCAATTGCATCCAACTCTAGCTTATCTAAAATTTCAGCTATTACAACTGTGCCAGCAATAATACGATTTTCACTTTTGGCAGTTGTGTCCGTTGATACTTCAACCTTTTCAGTGGAGTCTTCATTTGCTTGACCGCTTCCACCGCTACAACCAGCGATTAAAAATACGGTCATCAGTACTAGTAATGCCAACCAGTTCTTTTTTATGTTGCACATATCTTCATCTCCTACTTATCTCAGTCTTTTTTTAATTTTCTTAAACGACGAACGACTAACCAGCCTGATAAAATACAAATAAGCACAAGCAATACAATTTTTACTTTATCTAGCTGTGCGAGTTGCTGATTTACTGTCATTTTGTTATTTGCCTGTTCAGTTTTTGCTTTCTGTTCCTCTTGTATTTCAGCAGGTTCTTCAACTGCTTCCTCCGCATTTGCATCAAGTGTTCGATCAAAAGCTAACTGTTCTTCCGCCCTCGCTGTGTCCGTAGGCTGTGCTGGAGGAAGTGATAGCGAGTTGGGCTTAGTTGTAGGTTCAACTGCATTTTTCTTTAAAGGTTTCTCTATTTTTTCAGTAGCGATAGCAGGAGACTTCTCCAACACTTTTTGCTTAGGAGGTACTGTTTCTATAGGCTTCCCGACAATTTGAGCCACTTGTTGTTCATCAAATTGTAAATCCACAAAATATTGATGATGATATGCTATCTCTGGAATATCTACTTGTACCCACATCCGAAGTGGGCGATGGAAATCAACTACTGCAAATTCAACAATTCGCACATTGTCATTTATAGAGACAAGTGTTGGTGCTACTTGCTCACCTTGTTGTTCAACGGTTAGACTCGTTACCCAAGATGATTTTAAAATCGTCATCTGAGCAAAATAGCTGCCGTTTTTTTCTATTATTTTAGCCACTGGATTGACATACGTATTCATAATCGATGGTTCTTTTTTTCCATCGACATACAATATGTAGTCGATTGACCATTCTTTTTCAGGGGCACTTTCTGCGATTTCAGTATTCTGTTCAATCTCTTCACTTGGCACTTTCACTCTAATCTGAAACTCTTGTGCAAACGGACGACTTTCCTTTTCTAATTCAGAAGCTACTAACCCCTTAATTCGAATTGGTTCTTGTAAGTCTTTCACATCAAACTGAACTAAATTTTCAGTCCACGTTAAAATAGTAGAAAACGATTTTTCAGGCTGTTCAATATGTATCTCTTGTAAAGTATATGGATGGTTGATTGTCAAAGACAATGTATATTGACCATTTTTCGTATCGAGTGTCGCTTCTTCATTAAAAAATCGGTTTTGTTCTATTCCATCGTGGGTTGAAAAACTTAGTTCAACTTGATAGCTTCCATTTCCTAGTGAACTATCTTCTTCAGCTTGTACATACAGCCATTTAAAATGAGGGGCAAAAAAGAAATACATTGCACTTAGTGCTAGTAATAAGATGACTTTTCTTTTGCTTGTTTTCATGAAAATTCCCCCTATTTCTCTAAAAGCAACAGTAACTTCCTTCCTCATCTATGTGAGAAAGGAAGTTGCTATTGTTAGTAATTATTATTCTTCAAATTCGTAGAAGAATTGTAAAGAGTTATTTAAAATTTTCGCCATTTGACCACGTGTTAATGGTTTGTTTGCATTGATGTATGTTTTACCATCTTTCGCAACAGATCCAGTCATGATGCCTTCTTTGTATAGTAATGAGAATGCTTCTTTCGCTTCATCATTTGCAATTGACGCTTGGTCCGCATATGGTAATGAAATTTCAACATTTAAGTCGCCTTCCGTTACTGCTTGGATAGCGCGGTAAATCATTAGCGCACCTTGTTGACGAGTTAAAATACCATTTGGATTGAATTTATCGCGAGATTCAACAATGCCATATTCAGCTAGCGCGTTAATCGCTTGTTCCGCTTCAATTCCTTTAATATCTTGGAAGCCAGCAACTTCAGTAGCTTCTAATTCTAAAGTACGTGCAATCATTAATGCAAATTGTGCACGTGTTAAATTGTTATTTGGATTGAATTTATCTTGCGGCATGATAATCTCATAAGCTAGTAAGTTAAGGATTGCTTCTTTATTTTCGTTATCATCGATATCTTTAAATGGATTTTCAATTGTTGTTTCTTCAGTATCTGTAACTGGTTTGCTTAAATCTACATTAAAGCTAAATTGTACAGTATGAACAGAATCATATTTTACGCCCGCTTTAGGCTCATCTACGATAATATGAATTTCAGCGTTTGCAAGTGCTTTTAAATCTTTTACTTCGAAAGTATAAATACGTTCATTTGTTTCTTTATCTTCCTCTGCTAATTCAGCGTCCTTACCATCTACTTTAAATGATTGGACATACTGACCTTTAGGGAAATGCATAAAGACTAAATATGTGCCATCTGCATCACCAACCACTACAGTTGGATTAATATATTCTTTCATCATAGATTCTTCTTTAGTGCCATTTTTATAAACTGTTACAGTACCTTCATATATATTTACGTCTTCAGTTTCATCTGTAACTGTTGTTGTTTCTTCTTTTACAGGTTGCTCTTCTTTTACTTCATCAACTGGCTTTACTTCTTCTGCTGTCACTGGTTGGAAGTCGAATTCATACCATGTATCTTTTCCTTCATTCGATACTTTTACTTTTGCCGCAGTTTTCACTTTTGGATCTACTGGGAATGACACGATACTTGAACCATCTTGTTGCTTTTCAAATGTTGCATCGACATATTTATCGCCTTGTTTTACTTGGAAACCAGTAACCATTGCTGGCACTGCTGTTAATTTCACAGTGTATGTACCATCTTTTTCAACAAGTGTTCCAGTTAATGTTAAGTACTTATCTAAGTATCCAGCTTCATCTGTACCTGGTTTAAATGTTTGGAACTTTACAGCTGTTCCTTCAGCTGCTTTTTCTTCCACTTTCACATCTGTAGTAACTGTTGTTGTTGTGTCCGCTACCTTTGCTGATGCAAATGATGGTACTGAAAGTGATGCTGCTAATAATGAGGCAAGTACGATTTTTGTTGCGCGAGATTGACGTTTTTTAGTCATTAATGACCCTCCATTTTTGTTTTGTTTTTTGTTCTATAAAGTAAAAATGCTGATCCTGCAAATGCAACAAGTAACAAATAGGGCGTCGCATCGCTTGTTTGTGGATTAGGCACTTGACTTCCAGATGTTGTTGGCGTTTTCGTATCATTTGTTGCTGCTGTAGCTGCTGAACTTCCCGTTGCTGGTGCATCAAATACTAAGGAAACGCTATATTCATGGTGATAATTAATATCATCGATATCAATTTTCATAGATGTTACAACTGGCTTTGATAAATCTTTCACTGTGAATTGTACAACACGTGTATCAGCTGCCTTATCTTCGCTAACAACCGAAGCTCCTCCTGGTGGTTGAAATTTCGTAATCCAAGCACTATTTTTTAATGTAAGTTGTACAGTAGCTGTGCCACCTTTTACTGTCACCGTTGCAGGCTTTACGAAATAATCGTTTGCTATTGATGCAGAGCTACTATCTGGTTTATTGACCTGATATTTTACAGAATAAGTACCATCAGCAAGTTGAGCAGATGCATGTGGTAATGCTAAATTAAAAATTACCATACTGACTAGCATGACCAACATCATTATTTTCTTCATGTGTTGCACGCCTCCTCTAATTATTATGGAAAATATTTATCCATTTTCCATTAATCATTATAATTGATGTGAATAATATTCTCAATATTTCCATGAAAGCAATATTATGAAAATGTAAACGAAAATAATTCTCAATTACACTATCTAACCAAAGGATAATCTTTGCTACCAAGGTATGTCAACTAACAATCACAAAACGTCTTTAATATGTCAAAATTTCCTTTTAAAAAAGAATACTACTGTAATAAACAGTAATATCCTTTCATTTTCATTATTTAGCAAAAACTTCAAAAATCCCAATACTAATTAACAACCATCCTGATATTGCTGTAGAGTACTTTCCTATAAATGTTTTACTTAGTAGGACACCAAAATGACTTCCTATACCTACTGTGATAAAAGAAAATGTGCCTATCGAGATGACCGTCCAAATCGCGGATATACCATTAGCGCCAATAGCAATTCCGCCTGCTAAACAGTTTGCCGATAACACGAATCCAAGTGTCATTGCCTCTCTCATTGAAATAATATGATTCTTATCTTCGTCAAATACTTCAGGATTTTTTGCAATGCTATGCTTGGAAAAACGATTAGAGAAAAGTGTAAATATCCCAATCACACATAGTAGAAGGCTCCCTAAAAGATTGGCTGTATGTGGCGAAATATACTCTATTACTGTACTACCAGCCGTTACTGCCACAAAAGTGACAATCATTGACAGTACAGCAATTACTGCATTCGATAAGATGGGAATCTTCACTCGCTTAACACCATAGGCCAAACCAATCCCCAAATTATCTAGATTGGCTGCTATACCAATAAAAATGATGGTGATCCAATGCATGATTTCCCCCCTTTAAACGATTCTCCATTTTCTCATCATATGAGAAGGAAAATTTTATGTTCAATTGGGCGTTTACCGGAAAATGCAATGGAATTAATGAAGTGCGGGAGCTTTACCCGCGATATGTACAGTTTTACCCGCGATTTAACATGGGTTACCCGCGATTTATGTAGCTTTACCCGCGAAGGAGCATCCTTTACCCGCGATTTGAGCAATGTTACCCGCGATAATAAAACAAAAGCGCAATCCCCTAAGTAAAAAATTTAACTTTTCCCTATGACATTATTGCCTAGCAGGAATAAACCCCTCGGCTTCTGCTTCTTCTTTCGTACAGAACATTTCTTCTGCTACAGTATTGTCATAATCACGTTGTCCAGGCATGTGATAAATTTTGTTACCTTTTGAATTAATATTGCCTTTAATATTACAATTCTCTTTACTGCTAGTATTATTCGACTCATCTTTACTTGCTTTAGATGGATTTTCATCTTTCACAGCATTATTATAGGCCTCTTTATCGTAACCACGATTTGTTACGTAGTCTTCAACTGACCAAATACCAATGGCAGATTGTTGCGCAGTTTTTTGAATTGACTTAAACCAATCTACATGTTTTGTATTCGGCTCATAAATATAGGCCACGCGTGCTAACCCATTTTTCAATAGTTGCTCTTGTACACTAATACCATCTTTCGTATAAACATAAGCTAATAACCTTTTATATTTATCCCGATAGGAAACGTCGAATTCTAAATAAACCGTATCTTGTCCAGCTAATAACTGTTTTGTAAATTCTTTCGCTTCTGGTCCAAATGGTTGCACCCCTAGCGTTTTGTGATTCGTTTCAGGCGTATCTACAAGAAGAAAACGTATTTTTTCGGAACTGCCGTTATATTTTATTCTGATTGTGTCACCGTCAATTATTTCCTGTAGTTCATATTCTTTAAATTTACTCACATCATGCTTTTCAGCAGATTCCTTTGTCGAAGCTACAATCCCTTGTATATCTTCAGTTTTACCATTATCGAAGCTAGCCTCTTCTGTACATCCACTAATAAACAATGTTGAAAAGAATAAAGCTAAAAATAATTTTTTCAATTGCATGTCCCACTCCTTAAAATTAAATCTAGAACAATATCCATTACTAATTTTGGAGCGTTCGTACAAAAAAATGATATATAATAATGGTCAACTTTTTAATTCCTTGCACATATCTCCAAAATCAAAAATCCCCAGCTATATTATAAACTGAAGACCTGATAATTTATCTAAATATTAAATACAATACAACAGCAAAAATAATTGTTCCGCTAGTGATTAACGTTTTAATATCTTTATCACTCATTTTCAGTACCTCTCTTCTTACTTCATACAATACTTTATTTAATTCTATTATCAATAAAGTCGACTAATATCACAACGGATTTGATTAGTTTTCTTCTGAAATTTTTAAGTATGCTTAAAATATTTCCTTTTATAAGTAAAAACTTAGAGCGCCCGTTACAAAATAAAAAGACGACAAACTTGAAAAATGCGAGTTTGTCGACTCCCTAATTCCCTCAATTGAAGGCACTTATGATAATACGCTATTAAATTTCATTATGTGGTTTTGGCTTTGGACCGAGCTCTTCTGGCTCAATATCAGCAAATGTTTCGCCTTCTTCTTCTAAATCACGCATGCGGTGAGCAATACGTGATGCTGCCGAAGCTGCAATGCTGGCAACTAAATCATCTAAAAATGTATTAACATGATGTCCAGGCTCTGTGTCGAGTTTTTTTATAATACCGATTTTTTGTTTATCTAAATGTCCAAATGTTGTTACAGCAATACTTCCATATGTAAACACAGACCCCAATGCAATCGTTTCATCTACTCCGAACAAGCCTTCATCGGATTCGATAATTTGTTGTAGAGGTGACGATAATAGCCCTTTTTCAGCTAATTCATCCAACTCTATTCCAACTAACACTGCATGCTGGACTTCTCGTTTACGTAATACACGTTCAACCGAATGAATACAATGCTCTAATGTTAAGCCTACATTGTAGGATTTTTGCATTTCATAAACAATCTCAGCAATGTCTTCTAACTCTACGCCACGGCGAATTAGTGCAGCTTGGGCTGCTTTCGCCACTTCTTCTGACTGTACGCGAATACTTTTATCATGCATAACTAACCCTCATTTCAGTTTTTTTGCTAACATAACGCTAGCCCAACCTATTATACCTTTACTTTCGTAATATGGTACAATTTTGTCACAAACACATGAAGGAGTGTCATCAGTGGATAAGGGAACTGTACAAGATTTAAAGTTCTATAGTGAAGCATTGCAGGAGGAATTACAGCTATATATTTATGTCCCTGCTAATTATTCTCCACTATACAAATATAATATTCTCATCGCTTCGGATGGTAAAGATTATTTCCAACTTGGAGGTATTACAAAACTAGCCGATGAACTTATCGATGACTATGAAATCGAGAATTTAATCATTGCATTTGTACCATACAAAGATATTAAAGATCGCCGTACTAAATATATTCCAAGTGGTGAGCAACATGAAGCTTACTTACGCTTTTTAGCACATGAACTTGTTCCCTATTTAGATGCTGAATATGCAACGTACCAAATGGGTATGAGCCGAGGAGTTATCGGTGATTCTATGGCTGCAACCGCTTCCTTAATGGCTGCATTAAAGTATCCAAGTATTTTTGGCAAGGTTATTTTACAATCACCTTATGTTGATGAAGATGTACTGAAAGCGGTTGAACAGTTTAAAGATCCAGGAGCTATTTCTATTTATCATATCGTTGGCAAAAATGAAGATAAAGTTGTGACAATGGATAAAACCGTTAAAGATTTTTTAACGCCAAATCGACAGTTGCATAATCTAATGTTAAGTAAAGGCTTCTCTACATTTTATGAAGAGTTTGATGGCAATCATACATGGAAATATTGGAAACCTGATTTAAGACGTGCGTTAATTGAAAATTTCAATTAATGTTAGGCGATTCAAATTACGTATTTTGAAATTTCTGTTATACTTAGATAGAAAAATCGTTTATTTTCGGGAGGTAATGGACTATGAAGTACGGAATTGTGGCATTTCCATCAAAAAAATTGCAAGATTTAGCAAACACGTATCGCAAACGTTACGATCCTCATTATGCGAAGATTACACCGCATATGACGTTAAAAGACAGCTTTGATGCAACAGAAGACGATATTCAATCTATTGTTAAGCAATTAGATGATATTGCTGCTAAACACGCGCCTTTAAATATTCATGCATCACGCATTAGTTCGTTTTTCCCAACAACAAATGCGATTTATTTCCGCATCGAACCAACTGAACAATTACAAGCATTCCATCGTGTGCTGGAAGAACAAATTCCTTTTGGGGACTCTAAGCATGTTTTTGTTCCACACATCACGATTGCACAAAAAATGACGGACTCAGAACATGATGATATTTTTGGGCAACTCCGCATGACTGGGGTTGATGAACATGATAGTATCGATCGTATTCATCTTTTATACCAATTGGAAGATGGGTCATGGACAACATATGAAACATTCCGATTGACTGGAGCTGAATGACTTTTGTATAACGTTAAGATTGTCGAAACAGAGAAAGAACATGCTGATGCATTTGCTGTTCGTAAAAAAGTATTTGTAGAGGAACAAGGTGTTCCGCTTCATTTAGAATGTGATGCTTTAGATGCAACAGCAACACATTTTATTATGTATGAAGGCAATGAACCTGTTGGTGCTGCTCGTCTACGTAGCATTGACGATCATACTGCAAAAATTGAACGCGTATGTATTTTACAAAGTCAGCGGGGCAAAAAACTTGGCGTTTTAATTATGCAAGAAATGGAGAAATTCGCAATTTCCATTCAACAAAAGAAATTAAAACTCCATGCTCAAAGCTACGCAGTTCCTTTTTACGAAAAGCTTGGTTACACGGTAACATCTCCTGAATTTATGGATGCTGGTATACCTCATCGAGCAATGGAAAAAGAGATATAATGAACAGGTGTTACGATATGCTAAAAGCATAGTCGTAACACCTTTTTTTATGCCTTTGTAGCGTGTTCTCTATTTGGAGCTCTTTCTCACACCAAAATAGACAAACGTTTATCATTATTTCATCATTCTAGCAAGCTTTTCGAAATCTAGTGAAGCGCCATCTTGAATAATAGAGTTTACGATTTTATCTTCAAGCTCTTGTGTAATTTGTCTATTAGACACCTTACCTACACGACGTACAATTTTTCTTACTTGTTTTTCATTGGTGAAATCAGCATATTGAATTGCATTAGCTAATGCAAAGATTTCATCCATTGATACGCCTGTCTTTTGTTCAATCGAATTAAAAAACGAGCGATGCATGTTCCCCCTCCTATCAATTCCACCTCAACGTTATTGTCGCGAATGATTCATAAACGGTAACTAATCGTACACAAAACATCCATGACAACTGTTGGAGGCTCTAACCTTATTCAGTAAGTTTTTTATATACTCACAGAAAAAAGCTAAAGCCTATATATCTAAAACTCTCTAGAACTTTTAGCTAGACTAATTAACTTACGAAAGTAGCGCCAACAATAATTAGGAGAATGAATAGGACAACAATTAAGACAAATGTTGAGCCCATTCCATTATTGTTATTGCCTCCGCAATAGTTCCAGCTATTTGCACCTGCAACATTATTACCATAAGGTTGTGCACACCAGCCTTGATATCCCATAAAAGCACCCCTCCCTTCTACAACCTATAATATGTAAAGTTGCAGGCAAGAGAGGGGTATTCGTCTAGTCAATATTCCCTTTTGGTTTAAAAATTAATGCGCCAATAAAGCCAAAAACAATTGCAGCACTGATTCCCGAACTTGTTACTTCAAACATGCCAGTCAATACGCCTACTAATCCATGCTTTTCCGCTTCAGCCATTGCACCATGTGTTAAGGAGTTACCAAATGATGTAATAGGTACAGTAGCACCTGCACCTGCAAAATGAATGAGTGGCTCATACAAGCCCATTCCATCTAGAATTGCACCAACAACGACTAACGTACTTAATGTATGTGCTGGCGTTAATTTGCCAACATCCATTAATAATTGACCGATAACGCAGAAAATGCCTCCTACAATAAATGCAAATATAAAAGTCATAACCATGCTGTTGCCTCATTTCATTGTAATTTCTATCGCATGTGCCGTACATGGAATCGTCTCTTTCTGTTGGAACGAAAGTGGAGATAGCAATGCACCTGTCGCCACAAGGAGCACTCGTTTATATGTCCCTGCACGAAGCTCTTGCATTACATAACTAAAAAAAACAGCCGCTGAACAGCCTGCTCCACTCGCCCCCGATTGAAAGGATTCATCTTGACCGTAAAATTCCGCTCCAGCATCGCGTAAAAGTGTTAACTCCTCATTTTTTATGCCACTCTCGACAAGCATGCCTTTCAGCAGTTTTAAGCCAAGCTGTCCTAAATCGCCCGTTAAAATTAAATCATAATGATATATTTCTTGTTTACGTTCATCTAAATGAGACTTAATCGTTTGGAAGGCAGCAGGAGCCATGGCAGCACCCATATGAAATGGATCATCCATTCCATAATCAATGACCTTACCTATCGTGGCTGCTTCAATGGAAGGAGCATCTTCACGATGTTTACCAACCAGCGCATAACCTGCTGCTGTTACAGTCCATTGCGCCGTTTGTGGTTTCTGTGCACCATAATTAATCGGATAACGAAATTGACGTTCAATCGCATTGTGCTGACTTGATGCCCCAGCAATTGAATAGTTTGCAGCTCCGAGCTCCGTTAAAAGGCTAGCTACAATTACAGCAGAAACAGAGGTAGCACAAGCTGAAAATAATCCGATAAACGGAATAGCTAATTCCCTTGCCGCAAAATTGGTAGGCGTCATTTGATTAACTAAATCGCCACCTAATAAATAATCGACTTCTGCAGTTGTAATACCCCCTTTTTTCATAACAAATTCACAAGCTTCTTCAACCATTTTTCGATGGCCTTGTTCATTTGTATCCATTTGCCAGCGCTCATCGTCGTAGACCGTATCAAAATATTGTTTGAAAGTACTGCGGTCCTCTAACGGTCCTGCTACTACGCCTCCTGCTAACAACGATGGTTTTGACGGAAAGATGATTACCATGAAACCACCCCTATCGTCACAAGGATATATTTAATAAGTGCAACAAAAAATGCAGATACTACACCAAATAACACAACAGATCCCGCTAATTTAAATAAATTACCGCCAACACCGAGGACTAAACCTTCAGATCTATGTTCAATTGCAGCAGAGATTACCGCATTCCCAAACCCTGTAACAGGCACTGCTGAACCTGCTCCTGCAAATTGACCAATTCTTTTGTATAAACCAAAGCCTGTTAAAATCATTGCAAAAAATACCATAGTTGCAACGGTTGGGTTTCCGGCTGTTGCTTCTGTGAAATTAAAGAAAACGATATAAAAAAGAGAAACCGCCTGCCCAATTGTACAAATGAGGCCACCTACTACAAATGCTTTAACGGCATTTTTTAAGTAAGGGGTAGGCGGTGTTATGTTTTGTTCTAGCTGTTGATATTGCTCTTTTTCCATTATGTTTCCTCCTTTGCAAGCTTCTGCAGCTCCGTAATTTTCTTGCTTAGTTTATTATCTTCAAGTTGGTCCTTTTTTATTTTATTGGCTTCATAAAATATTTTATAATCGGCTGAAACAAAAACCTCTTTGCTGGGATATTTTTCATCAAACTTCTTTTGGAGTTTCTTCTCTATTTTAGTCGTATTCCATTTTTTCAATGGTTTAATTTGCACAGCCACAAGCATTTTATCGTCATATTGAATGACAGTTGATTTTTCAACCGATTTTTCTTCTTTTAATACCGATTCAAGCTCTGCTTCATTTTGTGGAGAACCATAAACAATAAATTTTTCTTTTTCCGTGCATCCAATCAGCAATGTCATACAGACGAATAGAGGCAACATCATTCCTAATAACCTCAAGTATTTACCCTCCTTTTCCTAACAGTTTCTCCACACATAAAAAAACTATTCATTTGAATAAGTAAACGAAAGCCCGAGTCCATTTTTCAAAAGCACATATTGTAGAAGTAGTTAGAAAGAAAGGAGGTGACAATATGGGTTGTGGTAAACCAACAAATCCTATTGGACCTATCCATTCAGCAGGCTGCGTATGTGACGTGGTGCGTGCAATTTTAGATATTCAAAATCAAGCGGTGCGAGATGAGTGTTCTCCATGTACAGCAAACTGTTTCTTAGAACCACTAGGCGGGATCGTAAGTCCTGCACGCTCAACAGCAGATACACGCGTATTCATGCTTATTACAAAAGACGGTACTCCATTTAAAGCATTCTTTAGCTCACCATCAGCAGATCCTTGTAAATGTACATCAGTATTTTTCCGTGTCGAAGATATGTTTGATGAATGCTGTGCTACTTTACGCGTTTTAGAACCATTATGTACTTATGATTCTACTGAAAGCACTGTAGACTTATTAAGTCGTGATGGCTGCTGCGTAAATATGAAGAAAATTTGTAAAGTAGATGATTGGAACTCTACTGATAGCTGTATCACTGTGGATTTATCTTGTTTCTGCGCTGTTCAATGTATCGCTGATGTTGACTTAGGGATTTGTAACTAAGTCTTTCTCCTTTGACACACTACACATAAAAAAAAAGTGTACAGCATCCTCTGCTGTACACTTTTTTTATAATATCGGCAATTGTTTCCCCCGCCATAATATTTGTTCAATATCCTCGAAGTAAATAATTTCTTGTGTATTGAACTCCTTGGACGTCAACAATAGGGAATCCATTTGCATATCTGAAGCAGTTCCACTTAGTCTTCTACCATCCTTTAAAGTGATTAATAATGGTTGATAAGCTTTTTGACGAAACGGTTTTTCTAAAAACTGTAGCTGCTTTATAATATATTCGTCCACTACTTCGTTTACTTCTGCATCTTGTTCTTTCACTAATTTAGGTACCGCTTCTTCTAGACTCGACTCACTATCGTAGTGATCCTTTACATAGACAGACGTACTTTCATCCAAATCCAATTCATGTAGCATTTTAGAAATGTTTAAGAAATAAGTTGGTGACTTTATATATAGGCGTGGCTCTCGCTCCACAATTATCACTTCCCTTTTTTCCCTACAATATGCAAAAGTAAAGAAATTGGTTCTTAGCCTATTTGACTTAAAAACATTGTCGCTAGTCCTAAATAAATTAAAATACTCGTAATATCATTTAATGTTGTAATAAACGGACCCGATGCAACAGCCGGATCAATTTTCATACGGTGCATTAATAATGGAATGAATGAGCCAGCAAGTGTTGCCACTAAAATCGAACCACAAATTGCTGCACCAACAAGCATCCCTAAAATTAATTCACTTTTCCATATATATACAATGCCGATAACAATCAGGCCACAAACAATTCCCGTTAAGATGCCAGTACCTGCTTCTCGAAGTAACAACTTCATTTTGCTATGTTCTTCGACATCACCTGTCGCAATGCCTCGAATGGCAACAGCAAGTGCTTGTGTGCCACTATTCCCGGAAGTACCTGAAATAAGCGGAATAAAGACAGCAAGCAACGCTACTTTATCTAATGTATCTTCAAACTGCCCCATTAAATTCGCTGTTAGCATACCTAAAAACAATAAAATAACAAGCCAGGGCAAACGTTTTTTTGCTGCTTGCCAAGGATTAGTATCAAACTTATCCATATCGGAAATACCCGCTAATTTCGAGTAGTCTTCAGATGCTTCCTCATCAATAACATCGATAATATCATCGACAGTAATAATCCCCAAAAGCTCACCTTGATCACCAATAACAGGTGTTGCTAGGAAATTATAATCCTTCATAATTTGTGCTACTTCCTCTTGGTCATCACCCACATGCACCATTACCACTCGTTCATTCATAATCGAGCGAATAAGTGTATCCTCATCAGCAATGATTAAATCGCGGAGTGAAATAACCCCTGTTAGTCGATGTGCCTCATCCACAACAAATATATAATAAATCGTTTCGGCATTTGGTGCCTCTTTACGCAATATCGCCATTGCAGAACGAACAGTTGAATTTTCAGGAATAGCTACGTATTCAGTTGTCATAATAGAACCAGCTGTATATTCATCATAACTTAAAAGCTCATTAATCTCTTCAGCTGTTTCTACATCCATCATGCCTAAATAGCTTTCTCGTTGCTTTGTATCCAACTCATTTAAAACGTCTGCAGCATCATCAGCATACATATGGGACAGCATTTCTGCACCGTATGCTGGATCCATCTCAGCTAAATACGCTGTATATTCGTCATCATCTATTTCGATTGCCTCAAAAATATCAGCCATTTCCGTCGGAGACAAGTACGAATAGATGATCTTCCTTATATCAGGCTCCACCTTTTCATAAAACGTTGCCTGATCATATGGATGAAGTTCTAAAAACTCATCACGGAATGCGTTAATTTCATTGTTTTCTAGCATACCACGTAAATGTGCCTCGTCGAATTGCACATCATCCTTTTCATTTCTTTCCTCTATCATGCTTGTCCCCTCCTTCCGAGCGTTGAAATTATTTTACGTTCATTGACGCAAATCTACCTTTTATATAATAGTGTGCATGCACTGTTTGTGCAAACTCTTTTTTTAGATAAAAACAACTTTCTTCTTTACTATACCCTACAATTGCTTATTTTTCTGTTAACATGCTATTAAGATACTATTTAATAGTAAAAATGATAAGGAGATGCTCGATTTCGCGAACACCTCCTCAAATATTTAATATTTGTTGCATATCATCCTTTAACATACTTGTGAAAGAGTACTTCTCATTTGTTAATGGATGCTGCAAAGACAACGATACACAATGTAGTGCTTGCCGATCTATCAGATTACGGCTTCCCCCATATAATTCGTCGCCTATAAGTGGGTGACCTACATAAGCCATATGCACGCGGATTTGATGTGTTCGTCCTGTATGCAATTTTAAGCGAATATGCGTCATCGGCTCTCCTTGAACAGCAAAACGCTGTAAGACGGTCACATCCGTATGTGCAAATTGGCCATCCTCCCGTACCTCTCGTTCAATAATACTAGATTCTTTTCGACCAATAGGCGCAATGATAGACTGCCTATCCTCTATTAAATGTCCATGTACAATTGCTTCATATTCACGCGACACATTACCACTGCGTTGGGCTAAACCCATTAAGTGATGGATATGTGCATGCTTAGCGATGCATAACAAGCCTGATGTATCACGATCGAGCCTTGTCACTACATGGACGGTGGAGGCTATGCGTTGTTGTTCAAAATAGCCACAAACAAAATTAGCCACACTTTTTGACGGATGCTCACGGGATGGAATTGTACTTTGATGTGCTGGTTTATCAAGCACTAACAAAGCCTCATCCTCGTAAATAATCGACAGCGCACCATATTCAATTGTGAGTCCATCACTTTTCTCTTCTGGTGGGAATTTTATTTCTACCTGATCTCCCATGTGAAGGGGGTAACGTACATTTTGCTCGATACCATTGACCGATAGTAAACCCCCATCAAACTTAATAGCTGTTAAAGCACGTTTCGATATTTGCCATTGTGCTAAAGCCTCACGTAGCAATTGACCATCCTTTTTAGCTTGAAATTGAAGTGTAAAACGTGTATCGCTATTACTCATTTGCAACGAATGACTCATGCACACGTTCCCAAAACGGAAACGGTCTGAAGCGTGCAAAGCGGACCCTTTCATTTGCTACATTGAAAGCAATGGATTTCACATCACCTTGTGTGACTTGTAGATGATCAACTGTCATATTGAAGTTTTGATCGTTCACTGGGCGTAAAATACAGTGATGATGAGCTGGTAAAATTAGTGGCGAGCCTACTGTTCGGAAGACGCGATTATTTATAGAGGCAATTTCAGTTATTTGAAGTGCCGCTAATGTAGGGTGGATAATGGCTCCTCCTAAAGCTTTGTTATAGGCTGTACTACCTGATGGGGTCGAAACACAAAGGCCATCCCCACGGAAACGCTCAAACTGATTACCATTTAACTCAACATCCATTACAAGGGTAACATCAGGCGATTTCACGGTCGCTTCATTTAGTGCCAAATAAGTGTTCGATTCTGCATTATGATGTTCCACTTTTACTTCTAATAAGGGATACTCCACAACATTAAAATCTTTTTTCGCAATAGATAGCACTAATTTCTCTAGTTCTGAAGGTTTCCAATCCGCATAAAATCCTAAATGACCTGTATGAATACCGACAAATGCAACTTGATCTAGCAAATGTGAGTAGCGATGGAAAGCATGTAATAGCGTGCCGTCTCCACCTATCGATACGACAATTTCAGGTGTCTCTTCATCGTATGTTAATCCAAAATCTTGCAAATATGTTTTTGCTAGCTCCATTAATTCATTTGATTGTGCATCTCTACGTGATTGAATAGAAAATTTCATTGTGAGTCACGCTCCTTCTCTGATAGTAAACTAGGATTCGATGCCTCTTTAAATTCACTAAAATAGGCCTGTGCTTCTTGAATTTCACTACGAATCGAAGACATTTCTTCATCTAACCGGAAGGCTGCTTCTGCTGCACTTTGTAGACGATTTTTTATTTCCTCTGGAAACATGCCCTTATATTTATAATTTAGTGAATGTTCTATTGATGCCCAAAAATTCATAGCTAATGTACGAATTTGAATCTCTGCTAGCACTACTTTTTTTCCTTGTATGGTCTCAACGGGGTATTCTACAATCATATGATATGAACGATAACCGCTTGGCTTATTATGAGTAATATAATCTCGCTCTTCCACTACGCGCATATCCTTACGTTGTCGAATTAGCTCTGTCACAGTCGAAATATCATCTACAAATTGACACATAATACGAACACCTGCAATATCGCCAAGCTCGTCGCCAAGTTGCTTCGACGGTTCAAAGGCTAGTCCTTTTTCTAGCGTTTTATCGTAAATGCTTGCCAGTGGCTTTACTCGTCCTGTCACAAATTCAATTGGTGAATTTGCATTGACAATGCCAAACTGAGATCGCATACCTTTTAATTTTATTTTCAACTCATCTACTGCTTGTTTATAAGGACTTAAAAAAATCTCCCATTGTCCCATCGCTAAAACCTCCCGACATTCGGTATCGGACAAAACCAACACCGTCTGTTCGTTTTGTCGTTTTTAATCAGCGAGAACTGCCTTGAAGTGTTGTTCCACTGCTTGAACAAATTCTGCTCCGTAATTGTAATTTCCTTCAATATTATACACGAGCATTTCCAATTCCTCGTAAAAGTTTGTCAGTTCAATTACTTCCCCATCTACTTTTAACATTGGGTTTTGTTTGGCTTGTAAAATATGTACAAGATTGTCCCAACTGTTTTGTGGAAAACGCAAGTAATGATAGTCCTCTCCTGCATCCAGTAAATAGATAAATGCAAAATCATCTGAATCTGCAATTACTTGGGCAGCAGGCTTTAGCTGTAAATTTTTATGATTGTCGTTTAAACTAAAATGAGGTTGCTGATTTTCAAAATAAAATGATTCTATAGTATATATTTTACGCAAATGTGGGTCCCCTTTTCGTCGTTCTCTTCCTCTTATTTTAGCATATGGGGTAAATAGTTGCAGTGTGTAATTGCAAAACAACAAGCAAACTTCGGCTAAAAACCGATTACAACATTCGCTTATTTGCGTCCCGAGCTTTTTCATTTCTGCTTGAAAAAAGCTCCAGTTAAAATCTATGACAACCTAAGGGAGAAGCCCTCTCAATCAAATTATATATTTGGCAACAGCCAGTTAATGGAAGTGGCTGACTTCCGTTGAGGCAAGTTACATTAATAAAAAAGGATGAGCATATATGGCACAACAACTTGAAATTGAGTTTAAAAATATTTTAACAAAACAACAATATGAGCATTTGCTAGAAGAATTCCAAATCCAAAAAAATGCTATTCATCGTCAAACAAATCATTATTTCGACACACCTACTAATGCTATTCGAAATTTGCAAAGTGGGTTACGTATCCGCATTATTAATAATTATTATGAATGTACATTAAAAGAGAAAACTTCAAATCATACACATTTAGAAACAACCGATGAATTGACCGCTGCACAAGCAGAGAAAATGCTTGCAGGTCAAGGTTTTTATGCACCAGAAGTCGCAAAAAGACTAGCGTCACACAACATTGCATTAGAACAATTAGCCGTGTTTGGTTCCCTTACAACAGACCGTGTCGAAATTCCTTATAAAGACGGACTTCTTGTATTTGATCATTCTTTCTATTTGCAGTGCGACGATTATGAGGTAGAATATGAATCAAAAGATGAAATAAAAGGAAAAGCAATCTTCGACGAATTTCTACAGCAATACGATATAAAAAAACAAATTGCTGAAAAAAAAATTGCACGCTTTATGAAAGCTTTACAATCAACTAAACACCAATAATGCTTATTACAGAACAATACGAAAGGGTGACCAGCTCATTGGATATCCAATCTTTGAAAACAATGCTTGAAATCCAAGCACTACAAACATTAGGTTCTACTGGAAATACTTCACCAAATTCTTTCACAAACAGCAATTCTATCTTTTCTGATATGATTGAAGAAATGTTAGGCGATGCGACAACAACGAACAACGCAAAATTATCTAGCCTCCTTGGCATGAGTTCTTCGGGCTCCGCCAACTTTATGGACCAGCTTAGTAGCTTAACAGGTATGACTGGTGGAAATACAAATAGTTCGCTCCAATCATTGCTCTATAATGGAACGAATTCTGTGTATATTCCCGCCTCTCTCCAAGCAACATTATCAAACATGCAAGCCAGCACTAAGCTAGATTCCTATGTATCAGACGATGTCATTGGCTCGACTGCCTATGCGAATTCACTTGCTGGAGCTAATCAATATGCCGCTATTATCGATAAGGCTGCGGCTACTTATAATGTACCAGCTAAGCTTATTGCTGCCGTTATCAAGCAAGAGTCCAACTTTAACACATTCGCTGTCAGTCATGCAGGCGCTCAAGGCTTAATGCAATTAATGCCTAAGACAGCCCAATATTTAGGTGTAACGAATTCATTTGATCCCGAGCAAAATATTATGGCTGGAGCCAAATATTTACGCCAAATGCTTGATAAATTTGATAATGATCCAACACTGGCTTTGGCCGCTTATAACGCTGGAGCTTCTCGCGTAACAAAATATAATGGCATTCCACCATTTAAAGAAACGCAGAATTATGTCAAAAAAGTGATGAATTATTACACTGTTTAAATCGCATAAAGCCTGTAATTACAGTCTTTTTCAGCAAATTTCACCCTCGTTGGTGAAATTTGTGCTTTTCTATCGAAAACATTTTCAAAGTGCTCTTTGTTTGTGTAAACGAATGGACGTTGATAGAATGAAGGTAGTCACAAGATATTCACATTTTTCAATTCAACAAAGTATTAGATAAAATGGTACATGAACATATTGATTTGTACTTTACGATATACTTCTTATAAAGAATAAAAGGAGCATTTACTTATGAGTCGAAAATACACTGTTCCTTATGAGGAGCTTGGAGCTGAAAAACTTTCTGAACTCATACATGCGTTCTATAAAAGAGTTGCACAGCATCCTGATCTTATGCCAATCTTCCCTAAAGATTTGACAGAGACAGCCCGCAAGCAAATTCAATTTCAAACACAATATTTAGGGGGTCCAAATCTTTTTACAGAAGAGCATGGACATCCAATGATGCGTGCGCGTCATATGAATTTTCCAATCACACCTGATCGTGCCCAGGCTTGGCTAGAGTGTATGGCTGAAGCGATGGATGAGGTTGGTTTGGAAGGGAAGTTCCGTGAAACCTACTACCAACGTTTAGTTTTAACAGCTCATCACATGATTAATACACCTAATGACGATGAGGGGGAATTATTACGTGAATAATATTCAAATGTTGCAAGAACCAACACCGACGATTTCTACTGCCAATAAGCCAATTGAATTGTATATTTTCGTAGATCCACTTTGTCCTGAAGCTTTTAGTATGCAATCCATCATTCGTAAACTACAACTAGAGTATAATCATTATTTTTCATGGCGCTTTGTGTTAAGCACAGAGCTCTCTTCACTTAATTGTTTGAGTAAGCGCATGAAGGGCTGCGAATCAGGTATTGAACTGGATATTAATCACCCTGTGTTACCCTCTATTGCCATAAAGGCGGCAGAATTACAGGGTAAACGTTCAGGCGCTCGTTATTTGTCGAAATTACAAGAATATGTTTTACTGAATTATCAAGATGTTAATTCCTATGCAACGCTGTTAAAAATTGCAGAGGAAGTACAGTTAGATATGAATGAATTCACGGTCGATTTCGGTTCAAAAGAAGCCGCACGTGCATTCCAATGCGATCTTTATATAAAAAGAGAAATGGAAGTTGATGAAGTACCTAGTATTGTATTTTTCAATGAGTGCATTGAGGATGAAGGGCTAAAAGTGAGCGGTAGCTATGACTATGAAGTTTATGAACATATTTTACAAGAAATGATGAATGAACAGTTAATTCGCCAACCGTTACCCACTATTGAAGAATTATTTTCAAAGTACCATACACTTTCTACAAATGACATAGCATTTATTTATTCCTTAACAGAACAAGCAGCAGAACGTGAATTAAAAAAACGTATGCTACAACAAAAGATTGAACGTATTCAAACAGATCACGCTACACTGTGGCGTATTAAATAATGCAATTATACTTTTATGCCAAAAGGATAGGAACTCAACCATTTTATAACTGAGTCCTATTCTTTTTTTTATTTCATAACGTCATAATCTTTCATTATAGGAAGTGCCTATTGTAGGTCAAAGACAGTGATACTAAAACCTTATATGAAGGCAACAAGATTACATCTTTCGTCTTATCATTAAGTGAATATCAATCTATCCACCTTAGTTAAAAAAGACGCTAAGAAAAAAACTACAAAAGACTTGGAATATATAGAATTAGCAGGAAAGAACTATAATAAAAGAGGCGCCACTATCCTCGACAGATAGAGACGCCTCTTTTTCACAAAGGGGATGGGAGAAATGTTCACGTTCAAACAAAGGGGTGTATGTTTGTTTTGTGATTTATTTCACAAGATTCACTTTATCATGGAATAATAAATTTAGCAATGAATCCTGCTTTAGATTCACAAATTTGTCATATAGAAAGCGATTACAGTACAGTATTTTTTCAAGATGGAAACTTTTAATCATTTGTAAATCAAAGAAAAACATTATTATTTACTTTTTTCTTAAAAGCTAATTTCTACATAAAATAGAAAATGGCTGTAGTAATGTTACTACAGCCATACCTATTAATTATTCAACAATAATTTTTCCAATTCATTTAAGCGTTGTTCAAACACTTTACAAGCATCATCAATTGGTTTTGCTACATTCATATCAACACCTGCAGCTTTAAGCACTTCAATCGGGAAATCAGAGCATCCAGCTTTCAAGAAGTTATTAATATAACGTTCTACAGCAGGAGCACCCTCCTCTAATATTTGCTTACTTAATGCCGTAGCTGCGGATTTACCAGTAGCGTATTGATAGACGTAGTAATTGTAATAGAAATGTGGAATGCGAGCCCATTCCAGACCAATTTCCTCATCAACTACCATATCCTCACCGAAATATTGCTTATTCAAGTTATAATACACTTCCGTTAAACGTTCCGCTGTTAACGATTCTCCGTTTTTATCCATCTGATGAATTAAATGTTCAAATTCTGCAAACATTGTTTGACGGAATACTGTGCTACGGAAACCGTCTAGCCAATGGTTTAATAAATATATTTTTTGCTGCGGATCTTCTATTGTTTTCAACAGATAATCATTCAATAGTTCCTCATTGCATGTAGACGCCACTTCGGCCACGAAAATGGAATAATCTCCATAAACAAAAGGCTGATTATTACGAGTATAATAACTATGGACACTATGTCCAAACTCATGCGCCAATGTAAATAAGTTATCTACATTGTCCTGCCAGTTCATGAGAATGTATGGATTTGTTCCGTATGCTCCTGATGAATACGCGCCACTACGTTTACCTTTATTTTCCTTAACATCAACCCAACGATTATCGAAACCACTTTGGACAATGTCTTGATATTCTTTTCCGAGGGGTGCTAACGCTTTCACTAAAATGTCTTTAGCTTCCTCATACGGAACTTTCATATCTACTTCTTGCACTAGTGGTGTAAATAAATCCCACATATGCAACTCATCTACACCTAATAACTTTTTACGTAATGCAATATAACGTTGCATAGTTGGTAGATGTTTGTGAATAGTCTCTACTAACTGATCGTAGACACTTTCTGGGATAAAGTTATTGGACAATGCCGCATGTCGCGCCGATTCATAATGACGCACTCGTGCACTCACATTATGTTTTTTTACATTACCTGTCAAAGTAGCAGCGAATGTGTTTTTAAAATGACCATACGTTTCATACATCGCTTTAAATGCTGCTTCACGTACAGATCGATTTTTACTTTCTAAAAACTTAATGTAATTACCATGTGTTAGTTGGACTTCTTCCCCATCCTCGTTTTTAACTGTAGGGAAAACTAAATCCGCATTATTTAACATACTAAATGTATTCGAAGCAGTGCCTGTCACCTCTGCCATTTGTGCAAGTAATGCTTCTTGTTCTGCTGGTAGAACATGTGGACGGGTCATTGAAATTTCTTTTAATGATTGCTTATATAATTGTAAATCCTGATTATCAGCTAAATAGGATTCAATTGTTTCTTCGCTTAGTGATAAAATTTCAGGTGTTAAAAATGAAAGTGCTGCTGAAATATTTGTCGCTAACGTTTGAATTCGACTATTCATATCTTGATAAAAGCTATTCGTTGTATCTTGATCATATCGCATATGCGCATACGTATAGAGTTTCATTGTACGTTGATAAATTTTATCGTAATAAGTTAGTACAGCTAATAAAGCTTCTGCACCATTTTTTAAAGTACCCGCATAGCTAGATGCTTCTTTCGAAAGTTCTGCGACTTTTTTAAATTCCTCTTCCCATAGTGTATCCGTTGCAAAAATATCTTCCAATCGCCAAGTTAATTCTACCGGTATTTCGTTTCTCATTAAAACTCGATTATTGTTACTAGCCATGAGCCAGCCCCCTTTATATATAACTTTCCTGTACTCTCATATTTTCTCAATATATTGCGACAATTGCAAATAATACCCTGTAGCTAAACTCATCAAAATCCTAGTTTGATTATCCACAGCGAAACATTAGCTCCATGAAGGGATTTAAACAAACGGTTGACTATACATATAGGTATATACTCGCTTCCATATCGCACTATCGCAATCCATTTGATAAAAACGATGGCCTAACAAGTTTCCATAGTTTTCAACAGCTTGCATGCCCAATTCTGTTGGCTCCACATTAAGAAGCTTTAGAAACAGTCGAATATCTTCTTTCTTTAACTCATACGGTAGCAACTGTAATTTCCTGCAATAATCTAATAAAATTACCTGCCATTCAATTGAGAACATCGGAATAGCCTGTGCATTTTTAACAGGTATACCAATGTAATGTGGCAGTGCATTCAGTGAAAAATTTTGGTCATAGCAACTCCGTAAAAAACGATCTTGAACTCCCTTTCGACTTCGCAATAATTTTTGCATTACATACTGTTGACACAATCTTATATATATCCCCTTGTATATAGTAAAAGATTCATGTGTAATCGGCTTTGGCTCATAGAATGGGAATTGCTGTTTGTTGAGTGGAATAGAGAGTACTTTCGCTATAAAAGTATGACCGTGAACATAAAGTAAATTCGTCCAATAATTAAATTTTGCTGCTCTCGCATCATATGTAACTAAATACGGCACATTGTTGGATGAATAAGCAATTGCATTTTGATGGATAGGGGAAATTCTAATTTTTTGAATAGCATTTGTAGTATATTTTTTCTGTGGTGTTTGAAAAAGCCATAATGCTTGAATGTTATGCTTTTCATATCCTGCTGTACGCCGTTGCCAGTTTTCTTTTGTTATTGTACTATATTGATATTCAATGGCAATGCGCTGATGTTCACCTTGTAGTAATAAATCTGGCCTTTGTGATAGCTTCCTTAAAAATGGCTCCAGCTCTACTGTATGCCCAAGTGACTGCAACCATTCAAATAATTGAATTTTCCCTTGCAAATGGAGCTTGGATTCCCCTTCCGCAAATTGATGATCACAATCATTCGTAATATGTGCAAAATGCGGAATATTCAGCTTACCAATTTTTAATTGTACGGGCTGTTGACACTGTGGACAAAAAAATTGTAATTGCTGGCGAAGTTGTCGTAAAGCTTGTCTTGAATGTTGATAGGAAATAAATAATTGCTGTTTGTCTGTGTAGGCAATAAGCATGTTATCCTTCTCCTTTTTGCCTCATTGTAGTAAAGGTTTTTCTATACGCCAACTAATGATGTGCTTTTCTTTGAAAATTGATTTTTCTTTCCCTCATTTATCTCAAAACGTAAAAAAAGACTGTAGTCTACTCAATTTTGAGTATATCTACAGTCTGAAAGCCCCTGAGAGTCAGAAGCATGAAGATGTTAACTAAAATATTTTCGTACAGTTTCAAAGCAATCGTATTCCATAATTTTTTCGCCATATTCTTCAAGGCGATGAATTGTGAAATTAGAAGGGCTTAAAAACTCTTTAATAATCGCGTTTTTATCATGACGATTTAAATCATCGTCTGCATTCGCAAAGTCTACTACAAGATAGTAACTACCTTCATATTTGAATAATGAGGAATCCACTAAGTCATCTGTCATCCGTTTTGCAACGGGGATTAACTCATCAATATCTTTAAATTTATAAACATAAATGTCTGTATCCATAAATAACTCTGATTCATCCATGTCACCAAATTGAGTTAATTGACTAAGAAGATCCTCTCCAACTTCGTCAAATGGGGCAAACATACTTTTTTGTTCATCAAAATGTGAATGACCATCTAATGTTTCACCGTCTTTTAAAATATGTGCACGTGTGACAATGATTTCTAAGCCTACTTCTGACGCATTGATATGAATCCAAATCGGGCCTTCTACATCAAAATAATCTTCAGTGTTCACTTCATCAATCATATCCCAAAAAAGTTGTTCACCCTTTGCTCGGTTGTACCAAATTTCTTCACGACTATAGCCGCGATCCTCTATATCATTGTACGTAATAAAGAGCTTGAGTGTATTTTCATTTACACGTTCGATGTCCACTAGACCTCATCTCCCTTCACTGTCATTTGTCGAAAAACAGTATTATTTCATTAGTATGCTTTGATTCATTGTTTTTAACCTTCATACTCCTTTGTTTTTCAACCTTTGACCACACTACAGAAAATCATCGAGCAACCGCAATCGTATTTTTTTGGTCACAGTTGTCTCTAATTCTATTGTATGCTGTTCTTTCATAAAATGAAAAGGATATACACCGTTTCAAAGAAGATATTTGAATAATTGAAATTGTAGTAAACTATTTGTATTAAATCAAGTTTAACATACTTTTACGGAAATATATGACTTTTACCTATTAAATATTAGTTTTGGAATGAAGGTTTTTACATAAGTAAAGCATAAAAAAATAGATGTCACAACATGCATTTGCATTTGTAACACCTACTACATCATTCTATGCAGTCTAAGTGGGTTTTAGTTCACCATACGCTGTGCTTCTTGTAATTGATAAGCTCTAACCTTACGCGGTAAAAATCGTCGAATTTCATCTTCGTTATAGCCTACTTGCAGTCTTTTCTCATCTAAAATTATTGGTCGGCGTAATAATCCAGGATATTCTTGAATTAATTCATATAAGCGTTGTAAAGGTAAGCTTTCAACGTCTACATTCAATTTTTGGAATATCTTAGAACGAGTAGAAATAATTTCGTCTGTTCCATCCTCCGTCATTCGTAAAATCTCTTTGATTTCACTAATGCTTAACGGTTCAGAAAAAATATTACGTTCTGTATAAGGAATTTCATGCTCCTCTAACCATGCTTTTGCTTTACGACAAGACGTACAACTTGGTGATGTAAATAAAGTAACTATCATACTGACACATCCTTTCTATTTGTATTCGTTATCTATAAACCAATTTCTTAAATTAGAATTAATGTAATGTAAATCTACAGTTCCATTATACAGCACTCTGCTGTATTTGAATATAGTTCCAAGGAAAAAAAGAATACAGGATATATGACTTTGTTACAAAATATTCTGTCTATTAATACTACCTTAATGTATTCAATAAAGTATTCACTTTCTTTTTATGTCCAATGAACTAATAATAATATTCCCAGTAACAAGTCATTTTAAACATGAATTTCTCGAAACTAGTTGTTCTCAATTAAAAAACACAAACGAGAATAATGTCATGTAGACGTGTACAATTAAGACGCACTTTAGATAATATTGGTTTCCTTTTTTTACAATACAAAAAAATTCAGTCATAAGACTGAATTTACAGGCTTGCATTTAACTAAGTCTTTATACTATAATTTTGTGCAACAAGAGAAGCGCATTTGCGCCAGTCTGGATGGTCAACAGTTTTTTGATTGTTGTTCTCGAAAAGACACTCTCTACACATTAAATAGTGTAGTTAAAAACGCTGACGAAGAGTAGTACATTTGCAATATACATGTATAGAGAGTCTGTGGTTGCTGGAAACAGACCATGTATGCATTTGGAATGGACTTCCGAGTTAGCTTTGTGAACGTTCAAGTCATCACTTGACCCCATTAGCAAAGCTCGTCCCTTCACGTTACGAAGCAAAGTGGCCTTTTAAGGCAAGCAGGGTGGTACCGCGGATTCGAACATCATTCGTCCCTTCATTAGTTTATTCTAATGAGGACGCATGATGTTTTTTATTTTTCGAACCCCGAGGAGGAACTAATTATGACAACTATTTTTTCAGGCGTACAGCCAACAGGTATTGTAACATTAGGCAATTATCTTGGTGCATTCAAGCAATTCCCAGCACTACAGCATGAAGGGAATGCTATCTACTGTATCGTTGACCAACATGCCATTACTGTTGCGCAAGATCCAAAAGAGTTACGTCAAAACATCCGTAATTTAGCTGCTACTTATATTGCGACTGGAATTGACCCTCAAAAGTCAACGTTATTCATTCAATCTGAAGTACCGGCTCATGCACAAGCGGGATGGATGCTACAATGTGTCGCTTCTATTGGTGAACTAGAGCGTATGACACAGTTTAAAGATAAATCACATGGTAAAGAGACTGTTTCAGCAGCTCTTTTAACCTATCCACCATTAATGGCGGCTGATATTTTATTATATAACACGAATATTGTTCCTGTAGGGGATGATCAAAAACAACATATTGAGCTAACACGTGACCTTGCAGAGCGCTTTAACAAACGTTATGGTGAAGTGTTAACGATTCCTGAAATCCAGTTACCAAAAGCTGGAGCTCGTATTAAATCATTACAAGAACCTACAAAGAAAATGAGCAAATCTGATCCAAATACAAAAGCAACGATTAAACTTTTAGATACAGCGAAAGATATCGAGAAAAAAATCAAATCTGCTGTCACTGACTCTGATGGTATTGTGGCATTTGATGTTGAAAATAAACCAGGTGTTTCAAACTTACTAACGATTGAATCCGCTATTTCAGGTGTAGCAATTGAAGATTTGGTGAAAAAGTATGAAGGCATCGGGTACGGTGGCTTCAAACAAGGTGTCGCTTCAGCAGTAATCGACCACCTAACACCAATTCAAGAAAGATTTTTTAACCTTGTAGAGTCATCTGAACTGGACATTATTTTGGATGAAGGTGCAGAAAAGGCAAATGCTATTGCAAGCGCAACTTTAAAGCGTATGGAACAAGCAATGGGCCTAGGCCGCACAAACCGCTAAGAAAGGAATTAACATATGCTCTGTGAACATTGTCATCAAACAATCAAAACCCTTCTATTAGAAGGTGACTTTGGTGCAGATCCATTATGGTGTGGCCATTGTCACGCCAATTTAGAATTAGAGCAACTTCCTTTAGACGAGTCCCTATTAACGGAGCTGACAACATGGATGTGTAACTTCGGCGAATGGATTGACCTTGAAACAGATTCATTTATTGATGGTATGGATACTTTAGCGAAAAGCCATGATGTACAAGGTGAAGACTTGGCCAAAAAAGTAGCAGAAGCATTCGCCATTCCTGTGATATTCAAGCCTTATCTTTAAGATTCGCTGTTTTATCGAAACCAAAGTCCAGCACAACACTACAAAGAACAATACAAGCTCCAATGGCCATATAAAATTCAGTTGTGTGCATGATGAATTTTAAGACTACTGACCAAGAATAACCAAGTGTCCGATAGTTCAAATATAAAATTAAATTGCCGATAGAAAGTATCATTAAGCCATAGCTCATTAAAAATATAAAAAGACGAAACAAATAAACGGCATCCTTTCTATTTCTTCTTACTTTCTTTTCTATTCGCTAACTTTAAAAAAAAGACGTCAGCCTTGTAAATTAGGCTGACGTTTTTTCATTATTCCTCTATTTTTTTGAATAATAGACTTGCGTTATGACCACCAAAACCAAGAGAATTACTCATTGCATATTCAATGTTCGCCTTACGCGCTTCATTTGGTACATAATCTAAATCGCAATCAGGGTCTGGCTCTGTTAGGTTAATTGTTGGAGGTAAAATGCCCTCTTTCAATGCTAGTGCTGTAAAAATAGCTTCAACACCACCAGCAGCACCTAATAAGTGACCTGTCATCGATTTAGTAGAACTCATTGCTAATTTATAAGCATGTTCACCAAATGCCGTTTTTACAGCTTGTGTTTCAAATAAATCGTTGTACGGTGTACTTGTTCCGTGTGCATTAATGTAGCCTACTTGTGAAGGGTCTACGCCACCATCTTGTAATGCTTGCGTCATGGCACGTGCAGCACCTTCACCTTCTGGGGCTGGTGCAGTAATATGATGCGCATCGCCAGTTGAACCGTAGCCAAGAACTTCAGCATAAATTTTTGCGCCACGCGCTTTTGCATGTTCATATTCTTCTAAAATAACAATTCCGGCACCTTCACCAATAATAAAGCCATCACGGTTTTTATCAAATGGTCGAGAAGCTGTTTGAGGATCCGTATTTAAAGATAACGCTGTATTTGCACAGAAGCCTGCAACTGCCATCGTCACGATTGGTGATTCGGCTCCACCAGAAATCATCACATCTGCATCTCCACGCTCAATTACTTTAAATGCATCACCGATTGAGTTCGTACCTGATGCACAAGCTGTTACTGAACAAGAGTTGATCCCTTTCGCACCAAAGTGAATAGACACTTGACCTGAAGCCATATCTGGAATCATCATTGGAATAAAGAATGGACTAACACGACGTGCGCCACGCTCTTGGAATGTTAAAAATTGCTGTTCATATGTTTCCATACCACCGATACCAGAGCCAATCCATACACCTGCACGTGGCGCTAACTCTTCATCGATTGTAAGCTGTGCATCTTCCATCGCCATAATTGACGCAGCTAGTGCATAGTGCGTGAAACGATCCATTTTACGAGCTTCTTTACGTTCAATGTACTTTTCAATATCAAAGTCTTTTACTTCAGCCGCAATTTTTGCAGCGAATAGATCTTTATTTAAGCGTGTTAATTCACCAACGCCTGATTTACCAGCTTTAATGTTTGCCCATGTTTCTTCGATGCTATTACCTAGTGGTGTTACTGCGCCAATTCCTGTAATTACTACTCGTCGTTTACTCATTGTCTTACTCCTCTCAAGCAATTATCGTGTTTATTTTCCCCATCTTAATGCAACGGCACCCCATGTTAAGCCACCGCCAAAACCGACAAGTACTAATAGATCATCATCTTTTATCTTACCTGCTTCAAGCTCTTCTACTAAAGAAATACCAATAGAAGCAGCCGATGTATTGCCATATTTGTGAATCGTTTTTGACATTTTTTCCGCTGGTAATGCTAAACGTTCACGTGCCGATTCCATAATTCGAATATTCGCTTGATGCGGAATTAAAAAATCAACTTCTTCTTTTGTTAAACCTGCTTTATCTAATACATTTACTGCTGATTCACCCATTTGGCGTACAGCAAACTTAAATACTTCGCGACCGTTCATCGCAAGTGTTTGTTGCTGTGTTAAATATAGATGTTTGCCGCCTGTGCCGTCTGCCCCAAGCTCAAATGATAATATCCCTCTACCTTCTGATACTGGGCCAACAATGGCAGCACTAGCACCATCGCCAAATAAAACTGCCGTATTACGATCTTCCCAATCAATGACTTTTGACAGCTTTTCAACACCTACTACTAAGACATATTTATAAGCATTTGATTCTACAAATTGTTTTGCTGTCACTAAGCTATATATAAATCCAGCACAAGCCGCTGCTTGGTCCATTGCTGCTGCATTTACCGCACCAATTTGCTCTTGAACCATACATGCTACACTAGGAAATGTTTGATCTTGCGTTACAGTTGCTACAAGTATTAATCCTATTTCTTCAGGCGTAATACCTGCTTTTGCAATAGCATCTTTCGCAGCAGCTACTGCTAAATCTGAAGTTTCTTGATTATCTGCAGCAAAATGACGTTCTTCAATTCCAGTACGAGTTCGAATCCATTCATCCGACGTATCCATAATTTTTTCTAAGTCAAAATTCGTCACGACCTTTTCAGGAACGTATCTGCCTAACCCTATAATACCTGCGTTCATATAGCAACCCCTCTGCTTTCTTACTATCAATTATTAGTAACTGGTCATAATTATAACTCATAATTAAGGAATGGTGCAAGATGATTTAAAATTAGTATAACAAATGACAGCAGGGACTTTGTGAATCGCTGGTAAAACTGTGTAAATCGCCACGAACACTTTGCGTTGCGCCACTAAAACTGTGTAAATCGCCACAAACACTTTGCGTTGCGCCACTAAAACTGTGTAAATCGCCACAAACACTTTGCGTTGCGCCAATCTACTACTTTGTTGTGACAAAATTGCCATAAATCACAAGACACGATACTTCACTTTTTGATAAAAGGTTCTTTTTTTTCGACTTATGTTATGATATGATAATGTATATGTACTAAAATAGTTCGGTTGAGGTGAAATTAATGCAATATATCGTAACGTTCATATGGTCATTCTTACTAGTTTCCATGTTAAACTACGTAGTAAGCGCTGTAATGGGAGTACCATTTGATTTCCAAACTGGTGCGATTCTTTCAGTTGTATTCTCTGTACTAATTTTTGTTATTGGCGCAATCATTCCAAACGAGCCAACTCCAGAAGCTGCAGACCATCATTAATCACATTTATAAAAAACCTGTCTCGCCTAGTGCAAGACAGGTTTTTTCTTTTTATTATTTTTCCACTACACACTGACCATCACGCATGTTAATATGCAAAGTTTCTCCTGGCAGTACTTCACCACGTAATAACTCCTTGGCAACCGCTGTTTCAATATAACGTTGCACAAATCGTTTTAACGGACGTGCCCCAAACTGTGGATCTGCACCTTGCTCGACAACCCAATCTATGACGTCTTGTGCGACATCTAACGTAATTTCCTGTTCAGCTACACGTTTTACAAGCTGCTCAACATATTTCCAAGCAATCGCTGTAAAATGTTCTTCCGATAACGCATGGAACAGAATAATATCATCCACTCGGTTTAATAACTCTGGTTTAAAGTGTTGACGTAATGCTGCCATCACTAAATCTTCTACTGCCGGATCATCTTTTTGTGCCTCCATTAAATAGCTAGAGCCAATATTAGATGTTAAAATAACAACGGTATTTGTAAAGTTAACCATTCGCCCTTGACTATCCGTAATGCGACCATCATCTAAAATTTGTAATAATATGTTCGCTACATCTGGATGAGCCTTTTCAATTTCATCTAGTAAAACGACAGAATATGGATTACGGCGAACAGCTTCTGTTAATTGACCACCTTCTTCATAGCCAATATAGCCTGGAGGTGCACCTACGAGACGTGATACACTATGTTTCTCCATATATTCACTCATATCAATACGAATAAAATGTTCCTCCGAATCAAATAGCTGTGCTGCAAGTGCCTTAGCAAGCTCTGTTTTACCAACACCAGTTGGCCCTAAGAACAAAAAGCTACCAATTGGGCGATGTGGATCTTTAATGCCTGCTCTCGCACGCCAAACCGCTTCTGTAACAAGCTGAACAGCATTATCTTGCCCCACCACTCGTTCATGTAACGTATCTTTTAAACGTAATAATTTCTCACGTTCCCCTTCAACTAGCTTTGTAACAGGGATACCTGTCCAACGAGATACAATAGAAGCAATCTCATCGGATGTTACTTCTTCACGTAAAATACGTGTCTCACTACCGTTTTCTAATTGCTTTTCCATCTCTTGAATTTCTTTTTCAAGTGCAGGGATTTTCCCATGTCGTAATTCAGCTGCTTTATTTAAATCATATTTACTTTCCGCTTCGTCTAAATCACGACGGTACTTATCTAGTGACTCACGTTTTTTCTGGATACCTTGCAGTGTTTCTTTCTCTGCTTCCCATTGTTGACGCATACCTTCTGATGAACTTTTAAGCTTCGTTAACTCTTCTTGTAATTGTTCAAGACGCTTTTTACTCGCTTCATCCTTTTCCTTACGCAATGCTTGTTCTTCAATTTCTAACTGCATAATACGACGAGTCACCGCATCTAGCTCTTGTGGCATTGAATCAATTTCTGTTCGAATCATCGCACATGCCTCATCGATTAAATCAATCGCTTTATCTGGTAAAAAACGCTCAGTAATATAGCGATTTGAAAGCTCAGCAGCTGCTACAATTGCTCGGTCATGAATGCGCACTGCATGATGTAGTTCAAAACGTTCTTTTAAACCACGTAAAATCGAAACGGTATCTTCAATAGATGGTTCACGTACAAGCACTTGTTGGAAGCGACGTTCTAAAGCAGGATCTTTTTCAATATACATACGATATTCGTCTAATGTAGTCGCTCCTATGCAATGAAGTTCACCACGTGCAAGCATAGGCTTTAACATATTTCCTGCATCCATCGCGCCATCAGTTTTACCCGCACCAACAATTGTATGAATTTCATCGATAAATAAAATAATGCGCCCTTCAGATTCTTTCACTTCTTTTAGCACACCTTTTAATCGTTCTTCAAATTGCCCACGATAACTTGCACCCGCTATTAATGCACTCATATCCAGCTCATAAAGCACGCACTCTTTTAAGCCTTCTGGCACATCTCCTTTAACAATACGTTGTGCCAAGCCTTCTACGATGGCTGTTTTACCAACCCCAGGTTCACCAATTAACACAGGGTTATTTTTTGTTTTACGTGTTAAAATTCGAATAACATTACGAATTTCTTCATCACGGCCAATGACGGGATCCATTTTGCCGTTTTTTACTTCTTCGACTAAGTTACGACCAAATTGCTCTAATGGTTTTTTATCATCTGTTTGTTGAAATTGCATAATAGCACTCCTCTTCCCTTTTCATATTTTTACCCTAATTTTGTTTTATGAAAGTTTGACCTTTTTTGACTAACTTTATTTTACAACAATCGACAAAGCCAAGCAAAAAAAAAGCTCAAAAATTTTACACTAGCCAATGGGAAATTACGCTATAATAGTGGTATGTTTCGTTGTTTTAGTATATCGAAATGATTACCATCATCCTTTTGTAATACAGGTAATTTTTATTACGAAAAGAAAGAGATGTGTTTGATATATGGTACTAAAGGATAGTACACAAGAGAAAATAAAGGCGATTTTTCAAAATAATGGCGTTTTCATCAAAGTGAATAAGGATAGTAAAATTTTCTTAGAAGGAGAACGTGCCAAAGAAATATATTATATTAAAACAGGCGCTATTTCGATTAGTCAAGAAACCGAGAGCGGCAAAGAATTAACCGTTCGAATTTGCGGTCCTGATAGTATAATTGGCGAGGGTTCATTATTTTGTAACCTCACGTATTTTTCGATGACGGCAAAAGTTTTAGAATCTTCCACGTTATATGTTTTAAGTCGTAAATCATTAGAGCACCTATTAGTCGAGCAACCGCAATTAATGTTAGAGTATATGAAGTGGTTGCAAACAGAAAATTTAAAATACCAAAGTCGTCTACGCGATTTAGTGTTAAACGGTAAAAAAGGTGCTTTATTTTCAACGCTTATTCGCCTTTCGAATACGTACGGTAAGCCATTAGAAGATGGGTCAATTTTTATTGATTTTCCATTAACAAACTCTGAGATTGCGAATTTGTGTGCAACAAGTAGAGAAATGATTAACCGTATGTTGAACGATTTAAAAAAGCATCATATTCTATCCTTCGAAAAAGGCTATATTACGATTATAGATTTGCAATATTTAAAAGATGAAATTGCTTGTGAAAATTGTCCATTGCAAATTTGCCGTATTGATTGATTTATCAATTAGCCTTGTAAATGCAACTAATTCATACGCGTTTTTAATCTCCTCTGAATGCCCGTGTATATCCTTCATTTCACTCGTTAACAGAAATGAAGGAAGCTAAATAAAAAATCCCGCTTACAGTTATGTGCAAGCAGGGATTTTTTATTCACTAGAAGAAGCTAATTTCCTAACGAACGCCTAACGCCATTTTCGCATAGCGAGACATCTTATCTTTTGACCAAGGTGGATTCCATACAATATTGACATTTGTACTTTTCACCTCAGGTAGTTCACTCATAGCTGTATTCACTTGATCAACAATCACTGGTCCCATTGGGCATCCCATTGAAGTCAGTGTCATTGTAACGGTCGCTAAACCTTCGTCATCTAATTCTACATCATATACTAAACCTAAGTTGACGATATCAATACCAAGCTCAGGGTCAATTACATTTTCTAATGCACTTAGCATGCTGTCTTTCATATCTTGATCCATCTGTATTTCTCCTTTCGTCACAGTGTTAACTTAATCATAGCAGATGCTTCTTATTATGCCAAATGCTGTGCAAGCCATTCCGTTGCCGCTAGCATACCTTCACGTGTCACCGCATGACCAGCATGTTTATCTGCAATAAATTTTAAATTGCTCGGATTTTCTTCATAGTATGCACGTAATGTACAATAAAAATCATAGGTATCCTGAAATGGTACGGTTTTATCTTGCTCACCATGCCAAAAGAACACAGGTCGTACAGCGAACTGTTCCGGCGTTAAACTAATATCATACGTTGCGAGAAGTGCGTTTGTTTTTTGGGCTTCTTGTTCTGACATCGGCCACTTTACACCGCTTTTAGCCAATTGCTGTAATTGATAGGCTCCTAATTTGATAAAAGCTGGACCACCCATACATATTGCCGCAGTTTGTATCCAATCATAAAGCTTTAAACAGCCAGATGTAACGATGGCTCCCATTGAAGTACCGGCTACACCAATTTTATCGCTAGCTACTAGTTGCTTATTCTTTAATTCTTTATATAATTGTTTTACTTCATGAATAGAATTTAAGACAATGTCCCAAAAATGTAAATTCATTTGAGTCTCTGTTAATCCTTCACTACGCGCACCATGGAATTTTGCATCTGGTAATAGGACACGCACCCCTTTATTTACCAACTGGTAAGCATAATGTAAGTTATGTTCTTTTGCACTCATAAAGCCATGTAAAAAAATTACTACTGGGGTTTTTTCATTCATATTGTCTGTGTATATATGTAACAAAGGAATCTGTCCCCACATTTCATTCTTTACAAACATTCTTGTCACTCCCAACTTTTATCTACCTTTTTATGTTAGCAAACTTTTTACAATGTGACAAAATTTTGACGAACGGATAACAAAGCGATACTATTCAAACATATAGGAAAGGGGCAACAAGCTATGAAACAGCATTTAATCGTTTTAGATTTAGACGGTACGTTATTAACAGACCAACAACAAATTTCTTCAAAAACTAAAAAAACATTATTGCAGGCTAAGGAACAAGGACATCAAGTTATGATTGCCACAGGTCGTCCTTATCGTGCAAGTGATATCTACTATCATGAGCTTGGTTTAACAACACCGATTGTTAATTTTAATGGAGCCTATGTCCACCACCCTAAAAATGCTGCTTGGCAAACAATGCATACACCGATTGATTTAAGCGTTGTAAAAGAAGTGGTTGATTCGGTCAATCACTATGAATATGAAAATATTATTGCTGAAGTGAAGGACGACATCTATGTGCACACGGAGGATGATCGGATTTTAAATATTTTTAACATGGGCAATCCTAAAATTACATTGGGTGATATTTCGACAAATCTATTAGTCAATCCAACGAGTCTACTAATTCAAGCAAACGAAGTAAATTCTATGATTATTCGCGACCATTTACAAGCTGTCCATGCAGAAGTGATTGAACATCGTCGTTGGGGTGCTCCACTTCACATTATTGAAATTGTTCGCCGCGGCTTAAATAAAGCGGTGGGTATTTCACATGTAGCGAAAGATTTAGGTATTCCACGTGAACGTATTATCGCTTTTGGCGATGAGGACAATGATTTAGAAATGATTGAGTATGCCGGTATAGGGGTCGCTATGGGTAACGGAATTTCTAGCCTAAAAAACATAGCCAACGAAATTACAACAACAAATAATGAAGATGGCATTGCTAAAATACTTATTGAACGCTTAAAATTATCATAGTTAAAGCACCATTTTCATTTATTAAAACTTTATTCTGTAGAAGCTTTTCATCTCTAATGCTTGTAAAATTTGATTTTTATTTGTACACTTGAATGCTTATACGTCTAGTGGATAAAGTTATAGCTTTTGGCAAGCTTCTAGATTTAGAAAAGCGAATCTAATGCTATTATTGTAAATCAGGACGAAATAGATAATACCAGCATGTCTAGTAAATACAGTTTTTAGGAGGTCAAGATGATGAAAATTTTTACTGATAGTGGCTGTGATTTACCAAAGTCATACTACGAAGAGAATGATGTCATTCTACTTCCGCTACGTGTACAAGTAAATAACAATGAATATGATGATGTCTTGTCGATTGATTCGAAGGAAGTTTATGATGCTATTCGCCAAGGGGCTCATCCAAAAACATCGCAAGTTTCACCAGAGCTCTTTCTGCAACAGTTCGAAAGCTTAGCAAAAAGCGGAGAGCAAGGCATCTATATCGCCTTTTCATCTGAATTATCAGGTACGTATAGTACAGCTTTAATGATTCGCAACCAAGTACTTGAACAATATCCAACATTAAAGCTAGCAATAGTCGATTCGAAATGTGCTTCATTAGGCTATGGCTTAGTCGTTGAAGAGGCCGTGCAACTTCGAAAAGCAGGTACTTCGCTTGATGAAATCGAAACAAAAATACAATTACTCGCTTCACAGATGGAGCATCTGTTTACAGTGGAAGATTTAGATTACCTTGCAAAAGGAGGTCGTGTTTCGAAAGCGAGTGCCTTTCTTGGTGGACTACTTAGCATAAAGCCTATTTTGAATGTAGAGGACGGTAAACTCGTACCGATTGAAAAATCACGTGGTCGTAAAAAAGCCATTGCGCGTATGTTGGATTTAATGCAAGAGCGTGGTGGCAATTTTGCTGATAAAATTGTCGGAATTAGCCATAGTGATGACTCGGCCTTTGCTAACGAAGTAAAAGCATCCATACAAGAAAGATTTGCACCAAAAGCAGTCCAAATGACAATGATTGGTTCTGTTATCGGCTCCCATGTTGGGCCTGGTACAATTGCAATTTTCTTTACGAATAAAAGTTATCAAGCGTAGTGTGAAGCTGGTAGAAGTCTAGGAAATACCAGGAAACCTAGACAAATCGCCACTAAAAGTCTTCGAATCGCCAGGAAACCTAGACAAATCGCTATCATAAGCAACTACGTTCACAGCAAAAAAGTGTTAGATTGATTGTAGTCAATCTAACACTTTTTCAATTAGCTATTTTTACTTGCAGCGTCTTGTTGTTGACGACGTTTTTTTCCGCGTTTAATAATAACTATAACGAAGCCAATAAATACAACATAGACCAATCCAAGCGCAACCATGTAAGGAACATTTAGTCCCTCATCGTCCTTCACTTGATAAATTTCTACGATTTCACGGTCCAGTATTACTGGATAAACATTTTTTTCATTAATTCGCACCTTTTCTTCTTGTAAAATACCGTTTAGCATTTTACCCTCACCAATTTGATCTGGTGTTAAATCGACACGTTGTGTTTTTCCTGTATTGTTCACCATAATAATCCATTGCTCTTCATCGGATTTTCTCGTAAACACAAGTAAACCATTGTCATTTGTAATAACTTCGAAATCACCTTTTCGTAATGTCGCTGATTGGTTACGTAATGACTGTACGTTTTTAATATAGTCAATTAACTCTTCATCTGTTTTGAAATTGTATAATTGATGCGTGTCAGGTTTGTCTTCCCCATTCATGGCAATTTCGGTACCATACTGAACAACCGGAATACCAGGCAGCATAAATAACGCACCCATCGCCATTTTCAATCGTGTTGGTGGGAACATATTTTCAGAAGCAGAATCAAATGTAAAGCGATATGTTTGTAATGAATCAATCATAATTTGCGTTGGCTTTTCACCAGCAAAAGGCTCCATTAGCTTTGAAGAGTCCTGATCTACATTTTTGAAAATATTACGGTAAATCTCTGCTGTAGCTGGTGAGAAGGATGCATCAAAATTCGCATCACTTTCTTCATTCGAAATCACATATAACGATTTGTTGGTACTTTTTAACGCCTTAATCATGTCATTAATAAATGCTGTGTCAGCACCCGCAATATTCGTTAAACGTAAACCACCCACATCATATGTAGAAACAAATTCTGTTGCTGATTCGATTAAAGCAGCTTGAACATCTTTATTCGTTAAATCCCATTGAATGTGCCCATTATTTGTTGAGGCAATCCAGTTTTGCTTTGCTGCATCTTTTGCCCACTCATGATTAGGACTTACATTATTTAAAGGAAAGTCCACCATCATTGACATATTTTTTTCTTTATAGGCCTTCACCACACTTTGGAATTCTTCTGCTGTTCCAAAATGCTCTTCGATTGTACTATAGCTCGTTGGCATAGAACCATCGTATACTTCTGTGTCAAAAATTGTCCCAATGGATACGATTGTATAGCCCATTTCGCCAATAAATTTTAGTTTATCTAGTAGACCGGTGAAGTCGCCACCTGCAAATTTCGTTGGGTCTTGCGTATTTGTATCATAATCGTTAGTGCCTGAGCCATTAAAGAAACGGTCAACGAGTAAATCAAAAATGCTTTCTTCAGCAATCGTTCTTGTTTGTACTTCATCCGCGTGTGCCGGTGTTGCACCTATTAATGAAGTTGCCAGTAAAAGCGATGCAGCTGTCGCGCTTATCCACTTCTTAAATTTCACTTTTATTCCCTCTCTTTCAAACCAATCCAACGTCATTTTACCAAATAAAACAGTAACGTTGCTATCATTTCAAAATATTTTACCGAAATGCAAAATGAATTACGACAAAAAGGTGTCAAATTAAGTTAACCCGAAAATACAGAAATTTCAGAATTGTTCTGGTGTCTGGCACTTCAAGAAAATAAAAGAGCCGTGAAGCAACTTCACGGCTTTTATTAAACATTATGCAAAGAAATTCATTGGTCCCATTGGTAGCTTGAATCCTAAGAACATTGTAATCAGTAAAAATACTGCAAATAAAATCCAGAACATTGTTGTTGGCTTGTTTTTCTTTTGACGTACTAATACCATTTCCATCATGCCAATAACGAAAATACCGCCTAAAAATTTAAAGCCATAAAGCATACCTTGACCGTAATCCATGCCTTTAATAAATAATGCCCCGCCAGTAATAATAATTAAAATGTAGAATAATCGTAATAACATATGTAAGCCTTTGGACTGCTTACCACTAAGTGCTGCAATTAAAAAGATTACGATGCCAACTACCCAAGTTGTAATGTGCAAATGTGTTTGGTTAGTTAAAAAATCCATTTTTGTCCCACCTCATTTTTTTTCTATCAAACTCTATCCTATCACGCAGTGGTAATGGTTTCAAATATTACAAGTTGTGTTCACAAAATTGAATGAATTTACGTCTAAACGTCATGGATTCCAGACTTTCGAACTTGCTTAATAAAAAAATCTATGACAGCTACCAGTGCTTGATTTAAGGGAGCTTTCTGTTAGTTATTTGCTATTCCGTCCACCTTAGAAAAGTGATGAGCTCCGCTGAGTCAAATTAAAAAATCCGCGGAGCTTACACTCACGCGGACTAGCTATATTATTCAAAATGATTAACTAACGTACCGATACCTTGAATGGATACTTTCACGGTATCACCCGCTTTTAAATATTGCGGTGGGTTCATGCCTTTACCAACGCCTGCTGGTGTACCCGTTAAAATCACATCACCTGGCTCTAGCGTTACATGTTGCGATAAAATCGATACGAGAGATTCGACAGTAAACATCATATCTTTCGTTGTACCATTTTGACGTACTTCATCATTTACTTTTGTAACAACTGTTAACTCTTGTGGATTTGGAATTTCATCTTTTGTTACAAGGTATGGTCCTAATGGGCATGTGCCTTCTAGGCTTTTACCTAAGAAAAATTGTTTATGTTTATCTTGAAGGTCACGTGCTGTAATATCATTCGCAATTGTGTAGCCAAATACATAGTCAAAGGCTAAGTTTTTCGGAATGTTTTTCCCACGTTTACCAATGACTACTGCAAGTTCCCCTTCATAATCCATTTTTGAAGAAAGATCTGCATGGATTGATAGTGTTTGACCATCAGCCGCAATAGCAGTTGGCGATTTTGTAAATACCATTAAATCGATTGGTGCTGCTTCTGCACCCATTTCTTTTGCATGCTCATCATAGTTTTTGCCAATACACATAATATTTTTTGGTGTGCGCGGAATTGGAGATAACCATTCAATCACTGTAAATTCACGCTTGAAGCTATTCGCACGATCTGATTTTTCCGCTGCTTCTACTAATTTACGAATTTGTTCAACAAAATCGAAGCCTAATGCAATGCCCTCAACAATTGAACTTGAAAAAGAAGGGAGAACTTGTAATTCGTTTTGAATAGCGAGTACATCCCATACCGCTTCTTCTTTTTTTACTTTTGGTCCAAAACTTACATGTCCACCTAATTTAAATGATAAAATTTTCATGATTTTAAGAGCTCCTTCTTTTTTCTACATGATACAACAATATGATATAAATTACCTTACTTTTACGATAACAATTTTTAATGTTGCTAATTCTCTATTAATTAAGCATGTTACGCACAAAATTCAGCTTGATTCGGTTTTCGTCTTATATGTTAACTTACGCCAAATTGCTTCTAATGGGCCTTGCTTCCATTTTGTAAGCCAAATTTCTGCTAAAATCATTTGCACGACAATAATACCGATAGCAATTAACACACCTGTAGCAACACTTACTTTCCCATACCAACCTAATCCAAATTGATAAAATATAAATGTGCCAATAATGGATTGCAATATGTACATCGTTAACGACATGCGACCAATTTTTGCAAAAGGACTAAGTATTTTTGGTATTACTGGAATCAGACAAAGTAAAACAACAAGGCCAGTATAGCCAACTGATAAAATCGGCCCACCGATATAGACCTTTATATAATCAAGTAAATACGTACGTGTAAATAGGATAGGTACACTTTTCAAGAATATACCAAGTGCCAACCCAGCTATCGTAAGTGCTAGCCACAGCCATTTCAGCTCTTTTGCACGTTCTACTAAATGCCATTTGGAGGCAGCTGCACCTATTAGCATATACGGTAATATCGTAAATAATGACGCAATCCACATCCCGATTCCCGCTTGAATAGATAAGTCAGATAAGCGCTGTAAAAAGGCATCCATCCAACTACCTGTGCCGTAGGCTGTGATTGCCTTTTCCACCCCAGTAATATCTAAGTACGTTTCAATCTCCGTATTAAAGCTAATATAACCTACTACAAGCAACATAAAAACATGCATAAATCCATTGATAACAATACCAGTTACTAATAGCCATATTGGATGTAAACGCAAAAGCAACAGCAGAAAAACGCCGCAGAAGGCATACATCATTAAAATATCTCCCCACCAAATAAGGAGCGCATGTAGCAAACCGAACATAAATAAAACAGTTAACCTTCGGAGTCCTGTTCCATAAAAGTTTTGTTCACGACTTTGGGCTTTTTGCCATTGTAACGCTAATCCATAACCAAATAATAAGGAAAATAAAGGGTAAAAACTGCTTTGCACATAAATATCTAAATTTTGCTGCCAAACAATATCTGACGGTGTCGTAAACCATGACGCTAAATCAATGTGTGGCATCGGCAAATAAAAGGCATACATATTAACGACTAGTATACCTAGCAAGCTAATTCCACGTAAAATATCTAATGTTGCGATTCGTTCCTGCAACATCGTCGGTTTCAAATTCACACAATAGCCTCCTCTTCTTTCTAAGTCGTTAAACTACAATGCGCACCCTTCTGCGCTTCCAGTAAACTTCGATAAAGCTTACTTTCCACGCAGAAGTTTGCCTATTGTTTTTAACGTTGCTGAAAGGAATACTTCATTTTACAGGCAAAGGATAGTGACCCTAAGCATAAATGGCCTGCTCAATATCAAATAAATACAACACTTTCTCATACACTTGTATGTGTAAAATAGACTCAAGTGCCTCGCTATAAACACGTAGTTGCACCCCATAGCGACCTAAAAGTTCCTTCGATAACGCCGGCTCCTCTGCAAATTGCCGCCCAATGCGGTCGGTTTTATAATCAAGTAATATCCAGTTACCGTAGACATCCTCAAACAAGCAATCGACAATCCCTTGCACAATTTGAGCGTCGCCATCCTCATCCACGCGGCTTATCGTAAATGGCATTTCTCTTCGAATTTGCTTGGCATTTTTAAAACGTTGTCCAATATCGGTTGTAAAGAAACGGTAAATTTTCTCACACGGAACAATCTTGCTCTCTGCCTCGGTTAGCAGTTGTTTTACCACTAACTCAGTGACAAATTGCTCCACTTCTTGTACTGTGCTAAAGCCACATTGTGGTACATGTTGCATGACCGTATGAATGGCTGTCCCCATTTCCGCACCTGTAAGCTGCTTATCCTGTAAAAAGGTTGGTCGTGGGGCAATCGTAGCCTTGTTCTTTTTAGGAGCGGTAAAATAGTATTCTGGCTCCTCTAGACGTTGTAAGCTTTCTAGACGTTTAATTTCACTAACAGATGTTTTCGAACGCTTCTGTGTCGATTTTTGGTATGCATATTGGGCTTGGAAGCGAGCTGTAATTTCTGCAAGTAGAGCTGTGTCCTCTGGCGTTGTGAACATCTGTTGCACGTCTTCATCTAACGCTTGCGTTTCATACATAAAATGATGTGTTGAAATGGCTCTTACCCACCAATGCGAGAGATCTTGTCTTGCTTTATACGAAGAATTTGTAATAGCTGCAAAATCAGCATGTCTCGCAACAGCTGGCCCAACCCAGTCAAAATAACTATTTGCACGCGCGCGTAAATAATCTTGCAAAGGAGCATCCACAGGCAAGTTTTGCGCGTCCTGCCAGGAATCAAGTGTTTTATCCCAATTTTTTACGGAGCCAATTAAAATAAGTCGTTCCTTTGCACGCGTCATTGCTACGTACAACACCCGCATTTCTTCGGCTCTCATCTCAAGCTCCTTTTTCTCCTTCATCGCTAGAAATGGCAAAGAAGTATAGGTAATCCGATTTTCAGGGTCAATTGCTTTAACTGCAAGCCCATAATCTTGGTCAAATAAATACGGATTGTGGAAGTCCATTTTGTTAAAAGGTCGTCCCATTCCTGCAACAAAAACAACTGGGTACTCTAAACCTTTGGATGAGTGAATTGTTACCAGTCTCACTACATCGTCTTTTTCACCAATCGACTTTGCTGTTCCTAAATCATCGCCACGCGTGCGCATTCTATCGATAAAGCGTAAAAAGCGGAACAGCCCTCGAAACGCCGTCTTTTCATACATTAATGCTCGATCATGTAAAATGCGTAAATTTGCCTGTCGTTGTTTACCATTCGGCATGGCACCAACCATTTCATAATAATGTGTATCCAAGTAAATTTTCCAAATTAAATCCGACAAAGAGCCACGACGTGCTAAATCTCGCCAGTTTTCAAATGCCAACATAAAACGTTGAAGCTTCTCAAATGTTTCGGATTGCACACCATGTCCTTCACTGCGTATAAATTGCCTTAATGCATCATAAAACGGTGTTTTAGTATCTGCTAAACGAATTTTTGCGAGCTCGTTTTCTGTTAAGCCAACAAACGGTGCACGTAATACAGAAGCTAATGGTATATCTTGATATGGATTATCGACAACTTTTAGTGTGTTCAGCATAATCATCACTTCTAAGGCATCGAAATAACCTTTAGATGACTCTGCATAAAGAGGAATGCCTGCCAACTTAAATTCCTCTACCAAATCTGTAGACCACGTCATAGAGCGCATTAAAATGACAATATCACTGTATTTTAAAGGACGTTCTGTTGCCGTTTTCGTATCGTATACCGTTGTTCCCTCTTCCATCAATTGTCGAATGCGATCAATTATAAAACGTGCCTCATATTGTGATTTCTTCAGTTCCTCAAGCTCCGATGCTTCACTTACACTTTCTTCTATTTCTTCATCCGCTGCCTGTTCCTCTGGCGGATGTAAAATCACGAGCTCAACAGGTACCTCTTTAGCATCATACGGCGCTGCTGGCTTCAATGAAGCATTGTCATCATAGTGTATTTCACCGACACGTTCATCCATAATTTGTGCAAACACAAAGTTGGTTGCGTTTAAAACTTCACTACGACTACGGAAATTGGCATTCAAATCGATGCGCATCCCCGTCGTATCAGGATTTTCTACAAACTCCCCATACTTTCGCATAAAAAGTTTGGGTTCCGCTAAACGGAAGCGATAGATACTTTGTTTTACGTCACCAACCATAAAAAGGTTGCCATCGTGCTCATCGCCTAGCTTGACCAATTGTAAAATGGTTTCTTGTAGCATATTCGATATGGATAGGTAAGCCTTTGAAATCATCTCCAGCTTTTCCCCCCATTCACACCGTACGTGAGGGTTTCCCCTCATACGGCGTTCCATCAATTATGAATCTTTAAACTAATACTTTATTTCCAGCTTTAACACGAAGTTTATTTACTTTGTCCAAACTTTGTTTTGTTAACTCTAACATTTGAAGGTATAATATTTTCTCTACGAATAATCAATTCATACAGATTTTTAAAGCGTTTGTTCATTTGACTTGCTTTGTAAAGGTCATCTAAGGTTAGTTTCATGTCGTAATTCATTGTTTCGTAAGGACTGTCGTTTTAAAACTTTCTTGTTTGCTGTTTCAGTCAATACTCTCACCACTTTAGTACTTCTTTTGGCGATTGCATTTCTTTTAGTCATACGAGAACCTGATAGTATAAAGTAATGTTTTAGTTATTCATAAATTGACTAATGGCTATCCCTCAACCGCTTATTATCACGGCTTCACTGGTACTGTGCCATCACTTTCACTGTGCTTAAAATGAGGTTATACTATAGACGCTTTCCCTCATACCGCTTCAACGAGTGCAATCTCTCCACGTAGCCAGCTTACCACGTTCCAAGAAATCATATCTGTACATATAATACTTTTAGGTCATTCCTCTAACCCTGTTAGCTGGATAGTGCCTGTAACACTATAAGGTGTTTCATAAAGACAAATTTTACTCCACCTCACTAACCCAACAATAAGTTGGTGTACCCTTTCGAATACCTATACCTCTAGAGCCGTACATTCGGAATTTCGTCAGTAGGAAGTTTTGTTCCCTACATTCTAACCATGAGTATTTTTATAGAACCCCAGTCTATCCATCCCACAGAGTACCTCTATCCCGCTTTCCTTCTTTCGATTAGGAGGATGTTCAACTGACTTCACCGAGCTTATAACATCATCACGATTGCACGCGACAATGCTATTCGGAGGATTAGGTCGAGCCTTTCAGAGCGTTACCTCATCATTAGACTCATCTGATTTCTTAGTTCTCCTAGCGAAATGATGCTAGTGGCTAATCTTTTCAATTAGCAACGTGTCGCACTATCTTGGTATTCATCCACCAGCACTTCTTTAAAACGTCTTTGTAAATCGAACGCAACAGGCGATGGTTGTAATTCTCCCTCTACCTCTTCCGTTAAGATTTGCAGGGCATAATGCTCTAAGTCGGAGAAATCGATAATACCTCGCTCTAATTTGGCAAGACGGAATTGCTGGCTAAAAATAGACGTCAAGTCAACTAATGTTGCAATCGTTGGCGCCATCAATCTAATTTCTTCCAGCAAACGTGCAGGTGTACGAACAAAATAAGTATCTTTCAACTTATTCATTATTTTTTTAGCAGCCTCACGCTTTTTCTTCGCTAGCTCTTGAAGCTCCACATCGACTAAAGCATCCTTGGATACCCGTTTTAATGTCGACCACTTGACTGTTGAAAAATAATCAAATAGCTGTTGCCATGTGCCCTCTTGACTGATACGAATCCCTTCCTGAATCATTGCAAAATCAATTTCAGCGGTTTCAGCATATGGAGCCGGTCCATCTGGCTGAAGCGTTATCGCACGCATTTCAGAAATAAGAACGAATGCTTCTTCAAGGCTATGTTTTACAGTTAACTTCACATATTTAGATAAATCTAAATCGTCTATTGTCACATCGTCCGCTAGCTGATAGGTTTCTGGTAAGCTCGTTAACCATTTTTGTGGTTCAGCATGGACACGCGACGTATCATAAAGCTTACTTATTAATGTTTCAATCGCTTGATCATCACGATCTGATGTAAAACTATCGACAAGTTGATAGATTGCATGAATTCGCGCTTCGTCATCTGTATCATAGGCAGATTCTAGCACGTCAGCTAATATATCATCTCGGAGCAAGGCGATTTCTGCCTCATTAGCAATTCGGAAACCTGGGTCTATATCGAGCAAATAAGCATACTGCTTAACAATCGCTAAACAAAAGGAATGCAATGTCGAAATTTGCGCTTTATTGACTAGGCTTAACTGACGTCGCAAATGGCTCGACGTCGGATTTGCTGCAATTGCTTTTTCAAGCGCCTCTGCCATACGATGACGCATTTCAGCTGCGGAAGCATTCGTAAACGTTACGACAAGAAGTTCATCCACATTCATTGGATTTTCTGTTGCCACAACCTTTTCAATCATGCGATTAATCAGGACCGCCGTTTTACCAGAGCCTGCAGCTGCTGAAACAAGCGTATCTTGCCCACTTGCATAAATCGCTTTCCACTGATCATCAGTCCAAGTGACATTCGCTGGCTTGACAGGTATTTGCTGCATCATGTTAGTTCATCTCCTTGCGAATTTTTTCGACAACTTCTACTGGCTTTACTTGCTGTAGCTGACGATAACTTTGTTTGCCATCAGATGGGTCAAATTGGCATACTGCTGCAAATTGACAGTAATCACACGCTGTTTTTGCTTTTAGCTTATAAGGGCTTATAGCCGTATCCCCTGCTAAAATGCCGTTGCCAGCCTCTTGATGCTTACGGCGGACAAAATGCTGGAGATTTTTCATATCATTAACGGGCACGATGCGTGATTGTGATTCAGAAGGGGTACCATCCTTTTTCATATAAACTGGAATAATTTGCGAATGCCCGCTCGCTTCCTCTAGCTGCTCATCCATCGAGTAAATAGCCTCAGGATTTTCAGTTAAAAGTCCCTTCATTTTGTATTGCTTTAAGCGATCTTCTTCAATCTCACTGTCACTCAAGTCCTTATCCAGTTTTAACATCGGATTATGGACATGGACATAAAGCACACCAGCAGGCTCTGCATCGCCAGATAACCAATAGGATGCATTCTCCATCGCTACATCTAAATATGTTAGCACCTGCAATGATAGGCCATGATACACTTCATTTAAATCTAAGTCACGAGCAGACGATTTATAATCGACTATTCGTAAATACGAGCGATCATCAATCGATGCACTATCCACACGGTCAATACGACCGCGCATGTACATTTTTTTGCCACCTTGCAAATCAATTTCCAATGGCGGTAGCTGTTCATGCTGCCCTGGTCCGAATGATGCTTCAATAGCAATTGGTTTAAAGTGTGACACATTGGCATGCTGTGTCAGTGCCATCATCGTGCGCTCTACAATGCGAATCAGCTTACGTTGAATATAACGATAACGTGCACTAGATAATAAAATTTGGTGAGAGAAAACGGGCACAATTTGCTCTACTGCCTGTCGTGCAAGTTGTTGAATTTGCTGTTTTGATAAACGAATCCACGACAGTTGTAAACGGTGCGTCTCTTCGGTAATCCATTTCAATGCTTCATGGAACAAATCACCCATTGCAAATGTCTCTAAACGATATTCTGCTCGTTCCTCTAAACGAAGCCCATACGTCGTGAAGTGAGAAAACGGACAACGGAAGTATTTTTCTATACGTGACACACTTGAAGTGAGCTTGCGACCATATAATTCTTGTGTAATATAACCTTCTAGCGGTTCTGCCTCATTTTTATGTGTCATTGGATGCATCAGGCGACGTAAAATTAATGCCCAGTATGGATCTTGTTCATAATATTTTTGTAAAGCAACCCATTCTGGTGCAAGTTCACGACTATGCTCCGCTTGCCTTAATTGCAGCATTAAATGAGCTAACGCTGTACGAGGATGGCGAATATAAGGCAATACATTATCATCAAGTAATTCTATCGGATCAATGACAACACGCTCGACGTTTACCCCACTTAAAAGACCTGCCGTTTTTTCATTTCCTATAATTTTCTTTATATATAACGAGGATATTAAAGCTTTCCCCTCTTCATCTGCCGTCGGATAAGTCAAATAGAGCTTGTCAGATGGTGTAGTTATGGCACGATACAATAAATAGTTTTCCTGTAATAGCCGATTTTTAGATGTCGGTGCTAATTCATAGCCAATATGCGTAAACCATTCACGTTCTACATCAGACAAAAGACCTTCATAATCCAGACGTGTAGGATAGACGCCATCGTTCATTCCTAGAACAAAGGCAACTTTTATGTGCGATAGGCGCGCTAAATCGACCGTTGCCACCATCACTTCATCTAAAGTTGGAGGAATACGAGCGAATTCTAATGTATCAAAACCTTCATCTAAAATCTTTGCCGCTTCCTGTACCGACATTTCTTGCTCACCAAACATGTAAACAAACTGATCGAGTACGGCGATCCATTCTTTCCACGCTTGATCATGCTCACTTGCGGCTAACGCCTCTCCTCTATCCAATTCACGATCTTTCATGATTTGAAGCTTGTCATATACTTGCACTTCTTCTACTAGCTCAAATAACGCTGTTGCCACATCTCTACCCGTTTTGGCCAGTATAAGCTTGTCCTGTAACGCTTTTAATGGTGTGCGAATTTCGTCGCGAATGGCCTCAATTTCTGTCTGCATCGCACGTTCTTCGTCTGTTTGCACACGAGAATGGAATTCAAGCCCCCGATATTTCTTATAAAACCAACGAGCTTCGTCAAACCAACGCTCTCCGTAAATTCCTTGCGCTAAACAGTAATTTTCTAGACGGTCGGCCCGTTCACGCCAAACACTGTTTTCAGCATGTAACGGGAAAAATAAATCAGTTTTCACACTTCTGAAAAGCGGTTCATATTTCCAATTTGAAATAACAACTTCCAATGCAGATCGACTAAATTCAATTAACGGGTGGTGAAGCATCGTTTTTTTTGTATTCACAAAAATAGGAATGTCGTATTGCTGGAAAATTGTTGAAATTAGTGGATCGTATACATCTGCTTGTCTATACAGCAACACTATATCTTGGTAACGATAGCCCTCCTGCCTAGTCAGCTTCGTTATTTCCCGGGCAATGGCATGGATTTCAGCCCGACGATTTGAGGCTTCAAAAACTTTCACATCACCTGTGGATTTTTCTGTTTGGGGCACTATATCCGCAAATGTTGCTTCTACATGCTGTAAGTCTTTTGACTGAAATCGATGGGTTTTGATAAAATGCAACGGTGCTTCGACTTCAATGCCATTGTCATATGCTATATCATGCAAGCGTTGACTTGTAGTGGCCGCTTCATTGAATAATGCCTGCTCATCCTTGGCTTCTTCCATATGATCATACGGTAGTACAACCGTTACTTGCTTCGTCACCTTTAGTAATTCTTTTACAAGCTCTAGCTCTCTTACAGTAAAGGCAGTAAAGCCATCTATATAAATTGTTGCCTGTTTCATCGTCTCAGAAAATTTTAAGTGCTCGGTTAAAATCGGGTAATAGCCTTCACTATCGACATAAGTTGTACCGAGCCGAGCTTCTAATGCTTGTAAAACAATGTATAAATCATTGATTTTCGCCTGTAGTGTATGAGGTGCATCAATCGCCTTTAAAGAAGCAGTTACATCACCTAAAACCGAACTGTTCACGCTATAACGGCTAAATTCGCGTAACAACGTTTCAATTTCCTCTGTAAAGCCACGCTTACCAGCTGCTTGTCGAAATAACGAAAAATCACTCTTCTGCTCTTCTAGCAATTTTCGAATAAGCATTCGATAACCATAGCCATTTACTTCTTGGCGAGCAATACCCCCTGTTTCTTGAAGTACAAGCCAAGCTAAGCGTTTAAACGTCATCACTTGTGCACGTATGAGCCCGTGCAAGCCATGTCTATTTGTCAGTTCATATTCAGTTGAATAAGACATTTGGTCAGGGACAATGATAAAAATAGGGTGACCTAATGGATCGGTATTTAATTGTTCGACTATTTCTCTATGAATATAAGCCGATTTTCCGGTACCTGCACGTCCTGATACAATTCGTAATGTCATTCACGCTTCCCCCTTTTCATTAAAAAATTAAATTCTAGCTTCAGAAACTTGCAGTGAGCGTTTCCCCTAGTAATCGCCAATATAAAACGACTAAAGAAATGAAATAAAAAGACCCTCCTACCATTTTACATGATACAAGGGACCGCATGTGCAGATTCAGCCTAGAAGATTATTCATTTTTCGTCATTTTTCGCACACGTTTCAAATCTCTTTCTACACGAGCATTCAATCGCTTCTCCATTAGCTTGCCAATCCACCATAGTAAGACGATAGCTACTCCCGCACTAATTAGTCTTACCGGACTCGTGATAAGCGATTTTAAATCATAGCCCAATACACTCATACCAAAAATCATGACGAATTTTCCGGCTAATAAAACAATTAGATAGTATTTTTTATGAATATGTGATAAGCCCGCTACTATATTCACGATTACAGAAGGCGTAAACGGAAAGCATAGTAAGACAAACAATGGGCTAATACCATTCATATCCACCCATTTAATAAACTTTTGTACCTTTTTACTACCTGTTACAAAACGGAGCTTCGGATGCTTTCCAAAGTGACGGACAAGCAAAAAAACAGCATATGAACCAGCTACTGAACCTAACCACGATAACAAAAACCCTATCCATAACCCAAATGCACTCGCATTCGCCACGACGAACACAACCAATGGTAAAAAAGGTAAAAACGCTTCTAAAAAGGGTAGTAATATCCCCATTATTGGTCCAAGTGTTCGATATTGTGCCGCAATATGTTCCATATTTTCTACAGTAAACCATTCATTCACTAGTGCCACCTCTATTTATATTGCAAGATTACATGTAAAACCGTAAGTTCTTCTGATATATTTTGATATTCATGTGCTTGATGTCCCGAAAATACCAATGTTTCCCCTTCGGTTATCGTTTCATGCATAACCCCAGCCGAAATAACAGCTTGTCCATGAATCACTGTTACCGTTTCTTCTACCCCTTCTGTATGGGCTTCACTCCTACTCCTTGCACCAGGCTCCATTTCCACTTTATAAAATTCCCAACCTCGTTCAGGATCATAAGGAATAATGGAATAGACCCGATAACGCCCTTCGTCTTCATCGACATGTGGTGCATTTTTACTGCTAAATTTCATAAAATGGGCAATCGGCGGCTGTAAAAGTGATGAAAAAGAGATGCGTAAACCTGCGGCTATTTTCCAAATCGTTGAAACAGTAGGATTTGCTTCACCTTTTTCAATTTGGGCAAGCTGTGCCTTACTAACCCCCGTTGCTTTCGCTACATCATCTAAACTTACACTGCGTTGTTGCCGTATTTTCTTTAATTGGAAAGCTAAATTTCGACTCATTTGTTCCATTACGACTCACCATTTCCTGTTGTTTATTTTATCAGACATATGTATACTTTAATAAACATGTGTGAATGTTCTAACTATTCTATTTTAAGTATACATGGAAACTTTTTTGAAAGGATGACCTTTTTATGACAAGCACAACAGATCTTCATAATGAACCAACAACTGCTTCCGAAGATAGCTTTATACAAGGAGTTAAAGATTGTGTACCTACTTTACTCGGTTATATTAGTATAGGACTGGCATTCGGGGTTGTAGGTTCCGCTTCTGGCCTATCTTTAGTAGAAATTGCATTACTAACAATACTCGTTTATGCAGGCTCTGCACAATTTATTTTTTGTGCACTCTTGTTAACAAGCAGTCCTACCTCTGCTATCATTGTAACCATTTTTGTCGTAAATCTACGTCACTTATTAATGAGTTTAACATTAGCTCCACATTTTACGCGCTATTCGATGCTTCGGAATGTTGGATTCGGTACATTATTAACAGACGAAACGTTTGGTGTGGCCGTAACCAAACAAATGCAAAACGGTAAATTATATGGTCGTTGGATGGATGGTCTAAATATAACAGCGTATGCATTTTGGATTTTATCTTGTATTGCAGGTGCCTTTCTAGGACAATGGGTGGCTAATCCTGAAAAGTGGGGCTTAGACTTTGCACTAATTGCCATGTTTATTGCTCTACTTGTGCTACAACTTGGTAGCGTGGGCAAACATAAAATTATGCATTACCTGATGTTAATTGGCTATATGGTTGTCATGATGTATGGCTTATCATACGTCGTTCCTTCGCATCTAGCAGTGCTTCTTGCCACTGTTATCGTCGCAACGATTGGGGTGGTGACAGACAAATGACGACAACAGCTTCGATGGTGTGGCTAATCATTGGTTGTGCACTAGTGACTTGGTTACCACGCATTATTCCATTTATGTTCGTACGTAGTGTGAAACTACCAGATGTTGTTTTAAAATGGCTAAGCTTCATTCCTGTTTGTATTCTCAGTGCGCTTGTTATTGAAAATTTATTGGATACTGAAAGTAAAAATTTCGTTACATTGGATTGGCCTGTCTTTATTACATTTGTGCCTACCCTTATCATTGCACTTGTCACAAAAAGCTTATCGATTACAGTTGTAGCAGGTGTTATTATCATGGCCTCCGTCAGATTCTTCATGTAAAATGTTTGCCTTTTCACTATAAAAACCCGCTTAGACGCTTGCGAAAATAGCACAAGATGTAAGACGAAACCACCCTCTTTAGGAAAGTTACGTCTTACACAGTGCCCGCAAAATCGGAGCGGATTTTAATAGTGAAGGCAGCAACACATCCCTCCTTATTTTTTGTGCATTTTGCTCGCTAGCCAAAAGCCAAGCGTTAACGAAAAAGCATCAACAACAAAAATAATAGGCGGGGAAGTATAACCTGCATATACTGAAGCGGCAATAAGTGCAATAGCCAAACTTAACGCTACATAGCGGTTATACGTAATACGAGTAAACAATAACACGAGTAATGCTGGTAAAAATAATGCTAGCATCATTTTCCCATATAAATCGATCATAGTTCTTTCGGCTCCGCCAACAATAAACCAATTCGATAATGGTCATTGCTGTAAATAACATGCTGCGTTAGGCGAATTTCATTATTACGATCTAACACCTCTAAACGGCAATGTGCAGCATTTAATTGTAAAGCTTCATATAACTCAACTTCTGTCGTAATCGTGCGTCCGTTTACTTTACGAATACATTCCCCTGCAAGTAAGCCCATTTTTTCTGCTGGTGAATCAGGCAGCACAGCAGCGATTACCGCACCCTTAGTGCTTGGTGCAACCGCATATGACTCTGTTTTATCTTGCCAAGCATAATAAACTGCAATAATAATCCGAATCAATACTCCTAACGCTAACGTTATTAAACCAATTAACGGTTCAAAATATGATGCAAGTCCACCTATTACAATCAGCTGTCCTAACAATAAGACAGAGCGCCCTATTTTCGGCAACTGAACAACAGGCAATTCTTTCCTTAACAATTTTGAAAATCCAATAACGACTGGGAATAATACGAGTGCAAAGTGACTATCGCCCAATGTAAATTGCGGCCAATAAGGCAATGCTGATGGAATACTATTACCTGGTATGATAAAAAATATAGGTAACACCCAAACATTCCTTGTGCGATATACGATAGCTTGCATTCCGCGCTTCGTATTTTCGATTCTAGGCGTTATCACTTGTTTAGCAGTACGACGAATTAACATCCCTTCCACTATTACACTTAGACCTGTTAAAATCGTAATTGTCACAATAGCCCCTTCTAATAAATCAATGCCTTCCAACGAGATCTTCCACCAGGAGAACGACCAGTTGTACTGGTACATTGCCCATAATGCTAACGTTGCCATTGCCATTGTGTAAATGGGTGACAATACATTGATGAAAAATAACAAGAGACCAAGGAAAGTTATAGCGGTTAAAATCAATAAGTATGCTTTGGGTACTGTCAGCCCGACACCAAGACTTATAAGTGAAATGACTAAGGTGTAAGGCCATCCTCGTTTCCATTGCCCTATCAGCTCGGTCCAACCCCAAATAATACGTCTGTTAAAAAATTTACGCTCTTGCTTTACACGTCTATACCCTAAAAAGATAGCAACTACTATTGCAATATAAACTACTGGGTTCAGTAAAAAGCGGCCAATCGCTGTTACAATTTCTATTAATATATTACTAACCATACGAACACCCGCCGTTTCTATCATGAATACTATGCATTCATTGTATCAAACGACTACTGTCTTGCGTAGTAGTAACTGGTCGAAAGCTTGGTATTTCCCATCATTTTTATTAGTTTGAGTATTTCTATTGTTCGATATTGTGCAGCAGGAAGCTCGTCGCCATTTGGAATTGTAAGTCATTTTGGCGATCTTCTTTATAAGCCTTTAACGTGCCATTTAAACTATTGAAAAAGGTAGAATCGACATACATATCATTATCAGGCTGCGCTAATTTTTGTTGCTCGCGATAGAGTTTTACTGCCTCTTGTGTAGTCTCATCTAAGTAACCATCTAATCGGTCAATCTGATAACCTAGCTTTTGCAAGGCTTTTTGCGTATAAGCAATTTCTTCGCTCATATCGCCTACTTTGAATTGTCCTGTTAACGGATGCAATTGGAATGCAAATAATTCATTTTGTTCAATCACTAATCCAGCTTCAATTCCTTTCCCATGGATCCATTCACGTTTTGGCGTCAGCCATTTATTTGTTGATAGTTTCAGTTCTCCCCCATTGGCTAGAGACCAAGATTCCTGTACTGTGCCCTTACCAAAGCTTTTAACGCCGACAATGGAAGCACGATTCCAGCCCTTTAACGCACCACTAAGCACTTCACTGGCAGATGCACTTCCGCCATTTTGAATAATGACAATCGGAATTTTATTCATCGTACTTAAATATTTTTCATCAAAGCTTTTCGATTCAGTTTTTAATGGTTCCATGGCACCCTCTGCATTTTGCATATAAGCAAATACTTTGCCATTTTCCAATAGTGTACTTAGTAGCGCTGCGACGCTATGTAAATAGCCTCCAGGATTATCACGAACATCAACAACAAGCCCTTCTATATCTTTGCGTAGTAATTTACTCGTTTCTGTCACCCATTCATTTGCTGTCTTCTCTCCAAATAACGAGATTTGAATATAGCCGATTGGCGTATCCTCAATCTTGACTACCTCACTCGTTACTGTTTTATTGGAAATCGCAGCCCGTTCCATCGTCATTTTAATATGTTTATCCTCGCTAGGACGATAGACAACAATTGTAATCTTTGTTCCTTTTTCTCCTTGAATCAAATGCATTAATTCACTCATTGTTTTGCCATCTACTTTTACCCCATCAACTTGTACAATTTCATCAAGAGAGCGCATCCCAGCCTTTTCTGCTGGCGACGAACGAACAGGTGATACGACAATGAACTTTCCTTTGTTTTCTGTCAATTCAATACCAATACCAACACGTTCTTCTGCTAGCATTTGTCGATGTTGCTCGGCTTCTTCCTTCGTGTAATAAGTACTATACGGGTCCTTAATAGCATCAGCCATACCGCGCAGAGCCCCTTCTACTAATTCTTCTTTTTTAGTACTATACACAGATTTTTTTTCGATTAATTGTAATGCTTCATTAATCGAATCAACCTCAGTCACTTGCACTTTTTTCTCTGCTCCATCTCCATCAAACCAGTCAAAATAAAATCCACTACCTATCAATAAACTGCTGACAAGTACGCCGACTCCTGCCGTAATTTTGCGCAAACCTTCCCTCCTCTGTCTCTTTACTGTATGAATTATATTTTTCAAACATACAAAATAATGTTTTGGTTTTCAGAATTGTTTAGGTGTCTGGCACCCAAACAATTAGAAAACACGAAGATTTCTACGGTCACAACGTAAGCCGCAGAAGTCTTCGTGTATTTTACTTAGCTATTTTGAATAATCTTCTGACAAAATTCAGAATTGTTTGGGTGTCTGGCACGCACATACTTAATCTAATGCATTTACAGTGTTTTTTAACATTTCTAAATTCATCGGCCCCTCTATCGCTTGCTGAATGGTGCCCGTTGAATCAATAAAATACGTTGTAGGAATCGTAATGACTTGATATTCTGAACCAGCTGCATTTTCTGGGTCCAGTAAAATAGGAAATGTCAGTTCAAAGCCATCTCTAAACGTCATGACTGTATCAATTTTAGCATCGGCTGTGACATCTCGTTCAGCAGATGTTAAGTTGACAGCTAGTATTTCAACATTATCTTCCTTGGCATATTGGTCGTAATAATTTTGCATATGCGGCATTTCAGCTTTACAAGGTGGACACCATGTTGCCCAAAAATTGAGTACAACTTTTTTTCCACGTAATTCACTTAACGTCACTTCTTCACCATCTAAGTTTGTTAATGTGAAATCTGGCGGTATATCACCTTTATTTAATCCAACTGTCCGTTCTTCTACTTCTTTACCGAGGGATGCAGATTCAATTTCACGCTCTTTATCAATTTGCTGTTTAACATATGTACCAATCATCGCAGCTATTAACAACACGACCATAAGTAACCCAATATTTTTTTTCATTCTTTTCCTCCCATTCGTTGAATTCCTATACCTAATAGAAGTAGTAGGAAGCTTACCCCAACAGCCGGTTGCCAAAAGCCAAGTGGCTGTAATGCAGCTACGATACCATAGCCAACTGTAAACAGGAATAACGCTGTCTTAGTTGTTGGTACTTTCCATAATATGAAAATCGTTAGCACGCTTAGCACTACTAAAGTGATGAGTTCGCTTTGAAGTGGATTGTCATTCAATAATACCACGAACCATTGATAAATGGATTGCGTTAACATAATTGCCCAACCACACGCCATTATACCCTCATTATCAAATTGTAGCTGTTGACGCTTCCGCCAAAATTGTAACAGTATAGCAGCTACCCCTAATAGCACACCAACTGTTCCGCCATTAAAGTAAAGAAGTGCTAGCGGTTGATTAACGACAGATTGAAAGTCCGTAATAATAAGACTAAATTTCCAAACGAGTATAAAAGTAAAGATGGCATCCCCATATACCCCTGACCATATTTTCGGGAATTGTATTCGCAAAATAAGCCATACGATGAAAAACGCTAGTAATAAAGCGACAGCTGTTGCTGGTAATGTTAATGCACGAATTGAAAACCACTCAGTATTGATCACCTAAACAAATCCTCCATCAATATAGATTCTTTTAGAATAGCATAGATGCTTTTACGAAAACTGTTATTTCACACTGTGTTCAAAAAACTACTTATGGATAGATAGAATGCTAATTTTATTAGTACTTTATTTTAAAATACCCCATATCGTATTTTATTGCAATTAACAGATAAATTTCCGTCCACTTTTTTCGGACAAAGTTGACGCAAATAAAAAAGAGAGCCGCCTTAACATAAGACGACTCTGTTAATTCATTATTATAATGGAATATATTTTAGTGGATTCACACTACCAACTGCTTGTCCTTGCCAAGAGCCGATATGAATTTCAAAATGCAAGTGCGGGCCAGTAGAACGACCTGTACTACCCATTGCTGCAATTTGCTGTCCTTGGTTCACTACGTCCCCTACACTAACGTTAAAGGCACTTAGATGTGCATAAACCGTTGTATAAATTTGTCCATCAATAGAGTGCGTTAAAATAACAACATTTCCGTAAGAGCTAAGTGGTGCTGCATAGGATACAACTCCGTCAGCAGCTGCCCAAATCGGTGTACCTGTTTTGTTGGCAAGGTCAACGCCATAATGGAATTCTGGACCGGCTCCAAGGTTACGCCAGCCATACGGTGATGTTAAACGACCATTTGTCGGCTTAATCCAAGTACCTTCTGATGCTGGTGCATTCACCGTAGAACCAGAGCTTGAACCCGAGTTCCCCGCAGCAGCAGCTGCTGCTGCTGCAGCTTTGCGTTTTGCCTCTTGTTGACGAGCAATTTCCGCTAAACGGTTTTGCTCGGAAATGATTTTTTGCTGTAATTCTGCACTAATTTCCAGTGCCTCTGAATACTCTTTCTCAAGTAATACTTTTTCAGACTTTAGTTTCTCTTGTTCTTTTTCTAGCTGATCAACTAATGTGTTTTTCTCTTTTTTCTGTCCATCTAATGATGCTTTTAAACCTTCTAGCTTCGCTTTCTGTTCTTCAAGCTTTTGGCGTTTGCCCTCTAAAACTTGTTTTTGCTCTTCTAAAGTTTGCTTATCTTGTTTTTGATCGCGAATAATTTGACGATCTGCCTCAAGTAATGAATTGACAGCAGAGAAGCGATCGATAAAGTCTACGAAACTATTTGAACCGAGTAGTACATCTAAGTAGCTAACTGAGCCCCCAGCTTGAATTGCCCGTGCACGATCTTGTAACAATAAATCACGCTCTTCAATTTTGCGAAGAAGTTCTTCGATAGTTCCTTCCAATGCTTTTATCTCATCATTGGTAGCATTTATTTCAGCCAATATATTTTTAATATCACTATTTGTTTTGTCGATTTCAGCGTTTAACGCTTGAATTTGATCTAATAGTTTTTGTTGCTTTTCTTTATTTGCATTAATGGCGTTTTCTTTACCACTAATAGAAGAATTCAATTGATTTTTCTTTGTTTCTACTTGATTTTTCTCTTCTTTTAAATCCGATAAACTATTTGCATACGCTGATGGAGTTTGGATAAAAAGAAGTAGTGCAGTTGTTGCCGCAAATGCTTTTATAGAGTTTTTCGCTATACTTTTCATCTAATGGACTCCCCTTCGATATTTAATTCCCATAAACTTTGCCGTTTTAAAAGCCTTTAAATTGTGGTGCAAATTTAGCTAAGTTTACGCGTCGGCAGAATCTGCTTTTGAAATCCGTGACATCTTTTTGCACCGTTTATATCCGATTTGACCCGACAAAACTAATGACTATTGCCACAAAGCAAGTTAAATTTTTAAAAACTTACGTACAGACATGAAACTTCCCCATATACCAATTAACACACCAATAAGAAGTATCAGAGCACTTACTTGGTAAACAAGTGGTGAGAAATCTAACAGTTGCACAAGCTCACCTTGTAAACGAGGTGCAATAATTTTATAAACATTGTGGTAAAGTGTTGCGACAACCGCAATCGGAATAATAGAGCCTAAAATTCCAAGCCACATACCTTCTAAAAGGAAAGGAATACGCACGAATGAATTTGTTGCCCCTACTAATTTCATAATTTCTATTTCATCACGACGAGCGATAATCGTAATACGAATCGTATTAGAGATTAAGAAAATCGCAGTGAACAATAACCCTAAAATCAGCACAAGACCCACATTACGACTAATATTTAGGAAGTTGAAAAGTTTTTCTACTTTACCTTCGCCGTACTTAACATCGTATGTATATTCATACTTATTAATTGTCTTTGCAACTTTTGCTGTTTGTTGTGGATCTGCCGCCTTTACATAAATGACATTTCGTAACGGGTTACTTTGCTCAAAAAGCTTAAAGTCATCCCCAAAATCTTTTACTAACTTTGTCAATTCATCCTCTTTTGTGGAATATGTCATTTCCGCAACATCTGGCAATTTTTTAATCTTTGCTAGTAACGCTTTTTCAGCAGCTTCATCTGCCGTTTCGTCGATTAACACTTTTATTTCTACGTCGTTCTCTAAATCAGATGCAACTTTGTTTAAGTTCATCATAATTAGTGAGAATACACCTACTAATATTAAAGTCACCGTAACTGCGCTGACAGAAGCAATTGTCATCCAGCTATTACGTCCAAGTGATTTAACGCTTTCTCGAAAATGGCGTTTTACCGTATTAAATTTCATAGCCGTAGTCACCTCCGTGCTCATCACGGACAATCATACCGCCTTCAATCGCTATAACCCGTCGTCGAATAGTGTTCACTATTTCACGGTTATGGGTTGCCATTACGATTGTTGTACCCCGTGCATTAATCTCTTCAAATAAATTCATAATCTCCCAAGATGTCTCAGGATCTAGATTTCCTGTTGGTTCATCTGCAATCACAACTTTCGGTACATTGACAATGGAACGTGCAATGGAGACACGTTGCTGCTCACCACCAGAAAGTTCATTTGGGAACATTCTTGCCTTATGTTTTAAGCCGACAAGATCTAACACTTCCATAACCCGTCGACGAATTTCTACGGGCTCCTCTTCAATTACCTCTAGAGCAAATGCTACGTTCTCATAGACGTTTAATCTTGGCAATAATTTAAAATCTTGAAAAACCACACCAAGTTGACGACGCAAAAAAGGTACCTTTTTATTTTTTAAACTGCCCAAATCAATACCATTAACAGTAATTTCACCTGAAGTTGCTTTTTCCTCGCGGTACATTAACTTGATAAATGTCGATTTACCTGCACCACTTGGACCAACAACATAGACAAACTCACCTTGCTTTATATTAACCGAAATGCCATTTGTCGCAACTACACCATTCGGGTACTTCTTTGTCACATTTTTCATTTCTATCATAATTTTTTAAACCACCTAAACCTCTTATATATGTAAGATGTATTCTTTTTTCTATTATAGCACTCAATCTAGGATTTTTTATTACAGTTTTATTTCATTCGTTGGAATATTCTCCTAGTTTATTAATATTTTTTGGAATATTTTATATAAATCTATCAAACACCAACAAAATAAAACAGGAATCGATGGAAAGTTCTAGTCGATTCCTGTTTATTGCTTCATTTGAATATACAAAAGAGCATTCAAGCTGTTTCATCTCCTTGCTTGAATGCTCCTTATTTTACATTTCTTGCTCGTCAGTCGTTGTATAACGTACTAAAACTGCTCCTGTTTTCGACTCGCCTTCAATAAATAGACGGTTGGCATCTTCCACTTCTTTATCAAAACGGACTACTTTAGATAAAAATTGATCTTGTGTCTCAATTTTCGACGCATCTTGAATACCGACATCTACTTTACCAAAATTCGTTACAATTTTACCGCTTAACGACATTGTACGTGGTACATATATTTCTACAGCACCTGCAACTGTATGTGCTTTAATTTTTGAAGATTTACTAGAGCACGTTGTCACTACAACATGTCCATTTATAGATTTTGCTTCTACTTCATCTAATGCACCATCTAAATATACGCGCCCATTCAAAGTTTCAGCTTCTAAATCTTTACCACGAACATCCGTTAGTTCGATGGAGCCATTCGATGAATCCACTTCCGCCTTCGTAAATACTAGCTTCGAGCCCTTAATTGCACCATTCAATGTTTTCAGCTTTAATTGCTCCAGCTCGATATTTTGTAAAGTTACGCCACCATTCATTAAACGGACAGATAATTTATCTAATTTTTCCTTTGGTGCAAGTACTTGTACATTTACTTGTACTAGCTTTAATTGACTTAAAATTCGTAGTGAGTCTTCTTCACTTTTCACAACAAATTGCTCCAAGAAATGATTACGTGTTTCTTCCTCACTATCATTCACTAGAGGTGCTTTGACCTTACAGATAATTTGGAAAGTATCACCTTCACACGGTTCTAATGAAAAATTACCATTCGGTAGCTCAACCATAATATTTTCTATATGCGCTGCTGCAAGTTCTTCGGTATGAGTAAATTCAAACTTATCTCCAAATGGTGAAGAGACATCGAATTCTTTTACTTTTTTTACTGCCGTATTCATCATATCCATAAAGAGTGAGCCAATTTGTGTTAAATCCTTACGAAAATCATGGATTTCATCTTGGAAATGCTTTGTGAAATCTGCCTCTTTCTTTTTTTGTTCTTCTTTAAAGATTGGTTCTTTTTCTGCTGAGGATTGCTGATCCGTATTCGACGTATCGTTCATACTGCTATCAGTGGACTTGCTAGGTTGCTCTAATGCTTCTAATAATGTAATCGCCTCTTGCGCTGAAATAGTTCCTTTTTCCACAAGTTCTAAAATTCGTTGACGTTCATTTTGCATAATGGTATAGCCTCCCACAGATTGTTATATTTATTTATACGTCTCCATATGTGAAAAGTTTCACTGAAAAAAGAAAAAGCATGCACTGTCATACAGTAAAAAAGTTTTCATGCCTGCTATCTAGATGTTTTTTTGATACTGAAATTTAAAAAATCTGCTACATTTCCAGAGTGAAAATAAGACTTATGCTAGATGTGCCAAATGCTTTAGCGTGCGAGGTCTTAAATCTCACCCTCGGAAACAGAGCAGATTTTTATAATTTTTTTCTTTTTGCTGTTTGTAAAAAATTTATTTTGTTGCTTCTGTTAAAGCCGTTTCCATACGTTGTCGATCACGTATTAAAATCGGTTTTAAATATTTACCCGTATAAGAGCCAGCCACTTCCATTACTTCTTCTGGTGTACCAGTTGCAACAATGGTACCTCCTTTGTCGCCACCTTCTGGTCCTAGGTCAATAATGTAATCCGCTGTTTTAATAACATCTAAATTATGCTCAATAACAAGCACCGAATCCCCATTTTCTACAAGTCGTTGTAAAACAATTAGTAAACGCGCAATATCATCTGCATGTAAGCCCGTCGTTGGCTCATCTAAAATATAAAATGACTTACCTGTTGAGCGACGATGTAATTCAGATGCCAATTTGACACGTTGCGCCTCACCACCCGACAGTGTTGTGGCAGGTTGACCTAATTTCATATACCCTAAGCCAACATCAACTATTGTTTGTAATTTACGTTGGATTTTAGGAATATTTTCGAAAAACACGACTGCATTTTCAATTGTCATATCTAAAATATCGGCAATACTTTTATCTTTATATTTTACTTCAAGTGTTTCACGGTTGTAACGTTTGCCATGGCAAACCTCACATGGCACATAGACATCTGGTAGGAAATGCATTTCAATTTTAATAATCCCGTCACCCCGACATGCTTCACAACGGCCACCTTTAACGTTAAAGCTAAAACGTCCTTTTTTATAACCACGTACTTTCGCTTCATTTGTTGTGGCAAACACATCGCGAATATCGTCAAAGACACCCGTATACGTTGCAGGATTGGAGCGAGGGGTTCTTCCTATTGGCGATTGGTCAATATCGATAACCTTTTCCAATTCATCGATTCCTGATACTTCTTTATGTGCGCCTGGCTTTACCTTTGAACGATTGAGTTTTTGGGCTAATGATTTATATAAAATTTCATTAATTAGTGTTGATTTACCTGATCCAGATACACCTGTTACTGCTACAAATAAACCTAATGGCACATCTACTTTGACGTTCTGCAGATTGTTTTCCTTTGCCCCCACTATAGATAATTTACGCCCATTTGGTTTACGACGCTCTACTGGTAGTGGTATGAACTTCTTGCCACTTAAATATTGGCCTGTTAACGACTGTGGATTATCCATGACTTCCTGTGGCGTACCTGCTGCTACAATTTGACCACCATGTACACCGGCGCCCGGTCCAACATCAATCAGATAATCTGCCGCTAGCATTGTGTCTTCATCATGCTCGACAACAATCAGTGTATTGCCGATATCTCGCATATTTTGTAGCGTACTAATAAGACGGTCATTGTCTCGCTGATGTAGTCCAATGGATGGTTCATCTAAAATATAGAGTACACCTGTTAAGCGAGAGCCAATTTGTGTTGCCAAACGAATTCGCTGTGCTTCTCCACCTGAAAGTGTTCCAGCTGCACGATTTAATGTTAAATAATCTAACCCTACATTCACTAGGAAGCCAAGTCGTTCCTCGATTTCACGCAATACGAGTCTCGCAATTTGCATATCCTTTTCAGATAAATCGAGCTCTTTGAAAAACGTATCTGCCTCCTGAATCGAATACTCTGTTACTTGTCCAATATGTTGATCGCCAATTTTCACAGCTAATGTTTCGGGCTTTAATCGGTAACCTTTACAAGATGGACAAGCTTGCTGTGCCATATATTTCTCCATTTGCTCTCGTACATAATCAGAAGTTGTTTCTTTAAAACGGCGCTCTACATTACGCACGACACCTTCGAATTCAATCATCTGATCTCGTACATTGCCAAATTCATTTTCATAATAGAAGCGAATTTTATCTTTACCAGAACCATATAAAATCTTATCCATCTTTTCTTTAGGTAAATCTTTGACAGGTACGTCCATCGGAATCGCGTAATGGTCACATACTGCCTTTAATAGTTGTGGATAATATTGTGAGCTGGTAGGCTCCCATGGTGCAATGGCGTGCTCTAATAATGACCGTTCCCAATCTGGCACGATTAGTTCTAAATCAACCTCCTGCGTTGTTCCTAACCCATCACAGCTTGTACATGCTCCAAACGGACTGTTAAATGAAAACATACGAGGCTCTAACTCCCCTATTGAAAAACCACATAATGGGCAGGCATGATGTTCACTAAATAATAATTCTTCATGTTCCATGACATCAACAAGAACGCGTCCTTCAGCTAAACGAAGGGCTGTTTCTAACGAATCACTAAGACGAGCTGCAATGCCCTCTTTAACAACAACACGATCGACTACAACTTCTATCGAATGCTTTTTATTTTTATCAAGATCAATCGCATCATCTAAATCGCGTAATTCACCATCAATCCGTACGCGTACAAAGCCTTGCTTTTTCAAGTCTTCTAGTAACTTGACATGCGTCCCTTTACGACCTGAAATCATCGGTGCCAGTAATTGCATTTTCGTACGTTCTGGATAAACTAATAAACGATCCACCATTTGCTCAATCGTTTGCGATGTAATTTCTATACCATGATTTGGACATATTGGCTTCCCAATACGAGCGAATAGCAAACGTAAATAATCATAGATTTCCGTAACGGTTCCAACTGTTGAGCGTGGATTACGGCTTGTCGTTTTCTGATCGATTGAAATGGCAGGCGATAGCCCCTCAATTGCATCTACATCTGGTTTATCCATTTGGCCGAGAAATTGGCGCGCATAGGCAGATAGCGATTCTACATAACGACGCTGCCCCTCGGCATAAATCGTATCAAACGCTAAGGAAGACTTCCCAGAACCCGATAAACCTGTTAACACGACTAATTGATCACGTGGAATTGTGACATTTATATTTTTTAAATTATGTGCTCGTGCGCCTTGCACGACGATTTCTGTATTTTTCACAAGCCAATCACCCTTCTGCTTTCAATTCAAATATTGTATCTCGTAGTTCAGCTGCTCGTTCGAAATCAAGCGCTTTAGCCGCTTCCTTCATCTCTACTTCAAGAGATGCCAACAATTTCTCTTTTTCTGCCTTCGTCAACTTCTTGCCTTTCGTTGCCTTTGTTACATAAGATTCCTCTTCCTCTGCCACTTGTGTCGCACGAATAACATCCGGAATCTTTTTGACAATTGTTTTCGGTGTAATGCCATGTTCCTCATTGTAGGCCATTTGAATTGAACGACGACGTTTCGTTTCCTCAATTGCTTTGCTCATTGAATCTGTCATGTTATCTGCGTACATGATAACATGTCCATTTGCATTACGTGCCGCACGACCAATTGTTTGAATAAGCGAACGTTCCGAACGTAAAAAGCCTTCCTTATCCGCATCTAAAATCGCCACGAGCGATACTTCTGGAATATCTAAACCTTCACGCAATAAATTAATGCCGATGAGTACATCATATGTACCTTTACGAAGCTCACGAATAATTTCAATCCGCTCTAATGTCTTAATCTCTGAATGTAAGTATTCCACTTTTAAGCCCATTTCCTTCAAATAAGCAGATAAATCTTCCGACATTTTTTTCGTCAATGTTGTAACGAGCACACGTTCATTGCGCGCAATACGGTCATGAATTTCGTCAATGAGATTATCGATTTGCCCTTCAATCGGACGCACGTCAATTAATGGATCAAGTAACCCGGTCGGACGAATAATTTGTTGCACCATTTCCGGCGTATGTTCAAGTTCATATGGGCCAGGCGTTGCTGATACATAAATGGCTTGATGAATGTGTCGTTCAAACTCCTCGAAACGCAAAGGACGATTGTCTAGTGCAGATGGCAAACGGAATCCATGCTCCACTAGTACCCCTTTTCGTGCTTGGTCCCCGTTATACATCCCCCGTACCTGCGGTAATGTCACGTGACTCTCATCGACAATAAGCAAAAAGTCTTCCGGGAAGTAGTCGAGTAATGTATATGGTGTTGCACCAGCTTCACGCAATGTTAAATGGCGTGAGTAGTTTTCAATACCTGAACAAAAGCCCATTTCACGCATCATTTCTAAATCATAGCGCGTGCGCTGCTCTAAACGCTGTGCTTCCAATAGCTTATCTTCTGCTCGCAATAACGCAAGACGTTGTTCTAATTCTTGTTCAATATTGTCAATCGCTTTCAGCATTTTTTCTTCGCGTGTAACGAAGTGGGAGGCTGGGAAAATTGCTACATGGTCACGATCCGCCAATATTTCTCCTGTTAACGCATCGACTTCTCGAATGCGATCAATCTCATCTCCGAAAAATTCCACACGAACGCAATGTTCATCACGAGAGGCTGGGAAAATTTCGACAACGTCACCTCGCACACGGAACGTTCCGCGTGTAAAACTAATATCATTACGTTCATATTGCACATCTACTAGTTTTCGAAGCAACTGATTGCGTTCAATCTCCATACCTGTTCGAATCGATACAACCAATTCGCGATATTCTTCAGGAGAACCTAAACCATATATACAAGACACTGAAGCAATAATGATGACATCATCACGTTCGAAAAGAGCCGATGTCGCTGAGTGACGCAGCTTGTCGATCTCATCATTAATGCTTGAATCTTTTTCGATATACGTATCTGTTTGTGGAACATACGCTTCAGGCTGAAAGTAATCATAATAACTCACAAAGTATTCAACCGCATTATTTGGGAAGAACTCTTTGAACTCACTATATAATTGACCCGCTAGTGTTTTATTGTGGGCCATAATCAGCGTTGGTTTTTTTACTTGCTGAATAACATTAGAAATCGTAAATGTTTTGCCCGTTCCTGTTGCACCAAGCAAAGTTTGATGTCGTTTCCCTTCACGTACACCCTCCACTAATTCCGCTATCGCCTGTGGCTGATCCCCGTTAGGCTGATATGGCGCCTGTAAATCAAATGTTTGCACGCATGTTCCCGTCCTTTCCTTCCAATTTGTACATTTATTTTAGCATAGCAGTACTAAAATATCGAACATTTAACGAACGAATGTTTGTTATTTTTCTCAATTTTGAACTTCTCACTTTATTACAACTCATTTATTATTTGTCGTTACTCGTCACTCATACTAACGCTATCATTCATTTCTCTAGAAGCTAAACACTTTAGCTCCTTGTATCCATGATTAGGTAGGATTTATCCTATTCGAAAACATACGGATAGATAAATCTTCACTGATGAATTTATTGCATGTTTTCTAAACAATTTTTCGAAGATAACCTGTGGTCATCATACTTAGTAACATAACGATACATTGGCTATAGATATGGCATAACCAACGTTCCACTTTCATGTCTTTTATTTGATGAAGTTTTAAATGGGACTTCCATGTTTTGAAACGAAGTTCAATCTGCCAGCGAATACGGTATAACTGCGTTATTTTTTCGGCAGAAATTGTCCGCGGCAAATTCGTTAAGTAAATCGTTAATCCCGAAAGCGAAGCAACATGTTCCTTTGGAATAGAGCGAGATTTTTTGATAACTTCTCAATCTCTTTTTAAAATTTTTTTCTTCTTGTTTTCAAATACAAATTGTGTTAATTGTACATAAAAACCTCCTCTAAGTTTTCGTTTTTATACTAACTTAGAAGAGGTATTTATTGAAAATAATTTAATTTAGCTTAAGTACACGGCTATGAGGCGGTTACTCCTGCGGGAACGCACACACCGTAAGACGCTGGCATTCCGCGCTTAGCGAGGGTTGCGGCTTACGGTGCTGAGCGGAAAGCACCGCTGTAGCGGACAACAACGGCATAGCAAAAAAGTGTTAGGTTGATTGGGTTCAATCTAACAGTTTTTCTCTTTTGTCCCAGCTTCCTCTGCATCTAATACCTATAGAGTTTAATAAAAACTAATTAGACTAATAGTGACTTTGTGGAAACTAACTTTTTAAAGTCTACACCATCAATTTTGTTAATATTAACCAATAGCTCTGAATAATTATTATAAGTCTCACGTTTAACTAATACTAAGTCATGTACAGAATTATTTGGTTGGGAAGTAATCGTAAAGAGCAAATCATCAATAATAAGTTTTAGATAAAAGGCTATCACATCATAAATCTCATCCAAAAATCTTCATCCATACTTGCTTGGTGGGCTAATATATTTCTTAATCTGTAGGCCCTAAGAAAATCGCTATGTACTTGTTTCTTTAATTTATCTAAGTATTTCTCAAACCATAGTTTTGTCCCTCTTAAAGTTAAATATTTGTTAATAAGACCTATATAGCGTTGTTCAAAAGTTTTATCCTTATAAATTTCATCGGCTTGTGCTTTATTTGTAGCCATAAACTTTATAAAATAATGTAATTTCACCTCGTCTTTAGAAGCATCCACCGATTCTTCACCAAATACTTTTATTACTTCTTTTATCAAAAGCATATTTTGTTCACTGCTCTGTTTAAGAATTTCTCTTGTTCGCCATGCTAAACTCTTTAAATAAAAATGATAAATGTATGGAGTAGCATGTTCTAAAATATTTTGTCTTTTATTAAAAGACTCTGTTACAAATAAAAACTCTAAAAGACTCCACATAGCAACTAGCACTGTTTCTTTAGGAGAATCTTGAATTACTCGACACCACTGTAATAATTGATTTAAACCTTGATATCTATTATTCATTTTCGAACTTAAATTAATTTTAATATATCTCTCATTGTTGGAAATTTGTAAGCCATGATTATGACTCTCAATATGTGGCTTCATATTGATATGATTTCCATGAACCAAACTTTCTTAAAAGAGTAGAAAGAATAAAAGAATTAGGGAAGAAAAATAAAAGGGAATTCGATTGTTTTTTGCCTCTTAAACTCCCAGAAGGATACGATTCTTTGTTTACTCATAAAGGCGGTAAAATCACGTTTCATAAGAATCCAGAAGTTTTAGGTACAAATTTTATAGAAGAGAATACTATTGACGAGCGACATCATCAAGGATTATGTGAATTTTTTAAAACAGATAAACATATAGCAAAAATAAGGCTTGAATCTACTGATGAAGTTGCTGCAATAAACTTAGCAAGAGAAGAACTTATATCTACTACAAAACTCTTTACTTTAGAGAATAAGCATAAGCAATATTATCCAGGAAATTTATCAAATGCAATAGTATATGATTTTAGTAGAATCTGTAATAAAGACTCCCTTACCCCAGTTAAATAAATATTGTTTATTGTGTCCCTCATAAATTAATTCACTTATTAATAGTTCCGTTAAATCATCTACTATTTCAAACGAAAGACTAGACTTACCTAATTCATCTTTAAGATAATTAGAATAGATCTTTGGAATGTCAACATTCTCCAATTTGTTATATAGAGTAGTTATGATAGTATAGGGTAAATTTAGTTGTTTATGTTTATCTGATCCGCTTTTTAATTCCTTGAAAGTTTGCTTATTTGATAAAAACCTTTCTAGTCTTGACTTTACTAAATTAAAATCTTCCAAATAAGTTCTCTTTAATACGATATTATTATTCAAGGCTTCAATTACTTCTTCTAATATTTCAAAAACATTGTGTTCATATAACGTTTGGTCTTTAAAATAATTTATAACTCTTAAAGATTCCTTTAATACAGAACGAATTGATGGTTTTAACAATTTCCTATAGTGTAAATGCGTATTCTCTAATAATTCCCCCAACGATGGATAAAATAAATCTGATGGTTAGAAAGTACTGGATCATAGCCCTCATTTTTGAAATACTTATACATTTAATTTCCCCTTTCTAAATTTTAAAGTTGCAATTTAAACTTGAATTGCATATAATTTAGATATATTAATTACACTAGATACGGGGTTGGAGATACTTTGCGATTTTATCCTAGAAATGCAAAGTGGATCTGACCCTTTAATTTATTTTATCATACATTCAGAAAACCAAACTTCCTATCGAGTAAAATATATCCATGATTAAAGGCACATTAATTCATCTTAATGTGCCTATATAATATCGAATTTATTTAAGTAGGTTATCTAATATTTTCCCAGTAAGAATGAATTCTTTTCTTTGCTTTACCATCATTTATGATACGGTTCAGCGTATCATAAGTGAGGTTTCCTTATATTCATTTATTAGTTAAACTGGAAGTTATCAATTACTTTGCTGGTTTGAATTTGTTAAGAAATTCTTGTGTATGATCAGCCACAATTCCATATGGATTATCCAATTGAAATAACTATGTTGACACTCTCGTAGATTTACTTATTTAAATACGATAAGTTCCTAGGAGTATGGGATAATATTTAACTGAATGTTTTCAAAATTAATTACTAATCGCTTGGTGAGGATTCCCAAAATGATATACATAAATATCTTCTAATTTTGGAGGTACATTTATTGCGTCTAGGTGAGGTTTTTGTGTTGCGACTATTCGTAATTCAATAGATGTTCCTTGTTGATGTACATTACTAATAATAAATGTATCCATTAGTGACAATGCTTTTTGTTCTTGTAATGTTACGGTCCAAACTTGACCTTCCATCTTATCTAGAAAGTGAGCAGGCGTAGCGTGTTCAATTAACTCTCCTTTTCGTAGTAAAAGTACTTGATCAGCCACAGATTCTATATCTGAAACAATATGTGTAGATAATATAATGATTTTATTTTTAGCCATTTTAGACAAAATTCCTCTTAAACGTATGCGCTCACTTGGATCTAAGCCTGCTGTCGGCTCATCTAATATTAAAATATGTGGATCATTTAGTAATGCCTGTGCAATGCCTATTCTACGTTTCATACCACCTGAAAAGCCCTTTAGCTTTTTATCTTTTGACTCGATAAGACCTACTAATTGTAATAATTCATCGACACGTTGTTTAGCTAAGCTTTTAGAAAGCCCTTTTAGGTTAGCTACATATAATAAAAATTGATACGCTGTAAAATGAGGATAACCATTAAAATCTTGCGGTAAATAGCCTAGTATATCTCGATATTGACTCTTTAATATAGAAATATTGCGTCCCTCATAATTTATCATGCCTGAAGTTGGCGCAAGAACATCTACTAAAATACGCATAAATGTAGACTTACCAGCTCCATTTGGTCCAAGTAAGCCATAAATACCTGGTGTGAATTCAAAATTGATATTTTTAAGAGCAAGGAAATTTTTATACTGATGTGTAACTTGTTCGACTGTTAGTTTCATAATTCATTTCTCCTTGATTGAAAAGTAAGCGTTAGGATAATTGTGATCATCATAAGGAAGCCATACCAGGCTATAAAAGCTTGAACCTCGCTGTTTAATAGCGTTTCTCCCCGCACTAAATAGGAAAAGAATCCTTTATCAAATAATCCATTTAATGAAAATATGGATGTCTCAAAGTTTGTTCTAAAAATATAGGTACAGCCAAAAAGAAAAGCGCAAAGTGTAACAGTTGCTGCATGTGAAGATAACAGAATACACAAACAGGCTGCAAATATCGCAAATAATTCACTACCGATAAAGACGGTGACAATCTGCATCATGTATGTTGCATTAAGCATTCCATACTCAGGCTCTACAAATAATAGTAATCCAGCTAGTTGTAAAGCCATTAGTAGGCTCACTATTATTGCTGTAAACATCATCGTTACAAAAAAACGAGTCGCTAACAATCGACGCTTCCCATGCTTTGTTGTCAATACAACCTCTTTTATATGCTGCTCGCTATCTAAGCTAAATAACTTAGTATTAACAAATAAAATAATCATTCCTAACGATAATGAGCCTAATACAGACCAATAAGAAAAAAAACGCTCTACTATGCGTTGCTCTCCTGAAGTACTTACAAAGTACATCAACAAAATCCATATAGACGCAATTAGACTAAAAACTACACTCATCCAAACTGGATTTAGTAATTTTTTTAACTCCCACCTAATCATTAATGAATGACTCCTTTACAAGAATATTCGCGAGAATTAACAGTATCGTAACAACCATTAAGCCTACCAATAACTGTGAAAAACTAAATAATCGTAAGGCTTCGAAATTTAACAGGCTATTTATGCTAAAATCAACGACAATGTTAACATATTCACTTATTTTCATTTGCCCAATGAAACTCATAACATATTTATCCAATAATTCAACGAGTAAAAAAGCCCCTCCACCAATGAGCATTATAAAAACACTTCTGTGTACAAACCGGGCTACTAAAAAAAGACAGGCTGCAAAAGTAAATATGCTAAATAATAAAACTAGATATTCCATCAGTAATACTTGCCAAACTACCCATTGCCCATCAAGGTAAATATATGTCGAATTCACAGCGACAAAATCTAAGTCCAAATAATCGAAACCATAGTTAAGATAACTCAATATGCCAATAAGTAAGAAAAAAAAACTAATGACTACTACACAACAACTAAATAAGGCAAGAAGTTTGACGGAAATTAATATCTTCCTCCCGTACTTATAAGTAGCCGTCAATTCTAACATTTTTAATTCATATTCGACTGATAATATTCGTGCGACCATCACAATAATCGGAAATAGTATGAAAAGGTACCCTACATTAGGTATAAAGTCGATCATTGTTTTTGAAAATCGATAAGGTGCTTCATCCTCCGATAAATAGAAAGCTTTTTGAGCTATAATAAGCATGAATGTACATATAGCTAAAACAATATAAATTTCTTTTTGTACAATTAATTTTTTCCATTCTAATAAAACTAATCGGCTAATCATATACAATTCGCTCCAATCGCCAGGTTCTTACAAGTAGATTCCATAAGAGAATTAATAATATGCAATTGAATAACACATAAAAACTAATGTGAATACCTAGTAACCATTCGCCTACAGGGGTATACATAACTAACAGAGCAAAAAACACCCAAGCAAGCACAAGTACCCCCCAAATAGACTGCTTTCGGTAATAGATTTGAAAAATTAGTAATATTAGTCCCCAAGTTAAAATAGGTGTTATACCTGTTATAAGCAATCGAAAAATTGACTGTAGTAAGTCCTCTTGAAGTGAAAATATCAAATAAATAGCTAAAAACGTATAATTAATAAACGCTATACTGCAAACAGCTACTATTTTGGCGCATAGCAATTGCTGAAATGTAAATTTATAAGTTAATAACAGTTCTACCATTTCTTCATCATAATCCTCTAACATTCGCCACCCCATAAGCACCAAAGGTAATGGCGTTGTTACTAAAAATAAAAGCTTGTTATCTAAAGAATCAGGTATAATAAAGTACAGTCCAAATAAGAATAAAATTAATATACATAGTATCGCTTTTTGATATTGCCAAATTTCCATCATGGCCTGCTTAAATAACTGTTTAAAAATCGTTTTTGGATTTTGTTCAGAAACCGGTACAAAGGCTCTTATTGTTGCAGCAACACTTTCCTTATGCTGCTGATTTATTGGAATGTGAGCATATTGTTCTAAAACATGTAACAATCTTTCGTCTTCTTTTTTCCCCAATTACTATTCCTCCCCAATGTATTTTCTTAGCTTTTGTAATGCTTGAAATAACCTCGATTTGACGCCTGGTAATGTACTTCCTGTAATTTTTGCGATTTCTTTTGATTTAAAGCCGTGATAATATTTCAAAATCACCACATCACGCTGTTTAACTGGCAGTTGATTTAATAGTTCCTCTATAAATGCCTGATCTACCACCTTATTACTAAAATCTGTCATCACAACATTTTCTTCTTTAGTTTTAAAGTAATTAGATTCATGCTTATTCTTTTTAAACACATTCATTGTTTGATTGTGCGCAATCTTATATAACCAGGCTCTAAAATGTCCTTGTTCTTTATATGTATGGATTGATTTCATTACGGTAATAAAAACCTCTTGCGTTAAATCCATCGAATCCTCTGTTGAACAGCCCATTCGTACAATATAACGAAATATTTCATCATAGTATAGGTGAACTAATTCATCGATAGCTACCTGATTGCCTTGTAAAATTTGCTGAATTATTTGTGCATCTTCTTGCATGAGTAACCTCCAATATCTATATAACAATCAAAATGACAAAAAGGATTTAAAAAATTAGAAATTTATAGACACTCTACATAGTAGCTCAAAAACGATTGTTTTTGAGACATTTTCATTAGGCGACTTTTTTCACTTTATTTAGTCTAAATGATGTTTCACAACTTTGCTCAAAATCTATGTTTCATAAAGCTCCCTTTGTGATATATATTTGTAATATCGAAAGGGTGAAAATTGTGACTTCCTATATTTATGGGTACGCTCGAGTGAGTACGCGACAGCAAGAATTGAATCGACAGCTAGACTTATTAAAACAATACAATTGTCACGAGATTTTAACAGAAAAAATATCTGGAACGAAAGCAGATCGTCCGGAGTTGAATCGGCTGAAGGATAAATTGCGACCAGGAGATATGGTGGTGGTAGAAAGCTTCTCCCGATTAGGTAGAAGTACGAAGGATTTAATTGAATTAGTTGCTTATTTTGAAGAAAGGGAAATCAAGCTACTTAGCATTAAAGAAAACTTTGATACCTCCACACCACAAGGGAAATTAATGATGACTGTATTTCAAGCATTCAGTCAATTTGAACGTGATTTAATTGTCCAGCGAACGAAGGAAGGTTTAATTAGTGCTAGAGCAAGAGGCCGTCAAGGTGGTCGTCCGAAAGTAAATGAAAGAGGGCTGAAAAAGGCACTTAACTTGTATAAATCTGAACAATATAGCGTCAATGAAATTGTTGAAATGACTGGAATAAGTCGCGCTACCATTTATCGCTATTTAAAACAAAAGCAGCCCGACATTTAAAGTTGGGCATGCTCCTGTTTTGTTTCCATTTTTCCTTAACGTTGTAAATCCGCATTTTTCTGACGGGACCCCATATATGAATAAAAAGCTGTATAAACAATATTCAAAGGAAAATCCAAGAAATGTCGGATTAACAGCATTTCTTGGATTTCGGTCTCTCCAAACTTTCATTTGGGAACGTTATTAGATTTAGTTATATATACGTTATAAATCCTTATTGCACTAGAGTACTTCGTCGAAGATTACCATACGTCCCATTGATCATTTTCCTTATTATTACATTATATGTTATAATCCACTAAATGGAGGGGTATTTTTGACAAAGTTAATTGGATTAAGTTCTATTCTATTTTCAGGTATCATATTATCCGGATGTTCAGATATAATAGAAAATCCCGATATTGAAATTGCTCTTAAACGAGAAACTGGAAACGGAAGTATTGAATTATTAAAACCAACCATTACAACAAAAGAAAATCAATTAGAATTTATGACTGAGGGAATTGATGAAAATAAAGTGACCTTTATTTACGTTGCAAATAAAAAAGTATTTGAACAAAAAATAAAAAATGGTGAATCCTACAAACTTAACATTATGGATATCGAAGATGCTCATAGGACGGACTACAAGCCAAAAGTTCAACTTCTTCAAACTCTAGATGATACTGAAGATGGAGATATAGCTACCTTCAAACAAGTTAGATATAAAGTTGAAAAAGATTAATTTTACTTATTGAACTAACCTGCTTACGTTCGTATTATAAGGTCAGCCAGAGAAATCTGGTTGACTATTTTTTATTCAATTTATAGATTGATAGTAGCCAGGGTAGAAAGGGTAGAAAGGACCTGCTCGTGGGACTAGATTCCGACAACTAACATGTTCACCCTCTACTTGTTAACACATACTTAGGCTGGTTAGTTGAATAAAAAAAGCTCCCAAAGCGTCGTTTGGTTATAGTTCATAACAGTTTGTAATTCAAAAAGCTGGTACTATTGCTTAAAAAGCACAATTTATCTTTAAGAATTGCGCCCGATTGTTGAGAATCATTTTTTACTGATGCCCTGGTAGCTATAGTTATAAATCATTGCAAATAATGTATTAATAATAAAAATACCAGTACTAGCTAATTATTTTCACACCTTTTATATTTACAATTATTGTATAATTAGGAGAGGAATTGATAAATAAAATTACGGAGGAACTTATGAAGACTCACTATTATTTAGGATGGTTCAACAACTTTTTCCCGGAAAAGCTGGGAAAAGTGTTACACAAAGATATTAATACTAGAAAATCACTTGTAATGATTAGTTCGAATCCATCAATCTATGAAGATGTTGGTGATACTGAACGTTCGTGGTTCAATCAGGCTAACATTATTTTTGATGAATATCATTTAATTAATTATCGCGTCAAGAAGGAAGATGCCCAATTATTAATTCAAAATGCCTCTGTTATTTTCTTGTTGGGTGGTAATACTGTAAAACAAAATGAGTTTTTAATAGAATACGAATTGTCTGAAATAATAAAAAAAAGCAAAGCTGTTGTAATGGGCGCAAGCGCTGGTGCAACCAATATGTCTGCTAAATGGTTATGCTCGAAAAATTTTGGCTATGACGTTGAAGAAAGCTCTGTTTACGAAGGAATTGGCCTTGATGATTTTTCCGTCCTGTCTCATTTTGATCTTGAAAATAATATGTCAATGGTTCAAAACGAACTATCGGCCTTATCCAAAGAAATTAACATTTATGCATCCAACAAAGATTGTGCTGTTCGTGTAAAGGGAAACAAAATTGACATTTTCGGCAATGTGTATTTAATTTCAAATTCCATAAAGCAAAAATTGGAAGAGACGCTCTAGTTATAGTTTTCTAAACAACGTCATTTATTTTTGAGTGGTAAATAACACCTATTGATTAAACTGTACTTTAAGTACAGTTCATTTTTGGATTTAATTCTTTTTTAGCAATTCCTACCACTTTTGAAATTGAGAAAAACAAAAACCCTCTTCAAGAGTCGCGCCCGATTGCTGAAGATCATGATTTAGTACTGCATATCTATTTAAATTGCCATGCTACTTGAACGATTAATAAAATTAGGATGGTAGTTACTAACCCTTTAGCAATTTTTAAAGGTATTTTTGAAACGATTTTTAATGCAACTTGTGTACCAATGATAGATCCCGTAGCCAAAGCAATTGCATAATCCCATTGTAAAAAACCCGTTTGATAAAAAATGATAAATGCCCCGAAACAGCTACCGAAATTTAACACTCTGCTCATTTGTGTTGCCTTTACATAAGTATTTTTAGATTTTAAAAAGTATAAAATACTGAATGTTGATGACCCAGGACCAAATCCACCATCATACATCCCAATAAAGAATGACATCACTTTAGAAGAACGATTATTATTAAGGTTTGTATTATTTGCTTGTAGTTCGCTATACCCTTTCTTACTTTTAATAGATACAATAAATGTAAATATGAGCAAACAAATTGCAATTAGATTTAGCCATTTCTCTGGAAGAATTGACGCAACTAGCGCACCAAAGCCTCCTCCGATAATCGAAGAAATAATGTAGGATTTCATTATTTTCATATTCAACTCTTTTGTCTTTAGAAGAACAAATAAACTAGATAATGATGCGATTCCTGAAGAAAATTTATTTGTTGCGATACTAAAATGAATAGGAATTCCAAGTAGTAGCATTGCAGGTAACGTAATTAAGCCCCCGCCTCCTGCAAGTGTCCCTATAAATGAACCTAACATGCCAATGCAAATAATGATACTGAGAAACGAGATGTTTGTTGTAGCATTAATTTGTAATAATAGAAAAACTCCACCTGCAAATATCATTGAAAGATTAATCAATGTTCTCATTATTTTTCCCTCAACTTTTTATACAAACCATACAACGCTATTATCAATAAATCTAATATATAATTAAGTAATATTCATAAATAATATTTATACAAGGGGGATTTTCATGAATCTACACGCTTTAAGAATATTTAAAACGGTAGCTGAATTTGAAAATGTAACAAAGGCCGCAGAGTATCTATGTTTGAGTCAGCCAGCTGTAACGATACAAATTCGCCATTTAGAAAAAGAGCTTGATGTGACATTGATCCAATCGAAAGGTAGAGGAATTCAATTAACGAAAGTAGGACGCATTCTTGCAATAGAGGCGGAAAACCTTTTTTCATTAGAAACCTCGATAGAAACAAAAATCGCGAATATAAAAAAACAAGCAGCTGAAACAATTGTCATCGCGTCGACCTATTTACCAGCTACAGCTATACTTCCACCATTCATTTCGAAGTATAAAGATGAAAATGAGCATATTCAATTTGTACTTCAAGCAGGAAACACGAAAGACATGATTCATAATTTGCTAAATTATAAGGCAGATATAGGAATTATTGTTACTGAAAATATAGATGAGTCTAATATAGTAAGTAAACATTGGAAAGATATTGAGTTTTATTTCGTTACTCACCCAAAGCATAAATTAGCAAATAAAGAGGTCACTTTAGATGAGCTTGTTCAATACTCATTTGTTATGAGAGAAGAAGGGAGTTCAACAAGAAAACTTTTTCAATCCATTTGTCATACTCAAAGTGTGCCATTTCCTAAAATAGGATTAGTTTTTAATGGATTAACGGAATCGGTTCAAGCAGTTCTTTCAGGTTATGGTATTACTTTATCTCCATCTATTGCTGTTGAAAGGTATTTAGATACTAATCAACTGCAGAGGATTTATGTGAAAAACATAGAAATTATACGCCCTGTACATGTATGCACTCGATTAAACATGCAGCCAAATACTAGTTCTGAATTGTTTTTAGATTTTCTTTTTAAAAAATAAATAATAAGTTATCAAACCGCCGTTTGGTAACTTTTCATAAAAGAATGTTATTCAACAATATGGCCCTTTAATGAAAACGAGCGCTGATTCTTGTTACAGAATTGCGCCCGATTATGGCATAAGGATATCTCTTCTTAAACTAAAGCACCCTTCGTATTATAAGGTCAGCCAGAGAAATCTGGTTGACTATTTTTTATTCAATTTATAGATTGATAGTATCCAGGGTAGAAAGGGTAGAAAGGACCTGCTCGTGGGACTAGATTCCGACAACTAACATGTTCACCCTCTACTTGTTAACACATACTTAGGCTGGTTAGTTGAATAAAAAAAGCACCCAAAGCGTCGTTTGGTTATATATCTAAAATAATTGTTATTCAATAATCTGGCCCTTTAATGAAAACAAGCGCTGATCCTTGTTACAGAATCGCGCCCGATTGTTGAACGTAGTTACAACTTTATGGCGTTTTACCGTATGGAATTACACTGTCGATTTTCCCTGTTTTAGAAAACAGCTTGTTGTACGAGTAAGAGATTTTATATTCTTTATATTTATCTAACTCTAAACTTTGTAGTAAATCTTCGCTGATTTTTAATTTTCGGCTTTCGACTTCTAAGACTATATAGTTTTGTCCGTCTTCTTCTACTATTTGCTCTTCTGTGATTTCTTGAGTTGTAATAACGTCCACTTGGCTGAACATATAAGTAAAACTTAGCACAAATATAACTAATAATGCGATAAATGCTGTTTTATATACTTGTAGTTGAGTCATTTTACCACCTCCCTCTATAAATATTGATATATCAACGGTTTGACCCGTTTTTAAAGTGGTGAAAATATTTTTTTACCACTCCTTTAATTTGTTTGATAAAAAGTGATTAAGCAAACATAAACAGCCTAACTATTAATCAGCGAAAATATCCTGTCTTAACGAGCCGTCCTGCTTACCTTGCTGAGCTAAAGTTAATAAAATATTGGCTAATTTGCTTCGTGCAATAATTCCCTCTTTTAATCATACAGAATTGAACGAAAATTTTAAACATTTCAACCAAACTAAAAAAACTCTTTGTATAAAACACCATTTCTTTGTTTATCGTTATGAATCTGCAGAAATCTGACTAGACTCCGTATTCCACAATCTGGCCCCATAACAAAAAAACACCCATTTCTACATGTGTCTGGGGTTACCCCTGTCTTAGCTTTCCGCTTAGTTGAGCGTATATCTTTGTGGTCTCACTCTTTTCATGACCCAGTAAACTTTGAATGACATCAATTGGCGACCGTTATGAATCATATGCGTTGCATAGCTGTGTCCCGATTGCGGAAGATTGTTTTTCAATTAAAGGCCCTTTAATTGAAGTATAGGAACGATATAAAATGCAGTTTTAAAGCGTCAGATATACAGGTTTTATTCAGATAACACACGCTGTATAATCTTGAAAAGTACTATCGTAGCCCTGTATATATATTTGAATAAAAAGCTGTATAAACAATATTCAAAGGAAAATCCAAGAAATGTCGGATTAACAGCATTTCTTGGATTTCGGTCACTTTCCAAACTTCGATTTGGGAACGTTTATTAAATTTATTTTTGTATACTGTATAAATCTTTATTGCTCGTTTCTATTAATTAATGCCCACCTTGTATGGTCTTCCCATTTTCCATTTACTTTTATATATTTTTTAGAAAGACCTTCATTTTCAAATCCTAATTTGCTTACAACCTTTATAGAAGCCATATTAATCGGCATAATAGGTGCCTCTATTCTATGTATTTTTAACTCATCAAAAACCACTATAATGGCTTTTTTAATTCCTTCTGTTATTAAACCTTTATTGAGTTCCTCTTTGTCTAATTTATAACCTAAAATACAAGATTGAAGAACACCACGTACAATCAAGTTAAACGTTATACACCCTATAATCTTTTGTTCATCATTTTTATTAGTAATCCATAACCTAAATATTGTTCCATTTTCATTAGACTTGAAATCTTCTTGAAGAAATTTCTTCTGAAAATCAAGAGTATAAAATTCTTCTGGACGTTGAGGTTCCCATTCAGATAAAAAAAATCGATTCCTATTGTAATATTGAAGAACTTCCTCTGCCCAACTTTCATCAATCTGTCTTAATATTAACCTTTGTGTTTCATAAATTTTCAAAATACACACTTCTTTCTTCTAATTTATCCCATTATAACTATTCTACTCCACTTGCTGAAGAAAAAATATTCCCAAAGCGTCGTAATATATCTGATCGTTTGTCAAATTAAGTGCAACAGTTCTTCCCGAAACGCCTCGTATGCTGTTTTCCAACCAGTTTCGAAAAATTGATTCATGTAAAACATATAGACACTCATAATTGGCAATGATAGGGAAAAAGTATGATGGGCGGTTGGTAATCTTTCGTGTATTCTTGATGAAGTTGATGAACACATCAATATATGATTAAGAAAACAATACAGAATGAAGGAGAGTGCCTAATGAATGAAATCATAGAGCAGGAGAAAGACTTTGGATTTGCTAGAGTTTATGCTATTGAACTGCTGTTTAAAGAAAAGCCAGTAGTGGACCGCGAACTACTCTACAGCAAGATAGAACAATACATGGGGAAAACAGATCGACCACAAAATGAAAAGAGTGGGCCGCTGGCAGTATGGGAGCCCTATGAGCAACATGAGAAAGGCGAAATGCTTCACTTCTTTCATTTGAATTATATGGTGAAATATGCAGAAGGAGAATTGCCTGCACAAACAACGCTTACTGGCATAAATGTAGGTCCGATATCTGATTACGAAGCAGCTTTGCAGCAAAGTTGGCATTGGAATGAAGCAGGCCAAACGTTGCAAGAGTGTAGTCACGCGTTGTTACTTGTCGATATGATGGCATCTGGACTGGAGCCCAAAAAAAGATTGGAGCTACATACGAATGTTCTTCGTGCAATAGTGGAAACGGTCCCTTGCGCTGCGATTTATTTTAGAGAAAGCAATAAGTTGGTCGAGCCATCCGTGTTTTTGGCTGCTATTGATGAGGGCGAAATGTTGTATGGAGCATTGAACATTCGATTCTACAATGTTGAGGGTACTGGTAGTGAACGCCGGGAAGGTCTCATGGATTCCATTGGCCTTGCTGCACTAGGCATTCCTGATGTGCAATGCCACTTCTATGATATGGATACCAATGAGGTTGCAGACTGCTTGACTAACTTTGCTTATTATTTGTTTAATCAAGGTGATATTATTACAGATGGAGAAACGATAGGTTTTACAGAGGAGATGCGTTGGCGCTGCGAGCATCAATATGCATTGGCTGTTCCGCACCGCATAGTCATTGATCTTGATCCCGGTGAGGGCAACTATGCAGGTCACCAGGGTGGGCCTAAAGAATAGTTGCTCCTTTAGGTATATAGTGGTGTAGGTCCATTCAAACAACCAAAAGTGCGGACTTCAACAGTTTTAATCCATGAGTACTAGTTTTATCAAAATTTGTTTCTAATGCTTAGTCTTTATTAATGGGCCCCTTAGATAATCGTGGTTATCATACGTTATCAAGGTCTAAATCGTAAAAAATCAGGATGCTACATATTATACATGGCTAATATGTACATCCCTTTTATTTTATGTTTCAATCGCGCCCGATTCTTGAATAACCCCATACTTCAATTGAAATTGGAGCAATCATTATTTATTCAAGTCGATTTTTATTGACTCTAATTCTACCGGATCATTAATCCAACCTTTTTCTTTTATTTAAAATGAAAAACACAACAATGCCAATGATTACTGCCACTGTAGCCCAAATATATAGTTGATTTCTATTATGTTTACCACTTAAATTAACTTCTTCAATCGGGGGCTGTCCTTCTCCAAGCACCTCCAAATCCTCTTGTGAAGAACTCAACATATCAGTACGATCACAAATGACTGATACAAGTGATTTTCCCCCGTACATAATTGATTCGTCAGCATAAACCAAATATTCTTCTCCCTTTATAAAATTATATCCACAATCTCCACCACCTTGACCAGTGGTAATGATAATTTGTGATTGTTCAACACCCTTCCAGGTGTTCGTTACCTCAAAAAGAACTGATTTAGATTGATATCCTTTTAAACTTTGTTTTTCTTTTATATCAACAACTTTCCCACTAAATACGGCTTTTGACCGTTCAAATTCTTCTTCTACACTTGGTAAATTTGCACACGAACAAGCACTTGTAATCGAGGGAAAAGAGCCTATTATAAAAATACCAAGAAAAATGCAGGCCAGAAGTGTCATTGCTTTCTTCAAATAGATCATCTCAATCTCTCCCACTATAACCATTGTTTAGTATTTTTATAACCTAATACTAACATTAACATAAAAAAACTAGCTTTGTTTGTAAACTTATTCAATTAAATGGCCCTTTAACGGAATAACTAAAATAGGATTTCACCCCCAATCAATTATTTCTTATTGAACATACTCGCTACTTTAAGTACATATTTTTACAATCTAAATATTGTTCAATAAAACCTCTATACTCATCAGTTAATTCATTTGGCAAATTATTTATTGAAAAATACTGCATTTTTTCAGATTCGCTATAGTCAATCTTCATATCCCCACTTACATCTCTAGTATAATAAACTGCTGTTACTGAATATAATTCGTCACCGTTTGGAACTTTTAAATAATATTTAGAACCAGAGAATACATTAAGTAATTTTAAGTTTTCGACTACTAATCCTGTTTCTTCAAAAACCTCTCTTTTAGCTACTTCTTCAAAACTTTCTCCTAAATCCATTAAACCACCTGGTAATCCCCAATATCCATCGTGTCGTTTTTGCAATAACACTTCATTTTGTTCATTTAAAATGATAACTACAGAACCTGGTAAAATAATTGGTCTATGACCTACATATTGCCTAAGATATTTATAGTATTCCATTTATAATTACTCTCATTCCTATTTATATACTCCTCAAAAAAGATGATCAAATTTTGCACTCCTTTATTAAGGGCGAATTAAGCTTAATATACCATAATTAACCCGTTAATTATTTCCAAAAATAAAACTCTCTTATTTCATAAAATGGACCTTTAATAAAAAAAGTAATTTCCTTATTTAAAAATATTCCAATTTTCGGAGATTTTTTTTTGAATAAAAGCTTCTGTTAGTTGAAGTTTAGGAACGAATAAAAATGCTGATTTATAGGGCTAATAAATTCTCTCTATATACTAATACTTATTGCGACGAATTTGGCTATAAGCTTCATATGGTTTCATTGTTTGATGTCGAACATGGGAATTTTTCTATAAGTTGCCGATGTTTCCTTTTGTAGATTTTTCCAAAATAGCATTTAAACGTAACCAACCTGTTTTTTGCAAAGTTCTTAACAACTTTAATTCCCCCTTTGTTTAATTCACTCACTTACTCCCAATAAAAATAATTTCCATGACCATCTGTATTTTTCAATGTTCTGGTAGATGTTGTAATACTGTTTTCTATCAAATCCACGTGTAAATTGGCATCAAACATATTATTGTAAACATGATAGATAGATTGTTTCGTGCTTATCTGGTTAAGCAATTGCATTAAATCATCCTTTAATTGGATTGAAAATTGATTGGCAACATGCGTATGAAAAATAACAATTTGACTATCTTTGTACATGTCGTTTTTTAAGACACTTGGAAGTATTTCTCTGAAATCACCAGCTAGTAATTTCTTTGGACATTGTTGATGTATTTGACGTACTATTTCTAAATTTGTTTTTCGGTGTTTTAGCTCAGGCCAAATAAGGCATTTTAACCATTGATATTGTTCTTCATCTTCTAGGTCTATAATGTTTAAATCAATACCCATTCGCATTTGAATAATCGGTTTTTCTAATTTGAAAAGGGGCTGACCTAAATTTTCAGCTTGTAGTGTTAATGGACTGTTTGCATTCCCAAAATAAATAGATGGATTTTGCTTAACTTCATAATGATAGTAATCTAAATTTAACAATAGACCAGCACTTGTCCCAATTTCAATAAGAGTCAATGGCTTATTAACTGCTGATGCAATTTCTGAAAAAATAGGATAAAGATAGCTTGCACGCTGCACTTCGTTTGTTTGAACGAGTTTAGTTTGAAACAATTCGATTAGTTCTTGTTGATGCTCCATACAAAATCGAACAAGTAATTGAAAGCTTTTTTCAAAATCGACATGTTCAGGTTCCTCAAAAACGACTGATAATAGACAGGGATTTTTCATACTTAAATACTGAACAGATGCAAAAAATAGATTGGGCTTTGGCTGCGATGTTGGAATGTTTTTGATTAAATTTAATAATGGTTCATGAGAAATAATTTTATTGCACCAATACTCATAAAGGGGGCTTTTTCCTTTTGCTTCATAGTGAGCAAAACGTTGAAATGTTAAAATTAATTTTTCCATCAATACACCTCATCTCATTTGATGATTTTATTGTATAATTGTACAAAAATTAAATAAATTAATAAAAATTAATAATATTGATTAAAAATAGTAATCAAAAGAGGGTCAGATATGGATTTGAAATGGGTTAAAACCTTTATAACTGTCTATGAAGAAGGTAGTTTTCGTGCTGCAGCAGAAAAATTATTTATTTCGCAGCCTAGCATTACTGTACATATAAAAGCTTTAGAAAAAGAGCTACAAGTCCAGTTATTTAAACGTGAACATACTAAAATAACAATGACTGAAATTGGAAAACAGTACTATATGATGGGTAAGAAATTATTGGCACAAGTGGAGGAAGATAGAAGAATGATTAAATCCTTCTCTAATAATAAGAAGGTACGAGTAGTAATAGCTCTTTCCTCATCTTTAACTTCTTCAAATATATTAAAAGTTGTGCATAATTTTATGTATGCAAACCCACAATATGAAATTGAAATTAGGATGCAGGAAACAAACCATTTAGATGAGTTACTAAAAAATGAACAAGTAGATATAGCGATTAGTTTAAACCGAACAAAATCAAAAGGGCTACATTCGGAGCAAATTTTAAGCGAACCCGCAAAGCTTATTTATTCATCAAATACACAATTAGTTGGGGCTACATTTGATCAACAATTAAAGAACATATTTGATTCCTATCCTTTATATATTGGTTATCTAGATGAACATGTACCTATTATGGAATGGTTAGGGAAAGAATATAGAATTAAGCAATTCAAACATGTGAAAGATAGTATTTTTGCAATAAGATTGATTAAAGAAAATATTGGGATAGGAATATTGCCAGAATTTCAGGTATCTTCAGAAATTGCAGAAGAACAATTGAACGTGTTAGATATTGGAGTCATAGCCTCACTTTATAAAATAAATATTTATATAAGTTATAAAAGTAATCAAGAACACATACAACCATTTTTAATCTATATACGAAATCACTTTCAATAATACTGTAAAAAATGAATTCTCCTCTTAAGTTTAAGTGCCTTTTGACAGGGGATGTATAAAGCGTCTTAACTTTCATTCACTGTTGGAAGGAGTTATACTGAAAAAAGTAGATTAATTTAATTTTGTCGTTTTGAATAAATTTTGCTTAGAAAAACTTCACCAACCACTATTCCCAGATAAATTAAAAGACTCTCTTCTAAAAAGGTCATCATAGGAGAGTCTTTTTAAGTCATTTCTATGTTGTTCCACAATCGCGCCCGATTGTTGAATATTAAGTAAGTGACCTTTTACTTGTTAATGTAAAAGCATCCCGTAAGCTCAATAAGAAATTATTTTCTTTTCTCATAGATCTCTTTTACGAATTGTTCCTTATAGTCTGTGTATTCATTTATTCCACCATTTTTCTCTTCAAGAAATTTCATTTTTAGTTCTCTATACTGTTCCCTTGCTGTTTCGTTTGAGTTTAAGTAGTTCCTAAAGAAGATTAAATTTTTCCAGATTTCTTTGTCATATTCTACTAAGTGAATAAAGTGTGTCTTTTCCTCGTAAGTATCATCAGTAAACTTAGCAAGCACAATTTCATTCGGACGTTCCACTTTGAGTTTTAAAAAACCAGCTTCCTTTAACCCTTGAAAAAATGATTTATCAACATTTTCAATATCGTCAACACCAACGACTAAATCTAATATTGGCTTAGCAACAATATTCTTAATGGCTGTACTACCAATGTGTTCAATTCTATTTTCTTGAATGGATGTTAAATTTAGAATTTCCTTTTTCACCCTAAGAAATTCTTTTCCCCAATCATCATAATGTGCTTCTAACCTGACCTCATCTCGTTTTAATCCTAAACTCATTTAGTCACCTCATTTTCAATATAGTTAACTAATTCTTTCTATTATTTCATTATCCTTCTTAATTAAACTGCTACGACAGTTTAATTACATTACTTCACAATATAACCAGATTATTAAAATGAGATCCACCGTATATCTTTAACGACGTTTATTCAATTAAATGGTCCTTTAATGAAAAAAGCGCTTTCCTTTTTCCAGGAAAGCGCCTTATTATTACTTCTCCCAAATCAATACAGCTCGTTTTAAGATTGAATTCCATGAATCTTTTCCATCAGTGATTTTTTCTACATCAAAATCCACATAATACACCATGTCAATTTTCTCACTTTCAGGAAGTTCAAAGATATATTCTTGTTCATTAAGACTTTTTTTATTATTAATAAGGTTGCTTGAAGGAGAATCAACAACGGTTTTTGTATAAAAAATAAAACTCACATTCTTCTTCTCTCCATCAATCTCAAGTGGCATAGGATGCGTCCCATTAAAACCAGCATAGCTTTCACCAAAATAATGAGAAACCAATTGATTATCATCTTGTCTTTCAATTTTAATTAAATCCTCCGAATAAGGAATAACCGTTTCATAATAAAAAACATACAAAAATACCCCTATTAAAATAATTGCCGTCACTAAAATGGAAATAATTGATACTATTACTTTTTTCTTACGCCATTTTTTACTTATATTATTAAAAAGAGAGTCTTTATTTTCTACTGGAATATAAAGATCTTGTTTCATGGACTCATATTCCTTTTGACACTTATCACAAGACTGTAAATGTTCGTCTACCATTTCTTTTGTATCTTGACTAACTACTTCGTCAATATAAAGGGGTAAAACATCTTGAATGATTGTGCATTTAATCTTTTTCATGGTTCATTCCCTCCATATACTCCATAATTTGCTTTCTCGCTCTGTAAAAGGTCACCCTTGCCCACCCTGCGCTTTTTCCAAAGAGCCTCCCTATTTTCTCAAATGGTAATTCGCCAAAAGTGCGAAGTGAAAAGACTTCCTTATATGGCTCGCCCATCAAGTGAAGAAACTGATGAACAGCAAAGGCATCTTCTTCATTCATCAAATGATTTATAAGTTGAACTCCTGTACTTGGTTCTTCTATAACATCTAAATCTATTTGCATCTTTTTTCCTTTGTAATGAGAGAAATATGTATTTTTGGCAATTGTAAAAAGCCACGCTCTAATATCTTTAGAACCATCAAATTTTTCAATTGATTTTAACGCTTTAAAAAATGCCTCTTGCGTAATTTCTTCAGCTATACACTCATCTCGACTTAATGATTTAATAAACAAATAAACTTCTTTAAAGTACTCGCTATAGATTTCCTCAAAGTCCATCTCTTTCCCCCCTTCACTTATATAACTCCTAGAATTTAATTACGTTACAAAAAATATTTAAATTAAATGCCTCTACGATTAAAAAATACGAACAATGCGTTATAAAAATAACTATAATAATATATCGTTCGTTTTATTTGATTTTAATCAGGAACTGAAACTCATTAATGGGAAATTGAATTATGGAATTGATTCACTTAGATAAATTTTTTCTTAATACCAATAAGATTCAGGATCAACATAATATTTAATTTTCCTCAAAAAATAAGCATATTCGAATATATAACTATACCTCATCCTTCTTGAATGCTTCTATAGTTTAAATACTCTTTCACAAATACCATTACCATCAGTACTCAATTGTTCCTTTGATTCTACTTCCATCAAATATAAATGAGTATGCTAGCTTCGTTTGGCTAATCCAGCACTTTTTAGCTGGATTCTTGGCGCAACTAATCATGCCGATTGAGAGGCTTTCATGTCAAGTAACCTGTCCGTCCCTTATGCTTTAAAGGACCCCTTAAAAAGTTGGTCAAAAGTGTTACTATTCCATTTTCACGATAAAACACTCCTTTAGATAAAGGGGTATCCAAAGAGAACGGAACCTCGCAACATTTTTATATACGTCGTGACTTTGTTAAAAACATCGCATCTTTTTTACAAACATCGCGACTTTATTTTAAATCCACATTATTAAGCCCTATTAATGCAATAAGGCACTTTCTATTTCATTGCAGACAAAAAAATCCGCTCCCCCGTAACGGAGAGCGGTCTTATCGTATTATTCACTTGCTATTTTGTGTAATGCCTCTAGTTCAGCCGCGTATAGATGAAACGCCTTTTCATCTCGTTCATCGAGTGTTCTATCTATCAGAACCATTAGCTGTTCCTCACGATGCATACGCTGGATATGATTTAAAAATAAATCTAAATAAATCTCGTTCAATAATTTCTCTGCCTCATCAACTTTTTTTGACTGACCAACGGCTTTTAGAAAATCTGTGTACGAATAATATTTATCCAACGATCTCCACCTCGATCCTTTTCTAAATTATAAGAAAATTCAGACCAAATTGCAACGCTAAACAAAATAAAATCAACTATCATTTATTAGAATTATAGCGTATTTTTAAGCAAATTTCTAAAGAAATAGTATCGATTTCTAGATATTTTCGTTTTTTATCTATATTTTCAGTATTCGTCTTTGTCATTTACACTACAAATAAATATTCCCTTAAGGAGGCGTTACATATATATGTCCACAAATTATGTAAATGGTTATTTAATGTCTTTTAATACTTATTTATTACAACCTATTCAACATGAATCTAAAATTTTCACTAGGGTCATCGACAAGCATAATGAGCTAATTGTGACACGCAAGCCTTTGCATGTTTTACGAAAGTCATGCATTTCATTGGGCACAACGTATGAAGCAGCAAAAATTTCTGCGAAACGTTTTTTTGGCAATCAACATAAACTGCCAATTGTTGTTGCTTATGATTATGGCTTTCCTTGCATTTTTTTGCCGACCTACTCCCCAAACTCTATACATAATATTTGGATTGGACTCCATGCCATTTCAAATATTTCACCAAGCAATGATGGTTGTATTATTACGTTGAAAAATGGTATGAAAATCGAGCTCCCTATTAAATATGGCTCGATTAGTAAACAATTTGTTAATGCTTCTATGCTCTATAAACATTATATGGAAGAACGCAAGCAACTTAGCCATGATGCCCCCTATCACCCTCCATTTTGAGTGCCTGACACCTAGAAAATTCAGAATTGTTTGAGTGACTGGCACCTCAAAATAAAACCTCAGAAGCTTGTTGCCTCTGAGGTTTTCATTCATTATCCGATTTTAGAACGTAAATAGGCATTGATGAATGGATCTATGTCTCCATCCATTACTGCTCCTACATTCCCTGTTTCTTCACTTGTACGATGATCTTTGACCATTGAGTATGGATGGAACACGTATGAACGAATTTGAGAGCCCCAGCCAATTTCCTTTTGCTCTCCACGAATTTCATCAAGTTGTGCTTGTTGCTTGTCAATTTCCAATTGGTACAACTTACCTTTTAACATCGTCATGGCTTTTTCACGGTTTTTAATTTGTGAACGTTCTGCTTGGCATTGCACAACAGTACCTGTTGGTATATGTGTAATACGGACAGCTGAATCTGTTGTATTAATATGCTGACCACCCGCACCTGTTGCACGATACGTATCAATTTTTAAATCCTCGGTACGAATGTCCACTTCAATATTGTCATCAAATTCAGGCATAACATCACATGATACGAATGATGTATGACGACGACCCGATGAATCAAACGGTGAAATACGTACTAAACGGTGTACGCCTTTTTCAGCATGTAAATAACCGTACGCATTATGTCCTTTAATAGATAATGTTACGGATTTAATACCTGCTTCATCACCTGGAAGATAATCGACTGTTTCTACTTTAAAGCCACGTTTTTCAGCCCAACGCGTATACATACGAAGCAACATCGAACCCCAGTCTTGAGACTCAGTACCACCAGCACCAGGATGCAGCTCTAAAATTGCATTGTTATGATCGTATGGACCACTTAATAGTAATTGCAGCTCAAAATCATTCATTTTTTGTTGGAATTCCGCTAGCTCATTGCCTAGCTCCTCCTGCAATTCCTCATCAGGCTCTTCACGCAATAACTCAAGTGTCATATCTAAGTTTTCATGTGTATCGACTAACTCTTTATATTCATTAACGATGGCCTTCAAGCCGTTCCCTTCATTAATGATTACTTGTGCTCCTTGTTGATCGTCCCAGAAACCAGGCTCTAACATCATTTCATCTAATTCCTGAATACGTGCCTCTTTGTTTTCTAAGTCAAAGAGACCCCCTAAAGTCCGCCAATTTAGTGGCTGTAGTGTCTAACACATTACGTACATCTGCTAATTCAATCATTGTTAAATCCTCCGAACATTTTTAATGGATATTATAAGTAAAATCCGTATCTTTTTATTATAGCGTTTTTGAGGCAGAAAACATACTATTTTCAATATCTCCATAGGTTGCGCTTAAAAATGGCAAAGCCTGAACAAAAAAATAGTAGCACAAACTAGCTTAGCTTGTGCTACTACTTTCTTTGTTCAATTTCACTAATTTAATTTTGCAAGTAAACTTTTACGCGCTTCCGCATGAATCTTTTGATCACAATGTTCGCATGTCAAACGTCGATTTCGATTCACCTTATAAAGTTGATATTTCCTTGTTCCTTCTAAAAGCTTAAACAGTTTCTTACAACAAATACAAGTCGTTTCGTAATAAATCATCCATTTCCACCCTTTCGTATAAGCAAATAGTATTCATTTGTATCCAAATGTAGCCCGTGAACTAGAAAGTCTACTTGTAAATTCCTGCAATTGTTAATGGTTATTTGTTTGCATTTGAAACAGCATGAAGAAAAATAAAGCTGCAATGAATTCATTCTTGGTACTTACCATCAGTGATTTATCATGGAGTAATATGCGTGGTTAATTTCTAGCTCTCATCTTGCTTTGGTTCATCCTCCAACTTGGAATGGATGGCCATTCGTCGAAAAACTTTGACTCGATCAAATTGTACAAGTAAATGCTTTGTACGCTTCTCAAGCTTATATTTTAATAAGAACGCCCTTTGAATACGGTATTCGAATGCTTTTGGGCTAACATCCACAATAATTTCTTGGCCGTTCATAAAGACCACCTTTGTTTGCTTTTTATTAACCGCGATATAGTCGTCGATATGATGAACGGCAAACCAAATACATTCAGGATGTAAGGGCGACTTACTAGGAAACCATAAAATATTAAAACGCTCGTGGACAACAATAGGATTTTTATTCAGCTTACCTAATATCATCTTGGAGCCATCAAAGGCCCCTCGTAGGCTAGACCCAAAATAACGAAGATTAAAATCCATTAATCTCGTAGGTGATAATTTGGATATATATTGAAAGTCCCTTTCAATTACGCGTGTACATAAATTTCCAAAGGCATCATACTCAGGCATATACAACATAGTTTCACTACTCATAATGTCTCCACAATTATAATGCAATGATTACTCCTCCTTTAAATATCATGTCTATCATCTGAATTAAAAAGGAATGTACATGTATCTTGTTGTAACTTATGTACTTCCTCGAGCATACCCTCGAGAATTTTGTCTACTTGAAGATCAATTCACCTCCCTTTTAGTCAAAAAAGAAAGTTCATGTGGACTTAATGAAATCATTCAGCAATCTGCTATACTATTGACTTTCATTGTACTAAATACCTATTGTTACAATTATTGTATACCCTTAATCATCTATTGTCTATTAATTCTGACTTTTAACTCCATATTTTCTAGGAATAGATAAAAAAAGATCAACTCAACTATCCGTTGAATTGATCTTTTACTATTAATTTATTGACCTGCACCATGACAGTTTTTAAATTTCTTGCCACTACCACATGGGCATAAATCATTTCGACCAATATTTTCGGCCTTACGTACAGGTTGTTTTTTCGGTGCTGGAGAACCATCTTCTTTTGGATTCACAGCCTGACCTTTGGCAACCTCTTCACGTTCTAAGTTACTGCGAATTTCGGCTTTCATCGCATATTTCGCTACATCTTCACGAATGGAAGCGACCATATCCTCAAACATAGCAAAGCCTTCTTGTTGATATTCGCGTAATGGATCATTTTGACCATAAGCACGTAAGTGTATCCCTTGTCGTAATTGATCCATTGCGTCAATATGGTCAATCCACTTCGTATCAATCGAACGCAATAAGATAACTTTTTCAAACTCACGCATACGCTCTGGAGTAAGCTCTGCTTCTTTTTCATCATAGCGTTGATGCACAGCGTCAGAAATAAGTGCGATAATGTCTTCAGCAGATTTGCCTTGGAAATCAGCTACTTTTAATGTACCTTCTTCTAATAGATTTGCGGACACATAATCCTCAATCGCTTTTAAGTTCCAATCGTTCTGCTGCTCTCCTTGTGTATAAAGGCTAACAACATTATCGATTGATTCCTGAATCATGGACTCTACAAGTACACGCATATTCTCTGTTTCTAAAACATCATAACGTTCTTTGTAAATAATCTCACGTTGCTGACGTAAAACATCATCATATTGTAATAAACGTTTACGTGCATCGAAGTTATTCCCTTCAACACGTTTCTGTGCTGATTCTACAGCTCTTGATACGACTTTCGATTGTAATGGTTGTGAATCATCCATTCCTAATCGCATCATCATCGACTTCATATTGTCAGAGCCAAAGCGACGCATTAAATCATCTTCCAGCGACAAGTAGAATTGCGTAACCCCTGGATTCCCTTGACGTCCAGAACGACCACGTAGCTGATTATCGATACGACGTGATTCGTGACGTTCTGTACCGATGACTGCTAAACCACCAATTTCTAATACCCCTTCACCAGGTTTAATATCAGTACCACGACCAGCCATATTCGTTGCGATTGTAACGGCACCTTTTAAACCAGCATTGGCGATAATTTCCGCTTCACGCTCATGGTTTTTCGCATTCAATACGTTATGTGGAATTTTATGTTTATTAAGCAATTGCGAAATAATTTCTGATGTCTCAATCGCAACTGTACCCACAAGTACAGGTTGTCCTGCCTTATGGCGTTCAGCAATGTCAGCCGCCACCGCTTTATATTTCCCTTCCATCGAAGCAAAAATTAAATCTGGACGGTCATCACGCGCGATAGGCTTATTCGTCGGAATCGCAATAACACTCATATTGTAAATATTACGGAACTCTTCTTCTTCTGTTTTCGCTGTACCTGTCATACCCGCAAGTTTCTGGTACATACGGAAATAGTTTTGGAATGTAATTGTAGCCATTGTCATCGATTCATTTTGAATCTCAACGCCCTCTTTAGCTTCAATTGCTTGATGGAGGCCATCCGAATAGCGACGTCCTTTCATTAAACGTCCAGTAAAGCCGTCAACAATGACGATTTCGCCATCTTGGACAACATAGTCAACATCATTATGCATACTCACATGTGCCTTTAGTGATTGGTTAATAGCATGATTTAATCGTACATGTGTTAAATCAAATAAATTGTCGATACCAAATGCTTTTTCCGCTTTTTCCACACCGGCATCCGTTAACGTAACACCTTTTGTCGACTCTTCATATGTGTAATCTGTATCTGCACTTAACATGCGGACAAATGCATTCGACTGCTTGTACAATTGTGCTGATTTCCCAGCCTGACCCGAGATAATTAATGGCGTACGTGCTTCATCAATTAAAATCGAGTCAACCTCATCGATAACAGCATAGTGTAACGGACGTTGCACACGTTCTTCTTTATAAAGCACCATATTGTCACGTAAATAGTCGAACCCTAACTCATTGTTTGTACTATACGTAATATCCGCTTCATATGCAGCGCGCTTCTCTTCTTTTGACAAACTGTTTAAATTTAAACCTACAGTAAGACCTAAGAAATTATACAGTTGGCCCATCTCAGCAGCGTCACGACTAGCCAAATATTCATTGACTGTCACAACATGCACGCCTTTGCCAGTAATAGCATTTAAATAAACCGCCATCGTCGCTGTTAACGTTTTACCTTCACCGGTTTTCATCTCTGAAATATTACCTTCATCAAGTGAAGCAGCACCCATGATTTGCACGCGGAAAGGATACATGCCTAATACACGTTTCGACGCCTCACGACTCACCGCAAAAGCTTCAGCACGAATAGAATCTAATTTTTCGCCATCTGCATAACGCTTTTTAAATTCTTCTGTCTTCGCTTGTAGTTGTTCATCTGAAAGCTGTTCCATTTGAGAAGCGAATCCCTCAACCTGGTCAGCGATTTTTTCTAATTTTTTTAACTCACGTTTATTGAAATCAAATAATTTATTTAATAGGTTTGCCATGAATATTTTTCACTTCCTATACGAGTCTCAAATTTCATTTTACCATTGTGTAACAGTTTCATGCAAACAGTGTCCTTAAAGTGCTAACTGAAACGGCGCAAAATAAGTTTAGTTCACGATTTTTTCAACCTTTTATGTAATACGCGTGTTGTATCTGTCGAAATTTTGCTACGAGCACATGTGGCACTCAAAAAAGCCTCCCGCAAAAACGAGAGGCCCCCATCAATATATAATTTAAGTTGTTTCGATTAAGCCGTACTTGCCATCTTTACGTTTGTAAACAATGTTTGTACCGTTTGATTCAGCATCAGTGAAAATATAGAAATCATGTCCTAACATATTCATCTGTAACACCGCTTCTTCTTGATCCATCGGTTTTAAATCAAATTGTTTTGTACGTACAATAGAATACTCGTCATCCTCTGTTACTGTATCAGCTACAGCTTGTGTTGTAGCAAAATAAAGTCCTGCACCTTCACGCTCACGGAATTTACGGTTTACTTTCGTTTTATGTTTGCGAATTTGTCGTTCTAATTTATCGACAATTAAATCGATCGCAGCATACATATCGTTATGACGTTCTTCTGCACGAAGTGTTAAGTTTTTCATTGGAATTGTAACTTCCACTTTTGTTTGTTTGTCATTGTAAACCTTTAAATTTACGTTAGCATTGGCGTTAACATCTTCGTTAAAATAACGTTCAACTTTTTCGATTTTATTTTCAACATACTCTCGAATAGCTGGAGTTACCTCAATATTTTCACCGCGAATGTTAAAGTTTAACATGTAAACTCCTCCTTTATAACTGCTATACTATATATTTCTACACAAGTGTGTGAAATTCCTCTAAAATAATTCTTTTTTTCACAAGAAATTTTAAGAATTGATTTTTTTCATCTTAGCTTCAGCTGCCTCTTTTTTACTGCGGGCTTTTAGCTCATCAACAATCAAATCCTCAACAGCACCCTGATTATTGAAAAACACACCATATTGTTTCCCATTGCCATAAGGGCGGCTCCAAATAACCTCTCCGTATACACGAATTTCTCTTGTATCCAAAACAAAACGCAAATCAAGTGGTGCAGGACGTAAACCTAAATCGACCTCGGTAAACATCTTTAATCCCCTCGGACTAATATCTAACAAATCAGCGATTGCCGTTTGTGCATGATTCACTTTGCCATTTTCATATACCGCAAAAGTCATATTAACTGGCTCGTCAAATTTAAACCGGAAGCCTTCTTGACGTTTAAATTTCATTTTCCCCACCCCAATACTTTTCAAACATATCATTAGCTTGATTATGACATGAATGAATGATTTTCATCTAGAGGGAATTAGTAACATATTTGACCATTTAATGACCTAATTTATAACTAGATGGACTATTTCCCTTGTCGAATTTTGTATAAACGTAACAACTTGCAATTTCGCAATCTATTACAAAGAAAAGAGACCATCATCTTGCGATGGTCTCTAATTTTTTATTAAACTTGTGCATTATTCCCATTACCGAATTGTTGTTGTCGATTAATGCGAATTACTTCTTTCCATGTATCACGGAATTCCGTCACGAACCCTTCAACTTCTTCAATGATACTAACATCATTTTGGATATTTGCTTCTACTAAACGCCGATTCATATATTCATAGAGTGCTAACATATTTTTCGACACTTCAATGTCCATATTAAGTGTTGCCATTAGCTCACTAATAATCGCTTGTGCTTTTATTAAATTTGTATTTTTGTCTTGAATATTCTTATCTTGAATCGCAAGTTTAGCTTTACTTAAGAACTTTAAACACCCATTATAAAGCATTAATGTAAGCTCTCCAGGTGAAGCCGTTGTGACACTATTTTGCTTATACGCGTTTTGTGCTGTTAAATTTGCTGCCAAGAATGGACAACTCCTTTTAGATGTTACTTATTTACTATTTTAAACCATTTAACGAAGAAAAGCTAATCGGAAAATCTTAATTCTTTTTGTCATAATACATCCCATCCATAACACGAACATTTGAATATGGATTGAAATATTGCGCTTCACTTTTTTTCGTTTTTTGAAGGTTTGCCATATCTTGCTTTACTGCGCTCATTACAGCAGCCAATCGTTCTTTAATGCCATTATCTAATTTAAGTAAAGTAAGATGCACACGATCTTGTTCATTAAAATGAAAACCTTCTTGTTTTAAATCATTGATAAGTATACCACGCTTGTCCAACATATTATTAATCGTATCTACATAGTCATCACGATCTTCGCCATTAGGGATATCACCTAATAATTTATAGAGATTCGCAGATGTCTGCAATAGTTGATTTATTAGTTGCATACACTTCTCCTACCTTGCTTAGTTAAAACCTTGATCATCCTTGAGAGAACAAGCTTGATTGAGAATTCGCTTTATTGATTGCTTTTTCCATTGCTGTGAATTGTCTCCAATATCTACTTTCAATATCTTTTAGCTTATCTTGCCATGTAGAAATGCGCTTTTCAGTATCAATTATATTTTTACCTATAGTATACTGTTGATCTGTCAACGTAGCACGACCAGCTTTTTGCTCAATCGAAACTTTAAATTCATCCATTGTTCCACGTAGTCGCGCAAGATATCCACGTGTTTCAACAACTTTACCATCTACTATATCTTTTGCTTTTCCACCATCATTTTTAAAGATACGTGTTACTGCATCTGGATCTTCCTCTAACGCTTTACGCAATTTATCCTCATTAATTTCTAACGTACCACCATCGTTGTAACTTTTTGTTGATGTAATACCAATGCTAAATAATGAATTGAATTTTGAATCTTCGAGACCTGGCACTGATTCATAAACAAGTGAACGCATATTAGAAAGCCCATCACGAAGTAGTGAATCACTACGAAGCAATCCGCTTTTCGCTTTTTCTTCCCAAAGTTTAATTTCGCCTTCCTTCATATCTTTCTTCTGCTCTTCCGTAAGAGGAGCATAATCTCGATATTTTGCTTGTTTCGTTTGAGCATTCAAGTCTTTAATAAGTCCATTATATGTGTCTACAAATTCTCTAATTTTCTTCATTATGTCATCAACATTTGTCGTCGATGAAAGGGTAACTGCTGGAACAGTAACAGATGAAGGATCGTTAGGAATCGCATCGTTCGCAGCCTTCGCATCTTCTAATCCCTTTTGTGCCTTCTGAAGTTCATTATCTGCATTCGTTAAGTTCACTTGATGTGATTGTGCCTTAACTAATTCACTCAGGGTATTTGAATATACTTTTGTTTTGGCATCTACATCAACTAATGCAGTAAACTCATCATTTGATAGATTCTTTAAAAGATCTCTATCCTTATCAGATAGGTCTGGATTATCTAAAATATCCGTTAAAGAGGTTCCACTACTTATTGCAGATCGTGTAGTTTCTGATAATGCATTGTATACTGTGCCTGCAGTCTTAGTTACATCTGCTTTTGTTAATGCGTTTAGCTCATTTTTGCCATCCTCTGATAAAGCATTAAATTTATCCAACTGCTCTGTTGACAAATTAAGAGTAGTTAAATCTAAATCGGTTGCTGATAAATCCATTTCAGATAATGCAATACGTTGCTCTTTAGTTAATGAGTCAAAGAAGTTTTGAGCATCAGCATTTTGCAATTTCAATGCAATTTCAGTACCACTTGCTGTTTCTAACTGTGCTTTCGCGTTATCTACTGAAGTTTGGTTTGCAGAAATTACTTGTGTTAATTTTGCATTTACGGCATTTAGTTGATCCGAAAGATTTGTAATACCATTTAAATCTACACTATATTCCAGTGCAGCCTTATTGATTAAATCTTGTAACTTAGTTGTCGCTGTATTTACACTTTGCTGAGCAATATCTACAACACCTTGACTTGCTGCTTTGCCATTAAAAGTAGATTTTAATGTAATACTATAGCCATTGATGGTAAATGAATTGGAGTTACGCTCTGTTGCAATACCATTCACTTGAAAAATGGCATTTTTACCTGAATTTTTGATAGCACCGTTGCCACCTTCTAGTTTTAAATCACTGATATTAGTATTGGCGCCAGAACCATCAATACCTTTAATTTCAATGTCACCTTTACCAGTATTTTTTGCAGTAAATGAAAAATGACCATTTTCAAATACAGCTGAAACACCAGCATTACTTTCATTCACTTTTGATACAAAGTCATCCACCGACATATCTGATGTAATCGCAATCTGTATACCTTCTGGCTTTGATCCGTCAGCTTTAGGTGCTTTAAATTCAATAAATTTCGTATCGCTTCCAACTAAATCACTCATTTTTGTAGAATTAGTACCATTAATTTGTCCACTAGTAATACGAGCTGCCTCTGCTAGTTGCGAAACCCCTTCAATTGACAAGGTTCCTGTTGCCTTACCAGTAGCAACGACTGATACTAAATCTGAATTCGAACTACTTGCTGCTTTTGAATTTAAGTTTTTTAATACTAAGTTATCTGCAATGTACGTATCGAAAGTTTTTAATTTTGTATTAACATCCCGATAAGCATCACGTTGCCATTCGTATTTTTGTTTATTTTGTAAAAGTTTATTTAATGGTGCTTTCTCTGCTTTCATTAATTTTTCTACTAAAGCATCAATATCCATTCCTGATGCTAAACCGCCGACTCTCATTGCCATAAGTATTCCTCCATTTTATAAATCATCTTATATTTTTTCATCTATAATCATGCCAAATAGTTTTTGCATTTCATAAAAGGCATCTAATAGTCTCTTCGGTGGGATTTCTTTTATAACTTCATCCGTTTCACGGTCTACTACAGTTACATAATATCGGTCAAGCCCCTCGTGATATTTAAATTTTGCTGCGTTGTGATTGACCTCTAGCATCTGATTCATTTTATCAACTGCTTCTTGTAATTTTACTTTTGTATCATCATTATTATCTTGTATTTGTTCAACAACTGGTGCTGTATTATTTTCTATAGTGTCGCCTCCTTGTGACACTATTGCCTTGTCAATATCTTGAGTGTTTGTCGAAACTTGTTTGCTCGCAGTTATTGCACTTACATCTGCATTACTTGTAATACGCATTTTTCCATCCTCCTTGACTGTCTTACAAATATTATTAGTAATATCGGTCAAAAAAAAGGGAATTTCAGTTTTTTGAGAAACAATGTGGATATATAGAAAGAACATTTATTGTAAAGGTCCAAAACGCTAGTATTATAAAATATTTGAAGTAAATTAGGATAAAAAAGTATTTCAAAAGACCAACAAAAGAATAAAGTCAAAGAACCTCACTTCAAAGTAAAGAAACAAGTTTGATATTCTAAAAGCATTTAAAAAGTCGATTTATATCAAAATTAATGATATAAATCGACCTTGACATCAGAATGAAAGCTTTATTCCTTCACTAATATAATTCTCATTATTAGATATAAAATAAATAAGTATGTTTATTTATTAATACTCTTAGTATTTCTTAGCTTTGCTCAAATTTTCGCACTCTTTAAGTCTAAATTATATCTCAACGATACTCTTGCAAGAAAAGGATCTTCATCTTTAAATGGGGATAACCCACGTGCTTTTTCAAATTTTTCTACTTCAAAGCCTTCATTTATGAATTTTTCTAAAAATAAATTAGTATCTACATATCGTCTATAATGATTATTAAAGACTTTGTATAGTTTTTCATCTTCTTTCACACGAAATTCACTGACAAAGCTTGTAGGTACTTTCGAATTTACTTTTATAGCTGAAAGTAATATATCTTCTACACTCTCTGAAATCGAATGCAAGAAAAATCTTGTGTAAATTAATATATTTTTTTGACCTCTTAAAGCTTTCTCATTGACATAATATAATAAATTTTTCACCTCCTTCTCATCGCTTAAATTTTTACAGAAGAACTCGACGAAATTATTTTCTAGTGCTTTGTTTTTTGTAATAGCAGTTTCAGATCCATCTATAGCTATTACTTCAAAACATTTATTAGCTAAATAAAAACTGTCGGCCCCAGCCCCACAACCTAACTCTAATATTAAATATTCTTCTGCATTGTATTTACTTAAATAATCAGATTTGATAAATTCCGATGCATTTTTTAATTCTTTATTATTAAGATAAAAATTATTCCAATATCCCTCATTTTTATACATTTAAATACTCCATTATTCTATTATTATCGTTGTAATATAGCTGCTCTTTCTATTATATAATCTAAACATTTATTATCTTTATTTTCCATTATTTGTCCGCTATATCTATCAATAGCCCAAAAATCAAAGTGCTCTAAGTCTACACGGCAATTTCCATCCACATTATCAATGGTCTTAAAACGATATTCAACATCCTCTGTTTTTAAAGTTACTAAATATGGCTGGTTTGGATGAATCGTTTCTGTTATTACATATTTCCGTCCTTCTCCATCAAAATCTTTAAGTACTTTCCCTTCATTTCCATCATTCCCAATACCTAATATTTGCAATAAAGTAGGGAAGATATCAACTATACTACAGAGTTCATTACTTGTTTTCTGAGGTACATTTTTACCTACAGCCATAAATGGAATGTTTGTTCGATACTCATGTAACAAGAACTCTTCTTCCGAAAAGTATGTTTGTCCATGATCTGAAAATAACATCAATACTATCTCATCTAGTCTGTAATTTGTATTTAAATAATTATAGAGCATTGATAAATGCAGATCTAAACGCTTCATTTCTTGAATATAGCGTTCAATTTTATTTTCATCATATTTTGATTGAACAGATGTAACTCCCTTTTTTTTCTCTTGGAAGTATTGGGAATGAGTATTAGCTTGACTCATAAAGTTATCATTGATTTCATCTGCAACATCATGTAAATCTGTTAAACTTATCCATAAGTATTGTGAAGCATTTTTAAATGTTTCGATATGTTCAATAGCCTCACTTAACACTTCACCTGCAGCAAATCCACCTAAGAAGTTTTGATATACTAATCGATCCATTCCTTCAGAATAGCCATATGTAGGTGTCATACGCCAATTATTATTAAATTGTCCTGTGATATATCCGTTTTCTCTTATATCTTCAAAGAAAATACGATTATATTTTGTAAAGTCGAAAAAGTTCGTAGGGTGATGCCTAGCATGGTTTAAAGTAGTTTTTCCTGTTAATAAACTTGATACTGATGGATATGTCCAATCCCCCGTTGTATAACAGTTAGTATTAATAAAACCTTTCTTAAAGTATTCAGCTGTACGAGGCATATACTCTTCCATATGTTCTTTCAAAAAAGCACCCGATAAACCATCAATAAAAATATTAATTGCTAATTTAACTTTTTGTGGCTCATTTTCTAATGAAAGTACGTTTCCTACAAAAATAGGGGTATCAGTAACTATTTTATATTGTCCTGGCTCATCAAAACGTAAATAATGATAATGATTTTTATCTAAAGTTCCAATATTATACTTGAATTGATTTGTTGGAGTATTAACAATAACTTTTGAAACTCCATCGATAAAGCTAATTGGCACAATAGAGGGTTTCTCTATTTTAAATACCTGCTCTTTAGTAGATTGCCCTTTAAATAGCTCTGTTTTAAAGAAAAATCGACTAGTTTCATCAATATTTTCAATCGTATTAAAAGTACGGTATAGATTTACTAATTCACCATTATCTACTTTACGAATTATACTATCATTATTTCGAGTAAGGGGGAATATTCTATCATCAAATTCATTTATTATAAGTTGAGCATTATGTGCAACTTTTTGTAATTCGCTTTTACTATTTTTTATATCTAGCTCTAGTACCTGTAAAAGATCGTTTATTTTAGTCAATGCCTCATCTTTATCTTCCTTATTACTAGCTAATTTTACTGCTCTAGCATAAGTTAATATTGCATCATTATATTGCTCTTTAGCTGCAAAGAGTGTTGCTAAATTAAAATGGATTTCAAAGGAATTGCTAAATTTTTGTAAACTCTCTTGCAAAACCTCAATTCCTTTATTAATTTCTCCTTTACAATAATTATAATTTGCTCTTGCTATATAATAAAATTCATTTTTTATAGGGTAGCTTTTTAACAATTTCTTCAAGTTTTCATAATCATTTTGATTAAAAGCTAATTCTATTCTTTTTTTTAATTGCTTAACTTCTTTTATCATTTTTTCTCCTTTTCAATCAGTTTATGGAAGTTTTTTTATAAAATTTTCGCAAATAATAAAATCATCCAAGCTATCTATATCGTAAGATTTACTAATGGGCATCTCATAAGCTTTTGTTTCATTTGTAATAAATGATTTCGCTGCTTTAATTTTTTCTATATCTCCAAGATAGATAGACCCATTTAATATAAAAACTTTTGGTATATCTTGTCTTCTAGTAATTAATTTATCTTGTTTAATCAATGGAACTAAATAATCATCTTCTCTTTTATACATCCAATAAGGTGATTGCGAAGCTTCTGAGACCGACACACATAACTTGGCATTTTCTCTCATTGTATATTCAATACACTGGTCTATATCCTCGACTGTGCGTAAAGGAGAAGTCGGTTGGAGAATCATAACAAAATCATAACCTGGACAATGTTCAATTGCATGAAGAACTGTTTCTATTCCTGGAGTATCGTCCTGAGCAAGTTCTTTTGGACGTTTAAAAGGAACATCACACCCGTACTCTTTTGCAACTTCAATAATTTCATCATCATCAGATGATAATACTAATCGATTAATATATTTTGATTTTTTTGCTTCTTCGATGGTCCACGCAATTAAGGGCTTTCCAGCAAGGTTCCGGATATTTTTACGCGGAACACCTTTTGATCCCCCACGCGCAGGGATAATTGCTAAAATTTTTAAATTCACTTTAAAACTCCTTCAATTCATCATTTGCTCTATTGTAATCATCCATTTGGCCTATATCTAACCAATATTCATGAATAGGGAAAGCTAATGTTTTCTTTCCCTGTTCTATTAATTGTTCAAATAAAGCTGGCATATCATAAAATTGATTCTCTGGAATATAATCAAAAACCTCTGGATCTAATACATAAATACCTGCATTGATAAAGCTTCGATGAATTGGCTTTTCTTTAATCATTTTTAAATCAGCACCACTCGTTTCAATAACTCCGTATGGAATTTGAAACTCATACTCTCTTACACACATTGTTCCAATAGAGTTATGCTCATTATGGAATTGCATTAATTGGTCAAAATTAATTTGTGTTAGCAAATCTCCATTCATCACAAAAAATGGTTTCGTCGGTCTATTTTTTAATAAGGAAAGCGCTCCTGCAGTTCCCATTTTTTTGTCTTCCTCAATATATTCAATCGTTACATCAAAAGCTTCTCCATTTTGAAAATAGTCTTGGATAATCTCTTTTTTGTAATTTACAGAAAAAATAAAATTAGTATAGCCATATTGCTTAAAACCTTCTATTATTGTTTCTAAAATTGGTTTATTTCCAACTCTAAGCATTGGTTTTGGTGTATCGTTCGTTAATGGTCGCAACCTTGTACCTAACCCACCGAGCATTAACACAACCGTATTTTTATTTAATGAAGTTTCAATATTATCAGCAAATAGTATATTAATTATTTTATTATTATCATCCACAATAGGTAATTGCTTAAGCATTTTCGATTTCATTAGTTGCTTATATTTGTGATAATTTTGACCGCTTCTTGCACTTATTGGATTTGAGTTCATAATGGATGTAATTGTTACATCAAGACCCTCACCTCGCAAAATACCCCGGCGAATATCTCCATCTGTGACAGTCCCAAGCAAATGTTGTTCTTCATCTACAACTACTGCAAATTGCAAAGAAGAATCATCAATAATTTTCATTGTATCTAGTAAAGTATGATTTTGATTAACTAGTGTTTTTTGCCATTGTTTCATATAGTTACACTTCCTTAGCAGGTACGCCAACTGCTTTTATGCCATTTGCAAAATTACTAACCACAACAGCCCCTGCACCAATTAAACAATTTGATCCTATATGAATGCCTTGGATAATTGTTGCACCTGTTCCGACATGTGTTCCTTTTTCTATATGGACACTGCCTGATATTTTTGTGCCTGGCGCAATATGTATATGGGAACCTATTTGACAATCATGATCAATCAGCGCACCAGTGTTTATAATACTATTATCGGCAACTGTTGTATTCGTTTGAATAATAGTACCAGCCATTATTTGAACACCTTGACCTAATTGAACGGAAGGGGCAATAATGGCTGAAGGATGGATGACAGATTTAAAATGATACGTTTTTTGCGTAAATATATTGAAGATTTTTTCTCGTAATGGGGACGGTTTAATTGTCCCTATAGCAAGTACTAGTTCAATGTCAGATGGATTATATTCTTCTATTACCTCATCAGATCCTAAATAAGTTAAACCAAAAGCATTTTCTTCTAAAGTGGGTGCAGTAAATCCGATAATTGTTTCCTTCTGTGCTAATAAAATTTCAGTTAGTACCGAGGCATGTCCACCATTCCCAATCATAATAATCGGCTTATTCATCAATTAGCTCATCCTCTTCATATGATTTTGAGGCAATTTCACCGATAAGAGACCAGTATTTAGAAGGTTGCATACCATCTCCAGGTCTTTTTACAGTTAAATTGCTAACAGAGAATTTTTCACCTGCTTGTATCATTTGTTTAGCAACTATGCTTTTCCGTGCTGGAATCCGATTTTGAAGTTCTATAGATGTTGGACTTTTTATGCCATTTCCTAATGCCTGCTCTACTTCTCTAATTCCTTTTATCATGGACTTAAGTTCATCAGGATTTAAAGATGCCACATGATCTGGTCCTTCTAACGTTTTATCTAACGTAAAATGTTTCTCTATTACCGTTGCACCCATACCTATTGCTACTAGTGGAATATGGATTCCTTCTGAATGGTCTGATAAACCAATCGGTAATTGAAAGATTCTTTCCATTTCAATCATAGATTTTAAATTAATAGAATCCACTGGCGCTGGATACTGCGTTGTACAATGTAACAATGTTAAATATTTTTTTAACGCTTCTTTAGCTTCTTGAGAAGCATAAAAATCGTTGACGCGCTCTATCGTAACAGGTTCCTTCGATTTCACTAAACCATAAGCTATAAATGCTAATGCCTCATGAATTTCCTCAATAGTTGCCATTCCAGTAGATAAAATTATTGGTTTTTGTTTTGTCGCTATATAATGAATAAATGGTGCGTTCGTTAATTCGCCTGAAGGAATTTTAGCTGTGGCAATTGCAATTTCATCTAGTAAAAAATCGACACTTTCAAAGTCAAAAGGTGTCGATAGAAATTCTATTTGCTTTGATTGACAAAATGATTGCAATTCAATAAATTCATCATAAGTTAATTCTAGTTTTTTCAACATCGCAAATTGAGAAGAAGCCTCACCTAAATTTTCAACTTGATATGCTGCTTGCTGTGCTTTCTTTGTAACTAGATTTTCAGCTTTAAAGGTTTGAAATTTTACCGCGTCTGCCCCTGCTTTTTTTGCAACCATCACAAGCTCTTTTGCCATTTCTAATGACCCATTATGATTGACACCTGCTTCAGCAATGATATATGTTTTATTTTTCATAGATCATAAAACCCCTTTTGAATAGAAAATGAAGGCAAACTACGTAATACTGATATTATTTTTTCAGATACTATTCCATCGCCAAATATATGTTCATACTTATCGCTAAACGTTCTTGCCTTTTCAATGGAAATAAGTATATTTTCAGCATCCAAATTTGTATCAAATACTGAATTGGGATGCTCACGCCCTTCCTGACGACTTCCACAATTAACAGTAGGTGTTTCTAAATAAGGTACTTCAATTAATCCACTTGAAGAATTCCCAATGACAACATCAGCATGCTTCACTGTACTTAAATACTTTAACTGACCGAGTGAATCAAATATTTTGGCATTGCTATGTTTTAAAGTAAATTGTTGAATTGCCTCATTAATAAACCTTCCACCATTATCAGCATTGGATTTCGTAAACACTAAATTAATATCAGGGTAATTTTCTAGTGTCTTTAACAATTCGTATACTCCATTATTATGACCATTCGTTTCAGGATGATAGGTTATTAAAAACATAGGTCGTTGCTCATCTAGTTGCAGTGTTTGAAATAGTTCCTGACGTGTCAGTAGAGTTAAATTCACAATATTTTCTATACCCATAGCTCCAACATTAAAGACACGTTCCGGAGATTCACCTAATTGAATAACACGTTTTCTATGGGATTCTGTACTTGTAAAATGCCATGTTGCCATTTTTGTAATAGAATGACGAATAGCATCATCATACGCACCAAACGTACACTCACCTCCATGTATATGAGCAATAGGAATTCGCATAATAAGCGCAGTTTGAGCGACCGCTAACATTTCAAATCGATCACCTAAAATGATGAGTAAATCTGGTTGTAAACGATTAAATGCGTCTGCAAAACTAATTGTAGCAAGTCCCATTGATTTCACAATGCTGGTTGGAGAATCAGCAGATAAAAGAATTTCTATCTTTTCATTGATAAAAAAGCCATCATTTTCTATTTCTTTATAAGTGCTTCCAAACTCTGGAGATAAATGCATGCCTGTAACAACCATTTGTAAATCAAATTCTTGATCTTCTCGAAGTTTTTTTGCAAGATTTGATAGTAGACCGTACTCCGCTCTAGTACCAGTTACAATACAAATTTTACGTTTCATCATTATCCCTCACTTTTGGGTGTGCTAGGAATATTAACAACACTTTTATTTAACTGTTCTGTTACACGTAAGTCTGATTTCGGACAGTTTTGATAGATTGCTAAGTGGTGCATCGGTGTCCAAATAGGTCGACTCATGACACCTTGCTCATTTAAAAACGCCAACACCTCATCTCGATTAAACTGCTCATCGAGTAGAATAGTTTGTAGCCAATAATTACTTCTAGTATTTGCAGGCTCTTCAAATAATTGGACACCCTCTATATCAGCTAACCATTGCTCATAGTGCTTTGTTAACTCACGTTTTTGTTGGATAAATAAGGGCATTTTTTCTAATTGCGCACAGCCTAACGCTGCGTTTATATTCGGCATACGGTAATTAAATCCGATTTCATCGTGCTCATATGCCCAACGATGTGGTATTTTAGCAGTTGTTGTTAAATGTTTTGCATAGTCAGCTAGTGCATCGTCATCTGTCACAATTGCACCGCCACCGCCAGTTGTCATTATTTTATTGCCGTTAAAGCTCAATGCGCTAACTTTTCCGAAGCTACCTGTATGTTTTCCTTTATAATAAGTACCCAATGATTCTGCTGCATCTTCAACAAGCGTCACATTATACATATCACATACTTTAAGTAAACCTTCTATATCAACCGCATGACCGAATGTGTGCATTGGTACAAGCGCAGAAATACGTCTTCCTGTTTCTCTATTATAAAGCTGATTGTTTTGTAGTTTTCCAATTTGTTCTAAGTAGATTTTTAATTTATCTGCATCAACACCTAATGTATTAATGGAAACATCTATAAAATGGGGAACTGCACCTAAATATGACACAGCATTGGCTGTTGCAATAAACGTAAGTGAAGGCATTAACACTTCATCTTCCGCTTTTACACCTGCAACCTTTAATGCAATATGCAGCGCAGCCGTACCATTTACTACAGCAACGGCACGTTTAACACCGACAAATTTCGCCAAATCTTCCTCAAACCGATTTACATAGGCTCCAACTGAGGAAACCCAACCTGTTTTAACACAATCCGTGACATATTCAACTTCTCTGTCATTAAATGTAGGCTCATGTAACGGCACAAAATCTTTTCCGTAAAATTGCTTTACATTATCTGTGAATTCCAACCATTGAGTATTCATATATTATAAACATCTGCCTTATATTGAGATAAATTTTTAGGATTTGTAAACCATTCTATCGTTTCTTCAAGACCTCTACGGAAGCCTTCTTTGCCACCATATTGTGGCTCCCAACCAAGTAGTTCCTTTGCCTTTTTGTTCTCAGCCCAAAGACGTTCGACTTCACTTTTTTCAGGACGTAAACGTTGTTCATCCGTTTCAATCGTTAAATCTACACCCATAATATCTGCAATCATTTGTGCAGTTTCACCAATAGAAACCTCATAATTTGATCCGATATTAATGACTTCACCGATTGAACTAGTAGCATTCATAACAGATATAAAACCGTTAACGGTATCCTTTACATAGTTAAAATCGCGTGTAGGGCTTACAGCTCCAAGCTTAATATTTGTTTTGCCACTTGCTAGCTGACTAATGATTGTCGGTATAACGGCTCGAGCAGATTGGCGTGGTCCATATGTATTAAACGGACGAATAATTGACACAGGTGTATCAAATGAGCGATAAAATGACAAAGCCATTTGATCAGCACCTATTTTTGAAGCAGAATAAGGTGATTGTCCTTGTAATGGATGTTCTTCATCAATTGGTACATACAACGCTGTTCCATATACTTCACTTGTAGAAGTGTGAACTACCTTTTCTACACATAATTCTTTCGCAGCTTGTACAACATTTAAAGTCCCTGTCACATTGGTATCAACATAAGTTGCTGGAGAATGATAGGAATATGGAATTGCAATTAAAGCTGCTAAATTAAGGACATGCGTGCACCCCTTCATCGCTTCTTTTACACCATAAGGATCACGAATATCTCCTGAAAATACATCTAATGATGATTTGATTTCCGCCGAAGACTGATCTAACCAGCCCCATGAATTAAATGAATTATAATAAACAAATGCACGAACATCATAACCTTGTCGTACTAATGTTTCTGTTAAATGGGAGCCTATGAAGCCATCTGCTCCAGTTACTAAAATCTTCTTTTTCATTTAAATACCTCTTTATAAGTTATTGAATTTTTTAGTTGCCCAAAAATGTCTTGCACCTGGATAAGTGTTACATACATAGCTCTTAAGTATGGAGTATAAACTTCGATAAATTTATCAATCTTTTTACGGGGTACTTTTTCATAATTCACTTCATATGATCGAGCAACTAGCTCTTTATATTGAGCACGTGTAATGGGTGCAATTACTCTTAAGAAAAATACGGATTGTTCTACCTTAGAAAAATTATTATCAAATTGTACAAATAGATTTTCACTTTTTGAAATAATACCCTTTTCAAAAGAGTTCACTATTTCAGCATGAATTTTTAATAGCTTTTCAAATGTACTATACAGCACATCAAAACTATTTTCTAATTCAGAATACCTCTCTTTTACTTCATCGATTTTATAACCTGTTTTACCTGAAAAAATATCATTTGCTACAACATCAGTCTTTGTCAGAATTGTTTCCATAACATCTGATAGAGTAATATATTCAGTATTATTAATATGGGCTCCGCCAAATGTTGTATTTATTACTTTCGATGGGTAGTAAGCGATTATCCCTTCCATAGCTTCTTTCATTTGCATAAAACCATTTGTAGTTAGCATTGTATTCCCTAACACGTCTGATGTTTCTATATAGCTACTACTGTCTGTAGTATCAACCGATTGAGTAGCATATTCTATGCCACTAGAATAAACCATTCTATTGACAAGTCCTAAATTTTGTCCCACTAAAATTATATGTCGTACGTCCATTTGACATAGTATATTTAAAGTAACTGCTGCTACGGATGGTGCATCTGCTACTATGTTTGATTGTTCACTTGATACGATATTTGTGGAAATCGAATCTTGATTCATAAAAAAGTGTACTTTCGGTCCAGGATAATTTTGTAACACTTCATAACCAATACTACTTCCGAAGATTAGTGGTATAGGCAATTGAAGTTCTTTAATTTTTTGCACTACATTTGCATTTTTTTCAGTGGGATCATAGCTAAATAAAGCATCTGGCATAATTTCATTTGCAATTAATGTATTTACAGCAGATCCAACAGCAAATATATAAGCAGATCTGTCTTTTTTTATCTTCTTTAAATTTTCAATTTCTAAATCTAAAGATGGACCTGCAGACACTAAAATAACAGATGCACCCTTTAAATAGCTTACTGCTTTAGTATGTAAAAATAAATTTGGTGTTTGTACTACCTCAGCTAAATTCAAAATGGAGTTTTGTGTCCATCTCATTTGAAAAGTAACATCTGTCAACAAATTAAATTTTTTATCATTTAATTGATCTTTAATATAAAAGATTACTTGTTCAATTTTTTCTTTATCCATCCGAAGAGCTGTTGGGAATATAGCCATTGTAGAACTTTTTATAACTAGACGTAATAGTTTTTCTATATTAACAATATCTTCAAGAGAATGAAAAACATTTATTAAATTTTTTTCTTTGATTTCAGATAAATCAAAGAAATTTAAAAATGCATGGAGAACTTGTAAATTAGGCTCAAAAATAGAAAATTGCATATTTGGATATTTCCTCAATATCCCCTTAATATGATACCCAAGTCCCACGCCTATTAGCAAAACATGATTTACATTATTTAACTCATTAATTGACTCAATAAACTTTTCTGCTTCGTCTATTGGATTATATCGACTATGGTAGCTAATCATCTTCTCATTTTGATTAATTACTAACGTTGGTTCGCCTGATTTTGATGGAATAATTTTATAATGCGGTTCAACACTCGATACAGATGTATAAGTTTTACTAAATCGTTTTTTCAATATTTTAATATTATTTGCTAACATAATGCCCTCCAAAGATGCTATTTTTTTTCAAATGTCCATTCAGAACAACTTACAAAGAGTGGTAAAATTTCATATTCAAATATATCTGCAACTAATGTAATATCCTCTTGTTCAATTGCTTCATTTACCTGAAGAAAAATCTCTGTTGCTTCTGTAATACGGCTATTTATCTTATAGCTTTCACTCATCAAGGCTTGCTCAATTTTAATTAATGCTTCTATACCTTCAGAAAAATTAAAAATATCTGCAAAAGCAGCTTCTAAATCGTTTGAACGTAATTTTAATACAATACTGTTTATACCTGGAGCAATTCTTTGAGTATATTCATAATATAAATCTTTCAGTTCTTTAATATTCATTTTTTTCATCCTTTATATAATTTATTCATTATCCCACTATTTTATATCGACAAATTAAAGAGCAAATTTATAAATTCAATTTAAAAACGCTCATATTAGCTATTAATAAAAATGAAGCCGAAAGCCGAAAGAAAACTTTCGACCCCGACTTCATAAATCATTAATTTAGATTATTAATTTACATCAATTAACCTAATAATTGAAGAACGCCTTGAGGCTGTTGGTTAGCTTGAGCTAACATTGATTGTGCAGCTTGCATTAAGATGTTATTCTTCGTGAATTCCATCATTTCTTTCGCCATATCTGTATCTCGGATACGAGATTCAGCAGCTGTTAAGTTTTCTGAAGCAGCACCTAAATTGTTAATTGTGTGCTCTAAACGGTTTTGAACTGCACCTAATTTTGAACGTTGTTCTGATACTGATTTGATTGCTGTGTCAATTGTTGTAATTGTTCCAGCAGCTTGCTCACGTGTTGATACTTCAACGCCATTAACATTAAATTTGCTAATATCGTTAGCACCTGTACCACCACTTAAAGTACCTGATAATCCTAAATCTGTGGCAGTAAATGTAAGTGTTTTATCGCCTACTGCGATAGATGCATTACCTGCACCATCAACTGAACCAACCTCAGTTTTATCTTTATAAATTTTAGAGCCTACGATTTCATAGCTACCTGCCGCTAATTCTTTAGCACCACCAGCTAAATCAGTTTTTAATGTTGCAGCGCCATCTTTTTTAACTGTAATAACAGAACCATTAGCTACTGATGTTTTTGCAGCTGTAAACTCATATGATTCAGTAGTATTACCATTAATATGGATTTTTTGACCGCTTACTTTACCTACTTTATTGCTGTTAGCATCGAATACGCTACCGCCTGAAACTTTGTAGCTACCCTCTTTTAATGCTCCACCACCAGCAGCTGCAACATCAGCTTGAACAGTAGAAGTTGCTGATAAACCTAATGCAGAAGCATCCATACGATTGATGCCCATTTCCATTGTTTGGCCTTCATTAGCACCAATTTGGAAAGTACCATTGAAACCACCATCTAATAGTTTTTGCGTATTAAATTCAGTTGTGTTAGCAATACGATCGATTTCTTTTGTTAATTGCTCAATTTCTTGTTGTAACGCTTCACGGTCAGTGTTAACGTTTGTGTCGTTCGCAGATTGTACAGATAATTCACGCATACGTTGTAAAATTGAGTGTGTTTCGTTAAGAGCACCCTCAGCTGTTTGAATTAAAGAGATTGAGTCTTGAGAGTTTTTAGTTGCCATGTCAAGACCACGGATTTGTCCGCGCATTTTTTCAGAGATTGCTAAACCTGCAGCGTCATCGCCAGCACGGTTGATTTTGTAACCTGAAGATAATTTCTCAAGGTTTTTAGAAGCTTGAGTGTTGTTTGCACCTAAGTTACGGTGTGCGTTTAATGCTGAAATGTTGTGTTGAATTCTCATTTGGAATTCCTCCTTGAATGTTTGTTTTGGTCATTCCACGTCCGTGTGGAATGTTGTCGGCTTAGGTCGTATTTTGTACTTGCTATGCCTTACACTATCTATATCGTATCGAGTTTTGAATGTTTAATAGTTTATTGAAAATTTTTTTATATTTATTTAAGGCTGTGATAAATTTGTGAACGAAGCGACTACCGTTGGATTGGTAAAAATTAAAAGCACCTAACTGCTAGATGCCTATCTAACAATTAGGTGCTTAAAAGTTGTTGATATTAATATTTTCTATTTCTTTTTCAGTTGCTCAAGGAAGTTTGGTGTTACGACTAACGCCTCTTTGTTTTGCGCTTGAATGGCACCGAATACTTCAGCCCGGTGTACAATAACTGACTTTGGTGCGACGATGCCAATCTTTACTTGTTCGCCTTCGACAGCAAGAATTTTAATTTCTATTTGGTCGCCAATCATAATCGATTGGTCTTTTTTTCGTGAAAGCACTAGCATTATTTTGCACTTCCTTCCATTGTCTGCAACGGGTAGCGCAATGGATAAGCCTTATTATCTTGCAAAACAATTTGCTTGCCACATTTTTTTTGGCCGTTGATAATTACTGGTGCTAGCAGGTTAAGTGTGGAGTCTTGGAAATTTTCCTTGACTGTAACAATTGAATAGGCAAGAACATCCTCTTCTTTTTCAATTTGTAGCTCCTCACGATCTTCTTGGCTAATTTCAAAGCTATAATCCTTTTTAAAGGCAAACGGATAGGCTAAGATAAATCCGATTTCTACGTGTTTTAATGACTGTAAAAGTGCCATTGGTGTATCAGTATCTATAGGTAGTAACACAAATTGTTTTTCATCTTCTAAGCCAAGTAAGCCTTGCTCAAAGGTAAGAATATCTTGTTCTGCAATTTCTACTTCACCTAAAAATTTTGTATTAAGTTTCATCTATTATTTGCGCCCCTTATCCAATAACATCGATTTCTACATCTGGTCTTTGTACCATTGTACCAGTTACTTTTCCAGGTGTGTATTCATAGATTGGTTTGTTAACCTTTACGTCAATAATTGGCTCTCTACGTTCAATATTAATGTCAGTTGTCCCTGGTGTATAGTCAATTTTCACAGACCCGATAGATGGCACAAACTTGATATTATAGGGTCCTGGTCGATGTGGTCCTGTATTTTGCTTTGCAATATTTTGGATTGTCGATCGCCCTTGTCCTTTTCCAGCGGATATCATCATTTGTCTTCCTTCTTGAGCGCGTCGTGCAGCACCACTTAAGGCTGCTTGTTTGCCTTCCTGTGCAGCATTTTTGGTCGCTTCAATAGGTCCAATCAACCCCAAATCACGTCTTGCTTGTGATGAATCGATTTCTAATTTACCTCTCGTCGTATTGATTTCTAAAATGGCTGCAGGTTGTTCAATCGTTTGCGTAGCCCTCGGTTGTTCTATAGACTGTTGTGGTTTGCTAATTTGAAGGTCTAACTTGGCATCTGTTGTACGAATTTGAATTTGCGGGAGTCTCATGATTATCTCTCCTTTAAGAAAAGCGTCTGGATCAAATTGTCCAAACGCTTTTTATAAATTAATTAGTAGCTAATGCAATACTATTGATTCTGTTACAACGCTTTTTCAGAGTCATATAAATTTTCTTATCTAATAAAATCTACTAATGTTTGTTGAATTATTTTAGCCCCTACGGATAATGCAGCTTGGTGAATTGATTCTGAAGTTACCATTTCTGTAATAGCTTTTGAATAGTCTACATCTTCATTAATAGACATCTGTTTCGTCACACCTAATTCACGAATAGATAAACGATTTTCCATTAATTCAACTCGGTTTTGTCGAGCACCCACTTCAGCTTGAGCTTCCAATATTTTGTTGTGTATATTCGTAATATCATCCGACTTACTATCCGTTTTAAATCCACCTAAAGCTTCACTTATTTCCGACCCTGTTGCTGGACCCGGCAATCTTGCAGGATCTAAAAGATTAGAAATTTTACCCATTAAAGCATCCACATTCCCAAACAAGTCTGCCCCATTAGTATTTACCTTTAGTTGAATTCCATTATATACTTCGATTTGCACATTACCATCTGGAGCATTGAGTTTATCAGCTGAGGCTGACGGGACAGCCGTACCATCGTAAAGCGTATAATCAGCATTAATTATTTTAGTGCCGTCTGCATTAGGTGGAGTCGCATCTGAAAATAAAGGTTTCCCTGTATTTGTTCCACTAAATATATATCGATCTCCAATTTTTGTATTAGCCACATCTTGAAGTTGTTGTCGAATTTGATCGATTTCAGTTTTAATTTTCGCTCGTTCATCTGGTGTATTTGTATCATTAGCCGCTTGAATTACGAGCTCACGCACTCGCTTCATCTGTTCACCTACTTGATTTAGTGATTCGTCAGATGAATCTAGCCAGTTGTTCACTTCATTCATATTACGTGAATATTGTTCAACTTCACCCAAATCCCGTCGATAACCCATCCCTTTTACTGCTATAACCGGGTCGTCTGATGGTCTCGTTATTTTTGATCCAGAGTTAAGTTGGTCTTGTAGCTTCGACATTTTTCCGTAACTATTATTTAAGTTCAGAAGCATGTTATTCGATAACATAGATTGTGTTACGCGCATGTTTGTAAAAGCTCCTTCCTTTTTGTAAAACTCAATTTAGTTTAGATTCCTACACGGCCCATGCCGTTAATAATTTTGTCTAATGTTTCATCGATAACGGTAATCATACGTGCATTGGCGTTATATGCCTGTTGGAATGTAATCATATTCGTCATTTCTTCATCAAGCGATACTGAAGTGATTGAAGCACGATTATTGCCGATTGTGACAAGAAGTGTTTGAGAAGTTTTGTTTAAACGCCCTGCTTCTTCTCCATCGACACCAAGCTTCCCAATAATTCCTTGATAGAATGACTTAAATGTTGCGCCGTCTAAATTCGCTTGAACCTTTGACTGGATATTCGACAGTTCAAGTGCCCATTTACCGTTTCCTTCTTCGTTTGCCCCTTTAGATGCAGCCAACTTTGAAGAATCTTTCAAAAGCGCATCATTTACTTTAATATTGCCTGCTGACAATGGTTTTGTATTATCTATAGGTTCAAAGAAATCGATTGTACTTTGAGCACCAGTGAAATCGAATCCTTGCTTATGCATTGCATTAAAGACATTGGCAAATTCGGAAGCAAGTTTGTCGATTCTTACCATTGTTTCAGGGTAATAGCCTTTAGGACCTGTTGCACTTTCATAACCGTATGAATCAATTACAGATAATAATTTGCCTTTCCCCGGCTCAAGCTGGTCATATGTAATCGTGCCTGAATCTGCTTTTCCTGTGCCGTTTACTTTAATGCTTGTAAAAAGATTCGCTAAATTTGTGCCATCAATTTGTGTAGTGCCACTGTTGACTTCAATATTCGCAGCATCTTTACCATTAACTAGTTTTATTTCTGTATTTGTGCCATATGGCTTGAATGTAATTGTTACGCTACCCTCTGCTACACTAGATGCAAGTCCTCCTGAAGGAACGCGTTCAACTGAAACTGGGATGTAACTATTTAATTCATCGATTAACACATCGCGTGCATCATATAAATCATTTGGTACATGACCATTCGGCTCAACCTCTTGCACTTGCTTATTAATAGAAGCAATTTGCTTTAGTAATGAATTAATGCGGTCTGTCGAAACACTAATTTCGTTACCTAAGTTGCCTTGAATCGTCTTTAGTTGCGTATCCATATAATTAAATGATTGTGCTAAATGATTAGCACGCTCAATCGCCACTGTACGTGATGAGGCATTTTCTGGCGTAGCACTTACATCTTGCAAACCTTTCCAAAACTGTTCCAATGCTGCGTTTAAACCAAATTTAGATGGTTCATCCATAATATCTTCCATTTGAGAAATTGCACTTGAGCGTGATTCCCAATACCCTAGCTTGTTCGTTTCTTGACGGAATTGTCGATCGATAAACTCATGGCGAATGCGTTGAATGGAACCAGCTTCTACCCCTGTTCCCATATGCCCAGGATAATTTGGTGTATTTAAACCCGCTGTTGGAAATCCTGGTGTAGCTTGCATGTTTACTCGTTGACGTGAGTAGCCAAGTGTATTGGCATTCGAAATATTATGACCTGTTGTATATAGAGCCGATTGCTGTGTAAATAAACCGCTTCTACTTGTTTCTAAGCCCATAAATGTTGAGCGCATTCTTGTTCCTCCCCTTAATCACGTTTTAATAAAATTATGCTTGAGAATCGAAGTACGATTTTTTTGCCCTTGTATTCGTACCGCGCACTTCACGCCCCGAATAATTCATTTGCTCTGGACGCGGACGTAGCGCATCTAATGTAAGATTGACGAATTGCAATGATTGAAATACTAATTTTTGATTGAGTTCATTTTGTTTGCGTAAATCCTTAATAATTGACATGAGTCGATTGCGAACAGCTGATAGTGTGTCTTTTTCAGCATCTTGTTCAGCAGCTTCGATGACATCAGCGACAGTCATTTTGTCAGTGGATGCAACTCCTTTTGCTCCCAGGTATTGTGTTACCTGTATCTGACGCTGTTGCTCGAGCTTATCGATAGCCGCTACATGCGCCTGCTCATCCTTGAGCATTTGGTCAAGTGCTTTCATATCGCCAGTTTTTATGATTTCTGTTTTTTTATAGGCTAGTTCGAGCAAGCTTTTATGCATTCTTTCTAGCTTTGTTAATGTAGAACAAATCGTCTCTACAGACATTTTGCTAAACACCCTTTCTGTTATTTCTTAGAAACGATAGTATTTCAGCATATCTTCAGCAACTTTACGAGCATTGACCTTATATTCTCCAGAATCAATATCAGCCTTTAGCTGTTGTACACGCTCTGCACGTTCTGCACTGTAAGTAGTAACACCTTGCATGTTCTGAGCGGCTTTTGAAATTTCAATTTTGTCAGCAAATGACGCTTTATTTGTGTCAGATTTCACATTGCGTACTTGATTTTTATAGGCATTTACTGCATTAACACCATAAGATGTGATTTTCATGTTCATCCCCCTATCTTAAAAGCTTATCTTACTATTATTTCGGATTGTCTCCAACAATGTTAAGTTTTCTAATATAAAAAAGTGTGCTAATTTTGTTTAAAATTAACACACTTTCGCTTATCAACCATCTTGTAAGGTGTATAATTTACCTTCGTTGCCCATTTCACGAACATTTACGTGATGTCAACATTATTTTTTGCGTTCAGCATGATAAGTTACTTTATCATGTTGTTCCACGCTTTCACGAAACTCCTTCGCTGCCTCAAATGTGCGAAGCTCTGCCTTTAATTCATCTTGGCATTTTGTACATAATTTCCCCGTTGTCGTTAAATGGCCGCAGTTATCACATGGATAACCTAAGTTTGGAAACATTGCCGGCTGTAAACGACCTTTGCGCACCCATTTATATAATAACTCTTCTTCAGCTCCAGTTGCCTCTACAATTCGTTCTACTGTCGCAGCACGGTTTTCACGCTTGCGTAAAAATCGATAAACAATTTGATATAATTCCTCTTCCGATTGTGCACATTTATGACATACTTCTCTGACCCCTGTATAATTAAAAAACTCATTACATTTTGGACAATTTCGAACCTCAGCCATCTTTTCTTCCTCCTCTTGCCATAATCACTATCTAATTGTACGAATCCTAAATTCGTAATCTATTATACATGATGTTTTAGCATTTTCATCCATTAATTAAAGTGAAGGTTCGAACATTTCGGGCCCCTGCTTCTAGTAAAACTTGTTTGGCATGCCGTAGTGTTGTCCCTGTAGTTTTAATATCGTCAAAAAGAAGGTAATCTTTATGCTGAACTTGGGCTTCTGGCATTAGACGAAAAAGCGGCGCTGATTGGATACGCTGCTCTCTATTTTTTGAACTTTGTGTTTCTACTGTTACTTTTTCTAGAAGTTGAGTAAAGGAGATATTAGCTGCTTTTAGAAGCTCCTCGGTATGGGAAAAGGTACGCTCTTTTTGTTTCATAGGATGCATAGGAATCGGTATAATTATTGCCTTTTCCTGTTTGAATTGTGCATGTAACTCCTGGCGAAATACTTTAGCAAGTGCAACATCTTGTAGAAATTTATATTGATGCAAATATGCTTTCATCGCATCATTATATTGATAAAGTGCCGTTGCTGAAGTGGAACGTACAAATTGCCCTTTACACTTTTCACAAATACATGGTGGAAAGCATCTTAATAAAAGCGTTTGCCAAGAAGGCGCAAAATGCAATGGCTGTGCGCATAACAAACAAAACTTATCTGTTTTATTCATCGTTTGAACCCTCTTTATTGTTAGCTAAAATGTTCTGTCGTGCTTCATCCATTGCTAAAGTCACTCCATGATGAAATAAAACAACTTCCCCATTCGTATAAGAGGCATGCCTTCCTACGCGTCCCGCAATTTGAATAAGTGCGCTTGCTGTAAAGATTGTAGACTCCGCCCCAACAACAGCAACTTGTACATTTTTTATCGTAATACCTCGTTCTAAAATGGTTGTCGTTAGTAATCCTGGAATTTTTTCATCGCGTAACTGTAGTACTTTGTGTTTCCTCTCTGGATCTGTAGCATGTACTGCTAATATATTTGCATGTATCCTCTGAAACAGTGGTATTGCCAGATTTAGCAGTTCTACGGTCGGGAAAAATATAAGAAATGGCTCATTTTTTGCAAGTCGTTCTTCTGTCCATGCTTTGAGCTTTCGAGGAAGTTTCCCTCGCTTTATACTTTTTTCATAGCCCCATAGAGAACAAAAATATGGCACTGGCAATGGCTTGTGATGGTATCTATTTGGGATAAATGAATAACTGTCTTTATATTGATTGATCAATGTTTGAGAAGGTGTAGCTGTAATAAAGTATATTGGTGCGTCACTTGTTTTGGCTTTTTGCACCGCTCTTTCTAATGTTGCATCAAATGAATAAGGAAATGCATCCGCTTCATCAACCATCATGACATCAAATGCCTGTTCGAAACGATATAGTTGATGAGTCGTTGCTAGGATTAGTTGTGCATAACCATGCTGCTTCGGCGCTCCACTATAGTACGCATGGATAAGTGTTTGTGGAAAAGCTTTTTGAAAGCGGGGGAATAACTCCAATACTACATCTGCACGCGGTGCGGCAATGCACACTCGTAACCCTTTTTCTAACGCATAATGGACAGACTGAAAGAGCAACTCTGTCTTACCAGCTCCACATACTGCATTCAATAAATGAGATTTTCCTGCTATTACACTCTCTAGTAGCTCGTTGGCTGCTCGTTGTTGTTGTGCTGTCAATTGCCCTGTCCATTGAAGTGGATGCTGCTTGATTCGACATGCTTTCGGTCCTTTCCATATGAGCAATGGTGTGCAAGTGCTCACTCTGCCCATCTTCAGGCAATGCCTGCAATAGACACACTTTTGTAGACATTTCGAGCAATCATACTCAGTAAAGTCGTGTAGATTGTCATTATAGCAACGATTACATCTTACGCGAGGTATTTTTTGAATACCGTCTATTATATAAAAGTATTTTCTATTAATAGCCTGCTCAATATCATATTTAGCAAATGGTGTATGCTCCTTTAACCAAATTCGTCCCTCATGAAAGTCTCGTAATGCGGGAGGCAACAGCCATCCTTTATAGTTCATGTATCTTGCTCCTTTCTTTTTGTAATGTTGATTTTAATTAGTGGGTGCTGTGATTTTTGCCTGGTTAGTGGCGATTCTCCCTAGTTTAGTGGCGATTTGCATGATTTTTGTGGCGATTCTTCATAATTTAGTGGCGATTTACCCTAGTTTAGTGGCGATTCGCATGATTTTAGTGGCGATTCTACCGATTTTAGTGGCGATTCTCCCTACACGCGATCGAGCACATAAAAAAAGTCCCTACAACAAGTTGTAGAGACTTTTACCTATTATTTTTTTGTCCAGCCAAGACCCATTGCACCTTCACCTAAGTGTGTGCCAATAACAGGTCCGAAATAGCTTAATTTAAAGTTTACGTTCGGGTAAGTCGTAGCAAGTTGTGCTAACCATTCCTCGGCTTCTTTTTGGCAATTACCGTGAATAACTACAGCATCCATCTTGTCATACTTGTTTGCATCTTCAGCCAATAACTCTTCTGCACGCTTTAGTGCTTTCTTACGTGTACGAATTTTTTCAAATGGCACAATGACCTTGTCCACAAAATGTAAGACAGGCTTTACTTGTAATAAGCCACCGATTAATGCAGCTGCTGAAGACAAACGCCCTCCCCGTTGTAAGTGCGCTAAGTCATCTACAATGAAGTAAGCACGAATATACTGCTGCATGTCCGCTAATGCTGCTAGTATTTCTTGTGCTGAACAACCTTCCGCAGCCATTTCAGCCGCTCGTAGCACATAAAACCCTTGAACAGCGCAAGAAATCTCGCTGTCAAATGGGTACACATCAATACCTTCCACCATTTCTCCTGCTTGGACCGCACCTTGATATGTACCACTTATACCACTCGATAAATGAATGGAAATTACTTCGTCATAATCATTTGCCAACTCTTCAAAGAGTGAGGCAAACTCACCAATAGGTGGTTGAGTTGTTTTGGGGAATTCTTTTGCACCCCGTACTTTATCATAAAACTCAGATGCAGTAATGTCTACTTCCTCTGCGAATAACTCACCTGAAATGTTTACACTTAACGGAATCATACGAATGTTTAAGCGCGCGCGTTCTTCTGGCGTAATGTATGCAGTACTGTCTGTTACGATTGCCGTCCTCATTCATTTCCACTCTCCTATGTTCCAAGTTTACCTCAAAAAGAAATGAATGTGAATTGAATTACGAAATCTCGTAATGACGTCAGGATTTGACTTTTTCACTACAAGTTCAGTCCGTAACATACACTAGATTTCAACTTTACTTTGCCATAAGGCTCAAATCTAGCGTTCATTTCACATTCATCTTCTATGTATAGTAAAGGGGATAATTTCCCCTTATTGATTGCCCGTGCTAGATTTAGTATCATCTCCAATATAAAAGACGCTCGTTACCTTCCACTCTCCATCTTCTTTGACAAATACCGTTACTTGGCGCCCAGCACTTTCATGTTCGACGTTTGTCTCCACTTGAAGAGAGTGCGTTGTCATATTGGCAAATACTTGCGCTTCATCCTCATTATACTTTGCAATGGTCACATTTGTTACATCACGTTTCGCATCAAATTGATCAAATACTTCCTCTGCCAATTTTTTATCTTCATCATAATTAAAGCCTTTTGGATCCTTAGATATCGTGTTCATATAACGCTCAATGTCTTTATCATTGAATGAAGCAATATATTCATCAAACGCCGCTAAAATTGCTTTTTCCTCATTAGCTGGTACATTCGTCGCTTTTTGGACTTCTCCGCCCATCATTTCATAGCCTGCTGTTCCATCCTCAATCACTTTTTCTCGCTCTTCTGTCGTTAAATCATCTTCTTTATTACTACATGCAGCCAACACTAATAAGGTCAAAACTGCTAGAATACTTTTCTTTAACATCATAAAACCTCCCGCGCAATATTGTAGCATATAAAAGCTTAAGTAGGAATTTTGTTGCGCATTTTCAACTTTTAGGTGCTTATTTCATTAAAAGACGTCTTTCCAATAAAAATGTTGCACAATAAAAAACTGCCTTAAAAACTACTTTATCTTTTAAAGTAGCTTTTAAAAACAGCCTTCATTACTACTATGCAATTATCGTACTTCAACCCAACCATTTTTAATGGCTGTTACAACAGCTTGTGTACGGTCGTTTACGTTCATTTTTTGTAAAATGCTTGAAACATGGTTTTTTACCGTTTTTTCTGAAATAAACAGTGTCTCACCAATTGTACGGTTAGATTGTCCATCTGTTAATAGTTGTAAAACTTCACATTCGCGTTTTGTTAGTAAATGGAATGGACGGCGAATTTCTGTTTGATGGAAGTTGCCTTTGTTTTCATGCTCAGACAGGCGACGGAATTCTGCTACTAAATTTTTAGTTACTTTAGGATGTAAGTAAGAACCGCCATTTGCCACTACTTTAATCGCTTCCACGATTTCATCTGCATCCATCTCTTTTAGCATATAGCCAAGAGCGCCTGATTTTAGTGCATGAGTTACGTATGTTTCATCATCATGAATGGATAACATGATGACTTTAGCATCTGGAAATTCTGTAATTAAATCTGCTGTTGCCTCTACACCATTTTTACCCGGCATATTTATATCCATTAAAACAACATCTGGTTGATTTTCCGCATATAAATTTACTACATCTGTGCCATCGTCACCTTCTGCAATTACATCAAACGTATCTTCAAAGTCTAAGATGCGTTTCACTCCTTCTCGGAATAGCTGGTGATCGTCTACAATAATAATCTTCGTCATTAGTCTTTACCCCCTAAAATTCTGCAACACATTTCTTACTCTACTTCTAACGGAATTTTAAATAATACCGTAGTGCCTCGATTTATCTCACTTTCAATTGAGATTGTACCATTTAATATTTCAATTCGTTCTCGCATTCCTAAAATACCAAAGGAATGATCTTTCACAACTTTTTGATCGAACCCCACGCCATCATCTTTCACGACAACATTTACCGCATTGTTCAACCATTCAATTTTTACCCAAATATCCTTGCATTTCCCATGCTTCATAGCGTTTGTTACACATTCTTGCACTAAGCGAAAAATGGATACTTCGTAATTTGAAGGAATACGTTGTTCTGTGCTTCTTGACTGAAAATGAATTTCTACTCCTGGATTATATTCAGTCACAGTCGACAAATATTTCTTTAATGTCGGCACAATGCCCAAATCATCCAGCGCCATAGGTCGTAAATCATAAATGATTCGTCGCACCTCTGACAGTGCATTACGCACAGTTTTCTTCAAATCAGCAATTTCAGCCAAAGCGTATTCAATGCCCTTCTCTCGATACGTTCTTTCTATTAAGTCCGTACGCATTAAGACATTGGCCATCATTTGAGCAGGTCCATCATGAATTTCTCTTGATAAACGTTTTCGCTCTTCTTCTTGTGCAGCGATGATTCGAATACCAAAATCTTGCTTCATTTTCGCTTGTTCAAGCGCTAAACCAACATTTTTTAAATCAGACGTTAAATAATTTAAAATAACATTTACTTGATTGACAATATGATCAGCACGTTCAATTGTATCGAGTAAGCCTCTTAAACGTCGCTCTAAATCATCTCTTTTGTCGCGAAGTTGCTTTTCTTGTGTTTTAATGACGGAGAGCTTCAATTGAAAATCATGTGCCGTTTCATATGCATCTCTAACTTGTTCTTCGGTATAATTATCAAAAGCTTTACTCACTAACACAAGTCTTTGCTTAGCAAGCTGCGTGCTTTTTTCTAAAGCATCGCCTTCATCGATGACAGTTGAAATTTGTTTTCGAACAATTTCTAGCTCTTGTTGCATATCTTCAAAGCTTCTTCGGCTTTGTTCACTTATAATGAAAATATCATCTTTAGAGCTCATGATTGTTTCTAACATTCGATTGAACACGTCATCAAGCGACTTTAAATCGAAGGTATCATTTGAAAACATTGTGTACTCCCCAGTCTAATGTCCTTATTATCACATAGTATTTTGAAAGACCAATTTCATAGAATCTAAGTCTAAACCTATTATAGCATCACAATGCTAAAAATTAATGCTTTTTCTTTATGAAATTTATAGCATACAACCCTATTTTAAAGGAGAATGACACTTATGAGAGAGAACTATTTAACTGTAAAAGGCTACGGAGAAAGCGAAATTATAATATCTAAATCTCGCTTTCTTACTTATATAGAACGCGCTGAAACCGAAGAGGATGCAATGACTTTTATAGAGCGCATAAAAAAAATGCATCATAATGCGACACATAATTGCTCTGCCTATATTATCGGCGAGCATGATCATATTCAAAAAGCGAATGATGATGGGGAACCTAGTGGCACAGCTGGCGTCCCTATGTTAGAAGTATTAAAAAAGCAAGGCTTAAAGGATACGGTCGTTGTCGTCACACGCTACTTTGGTGGCATTAAATTAGGTGGCGGCGGTCTTATTCGTGCTTACGGTAAAGCAACAACAGAGGGATTACTCGCTGCACAAGTTGTCGAACGAAAACTTCATCACCTTATGAAAATCGCAATAGACTACACTTGGCTTGGAAAAGTGGAAAATGAGATTCGCAACTCTGGATATTCTTTAGAAGAAATAAACTACTTGGAAGGTGTCGAAATGATAGTTTCGGTGTTAAAAGAGGAAGAAGATCAGTTTCGTCATTGGGTGACAGAACTGACGAATGGGCAAGCAACAATCACTTTTGAGCACGCCCAATTTATCGAATTTATTGTGAAATAAATAGTTTTAATTGTCTAATCCTGAAGGTCCATAGTATAATTTTAATATTGAGCTCACTTAATCAATTACGCCCATGTGCTAATTTGAATAAATTTTAGCTCAATTGCATAATTATTCCCAAAATCAAGAGGAGAATATACCATATATGAAAAGAACGAATGTAAAAAAGAAGAAGAGGTCTTCTAAAGCTTCTTTGATTATAAAAGTAGCATTACTTCTAGTTGCTAGTTTACTAATTTGCGTTACAGCCTATGGTGTTTATATTACAAAGCAAGCTGAACACGCAGCCAACTCAGCACATGAAGTATTAGAAGGTCGAGATGTCTCTGCTTTACGAGAAGAAAAAGTAGAACCGGTTAATGATAATGTGTCGATTTTATTTGTCGGTGTCGATGATAGTGAAAATCGTGGGCAAGGTTCTGAAAACTCACGCTCAGATGCACTGATTCTTGCAACTTTAAACAATACTACGAAAACTATTAAAATGTTAAGTATCCCTCGTGATTCTTACGTTTATATCCCTTCAGTAGGCTATAAAGATAAAATTACTCATGCCCATGCGTTAGGTGGTACGCTTTCGACAATTGAAACGGTTGAAAAACTTTTTGATGTTCCGATTGATTACTATGTCCGCATGAACTTCAATGCGTTTATTGATGTCGTGGATGCTTTAGGTGGTATCGAAGCAGAAGTACCATATGCTCTACATGAAAAAGATGAATTTGATCGTAATACAATAAACCTCAAGCCAGGTTTACAGCATTTAAACGGTAGTCAAGCACTTGCCCTTGCACGTACACGTAAGCAAGATAACGATATCCAACGCGGTATACGCCAACAAGAAATTTTAACTGCTATTACAAATAAAGTAGCATCTGTTGACTCTATTACAAAGTATGACGATGTTATTAAAGCAATCGGCGATAACATGAAGACAAATATGACATTTAGTGAAATGAAATCATTCCTGTCTTATTTAACAAAAGGTAAGCCACGTATTGATTCATTAACATTAGAAGGTAACGACGATATGTCTACAGGTGTTTATTATTATCAATTAGACCAACAATCAGTTGATGATATATCTGAAATTCTTAACAACCACCTTGCAAGAAAAAAATCGTCTTCTGCTTTAACAAATAGTAATACTGATAAAGACAATGCGGCTGGCGATGACAGTTCATCAAACGAGTCAGCGCAATAAAAATAAAAAGCCTTTCCACTATCGAAATTTGATAGCGGAAAGGCTTTTTTAAGTATCGGGTTATTTACCCGCGATTCATGAGGTTTTACCCGCGAAATCTGGTGTTTTACCCGCGTTTCACGAGATTTTACCCGCGAAATCTGGTGTTTTACCCGCGATTCACGAGGTTTTACCCGCGAAAACCATCTTTTACTGAAAAAAAACTGCAGACGAACTCAAATTCGAGTTTGTCTACAGCAGTTCTTTTGTTATTTATTGAATATCCGCATGAAATTTAATAGCGGTTTATAGTTTTTACCAGCAAGTCCAATGACTTCAACAAAAATTTCGATAGCAATTAAGATCACCGTAATTAGTAAAATGGCTCCCCATAACTTTGCCATTGAGAAGATAATGGCAGCTAAACCAAACATCATTGCAATGCCATAAATAATAAGTACCGTTTGTCGATGTGTAAAGCCCATATCCAATAATCGATGGTGTAAATGGGATTTATCAGGATCAGACCATTTCTTCTTCATGCGTAAACGACGAACAATTGCAAAGAATGTATCAGAAATCGGTACACCTAACATAATAATTGGGATAATTAACGAAATGATTGTAAAGTTTTTATATCCTAATAAAGCCAATACAGAAATCATAAAGCCTAAAAATAATGCCCCAGTATCACCCATGAAGATTTTAGCTGGATGGAAATTATAAAATAAGAAACCAATTGTAGCTGCTGCTAAAATTGCTGCAAAGGCTAATACGAACATATCGTCCATTATAAAAGCCAGACCAGATAAAGTAATAAGTGCAGTTGAAGAAACGCCTGCAGCTAATCCGTCTAAGCCATCAATTAAGTTAATCGCATTTGTAATACCAACAATCCACAATATAGTGAATGGAATACTTAGAAAACCAAAATCTAATTGCCCACCAAATGGCAAGTTAATGAAATCAATTTGAATACCACCCACAAAAATAACGATGAGTGCAGCAACTATTTGACCAAGCATCTTTGCCTTTGCTGATATTTCACGCATATCATCAATGACACCTGTTGCTACAATAATACAAGCTCCGATAATAATCGCTAAACTATATTGACTTTGTGGCTGTAAGACCGCCACACCTATTAAAAACGCAAAGAAAATTGCCAGACCACCGAGCCTTGGCATGATACGTGCATGTACTTTTCGATAGTTTGGCGTGTCAACGGCACCTATTCTAAACGCTAAACGTTTAACTAGTGGAGTTAACAAAATGGAAGCAACGAATGCTGCTATTAAAGACACGTAAAGCATGTCTCTCCTCCTCAAAAAAATAATCTACATTTGAATCCAATTTGATTATAGCACGAACATGCTCTGAAATATACTTTTTCTAATCATTTTCCGCTATTTCACATTTTCCATTTTTCTCTATTATTCTACCTTTATTACTTAATGTCAAATGTAGTCATCATTCGTAAAATTTGATAGAATAATGATGTGTCTAGCATTTAGACAACTTTAAAGGAGCGTAAATTCATGTTCTCAATTTTCAAACGCAACAATGAGCAAACAAGTGCTCGTCAATTAAAACGCTACTATAAAATAGTAGAACAAATTAATAATCTTGAAGAAAAATACGTCAATAAGTCAGATGCTGAGTTAAGAGAAATGACTTTTATTTTCAAGGATCGCTTAGATCAAGGTGAACCAATTACATCCATCATTCCAGACGCATTTGCAGTTGTACGCGAAGCCTCAAAACGTGTATTAGGAATGCGTCATTTTGATGTACAGCTAATTGGTGGGCTCGTATTAACTGAAGGCAATATTGCTGAAATGCCTACAGGTGAAGGGAAAACGCTTGTTGCTTCACTTCCCTCTTATGTACGGGCATTAGAAGGCAAAGGTGTTCATGTCATTACAGTAAACGATTATCTTGCGAAACGTGACTATGAGCTTGTTGGACAAATTCATCGTTTCCTCGGTTTAACAGTCGGCTTAAATGTACCGATGATGGAACCAAATGACAAAAAAGACGCTTATAACGCGGATATTACGTACGGTGTCGGTACCGAATTCGGTTTCGACTATTTACGTGACAATATGGCACATAGCTTAGCTGATAAAGTACAACGCGCTTATCATTTCGCGATTATTGATGAAGTTGATAGTGTACTTATTGACGAAGCGAAAACGCCATTAATAATTGCCGGTAAAATGCCTGCAAACGATGAATTACATCGCATTGCAGCTATGTTAGCAAAACGCTTTAAAGCAGAAGAAGACTACGACTTTGATGATGAAACGAAGGCTACTTCTTTAACGGATAAAGGCATTGAAAAGGTTGAGGCTGCCTTCAATGTTGACAATTTATACGATTTAGAGCATCAAACACTTTATCACTATGTGATCCAAGCGGTTCGTGCACATGTCATGTTCAAGCGTGACGTTGATTATATCGTGAAAGATGACAAAATCGAGCTTGTTGATATGTTCACAGGACGTATTTTAGAAGGTCGTTCTCTTTCAGATGGCTTACATCAAGCAATCGAGGCAAAAGAAGGCGTAACGATTACTGAAGAAAATAAAGCTCAGGCACAAATTACAATTCAAAACTATTTCCGTATGTATCCGAAGCTTTCGGGAATGACAGGAACTGCGAAAACACAGGAAAAGGAAATCCGTGAAGTGTACGGTATGGAAGTTATTCAAATCCCTACAAACCGCCCACGTCAACGTGTAGACCAACCGGATATTATTTTTAAAACACAAGCAGCGAAATATAAATTTGTAGCTGCCGAAGCAAAACGACGCCATGAAAAAGGGCAACCTGTTTTAATCGGTACTACTTCCATTTTGCAATCTGAAACCGTTGCAGACCATTTAAAAAAGGAAGGCTTAAAATTCCAATTACTGAATGCCAAAACAGTTGAGCAAGAAGTAGAGCTTATTTCGCAAGCTGGTCAAAAAGGTCGTATTACGGTTGCAACTAATATGGCTGGTCGTGGTACAGATATCGTGTTAGGTGACGATGTCCATGCCCTTGGTGGTCTTTACGTAATAGGTACAGAAAAACATGAAAGCCGCCGCGTGGATAATCAGCTACGCGGACGTTCTGGTCGTCAAGGTGACGTAGGTGAAAGTCGCTTCATTCTCTCTATTGAAGATGATATGTTCCGCCGTTATGCAAAAGAAGAAGTTGAAAAATTTACAGCAAAAATGATTGTAGATGAAAATGAAGTCATTCAAAACAAAGATGTTCAGGAGCTTATCAACCGTACACAACGTATTGTAGAAGGCTCACAATATGGCATGCGCGAATACAATTTAAAATTAGACGATGTCATTAATGATCAACGTACTGTTATTTATGGCTTACGTGACAAAATTTTAGCTGGTGAAGATGTTATGGGAGAGCTGCAAAAAATGCTACGTGAAACGGTCGATTTTGCAGTGCGCGATGCTGCACCTGAAGAGCTCCCTTCTGTAGAATGGGATTATGACCAAATGGAAAGTGCACTGAATTCATTATTCATTACTCCGGTTACAATTGATCGTGAAGTTGGCAAAGTAAAACAGATTCTAGCGGATATACAGCCTTCTGAACAAGAACTGCTTAATCATATGGAGAAATTTGCAGAAAATGATGAAGTCATGACGGTTATTCCACAAGTGATGTTGAGCTATATAGATAGTGGCTGGGTGAAGCATTTAGAAGCAATGGCTCATTTAAAAGAAGGTATCGGCTTACGTCACTATCAACAAGAAGATCCAATGCGCATTTATCAACGAGAAGGACTCGAATTATTCGGGAAGAATTTCCAAGAATTGCGCCGTTCTATTATTATCGAAATTACAGGCTTCATGAAAATGGTTGAAGGACAACAGGAGGTTTAATAATGGGTTTATTTTCATTCTTTAAAAAATCAGATAAAATCGTGCAAGAAAACACAATTGACTCAAAAGATTTACTAGGAAATGCGTCTACAAATAAAGGGGACAATCGTGATGTTGTAACGAAGCTGTCATTCCATCCTGATTGGAATGTACCACAAGAACAAAAGTATATTTTTAACTTCCTTGCAAATGAGCTAGAGCCATTGAAACCAAATCAATTATCGCTATCTTCTATTAGTATTGAAGATGAGCCACGCACAGGGAAATGGCTTGTTCGTGCATTTTTCCGCTCATCATTAGCTGAAGCAATTGAGTTAGGTGAAATTGAATTATTCATTATGGATAAAAACGATGAGCTTGTAGCATCTAAAAAATTCGATTTTAAAGCGCTAGGCACAATTCCAGCTGAAAGTGCTCGTCCATGGGTTTTTGAATTTGAAAAATCAACTATTAAAGTAGACGAAGTGCCAGAAGATGGTTGGAAAATCGCATTTAACCTTGTATCTTTACGCGGTCACCAACTAGAATTAGATCCGTCATGGGAACAACAATTACCAGCAGCACAAAAAGAAGAGCTTGCAAAAATCGTTAATACTTTACCCAAATTAGGTGAAACAGAAGTTAACTTTACTGGTCTCCAAGCAAAACTTGCTGATAATGGTAACCTGAATGTTTCAATCTTTATCCGTAACGGTCACAATAAAGCAATTAATCTAGAACAATTACCGCTAGAAATTATCGACGCAACAGGTAAACAAATTGCCAAAGGATCATTTAAAATGGATCCAATCCTAACTGTCCAACCAAACTCAACAAAACCTTGGACATTCATCTTCCCAGCTGAACTAGTTGATGCACAACAAGCAGACTTATCTCGCTGGACAGCACGTGTAACACAATAATAATAACTGAAATCCTTCTTTCTACGGAAAGAAGGATTTTTGATTTCCTACATGTACGGAGCGATTTGCCCTGGTTTACTGGCGATTCTCACGGTCTTTGTGGCGATTCGTTCCGGTTTTGTGGCGATTCTCCGCCCTTTTGTGGCGATTCGTTCCGGTTTTGTGGCGATTCTCACGTTGTTTGTGGCGATTGACGCATTCAATCAAATAAAAAGCGATTTTTGCCCTAATGCAAAAATCGCCTGTTCATTATTTTACTGTATCGAATCGTTTATACCCTACTAATCTAGTTGACCAGTAAGAGTACGTCACATCCGATAGTTCCACACCATCTGTACCCGCGTGGATAAATTTATTGTTGCCAAGGTAAATACCCATATGAGAAATGCCCTCTTTATAAGTATTTTCAAAGAATACTAAGTCCCCTGGCACTGGATTTTTCACATGTGTTGTATTGCCATTAAAGTAGCCTTCGCTGCTATCTCTCGCTATTTTCACACCACTTTGATTGAATGCATAATAAATAAACCCACTGCAATCAAGACCTTCTGGCGTATTACCGCCATAAAGGTAAGGTGTTCCGATCAATGTATTCGCCACTTCCACGGTTTTTTTGTAAATAGCTTGTCCATTTGCTGTCGGATCTTTTGTTGTTACTTTTGATGGGGTCCCCGTATCTGTAGTTACATTATTATGTACTGTATCATCCTCGGGTACGACAGCTACTGGAGAAATTTTCAATACTTGTCCAATATAAATCGTGTCGTTCTCTATGCCATTCCACTCTTTAATTTCCTTTATTGTCACATTATATTGCTTGGCGATTTTTGATAATGTATCACCTTTCGCAACTGTATGAACAGCAGTTGAAGGTTTTGAAGGTGTAGTAGTTGTCGGTTTAGAAGGTTTTCCTGTTTCAGCTGTTGCCTGCTTTGTAATTTCTAACTTTTGTGCTACATAAATCGTATCCTTCGATAGATTATTCCATTTTTTTATATCTTGTATCGTCACCTGATGATTTTGAGCGATTTTGGATAACGTATCGCCTTTTTGTACGGTATATGTTGCAGCTTCAGCATTTTGTATCGCAAAAAATGAAGTAGCAATAGTGCTTAAAGCGAGAATTCTCAATTTTTTTGATTTAAGCATATCCAATAACCTCCGTTCATGTTAGAATATTTCCTTGTGTGTCTATCATACTAAAGAATTGTCAAAACAAAAATCGGAAATACTGACTATTTTTCAAACAATTTATCAATCCTATATAATACTACAGAATCCGACTGTTTAGCATTACAGTAATAATTGCAAGTTTAATAGTCCTATGATAACATACATTTCTGTATTTGAGTTAATTTCACAATTCTAACCCCTTGTCTCCCAAGGGTTTTCAAACAATAAAAAATGGGCACCTCCCAAAATGGTATAATTTAAGTGACCAAACCAAAATTATCCACGAGGTGAATGCCCTAT
>NZ_PYWM01000115.1 GCF_003049665.1 Lysinibacillus mangiferihumi | reverse complement strand
TACTGATTACAAGTCAGTTGCTCTACCTGCTGAGCTAAACCGGCAATATGGTGGAGGATGACGGGCTCGAACCGCCGACCCTCTGCTTGTAAGGCAGATGCTCTCCCAGCTGAGCTAATCCTCCTGGCTATTATGCCTAGCGACGTCCTACTCTCACAGGGGGAAGCCCCCAACTACCATCGGCGCTAAAGAGCTTAACTTCCGTGTTCGGTATGGGAACGGGTGTGACCTCTTTGCCATCATCACTAGACTATATTCGACCTCCAATACACGGCGTATTACTGCGTCAGCTTCTCTCGTTCAATCAGTCACGTAAAAAGGTACGCTCCTTCAATCACTCGTTTGCTTCCTTGTTCTACTTGTGTCTTGAAGCTCTCACAGCTTTCAATATACATCGTATTTCTTTGTCAGCTTCATTCGTTCAGTCAGTCACGTACAGATGTACGCTCCTTCCTTCTCTCAATTGCTTCCGCGAACTACTCGTATCTTGAAACCCTTTTATGAAAGAGTTGTTCTTTCAAAACTGGATAAACGGTTCATTGAATGTTTCAAACTTTTTGGTTAAGTCCTCGATCGATTAGTATTCGTCAGCTCCATGTGTCACCACACTTCCACCTCGAACCTATCTACCTCATC
>NZ_PYWM01000114.1 GCF_003049665.1 Lysinibacillus mangiferihumi | reverse complement strand
TTCTAAACCACATTCACATTTATATACTCTATCCGAAAGTTTTAAGTCTTTCTTGATCGTGCCACAACATGAACATGTTTTAGAAGATGGATAAAAACGACCTACTTGAACGAATTCAATGCCGTATTTTTCACATTTGTACGCCATTTGTCGAATAAATTCCTGTAATTTTTGCTTCGCAATCGCTTTGGATAAGTGACGATTTTTCATCATTCCTTTTACGTTTAAATCCTCCATCACTACTTTGCAAGGTTTGGTTTTCACAATGCTATTTGTAGCTTGGTGAACATGATTGTCACGTATATTTTTCAATCGTCTGTGTAGGTGTTGTATCTTCTTTTCGATTTTTATAATATTGCATGTTTTGACGAAACGGTTTCCCTCCTTATTCATTTCGTATTTTCGAGATACACGACGTTGCAATCTACGTAGTTTCTTCTCTGTCTTACGAACTTCCTTTGTCTTATTGATATTGTTAAATACTAGCCCATTTGAACAAACAGCTAATTCTTTGACACCTAAATCAATGCCTATCACTTCATCTGTTAGTTCTTCTTGTATTTTTTCTTGCTCTAATCCTACTGATAAGTACCAATACTTATTGTCATAACTAATTCTAGGATTTCTATATTTAACACCACTAGGCAGTTGCTCATTCGTTTTTATCCA
>NZ_PYWM01000113.1 GCF_003049665.1 Lysinibacillus mangiferihumi | reverse complement strand
TAGAATATCATCAAGTGAGCCAAGTAATTGTATTAAATACGTCTCGTTTGTGGCGCTCTGATATGGCAAAAGTATTGATACAACGAGAGTTGAAAAAATATAACGCAGATGTGAAAGCGATTGAGCAGCCAAATTACAGCATATACACACATGAACCAAATGATTTTTTAGTGAATGGGATGTTGGAGCTATTAGACCAATATCAACGATTAGAGATTGCATTGAAACTAAGTAGGGGCAGAAAGAAAAAAGCTGAACAAGGTGGCTATGCAGGTGGCGGTGTCATGTTTGGTTATACAGTACAGAAAGGGCGAAAAGTATTAGAAGTGGATACAGAGAAAGCGATCGTTGTACGGAGGCTATTTGAATTAAGACATTTTTTTAAACATTGGTCACTATCTCAATTGGCAGAACAGCTCAACATGGAAGGCCATCGAACAGAGAAAGGGAAACGATTTACAAAAGTACAAGTGAAACGCATTTTAGACCGAGAAAGCTTTTATCGGGGAATTTATACATATGGGCAAATTCAAGCAAATGGGCAACACCCTGCAATAATTTGAAGGGCTACTTAAAAAAGGTGCTCATTTACTTATATATCTTCATATAACGGTGAAAATGGATAGGCTTTCGTACCAATGCGCACCAGTTGGTGAACGCTCGAACTAAGGTTGCCGGCATTTTCATTC
>NZ_PYWM01000112.1 GCF_003049665.1 Lysinibacillus mangiferihumi | reverse complement strand
CTGAGCGTTTCACGGCTAATATCATAGTGATCTTCTATTGGCGTATTAAAATATTTCATACTTTCCTTCTCAATCAACCATGCCAATTTTCCATCTTCTATAAACGTATTTGAAACGAATCTTATAGATTCTAAAGATTCTAGTTTATTTAAAAATTCTAATGATGGTATATTTCCACATGCTTCTATAGTTAAAACTTTCAAATTTGATAATGTACCCAGAACTTCCCAATCTTTAACCTTTTTACAATTTTGAATCCATAGCTCTTTAATTGAAGTGTTGTTCTTAATGCCATCAATCGACTCTAATTTTGATAAATATCGTAATTCCAACCGCTCTATTTCTTTTAAATCCATTAATCCATCTATATTTTGAATAGGTGACGACCAAATCTCTAATATCTTCAATTTTTTTAATTTTGTAAACTCATCAGTATTCTTCTTTTTATAATGATGAATTACTAATCGTTTTAAATTCACACAGTCAAACATGTTTTGAATTTTTTTGTTGTACAAAACGAATAAATCTTGTAATTTTGTAAGTTTTGATAAATCAAGACTTTCCTCACAGATTCCTTCAAAATCAAGATATTCTAAGTTGACTAGCTTTTCGATACCATTCAAATTCTCATAACTTTTTCTACCTAAATTTAAGTATTCTAATTGAGTTAATTCACTTAAGAAATCTACATTTGGTAAAATCTTTTCATCCATC
>NZ_PYWM01000111.1 GCF_003049665.1 Lysinibacillus mangiferihumi | reverse complement strand
TAACACCCGAAGTCGGTGAGGTAACCTTTTGGAGCCAGCCGCCGAAGGTGGGATAGATGATTGGGGTGAAGTCGTAACAAGGTAGCCGTATCGGAAGGTGCGGCTGGATCACCTCCTTTCTAAGGATTTTAACGGAATGTTTCGTTTAGAACGAAACAATGATTACGTCTTTGCTGTTCAGTTTTGAAGGTTCATTCTTCTGAATGACTTCAAAATTGTGCTACTGTCGCTACGCTTTCGTCGCAAATTTGCGAAGAAGTAGAAGCAGGTAGTAAATTTGTTCTTTGAAAACTGGATAAAACGACATTGAAATTGTAACAAACACATTTATTTTTTAATTAAGTTTTTAGGCTTAATAACTGATAATAGGGTTTCAAGACACAAGCAGTTCTAGGAAGCGAACGAGTGAATGAAGGAGCGTACTTACGTACGTGACTGATTGAACGAGAGAAGCTGACAACGAAATGCGCAGTGGATTGGAAGCCGTTAAAGGTTTCGAGATACGAGTAAGACAAGGAAGCAATTGAGTGAGAGAAGGAGCGTACCTCTGTACGTGACTGACCGAACGAATGAAGCTGACGCTGGATTACGATGTATATCGGAAGCTGCAGGTTAAGTTATTAAGGGCGCACGGCGAATGCCTTGGCACTAGGAGCCGAAGAAGGACGGCACTAACACCGATATGCTTCGGGGAGCTGTAAGTGAGCTTTGATCCGGAGATTTCCGAATGGGGGAAC
>NZ_PYWM01000110.1 GCF_003049665.1 Lysinibacillus mangiferihumi | reverse complement strand
ACGAAATATTCTCTAATATGGTCATTCGATTTCTCGCGAGTGTCTATTACGATAGTGAGTGTTTTTATGATTTTATCTATTTCGGTATCGGTGTAAGCGTAGTGAATCATTGTGAATCACCTTCAAACAGCGATTTAACATATTGTTTAAAAGTTATAATTTCTTGATGCAATTCTTTAAGTGTTACTGCATCTGATTCAAATACACGTTGTCGCAAAATTACTTCAAGGGCTTGTTCAACCTTTCCACTGTACTTCCACGTCTTCCATTCCTCGCGAATTTCAGCCGAATGTTTTGTTTCGTCAAAGATTGGTGATTTCGTTGGATCAATTATGTGTTTTCTCATGATGACAATTTGCATGCCGTCACTAGTTAATTTATATTCATCATTCACCATTACATCTAACATTCTATTAACCTCCTTAATTTAACCGTTCTATATCAAGATTTAAGGCGTTTAAATCTAAAAGTAGTATTATTTATCACCTTGTATTTAAAGCGCTTAATTTAACGGGTAAAATCACTTATTTTGATTAGCATATAAAACAGCACGCTCATACAATTTTTTCTTAATGACATTTGATGCTTCATTTTCGTATTGTCGATAATCTTCGTAGATATCATTCCATCCGTTTTTAGCCAATGTTTCTTGCCACTCCATGAACAACATCAATGCTTCTACGTCAGCGCATATCCATTCATTCAATTTCGGATTGTGTTGCCATCCACAAGCTTGATGCACCATCATTCGAATATGCTTATCGATTACTTTGGCCTCTTCCCATGATTTGAACCATTTTTCTATTTCACCGA
>NZ_PYWM01000109.1 GCF_003049665.1 Lysinibacillus mangiferihumi | reverse complement strand
ACGAAATATTCTCTAATATGGTCATTCGATTTCTCGCGAGTGTCTATTACGATAGTGAGTGTTTTTATGATTTTATCTATTTCGGTATCGGTGTAAGCGTAGTGAATCATTGTGAATCACCTTCAAATAGCGATTTAACATATTGTTTAAAAGTTATAATTTCTTGATGCAATTCTTTAATAGTCGCTGCATCTGACTCAAATACACGTTGTCGCAAAATCACTTCAAGTGCTTGTTCAACCTTTCCACTATATTTCCATGTCTTCCATTCCTCACGAATTTCAGCCGAATGTTTTGTTTCGTCAAAGATTGGTGATTTCGTTGGATCAATTATGTGTTTTCTCATGATGACAATTTGCATGCCATCACTCGTTAATTTATATTCATCATTCACTATTACATCTAACATTCTATCAACCTCCTTAATTTAACCGTTCTATATCAAGATTTAAGACGTTTAAATCTAAAAGTAGTATTATTTATCACCTTGTATCTAAAGCGCCTAATTTAACGGGTAAAATCACTTATTGTGATTGGCGTATAAAACAGCACGCTCGTACAATTTTTTCTTCATGATATTTGATGCTTCATTTTCAAATTGTCGATAATCCTCATAGATGTCATTCCATCCGTTCTTAGCCAATGTTTCTTGCCACTCCATGAACAACATCAATGCTTCTACGTCCGCGCATATCCATTCATTCAATTTCGGATTGTGTTGCCATCCACAAGCTTGATGCACCATCATTCGAATATGCTTATCGATTACTTTGGCCTCTTCCCATGATTTGAACCATTTTTCTATTTCACCGA
>NZ_PYWM01000108.1 GCF_003049665.1 Lysinibacillus mangiferihumi | reverse complement strand
CGTTTTTAATTTACGAGCTAATCTTACTCCGAACTGTGCACCAACAATGGATCCAAGCATTAATGCTATGGTAAGTGGCCAGAAAATTTTACCCGTTGATATGTAAGTGATGGCAGAACCAAAGCAACTTGCAAAAACCCCAACTCTTGCTAAGCCAATTGCTCGGATATAGGCAATTTTTTGGCTTGCATATAAATACATCGCAAGTGTACTGCTTCCTGGCCCAAACATTCCGTCATACATTCCTATACCAATTAGTGCAGTTCCTGATTTTTTACTTGCATGAAACTGTTCAGTTCCATCAAAATTACCTGTATTCATGAAGGAAGTTACAAATGCAAAGCTTAATAAAATGATTGCAATAAGGGTTAGGGTACTTCCGCTTAAAAAGGAAGCAATGAGTCCACCTAAAATACCACCTCCAAGACAAAACATTAGGACTAATAATGCTTCTTTTGTGGAAACTTCTTTTCTCTTTAATATGACAAGAAAGCTTGAGAGTGAACTGACAGTATTGGAAACCTTGTTTGCACCGATTGCTGAATGCACGGGTAACCCCATAAGTAACATAGTGGGTAAGCTAATCAGTCCCCCTCCTCCGACCAATGTACCGACTACATTCCCTATAATTCCAATCATAAAAAAGATGACAAATTCCATTGAACAACCTACTTTCAAAATTGCATCATAGATTCAGTTTACCATGTATAATCTTTGGTTTGAACTCTAAATGAAACAACTTTAAAAATTCGATGAATGGAGCGATGAGGTAGAAGAGTTTGAATTAATGATAAGTAAATGATATGGAACATAATTTTCGATATTGTGTTTTA
>NZ_PYWM01000107.1 GCF_003049665.1 Lysinibacillus mangiferihumi | reverse complement strand
TGGGGTACTGTGTGCAATGATAGAATAGAAAACGAAGTACGAGCTTAGGCGAAATGACATTTTACATGGCGGTGAATATAAACACATGGAATGGGCATGAAACTAACGAACTCGTACAAACTCGTAAAGTTTTAATGTAGTATTTGTTATGAAATATAAAAAGTGTCATATTGTTACTACAAAACTTACAAATTTATGCTACTTAAAAATAGATGAACTTAAAGCGCTTGATTGTCAATTAAAGACAACAAGTGCTTTTTTTGCGTTTTAGCGTAGAAATTTAAAAGAGCACTATAATTTTATAAGTGCATTAAGTGTTAAATTTTTATTGTTGTTTTATAGACTGTAGTGGCTGTGAACAGTGTACGACGATAGTAGAGGAAAAAATAAAGGGTTGTATTATTTTTTGAAGTCATCGTAAAGTACGTTTTAACGGATGGACGTTATGCACACGTTATCCGCAAAAAACGGGTAAGCGTTACAGGGACTTTAATTGCTGTAACGGGAGGGGCATTATGAAAGAGAAAGTAGTTGGTTATGTACGAGTTTCAACAGAAGGGCAAGTACGTGAAGGATATAGCTTAGCGTATCAAGTAGAAGAAATTGAGAGGTATTGTGACGAAAATAAGCTACAACTGCTTCACATATATGAGGATAGAGGACTCAGCGGAGCGACAGTTGATGAGGATGGATTAACTATTGAGCGGGAAGGCTTGCAAAAGCTATTGGCAGATCTAGAATATCATCAAGTGAGCCAAGTAATTGTATTAAATACGTCTCGTTTGTGGCGCTCTGATATGGCAAAAGTATTGATACAACGAGAGTTGAAAAAATATAACGCAGATGTGAAAGCGATTGAGCA
>NZ_PYWM01000106.1 GCF_003049665.1 Lysinibacillus mangiferihumi | reverse complement strand
GTCTGTTGATTAACCAGTTTTTACCATTAAAGCCTAATAAAAAAGAGAGATTCCATGTAAAATGTAAGTTACCACACAAACAATTACGAGGAGGAATCTCTCATGGCTAAGAATACCACGATTTTCACGTTACTTCAAAATTTTATTTCACAGGAAGAAATCGATGGCATTCTCGCTGAATTTGGTTTTGAAGATACAGCGCGTAAATGTGATGTACCAACGCTTCTAAATTATTTAGTTGGCGCTGCTACATTTGAATGGAAAAGCTTACGTTACGCTTCCGATGTGGCGACGGAAAAAGGCTTGAAATCTGTTGATTATTCTACGCTTTCCAAACGTTTAGGCGAACTGAATTATCTCATCGTCAAACGGATTTTTGAGCTGATTGTTAGTAGATTCAACCGAGCTGCGAGACGCTCACTTAAACTTAAAAAAGAGTTATTGGCCATGGATTCGACAACGATTACTGTCGGTAAAAATCGTTTACCGTGGGCGCTGTATCACGGTGAGCGTTCGGGCATTAAACTGCATGTTAGCTTCACAAATAATACCGGAATGCCCCTTCACGTCGTTGAAACAACAGGCTTGAAAAACGATGGTCCAATTGGCGTCGAGCTCGAAGATAAGCGTTTTATCATCGTCGCTGATCGTGCTTATTTTTCGATTGATAAGGTAGATCGCTATGCGACAACGAAACAAGATTTTGTCATTCGTTTAAAGGAGAACATCCAGTTAAACTGTAAAAAATCATTAAAAAGAGCGACCGTTGAAGGGTCTAATATCGTCGCTGATTTCACCTGTACACTTGGTACGGCTCAAAAACAAACGAAGACGCGACACCGTGTCGTGGAGTTTACTGATTATGAAGGGGCGATTGTACGTGTTGTCACAAATCTTCGCGATGTAACAGCCGAAGAAATC
>NZ_PYWM01000010.1 GCF_003049665.1 Lysinibacillus mangiferihumi | reverse complement strand
CTTTTAACCTCACAAAAAATTTAAGGGTTACGCCCCTTAAATTATTTGTGAGGCGAGCAAGCGATAGCGCGCTTAGATTTAAAGCAAAATCTCAATTTTCCCTGTCCATTTTCTTGACATAGTATCACAACAATAATAAATTTCGTAAATCCATATTTACGGTTCATTTCTAAAATAGACTTTAAATAAACGAATGTTTTTCCTGTTCCTGTTTCCATTTCTATATTAAATTGCGGAAATGGTGACGGAATAGACTGCGCAATCGGAATGCCTTGCTTAATTTGAATTTGCTGTACGTTTTGCAAAAGCTTACTTTCTGACACATCGATTTTATTTCCAATGCCTTTTTCACCAAAGAGTTTACCTTGAGCATCTTGATCCATTATCGTAAACTCTGATTTACGAATTTGTTGTCCTTCAAATACACTTAATACAGCGTTTATTGCATCTGTTTGATAAGTTAATTCATCAAATTGAATTTTCATTACTTCTCACCTCTAAATCGTTAACAAGTTATCTTCTGGATAACCTGCATCTTTTAGGACTTCAATACAATTCAATTTTTCTGAATCACTGTTAAAACTTGCATCGCTGAAAATCACGCTACTTGTCTCTGTACCAAGCTCATCACGACGTGCAATAATAGCTTTGGCAATGTCTGTTTTAATCCCACTTGCTAAACAAATGAATAAGCTTCCAAAAGCAATATCGTAAATCATTTTACCATTTACTTCAAACGTTACAATTGGATACGTTAACTCCAAACCTTGCTTTAACATAATTTCATATACAATATCTAATTCTGAACGTCCATCAATAAATGGTGTTTCATATAAATCTAAAGCTTCTTCTAAATTTGTAAATTCAACATTCCATTCTCGGATATTCGATGTATCAAGTTTTAAAAGCTTAAAGCCGATATCCAAAGTATCTGGATCTACGATATTTTCATCAAGCATTCCTGCTTGTTGTTGCTTTTCTTTTAATTCAACTTTAACTTTTTCCCCTGCACGACGAATACGTTCTTCACCTATATCACAAATTGTTCTATAGCCATTCTTATGAGCTTCCGATTTTTCATCCAATGTTTCAGGTAACTGGACTAAGATAAATTTACGACTTCCACCATCTTCGGAGTTTAACTGAATTGTTGCGTGAGCAGTTGTTGCTGAACCTGAGAAGAAGTCTAAAATCAAGTCGTTTTCTTCTGTAAACACTTCCAACAGTCTTTTTAATAACCCTACTGGCTTAGGATGAGAAAATATCTTAGGTTGCTCAAATAGCTCTGAAATTTCAGCTGTAGCATCTGCATTTAAAGCTATATCAGACCAAATTGAAGAGACTTTAATTTTTTTGTACTCCTTTTCATTATAAAAAACTTTTTGCACAGGAGCAGTAATGCCACGTTTACCAAAGATAATTCTTCCTTCACTTATTCTTCTTTGAACTTCTTTTTCATTGAATACCCAGTAACGTCCTTTAGGGGGATAATGTATTTCTCCTGTATTTGGATTCTCAATCGAAAAATATGGGCCTTCATGATTAGCCGATAAATCTTGTGTTGTCCAAATACCTCTAGGATCATTATCAGGATTTGAATAATTTTTAGTTAGGAATTCTTCCGTAGGTAAAAGCCCAATTTCTTTCTCATTTATCATTTCGATTTTTTTAGCATAACAATAAATATAATCATGTATAGAAGGAATATGTCCCTGATTATTCCCATTCGTTTTCTTTTTCCATATGATAGTTCCTAATAGGTTCTTCTCACCATATATTTCATTCAAAATAAATTTCAGTTTTTCATGTTCCTCCTCTCCTATATTTATACAAATAACACCCTTATCGCTTAAAAGATTTCTCGACAATTTTAATCTCGCATACATCATATTTAACCAGTCTGTATGAAAACGACCATTACTTTCCGCATTTGTTGAAAGCAAATTACCATCCGTATCTACTTGGCCAGTTTGTTCTAAATAGTTCTGAACACCATCTTTAAAATTATCTTTATAGACAAAATCTCTCCCCGTATTATACGGTGGATCAATATAAATCATTTTAATTTTACCGTTATACGATTTTTGTAAAAGCTTCAATACTTCTAAATTATCCCCTTCAATATAAAGGTTTTCTGTCGTATCAAAGTTTTTACTTTTTTCTGGAACTGGACGTAATGTGCCTTTTGAAGACTTTTGTGCGCCTTCGATCATTTTTTTCTTGCCACTCCATGTGAACTGGTAGCGTTCTTGCTCTGTTTCTACTACTTCTCCTAATACAGTTTTTAGCATATCAATATCTATTTTACCGCCGTCTGTTAAAATTTCTGGGAATAGCTCTTTTAAACGTGCAATATTTTGTGATGTTATATCTAATGATTCCCCGTTCATTTTATTTACCATTGCATTGCTCCTTCTCTATTAATGCTTGTTTAGTAAGCTTTACTTTATTGGCTGCTTGTTGTAGTTCAATTCGCTTATTAAGCTGTGTTTCTTTTTTTGCTTGTTTCACATACTCGCCAATTTGTGCATCCATCAAAACGAGTTTCTCTAGCAAATTATTTTGTAAAGAAAACGGCGTATAAATGTTATAACGTGCTTGTAATTCGATTTGTAGTAATCGCTCAAGCCACGATTCATAAAACGTTTTTAAATTCATTTTACTAAGGTTTTCAAAGTTCAACTGTTCTTCCACTTGTTGAAGTGTTACAATTTCTTGCACCTCATAAAGAGTTTTACTTGCTAACAAACCGTCCTTTTTCTTTTCATGTGTCGCAAACACCCATTTTGTACGTGTTTCATCAAAGAATAAAATAACCAATGGATTTGGCATAATGCTCATAAACACTTTATAAATTTGTGCTGACTTCTTGAGTTCTTTTACGTTAACTGCTAAAAAAACGATTGAATCATAACGCTCTGTTTCACTTTCAAATACGTCGATATTCGTATTATTAGTTTGGATTGTCGCTAATATGCGAATACCTCTCGAAACAACGTGTTCAGAAATGATTTTTTTTTGAGCAGTTGTTAGCTTGTTTTCCATTTGATTATACGGCAATGTTTTCAGTATTTGTGTTGCTTTCGGAAAACTGATTGCTTTTAATAACTTGCTTTCATTCATTGCGCTTCATCCTTTACAACTAAAAATGAAACTAATTCGATTTCATCGTCACCTAAGTCTAACTGAGCTTGTAATGTATTTGCACCGAAGCTAAACAAGCTTTCAAACCCAACCTCTTCTTGTTTATCTTTAATTATATTTACCGCCTGCTTCAGTAAATCCTGATAATGCTCCATATCTGCCGCATCACTTGTTTGTTCATTGAACCATTGAACTGCATCAATCTCAGGCTCTTTTTTTCCAAGTGCTAGTTTACGATAAGCATCTAAGACTTTCTTTGCATGTGTATAATGAATAAATGCTTCACCTGCATCAGTTACATACAATAAGATGTATGGCGCAAGGCTATTACTTTCTATCGCTACATCTTTATACTGTTTAAAGCAGAAAATAACACCTGGCTGTGCTTCTGGCAGCTCCTTATTACTCACAACTGCATACAAGCCTTTTGGTGCAACCGCTAGATCTTTTTTATACGATTTTAACGCTGTACTTAAATCGCTTTTAAAATCCGTATACGTTAAGTCAGTAATTGAAATAGCACCGGATACATCCTCTAAGTTTAATACATCATTTTGCAACGCTTTTAACTGGTTTCTACGATATTCTAAATCATTCATTTCCTTAGATGACGTATCTAAAATATCTTCTTCCCCCGAAGCAGAAGTATTTAATATTTTCATACGTCCTTTTACACGTTCTTCCAAATTGATGTATTCATCTAAATCCATATTCGGCCAAAAGTTAACTAGTTGAATTTGTGTATTTGTTGAGCCAATACGGTCAATGCGTCCAAATCGTTGAATTACACGTACCGGGTTCCAGTGAATATCATAGTTAATTAAATAATCGCAGTCCTGCAAGTTTTGTCCTTCTGAAATACAGTCTGTCGCAAAAAGTATATCGATTTCTTCTGTCCGTTTACTGTCCACCTTGTGACGTTCTTTTGACTTTGGTGAAAAGTTTATTAAAATATCGTTAATATCTTTTACTCGAACATCTTTTAATGTACACTTGTTCGTTCCGCTTCCTACAACTAACGCTGAATGAAGCTGTTTATTCAATAGACGCTCTGATAAATTATCGTACAAGTATTTTGCTGTATCAGCGAAGGCTGAGAAAATGATAACCTTTTTATTTCCTGGATTTATTGGATTATCTATTTTTTCACGAATTAAATTTACTAATTGTTCAAGCTTTGCATCGCGCGTAGTCGAAATTTGCGTGGCTTGCTGTAATAAAACTTGCAATGTCGCTAAATCCGCACGTAAATCTCCTGCCCATTTTAATGCATCAATATCATTTAATTGAATTTGTACTTTATCACTACCAACAGTGATTGCTTCAAGTTGCTCATCATCAATCTCTGTCGCATCTTCATAATTTTCCGAATAAGTTTGTTGCGTTTGGAGCTGTAAAGTTTGTAGTGTCCCTTCAACTCGTGCGACTAATTTTTCAAGTGTAAGCCTAAATGCATGAATTGAACTTTCTAAACGTTTGAACAAGTTAACTTTCATTAATGCTGCTACTGCATATTCTCTATCTGTTTGTTTAAAGGTCGATTGACCATCTTTTACTTTTGTGTCATACAGTTCTTCGTAATGCTTACGTTTATGTGGTAAGACATATTTCATCGGTTGATAAATACTAAAACTTAATGACTCTAAGCGCTCATTGACTTCGTTCATATCAACGAAACGTTGTTCTATATCTACATCAGCTTTAATGGAAATCGGCTTTAAACGTGTTGGGAAACTACCTATATCTTTGACGTTATAGTATTTTTCAATATGCTTACGACTACGAGCAATCGTTAATAAATCAAGCAATTGGAAATAGTCTTGCTCGACCATATTTAAAAACTCTTCTGTCGTTCGCTTCGGTGCTGGTAACGCTGTCCAACGATTAAACGCAGCTTGTGCCGCGCGTAACGTTTGCTCAATGCTTTCAATACCTTCTTTTTGAAGTGCTTGATCGTTATCTTCCGTTATAAAGGCAATTTGATTTTTAATATCATTCATTTTATTGTTTACAGGTGTAGCAGAAAGTAATAGCACTTTCGTTTTAACACCTTTTTTAATAATTTCCTGCATGAGCTTTTGATAACGCGTTAATCGACCCTTGTGTGCATTGTTATTGCGGAAGTTGTGCGATTCATCGATGACAACTAAATCATAATTTGACCAATTTACTGTATCTAGACGTATTTCACCAGACATACCACCTTCACGGCTTAAATCTGTATGATTTAATACATCATAGTTAAAGCGATCTTCATTTAAGACATTTCTTTTATCGTTTTGCGTATAGACAGTCCAGTTATCTCGTAGCTTTTTGGGACATAAAACTAATACACGATCATTTCTTAACTCATAATATTTAATGACTGCTAGAGCCGAAAAAGTTTTCCCTAACCCTACACTATCTGCTAATATGCAACCATTAAATTTCTCCATTTTTTCAATCATGCCGAGTACACCGTCACGTTGGAATGGGTAAAGCTTATTCCAAATGACCGTATCTTTAAAATTGGTTCCTTCTTTAATAATATTGTCCTCTGACAGACCTTCTAAATTTTCAGAAAAAATATTATAGAGCGTGACAAAATAGAGCCACTCTGGCGCATTTTCTTTCTGAAAGGCGTCCAGTTGTTGCAAAACTTCAGCAGTAATCTCCTTTGATTTTGTTTCATCCTGCCATAGTCGATCAAACTCTGAAAGCATATTTTGCGTTACGCCCACTGTTTCTTTCATGACAGTATAACTAGCTTGTCGGTTCGAAGGAGTAATGCCTAATCCGTCCGCTGTAAATTCAATTTCCGATTGAATAAAAACGTCTTCATCCGTTTTGTTTTTAATCATAATTTGTTTAGGATACGTTACTTTCCCTAAAATCGTTTTAAATTCTGCATTTTCACGAATCCATTCTGATAATTCTCTTGCGATTTTTTTAGCTACCATCTGATTTCGTAAAGGAATTTCAAACTGATTTCCTTCTAACTGAAGTTGTTGGCCTTTTCGTTCTACCAATTTAAATTGATTATTTTCATCGATTTCTTGTTTATAAAAAGTTGGCTCTGTATAGAGAAATCGAAAAGATTCACCTTTAGCTAACGCTTTTTTCAACTCTTGAAAGACATTCATACTAAATTTTGCAGAAGCAACTGCAATTTTCGAACCTTTTTTTATTTCATTTTTCATAGCTTGGACAAGGGTGTTGTTCCCTTTATTATCGACTAAATCTATTTTCAACCATCTACACCTCTTACCTTACATTTCTAATAACTGATCGAAATAACCATCTTTTTCATTCGGATTAATATTGATTAATGTGCGACGATCTAACAATAAATTGCCCCATTCACAAGATGTCTCAGATACGAAAGTACATGCATGACATGCCGCTCCGTTCGCTGACGTATGATATTCAAATTCTCCGTCTGAACAGATTGGATCTGAAGAACAATAGCTCATTTTCTCCAACGACCTAATAATAATAGGTAATAATTTCTCACTCTGTGCTAAGTTTGTTAAACCACCTAAACTACCTTCTGAATCGCCAGAAGCAGTGTAAATAAATACGCCATACATATCTTCACTCGCGTAAATACGCTCTTTTAAAGATGTCGTTGTGTAACCACAATGCGCAGCTAATTGTTGTAACAATGCGTGACTAAATGTATGCAGCAAGATTTGACGTGGCAAAATATCTAATTGAGTATTATTAAATTCTTCACGGTAAGCATTATATGACTTAATAATGGCACTCGTTACCTGTTCGGTTTGTTCCCATTGTAATAACTTCTCTAAATTAAATTGAAAGAAAATACCCTCGCCGTAATTTCGCACAGCAGGTAGCCATTTGGCTTCATTTGTTATAACGACAGGCTGTGTTTTCACTTCATCATCTGTAAATCGATCAATGTAATCTAGACGAGTAAATTCTTTTAGCACTTGAACTTCCGGTACAGAATCTATGCGGAAAATGCCATCAAAATACGGCACTAAAATTGGTGCAATGTCGACTTTTTTAGATGAAAAATGTTCTTCGTTTATTTCATCCTGTATTAATGTATTCCACTCCTGCTTTTTAATCGATTCATAAGTCGAACTTTCTTCAAGTGTTATTTCCCCATCTAAATATCGTTTGATAATAGGTACAAATGAAGAAGGGATATTTTTGAAACTACACGCCATCTCAAGACCTGATTCACCCATACCTTGATACGCTTTACTAAAATTTTCTTTATCTTTTTCTACTAAATATAGAACATCGAATTCAGAGCTAGAAGTTGTTAAAGGGACCTGTAAAAAGCTCACAATCGACGGTGAATATACATTAGAGGCACCGCGTAATGTTGTTTTCATTTTGCAGTTACATTTCTGTTTAGCACTTTCACTAATCCAAGGTCTTTCCCCATGGCAATCAAATAAACTGTGATTCTCTCTTTCTTCGGGCTTCATAATATTCCCCAAACTTTCACTATGCTTACAATGCAAGCAAATTACGTGTAAGTCTGATAATGATCCACTTGATCCACGCGTTTTCAACATTAATCGCGGATCTTTTGATTGTTCTGTACAAGGCTTATTTCGATGAACCCATTCATCATAAGGAAAATCCGAAAGATGTCCATTTTCACATGCTAATACAAAACGGCTTGCATATAGCTCCTGTAGATCGTCTTCATTTTTGCGCGCACAATAGTAACACGTAGCATTATCATACCTCGTCATATTGTGGCATTTCGGGCAGATTTTCCATTTTGGGAATTCAACTGCCTTTATTTTTTGTTTATCAGGATTTTCATTTAAAATACGTACATGATCTACACCCAGAAAAGATGTAATGCGGACATCCTTTTCTTGTGGCGCCCTTCTTGTTTGCCACTGATCCGCGGATTTGATAATAACACTTTGATTTAATAGTTCAACGATTGCTCCTGGTCCTGATTGATATATTAATTGGGACGGTCTGATTGTTTCATTTTGTTCGGTCATGATTTTAACACCTCAATTTCAATAGCTGCTTCTACGTTTCTCAGTGACATCATAGCTGGACGAGCATCTTTTACTTTCACTTCTTCATTAAAGTTTTTTAATAAATATGCTTTTACATATTTCGATTCTTTATAGGCTAATGTATTTGCTGCATATTTGAAAGCTAGCTCTTGCCACCATTCTAATAAATCCTTTACTTCCGATTCGATTGTTGCACCGTATGCTTCCTGGACTCTTTCTAAAAATTGAACGGTAGCAGTATCTACTTTATTTTGTAGCTGTAATATTTTTTTCGGACTTTGCTCAGCATTGATTTCCATAATCGTTTGACGAATATACCCAATAAATGTACCTGTCAACCCTTTATATAATGCCCCTTTAGCAAACGGGGTCACACTCATCGTTTCTACATGACGATATAACGCTTGATGATACACTTTAAAGCGTTCGAAATGTGATAAGTCTCTAGAACGCATGGAATTTAATAGAATAAACACAATCCCTGGATATTTACGCCCCACACGACTTGTTGCTTGAATATATTCTGAAGTCGTTTTAGGTTGTCCTTGTACAATCATCGTTCCTAAACGATCTACATCGACGCCTACAGATATCATGTTCGTTGCGAGTACTGCATCAAGAACGCCTGCTTCATCCATTGTTTTTTCCATTTGCGTAAGTAATTGAGGAATTTCTTGCGCTTTTTTTCGACTAGTTAATTCTTCAACTATTAAATCGTGTTCAAATTTGTTAGTTGGATCTAACATATTTAATCGTGAGTTTATTTCGTCTTTAAACGTAGTGACCATCCCTGCCAATTCTTTAACAGTATTGAAATAACCTAACATTGTATAATAAGGATCTACTTTATACTTTTGCTCACTTCTTGTGATTGTTGCATAAGCACTATATGTTTGAATTGCTTGAATTTTATTACTTACCCCTGGCGCACAGATTCCTACATAAAATCTCCCTGGCTTTTCAGAAGTAGGGACTTCCTTTGAAACAAAATTATCATTTGCTTTTTGCACAGCTAATGGGAACTGCTGCATCTTTCGGCCATAGAGCGCTCGAATTTGCTCGTCCGCACCACTAATCGTCGCAGTTGAAGCTATTACTTTAGCCGGTCTTCCATTATGTCTTGTTAATAAATCAATCGCTACCTCATATAAGCCTGTTAAAGAGCCTAGTGGACCTGAAATCAAATGAAGCTCATCTTGAATGATTAATTCAGGTGGTTTCAAACGATTAATACGACTGTATCCTCTTGGAGTAGATTCGCTATATTCAAACCCTTTCTCTCGGTGATAAACATTTTTATTTCCAAATAGCTCATGCATATCTTGTTTCCATGGTAACTGAGCGATTTTATCCACTGTGCCTATTAACAATGTTGGTAACTTCTTGTAAATCGCCTCATCGATTGTAAATACAGGAATGCCATGTTTAAACGTACATTCTTTATTAGAACAACAAATTTTCTGCCAGTTATAGTTAATTTCATACTGCTCTGGTCCTAGTTCCGACCCACACCATGGACAATGCATTAGCTGAATAGGATTGCCCGCCTTAACTTCCTTACCTTCTAGTAATTGTTCAAGCTTATCCATTGCATCTTCAAATTTATTAGGTGAGGAATCCTTTCCAATCCACAACCCTATACTAAATGGCTCTTCTCCAAATAATTTTGCATTCGGCTTACGCAAAACTTCTGCAGCGCAAATCAAAGCTGCTGCTCGTTGAAATTGTTGAGTGGTTAATAAACGCAATGTATATCGCATAAAAACTGTTACTCCAGCATACTTGTCTATTTGATTTGGCGCTAATAATCGACGATACGCCATGACATAAGCAGCTACTCCTAAATACGCCTCGGTTTTACCTCCACCAGTTGGAAACCAAATTAAATCAACAATTTCTCTATCTCGATGTTGTTCATCCGATGTGCCTGCAATATTCATAAGTAAAAATATTAATTGGAATAAACGCCATTCGCCATCTAATGTAGGTTTTATTCGCTCACCTGTTGTACGATATGTTTGGGCCACTGCAGATTGCGCACGTTGCAATAACATCGCGCGGTTAGCAAACTGAAACGCTAAATAACATAGAGAATCGTTACTTTCTGTAACAAGTGAAATACCTTCTTCTAAACGTTGGATAATTTCCTTTACTTTTAAAACGTTTTGTTCTGCCTCAACTTTTAAATAATCTGGTAGCTCATTTATTATTTGAACTTCATGATTCAACCACAGTTTATAAGCTGCTGGTATAACACTTAACTTTTCTTTCAAAATGTCGGCAGGGTATTCACTTAAATCCTTCATCTTAAATGACTGATTCTCAATTTTACAATGCTCCACATTCGGCAATTCATATCGTGGCATCCATGTTGAATAAATCGTTGTAATATTTCCAACTGTTTCCCAATCAACTCCAACACCATGACCAATTGCTAGTTCTTCTTTATCACGATAAAGTAGTTCGTTTTGAATATGATATTGATCAGCCTTTGAAGTAAATTTTCTTACATAAGTTGTTGGTATGTGTACCTTTAATTCACATTGAAACATAACTTCATCTTGTTCCGGATATTGATTTTCGCGCTTTAATGTATTCATTAAAAAAACGTTCACATGATATAACTCATTTCGATATGTAACGGTATAGCGTACTTTTCCATACTTCGAATCGTTTATGTTTTCAAGTGTATCCATTAGTTTATTAGAAACGTCAATTTGCCATTTTTCTGATTGCGGCATCCTTTTATGCTCTTTATCTTCATAAATCGCCCAAGATGCTTCAATTTCTATTTTTGTTAATTGCTTCAATTTAAAGCTAAATCCCATTGTTGATGGGCGGAATATTTTTCTGATTGTTAGTTGTTCATTAATTTCTTCTTCACTTACTTGAACGTGTGTTTCAATTGCGTTATCACGTTCATTTACAACATCTGATGTCGAACCAAATGGTACAAGTTTACCTGTTAAATAAAGCTGCATTGGCCGGACCTCTGCCCCTAATATTTCATCTGTGGCGCGTGGGCCAACTAAATATGTTTCTAATTCATGTATTAAATCTTTACGTAAAATTGAATATTGCTCCATATAAATTACACAACCTTTCACTTTAGGTAGTTTCTACTATTATAGCACCTTGTAATTAAAGGAAGTAAATATTGACGAGAATATAATAATTTAAAATATTTTGTATCAATACCCAATATCTATTATCCAACCAATTTCAAATGTAAAAATATTGAAACCTTCTACTGATATTACTCGTAAATCTGATAAATACCATTTTAAAGGAGGTTATATTTTGAGAGAAGCTTGGCATACGAACGAAGAGACACTATACATAATCCCACAAAATTTACACGCAGATGAAATCGATAATCATAAGCAAATTGCCGAAAAAGGGACATTTATTTGCCCATACTGCAAAGCGCAATTATCTTTAAAAAGCGGAGAAATTTGAGGGAATTTCTTTTCATATTTGCACGGGGAAAGTTGTGAAGCTTCTAAACAAAGCGAAGCACGCTCACATATCCATTAACAGGTAAAGAAAAAACAACTACTCGTAGCGGCTTTAAAACAAAAAAAGAAGCTAAAGATGCTTATTATGAGTTACAAAGAGAAATTAAAAATGGTACTTTCGGAAAAGTTTCTAAAGACACGTATCAAGAGGTCTATGAATTATGGTTAGAACAATATGAAAATACAGTAGAGGATAGCACACTACTAAAAACTAAACGTATTTTCAGCAATCACATTTTACCTGCCTTCGGATCATATCGAATTGCTAATATTGATGCAGCAATCTGTCAAAAGCACGTAAACCAATGGGCAAAAAAACTAAAGCGTTTCAACATGGTGAAAAACTATGCAGCTCTTGTTATGAAATACGCCATTAAACACGGCATCATTGATAAAAATCCTTTTGAATTAGTTGAAATGCCTATTATCAAAACAAAAATTTCTATTGATGAAGATGATGAAGAGTTTGAAAATTTTTATTCGCGTGAGGAGCTTGTACAATTTTTAACCCATTTACAAGAAGACCTTGATATTAAAAAGCAAGCTGTCTTTCGTTTGCTCGCCTTTTCCGGAATGCGTAAAGGTGAAGGATTTGCGTTGAAATGGAAGGATATCGACTTTGATACTTTTAATGTTCGAATTACTAAGGCAGTGAAACGTGGCGAGAAAGGGCTTTATCTTGGACCAACCAAAAATGGTAAGCCTCGAACAATTAAAATTGATGAAGAGACCATTGGGATTTTAAAATTATGGCGAAGCGAGCAAGAAAAGATTTTGGCTGAGAAAGGGATTAACACTAAGAACAAGCAACAATTAGTGTTCTCTAATATTTCCAACGTGTTACAAGACCCTAATAAAACCGTACAATGGCTTTCAGACTTCCTTGAAAAACACAGTTTGGAGCATATTACGACACATGGACTACGTCACACACATTGCTCTTTGTTATTTGAAGCTGGTGCCTCGATTAAAGAAGTACAATATCGTTTAGGCCATAACGATGTGAAAACAACATTAGAAATTTATGCTCATGTTACGCGAAAAACGAAAGTACAATTAATAAATTTACAGCCTTTTTAAACAATGAATCCAATTAATTTCTAACAAAGGATTAACAAAGGTTAATAAGGTTTTTAATAAGGATTCAATCCAATTCAGTACAACTCAAAGACAATAAAAAAGTGCCATAAACGTTGATATATCAACATTTATGACACTCCATGAAATTCAGTACATTTCACTGTATGGAGACGGCGGGAGTCGAACCCGCGTCCCTTATTCGTTATTGCATCGCTATAATATCCGCATTGTTGTGTCGTTGACTGTACCGCCATTTGAAACGGTGATATAAACGTACTAGCGGACAAATATCCGTTCAATGGTCGTACATAGCATAGTCGACCTTCTTACGATTCATCTTACGTGAACGTAGATCGTTTGTAAAGCGTTTATTGCGCAACTATTACTGTACTCTCGTAAAATATCGCATGAATTTCCGCCACTATTTCGGATTCGTTCATACGAAGATTTCTCCGATACTTTAATTCTCGCATCATAGCAATTTCTTTAAAATTATACTTACGAACACGCCAAACACCGCCCGCAAATGCAGGGAAATGTCGTTGAAGAAAATCCCCATATTCATTTAGCGTCTTGTCGGATACTCCGACTAATTCCCTCGCATTGGTTGCCTTAATATTCCGTTCATGCACCGATACCACTCTCCTTCACGTACCGAGTATAACGCCCTTAATTTCGTAGTAGTATCCACTAAAATAACCGAATTACCTACGACAAAACAAAGGAAACTCGACGGATATTGTTTCGATATATTTTACAGTATTGTTATGATACGGAGAAATTGCTATGACGCAAAACTGACGCAAGTTAAATCAAAATAAATAATTTCCTCATATTTGAAATAATTACATATATAGACTAACAACAAACGCACCTCAGACGATTCTATGCGTACAACTACCCTACTTTGCGAATGTCGATGCGTTAGAATTGCGTCTGACAGCACACTAACCCTACGAATTTAAAAATATTGTGTGGAATTTTTACCCTGGGGAATAAAAAATATTGCATAGAAGTAGTAATCGGCAGGATGGCGGATTACAGCGGACGGACTTGGGTAACGCAATTTCAACGCAAAAAAAAGAACGACCAACAAACGAATAGAATCGTTGTTAATCGCTTTTATTAAAAGAATGAAACGTTTTTTATGCTTTGTTTAATTCGTTCGTCAGTCATGCCGATGTAACGAAGCGTTGTCTTTTGCGAACTATGATTAAAGATTTCCATTAGCGTTGCTATATCGTTAGTTGCGTTGTAGTATGTGTAACCGAACGTCTTGCGCATTGTGTGAGAACCAACGGAATGATTGCCTATTTGATCGCCAGCTTTAATAATAATGCGATAAGCTTGTGTCGTACTAATATGTGCGTCGCCTTTGCGTGATGGGAATAAGTACGTTGTTCCTGGCGGCAATGTATCGATATAATCCGCAATATCAACCATTAGCTGATCGAGGTGTACGGTGCGCTCCTTCTTCGTCTTGCCTTCCCGAATCTTAAACGATGACTTCCCCTTTACCTGTTCGACTTTAAGCGCTACTAAATCCCCGCATCGTAAGCCGGTAGATATGCCGAGCTTGAATAGTAGTTGATTGCGTAGCCCGTATTCCTTCGACATACCTAAAGCTTCTAACATCTCGCTTATTTCTTCTTTCGATTTTAACGGCTGCACATCGATTAACATGCCTTTTTTCTCGTTATGATTAGCCATAATTACGCCCCTTTTGAATGTATCCTTTTTATCGTTATATCTAAAATAGCATACATTCGTTAGATACGCAATTATCAAACCGCTATTTAACAACGTTTTATATGTATTCTTTTTAATAAAAGCATACATTCGCAGATTCACGACTGCCTGCCTTTTGCATAACGTTATAATGCGTCGAAACTGCGTCAGATTGAACCGTGGAGATTTCAGACACCCTCGCGCGCCAGCCCTGTCTGCCCGATGATTTCGTGATTATTCGTGATATTACGGACATAAAAAAAGACGGACACACCCGAAGGCATGCCCGTTAATATTGCGTCATTTATTTGCGCGTAATCGCTCAATTTTCGCCTTAAGCGCATCAATGTCATGCGCTTCCGGTTCTTGGTTCGTTGAAACAACCTCTCGCTTATCGACTAGCTTTCCGACGAGCTTATAATATAGCTCAAGCGCCTTAATTGAAGCGTTCCCGTTGTTGGAAGTACCTTTCACTAAGTTCATCAATTGTGCGTCAGCTACCGCTCTCGCGCTGTCTAGCTTCGTATCACTGACCGTTGCTAAATACTGAACGAAGTCCGTATTATGTCGCCAGTGATAAAGCGTTGACGTATCAATTCCGATTTGTTCGGATATCTGTGCATACGTTTTCTTCTCGCCTTTTGGCGCATACTCTTTCTCTAGAAGTAGTTCCGCAGCTCTCAGTTGATTCGGTGTCAGCCTCGCTTTTAATGCGTCTAATGTTAATTTCGCCATTATTGATTACCCCCGTTAAATTCTTTATAGTTAGGTTTATACTGATATTTGATAGCCTCGATAATGAACGCAGCATAAGTATAAGGAATGTTCTGCGATGCTTCTCCGATAGCTTGCTTTAAGCTGTGCGCAATCATAAAATTAGTTGTTGCTAGCAATACATCGCTACAGTTACTAACCGAATCGAACGCATCAATCAAGCGTCTAATCTTTTCTGATTCCTCTACGACATACGGTTTTCCTGTTTTCGCTAACATATCTGCATAAATCAGTAAGAACTCGCTAGCCTCACCGAAATTACGCTTATACACTTCATACGCCTCATAGTCGCTAGTAAGACGGTCAGAATCGTAATTATCGTCTAACAACGCATCCAACGCTCTTAACTCCGTTTCTAACTGTGCATTAGTCTTAAATGCCATTTAATCCCCTTCTTTCGTTGTAATAGAAAAGGAAAACACCGCTGTAATAGCCGATGCCTGCCAGTTTGATTTTTCATCAATAGACGAATACTCCTCGTTTTTCTAAAACTTTCTCCACAATTTTTTCTGCTACCGCATCACTTAATTTCCGAACGTCAGCTTCTTCACGTACAACCATGCCAGGCATATTGATCGTTGGTTTAATCGTAACTACACTAGGCGTACTTTTCTCATTGCGAGGAGTATTCGCAGTGTTGTATGAATTATATGTTGAGTTATTGGTAATCCCTACGCCTGTTGAGTTGTAAGATACATCATCTACTCCCGAACTGTGTGTTTTTCCACTAATCATAGAACGATATGCCTCTGCCTCAAAACGAGGTAGTACCATTTCTCCTTTGTGTAAATATGAGAGATAATTATCATACGGCACGTTATTTAGTCCATGATAGTGAGATCCGTCCGGTTTAACACCGCCGCCAAGCATATCTCCTACGAACGACACAGTAGAACTGATACCTTTAGAAATCCAGTCAGGCATTTTTACGGAACTAATAAAGTTCGCGAAATCTTTAACATGTCCGTAGGCTGTTGATATCCATCCACTTAGAGATTCGAACCAGCCTTGTACGCCCGATAGTGCACCGGAGAATGTATCGAACGCATTTTTAACGCCGGTTAAGATAAACTCGACTAGTGGGGCAAGTACGTTATCCCATAACCACTTAATTACTGAGGAGAGTAACTCGAATCCATTCGCAATAGCGTTAATAATAGGCTGTGCAATCGTCCACAGAGTAGAGAACAGTTGCGCGACAAACGAAAGCGCCGGTGCAATGACGTTATTGAAAACAAGCACAGCAACGTCTCCGAGAATTTGCAGGAGGTTCCAAAGTCCACTTAAATACGGCTGGATGACCGTCCAAAGGTTCGAAATTATGCTGGAGATTGTCGTCCATACTTGTGTAAACGCCTCTTTCAGTCGTCCAAACACTGACGAGAGTTGCGTTACTTTTTCGGTAACGTAAGTTTTGACTTCCTCGAATTTTGTCTTAACCGTCTCAAACGAGCCTTTACCGAAAATTTCATCGAACACTCCGCCGATTCCGCCTGTTTTAAATGCTGACACCAACTCGGATATTTTCGTTTTGATTCCTTCGATAATTCCGTTTAATTTCGTTGCAATATCTGGTGGGAAGATGGCGTCAATTAATCCGCTAGTGCCACCTGCTTTAAATGCGTCAACCAACGACTTGACCTTCCCAACGATACTATCGATAATGCCTCGGAACGTTTCGCTATTGTCATAGAGCGCTTTTACTCCGACTGCTGCCGCGGCAATTCCTGCGGCGATTAGTCCGACTGGATTCGCGAGTGCTGATATTGTACCCACTACAGCTAACACAGCTACAAACGTGCCTACTGCTCCTGCTGCGTACGCTATTGGCTTGCGCCATTTCATGAACGCGTCGTACAGTGTGATCGCTTTATCTGTCGCTTTTCCTAAAAAATTACCCAATTTATCGCTGATACTTTTTACATCTAATTTATCAATTGAATCATTTATACGTTTTAAAAAGTCGCCTAGTTTTGTATTTGATTTATCACCCGCGTCACGGAATAGCGTACCAACTCTTTCTTTAAGGCTATTCCATCTACCAAGTGTAGTGGAACCCATTGCCTCAACGGTTTTTTGTGTTATGTTCATCTTATTTAACGCTTTATCTACCCCCGCCAGTTGCTCCTCGAATGAACCGCCTTTAACGTCATTTAAAATGTTTTTATCAAGGTTAAATACATCACGTAAAGAAATCGTATCTCCAGATGCAAGTTCGCGAAGCCCCCTTACAGCATCATCGATTGATTTCGTCGGATCACTGGCAATAAGACGCTCAACAAGTTTCCAAGACTTCTCAAGTTGTCCCATATCTTTTGTTAAGGTAAGAAGACCTTTAGAGCCTGCAAACATGTCTCCGGAGTTGAGCAGTGGGCTATCAATCGCTATTTTATCGACCATCTTCATATACTGCTTAGTTGCGCCATTGTCCTGGAAAGCTGCTTGTATAATTGCTTTACTTTGCTCGAATTGAGCAGCTTGCCCTATTGTAGCATTTAGTAATTTCGCAGCACCATTCGCACCTATATATGCGCTGGCCAACCCAACAAGCGTACTTTGCAAACCTCCGAACGATGCACTCAATCCATTTGAACCTACGTGCAATCGGCTAATACTTGTAGAAAAGCCGTTCATACGATTAGATGTCGAAGATACTGCACTGCCTAGCCTATTTACTGCGGTTTGTGACCTCGACATGCTTTCGCTCGTAGTTCGACTTGTTCGATTCATTCGGTCCATCATTTGTATGATTCGTCTAAGCCGTGACGTTCCTTGATGATCGCGAACTTGAAATATTGCGGTTAAATTAATGGCCATTAGTTATCAGCTCTCTTTACGGCTTTTTGACTGACTGGTATAAACCGATTGCTATGTTCATATAATTTGTCATTCATTCGCATTCTCTCCTTTGACAAAATAAAAAAGACGCCCTATTAAGAGCGCCTTCTACTGCCATTGTTTACGTTCTAATTCTTTTCGCTGTTGATCTTCTTCATCCATCACAATCATTTCTGACGCATACATAAACGTCCTATAACGTTTCTTCATCTCATAAACTTCATGCGGCGGGATGTGGTGATTTTGCCATATACGGTGCAATAAGAATGCTTCACCACCCGCCTTAATTAGTTTTTTACTTCTTCTATTTCTTCCTCGTCGTTAAAGCCTGCTAGTGTCAAAATCGCGTTTTGTAATGTTGCAATTTCTCCAGCTAATAACGCTTTTTGTATGCAATCTCCTGCGTCAGCCGCTTTAAAATGCTCTAACAATTGTCTATCTGCAAAGTTCGGCTCAATCGTTGCTTTAACGATAAGTAAGCGTGATACTTCTTCTTCATTAACTCTTAGCTCCGTTTTCTTGCCGTTCTTAATCGGATAAGTTGCCTGGTCACGAATCATATCGATATCCTCACCTGTAAGTGCTTTAATCGTAATAGAATTACCTAAACGTTTAATAAATACCTTTTCCGTAATTTCTACTGTAGGTTTTGCCCCTAAGAATGCGTCTAAAATTGTCATTTAATCGTCTCCCATACATTTAATTTTTTTTGAACTGACTTTCACGTTTGAAACAAAAAGAAGCCTACGAAACTAATCGCAAGCCTCTCGAAAATTGTTACGCTAAATTCTTGATGCGTCCGTGTGCCGACTCTTGTTTGAACTCGAGCGTGTACTCGCCTACGATAAAACCACGTTGACGGTCGCCCGTAACTGCTGCAGGAATATGATGGAATCCACGGTCATTTAACGGCTTGATTGCCGTACGATTAATGTCGATGAAGAAAATCTCATTCGACTTAACGTTATCGTTCATCACAATTGGGAACTGCCCGAAGTCGGTTACTAAGTGATCGACTACTTGTCCACGACTGTTTTCCGCTTGTGTGATGCGGATTTTATCGCCTTGTAAATCACTGATAGCACGCTTTTGATGCGCTGATACAATAAACGCATACTGTCCGCCACCTGCAAGACCACCTTTCTCGAACACCGTCTGTACCATATCCGTAAGCATCTTAATTGAAATAGCGACTTTACCTGCGTCTGTAACATTTGTCTTAATGAAGTTACGCAGACCGCCTAAATGTCGTACTGTACCATCATCGAACTTGACTCCGTTGATTAACGATTTTTCAAGCTGTAAAGCAACTTCAAGTTGTTTCTTCGCTTTCTCGTAGTTGTATAAACCATCTACACCATACTGCGAAACTGATTCCGCTGTGCCGGTAACTTCTACCGATTCCATGAAGATTTGTGTATAGTTTTCAACACGTTGGCGTGGTTTGTAGCGTGATTTCGGAATGTCAGCGCCTTCTTCACCACGTACATATAAGAACTCAATCTCTGCGTCTTTTGCGATTGCCGAGGCTGTTGTACCTGCATAACCACGTACTACTGTGATTTTCTTAGCAGAGGTATTAATCGCAGTAACCTGTACTAACTCCTCCTCGATTTGTGCAATAGCATCGACCACAAATGGCTCCACGTCAGCTACAGTTAACTCGGTAGCATCGATAGCAGCAAGCGACGTCACCTTCGTTTTGACTGCGAATGTTTGATCCTCGTACCAAACGTGAGTTGTATTAGTTACGGGTTGTTTAAAGCCTAGTAAGTTTACTAGAGGCGTTTGATTTGGATTGAGTAAAAGTACCTCGTCTACTACAGATTCTTTCTTACCTACTAATTGAGTAGTATTAATTACGTTTGTCATTATCGTCGTCCCCCAAATTGTTTAATTTTTTGTTTTAGTCCGCTAAATGCGGCAATATCTTCAACGCTGCCAGTTCGCTTAGCTGCTGCCTCTGCGTTTGCAAGCATCGTTTCTTGTGAAGTCTTTTGACCACCATTACCGCCATTTGTCGCAGTGCCAATCGGTGTCTGCTTTGGCTTCATGCCTTGCAAAATGCCGAGCAGTTCATCGAGCGCATCGCCCTCTAGCTTTGTAGCATCTAAAAACGGCTGTAATTTATCGAAGTCTTTAACCCCAGATTGTTCGACCTTCTGCGCGAATATCTCGGCTTTTTGAGTCGCTTCTTGCTCTGCAATTTGCGCTTTCAGCACTTCATACTCAGCTACCTGTGCTCGTAACTCGTCAATTTCCGTTTGCTCTGTCGGTTGTTCGATTGCTTGTTCCTCGATTACTTCTTGTTCTGGCTTTACTGTCATATTCCTTTTCCTCCTAAGTTTTAATATGGGATACTACGATGTGCTTATGGAACACTCACCGCCCTTCCAGTTTCGGCGGTCGTGGGTACGATTTCCTCTGATTCTTTATTTATTTTCGTCATACTGCAGCCTGTTTCTGCTTGTCCATAAGACGTCTATACCACGCATTGCACTCTTCTCGTTGGAACTCATATAACTCGTCATATAGCCCCGCATAATCACGATTACCTCGCGCCGCCAGTAGTTTGACGAGGGGTGCAACATCGTATGGATTATATTTTGTCTCGATAAACTCGAGGAAACTACGATTATTTTTCTTTCGATTTACGCTGACATCAACGACAATAATGTTTCCTATCGTATTCGCACCGCCTGCTGACATAGGTATGACATGTTCGAGAGATAAATCGTTGCTAAATCTACCTGTATATGCGCATCGTCCGCCAGCTAACTTAAACAAGTACATAACATCGTCGTAAGTTAAATCGTTTGCAACTCCGAATTGCTCAGCTTTTCTGTTCGCGTGTCGGAAAGCACCGCGCGCTCTATTTTCAAGCGATGCCATACGATACCGAGCGTCCTTCCGTTCACATTCAATGCAGTGTGTTCGCTTCATACTGTAAAAATGTTTGGTTTTAGTACCACATTTTGTGCAAACCTTCATTAGCATGCACCGCCTTTACTTTGAGCAACAATTACATCTAACTTGCCCTCTAAGCGTGCCAATGAAAGACTGATAGCGTATAGCATCTCCATCGTTTTAGCATCTGTTTGTTGTTCTGTTTTCTTTGTCATAGTCATCGTCCTTTTCATCTTTTAATTTTTATTGCATATACTCAACGCTAACGGTCAAGCCGTTTCGCGCGATTATCTTTTTTAACTCCATTAATAATCGAGCATTAGGATTATGATGTTCGTAGTTGTACTCTCTGGCCAGTGGCTCACTCGTTGTTATCACTGCGATTTCTGTTTCTTTGTAGTGTTGCAAGACCTTACGCAGAGAAACAAATGCAGGGAATACAAGGTTTCCGTTATGATAAACTTCACGGAATATACTTTTGTCAGGCAACTCAATTGCAACCTCTACTGTCATTGGCCCTGTTTCTGTTACTGTTTGTTTAATGGATAGTGTCATTTTCATTCTCCTTTTCCTTTGTTTAATTGAACTGCACCATGATCGCAGCTAATTGCTCGCCAGTTCCTGCAAAAATTGTTCGAGGATTGACTGTAATACGTTTCTCACGTCTGTCTCGCGGATTTTCATAGAAGTTAAATACTACTTGTCCATCTATCTGAACGCGGTTCAATGCGGTTTTTAACTTACCCGCGTTTGCATATCCCAATAGAACCGCAAGTTTCTCTAATCCCATCGGGCGAAGGCGATCCAAGTCAGTTTCGTCGGGATTGAAGCAGATTGTATTTGTTTCGAAATTTAAAAAAGGCATAACTGAGTAGACTAGCGCAAGCTGTCCAACCGTTCTGCCGTTTGTTTTCTCATATAAGTCACGTATCGTTTTCTTGAATAAGCGCGTGTGTTGCATATCTGATACTGCGGGGCTGATTGTCTTTACATTCCCTCGATAAAACACCGTTGGATTCATAAAGATACAGTCATCTCGTTCTGTTAAAATCTCCGCCTCTACGTAGCGTTTGAATAGTTCGCGTGAGCGTTTAGTACTTAATCCCATCAACTTTTCAAAGCCTTCACGGTCAATCACTCGACCATTATCGTACTGAATGCGCCCTGTGTTCCATGCGATGTAAGTACCGAGGTACATTAGTCGTGCAATATCGGAATTGTTGAGTGTTGGGAATCGTTCGCTTATCATGCGTGACTGTTTAAAGAAGGTGAATACGAAGCCTCCGTTTTCTACCTCATGCTCGTCCAAGATACGTTTAGATTCGATTACTTTATACTGACCCGCTGTACGGCGAGGCACTAAATCGTGAACATACTTATCTCCTAAGTATTCGCCAGTTTCTGTAGAGTAAGGCTTTCCGTCAACTACCACGTAATCTAGCTTTTGAGCTAATGTCTGTTGTCGTGTATTCGGGTGTAGCTGTACGAACTCTTTTCCTGTAATAGCTGTTGTCATAGTCATCATCCTTTTCATCTATTATTTTTGTAATGCGTGAGCAAGCGATTGAATTTCCGTGGTTGCTGTCGTGACTTGGCGACTCACTTCAAGTAAAGCCATTCCGGCTCGTACTGCTACTGATTGCGATAGAGTACGCTCGCCACGTTCAATAAAGCCGAGCATAACCGGCGTGATTCCAATACGTTTAGCGAGTTGTCCTTGTGTGATGCCGAATGCTTCACGATAATACTTAATCTGATTTGCCGTTAATGCCATTCCGATTACCTCCTTGTTAGTAATAAAATAACTACAAATTAAGCCAATTAAAAAAGCCGCCCTGGTGGACGACTGAAAAATACCTCTTCAATATATAAGATACAAACTAAAGTGAAATGTAGGCTTCCATTTGGCATATTTACTTCCTTACTCTATAGGACAGACAATTCGGCAATTATATGGGTCCTCACTATCTATGATACAAACTGCTCTAAAGTACAAGTTCCCCTCATACTATATAAGCCAAGGTTTTCACTAAAAAGTAAGGAAAACTCTATATTAATTTCATTTACCTACAATGTATATCCAACAACTAGCTAAAAAGTTAACATTTTCAACTGGCAAAGTCTTTCTCCGTACTCTTAGGCTAGATACGTTTTATATAAAATTATGGCTAAAGGGCGGAAGCACTCTCCTATAATATATAGCCAACAACTATGATGTTTTGCCACGAAAACTTCCCTTCATAATATATAGATAACTAAAGGGGTAAAATTCATGGTTTTACTCACAAAAAATGCAAACTTTTTTATCGACAGTTCACATTTTAGACACATTTAATGAATTATTTGTTATTTCCTCAATATATAAGCCAACTAATGCCCGTAAATGTGACGTTATATTTCTTCATATACTAGACCGTTAAAAGTCGTTTTTTACACACTTTGTTAGAAAAATAATTCTAAAGACCATTTCGGCGTATATATAGGTAACTAATTGTCACAAATGGCGGGAAAAACTTTCATATACTTACGAAGTTTGCTTACCTCAAAAAAATAATACCATCCCTTTACGTCCCGATTATCCAGAATTACCATCCCTTTACGTCCCACTTAAAAACTGCATTCATGCTTACTCTCCGTAGGACTCTCGCTACTTACACGGGCTTCTTATCTATCTTATCTTACCGTCCGCACACGAAAAGAATTGCGCTAAATATGTATTGATATGCCGATATTGTACGCAAATACCGAAGGTGTCCGAGAAGTTGTTACAACTTCCTTAAACACTTGCGTCCTCATTTTGCAAAGAACGCAAAATAAGTCCGCGTCTATCTATTACAATGATATTATTACAATCGCAAGATAACATCAATAATGTAATGGGACGGAGGCTTTAGCCGACGTAGAGGATTTGCGTCAGCAAAGACTCGCAATATCTTTTATCTTCTTAAACGATAGTTCTCGTTAAATATAGTTCTTCTTACTGTAAATACGTATGGTGTCGGTAGTTACGGTGTCGATAACCGTTTACATGGAGCGAAAGCGACATAGAGGATTTATGCGTTAGCATAAAGACTCGTTAATCTTTTAAAGATAGTAGTTTAGTTAAAAAGAAAGTAGTATAGTTCGTGTATCTAGATTGAGACCCCTAAGCCGTATCCAAACGGAGACCCCCCACCGATACCAGCTTCCCTAGCTAGTGCTACGTGAGTATCCAACTTTTGTTCATTTGGACAAATGTCAGCTCTCTTTCCTTGTCCACTACGAAACTCGTATTCATGCAAGGGTGTCCAAGTTTGGAATACCTTCAAAAGTGTCGAGTTGCTCCTCCGAAATCCGGACATGCTCGTTATAACGGAGTACGTACTCCGTTTTGTGTATATCCAACGTTGAGTACACGTCAACTCAGCTCACGTACAGTCATTTCATCGACCTTTTTGACTTCGCCTGTAGACGGTATTTCATGCTCTAAATTACGCTGTTGTTCTGTAAATTGAGCGATTTCATATAATGCTTTAATTCCAAATTTATTAAACCGTCCCGAGACGGCTTTACCGTCCAATTCCGAAAAAATGCTTATCATGCGCTGTGCTTTTTCTTCAGCTATTTGTAGGGCAGATTCGGCTTGCTCTGCTTTTTCCGTAGCTTGTTTAGCTTGCGATTCTAATTCGGCTATACGCTCTCTGTACGCCTTTAACGTATCAATACTGCCGTCAAGAACTTCCGATTTCGCTTGTGTCTTTGCTGGCGTCGATTCTGCGGAAGGCTTGGCAATTTCGTACGTAAGTGATACGGGCAAATCTTCGAGTAGTCCTTGAGTTTGTTCGTAACAATTTGTTACTAACGAATATCGCTGAATCAACCTATTAGCTTGCATACGATTAAGTCCTATAGATTCGCACCACTTGTCGAAACACCCGTAACCGTTTTTCGCTAAAGTATCTTGCGCCTCTTTTAACTCTTTCCCTAATGCTGTGTACGCCTTACCGACAATCTCTCTCATATTTGATTCTTTTTTACGTAGAAAGTCAGCGGTTGTTGCGTCTAAATTTTCATATTGAAACACTGCTACTTCGTACATTTCCGTTCAATCTCCTTTCGTTTTAGACGTTCTAGCCTTCGTATGATAAATACGTCGCCTTGCGATTTAGAACACCTGTGAGCGCTGTTTACGAAGGGAAAACAAAAGGCTAGAAACGTCTGCAACCGCCTCTAGCCTCATAGGTCCATGCAGCAACAAAGACCGTTTTTCATCTATTTAATACGCGTCAACCTAGTATGATGAACGTCCGCCAAAACGTTCGGTTTTTCTTCGTTCTCAATCGTCCGTCGCCAATCCGCAACTATGCTGTATATTCTCGAACGTCAGCAAACGCTCATGATGTATGTTAACGTGTCAGAAATCCGTCCAATCACGTTTCAAGTCGCCTTCACCAATATGTTAGACATGCGCCAATCATGCTAACTGGTGGAAAATAAGACGTGCCTTAACGTCTGCAAAATGGTCATCTGTAGCAAATTCCGTATGATACACCGTATCAAATTCCTGTATCAGCAGCCGATACCGTAGTTTTCTGCTTGATATTACGTATTACGAAGCTAAGCGATCAACTTTCGCTAGTACCATGAGTAGTTGCTCCGCTGTGTAGTCGTGCAAGTTCGCAAGAATAGACGCCAATTCCTCGGTATATTTGAGGTTTATATCTGCGTCATTTATCATGAGTGTTGCTTCGCCTTCCTCTTCGCAGACGATTAGCTGCACCCCTTCAAATAGGTGCGTTGTTACCATTGTGACTACATAATCCTCGTCGAGTAAAATACGTTGGCTAGATTGATTCATTCGTAAAACCTCCTTTTTTTGTTTTAACTCTTAAACATAAGATAACACAATTACAGAAAGCTGTAAATACGTAATTACATAAAATGTTGTAAAAGTTTTTAGCGGAGTTTATACTTATAATAAAAATAGAGGTGCACAGTATGATTAAGTTAACAATAGAACAAGCTGCGACGGCTCGCGGCATCCAATCACAAAAGGAACTACGCGCAGTTGTGTTAGAGAAAACAGGTGTCGACTTACGTCCTGCAACTATTAGTGATATGTATCGAAACAATAAGACTCAAATAAATCGAGATCATTTGGAGACAATAATGCTTGCGTTAGGTACAACCGACTTTAACGAGGTTTTAACAATAGAGGGAAACAAAAAAGACGACGGCCAATAACGTCTATCGTCAGATTTTTCTAAAATAATAGGAGGAGTTACTATGTTGGAACACGAAAGTTATTCATTTAGTCGTTTATTTTTAAATCGTAATCTTGAATTCTTTTTTATTCAAGGAGTAAATGATTCGGATAATTTTGATGAATATTGGGATGGAAGAACTATAGAAGTAATAGGATACGCTGTGATTTATATTGATTTTGAAACAAATGAACAAAAAAATTTCATATATTTAATTGATAGTGATAATAAAAAATACGATAATGCAATTAAAAATACAAAGAAATTTATCGAACAAATGACTTTATCCGACAAACTTTCCGATAGAGAAAACTTTAAAATTATAAAAACGAAAATAAATGGCAGGGTGGTTTCGGAACCATATAAAGATTTTATAAAGGTTGTTGCGAAAAATGAAATTCCTGAGTTTGTTCTAGACTTGTAAAATAAAACCGAGCGGACAACGTTACGTCTACTCGGTCTTTTTCTTTTTCTTCTTTCTTTTAGGTGTTGTCGGTAAGTTATATTTCTCCGTCTGCTTGCGAACACCTTCTGCAAACTTCTTTAATTTCTCCTCGTTGTACATCGATATATCACCATCCTTTATCATTCTTCTGTAACTGGCTTCGTTCTTGTTTTCTTCAACTTTGTTTACTTTCTTTTTCTTCTTCCTTTTCTTTTTCGGTATTGTTGGATATCCGTACTTCTCAGACGCCTTAGCTACACCTTCCACGATTGCTTTTAGCTGTTCCTCTGTCGGCAATGCAATCACACTCCATCTATAGTTGTATAAATCTTCATATGTAATCGATTACTCAAATATGCTAGTTGCTCGGCGCTAGTTGTTCCGAGTTTGCCGGTCGAGACTAAGCGTTGGAGTTGCGGGATAAGTTCGTTTAGTTTTAGTAGTCTTTGCGTTGTTTGGCGAGTCTCTCCAATAAAATCTGCCACATCTGCTTGAGACTTTAATTGCCCATTATGGGCATTTCCTCTACCACGTTGATAAATACCAAGTCGCTCCCAATAATCCTCCATAAATCCTGCGATGCGCCCTTTTTTAATAGGGTCACTCTCTGCTTCCCCTCGACGTTCTGTATTTTCAGCGATTAAAAGGTACTCAGCTTCCCATTCGTCAACGTCTATAATATCGACTGGTACTTCCGATAATCCTAAGTCTTGGGCGATACGTAAGCGTTGGTGTCCGCTAATAACCGTAAATGCTGGCGTACACTTAAAAAAGATATGTAAAGAGTGCTGCACTCTACGCTCCAGTAAAACATATAAAACATTAAATAAATCTCTGTATCTATCGTAGATTAACGCTTGACAACCGAACCCAGTACACCAGAATGGCTGATGCTCCAGGAAATTTGCTCGCAAAGTTGTTACCTTATATCTAGCAAACTATTAAAAGTAAGTTAGACATAAAGTAACTACGCGATCAATACACCGTCATGTCGTGTCCGAGGTTTCTATGTCGCCTTGTTTCGTAGAGAACTTTCGTTCTGCGTTACCTCACGTAATTACTGTCCTACGTGTGCGAACCGTCCTTTATTGGTTAGCTTTTGCTAACTGCTTGTCCGCTTGGCTGCGCTTACCCTAACCGTAGTTAGCCAGTAAACCACCGTACCGTTAAATTGGGCGTACTCCCCGATTCTTCACAACCGTAAACAAGGAAACGGCTTGACATGTGATATAGTCGCTTTTGTGCATCGGTACGACAAACCTTTCCAGGTTAGAGTGTTATTGGGCAACCACTTGTGATTTCACTAAAAAATGGTGCACTTAACAGACCTCGGACTTGAACATTTTTTTACAAAATGCTAAAGTAAGGTTATAAATACACTATGGCCTCAGAAACTTTAGTGTAATCGTATTAAGTTAGAAGTCGTTAGTGTTATCGCACTAGCGGCTTTTTTCTGTTTATAAATAATCACGTAAAGACTCTGCGACAAATTCCTTCTCTAAATCGAGATAGACGGTTGTTGTCTCCAAACTTTTGTGTCCGAGAGCTTTCGATATTAAAGCGACATTAGCGCCTTGATTTAATAAGTTAGTCGCAAATGCTCGTCTTAACGCGTGAGCATTGACGTTCTTTAAGCCGAACTCTCTTGCATACTTCGTTAATGACTTTGAAATTGCGTTACTGGACGACTGGCTATTATTAATGCCTTGTCCATTAGCGGATAAGAAAACGTAAGTATTACGCGTATTGTATTTACGGCGAATCTGCTTGTTTTTCTCGATTAATACTCTCAACATTTCCGCCAACTGATCGTCTATAGGTAGCTTTAAAGTATCGCGATTTTTAAGGACAGCACCGTCCATATCAATCGTATTAGAGGTAAAGTCGATATGACGTTCACGCAATTCTCCAATCGTTGTAATACGTAGCCCCGTTTTATACATTAGTAAAATCGCAACTGAATCACGGAAACCAACGTAAGTGCTGCGGTCAATAAGCGATAGCAATACTTCAACGTCACTCTCTTTTGATGCCCCTTTGATCGTCTTATCAACTTTAATTTGAATCTTCGACCAAAAACGAATCTCAATCCAACGATTATCAAAGAAACGATTAAGAATTGCCTTCAACGATTTCAAGCGAACTAGCTTCGTTGCATTTGATACGTCGATTTCGTTCAAGTAATCGTAAATCATATCCGCATCAATATCCTCGATGTATCGAACGCTTGTCACCTTGATAAATTCGTTCCATGCAAACGCATAACTTTCGATTGTTCGCGGTCTGTTACCGCTGATTTCCATTTGACGAAAGACCGTTTTCAATGCTTGCTGAACCATCAATGAGTCGCGTCTATCCTCACTGCGTTTAATATCAATATCGAATGTTTCATCGACCGCAAACGCGCCATGTTTTCTTGTACGTTTAACCACGCAAAAAAACCTCCTAATCCGTTAAGATTAGAAGGTCGATTGTTGTCCGCTTGACTGTACGTTTGTACAGCGTCAGACGCTATGTACGCCATTTGAACGTTGATATAACGCCACAAATAACGGTTTTTAAAATGGAGACGGCGGGAGTCGAACCCGCGTCCAAAGACTCCAATACTTCAGCTTCTACGCGTGTAGTTTGTCCATTCGCAATTCGCGTAGCATTATGCCGACAAACAGGCGTCCTGTACGCTAACCTGGAAATCTCTTGCCGGTGACTCAGGTGGCACCATCGACCGTATCCCACTAAAGTTGGGCCCTACGTACTCTACATGGGCGATAGAGAGGCAGAGCGCTTACGAGCTTACGCTGCGAAAGCTAAGTTTTGTTGTTTGCCAGTTATTATATAACTTCCGTTGATGACGGAGCCGAGACCTCCGACGCGCGACCAAAGCTTGAACCATCCCTGTCGAATCCGTAACGTCCCCTTGAATATGATGCGAGGCTCGTGGCGTCGATCAAACAAAGAGCTAGAATTGCTTCTAGTACGGTTGAAGAGTAGTACTACGCTTCAATACATCTGGCATTAACAATTCATATTATAAAACAAACCAAGCTTTACTTCAAGTATAGTGCCTTATTTACAGATTTATAGGCATGCATTGTATGTCACTAGTAGTACAACGCTTACTTAAAGGGACATCATTACAAAAGCAAAGATGCTGGCGACTCTTAGCACAGTTATCCATGCTAAAAGTCGCCAGTTGCGCTACTATCAACGAGTACACGCTTATTATTAAGTTATGCCCCAGCAACTTTTATAGTTATCGTATATCCACACGAATTGGTTCATCAAAGTAAACATATTTTAATTCTGTTTGACCGTAAAGGATAAACGAATCTAATTGAATCCCCTCATCGAATGTGATTGTTGTATACTGTTTTTCTTTATCTTTTCGGACACGGGCTGTATCCCATGCTGGTTTATTATTCACTGTAATATGCCAGTCGTTAATCGTCGTTGCCTTTGCGTCTGAGGAAATTTCAAGACGTTGGTTGGGTAAGAGCTTTACTTCATATACTGTATCTTTATAAGTAAAGGAGTACGGTAATTGGTCTAAAGTTAGCGGATGTCGGACATTCGTCGGCAACTCAAACTTGGCACCAGTAACAGCTATATAGCCGCCTTCTTTTACACTTGGATAGGCACTAATTGTTTCAGTATGAGCGTAGCGATCATTTTGAATATTGACGTTATCTTCAGGCATCGAGCGTTTTAATTTTTGTCCATCAGCGTCAATAACGTCATATAGTATTTGTGCATTATAGCCTGCATAAGCTTCTTTTTCTGCTAGCGGTAAATCAACTGTAAACTTTTCTACTTGTTGCTCTACGAATGTTGCCATGTCCTCCGTAAATGTTGTTTCAAATTTGAAGAGAGAGTTCTGTGGTCCATGTTGTGCACGAATAAAGTTGACATCAATGCCGTCTTTTTCAAAGGCAGAACGTAGCGTGACAGTCTCTGTTTGGGCTAACAATTCCTTGCGATCAATCGGTACTTCCAGCGTCCACTGACCATCTACGTCATAAATGTGTTGATAGTTAAAAAGAAGTTTAAATTCATCATGTGTCACATTAAATAAGGGGAACTCAAATTTAATCTCATTCATTGATTGCTCTGCAGAATAACTAGCTATTTCACTTTTCCCGTTTGGTAGTACGAGTGCTACATCTCCCACGGTTGCTTCATTGAAGAAATTTTCATCACCTTTATAGCCAGATGTAGCTAGAGTCACTGTAATGTAAGCATCTGTGAGCTTAACGTCTTTTACTTTTATCGTAATGGGGGTAGAACTAGTTGCTGGCTCCTGTTGCATAGTTGAGAATACTAGAAATAATAATGCGGCTGTGACGAATGCGACTGCTGTAAAAGTTGCTCGCCAGTCTCGCTTTTTTGTAAGGGAAGTCTTTTTCTTTGGTAATTGATTCATCACTTGATTTGTAAATGAATCGTCAACATGTACTGGAGGAAACAGGGAGCTTATTAGCTGTTCTGTTTCAAGTTGTTCATCCAATAATGCAGAGCAGGTTGCACATGATTGAATATGCTTGTCCATTTGCATCATTTTGTTATCTTCTATTCGTCCATCGATAAAATCGTGCATTTCTTCAGTTGATAAGCAGTTCATTATTAATCTCTCCCTTCGACATAGCGTTTCTTAGCCGTTTCTTTGTTCTATGCAGTCGGTTTCGTACTTCCGATATTGGAATATTAAGTGTCTCAGCGATTTCTTCATAAGAGCAATTACTGGCATACTTTAGGACGAAAACTTGGTGCGTTTTGTGTTCCAATGTTGCAAGCCATTGCTGAAGTAACGCGTTCTGTTCTTTTTTGATTATTAATATTTCTGGTGTTTCTAATGAGGGTGTTTCCTCAAGTGGTGTTGCATCTTCCTTATGCTTTCTTTTAAAATCAATCAGTTGATTAATCGCGATACGAAAAAGCCATGCCTTAAAAGAACCACCTTTAAAATGAAGTAAGTTTTCGTAGCATTTGATAAATGATTCTTGCGCAATATCTTTCGCCAATTCCTCGTCATTCGTTTGATAAGTTAAATAGCTGACGAGTGGTTGCTTATATGTGTCAACAATGATGCGGAATGCTTGTTGGTCACCAGCGATAATTTTTTGTACCAGCTGCATATCCATGGGACCCACCTCCTTACTTTAACAACGTAAAAACTTTTAAAAAATCTCAAGTAAATGGAAAATTTTTTTGTTCTTTAGGTGATATTATTTTGTTCCGCGGGTAAATCATCTTACTTCGCGGGTATTCTCCACTATTCCGCGGATAAACCTCCTCACTTCGCGGGTATTTTCCACTATTCCGCGGGTAAACCTCCTCTCTTCGCGGATATTTCCCTCGTTCTGGGGGTAAACCACCTCTCTTCGCGGGTATTCCCCTTTATTCCGCGGGTAAATCACCTCACTTCGCGGGTATTATCCACAAATCCGCGGGTAAACCTCCTCACTTCGCGGGTATTCCCCTTTATTCCGCGGGTAAATCACCCCACTTCGCGGGTAAACCTCCTCACCCTCTCAGATACCCACGAACATCAATAAAAAAAGCTCACCACAACAAGTGGTGAGCCTTCCTCGTAATCTATTAGTATTGATTTTTTGCTTTGAAGGTGCGTTCCATTTCGCGTTTTGCTTCTTTTTTGCGCATGTCGTCGCGTTTGTCGTAGTCTTTTTTCCCTTTGCCGACGCCGATTAGTAGTTTGGCGTAGCCGTCTTTAATGTACATTTTTAAAGGGATGATGGTGTAGCCGTCCCGTTTGACTGCGCCGACTAGTTCGCCGATTTGCTTTTTATGGAGGAGCAATTTACGGGCGCGTAATGGGTCATGGTTGAAACGGTTCCCTTGGTCGAATGGGCTAACGTGCATGTTGCTAATCCATGCTTCGCCGTTTGTAATTCGAACGTATGAGTCGCGCAATTGGACTTTGCCTGCACGAATAGCTTTAATTTCTGTGCCTGTTAGTACCATGCCCGCTTCAATTGTGTCTTCAATAAAGTAGTCATGTCCTGCTTTTTTGTTTTGTGCTAATACTTTCCCAGTACCTTTTGCCATTTAGTTCACCCTCTATTCAAAGGTTGAGCAGGGCTTAGCCTGCTCACGCTGGATTTTTTCATTATTTACGTTTTGTTTTTTTCTTTTTGCCTTTTTTGGCGATGCCTTCGTAAAACTTTTGTTTTTGTTTTACGCCTTTTTTCGGGCCAGGGCTTGAGCTATCTTTGCGTCGGCCACGTGGATCGCGATCGCTGTCACCGCGTTCTCTGCGTTTTGATGAGTCGCCACGGCTTTGTTTTTCCTCGTCACGGCGACCTCTGCCACCGCCTGAACGATTGCTTCGGCTGCTGCGTCCGTCTTTGTTGTCACTATAGTTTTTGCGTGCATGAATAACAGTAGGTGTGGCTTTTCTTGTTCTTCCATAAGAAGTTACCATTCCTACGATTTCAAAGTCAATTGATGACTCCTCGATAATGACGTTTGCAACTCGTACTTTGACTTCATCACCGATGCGGAATTGGCGGTTTGTACGTTCACCAATCATCATCATTTGGCGATCATCGAAGCGATAGTAATCGTCGGTCATATTGCTAATATGCACAAGTCCTTCAATCGTGTTTGGTAGCTCGATAAAGATACCGAAGTTCGTAACAGAAGACACAATACCTTCGAATTCTTCCCCGATTTTATCAGACATATATTGTGCTTTTTTCAGTGAGTCTGTATCGCGTTCTGCATCAACTGCACGACGTTCGCGTTCTGATGTATGGTCAGCAATTTCATCCATTGCCATTGACCACTGTGCAATCGTTTCTTTCGACGTGTCTTTATTAATTAAGTACGTGCGAATTAAACGGTGGACAACTAAGTCAGGATAACGACGAATTGGTGATGTGAAATGGGTATAGAAATCTGTCGATAAACCGAAGTGACCAATGCTTTCTGGATAGTACTTCGCTTGTTGCATAGAGCGTAGTAACATCGTGGAAATAACTGGCTCCTCTGGCATGCCTTCAATGGCTGTTAACACATCTTGCAATGCTTTTGGATGCACCGTATTGCCTGTACCTTTAATTAAAATACCGAAGTTTGTGACGAATTCAAAGAAGCGTTGTAGTTTTTCTGGCTTCGGATCTTCGTGAATACGGTATAGGAACGGTACATTCATCCAATGGAAATGCTCTGCCACTGTTTCGTTCGCTGCAAGCATGAAATCTTCAATTAACTTTTCTGCAACTGTTCGTTCACGTAGTTCAATATCGACTGGCCAGCCATCTTCATCGACGATTACTTTCGACTCTTTAAAGTCAAAGTCAATAGCACCACGTAGCTCACGTTTGCGGCGTAAAATTTTCGATAGCTCTGCCATATTTTTAAACATCGGTACAAGTGGCTCATAGCGAGCAATAAGGGCTTCATCTTGTTCTTCTAGAATTTTATAAACATCTTTGTACGTCATACGCTCTGTCGTTTTAATGACACTTTGGAAAATTTCATGCGCAATCACATTCCCATTGCCATCAATAATCATTTCACATGATAGCGTTAGTCGGTCTACTTGCGGATTTAATGAACAAATACCGTTTGACAGTCGATGCGGAATCATTGGGATAACGCGGTCTGTTAAATAGACACTTGTCGCTCGGTCATATGCTTCAATATCAATTACAGAGCCTTGTGTTACATAGTAGCTGACATCTGCAATATGTACGCCAAGCTTGTAAGAACCATCTACATTTTTTGTCACTGTTACCGCATCATCTAAATCTTTTGCATCTGCACCATCGATAGTAACGATGGTTTCATGGCGTAAATCACGACGACCTTCTAAATCGGCTGGTGAAATTTCATCTGGCACACGTTGTGCAGCAGCGATGACTTCTTCTGGAAACTCTGGTGGAATGTCATGTTTATACAGAATCGATAAAATATCGACACCTGGGTCATTTTTATGCCCTAAAATTTTTGTAATATAGCCTGTTGCTGATTTTAAATCTTCTGGCCATGTGGCAATTTCTACGACAACTTTGTGACCATCAACCGCACCTAATGTATCGCCTTTTGCGATAAAGATGTCCATTGGTAGTTTTTTATCGTCCAATACGACGAAGCCAAAGCCTCTATTTGCTTGGAATGTGCCTACAAATGTTGTTTGTCCGCGTTCCACAACCTTTGTCACGGTGCCTTCACGGCGATCGCCAAAGGATTCCTTTAATACGCGAATGAGGACCGTGTCGCCATTGATGGCACCATTTACTTCGTGCGGTGGAATGAAAACATCATCCATCCCTTCAATATCCGGTGTCACAAAGCCAAATCCTTTTGCATGACCGATAAATTTACCTCGGAGTAAATTCATGCGCTCCGGTAAGCCGTAGCGATTGGAGCGTGAGCGAACAACTAAGCCCTGCCCTTCCATTCGCACGAGCGTTTTGACAAGCTCCTTAAATTCTTCTGCATCTTCAAACCCGAATTCGTCTTCGATTTCTCCAACGGTTAACGGTTTATATTCTTCTTCACCGAAAAAATCGAGTAAACGACTTTGTAGTGAATCTTTTTTGTCTGTCATACTATTCCCTCCCTCATATAAAAATCCTTATTCATTTTTAGTGTGCCCAATTTAGCCCTTCTAAAAAACGATAAATATCTTCATGTAGTTGATCTTTTTCTTGATCTAATGTAATGACATGTTTTGAGTTTTCATACCACTTGATATACTTTTCTAGTGACTCAGTTTGATTATATATAATGTTGGCAGATTCTGTCTCTATAACCTCATCATTTGTCGCTTGTACGACAAATATAGGGGCATAAATCATATCAATTTCTTTTCGAGTCTGCGCAATAAACTCACGAAGTTCTTGTAATGACGGCATCCCTTTGTCAGCAATTAACGCTACTTCTGCATCAATTTCCGCTTCAGTTTTACCTTCAAATTTTTTATAGTCTTTTGCATATTTTAAGACGCCTTCGAACATTACGTCTGTTGTTCGCATGGTCATTGGTGCACACATTGTCACAATACCTTGTACAGGATTGTTGAGCGCTACATTTAAAGCCATCACACCGCCAAGTGATAAGCCTGCCACCGCAATTTCTTGATAGCCAGCATCTTGTAATTGTTGGTAGGCCGCTTTGACATCTTGCCACCAATCAGCTGGACCTGTTGTAATGAGTTCTTCTGGTTGCACACCGTGGCCTTTATAATGTGGCGCTAATGTAGTATACCCTTTTTTCTCTAAAAATCTACCAAGCATACGCACATCTGCCGAGCTACCTGTAAAGCCGTGTAATAATAACACGGCACGAGGGCCTGCTTGAAAGAAAAATGGCTGTGATAATGATTTATTCATTCGCAAGTTCTCCTTCACTGTAAAACATATACACTCTATTATAGCCATATCCATGATACATTGGCTTATTTTAGTGCATATTTAGTATAATTCATACCTATTTATCTTCGTTTATCTATGTACATAATCTCAACATTACGCTTTGAACTAAAAGATAAAAGAAAACGCCCAACCATTTGAGGTTAGGCGGCATATCTTCAACTATTATAGTTTTGCAATCGCAACTGCTAAAATAAAGAATAAAATGGATAATACAATTGTTGTACGGTGAAGAATTAAATCCATACCACGTGCTTTTTGCTTGCCGAATAGTTGTTCAGCTCCACCCGAGATGGCACCTGACAAGCCTGCACTTTTACTAGATTGTAATAAGACTACAACAATCAATGCTAATGATACGATAATTAAAGCTACTAATACTGCTGTATGCATACACTGCACCTCCCGAACTTTGAAACATCACAACATACACTATATTATAACAAATAAAGGTTCTCATGACAAACACAGAATATAGGGTGACAGGCACCCAAACAATTCAGAATTTTCTAGCACTAAAAAATCTATGTGAACTCCTTCGTGAACGCACTGTACGTAAGATGCTACAATCGGCGTGACAGCGTGGGGTTGTAGCTTACCAAGTACCCTTGAAAAGTGAAGTATTCTCACGCTTTAAAAAGTAAATTTCTTGCAGAGTGACAGGCACTCAAACAATTTTATTGTATTAGTAGATAGCACCAGGTGATTGGAATAAAAGGCGCGACACTCCTACTCAGAACAGAACGCCGGAAAATCCATTTTTGTGGCTTACCGCCACAAAAATTAGTTGGAGCCGTGCCTGCGGAAAGGGCGTGCTTGGAATGGAAATCAACATACACACCACATAGATCACTGTGGAAAAACTAGTTTTCCTTATGAATTTTACTAGCTTAGAAATGCCATTCAAAGGTGTTTATTACAAAAAAGATATATGACACAGGCAGTTCCTATGATTTTTTATCACTAAGTAAAAATTCACGTAGATTCCTGCTCAGAACGCACGTAATGTAAGACGCAACATGCCGCGCGCAAGTGAGGGTTGCGGCTTACGACGTGCCCGTGGAAAGCGAAGTGAATTTTTACGATTTAGGATAATATTAAATCTAAGCCGTTAAAAAAAGACTATAGACAAACGAGTTTGTCTATAGTCCGAAGCTATTTCTAGCGATTCACCTTATTTTAAGTTATAGAAAGAGTTTAAACCAAGGTATTCTGATGTTGCACCAAGTTGATCTTCGATGCGAAGAAGTTGGTTGTATTTCGCAACACGGTCTGTACGAGATGGCGCACCTGTTTTGATTTGACCAGCATTTGTCGCAACTGCGATATCAGCGATTGTCGCATCTTCTGATTCACCAGAACGGTGAGAGATAACAGCTGTGTAACCAGCGCGTTTCGCCATTTCGATTGCTTCGAATGTTTCTGTTAATGTACCGATTTGGTTTACTTTGATTAAAATTGAGTTACCAACGCCTTGCTCAATACCAGCAGCTAATTTTTTCGTATTTGTTACGAATAAATCATCTCCTACTAATTGAACGCGAGCGCCAATGCGATCTGTTAATAATTTATGACCAGCCCAGTCGTTTTCATCTAAGCCGTCTTCGATTGAGATGATTGGGTATTTAGCCGTTAATTGTTCATACCAGTCCACCATTTCTTCAGATGTTTTAACAACACCTTCACCATCTAAATGGTATTTGCCGTCTTCTTTATTAAATAATTCAGAAGAAGCAACGTCCATTGCTAATTTCACTTCTTCACCAGCTTTGTAGCCAGCTTTTTCGATAGCTTCAAGAATTACAGTGATTGCTTCTTCGTTCGAACCAAGGTTCGGTGCGAAACCACCTTCATCACCTACAGCTGTGTTGTAGCCTTTGTCTTTTAATACTGCTTTTAAGCTGTGGAAAATTTCAGCACCCATACGTAATGCATGACGGAAGTTTTCTGCGCCAACTGGCATTACCATGAATTCTTGGATGTCTACGTTGTTATCCGCATGAGCACCACCATTTAAGATGTTCATCATTGGTACTGGTAATTGTTTTGAGTTGAAACCGCCAAGATATTGATAAAGAGGTACATCTAAATAATCTGCTGCAGCATGTGCAACTGCCATTGATACACCTAGGATTGCGTTCGCACCTAGTTTACCTTTGTTTTCTGTGCCATCTAGCTCGATTAAAGCTTTGTCAATTACTACTTGGTCAAGAACTGAGAAATTACCTTCTAATTCTTGTGCAATAATTGTGTTGACATTTTCGACAGCTTTTAATACACCTTTGCCTAGGTAACGTGATTTGTCACCATCGCGTAATTCTACCGCTTCGTATTCACCTGTAGAGGCACCTGATGGCACGATTGCGCGACCAAAAGCACCTGATTCTGTAAATACTTCAACTTCTACTGTTGGGTTCCCACGTGAGTCTAAAACTTCGCGCGCATAAACTTGTGTAATAAATGGCATAACTAATTCTCCTCTTTTTCGATTAATGATTTCCCTGTCATTTCAATAGGTTGTGACACCTCTAATAATTCTAACATGGTTGGCGCCAAATCGGCTAAAATGCCACCATTTCTTAACATTAAATTTGGTTTTGTCACAATTACTGGAACAGGATTTGTTGTATGAGCTGTCATCGGTTCCCCTTCTAACGTAACAACCTCATCAGAGTTACCGTGGTCAGCTGTAATAATAGCTGCACCGCCTTTTGCCAGCAGGGCATCTACTACTTTCCCAAGACATTCATCCACTGCTTCAATTGCTTTGATCGTTGGCTCTAACATGCCACTATGTCCCACCATATCGGGGTTCGCAAAGTTTAGAAGGATGCCATCAAATTTATCGGCTGCAATCTCTGCAAGCAATGCTTCTGTTACTTCGTATGCACTCATTTCAGGTTTTAAATCGTATGTTGCGACCTTTGGAGAAGCAATTAAAATACGTTCTTCACCAGCGAATTTCTCCTCACGTCCACCACTCATAAAGAATGTAACATGTGGATACTTTTCTGTTTCTGCAATACGAAGCTGTGTTTTCCCATTAGAGGCTAACACTTCACCAATCGTATTTTTTAAGTTGTCATTTTCATAAGCAACTTGCGCATCCACTTCATCACTATAATGAGTGAACGATACGAATTTTACATTTTGCGGGTGTTTTGCTGACAGCGCAAAACCGTCAAATGTTGGATTTGTAAATACTTTTGATAATTGAATCGCACGGTCAGGTCGGAAATTAAAGAAAATAACCGCGTCATTATCTGCAATTGTCGCAACTGCTTCACCATGTTCTTGCACACTAAATGGAATAACAAATTCGTCGGTTACTTCACGTTCATAGGACTCCGTCACACCAGCAATTGCGCTGTCCGCTGTTTGTCCTACGCCATCCACGAGCACATTATACGTCAATGCCACTCGATCCCAACGCTTGTCGCGGTCCATTGCATAATAGCGACCATGAATCGAAGCGAATTTACCAATGCCAATAGAAGCCATTTGTTTTTCAGTTTCTTCAATATAGTTGATTGCTGTCGTTGGACCTACATCACGACCATCTAAAAATGCATGAACAAATACTTCATCTAAGCCTTGTTCCTTCGCTAGCTTTAACAGCGCAAACATATGCTCATAATGGCTGTGAACACCACCATCTGATAGTAAACCCATTACATGTAGCTTCGACCTATGTGCTTTTACATGCGCTACAGCATCTAAAAATGCTTGATTTTTAAAGAAATCTCCTTCACGAATCGACTTATTTAAACGTGTTAAGCTTTGATAGACGATACGACCGGCACCAATATTTAAGTGCCCTACTTCAGAGTTCCCCATTTGACCATCTGGTAACCCTACTGCTTCACCTGCCGCTGTTAATGTTGCATGTGGGAACTGATTCCAAAAACGATCAAAATTTGGTTTCTTTGCTTGCGCAACTGCATTTCCGAATGTTTCATCACGAAATGCAAAACCATCTAAAATAATTAATGCTACTGGCTTTTTAGGCATTTGCTGCCGCCTCCAATAATTTTAAATATGATTCGGCTTGTAAGCTCGCACCACCGACTAACGCACCATCGATATGCTCTTTTGATAACAATTCTTCAATATTATCAGGCTTTACGCTACCGCCGTATTGAATACGAACAGCCTGTGCTGTTGCGGTATCGTATAATTTTTCAACAACTGCGCGAATAGCACCACATACTTGGTTGGCATCTTCTGCCGTTGCTGTTTTACCTGTGCCGATTGCCCAGATAGGCTCATAGGCAAGTACCATATGCTCCACATCCTGTGCCGCAAAACCGGCAAGTGCTGCTGTAATTTGACCAGCTACCTTTTGCTCTGTCGTACCAGCCTCACGTTCTTGCAATGTTTCACCACAGCAAATAATTGGGACGATATTATGGGAAAGTGCTGCAGCCACCTTTTTGTTAATAGCTTCATCCGTTTCGTTATAATACTCACGTCGTTCAGAGTGACCTAAGATGACATAGTCCACAGCAACGCTCGCAAGCTGCGCAGGGCTAATTTCGCCAGTAAACGCCCCTTCATTTTCGTAATGCATTGTTTGTGCGCCAATTGCTAATTCAGATTCACTAGCAATTTGCACAAGCGTTGGTAGGAATAGTGCCGGTGCGCAAATAACTGCATCTACGTTGTCATTTGAAGGTAGTTTATCCTGCACAGCTTCGACAAACTGTATTGCCTCTTCAAATGTTTTATACATCTTCCAGTTACCTGCAATAATTGGTTTACGCATCGTTTATGCCTCCTATCTATTATGTTTGCTAAAAAGATTACTTAATAAACGCTATTATTTGTCGTTTAATGCCACAATGCCAGGAAGCTCTTTGCCTTCCATTAATTCAAGTGAAGCACCGCCACCTGTCGAAATATGATCCATCTTATCAGCTACTTCGAATTTTTCTACTGCTGCTGCAGAATCTCCGCCACCGATTACCGTGTAACCAGCAGTTGTTGCCATTGCCTCTGCTACAGTTTTCGTACCATTTGCGAATGGTTCCATTTCAAATACGCCCATTGGTCCATTCCAAATGATTAACTTCGATTTTTCAATCACCTCTGCATAATGCGCAGCTGTTTTCGGTCCAATATCAAGACCCATCCAATCTGCAGGAATAGCATCAACATCGACAATTTTTGTCTCCGCATCTTTCGAAAATTCATTTGCTACTACCGCATCAATTGGCATATGTAACTGCACGCCTTTTGCCTGTGCTTTTTCAATGAAAGATTTTGCTAGTTCAATTTTATCTTCTTCTAATAAAGATTTACCGATATCATGACCTTGCGCTTTAATGAAGGTAAATGATAGTCCCCCACCAATAATTAAATGATCGACCTTTTCAAGTAAGCTCTCAATCACACCGATTTTATCTTTCACTTTTGCGCCACCAATAATGGCTGTGAAAGGACGCTCTGGGTTTGATAATGCTTTACCTAGCACATCTAATTCCTTTTGCATAAGGAAACCTGATACAGCAGGAACATGCTTAGCAATGCCTTCTGTTGATGCATGTGCACGGTGAGCAGCACCGAATGCATCGTTCACATAAACGTCCGCAATTTTAGCAAATTGTTCAGCTAATGCAGGATCATTTTTCTCTTCACCAGCATGGAAGCGGACATTTTCAAGGAGAACGATATCGCCGTTTTGCATTTTTGCGACAGTTGCTTCTACTTCTTGACCGATTGACTCGTCTAATTTCGTGACAGGCTTGCCAATGATTTCAGCTAGGCGAATACCGACTGCTGTTAAACGCATATCTTCTTTTACTTCACCTTTAGGACGACCTAAATGAGACGCTAAAATCACCTTTGCCCCTTGTTCGACTAAATAGTCAATCGTAGGAATGGCTGCACGAATACGCGTGTCGTCTGTGATAACCCCATCTGCCATTGGTACATTAAAATCAACACGTACGAAGACGCGCTTACCTTTTACATCAATATCTTTCATTGTTTTCTTATTTAACATGAAGAAACCCCCTTCAAAGTTCGTAGTACGGACATAATAAAATGTGCTTCACCCATCTTGGCTGTTCACATTTTGGATTGGCGAATAACAGTATTGGTAACAAGATTTTTCGAGTATGCTTGTAAAATTCCTTTGCTTATCGAATGGCAAAATGTCCAAGCAAGTGAAAGTATACCTTTACCAATTTTAATAGTAGCAAAAGTACCGTTTGATGTCTTGCACAAGCCAATCTAACATCTCCTATATCTGTATACGCTTTAACAAGCCATGCGCTAAATATATTTATTAAAAAAAGGAGTAAGGGTACATCCCTTACTCCTATTACCCTTGTATATTATATCTTTTCGATATTATAAAGGCTATACTATTTTTGCGTAAAAAGCCGTATTATGTCACACTTTTTACTTCAAATTGCGAATTATGACACTTATTTATGATTTAACCCTTGTTGAGCAATGTATAATGCAAGATCCATTAAACGAGTAGAGTAACCAATTTCGTTATCGTACCAAGCAAGAACTTTCACCATACTATTTTCTAAAACCATTGTAGAAAGGCCATCTACTGTTGAAGAATGATGGTTACCATTGTAATCAATTGATACTAATGGTAGTTCATTGTAGCCTAAAATACCTTTTAGCTCATTTTCTGAAGCTTCTTTTAAAGCGGCATTAATAGACTCTTTTGTAACATCTGCTTTTAGTTCTACCACTAAATCCACACATGATACATTCGGTGTTGGAACACGCATAGAAAATCCATCTAGTTTACCTTTTAATTGAGGTAATACTTTGGAAACTGCTACTGCTGCACCCGTCGTTGTTGGAATCATTGACACTGCCCCTGCACGCGCACGACGCGGGTCAGAGTGCGGGAAGTCAAGAATACGTTGGTCGTTTGTATAAGAATGGATTGTTGTCATCATACCGCGTTCAATGCCAAATTTTTCATCTAAAATTTTGGCTACTGGTGCAAGACAGTTTGTTGTACAAGATGCATTTGAAATGACATCGTCTGTTTTTGGATTGTAATCCTCATGGTTCACACCCATTACGAATGTCGGCATATCTCCTTTAGCTGGTGCTGATAAAATGGCTTTTTTAGCACCTGCTTCAATATGCTTCCCTACATCTTCCATTGAACGGAATCGACCTGTACATTCAAGGACAACATCTACACCTAGCTCGCCCCAAGGCAATTGCGCTGGATCTTTTTCAGCATATACTTTAACCGTTTTTCCATTCACTACGAAAGAATCTTCATCTGCATTTACATCAGCATCATAGATACCATGTACAGAATCGTATTTTAATAAGTGTGCAAGCTGACCAGCATCTGTTAAGTCATTCACTGCAACTACTTCAAATTCATCATGCTTCATTGCTTCACGAAATACTAAACGACCAATACGTCCAAATCCATTAATTGCTAACTTTAATGCCATTGTCAATTCCTCCAATAATGTTTTCATTGATTTATTTTTACAGTAAACGTTCAGCGATTGCCTTTGCTGCAGCTTCATCTGTTATAAAAATCGTCTGCTTCGGTGCTACCTTAAAGTAAGATAGCATGGCATTCACCTTTTGTTTGCCTGCTGCCACCGCAATAATATGCTTACATTTTTCAACTTGTTCAAGTTGAATACCAATCGTGCGAATACGATGCACAATTTGTCCTTCGGCATTAAAATAATAGCCGAATGCTTCACTAACAGCACCTTTTTCTTCGAGAATACGTAAATCTTCTGCAGATGTATTACGACGAATCGCCATTTCTTCAGCAGAGCCGATGCCATGAATAACGCAGTCAGCACGGTCATAGTAAGCCATTATTTCTGTTACCATAGGCTCTGTTAACATCGCTTGATAAGCCTGTTCACTTAAATGCTCTGGTAAAAATAATGTACGGTGCTGGGCATCCATTTGCATAGCGAACGTAGCAACCAGTGTATTGGCCTGCATGTGCATTTCATGACCGATACCACCACGAGCAGCAACAAATGTAATGTTTTGCTGATGATCGACTGGTTGTAAAAACTGCGCTAAGGAGGCAACTGATTTCCCTCCAGTAACAGCCACTACTTGCTCATTGGCAATAGTCAAAAGAAATTGCTGTGCCGCTTCTTTTCCTAGCAATGTTAAAACGGTTTCGTCATCGTTGTAATCACCTGGTACGACTAGCACATGTTGCAACCCTAATTGTTGTTCGAGCGCTTTGCCTAGTTGAGTAAGGCCCGACCATTCATACACTAATGCTCTTAACTGTTCAATCACTAATTCGCCATCACTCGTACATACCATACCCGACTTTTGGGAATCTAATAACCCTTGCTCACGTAAAATATCTGTTACTTTACGGATTTCACGTTCTGTCATTTTTAGGGACTCTGCAAGCGTTCGTCTGCCAATTGGTTGCATCAGCTGTACCGATTGTAGAATACGATATCTCGATTGTAGAAGCGGATTCATTTCCGGAAGTAGTCTTCGCTGTGCCTCAGGTACAGTTAACATATCTATCTACTCCCTCTCACTAGTGGGTCGTTTTTTATCCCACTACATTAAATAATGTCCCACTTACAATTTAATTATAATACGCTTTATAAAAAAGAGCAAGTAATTAATGGTATGTGTTGCTAGTATAACCTTTATACATAGCGATACCCATTATTAGCAAAGTAAAAATGACACGCTGTACTGTTTTGTTGGCACAAAAAAATCTCGCAATCATCCATTATGATTGCGAGATTGCGAGATGGCTTTGTTCTTATTTAGTGAAAGACAATACTGCGTTTTTCTTGAAACCTGCTAAAGCTTTTGTAGCTTCCGTTTTGTTTGTGTATTCAAAAATACGAACGTCCTTTTGTTCAAATACTGTAATAACCCACATAGTCAAATCTCCCTTTAAGTTTATTTTTGTAATATAACAACCACGTACAAATGTGATACTTTTTCTAATCTGTTTTATAACAACCTTTACTTGATTCTTATTCTACTCCAATTTTTTAAAAAATAAAGCTTTGTGTGAAGGTCTTCACAAACTGTTCATATTCATAACGCTTTCATTGAACAATTTGTGAATAACGTGAATTTACAGGTTTAAAAATAAAAAATTCGTTATTCTCTCGGCTAGAGAATAACGAATTTTTTCGCTTTATTTATAACCATTTGCCTCAATCGATTTTTCTTCATTTAGTGAATGATAATTTAGTTGGCTAAAATAGCTATGTACTTCTCACGTAATGGCTCTTTGATTTGTCACAAACGTTCCATTAATGTTACATAATCTAAATTGCCGTACTGTATAACCTCTCCATCCTTTTCCACTACGGGTATCATCAGCATATATTTTTCATGTACCGCTTCATCGGTTTCAATATCGATCATATCAATGGTAAAACCTAACTCTTCTTGAACAAGCTTTAATGTGCGTAATCCTTCCACACAAAGCTCACACTGGGAACGACTAAAAAATTTCACGTCCATTTTACCAACCCCTTTACTTTATGGTGCCAGGCACGCAAACAATTCTCAAACAATTTCGATTTACGTGTGACCTTGGCGTAACTATCTTTCTTTATTTTAAATGAAAAAAGACTGTGCAAGGTAACTTTTGCACAGTCTCAGCGTTTGTTATTTTTTTAAATGGCTGTCGAAGAATTTAACCATTGCATTATAGAATTCAATGCGGTTTTCTTCGTTTTGGAAGACATGTCCTTCATTTTCTTTCAGCATGTACTCTACTTCCACACCTCTAGCACGCAATGCTTCTACGATTTGATCAGATTCTGCCTGATTAACTCGTGGATCGTTTGCACCTTGCGCAACAAATAACGGTGTTTTAATTTTATCAACATGGAAGACAGGAGAGGCTTCTGTTAATAGCTCTTTGTCTGTCTCTGGATGCCCTACACGCTCATAGAACATGTTACGCATTGTTTCCCAATAAGGTGGGATTGTATCAAGCAATGTGAAGATATTTGATATACCAACATAGTCAACTGCCGCAGCATATAAATCAGGTGTCTTTGTAATACCAGCTAATGTAGCATAGCCACCGAATGATGCACCATAAATACCGATGCGCTCAGGGTCCGCGATGCCTTGATCGATTGCCCATTGCACGCCATCTGTAATATCATCTTGAATTTTTAGACCCCATTGCTTATTACCAGCTTGTAAAAATTCTTTTCCGTATCCAGTTGAAGAACGGAAATTCACTTGTAGCACAGCATATCCTCGGTTTGCAAGAAGCTGTACTTCTGGGTTAAAGCCCCACATATCACGTGCCCATGGACCGCCGTGTGGATTCACGATAAGCGGTAAGTCTTTTACTTCTTTGTTTTTCGGTAATGTTAAATAACCGTTAATTGTCAGTCCATCTCGGCTCTTATACGAAATTGGATGCATTTCAGCAAGTTCTTCTGACTTTAACCAAGGACTTAATGTTGCTAGTTCTGTTATTTTATCTGTTGTTGAGTCATAATAATAATATTTGCCGTACACAGTGTCACTTGACACGCTGACAATAAACTTAGTCATTTCTTTATTGTAGTCATTGATGCCTAGTTCGCTTTCTTCAACACCTAGTTTGTTTTGAATTTTGCGGAATAGTTTCTCAAAATCTTCATCAAAGAATTGATAATGCGCTTTATCAGTTATATATGCGCCATATAAAATTTTATCTTTTTCACTATTATATAATATGCCTGTAACGTCTACTTCATCGTTGGACATAATCACTTCTTCTTTACCTTCAAGATTGTATTTCACAACTTGTACTTTATCTCGACCTTTATTAGAAGTCGCGTAAATATGTTTATTATCTTTAGAGAAGGCAAACGGATTTACTTCATCTCCCGCAGCCATTTCAATAAATGGTTTGAATTCATCTTTTTCTGTTTCACGGTATAAAATTGTACCTTCTACACCATCAGAAACAACAGCGATACGAATATTACCATCACGGTCCGCTACCCAATTCGATACGTTCCCAGGATTTTTGGCAACATGTTTTGTTTCGCCTGTTTTGACATTAAGCTTGTACACATCGAAAACTTTCGCATCTTCTTTGTTCATCATAATTAATATTTCATCTTTAACACCTTGTAAATTACTTAATACCCCTACAGTTACACCAGGGTAAGGTGTTAAATCTTTTTCTTCTTTCCCATTAAATGAAGATGAATAAATATGGAAGTTCTCATCGCCGCCTTTATCTTTTGCATAAAGCAATGTATCGTCTTTCCAGAAGAATCCTGAAATATCACGATCTTTTGAACTGGATACACGAACAGGTTCACTATCGTCATTCATTTTCTTCACAAATACATTTGAACGAGATTCCCATGCTGAAGAAAATGTAATGTAATTACCATCTGGCGACAATTGGTAACCGAAGTTTCCTGGATTTTTCATAAAATCCTCTACAGAAATTTCTTTTACCCCTTCATTATTCGTTCCGTTTTTTATCGTCTTAAAAGTTGTAAATATCTTAGTAGCATCTTGTTTTGAGATGGTTTCACTATTTTCAGAAATACCTTTAAATAAGCCTAGCTTATTCGCTTTTTCTAAATAGTCTGCTAATGATGCTTCTTTTTCCTCTTTATCAAGAGCTCTTACTAAAATTCGAGCAACTTCATCACGTTTAATGGCAGTACTTAAATCTTTTAATTCTCCCTCTTTAACCCACTTATCCATGATTTCTTGACGCATTGCCTCTGACCCATGTTGGAATGTTAAAGAAGTCACAGCCAATTCAAGAAATTCTTTTGCTGTTAGGCGCTCCTCTTGTGCAACAATCACATTGCTCGTTTCATTTGCAGCTCGTACTTCCTGAATGGAAACAGGATATACAACAGAAGCTGTTAAAATGACCGCTAAAGATGCTGACAAAAATCTTTTTTTCAAAATGATTCCTCCTTACTATCAGTGTTCGTTATATCGTTAGTCGATACAAAGAAATTATAACAAATCTAGTTTTTTTGTCAATAAATGATAAAATTTATTTAATTATCCTCTTTATCCAACTTAAAAAGACTCTTCGTATGAAGAAGAGTCCTTTAGCAAGTAAATTATTTTATTATGAAAACATAACAATCCGCTGCGGTTCTAGTGACTGGCACTTTCCAAAATTGTTTGGGTGCCTGACACCATTTTCGACACCACTCGACAAATTAAAACTTTCGGCTAGCGCCGCCACCAGCAGATGATCCTCCGCCAAAGCCTCCAAATCCTCCGCCACTGGAGCCACCTCTGCCAAAACCTCCAGCAAAACCGCCTGGATAACCTCCTCTTCCTCGTCCTCTTGAACGTGGTCCACCTCCTCCATTAGAGAAGATAATGACGACGAGTACGAGGATCACGAGTAGCACAAACATCCAAGTTGGCATCGACTCACCCTCTTCTGTTTGAGCTGGCATTTGACCTTCCCAATGATATTCTTGCGCTACAGTTTGATATAATGCTGCATACGTCGCTTGAAATGCTTGGTCAATTTCACCATTACTTGCAGAAGGATAAAAAGCAGAATCCAATATCCGTCCTAATTTCCCATCTGGTAACGCTCCCTCTAGACCTTGGCCTACCGCGATCACCACATCATTTTTCCCTTGCCCTTGCCCAAATGTAGCCAATAGCAAAACGCCGTTGTTTTTCTGTGCATCACCAATGCCCCAAGCACGAATCAATTGGGTAGCGTACATTTTAGCCTCTTGCCCATGAATACTATCTACTGTTACAACCATAATTTCAGCACCAGTGCCTTTATCTAACTGCTCCGAATAATGATTGAGTTCTTCCTTTACAGACGTTGACAGTACATTGGCAAAATCATGAATGTACGTATTTTTCATCGGTGTTGGGAACTGGGCATATGCATTGTTGGCTGTTACAAGAAATATGAAACAAGCAAGTATTACGGTCAAACGCTTCATTATTGTTTACCTGAATCACTAAAATCTACTGCCGGTGCTTTTTCAGCTCCTGCTGCTGCCTTAAAGTATTCCTTTTGCTCGAAGCCAAACATACCTGCTACTACATTACCTGGGAAGCGTTTTACTATTTTATTAAAGCCTTGCACTTCATTATTGTAATCTTCTCGTGCTACTGCTAAACGATTTTCCGTGCCTGCAAGCTCATCCATTAATTGGCGGAAATTCGCATCTGCTTTTAAATTCGGATAATTTTCTACCACTACAAGCAATCGACCAAGCGCACCATTTAACGCATCATTGGCGATTGCTTGTTGCTCTGGTGTTTGTGCATTACCTAACTGTGCACGTGCCTCTGTTATGCTGGCAATGACTTCTTGCTCATGTTTTGCGTATCCTTTGACCGATTCCACTAAATTGGGAATTAGATCATAGCGGCGTTGTAGCTGATTTTCGACTTGAGCCCATTTCGAATCCACATTTTCCTCCGCCGTCACAAGGCTATTATATTTTGGAATAAATAATAAAGCGAATACACCTAAAATAATGATGATTATTGCGACAGGTCCAAGTACTTTTTTCAATTTTACAGCCTCCTTACGTTCTTTTCTTATACCTCTAATGTGTTGCAAAAAAACATCGCTATGCTAAATATATGCAAACAGTTTTATGTCGTATGAAATATGACGAACAAGACATACTAATTACTGCAACAAACTATACATTCAGGAGGCGTTTTTTTTGTCACAATCTTTTTATAATGAATCAAATGATGTAACATCATCCAACCAACAACAAAGCCTAAACCACGGTGGACATGAAGTAATGGACATGCATGAAGCAATTAGCGAAATAATTGCATGTTTGAATCAATCCATGCTTTTACGTCCGCAAGTAAAGGATCCAGAATTACTTAGCATTTTGGACAATCAATATAATTTCACACTCGGTATGTACAATACGATTGTGGAATCATTTAAAACAGGGCATGATCCATCTGTGCCAACTGGTCGTTATGAAATGCAAACTGGGAATAACTTCCAATACGGCATTACACCTTCACAGCCGAAAAAGCCAATGCAAAATGTAAGTGAGATCAATGATGAAATTATTTCTGGCTTCTTACTTGGTGCACATAAAGGGTCTGCTAAATGCATGACTGCAGCAGCGACAGAAACAACAAATCCAGTTGTGCGCCGTGTTGTTGCTGATAGTATTCCCAACTGTATCGAAATGGCATACGAACTTTCTATTTACCAAAATAAGCATGGCTATTATCAAGTGCCACAATACTCACAACAAGATATGCGTGCATTGCTTGATTCGTACGGCACTACTACAAATCCCCTCCATTAATAACAAAAAACCATTCATCGCATTTCGCAATGAATGGTTTTTCCTATTATTAAAAATTAAAGAACTTTCCCTAAAAAGGCTTTTGTTCGCTCATTTTGTGGATTACCAAAAATCTCTTCTGGCGTACCTTCCTCTACAATAAAACCACCATCCATGAACACAACACGATCGCCCACTTCTCGTGCAAAGCCCATTTCATGTGTGACTACAATCATTGTCATACCTTCAGATGCTAGATTTTTCATAACATCTAATACTTCTTTCACCATTTCTGGGTCAAGTGCAGAAGTTGGTTCATCAAATAATATAGCCTTTGGTTTCATCGCTAACGCTCTAGCAATCGCTACTCGTTGTTGTTGTCCACCTGAAAGCTGCTCAGGATAGCTATAAGCTTTGCTATCAAGACCGACCTTTTTCAAAAGCTCATGACCTAGTTGCTCTGCATCCGCACGACTCATTTTGCGAATTTGCATCGGCGCCATCGTGACATTATCAATGACATTCATATGAGGGAACAGATTAAATTGTTGGAATACCATCCCGACTTCTGCTCGGATGGCATTAATATTTGTTTTTGGTGCATTTATCTTGATATCTTCTATATAAATGGCACCGTCCGTCACTTCTTCCAGCATATTGATGCAACGTAAAAAAGTACTTTTCCCTGACCCTGAAGGACCAATTACACATACCACTTGCTTCTCTTGTATTTCGTAATCAATACCCTTCAATACTTCTAGCTTTCCAAAGTATTTGTGTAGGTTTTCAATTTTAATCATCTCGCTTCTCTCCCTTCTGCTTTACGAGGGACATAACTATTGCTAAATCGCTTCTCTATAAATGCGACTACCTTTGTTACAACATAAGTTAAAACCAAGTATAGTAGGGCAGCGACAATATACGGTTCCCAGAAACGGAAGCTCGCACCCGCTACTACTTTACTTGCATATAAAATATCTGGTGCTGCAATAACCGTTACTAAAGAAGAATCCTTTAGTAACGCAATGAATTCGTTACCAAGTGGTGGAATCATTCGTCTAAAAGCTTGGGGTAAAATTACTTTTTTCATCGCTTGATTGTGTGTTAAGCCAAGTGAACGCGCTGCTTCCATTTGTCCTTTATCAATGCTCTGAATACCTGCACGAAAAATTTCTGCATTATAGGCAGCACAGTTTAATACAAGTGCTGTAATACCAGAAACCATATAACCTAATGACTGACCAAAAATTGTGGGAATAACCGCTAAATGAATTAGTAAAATTTGCACAAGCATTGGTGTTCCACGGAATAAATCCACATATAGTTTACATGGCCAGTAAATTAATTTATTTTGCGATAGTTTTCCTAAACCTAATAGTAAGCCTAAAATGATACCACCAAAATAACCGCTGAGTGTTAAAATGATTGTTATACCTATACCACGTATAAACATATCACGGTAGTTCCAAACTATGTCCCATTGTAAATCAAAGATGTCCATCAGAACCCCTACTTTCCCATTCAAATTCTCTACTATAAATACCCTAATAAATCAAATGAGCCGCTAGCATGATTAGGGCTAACGGCATCATTTATTACTTTAAGTCCTTACCAGTAATTTCTTTTAATTTACCATTGTCTTTAATTTTTTGTAGACCTTCATTTAATAGGTTTAATAATTCCGTATTGCCCTTTTTCACCATAAAGCCATAGTATTCTTTTTCAAATGCATCATCTTCAATTACTTTAAGTTTGGCATTTGGATTTGCCTTGATATATTCATAAATAACTGCATTGTCGCCAATTGTTGCATCTACGTTACCGTTTAACATTTCTTGAATAGCAACTGGTTGGTTTTCAAATGCCATGATATTTGTACTTGCATCGCCTTGTAATTTTTTTGCTGCCGTATGACCCGTTGCATTAATTTGTACTGAAATCTTTTTATCTTTTAAATCTGCTAAAGACTTAATTTTTGAATCTTCCCTTACAACTATTAATAATTGAGATTCATAATATGGTTCTGTAAAATCAAATGATGCTTTACGTTCTTCATTGATCGTAATACCAGATGCACCAATATGTGTTTCACCATTTTTAATTGTTTGGAATACTGGCTCCCAGCCAATGTTTTCCCATTCTACTTTAAAGCCCATTTCATCAGCAATCGCATGCAAAATATCGACATCTAATCCTACAATATTCCCTTTATCGTCAATTGATTCGAACGGTGCAAATGTAGCCTCTGTTCCTACCTTATACACCTTGTCCTTCGCGCCACCATCAGCCGGTGTATCGCCAGTAGATGTGTCTTCTTTAGCACCGCAGCCCGCTAGCACAAGCGTAAATGCCGCCACGATCATCAATAACGTCCAAAAACGTTTTTTCATAGTTTTTCCCCCTAAACATTTAATCATTTTCCGACCACTTCATTTTTCTCAATTCGGAAATGTTCGACTATTAGGTCAATTATAGTGTCAATAGAGTTGATATACAATACGATTTCGTATAAAAGTGATTATTTTTTCATAAAAATGAATTTTACTAAACATAACGAAGAGAAATTATGTAATAAAAACAAGATACTTGTCGTAAAATGTATACTTATGCAATTTTAAGATCGTTTTTATACAGATTTTAGATATTTTTGAGCACAAAAAAAGAATCCCCTCAGATAGGATTCTTCTTTTGGGCTAGCGTGCTAGCCTCACGTTCAGTATGTTCACTAAAAAACTTTTTGGAGTTGTTGCTTTTTGAAGGTTTAGAAAGGAATAAATCTGGGAATAATGCCTACGGGACAATATTCCCCCCTATTCCTCTCTTTCTCCCCTAAGCAGGCTGCTAAACTACTTATAGGAGAACGAGCTATAAAAGTATCTCAAATAATCAGTAAAATGGCGCCCTCGGAGGGAATCGAACCCCCAGTGCAAGAACCGGAATCTTACGTGTTATCCATTACACCACGAGGGCAATTGAACATAAAAAAAAAGTACTCACTCTAAGGCTTTACGGTAAAGCATCATGTAGATAATCCTCATTTCAGAAGCATACCTGCAAAATAGTGTACTGTACTTTAACTTACGACCTTTCCATTATACAAACGTCTTGCCCATTTTTCAACTATAAATTATTATTTTTGTTATGTATTTTATTTCTTAATATCAGCGTTAATATTTGACCTTCCCTGACTATAATGTGTATGATAAGGTTACAACTGAAATATAATGGATGATTTCAGTAAAAGTATTCGAATTTAGCTTTTTAAGGAGGATTTAACATGAATTTAATTCCTACAGTTATTGAACAAACAAGTCGTGGTGAACGTGCTTATGACATTTATTCACGACTACTAAAAGACCGTATTATCCTATTAGGTAGTGCGATTGATGACAACGTTGCAAACTCAATCGTTGCACAGCTTCTATTCTTAGAAGCAGAAGATCCAGATAAAGATATTTCTCTTTACATTAACTCACCAGGTGGTTCGATTACAGCTGGTATGGCAATCTACGATACAATGCAATTCATCAAGCCAAAAGTACAAACAATTTGTATTGGTATGGCTGCATCTATGGGTGCTTTCCTACTTGCTGCTGGTGAACCTGGTAAACGTTATGCTTTACCAAATGCAGAAGTAATGATTCACCAACCACTTGGTGGTGCACAAGGTCAAGCGACTGAAATTGAAATTGCGGCAAAACGCATTTTATTCCTTCGTGAAAAATTAAATGGTATTTTATCTGAACGTACAGGTCAGCCATTAGAAGTCATCTCAAGAGATACTGACCGTGATAACTTCATGACAGCTGAACGTGCGAAAGAATACGGCTTAATCGACCATATTTTTGTACGCAACGAACGCTAATAAGGAAAAACCGCTAAGCCCAAATGACTTAGCGGTTTTTTTAATAGGTACTAGGCACTCAAGTAAGACATAAAACATCCGCTCACTAGCGAGAGTCGCAACTTTCATGTGTGTCCACTCAACGGCAATATCAAAAACCTCTAAGCTCTTGTGACTTAGAGGTTTTTGATTAGTCTTCCTTTTCAATAAGCGCAGCTAAGGATGAAACCGCTTGCTCTGCATCGCTACCTTCACTGCTTAAAACTACCTTCGTGCCTTTTGCAATGGCTAAGCTCATTACACCCATAATGGATTTGGCATTTACTTTTTTATCGTCTTTCTCAAGAAAAATATCAGCGCTGAAACGATTTGCTTCCTGTACAAACAACGCTGCTTGTCTAGCTTGAAGTCCTAATTTTAATTTTACCTGGACTGTTTTTTCAGTCATTCGCAATACTCCCCTTCACTACCGTTCATCTATTAGTATTATATTACCTCACTTAACAGCAGAAGAACAATAAGCGATTGTGCTTGCTTTCATATCAAATACGCATGAAAACTTAACCGCCTATCTTTTCACCTCTTCTTAATGCATCTGCTATTTCATCTATTTTACGCAATCGATGATTGACTCCTGATTTACTAACCGTTCCACTTGATACCATTTCACCAAGTTCTTTTAACGTCACATCTTGGTATTCCACACGTAGGCGTGCAATTTCGCGCAGTTTTTCAGGCAACTGATCCAGACCAATGGAATTTTCGATAAATCGAATATTTTCTACCTGACGCAGTGCAGCACCTATCGTTTTATTCAAGTTTGCTGTTTCACAGTTCACAATCCGATTAACACTATTGCGCATATCGCGTAATATACGAACATCTTCAAATTTCATCATTGCTTGATGGGCTCCGACAATATTTAAAAAGTCGGAAATCTTTTCCGCTTCCTTTAAGTATGTCACAAATCCCTTCTTGCGTTCAATGGTTTTTGCATTCAATTCAAATTCGTTCATTAAATCCATTAATGCCTCACCATGCTCTTTATACAAAGAATAAATTTCTAAATGATAGGCAGACGTTTCTGGATTATTTACCGAGCCACCTGCTAAAAACGCTCCACGTAAGTAGGCTCTTTTATGACCACTCTTTTTTATCAGCTCTTTAGAAATCGTATGATTAAATTGAAAATCATCTGAAATAATAGCTAAATTAATGAGCAATTCACGTGCACCTTCACGTACACGACATATATACACATTATTTTTTTTCAATCGCATTTTCTTACGTACAAGTAGCTCCACATTATATGGATACAACTTCTTCATTATCGTATAAAGCCTTCGTGCGATTGCAGCATTTTCGGTTTGCACGTCTAAGCTAAGTTGTTTGTTAGCAAAAGATAACGAACCATTCATACGAATTAACGCGGATACTTCTGCTTTCATACAGTAATCGTCCGCTTCTACCTGTGTAAGCTCTTTTTTTGTTTCTGAAGCAAATGACATAGCACGCCCCCCTTTCGACCTTTATTTCTATGTATATGTTCATCTTACCATATACAACAAGCATTCTTTAGGACTCTATTATAGGCTTCCTTACTTTTTGGGTAAGATTTTTGCATAATCCACAAGCCATTTTGCAACATTTGCCGCATTATGGCGAACTGTCCCATCAGGTCGAATGGTTGCAATATCTCGTTTAATAACTTCTAATCCCATACTTTCAAGCTTTCCAACATCAAATGTTACGGGCTCTGCACATTCTTCTTTATACAACTCTTTAACAGGATGCGGCAGTTGCTCAGCGTTGACTAAAATAGAATCGATAAAAGAATTTCCAACATGCTTGTGTATCGCTTGCACATGGTCACCTGCTGTATAGGAAATTGTCTCACCTTTTTGAGTCATTAAATTACATACATAAATTTTGCGCCCCTTTGCTTTTACGACAGCCTCCCCAATTTCTTTCACAAGCAAATTCGGAATAATACTCGTATATAAGCTTCCAGGACCTATTAAAATATAGTCTGCCCGATGAATTGCCCGTATTGCTTCTGGTAACGGTTTCACATTTTCAGGCACTAAAAAAACGCGGTTAATGCGTTTTGATGCTGTCGGGATTTTAGACTCACCTTCAATTATAACGCCATCTTCTAACTCGGCATGTAAAGTAATCTTCTTATTAGCGGCCGGAATCACTCGCCCATGTACTTTTAGCACTTTTCCCATCTCACTAATAGCATGGCTAAAATCCCCAGTTATATCTGTTAATGCGGTTAACATTAAATTACCTAAAGAATGACCGTTCAAATCCTCTGATACTGAAAAACGATATTGAAACATTTGCTCAACAAGTGGCTCCACGTCTGATAATGCAGCGATGACATTGCGGACATCCCCAGGTGGGGGAATATCATAGTCATCACGTAGACGTCCTGAGGAACCACCATCATCCGCAACGGTTACGATTGCAGTGATATCAAACGGGTGATGCTTTAAACCACGCAGTAACGTGGAAAGGCCAGTACCACCACCTATTACAACTAGCCTTGTATGCTTTTTCCCCATTCACTCAATCCTTTCTTCGATTGATGTCACGGTGCGATATCACAGCATTTTCATTTTTGGCTAAGCAAGCACCAAAATATTCTGCCAACGTCACCGAACGATGCTGTCCTCCTGTACAACCAAAAGCAATGACAAGTTGTGATTTCCCCTCTTGTTTATAAAGCGGTACCATAAATTCAAACAAATCCGTTAGTTTTTGAATTAGGATTTGTGTATCCTCTAACGCTAATACATAAGAAGAAACTTCTGTTTGCAAACCTGTTTTATAGCGCAATTCCTCCACATAATATGGATTTTTTAAAAAGCGCACATCAAATACTAAATCTGCATCTATTGGCATACCATGTTTAAATCCAAAGGACATAATATTAATTGAAAAAGTATGATCTGCATCGCTTGCAAATTCATTCACGATTTTCTCGCGTAACTCTTTTGGTTTCATGTTGGATGTATTGTAAACAAATTTAGCGCGACCTTTTACTTCGGATAGAAGTATACGTTCTTGTTTAATACCATCTAACGGTAAACCAGTAACAGCTAATGGGTGAGCACGTCTTGTTTCCTTATATCGTCTTACAAGCGTTTGATCATCTGCATCTAAAAATAAAATACGAGCAACGATATCGCCTTCTTTTAATATATGGTCAAGCGCACCAATGAGCGAATCAAAAAAGTCACCGCCACGCATATCCATGACCGCGGCAATACGTGTAATATTTTTACCTGAATCTCTAAGTAAAGTTAAAAAAGTTGTGAGTAACGCTGGTGGTAAATTATCAATACAGTAATACCCTAAATCCTCAAAGCTTTGAATAGCTACCGTTTTTCCAGCTCCAGACATTCCTGTAATAATGACCAATTCATGTTGTTGACTTTCAACCACCACTGTCATGCAGCTCCTTTATTGTTCTATTGATATTTGTATTTTTTCATGAAGTAATTCAAAATCCTTCGTGTATTCGAACGTACCGTACTGAATGCCTGATTGTGATACAGCAAATTGTAAATTTGTTCGGTCACCTTCAGCCATTGGCAATTTTTTTAAATCTTCAATCGGGTGCCATGCAAGCTTACCTTCTCTTGTTTCTTCGAATGGTACACCTTCAATATCCTTCGCTACAAAAGTATACAACATCCATTCATCTACCTTAACGTTATCTTCTTTAATAACCATCGTATAGACACCTTTTAAATGCGCTTTCAATGGGATTACATTTGTTTCTTCCTGAAACTCACGTAAAGCAGACTCATAAATAGACTCACCGCTCTCCATTTTCCCGCCTGGTGCTACATACCAGCCACGTCTCGGCTTTTGAAGTAATAATACTTGGCCGTCTTTTACGGCGATTAAGTTTGCAATTCTTTGCATAGGCACACCTCTAATCTCTTTTGCATTCTATTTTTTATTATAGCAAGACCTATCAGAGTTTGTCCTCATTTCACAACTATGGAATCTTGCGTAAAAAATGATTAAATCACTTATCCCAAAGGTTTCAAATGCATACAGAAAAGGTCAACGCATCTTTCAATAACCATTATTTCACACTATTCCTTCTACATATAGTATACAGTTTTCTACTGTCAGACATGACATATCCAAAATAATTAGCATTAGGTTTACTATTGCGTAAAATAAGCTACTTGCAGCGCTTTAAGAATTCAGAATTGTTTGAGTGACTGGCACTAAAAATAGGTTGCTCCCACCTAATTTAGGCGGAAACAACCTACTAAAAAAATAAAAGGGGGATTGCTAATTACAGTCTTTATATTACACCTTTTATATGTCATTCAAGTTACAGCAATATTAAAACCGTATTAAAAATTTGTATTTTTTTCCGGTAATAACGGCCAATTGCAATGCGCTTCTAAGATTTTTGAGACCATCACTCGGTATAACGCTTATTATGCGTTAATTTTTTCTAATAACTCTTCAACATAATGTTGTGCTGCTTGCGCTGCAATACTGCCATCGCCAGTCGCAGTAACGATTTGACGAAGCGTTTTTTCACGCACATCCCCAGCAGCAAAAATACCTGGTACATTTGTTTCCATATTGTCGTTAGTCACAATATAACCAGCTTCATTTAAAATGCCTAGAGATTCAAAAGGTTTTGTTAATGGCAACATCCCAATGTAAATAAATACGCCATCAGCCACAAATTCTGATTCTGTGCCATCTACAGTTGATTGCAATGTAACGCTGCCTACTTTACCATCAGCTTCGTTAATTTCTTTCACTGTTGCATTCCAAATGAAATCAATTTTGTCGTTTGCAAATGCACGATCTTGTAGAATTTTTTGTGCACGTAATTTATCACGACGGTGAACAATTGTTACTTTATCAGCAAAACGCGTTAAATACACACCTTCTTCAACAGCAGAATCTCCGCCACCTACGACAACGAGATTTTTTTGTTTAAAGAATGCACCATCACATACAGCACAATAGCTGACACCACGTCCACCAAGCTCTTTTTCGCCAGGTACACCCATTTTTTTATACTCTGCACCAGTAGAAAGGATAATTGAGCGTGTTTTATATTCCTTTGCACCTGATTTTATCGTTTTATATTCTTCGCCATCAATGATTTCTGAGACATCACCGTAAGCATATTCAGCACCAAATTTTTTCGCATGCTCGAACATTTTAGTAGATAGCTCAGGCCCTAAAATAGTATCAAATCCTGGATAGTTTTCTACTTCTTCCGTATTCGCCATTTGTCCACCAGGGATACCACGTTCAATCATTAATGTTGAAAGATTTGCACGTGATGTATAAACAGCCGCAGTCATTCCGGCAGGACCTGCACCAATAATTACAACATCATAAATTTTTTCTTCTGACATACTTACTTCCTCCTAAACTTGTAATACTTTTTTATAATAACGTTCAGTATGTTCATCGTATGTGAAAGCATGAAGTTATTCAACTAAGTTGCTCACAGCTTCAATTTAACTCGTTGGTAAGTACATTAATATTTCATCTATATATTTCGATAATGTTGCTACAGATATGCCATATTGCTCTGCGATTTCTTTTTTCGTCACCTTCAACATGCGAGATGAGCGGAATAAAAAATCATTTGCACCTGCAATAGCAGCCGGATTTGTAAAGCGATAATTTTGACTAAGTGCTTGTTCACAAAGCACGAACCACATTTGGAACATTGGTGCGACGATTGTCGTCAATTTTCCATAGTGCTCCAACAAAATCTCGGGTACACGTACGGCTCTTAAAAAACTTGCCTCTACTTTGTTTTTCTCATCAAACTGATGGCCTAGTGCATAAGCTAAAAAAAGCTTTTCAAAAGCACCAAATTGCTCTACATCTATCCATTTAGGATGCGCAATGATTTCCTGTTTATGCGCTGTTCCTCGTAATAAAAACAAGCCAAATAAACGATCACTTATATACTCACTTTCAAGCTTCGCTACAATGAAGTCACGATCATGCTCTAATGCGTCAAGCTCATATGTATTTTCCTGCTGACGCCAAGGTTCAAAACCTTCTTTATCTGGATCTAACTCAAGTAACTGCTCCCAAGCATTTTTGGCAATATCATCGTAACCAGAAAAGTAGGCCGCATGAGATAACCAAAAGTAAAACCCTGGATCACCTAAATAACCACGCTTCTGCATGCTTCGTAGCCATTTAAATGCAGTTTCATATTGACCAATCAGCGCAAGCGTTGCGCCCAATTTGTAACGATGATCCCAAGCATAAGGTTGAATTTTCACCAATACTTCTAAAAGAGCATTTAATTCCTCATCATTTTTCTCATAGTAGGCAATAACCGTTAGATTACACAATGCATGGAGATTCCCTTTATTTTCACGCAAAACCGTGTTCAAAATCGCTTTAGCCTGTTCCGCTTCACCTACATAAAAATAAGCTAAAGCTAAATTATTGTATGCTGACCAAAATTCCGGTCTATCTTCTACTAATTGTTCTAAAATATTGATTGCTTCTGGAAAGTCACCCTTTTCCATGCAACGACGTGCTTGCTCCTGCCGATATAAATCCTCGCCACTGCCTTCAAGCTCTTCATATTCATTGTGCTCAAAAGCAACAAAATCTAATATTTCTGCCGCTTCATCCGCATATGCACCTTCTGGTTCCATTTCTAAGTATTGCTCTGCAAAGCGTTTGGCATCTTGAATAATGCCGACACATCCTGATACCTCAGCCATATAAAAAATAATTTCCGGCTCATTGGGGTCTAATTGATAGGCACGACGAAGCAGATCATAGGCTTCCTCAAAACCTTGACCTTCTAACTCTACAATCGCTAGTTGCAATAAAATCATTGGATCATCCGGACTTAAATCTACAGCACGCTGTAAATATTTATAGGCTTTATCCATTTGACCGCTATTCATCGCTTGAATTGACTTTTTATAATAATAGTCGCCTGTTGGAATGAACGATACGACATTCGTTTGCTTCTCTTTTTGACGTTTCTTTTCCAAAATATTTCCTCCGAAACAAGAAATAAGGAACGCATTATACGTTCCTTTTTACAGTAACTCATATTATACCATACAATAAGCGATATGCTGTTATTTCTCCTCGTGACGTTTTTCCAACACATGTAATACGTCAAAAACATTTACTTTTTGTTCTTGCAGTAAAACTAATAAGTGGTAAATTAAATCAGCCGCTTCCCATTTTACTTCTTCTGGATCACGATTTTTTGCACCGATAACTACCTCTGTTGCTTCTTCCCCGACTTTTTTACAAATTTTATCGATGCCTTTATCGAATAAATATGTAGTATATGCACCCTCAGGCATTTCTTGCTCACGCTTTTCAATTACTTTGACTAGCTCAGGGATAATACTAACCGAACCAACTTTTTCTTTTTCTTGCAGTACTGTCGTAAAGCAAGATGTTGTGCCATTGTGGCATGCGGGACCAGCAGGAAGTACTTCTACAACTAATGCATCGCCATCACAGTCCGCTTTAATGGACACTACTTTTTGTACGTTACCACTCGTCGCTCCTTTATGCCAAAGCGCTTCACGAGAACGTGAGTAAAACCATGTTTCGCCTGATTCTAATGTTTTTTCTAATGATTCTTTATTCATATAAGCCACAGTTAATACTTCTTTTGTATTGGCATCTTGCACAACTGCTGTAACAAGACCTTTATCGTCAAATTTAATGTTATCTATCATCTTACTGCCACTCCTTTTTCACGTAAGTATTGTTTTACTTGCGCTACACTCGTTTCTTTGTAATGAAAAATGGATGCTGCAAGTGCTGCATCTGCATCTACATCGTCCGCTAATACTTCGTAAAAATGTTCGGCATTCCCTGCACCGCCACTTGCAATGACTGGGACTGTCACGGCCTGTCGTACAGCCTTCGTTAAAGCTAAATCAAAGCCAGATTTTTCACCGTCTTGATTCATACTTGTTAATAAAATCTCGCCAGCACCTAAGCGGACAGCTTCTTTTGCCCACTCTATTACTTGCCAAGATGTTTTGTTGCGACCACCGTGTGTATAGACCATCCACGTGCCGTCTTCTTCACTATAGCGCGCATCAATTGCAACAACAATACATTGTGCACCGAAATAGTCAGAACCTTCTTTAATCAGCGCTGGGCGTTCTAAAGCGGAAGTATTAACAGATACTTTGTCGGCACCAGCGCGTAAAATACGCTTCATATCCTCTAACGAGCGAATACCGCCACCAACAGTAAATGGAATGGCTAGTGTCGCCGCAGTTTGGCGCACTACATCGACCATTGTTTCACGGCCTTCATGCGATGCAGAGATATCTAGGAAAACAAGCTCATCTGCACCTTGCTCATCATAAAACTTTGCAAGTTCAACCGGATCTCCTGCATCACGTAATGATACGAACTGTACACCTTTGACAACTCGTCCTTCCTTCACATCAAGACATGGAATAATACGTTTCGTTAGCAAGCCGCCACCCCTTTTAACCATTGTTCTAATAAGTACACGCCTAACTCACCTGATTTTTCAGGATGGAATTGCATACCTGTAATCGAGCCTTTGGCAACAATCCCTGGGACTTCAATGCCATGGTAGTCAGCATAAGCCACTAGTTCTGTCGGTTCAATATTCGTGGCATAAAAAGAATGAACAAAATAAACGTGCTCGGCAGGTGCCTCTTCTTTGAGCCATGCTGGTCGATTCGTCACAATCAATTCATTCCACCCCATATGAGGTACTCGATAGGACTGCTCCCCTTGAATGCCGCTAAAACGTTGAATGCTGCCTTTGAAGAAACCTAGTCCCTTCGTAGGTGTCACCTCTACGCTTTCCTCAAATAATAACTGCATGCCTAAACAAATACCGAGCAATGGTCGATTATCTGCTTGTACTTTTTGTAAGTAGCTATCTAATTTTGTTTCAGCTAAACGTTTCATAGCATCGGGAAAAGCGCCAACACCTGGCAGTAACAGGGCATCGGCTTCATCTAGTTCCTGTTCTTGTGCTGTTACAATGACTTCACAGCCAAGTCGTTTTAGTGCTTGTTCAACACTAAATAAATTACCCATCCCATAGTCAATGACACCTATTTTCACGTTAACAGCCCCTTTGTGGAAGGTACACCCTTAACGCGAGGATCAATTTCAACTGCCGCATCAATGGCACGAGCTAATGCTTTAAAAATAGCTTCGATAATGTGGTGTGTATTATGACCATACGGTACGATAACGTGGACATTCATTCTTGCTTCAAGCGCAAATTTCCATAAAAACTCATGCACTAACTCCGTATCAAAAGTTCCTACTTTCTCTTTTAGTTCAGGCACACGATACTCTAAATGTGGACGATTTGAACAATCGACAACAACTTGTGCCAGTGCATCATCCATTGGTACAAAGGCATTACCATAACGTTTAATACCTTTCTTATCGCCGAGCGCTTGACGAATGGCTTGTCCTAATACAATGCCAAGGTCTTCCGTTGTATGGTGGTCGTCAATATGCGTATCACCATTCGCTTGAATTGTGCCATTAAATAGACCATGTTTAATAAATAAATCCAGCATGTGATCCATAAAGCCAACACCTGTTTGGATATCCGCCTTGCCCTCGCCATCTAACTCAATGGCAACTGAAATTTGTGTTTCATTTGTTTTGCGTTCTACCTTTGCGTAGCGTTTCTGTTCTGTCATCGTCTTACTCCTTTTCCCATCCACGAGATTCTACAGCACGAGCATGGCCCTCTAAGCCTTCCATCCGAGCTAAGCGTGCAATTTTCGGGGCGTTCGTTGCCCAAGTTTTTTCAGTATAATAAACGATGCTCGATTTTTTTACGAAGTCATCCACATTTAAGCCACTTGCAAAACGCGCTGTGCTGTTTGTTGGTAGCACATGGTTTGTGCCAGCAAAATAATCTCCAACAGGCTCGGAGCTATATCGACCGATGAAAATACCACCTGCATGGCGCACTTGCTCTGCCACCGCTTCGGCATTTTTGGTCACGATTTCTAAATGTTCAGGGGCTAATGAATTAATTGCCTCCACTGCATCTGACATCGTTTCAGCAATATAAATCGCGCCAAAATTTTCGATTGAGGCACGCGCTACTTCTTCACGTGGTAAAGTCGCTAATTGTCTTTCCACTTCCAGCGCCACACCGTGAGCAAGTTGCTCAGATGTTGTCACTAAAATGGCACAGGCCATCTTATCGTGTTCTGCCTGTGATAATAGGTCTGCAGCCACCTCATCTGCAAAAGCTGTTTCATCTGCGATTACGGCAATTTCACTTGGTCCGGCAATCATATCAATCGCGACCTCACCAAATACTTCGCGTTTAGCAAGGGCAACGTAAATATTACCTGGACCCGTTATTTTATCGACGGCTTGAATTGTTTCCGTTCCATAGGCAAGTGCTGCAATTGCCTGTGCCCCACCAATTTTATATACTTCTTCCACACCTAAAATATGAGCTGCGGCAAGTACACCAGCAGGTAATTTCCCGTCACGCCCCGCCGGTGATGTGATAACAATTCGCTTAACACCAGCTACTTGAGCAGGTATAACGTTCATCAACACGGAAGAAGGATAGGCCGCTGTTCCTCCTGGAACGTAAAGACCTACTGCATCGAGTGCGGTAATCCGTTGCCCAAGCCAAGAGCCATCCGCTAATTCCAAACGATAGCCAGAACGTTTTTGTTGCTCATGATAAACGCGAATGTTGTGGGCAGCTTCTGTTAAATCTGCAAATAATTGCGCGTCGATTGCCTCTACTCCTTCTTCAATCTCTGCCTTTGTGACACGTAAATTGTCTGGAGCAAAGCCATCCCATTTTTCTGTATATGTACGTATTGCGCTGTCACCTTGTGCTCGAACATCTGCCAATACTTGTCGTACAATTTTTAATTGCTCTTCGTTGCCACCTTCTAGTGGTCGTTTCAAGGAAATACCTTTTGCTAACTTTGTTATTTTCATGGAAAAAGTCTCCTTTAAATTTCTAGCTATTCGTGCAGTTCCTTTTCGCAACTTGCGTTTTTTCAGTTATTACGATGAAACAACATTCATTAGTCGACACACTTCTTTAAACGTTTCACCAAATCGATTATGCGGTCACCTTTCATGCGGTAACTTACTGGATTGGCAATTAAGCGTGATGAAACTTCCGTAATATACTCATACTCAACTAAGCCATTTTCTTTTAACGTACGTCCAGTCGATACGATATCAACAATACGGTCCGCTAAACCAATCATTGGCGCAAGCTCAATCGACCCGTTTAATTCAATAATTTCTACTTGTTCGCCAATCCCTTTATAATACTTCATGGCAATGTTCGGATACTTCGTCGCAATGCGTGGCGCAAGTTCGTTCATCGTCGTATTCGGTAAGCCAGCTGAAGCAATATAGCAAGTACTTATTTTCAAATCAAGAAGCTCATGTACCACGCGCTGTTGCTCCAGTAAAACATCTTTTCCAGCAATTCCAATATCGGCTACACCGTGCTCAACATAAACAGGCACATCCATAGGTTTCGCTAGAATAAAACGTATTTTTTCTTCTGGAATTTCGATCATTAATTTACGCGACATTTCAACCTCTTCTGGTAAATTAAAGCCCGCTTCAATAAGCATTTGGTATGCCTCTTCAAAAATGCGCCCTTTCGGCATAGCAATGGTTAATTCATTCACCGCGAATTTCCTCCTGTCCAACAACAACTACCTTTGTAAAATGCGTTAAAAAGGCTGCTTCATCAACTAAACTACTTCTCAACTGTAAAGTCGCTTGTTTACCCGCTGCTCTTAAAGCCTCTATTTTTTCTAGAGCCTCTTCAAAATCTTCTTCCTCGAATAGCACCACAATGGCTTCTTCCTTGTCTGAAGCTTGTGCAGTAATCGTTTCTAATAATCTATCTACACGAATACTAAAGCCTGTAGCACCGACCTTTGATCCAAATACTTCAAGCAAACCGTCGTAACGGCCACCATTTCCTAATGGGAAACCACTGCCTGAAGCAAATACTTCAAATAACATACCTGTGTAATAGCTCATATGGCTTGAAAGAGTAAAATCAAACGCGACATACTGTGCAAGATTAGCGATTTCTAATAATTTTGCAAGTTGTTGCATATATTCTAATGCGTCATTTTTACGCACATATTTTTCAATATCACGAATTTCCTTTAAGGTCATCGCCTCTTCAATAAACTGTAACAGTGCATCTGATTTTGTTTTTGGTAAATCAAATGATGCAACCGCCTCCTCAAAGCCTACATAATTGCGCTGTACAAGCAGTGTACGCAGAACATCTTCTTGTTCAATGCTTTCCGTATAGTCCTGCAAAATACAATTCAAGACACCTGCATGGCCTATTGTGACTTTGAAGTTTTCTAATCCAAATTGTTTTAATAGCTCCATTGCTGTAACAATTACTTCAGCATCCGCAAACACGGAATGATCACCAATTAACTCAATACCCATTTGCTCAAATTCTGCGGGACGTCCACCCTCTGTTTCCTGTGCACGGAATACACTTGCAAAGTAAGCTAAGCGCAGCGGTATCATTTCTTTCAATAATTTTGAAGTGGCTACTCGAGCAATCGGTGTTGTCATATCAGGACGTAGGACGAGGGTGTTGCCCTGACTATCTACAAGCTTAAATAAATGCGCATCGGAAATTGCAGATGCTTTCCCTACCGTATCGAAATACTCTACTGTAGGCGTTTTGATAAATTCATAGCCTCTTGAGCGTAAAAAATTTCGACCTGTATGTCTTACAGCTTCTACTTTTTCATAAATTTGCGGAAATTTATCACGCATACCAAGTGGCTTTTCGAACATTTTAATCGACGACATGTTGACACTTCCTTACGTTTCGCTTTAATTCACTAGAGTGTTAGAGAATTAGAATATGAAAGTATTTTAACTCATTCCTTTATTTCAGTCAATGTTTTACACATTAAATTCACAAATAATTTCAATACTTCTGTTAATTATACACCTATTTACACAAAGTGAAATGTTTATCGAGACGATTGCCTCACTTATATAGGGGACATCAAAGTGCGGACATTACATTAAATTTAGCTGTTCTTGCTTTAAAAATATAATAATTGCAAGCGAAATGAGTTGAAGGTTGCAGCCTTACTGTGCTGAGCGGAAAGCACCGCTGAAGCGTACAATAACGCCATAGCAAAAAAAGAGGTTAGGACATTACTAAAAAATTTAAAGAACAGAGGAAAGGTGTTCATAAATTTTTGCTATATGGAGAACTTAGCTATTCTTGCTTTTGCAATAAATTAGAAGTGTTCACTAGTTGTTGGTAGCGAAGGCGATGACTCCAGCACAGAACGCGCACAACGTAAGACGCTGGCATTCCGCGCGTTAGCGAGGGTTGCGGCTTACTGTGCTGAGCGGAAAGCACCGCCGTAGCGGACATCAACGACATAGCAAAAAAGTGTTAGATTGATTTGCAGTCAATCTAACACTTTTCATCTTCATTATTTTACTTTTTCGGCGTGCACCATTGGACAACTTCACTTCGTTTGCGCTCCGCCATCTGTTCCGCAGTGTAAATAATTTGCATCGGATTGCCACCTGCTAGACAACCTGCTGGTACATCCTTATGAACGAGTGTTGCCGCAGACACAATAGCACCGTCCCCTATTGTCACTCCCGGTAAAATGGTCGAATTGGCACCAACCATTACTTCATTGCCAATATGGACATCTCCTAAACGATACTCTTCAATTAAATATTCATGCGCTAAAATTGTCGTATTAAAGCCAATAACTGTATTATTGCCGACATGAATACGTTCTGGGAACATCGTATCTGGCATGACCATTAAAGCGAAAGACGTTTGGTCACCAATTTTCATTTTTAAAAAAGTGCGATACAGCCAGTTCTTCACGCGTAAAAAAGGTGTGAAGCGTCCAATTTGAATGACAATGAAGCACTTCATCACCTTCCAAAAGGACACCGTATCATATACATTCCATAGCGAGTTTGCTCCTTCGACACGATATCTTTCCGTTTTACGCGCCATCCCTTTACCCCTCTTTCACAATAGCAAGTAAATCCTTCATATGGTGCAATAGATATTCCGGATTAAACTGCTGTAAATATTGCTCCCCTTTAAGTGACCATGCGACACCCGCAGCTCTTACACCCGCATTGTGTCCAGCTTCAATATCATGTGAATTATCACCAATCATAATGGCGTCTTCCTTTGCGACACCAAGACGTGTAAGAGCAAGTAAAACTGGCTCTGGATCAGGCTTCACATGTTGGACATCATCAGTTCCCACTATCACCTCAAATAGATGACTAGCACCTAGGATCTTCAATCCTCGGTCAATCATCGCATTGCGCTTTGTTGAGACGATGGCTAATTTAATGCCCATTGACTTTAATTGCTCTAAAGTTGACACAACATCCGGAAACTCTGTGACAAGCTCATCATGATGTGTTTCATTCCAAGCGCGATATTTAGCCATCATTTCGTCTTCTTCACCTGGCGTTAATTCACTAAATGTCTGTTTTAATGACGGACCCATGAATTTCAGGCAATCTTTTGGCGAATATTGCCCGGGAAATCTCTCTTCTAACACGTGCATAAATGATTGAATGATTAAGTCATTTGTATTTAACAATGTACCATCAAAATCAAAAAGTAATGCTTTTACAGCCATATTACACACCCCTTACTTATTGTCCAAATATTTCACAGCAGGCTTTACTTTCAATCTACGGTAAATAATTGCCGCAAGACCTATCACAATGCCGATAATGGAAACAACCTGAGCCGAACGCAAGTCTCCTACTAAATAAAGACTATCCGTACGTAAACCTTCTATATAGAAGCGACCAATTGAATACCATATTAAATAGCTAAAGAAAATTTCACCGCGATTTAGATTCACTTTACGTAATGCCAATAATATTAATAAACCGATGAAATTCCAAACAGATTCATATAAAAATGTAGGATGTACATATGTGCCTAGTTCTTCAATGTACATTTGATTAATAATCCAATCCGGTAGCATCAGGTTTTCTAAAAATGAACGTGACACTGGGCCGCCAAATGCTTCTTGATTCATAAAGTTGCCCCAACGACCAATAATTTGACCAATCAAAATACTTGGTGCTGCAATATCAGCTACTCGTAAAAAGCTTACCCCTTTTATCCGCGTAAATATGTAAGCCGTCGCAAATGCACCTAATAACGCACCATGAATCGCAATACCACCATTCCAAATTTCAATAATATTGCCTGGATTTTCACTATAATAATCCCAACGCATAGAAACATAATAGATGCGCGCACAGACGATGGAAATCGGTACTGCCCATAATAATAAGTCAGCTAGAAAATCCTCAGGTAATCCGCGTTTTACCGCCTCTCGTTGTCCAACAAAATATGCTAATATAATCCCCGACACAATTAAAAGTCCGTACCAACGTACAGCAATTGGCCCTAAATGAAAGGCGACCGGGTTAATGTCTAATAGTAATAAATCCATCTTATGCTCCTCTCAATATGTGACAATCCGTTTCCCATTAATCATCTAACTCATCTGATGAAGCAATAACTTCATCTAAGCGTCTTGAAAACTCTTCCGCTGCATTGACACCCATTTTCTTCAAACGGTAATTCATCGCCGCTACTTCGATGATTACGGATACATTTCGTCCAGGTCGTACTGGAATTGTGAGTTTTGTTAGTTCCGTATCAATGATTTTCATTTTTTCTTCTTCTAAACCTAAACGATCATAAACCTTGTCTGGATCCCATATTTCTAACTCAATAATTAAGGTAATACGTTTATATGGTCGTACGGCACTTGCCCCAAAAAGTGTCATGATATCGATAATACCAATACCTCGTATTTCCAATAAATGCTCTAACAGCGGTGGCGGACTCCCTATTAAAAAGTTCTCCGACTCTTGACGGATCTCCACACAATCATCTGCAACTAATCGATGCCCTTTTTTTACAAGTTCAAGAGCTGTTTCACTTTTCCCAACCCCGCTTTTTCCGATAATAAGCACACCAATGCCATACACATCGACTAACACACCGTGTGCCGCTGTCATAGGTGCTAAACGTCCCTCTAAATAATTGGTTAACCTACTCGAAAATTTCGTTGTTGTCATGTGAGTTTTAAATACAGGTACATGCTTTTCGTTTGAAGCTTGAATAAGCTCCTCTGGTACTTCTAAATCACGCGAAATAATAATAGCAGGCGTATCCTGTGAACATAGCAATCGCATGCGCTCAAGTTTAACATTCGCTGGTAACATTTCAAAAAAGGAAAGCTCTGTTTTCCCTAGTAGCTGTACTCGATTAGCAGGATAATGCGTAAAATACCCAGCCATTTCAAGCCCCGGTCTAGAAATATCACTTGTGGTAATTGTTCTTCCTATACCTTCTTCGCCGCCTAATAACTCTAGCTTAAATTTTTCCATTACATCCCTTGTCAATACTACGACCAATATTTGCAGCCTCCATTCAAACGAATTGAATATTGTTTTATTTTAGCATGCCTATGTATAAAAGAAATGAATTTACACTTGTGTGCATGATGATTAGTAACACTATTATACTTACTTCTAGTTAAAGGTTGTACATAACAAATGTAAAACTATCTCAGAAAGCTTATGCACATGATAAAAATAGAAAAACTAGCGGTCTCCAGAACCGCTAGTTTTTTCATTGTATTATTTTTGTGTAGCCAACCATTTTGCAACGGCTTCAGCGTCTGCACCTTTAATAAGTCCAGCTGGCATAGCCCCACGACCATTGTTAATTACGTCTAAAATTTCTTGCTCAGATAAACGAGAACCTACATTGTTTAGTGCAGGTGTATTCCCCATACCTTGTAGCTCGCCACCGTGACAAGTAACACATGATTTCATTGCGATTGCTTTACCGTCTGGTTCAGCAGCAGTATCTTTGTTATCTGTAGCTGCTTTATCTCCGCCACCACCACATGCTGCTAAGAAAATCGCTGAACCGAACACTAATGTTAACATTGCTTTTTTCATTAGTACCCCTCCTAAGTAAATGAATATCTTTCCAAGCTATTATACCAAAATTATGCACGTTTGAAACCTTCACCTAACACCTCATAAGCATCAGAAACGATGACAAACGCTGATGGATCAACGTTTTTAATGAGTTGTTTCAGCTTTGTGAACTCTGTTTGATAGACAACGACCATTAAAACGGGTCGTGCTTCTCCTGTATAACCGCCAATTGCAGGTAACTTTGTCACACCACGATCAATTTCAGCATATATCGCATCACGCACTTCATCTTGTTTTAACGTAATAATATAAACCATTTTCGATTGACTAAAACCTAACTGGATAATATCAATCGTTTTCGTTGTGACATACAGTCCAATTAACGCATAGAGCCCTTTTTCTAAGTCAAAAACAATTGCAGCACTAATTGCGATAATTCCATCAATTAATAGTACACTTGTACCAAGCGATAATCCGGTATACTTTGTAATAATTTGGGCTAGTAAATCAGTGCCACCAGTAGAAGCATTCCCCTTAAAGACAAGTCCTATTCCTAAGCCTACAACAATTCCGCCAAAAAGCGCACCAAGTAAAGGATTATCTGTCCACGGCTCCCAGTGATTTGTCAATAACACAATAAACGGTAATGTTATTGTCCCAATAAAAGATTTTACGCCAAACTTTTTACCAAGTATTATTACTCCTGCTAGAAACAATGGGATATTAAATGCATATTGTACAAGGCCAGGATTCCAGCCAAATAAACCATGTAAAATGGTACTTATGCCACTAACTCCACCTGACGCTACTTGATTTGGTAGTAAAAAGACATTAAAACCTATTGCCACAACTGCGGCACCAACAATCACATAAACATATTCCACAATACTTGCCCTTACATCTTGTGTTTGATTCATTTCCTCACGCCCGCTTCAACTATCAGATTTTTCTAAAGATGACGACATGATTATAGCAAATAGTATTCACGTTGAGAACTTCATCTTGATAAAGAGAAAGTAGTTTGAATAAATGAGGAAAACAGGCTGGGACAAAAGAGAAAAAGTGTTAGATTGATGGCAGTCAATCTAACACTTTTTTGCTGTGCCTTTGTTGTCCGCTTCGGCGGTGCTTTCCGCTCAGCACAGTAAGCCGCAACCCTCGCTAACGCGTTCCTTAAATTTTTCTAGTTATGTCCCAGCCTCGTTTTCTAAGCCGTTGTTGTCCGCTACAGGTGCACTTTGCGCTCATCACCGTAAGGACACATACCTCTTGTTGCGTGCGGAATACCTTTCGTCAGGAGTCACCCCTTGCTACAATTCCTATAAGCTGTCGTTTTCCCTAATTATAATGATGTTTCTGCCCATTCTAGTGCTTCATTATATAAAAGATCAATACTTGCCATTTCAATATTAATTTGTGGTGCTAATTCTTCTAATCGTTGCCAATCTAATTTTCCAAGCGCAATACTAAATTCAAGATAAGGTGTCATCTCTGTTTGACCACCTAATATTGTTTCTGTAATCGCCTCTGAAAAAGGTAATTGTTGCAAAATAACATTCATCGGTCTTTGTAAGATCGCATCAATTAACGAAAACATCCCAACTAAAAAGTATTCAGAAAAGTTTTGCTTATAATTGCGTTTGGCTAATTTTTCACAAACCTTTGCTCTGAACAAAGATGTTCGCATCAACTCTTGAAAAAGATCTGTATCCGCCCTATCATCGAATTCACGCAGAGCTAGTAAATAAATCCACTTTCGAAGATTTGCTAAGCCAAGTAATAAAATAGCTTGCTTAATGGAGCGTATCTTCGATTTTGAACGCTTACTAGAATTATTAATCATTTGTAATAATTTATACGTCAACGATATGTCCCGTTCAATATTTTCTGCTAACAGATGAACGTTCGGTTCTTCTTCCTTTAAGAGAGAAATTATATGAAAATATTGGATGGCATTTGCGGGAATATCCATCGCTTTAATGATTTGAGGTTGCTCAAAAAAGTAACCTTGAAAAAACTCATAGCCTGAATGCTTGGCGACTCTATATTGCTCTTGTGTTTCCACTTTTTCCGCAAGCAATTTAATATGGGGGAAATTTTCCTTTACCATATTTTCAATTTCCATTCTTTCAACTAAAGAAGATATTAAGAAATCCACTTTAATTAAATCAATATGCGGGAAAAGCGTATCATATATTGGTACATTTTCTTTTAAAATAAAATCATCTAACGCTATTTTAAACCCATGCGACTTCAGCTCAATGACACGCTTAACTAGATTTGGTGTTAGTGGTACATCTTCTAAAATCTCGATTACTACTTGCGAAGGATCTAAAAATTCATCGATTGAACTCATAAGCAAGTTTTCCGTAAAATTAACAAAACAAGGCTTACCTTTCGTCACCTCTTCAATACCAATTGATAAAAATGAGTTCACTAACACATCCACTGTTGCAGCATCTGAATCGACATCAGGAAATGAATTTACATTTTTGTTTCGATATAACAACTCATATGCAACGACCTGTTCGTGAAGATTAAAGATTGGCTGTCTTCCGATGAATACTTCCATTTCGTTGCCTCCAATTCACCATTTTCTAGTAATTATTATAGCACTTTTCATTACCTTACACTTATTTTTTCAACACTATAATAAATTTTTCTTATCGAGAAACTAGCATTTACCTATATAATTTACATTTTATGACTAAAAAAGATAAAGCATTACTACTTTATGCATCTATATTAAAAATTTGCTTTCACTTTTTACTTGCTTACCATGCGCAACATTTACTAAGAAGGGTGTTATACTGATTTTTCAAAAGTAACAGCTTGGACAATAGCATCCTACAGTTTTGCATTGTGATAGTAAATTTTTAAGATTAGATATTTCATATTGATGCCGGACACTATAGTTGAGATTTTTAAAGTTTAGATAGATTTTCCTCCCACCATGGAAATAACAAAAAGCCCTACCACCAAAAATAGTGGTAGGGCTAGCCAGTGTAAATAATGCTTAACATAATTTTCTTTTAGTATCAGCCTGCAAATGTTATCTGAAGCATCTTTTTATTTCCCACCAAATTTAGATTTAAAAGCGCCAATAACAGCCGGTAAAACTGAGATAACTATGATTAAAATAAGAACTACTGAGAAGTTATCTTTAATAATTGGAATATTACCAAAGAAATATCCAAGGAGTGTACAGCTGAATACCCATAAAACAGCGCCTACAATGTTGTACAGTAAAAAGTAGCTATAATGCATCTTACTTGCCCCTGCAACAAACGGAATAAACGTACGAATGAAAGGCATGAAACGAGCAATTACAATTGTTTTGCCACCATGCGTGTTAAAAAATTTCTCCGCTGCTTCCATACGTTCTTTTTTAACGATACGGCCTAAAAAACTTTTCGGAGGAATTGATGTCCCAACTTTATGACCGATATGGTAATTCATTGTATCGCCTAAAATTGCTGCTGCCAAAAATACAGGAATTAGTATCCATAAGTCAAAGGCGCCCATTGCAGCTGTTAATGTGCCACTTGCGAAAAGTAATGAGTCACCCGGTAAAAATGGGAAAATCACGACACCTGTTTCAACAAAGACAATGGCAAATAGAATAAGATAACTCCAATTACCAAAATCACGAATGATTTCTTCCAAATGCACATCAATATGCATTATAAAACTTATTAACTCTTGAATGAGTCCTATCATTGGTTTTGTATGCTCTCTTTCAATTTAATTTTTCTTAATAGCTTGGACGTTGTTGCGCACAAAAGGGTTCCAAAACAATACAACAAAGTATACAAGTTACTACTCCCCTACTATATGACAAGCCCTTTTAAAGTATGTAGAAGGATTACACATGACTGATTTTATCACTCCGGCTTTATGCACTCAACTTATTTCTCCGTAAGTGCCAGACACCCAAACAATTCTGATAATTTAAGTAGCTGTTCCAAAACCAACAAGCCCACCACAAATTTTTTTGTGGTGGGCCTGACTTATCAATTCGTTTATACTTTTTCTTTTAAAGTACGACGCAAAATTTTACCTGTTGTATTTTTGGGAAGCTCATCTAATATTTCCACAACTTTTGGCACTTTATATTTCACCATATGCTTTGCACAATATGCCAAAATATCATCTGTTGTCGTAGCCGCTACTTCCTTGAGTACGATATATGCATGTACTGCTTCACCAAAATTAGGGTCTGGGTAGCCAACAACTGCCGCCTCTACGATATTATCATGAGCAAATAGAACTTCCTCTACTTCTCTCGGATAAACATTATAACCGCCAACAATAATCATATCCTTTTTGCGATCGACGATATAGAAATAACCTTCGTCATCAACTTTTGCAAGATCCCCTGTGTAAAGCCAACCATCACGAATGGCCATCGCCGTTTCTTCAGGCATTTTATAATAGCCTTTCATGACATTTGGACCACGAACAACTAACTCACCAACTTCACCGACAGGAACATCTATACCATTAACATCTACCACTCTATTTTCAACGTTATTAATCGATGTACCGATAGAGCCAGCTTTTCGCTCACGGTCTAATGGATTGAAACATGTTACCGGTGAAGCTTCTGATAAACCATAGCCCTCTGATACACGTACATTAAATTTCTTCTCGAAATTATGTAATAGTGCAACAGGTAATGATGCGCCCCCTGAAATGGCTAAACGAATTGTTGAAAAATCTTCCGGTTTGCCTTCTGGTAATAAATACAAAAAGTTATACATCGTAGGCACACCCGCAAAGACAGTTGCCTGTTGCTCTCTCGCCAATGTGAAAATTTCACTTGGGCTAAAGCGAGGTGTAAGTAAAACGGTTGCTCCACTAATCAATGGTGCATTGACTACGACTGTTAATGCAAACACGTGGAAAACTGGTAATGTTGCAATAATCCGATCATTTGCTTGATACCCTAAATACGTTGAGACATCACGGGCATTTGAATAAACATTTCCGTGTGTCAGCATGGCACCTTTTGGATTGCCTGTTGTTCCCGAAGTGTATAATATAATAGCCGTATCATCTTGTGCGATGTCTACCGGTTCTAACGATCCAGTGGCACTTGCAACAATATGCGAAAATAAATGTGTTTTCGCTTTTGCCTCTTCCGATAAAGCAGCTATTTTTTCAGCTACATCTGCTGTTGTTTCACAAACGACAAATGTCACTACTTCTGGGAATGCCTGTACACCTACTTCTACTAATGGAAGCAATGCATCGAGTGCAATAACCGCTTTAACATCGCCATTTCGTAAAATATAAGATATCTCATCTGGCGTATAGATTGGATTCACAGGAATTGCTGTTGCTCCTAGACGCATCGTTGCATATAAAGCGATTAAATAATGTGGCGTATTGCCGAGTAAAAACGCCACATGGTCCCCTTTTTGTACCCCTAAATCTTGTAACCCCTGTGCAAAGCGGCCAACTGTGTGCTCAAATTCCCCATATGAAGTATCTTTCCCCATAAAATGATACGCAATTTTTTCCGGCTGCTCTGCTGCTTGTTGACGAACACATGAAACTAAATTCAATTACACCATCCCCTTATCGTATAAAATGAATCGTTATTCAGTAATATTATATAAGAAATATATCTAAAAAACAATGAAACTTTTTATTTCGTGTCAATATTACCGTTAAAAAAATCATTTTTTTCTCTTTTGTACGTATTTTCAAGAACGGATATGGGAGATGTAACGCCAACGAATTAAGTAAAAATAGATAACTTGTATTAGGACAAAAAAGCCAAATGCAAAGAACACTTCTTTCACAATTGAAATATTAGCAATGTCTTTTAAAATGCCCTGCACCATAATGAAAGCAAAGCCACTGTGCATCATAGCAACGCCCCACGGTAAGAAAAATTGCGGGAATAAATGACGATTGACCAGCTTTTTCAACTCAATATCTGTTAAGCCCATGCGTTTTAGTACATCAAATTTCCGCTTTTCTCGTTCAAGTGAGGTATGCAATTTAAAGTAAATAAAACTACCAGCAGCTAATAAAAAGACAGTGGCCACTAAAACACCAACTAATGTAAATAATGAGTAGGTAGCTAATATATAAGAATAATTTAATCCTGCATTTTCAAAATAAAATGGACTATGCTTGCCCTTCTTTATACTATAAAAATATTCCGTTGAGGCAACATCCACTATATCCTTGCCAATTTCCTTCGTCTCCATCCACTGTGGAATATCGAATGTAAATAAATGATAGACGGGTTGCACAGCGCCCTTACTAGTAATCGGCTTTACAAGCTTCACAAAGTCTTCATCACTAATCACAATCGAGTTTACACTAACAATGGAACCTGGGAATACGATTTTAGGATAGACACTATCGATAGTAATAGGAATGTTGTTTTCTTCTAAAATTGTATGGACTACTATATTTTTAAGTTTTTTCAAAGACTCTTCGGAATATGGTATAAACACTGCCTCACCAGACGCCAAATCAATTAACGGATAGTTAAAAGAAGACAACAAGACATTCATATCAGATTCGCGGAATACTTCCACCTCATTGTGTGTAAAGGAGGATGTTTGCTTGACAACAAGAAAACGGGATAAATGATAGGATAAACCCTTGTCTTCTAACTGCATACGCAAAGAATTGATATGCTCAGCCTCAAACGGATTATTAATATCTCCTTTATAAATAAGCCCTAATGGATTTAATCGATCATATTGCGTCGTATAAGAAGACATTGTAGCTAAAACACCGACTGATAAAAACGCCAGTGTCGAAACCATTGTAACAACGAAGAACATTTTCACATTATCCATCATAATATGTGTCTGCTCGGCTAAAGATAATAAGCGATAACGTCGCCAATGAAATTTACGTTTCCCACGAGCAATTTCTAAAAAGAACGGTACTGAATCACTAAAAAAATAATACGTTCCAAATGTTGCCGAGAAAGGTATCAATAAAGTTAAACCTATCATCGTCGTATGGGAAACGATAACTGCCAGTGCATACGTTGCTAAAATCAAAATAACACCATATGTTGCGCGAATCTTTGAATAACTAGCCACACTAGTTAAATAATCATTCCCTTTGATAAGATCTCGCAATTTTCTCTCACGTGTAAAATATACGCTAATAAACGAAATAACTACAAAAGCACTTGTGAAGACTCCTATCGTAAGCAAAAAAGGTTGCCAAGATACATAGAGCGGCAAATTCTCTAAATGTAAAATTTCTCGAACGATCATAAAGAAAAACTTAGAAAATGAGAAGCCAAAAATAATGCCCACAATAATCGAACCTGAGCCAATAATCATTGTTTCTAAAAAGACAAGTTTGTTCATTTGGCGCTTTTCCATCCCAAGATGCAATAAAATAGCGAACTCATGGGATCTCGCCTCTAGAAAGGCACTCATGGAATAATATAAAAAGAACAAAGTAAAGAGGACAAGTACGATTTCTGCACCAATCATGCCGACTAATGATACTTCTCCTAAAATCCCACGTTCAATATCTGGATGAAACATCAGCATTGAATAGATAAAAAATACAGCCACAGAAAAAAAGCTTGCCATAAAAAAGGCACCGTAAATACGGCTGTTCCGTACGACATTACGGTAAGCGAATTGTCGAAAGGTCACCTACTTGCCCTCCTCCTAGTAAGCTCAATACATTTAAAATTCGTTGGAAAAACATTTGACGTCGATCATCACGATAAATCTCATTGAAAAATTCCCCATCCTTAATAAAGAGCACACGATCACAATAACTTGCGGCGATTGGATCATGTGTCACCATCACGATTGTCGTTTGTTTTTCTTTATTAATTTTTGTTAATAGTTCAAGGACATCACGCGAGGAATTCGAATCTAAATTCCCTGTTGGTTCATCAGCTAAAATAAGGCTTGGATTGTGAATCAGCGCCCTTCCAATGGCGGTTCTCTGTGCTTGTCCACCTGAAATTTCATTCGGACGTTTATGCAAAAAGGAAGTTAAATCAAGCTTTTCTACAATACCTGCAAGACGCTCCTCCATTACTTCTAACGGCTGCTGATCGAGCGTTAACGGCAATACAATATTTTCTTCAACCGTAAGCATATGCAATAAATTAAAATCCTGAAATACAAAGCCGAGCTGTCTTCTTCTAAAATAAGCAAGCTCTGTCGCATTTAGCTTATGCGGGTTCATGCCATCTAAAATGATTTCCCCACTTGTTGGTTCATCAATCGTAGAAATAATATTTAATAACGTCGTCTTGCCGCTTCCTGATGGACCCATTACTGCTAAAAACTCGCCTTGTTCAACCTCAAAGCTTAATTGATTGAGTGCACGATGCGTCACCTTGCCCTCGTATACTTTCGTAACATCCTTTATTTCTAAAATAGGCATACTTTGTTCACCTTATTTCTCGATTAATTCCATAGATTTTGGTAAAAGCCAATTGAATACCACCTCAAAGCCAATTTGAAAGTGCGGTTCTATTTCGGCTGAAGCATTCTTCACTTCTTCTTGCACTAGACTAAAGCAATGCTCTCCAACTACCACATCCCATGCATCTAACTCACCTTCAATTATTTCACCATAAACTGAATAGTGCCCACTATACATCACTTGCTCGCCTTCAACTGGGAAAGCATTTAGGAGACTTGGTTTATGTAAGTTTAGCCCAAGTGCATCACAAAAATGCACAACTTCATCTTGTAGGCATAAGCTTGCCTGACGGAAATTTTCACAAAACAAACAATCACAAAGTTCTGTGTGTGACGCGTACAACTCCTTCGTTTTATCTAATTCAATATTTAATACCCAGTCTTCAATCCGTACTTCTGCCATTTCTGCTCCCCCTAATTTGTAAATGTCACGGTGACAATCGTCCCTTTGCCTACTTCAGATGTAATGTCCAATTGATGCCCTAGTTTTCCGCAGATTTCCTTTGCTAAATACAAGCCCATACCTGTGGATTCTCCAGTTTTACGCCCATTTTCACCTGTAAAAAAGGCTTTGGTCACACGTGAAAGGTCCGAAGCAGGAATACCAATTCCTTCATCACAAATCGCTAACTGAATATGATCATCTTGTTTAATCGCAGACATCACGATTTTTTTATTCTCTTCAAATGTATATTTCACTGCGTTTGTTACAAATTGCCCGATGATAAATCGAAGCCACTTTGAATCACTTGCTACGATAATATCGTCCTCAATATGGATTTCTGGAAAAACACGATTCGTAATAAATAAACGTTTATTTTCATTAACAGTTGCAGTAACAATTGTTTTTAACGGAATTTGTTCGACTTGCATATCCTCTTCAAAATTTTCTAGACGTGCGTTAACAAGCACCATATCCAATCCTCTACGTAAGCGATCTATTTCTTCTTGCACATTCTTTTTATCGAGAGGGCGTTCATCCTGTAACAGCATCTCAATGACAGAAATAGGCGTTTTCATTTGATGTACCCATTGATTCATAAATTGATCGTGGCGCTTTTGGCTAGCATACAAGGAATGAAGCTCATGCTGATACAGTCGGTACAGTTCATGCATATATTTTTCTACTTGCACCGCTTCTGGTGTCTTGGCATTTTTTTGTAACACATCTTCCATTGATTTTGGAAGATGTAATATTTTACCCAAATAACTTTGGCGCATTAAATAACGAATAAGTAAAAAAGAGCATAGTAATACCAAGCTAATACTTACAGAATAAATAGCCGTATCGACGTTACGAAAGCCATCAAGCCAGTACAACACCATAATAAAACCGACTAAAATCAGTTGAAAAATAAAAAATGTTGCATAATCACGTAAAAATAATTTCCAGCCCATTACAGCTCACCCGCACTTAATATAAAACGATAGCCTGCTCCGCGAACAGTCTCAATTGTTGAGGCAATATGATAATCGGCTAGCTTCTTGCGAACACGTGTCATGTTCACATTTAACGTATTTTCATCGACAAATGCTTGATCGTCCCATAGCTCCTCTAGCAGTTGCTCACGTGTTACTACTTTGGGTGCATGGCCCATTAACAATTCTAAAATAATACATTCTTTTTTCTGTAATGGAATTTCTAAATCATTTTTGTGCAGCTCCATACGCTCTAAATGCAGTATAAGCTGTCCTTGTTTAATCGTCCGTTCTTCTTGTCTAGCGGCATATTCTCCATATGTACGACGCAAGTGACTACGGATTTTAGCGAGAACGATTTCGTAATTAAATGGCTTTGTAATAAAATCGTCACCCCCATTTTCAAGCGCAAAAATTTGATCCATTTCACCAGAACGCGCTGAAATGAAAATGATGGGACATGTTGTATGTTGACGTAGCTGACGACACCAGTAATAGCCGTCATACGCAGGTAAATTTATATCAAGCAAAACCATATGTGGATTAAAGGCTGTAAATTCTTCTATTAAGTGGTCAAATTCTTGAATCGTTTCCACTTCGTATTGATATTTCCTCAGTGTTTCTGCAAGCAATGATGCAATTTTCACATCATCCTCGACAATAAATATTCGATGCTTCTCCATAATGACACTCCTTTCTATCATATATTGTACCAAAAAAAGGCTACGCGCCCTAATTGCGCGTGCCCTATTTATTGTGAATATATTGGTAATTTCAAGTTCAACGGTTCCATCATGTTTAGACTTTAATTTTTCCACAGCATGACTGCCATCATATACACCAAGTTAGGCTAAAATATCTTTTTTAGGAAAAGGCATTAGCCAACTATTTTTTGTCTACTGTTAATAAATTAACTGTAAAAACTCTTCTGTAGAAATGCCACCAAAGTATGTTGGGATATTGATATCATCTAAAGACATCGCAATCGCAGCACGATCATAGTTTGTACCAACTAAGCGTTGCTCAACATCGGCAATATCGCCCACCCCGAAGAAATCACCGAAAATATGTGCTTCTTCGATAATGCCGTGGTTCACTTCTAGGCGGATATCAATCCCACCTGTAGGGAAGCGATGTGTTTTTTGAATATTAAAGCGAGGGGATTTCCCGTAGTTCCATTCCCAAGTTTGATAGCGTTCAGCAGATAATTGATGAATATTTGCCCAATCTTCTTCCGTTAGCTCATAATAACGAATGTTTTCTTCGCCACCGAAAATGGATTTTAAAATTTCTAAGCGGAATGCTTCAACGGTCATTTTATCCTTTAAAAACTCAGAAATATTTGCTACACGTGAACGAATGGATTTAATACCCTTTGATTCAATTTTATCTTTCTTTACTTTCAATGCAGATACAACTGCATCTATTTCTGTATCAAACAGTAATGTCCCATGACTAAACATACGGCCTTTAGTAGAAAACTGCGCGTTACCAGATACTTTACGTCCTTCAGCTAAAATATCATTACGACCCGATAACTCCGCATTTACGCCCATTTTTGCAAGCGCGTCGACAACTGGCTGTGTGAATTTTTTATAATTCATAAAGCTATCGCCATCGTCCTTCGTAATAAAGCTATAGTTCAAGTTTCCAAGGTCATGGTACACCGCACCTCCACCAGAAAGGCGGCGCACAACGATGATACCATTATCTTCAACATAATCTGTATTAATCTCTTCAATCGTATTTTGGTTCTTCCCAATAATAATAGATGGCTGATTTATGTAAAATAACAGCACCGGTTCCTTCTCTACATCCATTGTCTTTAGTAAATACTCCTCAATGGCAAGGTTAATGCGTGGATCATGAATCCCTTTATTATCAACGAAAATCATAGTCGTTTCCTCCTTCACAAAATATCCATATTTTATTTTAACGTAAATTAGGCATTTTGTGTTGACGAAACGCATCTGTTATAATACACTAGAAAATAATAAAACAGTAATAGTACAGATGAACTTAAAGGAGGAGTCCACAATGTTAGAAAACGTAGTTGAATTTTTCAAGAACTTACCTGCAAAACAATGCACAGAATGCGGTGAAAAGATCGAAGAACAAAGCGAATGCTACAGCAACACTTGTGAAAAATGTAACTGCCTATAAGCATTTGCCTATGCTGTAACGTCATTTCGTGCCCCACACGAACTAATAATGACACCACTCATCATACATTTATGATGAACCATTAATTAAATCTCTTACACTTACACAAAACAGCAGCTGATACGCTCATATCAGCTGCTGTTTTACATTTAAAATGAAATTGTTTGAGTGACTGGCACTAAGTAAAAATCCACGTAGACTCCTGCGGGAACAGCACAAGTTGTAAGACGCAACAAACCGCGCGACAGCGAGGGTTGCGGCTTACACTGTGCCCGCGGAAAGCGAAGTGGATTTTTACGATTTAGGAGCCTATATTATGCTAAGTGCCAAATTGTTTGAGTGCCAGTCACTAATTGTTTGAGTGACTGGCACTCGTTTAATTTTCTTCTGCTACTTTTGAGTAACGTTTTGTGTGTAATAACATGAAATAACCAAAAGTAATAACTAAGAACACAATTAGGTAGCCAAATAACATACCATAGTTTTGCCATAAATACGTCATGTCGCCTGTTGAGATGCTTGCTTTAAACGCTTGAACAGTATATGTCATTGGCAATAATTTATTGAATACTTGCAATGGTGATGGAATCAGTTCAAGTGGGAATGTACCCGCGCTTGTTGTAAGTTGTAAAATCAGTACAACAATGGCAATAAAACGACCTGGATCACCGAAAATAGAAACTAACATTTGAATTAAGGCTAGGAACACATAACTTGTTAGTAACGCCGTTAGTACAAAGTAACCTAAATTTTGTACTTCAAGACCTAAGCCCCATTTTACAATGGCTACTGTTAATAAAGTTTGCACTAAACCTACGAATGCAAGGACTGTCACTTTACTTGTAAACCATGATGCGCCATTTTTCGGACGAATTGCTGGTTCTACAAGTGGGAATACGATTGAAATTAGCAATGCTCCAACAAATAATCCAAGTGAAATAAAGTAAGGTGCGAAACCTGTACCATAGTTTGGAACATGGTTGATTGATTCTTTTTCTACTTCAACCGGACTACCAACCATATCATATGTGTCATTATTTGCATGTACTTCGTTTGCTTTTTCACTAGCTTCACCTAATTTGCTAGATAGTGTCGCTGTACCATCGGCAAGTTCAGTTGAACCATCAGCAAGTGTTGCAGAGCCTTCTGCTAACTCACCAGATTTTGAAGCAAGTGTTGAAGTACCTTTATTCAATGTTGTTGTACCACTCGCTAAGTCATTTAATCCTGAAGCTAATGTTTGTGAACCAGCAACAGCTGTGTTTACACCTGCATGTAATTCACCTAGTTTACTAGCAAGAGTGGCATTACCAGCTTGAAGGCTTTGTGCACCTTGAACTAGTTCATTGCTTTTTGCTGCTAATGCATTTGCACCAGCTAAAACATCTTTTTGACCTGCAGCAATTTGTGATGCACCACCGCTAACTTGGTTAGCACCAGCTTGTAATTTTTCAGTACCTGCTGCTAATGCATTTAAACCGTTGTGCACATTGGTACTACCAGCTTGTAACTCAGCTAACGTTTGCTTTAAAGCAGCGGCTTGCTCTGCTGGCATTGCATCAATTGTGCTGTTTAGCTGTGCTGTTAGAGCCGCAATACCTGCTTCCACTTGTGCAGAACCATTAGATAACTGATTTGCTGAACTGTTTAGCTTACCAGCATTTTCAGCAACTGATGTTGCACCAGCAATAATTTGCTGTTGTTTTTCAGTTATTGTTGTAAGGCCTGCTTCTACTTTCGCTACACCTTGTGTGTATTGAGATAGACCTTGTTGAAGACTTGTTGCACCTGCAGCTGCCTGCTGTGCACCTTGCTGTAACTGCACTGTACCATTCTCTAATTTCACAAGACCAGTTGATAAGTCGTTAGCACCCGTAGCCGCTTTCGCTGCACCTTTGGTAATTTTATCTGTACCATCAGAAAGTTCAATTGTGCTAGAAGCTAATTGCTCTAAGTATCCTTTTAAATCTTTCGCTCCATTTGCTACCTTTTGAGCGCCTTCGTCTAACTTAACAGAACCATCAGCTGCTTCTGTAAAGCCATCTCCCATTGTGGCAATAGAATCAAATAATTTTTCTGCATACGTAGCAGAAACTTGCGTATTTACTTCCGCACGAATGCGATCCATTGCTGTTTCGCCAATTTGTGCTCCTAAGAAGTTCAAGCCTTCATTCGGAATATAATTCATTACTAATTTAGAAGGTTTGTCATCAAGTAAAGTCGTAGCATGCTCTGAGAAATTTGTTGGGATTTCTAAAATCATGTAATAGTCTCGACCATTTAATCCTTTTTCTGCTTCTTCTTTTGACACTTCTATAAAGTCAAATTGCTTACTATCGACGAGTTTATCGACTAAGGTATTCCCTAAGTCTAACTTCACTCCATCCATTTCTGCACCCTTATCATCATTAACAATCGCTACCGGCAAATTAGACATACCTGCATATGGATCCCAAAACGCCCATAAAAACATGCCTGCATACATGACCGGAATAAATAGGACAGCGATTATTGAAACAAGCATTTTTCTTGTTTTAAGGATTTTCAGCCATTCAGCTTTAATCATATTTTTTCTCACTCCTATACTAGTTGACCGAAAACGTCATTTGGTCATTTTACTGCAAAAAAATCGCAAACTTCACCATGTGTAAAATTTGTAGATTTTTTCTTAAAGAACGAGCCCTCGAAAGATTGTCTCCTTAAAAAGATTTAGTATCTTTTCTTCTGGAATCATGTCGCCATGTAGCTCATGCCAATCTACTACGAACGCTAAATACGCTTTTAATAACAGGTAACTTACTAACTCTGCATCACAATCTCGAATTTCACCTTTATCAATTCGTCGTTGAATTAATGTTGCCATATAAGATAATATTTCAGACTCAATGCGAATTAGAACTTGTTTGACCGCTGGCGTACGTAATTCTTTTTCTTCTTCTATTAACTTCGCAAATAAAAGATGCTTCTCACGGAACTGTAGCATTTTCATTAAAGCATGATGCGCATTATCCATAAAGCTTGCTGATACATCCAACACTGCATCCGCTTCCGCCTTCATCTCACGTACAAGTGACATCGCAATCTCTTGAAATAAAATTTCTTTATTTGCAAAGAATGTATAAATCGTTCCTTTACCGACATTCGCAATTTTCGCCACTTGTTCCATCGTCGTTGCCTTGTAGCCAAACAACGTAAATGATTTTGCAGCTGCTTCAATAATTTCCTGCCTACGATCCATTTGTGACATCCTTTCCTGTTAAGTTATGTACACCTTTTGTACACTGAAATTAAATAATGACCAGAAAACCATTTCGGTCATCTGGTCATTATAATATTCCTATTTTAAAAATAATGCAAGCTTTTAATGATGATTTTTTTCATTTTCTTGTTGCTCTGTGTCCTCTGATGAATCTGTACCTTGATTTGGCATGTTCATATTGGCTTTTTCATCTTCTTGAATTACTTTTGTCATATCAGGTGTACCAGCAGTAATTTGCTGTTTCGGCATATTATGAATGCCATTAGCTGTAGTATGAGCAAACATATAATATACGCCGTCATGATCGAATGTTGTCTGGGCTTTATAGACGCCATCTTTCTCTAATTTACCTTCTAACATTTGACCTTCATCGCGTTTACCTGATTCCCACACTTCGAATTCTACGATTGCATCATCAATATTTTTTTCACCTTGGGTAACGTGAGCAGCTAGCTCGACCGGAGCATTAATTGCTACTTCTTTTGACGTTAATATTTCTACTTCCAACATTTGAGGCTCCTCTAATGTGGAAGTTGTAGCCGGTTCTTTCTTTTCCCCACACCCAACTAATAATGCGGGTACAGCTAACAATGTCAAAATCCACTTCTTCATGTTCTATTCCTCCATTAACGGCATCGTAATCTTTACTGTTGTACCTTTATCTAATTCACTTTCGATTTCAATTTTACCATGTAACTGCTTTAATAATTGTTCCACTATAGATAGACCTAAGCCACTGCCACCATCTGCACGACTACGCGCTTTATTAACACGATAGAAACGCTCTGTCACATGCGATAAATCTTCCAGCGGTATACCGATGCCATCATCCTTTATCGTAATAAGTGCATGCCCATTATTTTCGACTGCCACAATGTCCACTGTTGACTGTTCATAAGAGTAATTAATAGCATTTTCGATAATGTTAATAAATATTTGCTTAAGCTTCACTTCATCCGCTTTGACAATTAGTTCATCATCTACATTAAGATGCAACGTAATATTCTTTTTTTGAGCTTGATGCATTAAAATTTTTCGTACTTCTCGTAATGTTTCTGCAAGTGGAATCGGATAAAGGGCAATATCCTTCTGTTCGTTTTCCATTCGAGCAAGTTGAAGAAGCTCATTTGTTAAACGTTCCATACGATTTGCTTCTCGCACGATCAACTGAATGGTCTCTTGTTTTTGCTCTTCTGCAATAATACCATTTTGCATTGCTTCACTATACCCTTTTACATAGCTAATAGGTGTTCGTAATTCATGAGAAACAGTTGCTAAAAATGTTTTTTGTACTTCATCTTCACGTTGTATAGCCTCCGCCATGCCGTTAAAAGTGCTGGATAGTTTACCTATTTCATCACTAGATTTAACCGGCACTCGTGTTTCATAATGACCATACGACATTTGCTCCACTGCTATTTGTAAGTTATTTAATGGCCGCATAATACGTTGAATACCTTTATATACAAAGAAGCTCATCACAATCAAAAAGACAAATGCGCTCAAAAATAAGAAAATGACTTCTTGGCTTGCTAACTCACTGATTTTTGCTAATGGGAAGTAAATATAAATAATGCCCTCTAACCTGTTTTGATCTACTAATGGCAGAACAACTGAAATAAGTTGCCGATCGAACCGAGGCTCATAGCCAATCTTTTGCACATAATTACCTTCTAGCAATTGTTGCCGTTCTTCTGCACCTATCAATGTTTCATAATCAATATCAAACGGAACACATGCACTAAGTTCACGTGGATTTCTAACAGCAAAAATATTTAAATTAGAATAATTATTATAATGTTCAATATCAGCAATAAATTCATCTGTCACTTTGCCACTCGTATACATTGTTTGTAACTTTGTACCGACCTCGATCATCATGCTTTCTGTATCTTCCACATAAAGCTGTTCATATAAAAAATCAGTCAGTACATACATAAAAACAACTGTAATAATCAAAAATGCAAATATTAGTAGCCAAATACGTGTGGAAATCTTTTTCATTCGCCAGGGTCAAAGCGGTAGCCTACTCCCCAAACGGTTTGAATATACCCTGCCGCTTCCTTTCCAAGCTTCAAGCGTAATGTTTTTATATGGGTATCAACCGTCCTTGTTCCCCCTAAATAATCTATATCCCAAATACGCTCTAACAATTGTTCACGTGAATAGGCATTGCCTGGATTTTTCATAAATAAATGTAATAATTCAAATTCCTTTAAAGTTAACGGGATTACTTTCCCTTCAACTGAAACTTTCCGAGAAATCTCATCTAATTTAATGGACCCAAAGACAACAATATTTTGCTGCAAATCGGTTATATTAGAACCACTTCTTCTTAATACAGCATGCATTCGTGCCACTAGTTCATCATTTGTAAACGGCTTTACGATATAATCATCTCCACCGAGTGTCAGACCCTTTACTTTATCCTCATTCGCATCTCGTGCCGTTAAGAAAATTACAGGAACATTCGACATCGCACGAATACTTTGACAAACTGTAAAACCATCTTCATGCGGCATCATCACATCTAATAGAACTAAGTCGATTTTTTCCCGCACAATAATATCGTACGCCTCAGTTCCATTTGCAGCTGTAAAGGTCTCGAACTTGGAATTATTGAGCATCATTTCGATTAAATTACGCATATCTTGCTCATCATCAACAATTAATACCGTTGTCACTTTTCTTCCTCCCTTACTAACAGTTGAAATGCACCTTTACCAACATCAACTGTTTTTTGTACCTGACCGTCTTTTATAAAATATAATGTGTGGTCGTCATAGCCAGCTACAACAATATAATTCTTAAACTGATTTACAACAAATGGGTTGGCCCCTACCTCTTTATGCCATTTCACTGTACCATTAAAATCCACGACATATAATTCATTATGACCATGGCTGACCACTAACACATTATCTTTCGTCTTTGTTAAACCTACTGGCATTAAAGGCATTTCTATTTGACCATGAACAGCACCCGTTGTAAGATCATAACGTTTCACCGAACTATTCGGTTTGCTTCCTTCACCGTGTCCACCAATCCATAACTCATTTGTCTCTTCAATAATGACAATCCCATGTGACGATTTTTCTATTGGCCACTGTTGTTCTATCGCTAAATCTTTAATGGATAACACTGATAGTTTCGTGTCTTTATAGTTCACCACATAAAGCTTATCTTTATACGTTGCCATCGACATCGGATAATTGCCAAGCCGCTGTGAAGCAAGTTCATTGCCTTCCACATCAAAGCTTGTCACTGTATTCATCTTACTATTCGTAACAAAAAATTGTTTGAACTTCGGCGCATAATACACATTGGTCGTGCCAATTTCTACTTTTTTTGAATAGAGCTTTTTACCTGTCGAAAGTGCAAAAACATCTATTTCATCTAATTGATGACCATATAGTAAAATTTGGTCCTTATCGAGGAGTATTGCGCCTGTATACGCTTTGTCAAATGTCCAAGATGCAAAAACTCCACCCTGATCATCAATAAAATCAAGGGATGGTTCTTGAATATTGAGAGACGCTATAAAATGCTGATTACGTTCAATCGGCTCAAAAGATTTCTCTGTACACCCTGCTAACCAAATAATTTGTATAAAAGAAAAAATGAAGAATGCCCATTTTTTCAAAATCATCACCTCTGCCCTCTAACTATACTTCACATTTGTGAAATCTGCGTGAAACTTGAAAGGTAAATTTATGACACATTGCTAGCTGATAACAGCGCGTGTTTACTATCAATAGCAAAAGACTTTATCGTAAGAAGGAATCACATTATGGTAACCATTAGTTTATGTATGATTGTTATAAGGAAGTCTTTTTTATCTCCTAAGCTCCTAGCGTGCAAAATCTTGCATATTGTGGACCTATTCTCCATTATCGCTAAACACATATTTTGTAAACATTGTTTATGTATGAAAATTTTGGAATTTGGTGATACAATAGTTCATAGTGCAGTCTAAAGATATAAAAAAATATATAAGGTGGTTTTGAATTTGAAGAAGCTTATATACTCAGGACTAACGGCAGCCATGGTATTATCGATGGGGACTTCTGCTACGCTTGCAACAGAAAACATACCAACTGATACAGATGACATTGAAATAAAAAGCATTGAGGTACCATTAGATGATGTACTAGATGCGTACGCAACTAATCCGTCGAAAACAAGTATACTATCTAAGGATTTCGCTACATCAACAGGACAAACAGGGAAAATTAAATCTATCGGTCAATCCATTGATTTAACCAAAGTGATCCCTGATGATTCAAAAGTAGTCAGCATCACGATTTATTGTCCAACTAATATAACAGTCACACAATCAAAATATACATCGATTGACAACTATCTTATTAGCAATGGTAGTGGTTCACCAGTTGCTGTAAAGTTCCAAAAGACCGATAAGCCTACATCTACTAGCAAAACAACAGCCTTTAAGGATGCAAAAGCCAATACTAATTGGTTCGTCCAAATAGAAGGAAATATTCTTATGCAGCATACAGGCATGGATGGGTTCACTGTAATGGGTAGTACAATGATTGTAGAATATAAATAACTTTTTAAAACTGCACTAGATATTAATCTATACTCTAGACATCCACTTTTTAATAACTACTTATCATTTCTATTCGAAGGCGGTGGAATATAATTATGAAAATCACTACTTTATCGCAAATACAATCTAAACCCATATACAAAACGAATACAAATTACGAGAAAAAAGACGACCAATCCCGGTTGGCAGAAAAATACGAATTTCAAAAAGAAAATCCAAATACTTCCCCCTCATTATGGAACTATACAAAAAATGAAGTCGGTAAGACATCGCATATAAATACAGTTTCATTAGGTCTGAATAGTTTATATACACCTAATTGGAATGTGATACCGACAAAAGGTATGAAGATTCCTTCACAGGATGAGTTAATAAACCAAATTAAAGCAGTAGCTACTAGAACTGCAATCGCTGCAAAATCTGCACTAAGAAATGCTGATGAAAGCACAGCAATTAATATACAAATTGAAAAATTACTGGCACAATATATTTCACCAGTATCTCCAGATCGAAAAACACTACATCAACAGGCCATGAATGCCATAAAAAAACATGGATCTGAAAATAGGATGCTACCCTTGGGAGAACGGTCACTTGTTGATTATTTAAACAAAAAGGATAACATTACTATAGAAACCAATAAACCACTATCAGGTGGTGGTATTGTTAGTGCAACTATGAATTCTTTAGGTGGTTATGACTATGATGTAACCATCGCAGGACATACATTACTAGAAAGTGTTAATGGAAAATGGCATTATGGTTTAACACCAGCAGAATCGATTAAAAAGAAGGAATTTTATCAAATATATTGGTCATTTGTAGATGAAGCAAAAAAGGAATTGAAAGATTAGAAATAGACAATAACTGCAAGAACTAACCTCTTGCAGTTATTGTCTTTTCATCTGCATAATTTGATATTTATTTAGCTATATAAAGTCCTCTTTCACAATCGCAATTTCATAGGCAGTGAAACGATAAACCTCTCTTAAAATTCTCTCAAAATTAACGTGCTGTATATCCAAAATGACCCGACAGCCACTTTATGATTATTCAAACTAGTAATTATGCTTTAAACAAATACTTAAAAAAACATCCTATCAAGAAAAAAGTAGCTGGGACATAAGAGAAAAAGTGTTAGATTGAACCTAATCAATCTAACACTTTTTTGCTATGCCGTTGTTGTCCGCTACGACGGTGCTTTCCGCTCAGCACAGTAAGCCGCAACCCTCTGCTTGCGCGCAGAATGCCCGCGTCTAACATTATGTGCTGTTCTGAGCTGGAGTCACCTCCTTCGCTACCAACAACTAGTGAACACTTCTAATTTTTTTTTTTTGCAAAAGCAAGAATAGCTAAGGTCTCCATATAGCAAAAATTTATGAACAGCTTTCCTCTATTCCTTAAATTTTTCTAGTTATGTCCCAGCCTCCTTTTACTGTTCCTGTTTAAAAATATCACTTAAAACTTCATTTGCCACTTTACAGCCTTGCTCTACACACTCCGGAATTGAAATTCCCTCAAAAGAGCTGCCTGCAAGTTTTACTGTTGGAAAGTGTTGATAAAGTTCTTCCTTTACACGAGCAATTTTAGCTTCATGTCCAACAGTATATTGTGGCATAGCGTTTTTCCAACGAGAGACAACGGTTGTCACGGGTTCACCGTCTAGCCCTATTGTATTCTTTAAATCTTGTAATACTGTCTTTTCAATCTCTGAATCAGATAAGGCAACGATTGTTTCATCACCGACACGACCAATATAACTACGTAATAATACATAGCCTTCAGGGGTAGTATTCGGCCATTTTCGATTAATCCACGTACAAGATGTTATTGAAAAATCACTATTTCTAGAGACAAAAAACGAAAGTGCATCTAAGTCTCCAAGTTGCTCTTTTTTAAATGCCATCGTCACTGTAGCAATAGTTGCGGCTTTCATCGTATTTAACTCTGTCAAAAGCTGATGCTTACTAAACATCTTTTGTGCCACATTAAATGGCGTTGCGATTATAATTGCATCTGCTGTTATATGCGAAAAATTATTTAGGACGACTTGCACAGCACCATCTTTACCATGATCAATTTGTTCTACTTTCGCACCCTTCATAACTGTCCCTGGAAGTAGAGATTCTTCTAACTTTTCGATCAGTGTCTCAAGTCCATTTTCAAAGGTTTGAAAAATCCCCTTATCCTTTGTTATCTGATTGTAACTTAAAAAATTTGTACCTGATTTCTTCATACCGAAGAGCAAACTGCGATATTTTTGCTCCAATTCGTAAAGCTGTGGAAATATAGAGCGCATACTTAGCTGTTCAATATCCCCTGCAAATGTTCCTGCAAGTAAAGGTTCCACTAGGTTTTCTACAACCTCTGCGCCAAATCTCCTTCGAAAAAACTCCCCTAATGGTTGGTCGTCAACCCGTGCAGAACGCGGGAGAATAAAATCTCCCGCTGCACGAATTTTTCCACTAAGTGAAAACAAACCAGATGTAATGAATGACGAGATATGTGGCGTTGCTCCTGACATCAGACTGCTCGGAATAGGGTACAATTTACTTCCTACAGCTACATAAGTTGGGCCCGAATCTCCAGTGATCATCTCATGTTCAATACTAAGCTCTTTTGCCAGTGCTTGCACATGACTTTCACGATCGAAAAAGGATTCTGGTCCACGCTCGATAATAAAGCCGTCTTTTCTAAGCGTTTGGATTTTTCCGCCAAGACGTAATGACGACTCGACAAGTACGATATCTACCGGCAATTCTTTTGTACGCGCTTGTTTTTGCATATAGAACGCAGCTGTAAGGCCTGTAATGCCACCGCCAACAACAACTACCTTTCGTCTTTTTTGAGTCACCAACATCATCACTTTCTTTTCGCTTAGCTTAATTTTTTATGAATTGCATCTACCATCGCATCAATAAATAATGGATGTGTATTTGGCATTGCAGGACGATAATAGTTAGCACCTAACTCATCGCAAACAACTTTACATTCATAATCGTTATCGTAAAGTACCTCTAAATGTTCTGTTACAAACCCTACTGGTGTGTAAACAAATGAACGGTACCCCTTTTGCTCATAAAGATCACGTGTTAAATCTTGCACATCTGGACCAAACCATGGCTCTGGTGTTTGTCCTGCTGATTGCCAGCCCACTTCTACATTTTTCACACCCGTAGCTTCTTGTATTAAGCGAGCTGTTTCAATTAATTGGTCTTCGTAAGGATCGCCTAGTTCTTTAATTTTTACTGGAAGTGAATGCGCTGATACGATTAAGCAAGCCTTCTCGCGTTCTTCAGCAGACATAGCATCGAATGTTTCGTTCACTTTCTCCTTCCAATATTCAATAAACTTAGGCTCATCATACCAAGACTCAACAGACGTAATTGTTAGGCGGTCACCTGCTGTTTCCGCTGCGCGGCCATTGTATGATTTAATAGAGAATGTTGAAAAATGTGGTGCTAAGACGATTGATACGGCTTCTTTAATGCCCGCAGCGACCATTTCCTCCACTGCATCCTCAATAAACGGATGAATATGCTTTAAACCAATAAATAGCTTGTATTCTACCTCATCTTGCACTTCATTTAAACGTGCACACAAAGCTTCAGCCTGTGCTTCTGTTGCAGCAGCCAGTGGTGATAAACCACCAATCGCCTCATAGCGACTGCGTAAATCTTCTAAATGCTCGTCAGACGGTTTACGCCCATGACGAATATGTGTGTAGTACGGTTCAATATCTTCTTCTTTATAGGGTGTACCATATGCCATCACTAATAAACCTTTAACTTTTTTCATAGTCCTTTTCACCTCTAAATAATAGTTAAGCTATATTTTTTGTATGATTTCTATACGTTAACAACAACTACATCAAAAGAAGTGTAATCGTTTAGTTAAATTTACTTTTTACTTACACTTACTTTACGAATGTGCTTGAATTTGTTGGGCACTATATTCATGAATAAGTGTTGTTAAACGTTTTAATACTGCTGGATCAACCTCTGGGAATACACCATGGCCTAAATTAAAGATATGACCTGGCACCTCTAAGCCTTGATCGATAATATCTTTTGTTCGTTTTTCAATTACTGACCAATCAGCAAGTAATAATGAAGGATCTAAGTTTCCTTGTACTGGTTTTGTTATACCTTTTGCGCGCGCTTCTTTAATTGGTAAGCGCCAATCTAAGCCTACTACATCGATTGGTAAATCATGCCATTCTTTTACTAAATGGCTTGCACCTACACCGAATTGAATAAGTGGTACATTTTCTTTTTTTAACTCGCCGAAAATACGTGTCATAACAGGTTTAATGAAGACACGATAGTCTTCCACACTTAAAGCACCTACCCATGAGTCAAATATTTGGATCGCTTTAGCACCTGCTTCTACTTGTGCAGAAACGTCCGCAATAATCATATCTGCTAATTTATCCATTAGCGCAAACCATGCTTGTGGTTCTGAAACCATAAATGATTTTGTTTTATTATAGTTTTTAGAAGGTCCGCCTTCAATCATATAGCTCGCTAATGTAAATGGCGCTCCTGCAAAACATATTAATGGCACATGAAGTTGTTCTTCTGTTAGTAATTTTATTGTCTCTAATACGAAAGGTGTATGTTCCTTTGCATTGAACTCACCTAATTTTTCCACGTCTGTTGCTGAGCGAATTGGATTAGAAATAACTGGGCCTACACCCGCTTTAATTTTCACATCTATACCGATACCTGGTAGTGGCGTTACGATATCTTTATATAAAATTGCAGCGTCCACATTGTAGTTTTCTACCGGCAAACGTGTTACATACGCACAAAGCTCAGGTTGATGTGTAATTTCCTCTAATGAATATTTTTCTTTAATTGCACGATATTCTGGCTGAGAACGACCTGCCTGTCGCATATACCAGACCGGTGTATGTTCAGTCCTTTCTCCTTTTGCAGCACGTAGAAGTGTATCATTAAAAAGTGTTGTCATTGATTATTTCCTTCCCCTCGATGAAATTCAAATCTTAAAAAATCACTTGTTTATTCCATTATTATTGATATCCGTTTTCAATAGTAAACGCTTCCTCTGCTATTGTATAGTTTTCCTCATGAAATGTCATAAAATTGTTCTTTCTACGCGCCTTCTTTTTTGACAAAGCATTCGACTTGCACTTAAATGGAGTTAATCACGCAATTTTAGCTATTCATAAGGAGGGCAAAATAATGTATATTTATTTAACTTCTGGCACAGGAGAATTTATGGAACAGGTGAAAAATAAGTACCCTGATGAGCAAATGATTTTATTGCACGGAGAAGGAAATTCTGTGCTTATACATGAAACAGAAGGAAAATCTGTTTTTGCAACGCCACGTAAATTCGAAGTATTGGATTCTGTAAACGAATTAGAAGAACGCGGCTTCTTTGTCTTCAACAATATTCCCGTTACTGATGAAGGTCGTCCTGTATTTGAACATCGTTTTTTAAATCGCGCACGTGCAATTGAAGACGAGCCTGGTTTTGTGGCGTTCCGACTACTACGTCCATTGAATGGTGACACGTATATTGTCATGACACAATGGAATGGACCACACTCATTTGAAGCATGGAAAAGCTCACAAGCTTATAAAACAGCTCATGCCCAACGTGAAGAGCCGACTGGCATGCGACAACAAAATATTTTTTCTGCCGCTTCCTATGTTTCAACATATAGTGTTGCCCCTCAAGAAGAAGAGGCTTAATTTTTAAAAGGAGCACTTATTTATGAATCAACAATTACTCGAAAAAATTGATGCTCATTTTGAAGAAATGGTGGCGATTCGCCGCCATCTACATATGCATCCAGAACTAAGCTTCCAAGAACAAGAAACAGCCAATTATATTATGCAATATTATCAAAAGCTCGGTGTCCCTGTTGAACCAAATGTTAGCGGCTACGGACTAATCGCGCGCATTAAAGGGAACAAACCTGGTAAAAGAATTGCCTTACGTGCAGATTTTGATGCACTTCCTATCCAAGATGAAAAGGACGTCCCTTACAAATCGACAGTAGCTGGTGTTATGCATGCTTGTGGTCATGATGGGCATACCGCTACATTATTAATCATAGGAAAACTTTTATGGGAAATGCGCGATGACTTAGCAGGAGAATATGTGCTGATTCATCAACATGCTGAAGAAGCCGATCCAGGTGGTGCTATCGGTATGGTACAAGCAGGTGCACTGAACGGGGTTGATGCTATATTTGGAACACACCTATCATCCAATCATCCAACGGGTATGATTGGCTACCGGGTTGGTCCATTAATGGCAGCAGTTGATAGTTTTGAACTGAAAATTCAAGGTAAAGGTGGCCATGGCGCACACCCTCATCAAACAAAAGACGCTATTGTGATTGGCTCCCAACTTGTTATGAACTTGCAACAACTTGTGGCACGCCGTGTAGCGCCAACTGAGTCAGCAGTTCTTACAGTTGGCTCATTCGTTGCTTCGAATGCTGATAACATTATTGCAGATACAGCCTATTTAAATGGCACAATCCGTACTTTTGACAAAGAGGTACGTGAAACGATGGAACGTGAATTTAAACGGGTTGTACATGGCACTGAAATTGCTCAAGATTGCACGATAGAACTTGATTACCGTCGAGGCTATCCTGCAATTGTCAATCATGAAAAAGAAACATGTTTTATTCGAGATATCGCGCAAGATATTTGCGATGTTGTTGAAATACCAGCTACAATGGGCGGTGAAGATTTCGCTTACTACTTAGAGGAAAAGCCAGGGACATTTTTCTTCACAGGAGCAGCTCCTACTGAATATGCACCACATCATCATCCAAAATTTGATATTGATGAAAAAGGTATGCTTGTCGCAGCAAAAGTTATGTTAAACGCTGCCCTCGAATATCAATATGTCAAATAAACAAAAAGCTCATTTTACCTACGAAGATTCGGTAAAATGAGCTTTTTAACATTGCTCCTAACAAAACATCCTGTTTTTAAGACTTAGACATCTTGGCAGTCAATTCACTTACCACAAAGATGATGATGGGTGTCACATAAAACATCGGCTGTGTCACACCACAAAGACCGACAATTACAGCTTGGGCAATCATAGTCAGGCGCACTAGTTGCTGAACGGCAACTTTACGTGCATTTTCTGGCAATGGATAAAGCATGTCCATACGGAATTCTCCGCTAGCTATTAATGCTTGCTTTAGCTGAATCGTCGTCGCAAAGCTAAGTGCACCAGCCACACTCCATGTTACCAATGGTGTATTGACAAAGGCTGCAATTACGGCTGAGATAACCGTTAATCGAAGCCATAAATAAAAATGATCGTCTGTCCGAATAAACGTACGGAACACTAAATACTTTTGAGCATTGCCCTTTTGGTAGGGAATGAACTGATAAAACCAGTCAAGCCACGCTCTCCGTCGAATACTTCCATGTAGATGGGGTACATCTGTGAAATAATTTGCAAAACGGTAGAAACTCATCATGCGATTTTGTTCTAGTTTTACAAAATGTTCATATGGTACAGGCTCATTCGCACATTTTTTACGAAACACCCATACATAGACATATCCGATGACCGCCACAACGAGTGCTAACAGAAGCTGCATTTGAAGCCCCATATAAACGGTTACACCACATACGATAGCGCGTACTAATCGATCGACCCATACGTAGTGACCACGTTCACTATAACGATAACTAAATTCTCCCTGCACACTTACAAATTTCAAGGCGATGACAATGAAAAATATTGACCAAATATTTAAGGTTGTTAATTCTGTGACAGCTTTTATTAACGGAATACAAACGATATAAACAATTGCCACAATCCAAACTTGTGACCAAAACGTCCACGCTAGCGCCTTTTTAAAATACTGTGACATTTTTGATTCTAATGGCAATAAATATACTTGGTCTGGCTCGCGCAATAATGTTGTTGGGCGGCTAAATGCTAATAGTATACCGATTATTAAAGCAATGAGCCCTTCCGCCGGAAAATCTGTTTCTACGATTTTCAACCATTCACTATATTGATAGCCCCCGGCTCCAACAAGAAATACAAGTACAATCGCTATATGTCCAGTGAAAATAAACTGCATATATTTTTGTACTTCACTGATATAGTGCATGAAGCGCGAGGACCATACATCACGCATGTTCTTCATGGTCCCGCTCCTTCGTCATAGCAATATAGAGGTCATCTAACGTTGCATGAGGCATTGCAAATGCTTTACGTAAATCAGCCATCGTTCCTTGCGCTCGCACTCTTCCTTCATGCAATAAGATAATGCGGTCACAATGTTTTTCGGCCGTCGATAAAATGTGCGTGGACATTAAAATCGATGCCCCTTCCTTTTTCTTTGTATCCATTTGATCTAGCAATGATTGAATACCAAGCGGGTCGAGCCCAACAAACGGCTCATCTATAATATAGAGGCTTGGATTAACTAAAAAAGCACACATAATCATCACTTTCTGACGCATTCCTTTGGAGAAATGCGATGGAAACCAGTTTAAACGCTTTTCCATTCGAAATTCTTTTAACAACTGTTCAGAACGGGCCGCAAGTGTAGCCTCATCTATACCATAGGCCATTGCTGTTAATGCCAGATGTTCACGCAATGTTAACTCATCATATAAAACTGGTGTTTCAGGAATATATGAAAATGCTGTTCGATACTTGTCCGTGTTTTCTTTTAACGTTACGCCATTTAGACGAATGTCGCCTTCCTTTGGGAGCATTGTACCTATGATATGTTTAATGGTCGTACTTTTACCTGCACCATTTAAACCTATTAGCCCGACAAGTTCTCCTTTACCTATTGTAAATGACAAATCTTTAATCACAGGCTTTTTCGTATAACCACCTGTCACATGTTGCACTTCTAATACCGACATACCCTCACTCCTCTTCTAGTTATTATTTTATCAAAAATTAGCAAATGATTCAGTTATGAGTATGATAGAATAAACTTACATATTAAATAAGGGGGATTTTACGAATGAGCGATTGCCTATTTTGCAAAATCATTGATGGAACAATTCCAAGCACAAAAGTATATGAAGATGAACATGTCTATGCATTCACGGACATTGCACCTGTTGCAAAAGGTCATACTTTATTAATACCTAAACAGCACTGCCAAGACCTATTTGAAATGCCTGAAGATGTAGCGCGTAATTTATATGCGGTCGCACCAAAGCTAGCCAATGCCATTAAAGCAGCATTTAACCCAATTGGCATGAATACCATTAATAACAATGGTGCCGCAGCTGGACAAACTGTTTTCCACTACCACTTACATTTTATTCCGCGTTATGACGAAAAAGAAGGCTTAGGCTTAATTTGGCAAACACAAAAATATACGCCAGCTCAATTGACAGAAGTTGCCGACAGCATTAAAGCGAATCTTTAGTGCATTCTTTGGTGCCAGGCACGCAAACAATTTGCATACATGAGTGCTGGTTACAATTGGACATGGAACGCTATTGTCAAACGAACAATTTTAGCGTACAATCACTAATAAGTTTCGCTAACGGTCATGAGGACACGTTAGGAGACGACTAGATTAGCATAGTTGAGGAGAGATTAGAAATGAATACAAAAAATTTAGTGTTAATGGCACTCTTAGTTGGTGTCGGTGCTGCCCTTTATGTGGTCACACCAGGTATGGTTAATGGCATGAAACCTGACTTCATGTTAACAATGATGTTTATCGGTATTTTATTGTTCCCTACAATAAAAGAAACGTTTTTACTTTCCTTGTCAACAGGGGTACTATCAGGTTTGTTTACAACTTTCCCAGCAGGCTTTATCCCAAATATTATTGATAAAGCAGTTACTGGATTTGCGTTTTTAGCAATACTGATCATGCTGAAAAAAGTTGTTAGTCATTTTGCTGTATCAGCTATTTTAGTTGGGTTAGGTACCATTTTATCAGGTACAGTCTTTTTATCCGTTGCCCTTTTTGTGTTTAACGCAAACGTTGGCGCAACATTCACAATGTTATTTGTTGGTGTTGTCATACCAGCTGTTGCATTTAACGTTGTAGCCTTTGTGATTATCTATCCAATCGTTGCAAAATTAGTGAAACGCTCTAAATTCAACACAGCAATTTCACAAGCTTTATAACATCGCAGCAGCTATTGCTTGTTGCTACACTTTTTTAACGAACAATGAATACAGGTGCGAACGTAAGACGTTTTAAGCCTAAATATAAGGGAAGAAGCTAAAATGTGAAGCAAAATCACTCGTTTAGCTTCTTTTTTCTTTTTGAATCTATGGATTTCATGGTTTAATAGAGGAAAAGATAACAAATATAGAAATGAGGGTACTTAATTATGAAAGCAAGACCATTTTTACTCGGATTAACAACAGGCATTATTGGTGGTGCCATTGCGGTCCTTTTTTCAACACCTCAATCAGGTCAACAATTACGCACTACTTTACTGTCTAACACAGATAGTGCAAAAGAAAAGCTTCAAGATGTTAAATATCAAGTTAACAACGTGAAACAATCCGTTAGCACATTGACAAATGAAGCAAAAAATAATATACCACAAATAATAAATGATCTAAAACAGTCGATTACTACTTTCTCACAAGAAATCGAACCGACAAAGAATAATTTACAACAAGAAATAGAAGCATTACAGAATTCAATTAACGAAATCGAGAAAAACATTGCACAATTTACCGATAAAAAGAAAAAACCACAAGAAAAAGCGCAGGTATAAAGTTTTATATTCCGAAATAAAATCACATTTTTTTACCAAAAATAATCATCAAAATATTATTTTTTAACCACTTTTCAATTTTTTAATTTTTCTAACTTTAAACTTTTTTTCTTTATTGCTATAATAATTTTAAAATGTTAAAGAAAGCAGCAGGTGATGGCTTTGTCAGAGGAACTATACACACAAAAAGAAGCGATGCTTTACAGTCAAAGAATTGCACAGTTATCAAAGGCCTTATGGAAAGCAGTTGAAAAGGATTGGCAACAGTGGATTAAACCTTATGATTTAAACATTAACGAGCACCATATACTGTGGATTTCCTATCATTTAAAAGGGGCTTCCATTTCAGATGTAGCAAAATTTGGCGTAATGCACGTTTCAACCGCTTTTAACTTCTCTAAAAAACTAGAAGAACGTGGATTACTAAAGTTTTCGAAACGTGATGATGACAAACGTAATACTTATGTAGAGCTCACTGACACAGGGACAGACCTTATTATTGAAATGAATAGCAATTATCATAACACATATCATTCTGTACTTGAGGGCTCGTTAGCGTTAAAAGACTTATATGGTCGCTTCCCGGAATTTTTAGATGTGATGGCTGTTATTCGTAATATTTATGGTGAAGACTTTATCGATATTTTTGAACGCTCATTTCAACACTTCCGTGATTCCTTTGACACGTTAGAAGAACGTTCAACTGTAAAAGGATAAATGTATGTTAAAAAGGAGGCGTTTCAGAAACATTTCTGAAATACCTCCTTTCTCTTGCATTCTGTTAGAAATCAATTTACATTAAATAGGACCCTTCCCTATTATGGAGTTGATATTAAACATGCATTGCTGGAAAATTTTAAACCTCGAACATCATTATGGCAAGACACGTATCATCATGATGGCTGTAATCGTCTTTCTATCTGTCTTTTCAGTGTCCTATGTGACATTTAATTTATTCAATGATGAGTACTATACTGACCATTTATTCTGGTTATTCGTGGTTGCTGTACTTGCTCTTTACCCTATCCATAAATATATTCACTTTCTCGCATTATTTGACTTACGCCAGCATCTCAAATTACGTATCCGTACCCAGTTTTACGTTATTCCTGTACTACACATGCGTATCCGAGAGCCCTTATCAAAAACTAGATATATTTTTGCATTACTTGCACCCTTTATTGTGTTAAATACAAGTATCGTTATCGGTACATGGCTATTACCTGCCTATACACATTATGGAACATTACTTTTAGCGTATCATTGCAGTTTATGTTTAATTGATATTCTTTACGTGAAATATTTATTAAATTCACCTAAAGATGCCCAAATCGAAGAAACACCGAAGGGCTATGAAATTTTAGTACCACCTACGATTCATTGATTCGCTTGTACTTGTGTTTTATTGAAGTTTTTTGATATGCTAATAATACTGAAAGAGGGGAGGAATAGACTTGCTATTAATGATTGTAGTTCTATTCTCGGTATTCTATTTATTTCAAATTAACCGCATGACATACGCACTGTGCATGCGACGTGAAATTCCCGAAGAAAACCAACCAAAGATATTCCGAACTATCAATATACTTATTACAATTTTACTTGTATCATTTTATGTTGAAATTTTATTTGCAGTCTAATGAAGACGCATCCGCGCCCGTCCGCACGCGGGTCTTTATTTTTAAAACATTGAAACAGCTATTGGTTTTAAGTGACGCCAAAATTCTTTTGGCCTCGACCCAAGCGTGCGGTGCGAATGCCTAGATATTGCTAAGAAAAGCTAAGGAAAAACATATCCTTAGCTTTTCGGCTTTTTATTAATTAGTATAGGAACGCTGCACCAACAATAATTAATAAAATAAATAACACAACTAATAAAGCAAAGCCTGAGCCGTAGCCACCGCCACCACCGTATCCTCCGTTGCTCATAACTTCACCCCCTTTCTTTTCTATATCCTATGCGCTTTGAAATTTGAAATTTAGGCTATACTCAAGGGGGAACCATTTTGTTTTTAAAACGTTTATGTTATAGTAAAAAATGGACGAAACGAAAGTAAGGAGAGAATATCCATATGAAAAAGACTGTATTATCTTTAACATTAGCAGCCTCAATTTTAGCTCTTGGTGCTTGTAGTGGAGCTGATAAAGCGTTAGTTACATCTAAAGTAGGCGATATTTCAGTATCTGATTTTAACGACAAAGCAAAGACTTTAACAGGCTCTTATGTATTACAACAGATGGTGACAGAAAAAGTATTAGCCGACAAATATGAAGTGACTGATAAAGAAATCAAAGAACAATACGACGCAACGGCATCACAATTTGGTGATAGCTTTGCACAAGCGCTTGCTGAGAACGGCTTAACTGAACAAGGCTTTAAAGATTCTTTACGTGTACAACTGCTTCAAGATAAAGCTTTAAAAGACAAAGCAATTAAAGAAGAAGACGTAAAAAAATATTATGAACAAATGAAAACAGAATTAAATGGTCGTCATATTCTTGTAGCAGATGAAAAAACTGCGAAAGAAGCTATTGAAAAAATTAAAGGTGGCGCATCTTTTGCTGATGTTGCAAAAGAATACTCAACTGATACTGGTTCTGCAGCAAAAGGCGGCGAGCTAGGTTGGTTTACTGTTGGCTCTATGGTAGATGAGTTCAACGATGCTGCTTATGCACTTCCATTAAATACATTAAGTGAACCAGTTCAATCAAGCTACGGCTATCACGTAATTGAAATTACGGAAAAGCGCGATGTAAAAGGTGTTGGGTCATTTAAAGACGAAGAAGATAAAATTCGTACAACAATGATTAACAAATTAAAACAAACTGGTGAAGATCAAACATTGCTAAAAGACATTGTTGCAAAAATGGCAAAAGATGCAGACTTTAAAACTTCTGATAAAGAATTAAAAGATGCATTAAAATCATTTACAACAACATCTGAAGAACAAGCAAAAGCAGCTGAAGAAGCAGCTAAAAAAGCTGAAGAAAAAAGCAAAGATGAATCTACAGATAAAGAATCTAAATAATCTTGGCTTGTCGATAGAAAAAAGGGTTACGCTGATAAAGCGTAACCCTTTTTTTACTGAATACTTGGCTTGTAAAACGAACGATTATCGAGTGGGAATAGTCGCTCTGTAAATTCTCCAGGAGCTGTTTTACCCAATGCTCGTGTAAGCATATTCATTTTCGCGTCAATGTTATCAATATAATGTAAGATTTCTGCTTCTTGAATCATCGGTTTTTTCGGACTGCCCCATTCTTCTTTCCCGTGATGTGAAAGCACTAAATGTTGTAAAAGCATCACTTCTTCGCCTTCGATTCCAAGCTCACTTGCGATTTTAGCTATTTCATTGACCATAATGGTAATATGACCAAGTAAGTTCCCTTCCACTGTGTACATTGTTGCCACAGGTCCAGATAATTCAACAACTTTACCTATATCGTGTAAAATAATGCCCGCGTATAACAAATCACGATTTAACGTTGGATACAAATCAGCAATTGCTTTTCCTAGTCTCAGCATCGATACCATATGATCCAGCAAGCCAGAAGCATAATCATGATGGTTTTTTGTTGCTGCTGGATATACTAAAATAGCATCCTGGTGCTTTTTAATAGCTGCACGTGTAATACGAGAAATATTCGGATTTTTAATATCAAAGAAAAATTGTGTTAATTCTTCGTAAAGCTGTTCTTTTGGAGTAGCTGCAGAAGGAACTAAATCATTCACTGCAATTCCCTCCTCTGGTTTTGCCACACGAATCGTTTTAATACGTAATTGGTTTTTCCCGCGATAGTCGTGAATTTCTCCACCTACATGGACAATCGCCTCTGCATGATACATTTTTTCATGCTCTTCGTTTGTGTCCCATAGTTTCGCCTCAATATCTCCACTTTTATCTTGTAGTAATAGTGACATAAATGGCTTACCTACAGTGGTAACCCCTTTTGTCGACTGTTTAATTAATAAAAATTGATCAACTGATTCTCCTACTTGGAGCGTCGTAATACCTTTCATGTGGACGTCACTCCCCTTTCATTTGCTAGTGCTCCTAGATCGACAATTTGTTCTTTTTGCCAAAGATCGAGCATCCCTTCATGGCAAGTAAAATATAAAATTTGACGTTCATATCCTACTTCTTTCATTAATTGTACCATTTTGTTTGTACGGTTTCGATCAAAATGGACAAAAGGATCATCCATAATAAACGGGAATGGTGCTGAAGTTGCAAGGGTTTTCGCAAGTGCCATTCGCAGAGAAATATAAGCTTGCTCCTTTGTGGCTTGTGATAATTCTGCTACATGATAGCGTAAGCCAGAAACGGCTTGTGCTTCAAAATAGCCTTCTTCATGAATAAAGAGCTTATCGTAACGGCCAGCTGTTAAGGAATGGAAAATAGCATTTACTTGCGTAAGGACATGTGGCAATTTCTCCTCACGTAGGCGAAATAATGTTTCATGAATTGCGGTTGCCAACATTTTTTTACTAGCCCATTGTTCTATCAGTTGTTGCAATAGTGCTTTTTCTTGCTCAAATTGTTGCAGCAATAGTCCATATTTTTCATCGTTGAGCAATTGTTCTTTTTCAATCTGCAATGTAGCTCGCTCTTCTAGACATTGATCAATTGTCACTTGAAGGGCATTACGCTCTTCTTCTAATGCGTGTATTTTTTCATGAAGTTGTGCCCCATTTAGCAAACGCTCTTGCTGCTGTATTTCTAGAGAAGCTAACTGATTTTGAATTGTTTGTAATTGTGTCTGTAGCTTTTGTTGCTGCTGAAAGTGCTCAAACGTCTCATAAAAAGCGTGTTCTGAATTGACGTTTGCTCTAGTAAATAACTGAGCGATTTGCGATTCATAGTTTTGCAAAAGTGATTGTACCTCTTGCTTTTTTGATAGTAGATGGGCAACTTGTTCTGTTGTTTGCAACATTTGTTGTTGTGCCTGCTGAATCGCTAAATAGCTTGCACGCAGATGCATAAAAATTTCCTGCTCACTATATTCATTTTTTAAAACTTGCTGTACCGCTTCATAAAGCTCGTTTTTTTCATTTTGTATCGCATGCAAAAGCTTGAATGTGCTCCTTTGCTTTACGTCCATTTCCTGTACAGCGCGAATGCGCATAAACAACTCCGGCAATAAAGTCCTTGGCACATTTCCTTCTAAACGAAAACGCCGCAAAAAGTTTTCCAGCATTTGATTTGCTTCAGCGCTTGTTTGTTCAGCTTGTTGAATTTTATGTTCGAGCTGTGCATACTGGCGTTCTTTGTCGCGCTGTTGTTCATTAGCTACTATCCACCGATCTTCAAGACGCTGTTTTTTCGCAAGCAACTGTTGAACTAAGTGTTCTTCTTGCTCTAGTTCCTTTAGTAAGTGGCTATTACGCTCCAGCGGCTCTTCTTCCACTTGTTTAGCATGTTTTAAAAACAATAAGAATAATAGCCCTAAGATGGCTCCAATCACAATGACCGCCCAATTCTTTTCAACAACACCATAAACAACTGCCACAATACTTATAGCTAACACGAGATAAATAAAAAGTATCGGTTGCTTCGGTTTCGAGCGTTGTAACTGAACATGCCGTAATTGTTCCAAGCGCTTTTTTTTCTGGGGCCACTGTGCTAAAATATGTTCTTCCTCAGCAGTTAATGCCTCCTGCTGAAGCTGCTTTTTCTGTCCAGCAATGTTATCTAATTCCGCATGTATTTGCTCCAATGATTGTAAATAAAACTTTAACTCTTCTTCTGTTGCACTTAATACGGTCAATTGTCGTTGAAATTGTTCCTCTTGTTGTAAAGATACAGTACCCTCAAGAAGTATTGCTTGCGCTTCTTTTTCTTGCACACCTAATAAACGAAACTGGGCTTCGATGTCTTGCTGTAGGACAAATAGCTCGTCCTTTAAGTTCTGTTCTTTAACAACAAGCTGATTCCACGTTGCTTCCTTATGCATCAGCCTTGTCATTTCTTCAATGGCCTGTTCATCCGCGGTCAAATGTAGCTTACTTTGTAGAGCTTGATATTGGTCCTCTAGTTGCGTCAGTTGCAACGTTTCATGCGTTAATCGATCTTTTAACTGTTCATAGCGTCTAATTCCTTCTGGAGGGAATTGAACAGGTGCATTGCTATTCAGTGACTGCTGTAGTTTATCTTGCTGTTCAATAAGTGGCAGCGCTTGTTTCATGATAGTAAGTTGTTGCCATTCATGTTGCAATGTTTTTTGCTGGTTGTATAAATCCTTTAACTGGTGTTCGAGGTGCTGTAATTTGAGCGATTTAGCTTCAAAGGTATGAATGGTCGCCTGTTCTTTTTTAATCGTCTTTTCAAGCTGTTTTAAATGCTCAATCTTTTGATTAATAAGTGGCAACTTACCAGATTTTTTAAAAAGTTCGCCAGCATCTTTGTCTAATTTCTTTTCAAGTGCTGATAGTTGGTGAATACCGGTCGTTCCCGATGCGAGCAATAAATGCGTCAGTTCCTCCTCCGACATTTTTTCGATGCCTTGTAGTTCATGAATGGAAAATGAAAAAATAGCTTCGAATGATGCGCGTGAATAGCCATACAAAAGCTTCGCTAACAGTTCCTCATGCCCCTTTGTACCATCTTCTGTATAAACTGTGACATCGCCCGTTGCCTTTCCTTTTACACGTTCAATTGTACACTGACCATATATTGGGTGTTGAATGGTCAATTGACCGCCAAATTTCGGTGATGTCTTCGGCTCATATTTCCGCTGGCTTTGCTGCTTTGTTGGAAAACCAAAAAGCATCTGCAGTATAAATTGCTGGATTGTCGTTTTCCCAGCTTCATTCATACCGTAAAAAATGGTCACACCATCTTGGAGGGAGATGGTGATATTTTCATGTTTACCAAAGCCGTAAATGTGGATTTTCTGTATCGTTAACAAAGTTCTCACACCCTTTGAATTTCATCCGCTAATAACGCCTGCGCCTCAAGCTTCAAATGCTCAATTTCTCGTTCCGTTAAAGGTTCAACAAATCTCGCACCACTCGCATGTTGGTACAAATCCTTTAAAATATCCTTCCACTCCGTAATGTCCCATTGATCCATAACGCTTATTACCGATTTTGTTATAGCTGTCGATTCAGAAGAAGCTGTACTTTTGTGGATAAATAGTTTTTGCACCCACCCCATCGGTTCAATACCATCCTCTGCTTCCCGAATGGTTTCTAGCCATTCATCTATCGTGGCATGTTCAAATAATGTTTCAGCTTCATCATCTATATGGTGTAAGTGCAAGTCAATAACTGAGGCACCATATTCCATGCGATTGTTTGCGATAGCCTCCTCGCATTTTTGCAGTAACTCGTTGGCATGCATTACATTTGTACAATCCACTTCTACGACGTTATAAACAACAGCAGAAGTTGGTACAAATGTTAAATTAGCAGAGGTTTGTGACAAGGTTACATCGTAAAATCCTTTTATTCCTTGTTCATTACGATGGCGGCTTTGAATATTGCCTGGATAAACAATAGGTGGTTCTTTGTGTAATAACTGTCGTTTATGAATATGGCCAAGCGCCCAATAATGATAGCCTTTTGCAAGAAGTTGTTCTTTTTTAAATGGTGCATAAACTGCGTGCGTTGAATCACTGGCTTCACTGCCATGCAACATACCTATATGGATAGCATGCTGATCCTGCGCAACTGGATAATGATGGATCATTGCTTCTTTTACATGACGCTGACCATAGCTGAAGCCATAAATATTGACCTGCTGACCACGAATTTTTAATTGCACAACACTCGTATCTGCTGGTAATTCGTAGACATTGCTTGGCAAGGCAAAGCGTGTCCAAGAACCATGTAAATGATCGTGATTGCCATAGCTGACAATAACGGGGATGTTATGCTCAAAAAGTGTTTCCATTGCTGTTTGAAAACGTCTTTGTGCCTGTAAGCTACGATTTTCTCCATCATAAATATCCCCAACAATAAGCAAGAAATCTGGTCTTTCTTCGATTGCCCTATGAATAATTTTATCAAATGCTTCAAAGGTACTTGCTCTAATTTTCTTAAGATTATTGTCAGGTAATCCAAATAAGCCTTTAAAAGGACTATCTAAATGTAAATCTGCCATATGGAAAAAACGAATTGCGGACATCTAATCACCTCTATAAATAAATGGAATCTCATAATTAAGTCTAGATTTTAATTTTGTTTGTAGATTTGTGCCTATCTACAGAAAGGATGAATCAAAAGCGAATATTTGTTCTATTTTATCATACTTCCTACAATATGAGAAACGAATTCATGTAACAGCTCTTCTTGAGGTTGTACTAAATTTTCCACAATTTTCGTAAATTATCGAAATATTCGCTAGATATACCGTGAAGTTTATATTTCTTCTATGTATAATAGAGATATAATTTAGTAAAGGGTGGGGTTTGTGTATGAATAATTATCGTTTTACAGCTTTTGAGAAAACTGGAGAAACTTTGTATGATGAAACTTGGACATTTGAAAATGATGAAGCTGCAAAAGTAAACGGTCAACAGCAAATCGAAGAAAAGGGAGTTGCGGAAAAAACACATCGCCTTGTTAACTCTTCTGGAAAATTAATATTATTCCATGTTTAATCGATGACGCATGTCACATTGTAATTAGCTATATCTTTGAAAATAGGTAAGCCCCGCCACTTCGCTTTTTGTGGTCGAGCATCGAGCATTCTCTTTTGCATCATGCATGCAACGGAATCTCGTTGTCTCGCTACAGAAATGTTCGTGGCGGGGCTTACCTTGTATAGTCTATTGTTATCAAAACATCAATCGTACTTTTATCCAGCCTGTTCTTTGCTAAGCTGTGACCTATACCTCAATTACAAGAATGCCTTATTGTCCTACAAAGACAGGTGTTCTTTTTTCAACAAATGCATGAATACCTTCTAAATGATCTGCCGTTTTTCGCATAGCGGATTGCCCTTGTGCTTCCATCGCTAAAATGCTCTCTAATTGAGGCATATTCTGACTATGCAAAATTCTTTTTGTCATAATCATTGACGCAATTGGTGAAGCAAGCATCTTTCCTACTAACTGATCAGCCACTGCAAAAACCGACCCTTCAGGCGCAACATAATCAATTAAGCCTACACTATGTGCTTCCTCGGCTGTTAGCACTTTTCCTTCCCAAATCATTTGTTTTGCCTTTACAGTGCCAATTCTTTCCTTCATAAAGAAATGACCCCCACCATCTGGTATTAAGCCAATCCCGATAAAGTTCATTGCCAGCTTGCTATTTTCACAAGCAACGATAATATCTGCACCAAGTGTTAAACTAAATCCTAACCCCGCTGAAGCACCATGAACTGCAGCTATCACAATCATTGGTAGTTGGTAATAAGCCTTAACAATACGGGTTAAATAGCCCATTGCCTCATCAATATTTAACGGCTTATTAGGATCAAGCATTGCTTTAATATCCCCACCTGCAGAAAAAACTTTACCTTCCCCGCGAATAACCAAAACCTGTATTTCCTGTTCTTGCTGTAATGCTTCAAAGCACTCCGCTAATTCACGCATCATCACATCGTCCATTGCATTCATAGCTTGTGGTCGATTGAGCGTTAATGTTGCACGACGCTCTAATTTTTCTAATGTAATTGTTGAAAATTCCATGTCCCACACCCCCAAATATGAATAGTCATTCACTATGTACTATTCGTCTTTTTTTGGAAAACTCCTTCTGTTCTACGCAAAATAGCTGTTGTTATGCTATATTTAATGTCGAATAATGAAATTAAAGGTGGGTATTTTTGTGACACAAAAGGACTTTCGTGTATTACTTTATTATAAATATGTTGCTATCGAGGATCCTGTAGCATTTGCAGCAGAGCATTTAGCATTCTGTAAAGAACTTGGTTTACTCGGTCGTATTTTAGTAGGATTAGAGGGCATTAACGGGACAGTTTCTGGTACGGTTGAGCAAACGGAACGCTATATGAATCATATGAAGGCAGATCCTCGTTTTAAAGATATTATGTGGAAAATCGATGAAGCAGAAGGACATACCTTTAAAAAAATGCATGTACGTCCTCGTAAAGAGATTGTCCACCTAGGGCTAGAACAGGATATTAACCCATTAGAAATAACGGGCGAATATTTAACACCTAAGGAATTTATGACGCGTATGCAGGCAGATAATACCGTTATTATCGATGCACGAAATGATTATGAATTTGATTTAGGACATTTCCGCAATGCTGTGCGTCCAGAGATCGAAAACTTCCGTGATCTTCCTGCTTGGATGGAGGAACATAAAGAGGATTTTGTTGGTAAAGATATTTTAACTTATTGCACAGGCGGCATTCGCTGCGAAAAGTTCTCTGGTTGGTTAAAGCGTGAGGGCTACGGTGAAAGTGTCGGTCAATTACATGGCGGTATTGCCACGTATGCTAAAGACCCTGAAGTTCAGGGACAATTATGGGATGGACAGATGTTTGTTTTTGACCGCCGTCGCAGTGTGCCGATTAATCAGGTTGAGCATGTGATTGTTGGCAAAGACTATTTTACAGGAGAGCCAACAGAGCGTTATACAAATTGCGCGAATCCGGAATGTCATAAATTAATGCTATGCGAGGAAAAGCATGAGGCATTTTATATGCGCAGCTGTTCAGATGATTGCCGTCGCGCAAAACGTAATTTCTTTGTTGAAGAAAATGGCTGGACAAAAGAGCAAGTGGAAGAACAAATCGTAAAAATTGCACAAGTTTAACGTTAAATTGTTTGAGTGACTGGCACTGCGGGCACGTTGTAAGCCGCAAGCGACTTACATTTCGTGCTTCCCGCAGATACCCTAATTGTGTGAGTGACTGGCACGGGCTAAATATCGTCCTACTTGCCGTCCAGTGAATAAACATCCGCCAACAAATGTGCCTTCCAACGCGCGGTATCCGTGTACCCCACCGCCACCGAAACCACTCACTTCTCCAGCTGCAAATAACCCTGGCACCGGCTGTCCGTCCATACCAATTACAGCCCCATCTAAATTGGTTTGTAATCCCCCTAATGTTTTACGGGTTAAAATATTTAAGCGCACCGCAATTAATGGCCAATTTTTTGTATCCAACATTTTATGAGGCTTTGCAACGCGCACGACCTTATCACCAATATAATTTCTCGCTCCGTAAATGGCATTCACTTGGACATCCTTCGTAAATTTATTATCCATTTCACGATCTCGTGCTAGAATTTGTTCCTTAATTTTTATAAAATCAAGCAAGTCATTACCTGCAAGTTTATTCATATCATCGACGAGTTGCTTTAAATCGTTCGCAATAACAAAGTCCTCACCATGATTTTTGAATGCTTGAATCGGCGCAGGTGGACCAGGCAATATACGTTTCAGCAACTGCGGGATGCTTCTATTTGTTAAATCTGGATTTTGCTCTGAACCCGATAAAGCAAACTCCTTTTCAATAATTTTCTCCGTTAAAATAAACCATGAATAATCATAACCTGTTTTTTGAATAGCCTCTAATGTACTTAATGTATCAAATCCTGGAAAGTTGGGTGTCCCAAAGCGATTTCCCTCGGCATCAAACCACAAGGAGGATGGGCCTGGTAAAATACGAATACCGTGATTTGGCCAAATTGGATCCCAATTTTTCAATCCCTCTGTATAATGCCACATACGATCACGATTAACGATACGGCCACCTACATGTTCAGTAATTTCTAGCATTCGGCCGTCTACATACGCTGGCACACCACATACCATATTTTTCGGTGGTGCCCCAAGTCGAGCTGGCCAATTTTTGCGCACTAAGTCAATATTGGCACCAATACCACCACTTGCTACAATAACCGCATCTGCTTCATAGGAAAATGCACCAATGCCAAGACGCGAACTTTGCTCTCCACGTTGGGCAAAGCTTTCTGCTAAAATTGTGCCACTTATCCCTGCAATTTTGTCGTCTTTTTGTATAAATTCATCGACACGGTGCCTCGGCTTAAAATCTACAAAGCCTTCCTTAATCGCTTTTTTCACTTTATCGGCAAATGGCTTTACAATCCCTGGGCCTGTTCCCCAGACAATATGAAAACGCGGAACTGAATTACCGTGACCACCTGCTAATGAGCCCCCACGTTCAGCCCAACCAACAACAGGGAAAAACTTTATTCCGAACGATTTAAGCCAAGCGTATTTTTCTCCAGCAGCAAAATCTACATACGCTCGTGCCCATTTGTAAGCCCATGCATCCTCATCTTCCAATCGGTCAAAACCAGCAGTCCCTAGCCAATCCTGCCATGCAAGCTCTTTACTATCCTTAATGCCAAGCCTCTTTTGCTCTGGTGAATTTACTAAAAAGATGCCACCAAAAGACCAAAATGCCTGTCCCCCCATCGAATTTTCAGGCTCCTGATCCACTAACAGTACACGCTTCTTCGCATCTATTAATTCACAGGCGGCAACAAGTCCAGCCAGTCCAGCACCAACAATCGCTACATCGTATTTCATGCCTACACCCCCAAATATCTAAATCCACCTTTCACTACATACATTCTTCTCTTGTTGTTGCTTTACCTTCTAACTTTTTATTACTTTGCCAAAAATGTTTCAGCACAAAATTGTTCGCCTTCCGCATCAAAATAAAGAGAGTTTTTTGGAAATAATCTATTATATTCCAATAATTCTTTATTGTTTTTTTATCTTTTCATTCTCTAGAAACCCCCATGTCACCTGTCTTGACAGATTCGTTAGCGCTTACATTGTCCTCCGCAAAAAGACGAACATTATTAAATTAAATTGTTATTATAGTTCGTTTTTAAGTAGTTTTCAGACTTTTGAAGTGAGAAATTTTAATCTTTTTTCGATTTATTGTTGACAAAGGTGAACAATAAGGATTATGATGTTATCAAATTTAATCACACAAAAATATAACGACGGAGACACGCTAGTCGAAAGAAAATCCAAAGAGAGCTGATGGTTGGTGTAAATCAGTGATTTCTACGATATAGTTCCACTCCCGAATAGATAAGCCGAAACTGTCAAAGTAAGCCTATCCGTCACATGCACGTTACGCATATAGCTAAGACTGCAACGGAATCCTTTCGTTCAGTGATTAAGGGTGGTACCGCGAACCTATATTTATTCAGCCTTTCGCCCCTTACGACACAATACCTGTGTTTGTAAGGCGTGGAGGGCTTTTATATTGTTTCGAATAAAGAAAGGAGATTGTTTGCATGCTGTAAGATGCCGCAATATTACAAAATCCGGACTGTCACATAGAGACACCACTAATAATTTTATTTAAAAGGAGCTAATTACAAATGACAACTGCAACAAAAACTATTAACGTATTTATCGCTGACCCACTAAGTGAAGATGGTATTTTCCCACTACGCCAAGAGAAAGATTTAAACTTAAACGTTATTATTGATACTGGGCTAGCACCAGAGGAGTTAATTGCAAAAATCGCTGATATCGACGTATTACTTGTGCGTTCTCAAACTACTGTGACACGCGAAGTAATCGAAGCTGCAAAAAATTTAAAATTAATTGGACGTGCTGGTGTAGGTGTTGACAACATTGACCTAGCTGCTGCAACAGAGCATGGTATTATCGTAGTCAATGCTCCCGATGGTAACACAAACTCTGCAGCTGAACATACAATCGCCATGATGACTTCTCTTGCTCGTCACATTCCACAAGCTTTCAACACACTGAAAAATGGTAAATGGGACCGTAAATCATATGTTGGGGTTGAGCTTAAAAATAAAACATTAGGTGTTGTTGGCTTCGGTCGTATCGGTGTAGAAGTAGCTTACCGTGCAAAAGGGCAACGTATGAATATTATGGCGTACGATCCATTCTTAACTGATGAACGTGCAAATGAATTAGGTGTAACAAAATCTACTGTAGAAGAAATTTGTGCTGCAGCTGACTTCATTACAGTACACACACCATTACTTCCTGAAACACGTAACCTTATTAACAAAGAAAAATTCGCTATGATGAAAGATGGCGTACGTATCATTAACTGTGCACGTGGTGGTATCATCAATGAAGACGATTTATATGATGCGATTGTAGAAGGCAAAGTAGCAGGTGCAGCACTAGACGTATTCGTTTCTGAACCAGCGACTGATCATAAATTACTAACTTTACCACAAGTGATTGCAACACCTCACTTAGGTGCATCTACAATTGAGGCGCAAGAATCTGTAGCCGTTGACGTTTCTAATGACATTATTAAATTCTACAAAACAGGTACAGTGACAAACCCAGTTAATATGCCTTCAATTCCAAAAGAACTTCTTGCACAAGTAGAACCTTTCTTTGAATTAGCTGAAAAACTTGGTTCATTCTTATCACAAGTTACAGTAGAGCCTGTAAAAGAGATTAACTTATCTTATGCTGGTGAAGTAGCAAATTACGACGTACGTCCTTTAACTTCTAATGCATTAAAAGGATTACTAGCTAAAAACCACGGCAACCATGTCAATGACGTTAATGCTCGCTACTTATCTGAACGTATCGGTATGAAAATTAACGAACATAAAACTACTACTGCTAAAGGCTTCACAAGCTTAATTACGATTGAAGTAAAAACAGCAAATGAAACACATACAGTAGCTGGTACATTACTAAATGGCCTTGGCGCACGTATTGTAAAAGTAGAAAACTACGTAGTAGACGTTGTACCAGAAGGGCACCTTCTTTACATTAAAAACACAGATAAACCAGGTGCAATTGGACGTGTGGCAACGAAATTAGCTGAAAAAGACATCAACATCGCTACGATGCAAGTGGGACGCGCTGAAGTTGGCGGAACAGCTGTTATGATGCTAACTATCGATAATGTTGTGACAGAAGAAGATTTAGCATTCGTTGCACAACTTGAAAACATCGACGAAGTAAAAGCAATTGACCTTTAATCATTAAAATACGTAAGCAGAGAGTGATTACTCTCTGCTCAGATTGTCGACAAAAGACATCAAGAAGTTTTAACCTTGATGTCTTTTGTCATTTTTTATAGTAAATAATTGGATTTAATTCCCAAGTTGACCATTCTCTATGAGCATATCTACTCTCCTTAAGCAGCTTGCCATGTCCAAGTAGCAAGCTTTTTCAAGTTCATGGCAGCAAAAGTAAGCATCGCCTGCATGGACAATTTTTTAAGACCCCTTAAGTTTGTCCATCGCATACCATGCTTTTCTTTTGCATCTGCAAAGACACGTTCAATCGTTTCTTTACGCTTTGCATAAATTTGTTTAATATCATATGAATGGCGTAAATGTTCAGCTTCTTCCATATATGTTTCCCTTATATGACGTTGAATAAGTTTTTGATGATTCTTGCTTTCTGTACATTGTGATAGCCAGGGGCAATTAGCACAAAATTTATAGTTGATTGATAGCAATTCATATCAAGTTGATTGGAGCGAAGGGCGGGCGACTCCTGCGGGAACGCACAGTACGTAAGACGCAACAGACCGCGCGTTAGCGAGGGTTGCGGCTTACGATGTGCCCGCGGAAAGCGCCCGAACGTAGCGGAAATCAACGGGAGTAGACATCTATTTTTTTTTTAAATGAAAAAAGACTGTAGGCAAACTCGAAATTTTTCGAGTTTGTCTACAGTCTGAGCAGAGAGTGATTACTCTCTGCTTTTTTTCTTATTCATGAAAAACGGAGTTTATTTTAACAAGCTGGGACAAAAAAAGAAGAGTTAGATTGATGGCAGTCAATCTAACTCTTTTGGCTATGCCGTTGTTGTCTGCCCTACTTTTTGTTTGGGTGTTATTTTAACGCAATACAAATATTTTTTGCTTCGGTGAAAAATTCTAGACTATGGTGACCACCTTCACGCCCTACGCCGCTCTTTTTAAAGCCACCAAACGGGGCACGTAAGTCGCGTACAAACCAGCAATTGACCCAAATTGTTCCCGCCCGCACATCATGTGAAATACGATGTGCACGCTGTAAATTTTCTGTCCAGACCACTGCATTCAATCCATACTCTGTGCCATTTGCAATCGCTAATGCTTCCGCTTCTGTGTCAAATGGAATAATCGTCACGATTGGACCGAAAATTTCCTCTTGGCAAATGCGTGCTTGAGCATTTTCCTGCAAATATATAGTCGGTTGTAGGTAATATCCAGTGCTTAAATGTGCTGGTAATTCAGGGCGTTTGCCGCCATAAATAAGCGTAGAGTTTTCATATTCAGCGATGCTTAAATAACTAGTTACTTTGTTGTAATGCGTTTGGCTTACGACTGGCCCCATATTCGTTTTGGCATCTTGAGGATCGCCAACAACTAATGCTGCAGCCGCTTCTTTAAAGCGTGTAAGGAATTCATCTAAAATAGTACGCTGCACTAAAATACGTGATCCTGCTAAGCATACTTGACCCGAATTCATAAATGCCGCCTGAATGGAGATAGGAATGGCCTTATCTAAATTCGCATCTTCAAAAATAATATTAGCTGCCTTTCCACCTAATTCAAATGACACCTTTTTTAATGAATCTGCACCATTTTTCATTATAGCTTTCCCTGTTGTTGTTTCCCCCGTAAAAGAAATTAAATCAACTTCAGGATGTGTCGTCATAAATTCTCCTGCTGACTGAACACCAAAACCATGAACGACATTAACAACCCCATCTGGAATGCCAGCCTGCTGTGCAATCTCCCCAAGTAACGATACGGTTAATGGGGTAATTTCTGCTGGTTTAATAACTGCCGTATTCCCTGAAGCTAAACATGGCCCAAGCTTCCACGTTGTCAGCATAAAAGGTAAATTCCATGGTGTAATTAATGCAGCTACCCCAACTGGCTCATAACGCGTATAATTTAAATACGCATCATCCATTGGATATACCTCACCACCTTGCTGCTCCATAAAGTCCGCAAAAAACTTTAAATTTTCCGCTGCCCGCGGGATTTCACGCTCTAACGCTACTTGATAAGGCTTCCCTACGTCTAATGCCTCTAAGCGTGCTAACTCTTCTTTTCGTTCAATGATGATTTCTGCCATCCGTCGAATTTTTGCACAACGTTCCGAGAGTGGCATCGTTCGCCAAGGACCTTCTTCAAAAGCTTGACGTGCAGCTTCACAAGCACGATCCACATCTTCAAAACTAGCTTCGTGAACTTTTGCAATAATTTCCTGAGTCGCTGGATTTTTCACCTCGAACAATGTTTGAGAAGAAGATTCTACATATTCTCCATTTATAAATAGTTTAACTTCCTTCAATGTCGTTTGTGTATTTGCCATGATAGACCACTCCTTACTCTTCATTTTGTCGACGTTGGATGGACTTTCCTGCAATCCCCCAATGAGAACTTGGGATTTCATTTAAACATACACGAACCGTTTCCAGTGGTGCATCGAGTACCGAAGAAACGGTTTTACTCATTTCTTCTATTAATCGTTCCTTCTGTTCTTTCGTTCGCCCCTCAATAAACGTTACTTGAATAAATGGCATCTCGACTCCTCCTTATCTATCGCTCCACTTGAACAGATAATGATTCCATTCCGTCAAAACTTACAGTAAAGCTATCTCCTGCATGCATTGTAGCAGAACCTGTTAATGCGCCACTAAGTACAATATCCCCTGCTCGAATTTGCTGACCACGGGCAATTAATTTATTCGCCATCCATGCAATGGCTCTTGCTGGATGCCCCATAACGGAACCTGCTGTACTCGTCGCTATCATTTCATCATTTTGTGTAAAAATACAGCCCATATTAACCAAATCCACTTCATTCACTGCATATTTTTGCGAACCCACTATGTAGCGAGAGGAAGAGGAATTATCAGCGATTACATCCGGTAATGTAAAATGGAAGTTTAAATAGCGACTATCAATTATTTCCATGGCAGGTGCAATATACGCAGTTGCTGTCAGTACGTGCGCGACAGTCACTACTGGGCCGACTAAATCTTGCTTAAACACGAAGGCAATCTCTGGCTCAATTTTGGGGTGAATAAGTGATTTTAGTGATATTGGATGTTGGGCATTGACCGCCATATTCGCTAATAACACGCCATAAGTAGGCTCATGAACTCCCATCATATGCTGTTTAGCTTTGCTTGTTAAACCGAGCTTAAGCCCCGAGATGGATGTTTGCTCATGTTTGCACTTTAGTTCAATAAGTTTGTCTTGAATATCATAGGCTGTCTCAACGGTTAATTCTGGATAGCGCTCAACAAACTTCGTAACCTCGTACACATCCCGCTCAGCTAAATACAGCTCATACGCAATTTGATCTAGCGTATCGGTTTTCATCATCGCTCGTTCCTCCATTCTCTTTATACTGACTATTTAACAACTGCTATGTTACGCGCAATTTCTGCGATTAAATCTTCCTGACCACCTACTGCTTTCATTTTGCCAAGTTCTACTAAAATTTCGCGTTCATCTACGTTATATTTTTTCGCTGCTTCTTGAGTGAATAGTAAAAAGCTTGAGTAAACGCCTGCATAGCCCATCATTAAGCTAGACCCCGTTATTTCCTGAGGTCGTGGCATAAATGGCGCTACGACTTCATTGGCAACGTCGATTGTTCGATATAAATCAATGCCTGTTTCATAGCCTAGACGGTCGAAAACCGCTACCATTACTTCCGTTTGAGTATTTCCACTACCAGCACCTAAACAGCGTAAACTACCATCCACATACGTAGCACCTGCCTCGACTGCAGCCATCGTATTTGCCATAGCAAGTGATAAATTATTATGGGCATGGAAGCCAATTTCGCAAGCAACATGCGATTTTAGTGCAGCTACCCGCTCTTTCACCTCATGGGGAAGCATGGCACCTGCTGAATCTGTCACATAGATAATTTCAGCTCCATAACTTTCAAATAATTTCGCCTGCTCCACTATTACTGACGTCGGAGCCATATGTGCCATCATTAAAAAGCCGACTGTTTTCAATCCTAATTCTCGACTTAAATAAATATGTTGACCAGCAACATTTGCCTCCGTGACATGCGTTGCAACCCTCGCCATGGTAGCGCCCGCCTTCACAGCATTTTTTAAATCTTCCTTTAGACCAATTCCAGGTAATATTAAGACTGAAATTGCCGAATCACCACATTCTTCTTTTGCCGCCGCTATTAACTTCAGTTCATCCACTTTCGAAAAACCGTATTGCAAAGAGGAACCACCTAATCCATCCCCATGAGAAACCTCAAAGTATTTCACTTTTGCTTCTCCTAAACCTCTTGCAACATCTCGCACTTGCTGCTCCGTAAATGCATGGCGCATTGAATGACTACCATCCCTCAATGTCACGTCTAAAACGGTTAGTTGTTTTGTCATCATCCTCACCTCCAATTAGTTCGACTTGACTGTTCCATGTTGCAGCTTAGCCATTTGATTTCCGACTTGCACTGCTGCCGCTGTCATAATATCGAGATTTCCTGAATACGGTGGGAAAAAGTCTCCCGCCCCCTCAACTTCCAAAAAAACTGATATTTGTTGACCTTCAAAAATAGGGGCACTCGTCATGCGATAACCCGGTACATATTGTTGTACAGCGTTCACAATCTCTTCAATAGCCTTTGTAATTTCCTCTTCCTTGCCACCTTCATTCACTAATACATGTACGGTGTCACGCATCATAATTGGCGGCTCTGCGGGATTTAATATAATAATGGCTTTCCCTTTGTTTGCACCGCCTACTTCCTCTAGCGCCCTAGCTGTTGTGCGTGTAAATTCATCAATGTTAGCCCGTGTGCCAGGCCCTGCACTTTTACTCGCCACCGTTGCCACAATTTCTGCATACGTAACATCCACCACTTGATTAATGGCATACACAATAGGAATCGTCGCTTGCCCCCCACAAGTCACCATATTGACATTGTCAACCGCCACGTACTTTTCCAAGTTTGCACACGGCACAACAAATGGACCAATAGCCGCTGGTGTTAAATCGACTATCTTTTTGCCAAGTGCCAGTACTTGTTCACTGTGCGCACTATGGGCATTAGCAGTTGTTGCATCAAACACAATATCGAAGAGCTCTGGGCATGCAATTAAGCCCGCAATACCATTTGTAATGGTATGATAGCCACGATCCTTCGCACGCTGAATGCCATCCGATGTAGGGTCTATTCCCACCATTACACTCATCGTTAAATACTCACTGCGCTCAATTTTGTACATTAAATCTGTCCCAATATTTCCAGAGCCTAAAATGGCAACTTTCAATTTGACCACTTTTATTTCTCCTCCTTTCTTTTAAACGTGGCGGAAACAGCACCAAGATGAGCAAACTCCGCTGTAAAACTATCTCCATCTTCTATCGTTACGGCTGATGTTAATGCGCCTGCTAAAACCATTTCTCCTGCTTGCAAGCCAATCTGATATTTACTTAGCTTGTTAGCAAGCCATGCTACTGCCCGTAGTGGATTTCCCATTACAGCAGCCGCTGCTGCACTATCAAAAAGCTCGCCATTGCGATAAACATTCATACCAATATGCGGTAAATCTACCTCAGTCAATTTTGTTGGTGTGCCGCCAATAATAACCATTGCGGAAGAACCGTTATCTGCTACTGTATCTTCAAAATTAATTTTCCAATCGGTAATACGACTATCAATAATTTCTAAAGCTGGCACAATATAATCTGTCGCTTCGATAACATCCATCTCCGTAATAGAGGGCCCATATAAATCCTTCTTCAAGATAAATGCTATTTCAAATTCCAACTTTGGCTGAATAAAATGATTGAGAGAAATGGTTGCACCGTCCACCTCAACCATATCCGATAAAATATGACCGTAATCTGGTTCTGTTACTTGAAATTGTTGTTGCATCGCCTTGCTTGTTAAACCTATTTTTTTACCGATAATTTGTTTGCCCATTTGTTGCTTTGCGGCAATTTGAAGTAATTGAATCGTATAAGCGTCATCGACAGTAATATCTGGTACAGTGGACGTTAATGGGGCAATAGGTCGCTTTGCTTCTTCTGCTTCTAATAATTTCTTTGCATAAAGTTGTCTATCCATTGTCAACCTCCTAAGCCTGCATTGTTGTTTCCACTGCAAGTGAGCCGTATCTTCCATTGAAAAATAGTAACGGCTCTCCATCTTCTAGCTGAATGTCCTTTACACTGCCGATAAATAACGTGTGGTCGCCTTCAACATATGTGCTCGCTACTTCACAGCTTATTTGTGCAAGCGCCCCTTCAATTGTCGGGGCCCCTTGTAAATCACTGAATTGGACCTCGCGCTTTTCTTTCATTTGGCCGGCAAATAACATAGACAATTCTTGCTGTTGTGCCGATAATATATTGACTGTAAATGTCCCACTTTGCTTGATATGCTCCAGCATTGAAGCCTTCTCCCCAATCGAGATCACTACTAGTTTTGGATTAAGTGAAACAGACATGAACGCATTTGCCGTCATGCCATGAATAGTGCCATTCACATTTGTTGTAATGACAGTTACACCTGTTGCAAATTTCCCCATTGCATTTCTAAACAGACGATCATCCATTACATAACCTCCTCATCAATTAGTGCTGTCTCAAATACTAAAAAGTAGTAGTTAAGACAGCTATTTAGGCGCGCTATTTATTACACATCTATTTATTTCACTGGAACTTTCACTGCACGATCAGGTGTGCCATATAAGAAATACTCATTAGGTAGAGGTGAGCCATACCAAATAATCGCCTCATCTAACTCATTTTCGCGCCAAGTGATTGGCTTCCAGTCAGGGTCAAAAATGAGATAACCAGAGTCACCAAATAATTCTACTCGGTTTCCACCAGGCTCCATTACATACATGAAATACGCTTGGCTTACACCATGTTTTCCTGGGCCCGCTTCTATTTGAATTCCGTTTTCTACGAAAATATCCGCTGTATCCATTAAATGCTGTGGATAGCCATACCAAAACGCAATATGATGGAAGCGACCACTATTACCAGTTTGATCGTTCATTAATGCCACTTCATGTACTAATGGGCTCACACTCATCCACGCACCAATTTCTTCATTATTATTTAAGACAATTTGTTCACGTAGCTTAAAGCCTAAATGTTCAGACATAAATTCACGATTTTTTGCTACATCTCTACACATTAAGTTGATATGATCTAAACGGCGAGCAGGGACACCCATTAATGGCCTTTTTTGTGGACGGCTTTTTAATAATGTTTTTTGATTTTCCGCTGGCTGGAAATAATCTACTTCCCACAAAATTTCTTGTTTATGACCATCAGGTGTAACAAATTGATAAGCACGACCATGCCCTAAATCGCCATCGATCCAACCTTTCCCATAGCCACTTTTCTCTAACGATGCAACCCGTCGTTCTAACGCTTCAGGTGAACTTGCACGCCATGCCGAATGTCCAAGACCAGCTTCTTTACCTTCTGTTAACTTTAATGTGTGATGATAAAAATCCTCGTACCCTCGTAGATAAACCGATTGCCCTTCACGCGCTGTAATTTGTAGCCCCATATAATCGGTGAAAAATTTTAAAGATTCCTCTGGTTTCGGTGTAAAAAGCTCCACGTGCGCTAATTGTGCTACATCAAAATTTGTCATCCATCATTCCCCCTGATTTTTTATTTATTTGTAAAATAATTCACATCATCTGGATTTACCCAAGTTGGGTCTGTCCAACCGGTTAAATCATAATCAGCCATACATTGCTCTGCAAAAGCGATAAACTCGTCTGTCTTCCCGCTCCCTTGTGCACCAAACAATGTTTGTAACCTTATGTCTTCATGGTTTCCAGCGTAATTCCGTTCATATAGCTCACTTCGACCACCGAATTCTGTACCAATGGCATCCCACAGTAGCTTGATGGTTTTAATTTTTTCAAGAGCCTCAATACCATTTGAACCACGATAAAGCTTATCCAATGTTGGACGGAATTCCTCATTTAAAAAGTCCCTTGCACTGGATGGCTGCACAATTAAATTTCCTGCTACGATTTGCTGTATAATGCCTTTAATCTTCGGCCAGCCTTCCTGCAAAAATACCCGATAGGCTAATCCACCATTTAAATTTGGAATGACAATGCCATTCTCTTTTTTCTCTGGATTCAGCGCCATCGCATCACTTAATGACCAGAACATATGACGCCACGCCATAATCTCGCCAATATGCACTTGGACACCTCGGAATTGATCCGTACCTGCTGTCTTTAATGCCTTTAGCAAGACACCAATAATAAAATCTAATTTCACCGCTAAGCGTGTGACACCTTGGAACGTAAAACGATTAATGAAACCGCTTTCTACAAAGAATGAAGTCGTCTTCTGCATATCTTCATAAATTAAAATATTTTCCCAAGGAATAAGCGCTTGTTCGAATACAAGTACGGCGTCATTTTCATCGAAGCGACTACTTAATGGGTAATCGAACGGACTTCCCATAATAGCAGACGTCATTTCATATGAAGTACGGCTTATAAGCTTCACTCCTGGAGCATCCATAGGTGCAATAAAAACCACCGCAAATTTTTTATCTTTGATAGGTAAACCATACGTACCAACGAAATTGTAGTTTGTGATTGCAGAGCCAGTAGCCACCATTTTCGAACCACTAACGATTAAGCCCTTATCCGTTTCACGCTCTACTTGAATAAATACATCGCCGACTTCATGCACGTCTTTATGACGGTCCACTGGTGGATTGACAATGGCATGATTGAAAAACCAATTGCGCTCTTGTGACTCTTTATACCAACGCTTTGCATTTTCTTGAAAAGGTGAATAGTATTCGGGATTTCCTCCGAGCGTTGCAAGGAAGGATGCTTTATAATCTGGTGTGCGTCCCATTTGTCCATAAGTCAGTTTTGCCCAAGCAACAATTGCGTCTCGTCCTTGAATTAAATCATCTGCGCTCCGTGCTGCTCGGAAGTACTTATGTGTATAACCGCCGCTCCCCGTATCCGTTTCACAAGTTAAAATATCTTTGTATTGCGGGTCATGCATGGCATCATATAAACGTGAAATCGATCGTGCTGAATTTCGAAAAGCTGGATGTGTCGTGACATCCTTCACACGTTCACCATGTAACCAAATTTCCCGACCATCTTTTAAACTTTCTAAATATTCCTGCCCTGTCAATGGCTTCGTACTTTGTTGAACAACCATTCCCTTCCCTCCTACAAATCTTTTTTCTTGTTTGACATGTCTATTTCAATTTAATACTTTTTGAATTTTTTGATAATTAACAAAAAGTATAGTCTTCTCTTTTTTTTCTTTAAAATTTGAAAGAAATTTTCGTATAAAATAGAAAAAGCCAGCGAAATCGCTGACTTTTCTCATTTTTCATTTTCTAAAGTTTTAATTGCATAATAAATTTTTAACGCTAAATGACAGCGAAAACGACCATCCCCTATACGCATGTCTTCCTGCAATAATGATTCAATTTTTTCCATACGATAACGAAAACCAGGGATTGATAGATTCAAAGCTTTTGCAGTTTGATTGACGTTACCGCTATGGTTTAAAAAGACTTCTAACGTATGGACAAGTGTTGCATGATTTTGCTCATCATATTCTAATAACTGACCAAGTACCTCTTTATAAAACTGTAAAAGCTCTCTTGGATTTGTCGTTTTTAAAAATAACATAATATGCTGGAAGTTTTCATAAATGGCCGCTTGTGTCTGTTGTGGGGCTGCGTAACGTAAAAATTGGCATATTAATTTCGCATCGTTATAGCTATTCCCGATTTCTTCTAACTTCTCTGCATTTTTTCCTACGCCAATTTGGAAAGTTGCTTGCTTAAAGCGCTCCATTACCCTTTTCGATAGACCGCTAAGGAAGTTCGACATATATTGAACATCTTTCTTGCAATCTTCAAGAATAAGCAGTACTTCCTGATTTTTAATAAAGCACTCCACATTTAAATACTCAGTAGCTAAAAAGCTATGCACTATTTCGGGTTCTTCCTGTTCCATTGTTATAACGATAACACGATTATTTTTACTCGGATCAAAATAAAAAATATTTCGTGCTTTTTTAATAAGCTCCTCAGAAGGAGATTGTTGACTCATAACTTCATCTAAAAAATCCGATTTTTTCTTCCACTGCGATTGTGCGATTTGTATTTGTGTATATAAATAAATCGAAAAAACCGTTACAGCGCGTTCAATAATCATTTCCTGTTCACGTGTTAATGCTTTGTGACTTAAAATTACCAATGTACCCAATTGTTTTTTCATTGTCATAATATCATATTCATGGCGAAACTCTTTTTTCTTACGACTCGCTTCTATATAAAGTCGTTCATCATCCTCATGTATAAAATAGTAACCAATTGGTTTCATTAAGTATCTTCGTTCCACAGTTACACTGCATTGTAACGCATCACTTAACAGGTATAACAGCTGGTTTAATGTATATCCTTCAAGCATTGCATGTGTCATTTGTTTATGAATAGTGTCTGAATGCACAATGGAATTATTGAGACTTTTTAACTCATTAAATGTATTATCTAATTCATCAGCTAACGAAGTATCTTGAAAGTAGCGTAATATTTCCAACTGTTCTTCAGTAGCGTGCTCCTTTGTCCGTACAACAAATTTACAATAATCATCGCATTTCCCCCGGCATTTTTCCTCAAAAACGACAATCTCTTTTGGATACGTTTTGGCTAAAAAGCCTGCTACATAACCGATTAATGTCCAACAAACACTTTCATCACTAAAACCAAAATGGCGGACATGTTCCTCTGCCTCGTAAGAATGAAACCATTTACCTTCCATTTCAAATTTGTCATTAGTTATTTCTAATACATCAATTTGTACACTGACAACGCCCTCTAATGTATGAATGGCAGCACCAGCCCTAATTAACTCTTTTAACTCTTTCCAGTTGTACATTTTCTCGATAGAGCCACCAGCACTGTAGCCACACGCCCAGCCATATCGTAATAAAAAACCTTTTGCACGCTCCATATTCAAGGTTTGAATAATATCACGTCTAAAAAAGCCAAGCGCTTCAGCTGACTTTAAAATCATTCGATTCCCATTGAATTTTATAATGCCTGAGCGTGGATTAATATCTATAGCATTTTCAAACACTAAACGATTTGCTTTCATGAATAGGCACCCCCATAAACATGCTGTTTTCTCCCATCATGTTTTTACTGTCTACACATCTTCCCTTACTACTACGATTTCCCAGACGAATAAGTAAGCGTTTTCTTGACATTAAACAAAGAAGAGCACAAAAGCGTTGCCAGATAGATAATTCGAAGATTTAAAGTGTTTAAGTTTACTAACAATCATAGTATATTTTTAGTTTTCAGACAATTTAAATTACTAGACCCCAATATGTTTGCATAAAAAAAGTACTGACCATTTAACAATCAGTACTTAAAAAATAGTAAAGATATTAAAGCTCTTGTACAAGCTTTAATAAGGCTGTTAACGAATCTACCTCAAAGGTTGGTGTTACATTCCCAGTTAGTTCGTTGTTTTCACGGTTAATCCACACATTGCGCATACCCACTCGAGAAGAGCCTAAAATATCCGTATTTAAGTTATCGCCAACCATAATAGCATCGCTAGCAGTAATGCCCGCCGTTTCCATCACATGCTCAAATATAGAGGCATCTGGTTTTCCTTTACCAAAATCACCAGAGATAATGATATGGTCGAAGTACGGTGCGATTTCAGGTGTAATTTCAAGCTTTAAATTTTGTAAACTTGGTGCACCGTTCGTTAGTAATATCAGTTGATATTTGCCTTTTAGCTCATCTAAAACGGTAAAAGTATCTTCATATAAAAAAGGTGAAACTTTGCGTTCGGCTACAAAGCGTTCTCCTAGTTCAGCACCTAACTTTGCATCGTCTATACCAAGTGCCGCTAAACCCTTGGTCCATGCTTCAGTACGATAACCTGGCACAAGTTTTTTCATTTTTTGGAAAGAATCAGTAGGGTCATCAAATGTTCCCCAAAGCCCTTCAAAAGGGTTAATACCGATTAATACTGTATAATCATATGTTTCGTAGCCTTCATAAAGTGCACGTGCTTCTTTGCGTACTGCTTCCTCTAATGCTGCTGAATCCACATTATGTATTGTCGCTGCATATTCACATGTTTTTTCAAAAGCTGTTTTAACAGATTTTTTGTCCCATAACAACGTATCATCCAAATCAAAAATAATTGTATTAATTGACATAGTGTCAGCTCCTAGCTTCTTTTCTACTTGAACAAAAAGCATTCATATCGCTTATTTTAGCATATTTTCAAAATAGTTAGCATAGCTTTTTGAGCAAGTTCTCGCTCCTACAAACATCATAATTGTTTGCGTGACTGGCACTGAATTCAGAATTGTTTCGGTGACTGGCACTCAATTTTTCACGTAATGCGCTACTATTTGTTTTGTTTTCATGCGAATAAAACGATATGGTTCTTGCATTGCCTGCACAACAGTAGTGGATTCATCTACTAGTGATTCCACAACGGTAAAAAAATCAAGCAAAGCAGGCTTATCCTTTTCATCAATAGCACCAGACAATAGCACAACATGAGCATTTGTTGATTTTGCAGCTAGCGCTACCCCCAATGGCGCCTTTCCATGTAATGTTTGACGATCCGATTTGCCCTCACCAGTAATAACTATTTGAGCGTCTAGTAGATGCCTTTTTAACTGTACAGCCTCTAACACAATATCTATGCCTGCTTGGAAAGTGCCATTTAAAAAGGCAATTAATGCGCCACCAACGCCTCCTGCCGCACCAGCTCCTTTATAATCGTGTAAACGAATGTGAAATTGTCTTTCCACAATATCTGCAAATCGTTTTAAACACTCATCAAACAAAGCAATTTCATGCTCTTTGACACCCTTTTGCGGACCAAAAATTGCTGTAGCTCCGCGCTCTCCAATCAAAGGATTATCCACATCACAAGCAATAGTAAATGTTGCCTCAGACAACCGTACATCGAGTTGACTACTATCAATGGATGCTAAATCTAGTAATCCCGACACGCCATTAGCAATGGATGAACCATCACCTTTCCTAAATTGCAGCCCAAGTGCCTGTAATAGACCAATACCCGCATCATTTGTGGCACTGCCACCAATACCGATAATAAACTTACGAAAACCTTTATCTAGCGCAGCCTTAATTAACTGTCCCGTGCCATACGTTGATGCAAGCTCAGGGTTTTTTTCGCTGTCCTGCAACAGCATAATACCCGAAGCTTGTGCCATCTCAATGACACAGGTTTCTTCATCCCCAAGCACTCCATAGTTTGCTTTAATCATTCTGCCTAGCGGATCAAGTACACTTGCTGAAATATATCTCCCGCCTGTTGAAGCAATAAGTGATTCTAATGTACCCTCTCCTCCATCCGCTACTGGTAAAATAACTGTCTCAATTGCTTGATCTACATCCAAGACGCCTGCCTGCATTGCATTTGCAACCTCAAATGCAGATAAAGTACCTTTATAAGCATCTGGACAAATAATGACTTTCATTTTATACCCCCACTCTGTTCATATTTACCTTGGTGTTAGCAGTCGGACAATCCTATAGAATATCAAATGTTAAGCGCTTACAAATTATTATAATAACAATAAATTCAAAAGCTAGAGGAAGTTTTTGTGGCGATTTGTCCTGCCTTTGTGGCGGTTCATGGTCATTTTGTGGCGATTCGCCCTGTCTTTGTGGCGGTTCATGGTCATTTTGTGGCGATTCACAAACTTTTACTGGCGATTCATAGACATTAAAACAGCAAAAGTGTTAGATTGGTCACACTCAATCTAACACTTTGCTCTTTAGGCATGATATAAATCATTTAATAGCTCGATTTTTTTACCTATGGCTTCTTCAAACGTCATGATATAAGCCGCCGGATCTTTTGGATTATGGAACTGTGTAATCTTCCCTGTCTCAGGGTGAACAAATTTAGAAGATGCTCCACAGCCAATCCCTAAAATCGTCTGCACTTCCTCCATAATGACAATATTATAAATGCTTTCTTCGCCTGCTTTACTATAGCCTACATTTTCTAAATTACCTAAAATATTTTTTTGACGGTATAGATAATAGGGAACATAATCATTTTCCTTCGTCCACACTTGTGCCATCTGCATCATTTCTGCTACCGTATCGCGATCAGCTACTTTATATTTATCTTTATTACGCGTCATTTCTGAAGCACGTTTAAAGGATAACGTGTGCACAGTTAACGACTCTGGTTGCATTTTTGCTGATTCCTCTAAAGAATGTTGGAACTCCTCTGTCCCTTCATTCGGCAAGCCAATAATTAAATCCATATTAATATTATTCATACCGGATTCACGTGCTAACCAAAACTTATCAACCGTTTCTTGTACCGTATGATGACGTCCGATTGCCTTCAGTGTTTCATCTGTATAAGACTGCGGATTAACACTAATTCGATCAATGCCCCACTTTTTTAAAACAGCTAATTTTTCTGGTGTAATCGTATCCGGACGACCGGCTTCAACTGTTACCTCACGAATCGTTTCAGGATGTGGGAAAGAATCATACATCGTTTGATATAATGCATCCATTTCATGTGCTTCGATTGAAGTGGGTGTACCCCCGCCCCAATAAATAGAAGTTATTGTCATGTTATTTTCTGTCAGCCATTTACCCATTTCACGTAATTCGATGTGTAGTCCATCTAAAAACGTGGTCACACGCCCCTGCTTACGGTTACTACCAATCGCATAGGCCGGGAAGGTACAATAAGCGCATTTGGTTGGGCAGAACGGAATGCCAATATAAACGCTAATCTCTTTCCCGATATGGTCTAAGTCAGGAATAGTAACTAACTGTCGTTCAACAATTTTTTTCAACAATGCTACCTTTTCCTCTGACAATCGAAAATCACGAATTAACACTTCCGCAATTGCTGCGTCATCCATACCAGCTTTACGGAATTTGTGATAGAGCTTTGTAGGACGGACACCTGTTAAAATACCCCATTGTTGATGCATCCCCGTATGTTGCTCGAGCACATCTAAAAATACATGCGATAATGCACGTTTCATACGAATATTTTGCTCACGTCCAACAGCTTCTGTCGCATATTCAATATGGTAATCATTTGTATAGCGTTTACCATCAACCTCTAATACCGCGCTTGTATAGACAGTAAAATTAGCATCAACGCGGTAACTGAATGCAACTGACATCTCCGCTTCTTGTGCATTTGTACTCAACTTCGAATCCTCAAAAAATAAATTCGCAATATGATTTAACACGCGAATCCAATCTTCAGGATACTTTTGATCTATTTGAATAATTTTCATCGTATTCGCTCTCTTCTTTCAATATTCCAGTGTACTCTGTTCAATAAATGGATTGCCTCAATAGTTTAACAAATTTTATTAATGATAAGCAAAACTGCCATAATGACAGAATATTCCGTCTAACGATAGACATATTAAGTACTATTACTTATAATTTTAAAAAAGGTGGTGTTGATAGTGGTTCTAGTTACAGACAAGTATTCTCCTGTTTCTAACTTCATTGAGCAATTAGAAGTAGCTTTCCATCATTTTGATTTACAACGCTGTGATGAAAAGACTTTGTATGTGACCATATTACTGAAATATCGTGGGCAAAAAGTTCTTTGTGATTTGATTTATCTTATCAATCAACAAGAAATGTACGGTGCTATCTCTATCAACGAGCATTATAAACACGCCCGAAACTTTATTCAACAACATTTTCGCCATATCCTTCACTATTCTGATGAATTACGTTTAGCTCAAAACTTTATGCATACATTTCATTTCAAGCAAGCTTTACAGCAATTCGCTAAAAAGTATCCGAAGTATGTAACAAATAAACAGCTCGCATAGGACAAGTAAGCACAAAGACTCCTACCTCAAAACATCACGAAACCTAATATGTATGGTTAATAAAAAGACTGAAGACAATGTCAAATTTCTTTGACCTTATCTTCAGTCTTAGGAGCTATCATTATTTGGACACCTCACTTTCGTGTATTATTCCTTTATCATTTCACTCAACCCTGTAATATCAATACCGTTTAATGCTTGTGTAGCCAATCTGTCCGCTTCAGTATTTTCTTTTCTGGAAATTAGTTGATAGTTTGCTTGTAGGCCAAGCTCGCTTAATTTTGCATCGATTTTATCCGCCCAGTCTGAAAAATCCTGTTCCAAAGCTGGCCACTCGCCAGTTAGCTGATTAATAACTACTTGCGAATCGCCTACAATCTGTATCGGTAGATGGTGAGCATTCAATAATTCAAGCTCTACTAAACCTAAATATAGCGCGGCATATTCTGCCTCATTATTTGATTTAAGTTCAGCAGAAAATGCATTTTTTCTTAACCTATAGGGCTTACCATTTTGCTCATAATAAATGGCACACCCAAGCCCAGATTGTCTCGTTGTACGGTCAAAGCCTCCATCAAAATAAACAGTAATGTTATGAGGTTCTGTTTCAACTTCCTTTAAATAAGCCTTGACCTCCTTGATAGACCAGTTCGTATTCTGTCGGTCAATAAATTGTAGTGATTTGACACGTCCAGTACGTTCCATATCTTCTGCCAACAATAAAGCTTGTGCTGCCGGCATTTCTTCTGACCTTAATACTGTTCCCGCACCCTTTGGTGTTTTATAAGCCCATTCAATTAAAACATGCATGACAATCCCTCCATAATATAAGCTACGGTTAACTAAAGTGAAAACGTGTCCCGAATAGCCGAGACACGTTTTCCTACTTACTTTGTTATATGTGCAAATAACCGTTTATTTATTCGTCGCAACATGTAACAGTCTATCGACAACTATTTTCAGCTACTATAGTTTTTGACTTACTTACATGCCTTCATACAACGACTGTATCGGTTTTACTAAAATACGATTTACTTCTTCGATTACACCACTAAGCTTCATCTCTGCCTCAAGCATCGCTACAATTTTCTCATTTTGTTGCGCAAGCTGAGCAGTTTTTTGTGCATAAATCAGTTCATCTTCTTGTAAATCCTCACCAGCCATTTGTTTTTTCTGTAAATCCACCTGAATTTTGCGGAAGTTTTGGAATAACTTTATGGCATCTTCATCTGCCTTCACTACAGCGACTGCGGCTTCCAATGCTTTAAATTCCTCTGTTTTACGGAAAGTAGCCTCCAAAGCATTAATTTCATTATAAATATTAACCATTCTTATTTCCCCTTTCTAAATAAAGTAGACAATTAAACCTTGCACAATACCAATTAAACCACCAAGAACTGCACCTAGCACTGTAATCATTTTAAATTCACGCTTGGAAATACCAAGTACAAGCTCTTCTAGTTTTGATACTGGGAACGAATCCACTTGTTCACGAACTACTTCTTGTAAATTTAAACGTTTTAGCACATCTTCTAATTTATCTTCTGCTCTAACAAATGCTTTATCAATTACTTGAGGTATTACCGTTTCCCTCATCCAAGAACTACCTGTTGGCCAATAATAGGAAATAGGATGCTGTAAGCGTTGTGCTACTGCTAATTGATCTTTTACATAGCTTTGTAAATTTGCCAATATCGGTTCAAAGTCAATATCCCCTAAATAATCCATAGCTGGTCGGTCTTTTAACTTTTCCCATTCTTGTGAAAAAATGTTTGTCAGCAGCGATGTTGTACCAGGGGCTTGTAAAAACTTTACAAGCTCGCGTTGTACTTTGCCGACAAGTGATGAGGAATCGCCTAAAAACATATTAATCATACCGCCAAGTGACCCTTTTGACGATAAAAAGTCATCAATCATTGCCTTTATCGTCATCTCGCCTGCGGGTGATAAAAAATACTCCTCACCCTTCTCTAAAATATGTCCCACTGCTAATGGAATTTTAGCATCAATCGTATTTTGGATGTCCTCCGATAACAGTGTACGAATTGATCTCGTGGATAATGTATTCTTTACTGATTCAAATTGTCCCGCTACAATTCGTTCAACTTTTTGTTCAATAGTGGCAGGCATATCAGAGAAGCCAGCTAAATCTAGCCAGTCCTGAATGGTTTTATCGTTCGTGAAAAATGTCTCTTCCACTTTTACTTGTGCAAATTGTTCAACTTTATCTTGAATATCTTTAGAGAAAAATTTCTTTCTAAACGTCTCAGGTGTTAATAAATAATTTACAACTGTAAGACCTAATTGTTTCGCTAGTTCATCACGTCTTTTTGGAATAAGACCCGGTGTAAATGGTACGCGCCAATTTTTAATATAGATTGCTTCGTGCGGTCGAAAAAGCATTTTAATCGCTAGATGATTTGTTATACCACCAATTGCGGCGCCGATAATTGCCATAAATAATAATGTCACTAAAAAATTGTCCATTAGCATCCTCTCATTTCAATCGTATTCACATTTGGCGTAATTTGTCGCCTATTGCACTCATTATAGCAGAGCAATGAAATCCAACGAAAGAAATACCCTCCATTTTATTACGACAAAGCATAATTGTTCCTATCGAAACATCATCCGATATTGTTTAGTTGCAATATTACCACTATCCTTGAATAATATTAAATACATATCATTAGAAATGGGGTTTGTATATGATTCAGCATTTTAGCTTTAAACCTTTATTTGAAAATACACAGCTTCCTGGATGGGCCATTTCCTTTTTCTATCAACGCGAACGTTACGCGGCAGAATATTTAAAGGATGGCGTCATCCAATGGATTGGTCCTATTCCTCCACATGAAGAAGATGTTAAAAAAATGATTCATGAGTTAATGCTCTTCCATATTTATGACTAAAAAAACCAATATTTTTTTGCCTTTGCATAATTAAAAACGCCTAATTTTTACTATTAAAACCACTGCTATTATACGAAAAGTGTCTGTTTATATTGATATTCCTGTATTTTTCTTATACATTTAATAAATGAATTTAATTCTAAATGTTTTATATGCAGGAGGCTATTTCAATGAGTAAAGTCGCACTTTCTGATGACTTAAATAACTATAATTCAAAAGCGTTAATTCGTGCTAAAGTAAAAGAACTTTTTTCGGAATTTTCCGCAAAAATTTTCGAGTTAGTCGATGAGTCCAGTTCAATCGATAGTAAAAAATTCGAAGCACTATCTGGATATAGTAGTAATTTTTATAGTGAGTATTGCAGCCAGCTAAAAGCTATTTTCGAATCTCCTAATGGAATAGGAAAACGTTCCATTAAACATCTATACTTATCTTACAATGGGAAACATTATGTCCTAACACAACAAGGACTAACCGAAAAGGCTCCTATCACCATCTCCACATACTTAGACGCGATCCCTTTAAAAGAAACTGTTCATGATGTGGAAAAGGCTTGTCTAAAGTTGCGCTTCCAACAGTAAAAAATTATTGCCCTATTTAGAAATACATATTATAAAAGTGTCCATTTATGTGCTTCTCGTTCGCGCAAAAAAGGTTGCCTCATATGAGACAACCTTTTTTTGTTGCATATTAAAATAATTCATTTAAAAAAATCAGCAAGTAAAGCTCTCTTGAGATTTTTGACGTGTCGTTTTATATGAGATGCAAATGCTTCTTTCTCTAAACAAACTATCCTTGCTCCATTTAAAGTTAGCATAATGCCTATTGATTTTCAATCATTTGTCATCTGAAAGTATCCGTTTTCTTTATTAGCAAATCCATCTTAAAATAGTATAAAAAAGTCGTTGTCAATATTTGTGTTTTAGTTACAAATAACTTATGATTAAAACATCCAACAATTTTTTAAATCATAGGAGGTGTACACTTTGTTTACTTCCCTCATTTGGGCGGGGACAAAGGAATTATTTGGACGGAGACATATTGGAAATAACCATTAGGTTGGCGGCATTCGCCCTACTAATTATAATGACAGGATTTTTCGTTGCAACTGAATTTGCAATCGTAAAAGTGAGAACTACCCGCATCGATCAATTACTCGCTGAAGGACATAAAAAAGCGAAAAATGCAAAACGTGTTGTATCAGATTTAGACGAATACTTATCTGCATGTCAATTAGGTATTACCATTACAGCACTTGGACTGGGTTGGCTAGGTGAGCCTACATTTGAAATCATTTTACATCCAGTGTTCGAGTTTCTAAATCTGAGCGGTAGCATAACATCTATCCTTTCATTTATACTTGCATTCTCAATCGTAACGTTTATGCATGTAGTTATTGGGGAATTGGCGCCAAAAACTTTAGCCATCCAAAAAGCAGAATTTGTAACATTAAACTTTTCTGGTGCATTAATTTTATTCCACAACATTACTTATCCAATCATTAAATTATTGAATGGCTCTGCACGTGGTTTAACAGGTCTATTCGGTCTTAAAATGATGTCAGAATCAGAAGTTGCACATACTGAAGAAGAATTGCGCATGATTTTGTCAGATAGTTTAAAAGGTGGAGAAATTAATAACGCAGAATATGAATATGTTAACAGTATCTTCGAGTTCTCAGATCGTCTTGCAAAAGAAATCATGGTGCCACGTACTGAAATCGTCGGTATTGAGAAAGAACTTACGATTAAAGAAGTATTTGATTTAATGGGTGTGGAGCAATATACTCGTTATCCAATTATCGACGGGGATAAAGACCATATTATTGGTTTAGTGAATATGAAGCACTTATTAACTGCTTATATTAAAGACCCTGCAAATGGTGATAAATTAGTAATTGACTATATGCAACCGATTATTCGCGTGATGGAAACTACGCAAATTAACGAATTGTTACTCAAGATTCAACGTGAACGTATTCATATGGCTATTTTAATGGATGAGTATGGTGGTACATCAGGTCTTGTAACCATTGAAGATATTATCGAGGAAATTGTCGGGGATATTCAAGATGAGTTTGATGAAGATGAAATTCCAGAAGTACAGGAAATTGCAGAAAATCATTTTATTTTAGATGCAAAAATGCTACTAGAAAACGTCAATGATATGCTAGGTACTGACATAGAAGATGATGATATCGATACGATTGGTGGTTGGTTCATGACAAAGCGTTTTGATGCAATCGAAGGTGATAGCATTGAAGAGCAAGGTTATGAATTTACAGCAAAAGAATTAGATGGTCACCACATATTATACTTAGAAGTTCTGAAATTACCTGAACTTGATTTAACAAATGAAATCGAAGAATCGAAAGACGATAAATAAAAATGCAAAACGACTCCCTTTCATATAAGGGGGTCGTTTTATAATGCCCGAAAGTTTTGCGAGGAGGAAACAAAATGGAGCTCTATACAAATTTACGTCAAGGGGAAAAAGGAGCTTGGCTATCAATTGCCACTTACTTAATACTGAGCTCAGTAAAACTAACAATTGGCTATATCGGAACATCAGAAGCTTTAAAAGCAGATGGATTAAACAATACAACGGATATCATTGCATCCATTGCCGTTTTAATCGGCTTACGCATTGCGCAAAGACCACCAGATTCAAATCACCAATATGGTCATTTACGAGCTGAAACTGTTGCGTCACTCGTTGCCTCATTTATTATGCTAATCGTCGGCTTACAAGTTTTAATTGCTTCTTTACAAGGACTATGGGAGCCATCTGGCACAACACCATCTTTGTTAACAGCATTTGTGGCAATCGGAAGTGCAGCCGTCATGTATGTTGTCTATCGTTATAATTTAGCACTGGCAAAAAAAATACGAAGTGCGGCTGTAAAAGCTGCTGCCTATGATAATCGCTCGGATGCGCTGGTCAGTATCGGCACAGCCATCGGGATATTCGGAGCAATTTTTGGCTTTCCGATTATTGATACATTAACAGCCCTTGTTGTCGCTTTTCTAATAATTAAAACTGCTGTAGAAATATTTTGGGAAGCTGTTCAAAGTCTTACAGATGCCTTTGATATTGATGAAGTCGAGACATTATCGGTATTAATTCGCAATGTTAGTGGCGTGATTGAGCTTTTAGATTTCAAAGGGCGTGCACATGGGAATATGTACTTTATCGATATAACAGTGACTGTCGATCCTTATTTAAACGTCTATGAAAGTCATCGTATTACAGAGGAAATTGAACATACCATTATGCGCGAAAATCGCTTTTGTCAGGTGCTTGTGCATATTGAACCACATATCAAAGAACTACCTCCAACAAGCAAAAGCCAGTCACCTACCACTTGATGGTAGGCACTGGCTTTGTTGTATTATGTCACTCGCGTTTTAACTAGCAGTATTGTATTTACTTAATTGCAATATAAATATCCACCTGTGCCTCATGAGGCTGGGCACATCGTTCATCATACAATTCAAAGTCCCCACTATACGTTCGTTCTACTTCCGTAGTATTGGCAAACCAAGCCCAAATATCTTGCCAAGCTTGTATTACAATATCTGGCATTAGCCCTTTTTCTGAAGTGAACACTAAATATTTTGATGCGGGAATTGTTTTTATGACCATTCCTGTTGGAACTTCGACGTCAGCCGATACCCCCACTCCAAGCGTGAGTGTATATTCTCCGGTCACATCTGTTTCGTACTCTGAATACAGCCCATACATGACGGCATTGTTTTTTTGACTTGGTAGTTGACCTGCAATATCTTGCTGGTAATAAGTGGTCCATAATTGTGGTATTTTCGCTTGTGCTGTGATTTCGTTCGCATTATTCGTTTTTGCTGAAATCCCAGCGATATGAAAGCTTTGTTTTTCTTTCATCACAGGTTGTTTTCCAGTATCTGTTCTCCATCTTTTTAAACGTGGTAAAAAGGAAGCTAACATTTGTCGTGCTTCTTCTTCTGCCATCCCTTCTTCCTTTAAATGAGGTACACATATGTCAATCATTTCATGGATCGTTACATTCGGCTGTTTAAACGCTCCTAATTCGTAACAATATGTGCAATAGTCCCGACAAACTTGCCCCTCTTTTTCTGTTCCAAATAATTTTTCATGCACTAATGGCATCCCACAGCTTTGGCAATAACTTTGCATAGTTTACGTCCACCCTTCGTTTAATTTGTTATTACTATAACAAAGCAAACTTGACATCTGTATGTCATCTATTGAATGGACAAAAATGATTTTACCTATTGTTTGCTGTATACATTTCGACGATTTGTTGTGCCCGTTTTTGCACGATATCAACTAAGTAAGGTGGGTCAAGAAGCTTTATTCGATTACCAAAGCTTAGCAAAAAGCCATAGAGCCATTCATCTTCCGGCAATGCAACTTGCACGATGGACCTTTCATAATCTATCTGTTCCACACCAAATGTTTCTTCCATTAATGTTAGAATCTGTGCATCAAATGACAGTGTGAGTACTACTAAATTTTCTGGTTGTTGCCATGCTTTATCCCACGGAAGGTCAGATAAATGTACTTCCTTTCGTTCAAAACTGCGTTGCTCCTCTTTCATTTGCTTCATTCTTGATATTTTGAATAGACGAAAACCGTTTCTTAATGTGCAATAGCCGTAAATATACCACATCTTGCCCTTTTGCACTAAAGTGTGCGGCTCTATTATTCGATTGGTCATCGTACCATAAGTAGTCGAATACAAGAAGCTTACACAACGCTCGCCCTCGATTGCTTTTTTCAATAATGTGATTTGTTCTTTTAATAGTATATTTTGTCCCCATGGACTAAGGTCAATAAAAAAATGATCAATGGATTGTTTTACTTGCTCATCTGCTACACCAGTTAACTTTTCTAAAACAGCTTTAGCATGGGCATCCTCATAGGAGGTTAAAGCACTTTTAAGGGCAATTGAAAGAGAGGTTAGTTCCTCTTTCGTTAATACTTGCTTATCCATTCGATAGCCATCCATTAAACTTATTCCGCCATTAACCCCTTGTTGGCTTAAGATTGGGACCCCCGCACAGCTCAGGGTTTCGACATCCCGATAAATGGTTCGAACAGATACGTCAAATAACTCGGCTAATTCCTGTGCTTTTACTTTTTTACGATTAATTAAAATCATTGTCATCGTGAGTAAACGATCTACTTTCATTTCTTCAATCCCTCAACTTTGTACATTTTTTTAAATCACACACTACTTTTCCACAACAAAGTAATTTTCAATTACTTATATCCTATTATTTTTAAGTATTTTTTAAGTACCTTTTGAGTTTTCTTTAAGTCAAATGTACTATAATAACGGCTATTACATAATACAAGCATTAAAAAGGTTTTATAAAATAAGAAAAAAAACAAACTTTAACCCTTCAATCAAATTTCTAGTTTAACTATTATATTTTTATTTTTTTCAAAATAGTTTAATTATAAACGCTTATACAATTATTTCAATTCTCTTAACAGTACATAAAAAACTTCTATCCTCTATATAAGGGGAGACCTTTTCAAAAAAATGAACTAGAGTTTAATGGTTTTCAATTTAATTGTATAAAGGAGATTTTGATGTGATTCGAGCCGTTTTAATAGACAAAGAACCTCTAGCTTTACACTATTTTCAAAATAAGCTACAAAACTTTCAACAAATAGAGGTTACTAAAACCTTCACTAGTGTAAAGCTATTTTTAAATAGCCTTCCATCACTGGACTTTGAAGTCATATTTTTAGAAATAAAGCTTGATGAACTGAATGGGCTTGAAGTTGCTGATATTATCAAAAGCAATCGACCACATGTAATTGTTATCTTTATTACTTCGTATTCAGATTTTGCCATACAAGCATATGAAATTGGAGGACTTGATTATTTACTTAAACCGATTAGCCTAGCACGATTAGAAAAAACCGTATCACGTATTGAACATGAATTTTCTATGCAACAGTTGGTACATCAAACTTCTAATACTACGTTAAACGTCCAATGCTTTAATCAATTCGCTACCTATAGCAATAATAGTCTCGTTTCCTTCAAAACAGAAAAAACAAAGGAATTATTTGCTTATTTCATATTACGTCCAAACATGCCCATTCATCGGGATGTTCTCATTGAAATTCTTTGGCCAAATTTAGATTATGTTCGCGCAAAATCGAATTTGCATACAGCCTTATCCTATTTAAGGAAAACATTAAATAATATGGGATATTCCAATTGTATTATATTTTCAAATAAGTATTATATTTTTGAAAAACCCAATATCATGTGTGATTTATATGACTTCCAAGATTATTTTAGTGATTTCAAGAAGTTAGATTGCCCCCCTCTGTCATTAATCAATCAATGCCTTGCCATTTATAAAGATGGGCTACTCATTTTTGATGATTATGAATGGGCTACTGCAGACAGAGATAAGCTAACTAAATCCTACATAGAGTTATTGGAAAAAGGCTTTCAAATTAGCATAATGAATGAAACAGAAGTGGCCATAGATTATCTGAATCGCTTATTAGAGTTCGACCCTTATAATGATTATAAAATCGAACAATACTTAAAACTGTTGATTGATGCAGGAATGCAAAAACAGGCTCACTCGGTTTTTTTAACCTACGAACAAAAATTAAATGAAGACTTGGCCCTTACGCCGAGTACTACATTGCAAGAAATGTCGAACAAATTATTTAGTCATAATCAATAAACTTATATGAACGACATGGTGAATCTTTGCAAAATGCACATAGCAAAAAGTGTTAGATTGCCTTTAGTCAATCTAACACTTTTTCGCTTTTGTCCCATTTCTGGTTATTCTACTGACCACTGCCCTCTGTCAATCCATGCTTTACTGCATAAAGCGCAGCCTGCGTGCGATCTTGTACTTGTAGTTTCGCAAAAATATTTGAAATATGTGTTTTCACTGTTTTTTCCGTAACGAATAAAGATGATGCAATTTCTCGATTGCTTTTTCCCTTCGTCAGTTCAGCAAGCACATCTTGCTCACGTGGGGTTAGTGGATTTAACACATGTAGTGCATTTTCTGATTGTTGACGATCCATTTCAAGCGTCGATGTTGCTTCAGGGTGCAAAGTATGTTCCCCTTGCATAATGCGACGAATTGATAATACTAATTCATCGGGCTCAATATCCTTTAGCTGATAGCCTGCCGCTCCAGCTTCCATAGCTGGTACAACATGATCTCGGTCAGAAAAACTCGTCAACATTAAAATTTCAATTTGTGGAAACTTAGCTTTTATACGTTTCGTTGCTTGAATACCATCCATTTCTGGCATTACTAAATCCATTAATATAATATCTGGCTGTATACTTTCAGCAAGTGCGACCGCTTCCACACCATTTTTCGCTTCCCCTACCACTTCAATATCTTTCTGTGTCTTTAAAAAAAATAATAATCCTCGTCGGACTACATGATGGTCATCTGCAATTAGTACACGAATCATTGTCGTTCCCCCCTCAATACGGTAAACGAATTAGCAGTTCAGTTCCCTTGCCAATTTCGCTTACCCAGTCAGCAGTACCTCCTACCGATTTAGCCCGATCCTTTATCGATTGTAAGCCCATGGATAGAAGCTTAGTATCATGATCAATCACAAAGCCTCGTCCCTCATCACGAATAACTAATAATATATCCGTAGCTGTGACAGTAATATAAAGTGCCGCCTCCAGTACTCCAGCATGGCGACGCACATTATTAAGTGCCTCCTGTGCCACACGAAATAATGTTTCTTCAATACGAGATGGAAATTGCAGTACGCCCGATACGGTTACATGAAGCTTTAAGCCAAGCATTTCTGCATACACTTTTATCGCTTCTAATAACCCATTTTCCAAGCCTTTTGGTCGTAGCTGCCATATTAGTGCACGCATTTCAGTTAAAGCATCCTGTGTTAAATGTTGAATTTCCTTAAACGTTTCCTTTACTTCACTATCGTTACTCATTTCAATGCCAGCCCTCGCCGTTAATGTCACGGAAAATAATAGCTGGTTGACAGAATCATGTAAGTCACGTGCTAATCGGTTACGTTCTTTCACAAGTGCCATTTCCTGCTCTTGCTTTGTCAATAATATCCGTTTAATAGCCGAGCCCATTTGAAAGGCAACTGATTCAAGTAAAGCAAGTTCCTCCTCTGAAAAACGCACTGTATTTTTGGACGCTACATTCAAGACACCAAAACGTTCCTGCCCCGATTGAAGTGGTACTGTTGCATGATGTGTGATGCCATCGTGATCGCCAACATTCGCAGCAATTGCACTTTCGATACGTTGACATTCAATAATGTTCGAAGCCTTTTTTAACTCCTCATTGCGATAGCGGGAGACACACCAACAACCTCCCTTTTTTAAATAGTGACAATTTTTATATTCAAGTGCCTCTGGTAAATTTTCATGGACAACGAGCTCTGATCGTCCCTTTTCGTCAATAAAGAATATCCAGCCTGTTTCAAAATTTGTGCCATTTAAAAACTTTACTAGTGCGCCTTTTAATGTTGTGACGATTTCTGTTTCTTCGTTCAATAACTCAGCAATTTCCTTTAAAATACTAATATTGGAGTGCTCGTTCTCTCTCACAAAAACACCTCTTTTTATTGGCATTACTACTAGTAATGATAACATTTCCAAGTAGCAGGTGTCTGCCTGAGCCATTCATACTTTAGACTGAATTTCCAACGGATTTTGGAATGGTATGAGCGTATTGGCTGGTTATAATTGAAACATTTTACTTCTAAATTCAAAACACATATAATCTTAACAAGTACAGCGTTATAATAAAGGGAGTTTTGATATGTCTAAAAAAGAGGAAAATAGTTTATTATTTATTTGGATAGTGTCCGTCGTTGCAACACTCGGTTCTTTATATTTTTCTGAAATTCGTCATTACGAGCCTTGTAAAATGTGTTGGATTCAACGTATATTTATGTATCCAATTGTAATCATGACTACTATAGCCCTTATTCAAAAAAATACACGTATTGCGGTAACAACAGCAGCCTTTGCTATAATGGGAGGTACAGTATCACTTTATCATTATGGTATTCAGAAACTAAGCTTTTTAGCTGAATCTGCCCCATCTTGTGGTGCCGTATCTTGTACAGGTCAATACATAAACTGGCTTGGGTTCATTACAATCCCGTTTTTGGCCCTAACTGCATTTATTTTAATTGCAGGAGCTAGCTTCTATTTACTAAAGGCTTCTAAAGCTGCAAAGTGATCCAACTTAATGCGTAAAGTTCTCTTTCATGTAAGTATGATGTTTGAAAGACAGAATAACATAAGAAAATTCGCGCTATGCCTGCGGGACTGCGATTCAAGCTAGATTATCTAGCGGCTTTAACATTTGTTTCGTGTGAATCGCCTGCGGAAATGGAGCGGATTTTTTTGTATCAAAAACAAGGGTATCTATATATACCCTATTCCACGGAGGAAAATCGATGTTTCAATATGAAATAAAAGACAGTAATATCACGATTGAGGAGCTTTTGCGAAATCATTGGCGACTGGGAAAAAAGCTAGTACATGAATTACGTATGGCAAAGGCTGTCACAACAATAGATGGCGAGCCCTTACTTTGGAAGGAGCCACTTCCAGCAGGAACCATGTTAAAATTTACATTCCCAATCCCAGCTTCTAGCTATAAGCCAACACCTGTTTGTGCAATTGACGTTGTTTATGAAGATGATCACTGTTTAATTGTCTCTAAACCTAAGGGCATGTCCACCCATCCAAATGATGACCACGATACACATACTTGTATGAACCATGTAATGGCTCATATGAAAGAGCAAGGCCATCACTATGCAGAGCATGTACATCGCCTAGATAAGGGCACTGAAGGTTTATTATTAGTTGCAAAACATCCTCTAGCCAAATCAATTTTTGATCGGATGATTGAAGAAAAGACAATTATTCGTACGTATGCTGCTGAGGTACAAGGCAATCTTCGCTCCACATCTGGTACGATTGCTGAATCTATTGGTAAAGATCGTCATCACCCGACACGACGCGTCGTTTCAAAGACAGGTCAACATGCCGTCACACACTATGAAGTTGTAGCACGCTATAAACATTCTTGTGTTGTCCACCTTGTACTAGAAACAGGTCGTACACATCAAATTCGTGTACATTTGGCGCATATCGGTCATCCTATTATTGGCGATACAATGTACGGTGCACGTGAAACGGCAAGTGGTGACTATGCACTACATGCTATCCAATTAGAATTTGAACACCCATTTTTAAATAAGCTCATTTTAGTGAAAGACGAATCATAGTAACCTAATGTAGTACAAACCTGCTCAAGGTTTGTGCTATTTTTTATGGAAAAGTTCCAAAAATAAAAATATCCATTTTTAATATTTATTTCAAATTACAATATGAATTTATGAATTAATAATTACTTCACCTATTTTTTACAATAATTTTAATATTGATTTTTCCAATATTGGTAATGACGATGGATTTCTTTCATGTTAGAATAGAGTAAATTGTCAGTCATCTGACATATACATGAAGGAGGAATTCATTATATGAAATGGGTTAAAAGTATTGCAGCAACAACTCTAGCTGCCAGTTTACTAGCTTCACCGGGCTTTGCGGCACATGCAGCAGAAACAGCACCAGCTGCTACAAAGGAAGGCTTTAATTTAACAATTTTACATTCTAATGATACACATTCGCACGCTGAATATGCTCCGCAACGTACAACAAAAATTAAAGAGTTACGTGCAGCAAATCCGAATTCACTTCTATTAGATGCAGGTGACGCATTAACTGGTACGCTTTACTTCAACGAATTTACTGGAGAAGTAGAAATGAAGTTAATGAACCTAATGGGTTACGATGCGATGACATTTGGTAACCATGAGTTCGATTTAGGGTCAAGCCCAGAAGGTCATGCTGCTCTTGCAAAATTTGTTAAAGGTGCTGAATTCCCATTACTTGGAGGCAACCTCGACTTCTCAAAAGACCCATTATTTGATGGCTTACAATTCCAAACAGTAACAAAAGACTTCCAAAACGGTAAAATCTATAACGGCATTATTAAAGATATTGACGGTGAAAAAGTTGGTATTTTCGGTTTAACGACAGAGGAAACGCCATCTATTTCAAGCGTAGCAAACGTACAATTTGCAAACTATATCGACTCTGCAAAAAAAGCAGTAGCTGAATTTGAAAAACAAGGCGTCAATAAAATTATTGCGCTTACTCATATAGGCTATGACGATTCTGCTGATTGGGATAATGATAAACTACTAGCATCAGCAGTAGAAGGTATCGATGTCATTGTAGGTGGACATACACATACAAAATTAGATAAAGCTGTGAAAGCAGATACTTCATTTAAAAATCCGACAATTATTGTTCAAACAGGACAATATAGTGAAAACTTAGGTGAGCTAGATTTAACGTTTGACGATAACGGTGCTGTTGTTGAATACTTCGGCCAATTACATGCTTTAAATAATAAAGAAAATCCTGTAGCGGCAGATGCTGATGCAACAAAACTATTAGCGCCTTATAATGAAAAAATTGCAGCAGTTAAGCAACAATCAACAGGCAATACAGCTGTTTCAATACTTGATGGCAAACGTGGACTTTGGGGCGTTCGTGCTGGCGAAACAAATCTAGGGAACGTTATTGCGGATGGTATGCTAGCTGGCGCTAAAAAAATTGACCCAGAAGTACAATTCGCATTCCAAAATGGTGGCGGTATCCGTGCGAGCATTGACGCAGGCGATATCACTGTTGGTGAAGTAATGACGGTAATGCCTTTCGGTAATGCACTTGGTATCGTAAAAGTAACAGGTGCTGAACTCTATGAAATTGTCGAACAAAGTGTGAAAGAGTTCCCGAAAGAATCAGGGGGCTTCCTGCATTTCTCTGGTCTACAAGTAGAATTCGATGGTAAAGCGCCTGCTGGCAAACGTGTCACTTCTCTTAAATTAAATGGTAAAGAGCTAGATAAAGCAGCTTACTACAAAGGAGCAACTAATACATTTATTGCTCAAGGAAAAGACGGCTATGATATGCTTGCAAAAGTTTATGCAGACGGCCGTGTAAGTGAACCTGGTACAGTAGACTTTGAAATGTTCATCGATCACTTAAATTCACTTAAAACAGTAGACGCTAAAGTGGAAGGACGCATTATCGCAACAATTCCATTTACGGATATTGCTAAAGGTTCTGAAACAGAAGGTTACGTGCGTGATCTTTACTATCGTGATTTAACACAAGGTACATCGGCAACAACATATTCGCCGAATGCAAACTTAACTCGTGCACAAGCTGCATCATTTATTGCGCGTGTCTTAAAGCTAGAAGCAAAAGGTGCAACAACATTCTCTGATATTACTAGTTTAGAAGCTGTGACTCAAAAAGAGATTACAGCACTTGCAGAAGCTGGCATTGTACAAGGTCAAAATGGCAAGTTCAACCCTACTGCAAAAGTAACACGTTCTCAACTTGCATTAATGTTTGCACGTGCCTATAACTTACAACATGATGCAAAAACTGGTTTAACTGCTGATTTCAGCGATATTTCTAAATACAATGAAGAAACACAAAAAGCTATCGCACTTATGCAAGATTTAAAGATTGCTAGCGGTTCAAATGGCAAATTCATGCCAAGTAACAACGCGACACGTGCACATATGGCAAAAATGCTATCAAACTACATCCCTTATGTAAAAGAATCGAAATAACATGAACAAAATCCCGCTTCAACTAGTTTGATAGCGGGATTTTCTATAGTTAAAAATTAAATTTGAAATTATCTGGATCTTGTCCAAAACGATGATTGCGATTTAATGTTGTCATTTGATCCATCTGAGCCTGCGTTAATTCAAAATCGTATATTTGTGCATTTTCCTCAATACGACTGGCAGTTACAGATTTCGGAATAATCAATGTATCTTTTTGCAAATGCCAACGAAGCACGACTTGAGCCGCTGTCTTCCCTATTTCTTGAGCGATTTCAAGAATAGTAGAATTATCAAGCACACCCCCACGCCCTAGTGGTGACCATGCTGTGACTGCAATTCCATGCTCTGCACAAAATGCCTTTAATGCCTCTTGTTGTAAGTATGGGTGTAATTCAACCTGATTGACCATTGGCGCGATATTGGCTTTTGATAATAGTTTTTGCAAATGATGTTCATGGTGATTTGACACACCTGTTGCTCGTATTAACTTCTCATCATACAAACGCTCAATAGCTCTGTATGTTTCCTCAAATGTTTCAGGCACTGCCCAATGCGTTAAATATAGATCTAAATAATCCATGTTTAATTTTTTTAGTGACACTTCAAAGGCACGTAGCGTTGCATCATAACCTTGGTCTGTATTCCACACCTTTGTTGTGACAAAAATATCCTCGCGCTTAATGCCTGAGTAACGAATCGCCTCACCCACTTCTACCTCATTACCATATAACGAAGCAGTATCAATTGCACGATACCCCACTTTCAATGCCTTATCAATCGCCTGTAACGTTTCATCACGTTCTGTCATTTTGTATACGCCTAGACCAAAGCGAGGCATTTCAATACCATTTGTTAACGTTTTTGTTGATTGTATATTCAAAAACATCAGCCCCTTTCTTTTCCTAGTTTCATTATACAAAAAATTGGATTAAAAATAATACCATTCATTTCTGTTATCGAATTCTTTCTGCTGTGCGCAAGGAATTGCTCTCGTTCCGTGGGATTTACTCCTGCTTCGCGGGTATTTACCTCTATTCCGCGGGTATTTACCTCTATCCCGCGGGTATCTCACCTCAATCGTGGGATTCACCTCTGCTTCGCGGGTATTCCCTCCCATCCCGCGGATAACTCACCTCATTCGCGGGTATTCACCTCTGCTTCGCGGGTATTCTCTCCTATCCCGCGGGTATCTCACCTCAATCGTGGGATTCACCTCTGATTCGCGGGTATTCCCTCCCATTTCGCGGGTATTTACCTCTTTTTCGCGGGTATTCCCTCCCATCCCGCGGGTATCTCACCTCAATCGTGG
>NZ_PYWM01000105.1 GCF_003049665.1 Lysinibacillus mangiferihumi | reverse complement strand
ATATTCTAAGTTGACTAGCTTTTCGATACCATTCAAATTCTCATAACTTTTTCTACCTAAATTTAAGTATTCTAATTGAGTTAATTCACTTAAGAAATCTACATTTGGTAAAATCTTTTCATCCATCCCTAAAGAGATTCCATTAATGTTGTTATCCTTCAAAAAATTTATTACTTCTTTATCAATGAATTTAGATTCTTGGATAAACACATTATAATTTTTAAAATTTGTTTTTACAGTGACTACATCATACATTAAATTTCCCCCTTAAGGTTTACATCTAGTACCTTTTTTAATGTTCTTTCCAGGACTGTTAATCTTATTAGATAATTCTATTTTATCAGGATTAAATTTATTCATTTTATATTTCTCTATTAAATCATCTTCTAATTTAAATAAATCTTTATCGGTTAAGGCATTCAGATCATGAATAAAGCCAACTTTATCTAAAACAGCTGGTTCTAGTTTTTCTTTGTTTAGATGTTGATACAACCTCTTATAAAGATTTTTTGCCTTCCCAACATACATTCTATTTCCTTCTGGGAAGAAATAAACCCCACCTTTTTTAGCAAAAGGGCCTAAAAGCTCCTTTAAGAATAATCTATCTTCATATTTAGTAGGCTTAAATCCAACTAAGTGCTGGCTTACACGATTGCGCCAACCGAATCTGCGTACAACTGGCAGAAACTTCTCACTGAACTCCAAGAACGCGGTATCGAAGAAGTGCTTCTGTTTATGTCTGATGGCTTAAAAAGTATAGTAGATGCTATTTCTACGGTCTTTCCAAAAGCACAGTACCAAACGTGTCTCGTTCATGTAACACGAAATCTATCACATAAAGTTCGAGTGGAAGATCGCTCAGAAGTGTGCGAGGATTTCAAGACAATCTATCAAGCTGAACACAAAGAAGCTGGCCAAGATGCGCTGGATTCCTTCTGTTCGAAGTGGCAAAAAGCGTATCCAAAAGTAGTGA
>NZ_PYWM01000104.1 GCF_003049665.1 Lysinibacillus mangiferihumi | reverse complement strand
AGCAGTCGATCGTATCAACTTACTTTTACAGTTACAAAACAAAGCAGCATAATTTTTCAAAAAACCAAAAACCGACCACGGGAGCAGTCTAAGCTCTTGAAAAAATCGATTTATGAAATTGATTCATGTAAAGAAAAATATTTTTATATCTTCTTTACATATGTTTCTATCAAATACTAAAGTCATTCAAGACTGCAGCTGTATGATTCCTATTTCTTTTTTATCTGCCATCATAAGCATCCCCATAAGATTTAAAATTTTCGGCCAACCAAAACCAATGTTCACCTTTACTCGAGTATAAATGTTCTAACAGTTTCGTAAAGCTTTTAGCAATAATCTGACTATCACTCGGTGTTGCATGGGTTTCCAAAAAACTATCATAGCAATAACCAAAATGAGACTTGCTTAAGTCAATACTAATATATTGGTTTATTTGTTCAGACTCAGCAATAAGATACCATTCATTACTTATATCACCTTCAAGTTCCTCCCAAATAATATCATCTTCCGGGTAAAGCCTTTTACTAGTTGGAATAAACTCATTTGAAGAAACAATTTTTATTCCGTATGGCTTATCTAAAAACATTTGTAAAGAGTCATAATTACTAAAAAAGTAATTCAAATCTTTTGGTAGAGCTAAATCACTAGTGTAATCTGTGTGCCTTTTTACAAGTTTACAATTACTATCCAGTTCAATTTTTTTAATAACCTCTAATATTTTCATATTTTTTTACTCCTTTACTATCAAATTCACTTTTATATATACTTGAATCAATTTTTCAATTCAATTCCTATAAATAAACACGAACTTTGAATTTCGTGGTCATGATTAAATTCGAATAAAACGAACGATATTTTATTATTACCTGAATTATTCACCAAAATCTAATACTTTAGGAATTTCATGAGATTTATAATGCTCAAGTACATTTGTACCGAGAAAATAGTCTAGTTATTGAAGATTGAAAATGAATCTTGAGGGAAAACCAAT
>NZ_PYWM01000103.1 GCF_003049665.1 Lysinibacillus mangiferihumi | reverse complement strand
ACCTTCAGCAACAGTTACTTGTGCTTTAACAGTTACTTGTTGACCAAGTTTACCTTGAACTGATTTTTCTACTAAATCTACTTTAGTAGGAACTACAGCTGCGATACCTTTGAATGTACCGATTTTTTCTTCGCCAAGAGATACAGTGTACTCTTTGTCAGCTGTTTGAGCAGCAGTTGTTAATACAACCACTTTTTTGTTTGTTTGTTTTACAGCCGCGTTTTTCACTTCAAGATCAGAGATTAAGAAGTTAAGAGCTTGTACGTTGTCTACTTCTTCGTCGAATGTTACTTCAACAGTTGTGCTGTTGATTGCTTTTACTGCTGCAACACCAGCTTCTGGGTTGTTTACAACGTTTTCGATTGTGCGGTATAAGAATGAAGCGAATTGTCCGCGTGTTACGCTGTTACCTGGGTTGAAGTGAGCAACATTTGTAATACCCGCATATTCTAAAGCAACGATCGCTGTGCGTTGTTCTGCAGAGTAAGCTTTGTCTAAGTCACCAATTTCTGTTACGAAATTCGCTTTTTTGTACTCAGCTACTAAGTCTACGCCAGCGATTTCTTTAATAGCACGTACTAAAACTACTGCCATTTGTTGACGTTGCATTGTTTGTGAAGCGTTTAAGTTGCCGTTTGAACCGTTGAATACGCCTGCATCTTTTGCTAGTGCAGCATATTTTACTAATTCTGCTTCAGCTGTTACTGGTAGATCGTTGAAGCGTTGTTTTGAATTCCAGTCAGCTGGAATTTCTTGGCCTTGTGCTTCTAAATAACGACCTAATAATTTAACCACTTGACCGCGGTTAATTGTTTGGTTTGGTTTGAATGTGCCGTCAGCGTATCCATTGATGATACCTGCATCAGCAAGTGCGTTGATTGCTACTTCGTGGTCGTTACCTGCTACATCTGAAAATCCTGCTGCAGAAGCCACTGGTACGATAGCAGATGCTACTAATGTTGCCGTTGCTGCCGTCGCTACGAATTTTTTGTATTTCTTTGGTTGGTTAGCCATAGAAAAATTTCCTC
>NZ_PYWM01000102.1 GCF_003049665.1 Lysinibacillus mangiferihumi | reverse complement strand
GCTCGGCTCAGGAGAGTTTTGTGGTGAAGTTGTTGATGAAGAGTTGTCAGTGATCGGATCTAGTGTCACAGGGACAATTGTTAGTTTGGTAGTTGACATAAAGAAGCACCCCCTCTAATTTAATACAATTATCGTACCGGAGGTGCCTGGTTATTTATATGCGTTATTTGAATACGGGCTTACACCTTATTTCTACGCTAAAATGCAAAAAAGCACTTGTTGCCATAATTGACAATCAAGCGCTTTAAGTTCATCTGTTTTTAAGTAGCATAAATTTGTAAGTTTTGTAGTAACTGTATGACACCTTTTGTATATCATGACAACTACTACGTTAAAACTTACGAGTTTGTACGAATTCGTTAGTTTCATGCCCACTCCATGTGTTTAAATTCACCGGCATGTAAAATGTCATTTCGCCTAAGCTCGTACTTCTTTTTCTATTCTATTATTGCACATTGTACTCTATGATTGTATGGTATTACCTTCATGAGCTCTAAATTTCAAGCATATCATCATTCATGTTGTCCAAAGCATAAATATCTCATAAAAATCACCTGATGCCCTAAAAGGAAATCAAGTACTTAAGGGTTATAATCTATCTCAACCTTACTAAGACCATCTAGTACTTTCTCTATCCTATTAGTCAAGTCTGCTATTTCTTCATGTGTCAGTTCGTTTGTAACATCTAAATCTTTAAACATATTTAATCTCTTTGTTATCCCTTCAACATATCCAATAAAGACCTTATTTTTGGATAACAATATTTCACCTACTGCAGTATCAACAATAAAGTCTTCTACCTTTCCAAGATTTATATATTCATTAACAGTTCTTGCTATTGCATCTTCATGTCCCCTATTTAATTTTAAATAATCATTATAGTCTTCGTTAATCGCTTCAAATATTTCATTATATTCCCATTCTTCCATGATATCACTCCTCTTTTATGGTTTAAGTCTTTCACCGTTATTATGAATAACTTCCAATTCAATATTCTTATATTTATTAGCAAATATTCGTCTCAGCAGGTTTACTATCTTTTGA
>NZ_PYWM01000101.1 GCF_003049665.1 Lysinibacillus mangiferihumi | reverse complement strand
TTTGAAGGTGATTCACAATGATTCACTACGCTTACACCGATACCGAAATAGATAAAATCATAAAAACACTCACTATCGTAATAGACACTCGCGAGAAATCGAATGACCATATTAGAGAATATTTCGTAGCGCGGGATATACCATATCGAATTAAAAAACTAGATGTCGGTGATTACGGATGTCTCATTCCTAAAAATGATGAATTGGGAATACCAAGAGATATTTATCTCAATAGCTTCGTTGAACGCAAAAATGGTGTTGATGAGATAACTGGTAATCTACAAAAAGATACACAGCATGCATTTGAAAATGAATTGATTCGTAGTCAAGGGAGCCGTTTTGTATTGTTCGTTGAAGAATTAGATTTTGACGAAAAAATCGCTACTGGTGATTACCGCAGTGCTTATGATCCAAAAGCTTTGAAAGGTCGATTGGAATCATTTAAAGCAAAGTACAATTTTGAAATTGTTCCAATGTCTAAAAAAATGATTGGTCACAATATTTACAACAGGTTCAAACAACATATGAAATTAGCTTTGAAGAAAGGTGTTTTCTAATAATCATGAACATGCGTATTGAGAGAGGGGTGTGGAATTTACATGGATGCGGATTTACTTAATAAACGTAAAGAAGTATTGCGTGAAATTGATAAATTATTGGTGCTTTGCAAATGTAATAACAATAACTCGAAAAAGACAACGTGTGTTCATTGCAAAGGAATTGAAAAACTCGGTGCATCTCTTTTGAAATTGCTTATTCGATATAAAAAAAATGATGGTGTTAAAAAGGCGGAAAAACTTAAAACAAAAGTTTTAGATTTTGATAGCTTTCTACAGTACAAGAAATCTGGAATGACCGACATTAGTATAGGCGAAATTTTCGGTATGACGAAAGCAGGAATCGATAAATGGAAACGTGAGAACAACATTAAATCCATTGATATTCGAAGAAAAATTGAGCAAGGGGTAATTTAAATGTCAATTGAAGATGAAATTTTAGCTAATCCAGTGTTACGAGAGATTCAAAATTCACTAGAATTACAGACTGC
>NZ_PYWM01000100.1 GCF_003049665.1 Lysinibacillus mangiferihumi | reverse complement strand
TGGTGCTGTTGTTACTTCTGGTTCTTTTGTCACTTCTGGTGCTGTTGTTACTTCTGGTTCTTTTGTTACTTCTGGTGCTGTTGTCACTTCTGGTGCTGTTGTTACTTCTGGTTCTTTTGTCACTTCTGGTGTTGTTGTTACTTCTGGTGCTGTTGTTACTTCTGGTGTTGTCGTTACTTCTGGTGTTGTCGTTACTTCTGGTGTTATCGTTACTTTTGGTGTTGTTGTTACTTCTGGTGTTGTTGTTACTTTTGGTGCTGTTGTTACTTGTGGTACTGTTGTTACTTGTGGTACTGTTGTTACTTCTGGTACTGTTGTTACTTGTGGTGTTGTTGTTACTTCTCGTGCTATCGGTGTTGCTGGTTCAGCTTTAATAAAAAACACTTCGTTTTCGCCAATATTACTTGCTTCAAGAGCTGCCAGCAGTTTAGTAATATCAAATGTTTCTCCATATCTATTTACTACCCACTCGACAAATTTATTGTTCTTACTTAGAGCTTTCAGCTTCTCTTCAACACTGTTTTCTGAAAGAACCAAGAATGTAATTAACAGCTTAGTCTTCTCCGAATCTCCATAAATTTTTACCGTATGGTAATTCAACTCAATAGGAGTAACAGCACCCTCCTTAAGCACATCAAATTTCCCGACTGGTTGTAATTTTTTATGAGCATCTGCTCTTTGACGTTCGGCGTCTGGTAAATCTGTTAAATCATAGATGATATATGTCCCCGTTACTCCTACTGCAATCTCATCAGTCGCTAGTACTCTTGTATAAAATGCACCGCTTGGTTCATGGACTAAACGATACGTTCTGTTCTTCCATTGATGATTAGTTACTTCTTCACCGTCTACCAACATTTTAATGTCAATGGATTTAGGAGAGGCTTCAGTGGCAATTGGAGCTACTATTGCTGGTGTTACTACTGCTGCTGCTGCTGCAAAAATTGCTGGTGTTTTATATCTTTTTTTCTTTTTCATCTCTACATCATACATCCTTTCCCTTATTTTCTTTGTATTTCTGACATAGAGAGTATAATAAAATTTTCAGGTCATGTAAGACCTTCTTTTTTTTTTTTTTTTTTTTTTTTT
>NZ_PYWM01000099.1 GCF_003049665.1 Lysinibacillus mangiferihumi | reverse complement strand
TTACGAGTTTGTACGAGTTCGTTAGTTTCATGCCCATTCCATGTGTTTATATTCACCGCCATGTAAAATGTCATTTCGCCTAAGCTCGTACTTCGTTTTCTATTCTATCATTGCACACAGTACCCCATGATGGTACAACCATCATGGAGTATATATTTTCAAACACCATATATTTTTCTATCCACTTCAAAAATACATTCTTTTTCATCAATTTTTCTTATGTGCTTTTGTATTTATCGTTTTAGAACCATGAGCTTTATCACTCGCTTATGTTGCTTTACTAACACAAGCTCTTAACATATATTTTTAAAATAATAATTATTAAGACCAATTAAACTTCGTCAGACAAAGCATCATCGTAATCCTGTAATTCTTCCATAATTTCTTTTAACCGGTCAATATTATTTATAAATTCGCCGTAAGAAATTTCTTGGTAATCGAAAATCCCTTCACCGTATTCATCACTATCAAATATTTTCACTTCCGCACCTAACTTCAACAAGTTATCAACTAATCCCTTTAAATTTTCCATATCATCAATATCATTTGCATCTGTTTCGGCAAAAAAATCTTTGTTTTCAATTTTATTTTTTATCTCTGTAATTCCTAAAACAGTGTACTTTCTTAATGGTACTACACATTTACTAAATGGACCATTAGAGCTTATTGTAATTGCCATTTTACTCATCTATTATTCTCCTTTCCATTAAAATTCTTCTAAATAATTTGGATTAACAGGTCTACCAGGTGCATTTTTACTATAGCTTCCGCCATGCCAACCCCTTAAATGTTCCCTGCTAGTTACAGGATAAATTAATTCTCCTCTATTACATATATGCGGGTAATTCGTAGCATTCTAAGTATGATGTCCAATTATTGATTGCCCATTATATTGAGGTTTTTTCCCTCTTAAAATCTCTTGTATCTGTTTATTAGTCCAATCCCTTGTTGTAGGTTCGCCATCTAGAATCCTTTTCTTTTATTGCTTCCAAAATTCATTAACCCCTGCAGCTCTTCTTTTTGAAAATCTTTTATCCCATTGATATCTTTTATATTCTTCTTTTGTTACTGTACGATTTTCAATCTTTTCTTTTATTTTTTTCTGCTGACCCCTACTTAAAGATTTGTATGGTGTAA
>NZ_PYWM01000098.1 GCF_003049665.1 Lysinibacillus mangiferihumi | reverse complement strand
TCGAATAGAGTCTAGTGATGATGGCAAAGAGGTCACACCCGTTCCCATACCGAACACGGAAGTTAAGCTCTTTAGCGCCGATGGTAGTTGGGGGCTTCCCCCTGTGAGAGTAGGACGTCGCTAGGCATAATACCCAGGAGGATTAGCTCAGCTGGGAGAGCATCTGCCTTACAAGCAGAGGGTCGGCGGTTCGAGCCCGTCATCCTCCACCATATGCCGGTTTAGCTCAGCAGGTAGAGCAACTGACTTGTAATCAGTAGGTCGTGGGTTCGATTCCTATAGCCGGCACCATTTTTTGAGCCATTAGCTCAGTTGGTAGAGCATCTGACTTTTAATCAGAGGGTCGAAGGTTCGAGTCCTTCATGGCTCACCATTTTTAATTGCCAACAATAATATGCGGGTGTGGCGGAATTGGCAGACGCACTAGACTTAGGATCTAGCGCCGCGAGGCGTGGGGGTTCGACTCCCTTCACCCGCACCATTTATATATTAAAATAATAATTGCCAGGATAAATAATCTTATGCACATGCGGAAGTAGTTCAGTGGTAGAACACCACCTTGCCAAGGTGGGGGTCGCGAGTTCGAACCTCGTCTTCCGCTCCAAATGTGCCGGGGTGGCGGAACTGGCAGACGCACAGGACTTAAAATCCTGCGGTAGGTGACTACCGTGCCGGTTCGATTCCGGCCCTCGGCACCATTTTTAATATTATTTAGCGCCCGTAGCTCAATTGGATAGAGCGTCTGACTACGGATCAGAAGGTTGTGGGTTCGACTCCTGCCGGGCGCGCCAATAAATGAACGGGAAGTAGCTCAGCTTGGTAGAGCACTTGGTTTGGGACCAAGGGGTCGCAGGTTCGAATCCTGTCTTCCCGACCATTTCCTAAAATATATCTTTATGGGGCCTTAGCTCAGCTGGGAGAGCGCCTGCCTTGCACGCAGGAGGTCAGCGGTTCGATCCCGCTAGGCTCCACCAATTAATATAAATGAACCTTGAAAACTGAACAAGCAAAACGTAATCAATATAGTTTTTACTAGCTAACTATGTTAGTGAACGAAACAAAATTTTGGACATCAAAATTGATGCCAGCAAAACAATTTGAGCTAATCAAATTTCTTTTATGGAGAGTTTGATCCTGGCTCAGGACGAACGCTGGCGGCGTGCCTAATACA
>NZ_PYWM01000097.1 GCF_003049665.1 Lysinibacillus mangiferihumi | reverse complement strand
TGGAATGTCAACACAAAACCATACAAAATTTATAAGGGCTGTTGCTTAAACTCCGCTGGCGTCAGATATCCAAGTGTTTGATGAATTCGAATGTTGTTAAACCAATTTACATAATCCCAAAGTTCAAGATCGAGCTGTTCAAGGGAGTGGAAAGTCATCTGGTATACAAATTCGATTTTGAAGCTCTTATACGTCGCCTCAGCCACGGCATTGTCATAAGGACACCCTTTGGCACTAAGTGAACGTTCGATACCGAATGTTTCGGTTGCTTCAGCCATTAATTGATTATCAAACTCTGAACCTCGGTCTGTATGGAATAGCTGCACATCCGATAAATTGCCCTTAATCGTGCTTAACGCTTTATATACCAAGGCTGCGTCCTTATTTGGGCCAGCACTTGCACCGACGATTTCACGGTTAAAGAGATCGACAAATAAGCAAACATAGTGCCATTTTTTGCCGACACGTACGTAAGTTAAATCACTCACTAATACAGATAATTTTTGGTTTTGACTAAATTCACGATTTAATACATTGGCTACAACCGCTTCATTACTACGTTTCTTTTGAGGTTTGTAATACGCGACTGTGTAATTGGACGATAAGCCTAATGTTTTCATCACACGGCCAATACGGCGTTTTGAGACTATCAGGCCTTGTTTTGTCAGCTCCTTCTTGATTTTTCTCGTGCCATAATTATTGCGGCTCTGCTGAAAAATATTGAAGATACGCGCTTCTAAATCGGCTTTGGCAGCCTGTTTTTCATGGTCATCTTTTTTACGAAGATGATAATAATACGTGTTACGCGATAGTTGCAGGACTTTACACATTGCCGATACCGAATAGCGGTCTGCGTTTTTTTGAACGACCTCTATTTTCGTCCCATGATCAGCGCTGCTTGCTTTAAAATATCGTTCTCCATGCGTAGCTGCTTCACTTCTTTACGCAGTTGAAGTAACTCGTTTTCTTCAGTAGAACGGTTGTCTTCGGCTTTAAATGAGCCTGTTTCTTTCTGATTTTTAATCCAGCGATCTAAAGCAGATGGCGTAATATCATATTCTTTGACAATATCTGTACGAGATTTGCCATTTTCGTATAGCTTAACCAATTGTAACTTGAATTCAGGGGTATAAGTTCGACGTTCTCTTCTCATAAGGTACACGCTCCTAAGGGTTCTAATATTTTTAGTATACCCCTTATGAAAGTTGTTTAGTTAAGTGTAGACCATCCAA
>NZ_PYWM01000096.1 GCF_003049665.1 Lysinibacillus mangiferihumi | reverse complement strand
GGCGAAATTTTGGTTTTTAGGAAGGGTTAACCCTTCCCAAAAACCAAAATCAATCCTTCGAACAAATGTATTTAAAATAAAAATGTGATGATCTACTAGAAAAGGTTGGATTGTCATTTACACAAAAATATTGACAGTCCCTTCTTCATTTCAATCTCATGAAAAAAGATTTTTTTATAGTATACTTGTAATAATTTAATATACCAACAATGTTTTAGGATTAAAAGCCAATTTGGAATGGTACTAAAAGATGTGAGGCATACTAAAAGGAGGTATAGGCATGACAGAAAAAGAGTACTTAGAGTTTAAAAGCCTTCTCGAAATGAATGATGAACTGAATTTTTATTATAAAGGTGAGGAATATTGGATAAGTCATTATCGTGGTAAATCCTATCTATCAAGAGTTAAAGATCAGTATTCTCAAGAATTTAATGGCTATGAAGAACTACTTGAAAAAGGAACAATAGAAGACATAAAATTTTCTGATATATATCCAAAGCTAATATGGTAAAAATATACTTTTTTACAATCGAGTAGGATGGAGTGGTTAACTCCCGACCTCTCACACCACTGTACGTACGGTTCCAAACAAATGCGTATGTGGTGACATCGTTAAAGCTATGATTGATTAGGGCTTTGAATAGCGCGTATTGCTGTTTTAGGGATGCGTGCTGTTGAGAGTGAAATATTTATATTACCGAACATATAGCCGACTTTCGTGTCTACAATTTCAGCATCAAGTGGATTGTTTAGCGTGTTGTTCACCTTATCATCCACACGTTGCACATGTGCATTACCTAGGGCAAGACAGACGAGTAAATTTTCCCAAAAATTATTTTCTCGATAACCATAACGCAGTACAATTAAAGGACATCAAATTTGATTCTTTGGAAAAAAACCGAAGGAGAAGGCTACGCGGTCAAATATACGCTTATCTTATCTATCGAAGAAAATAACGAAGAAGTAGAAAAAACAGGCGACATGGTTATCATAAAAGGAGGTCCTAAAAATTCACAATTACTTACGATTGGGAGAAGCTTATTATAATTGAAGATCTTTGGACTGCAACAAAATCACAATCAGGTTTAAATTATTCATTTTATAAATCTTACTTACATGATAAAAATAAAGGAAATGCTATTAAAATTGTTCATGTAAAAAAATATACACAACCATTATCACTATTTCAAGTGAATCAATTTCATAAATCGATTTTTTCAAGAGCTTAGACTGCTCCCGTGGTCGGTTTTTGGTTTTTTGAAAAATTATGCTGCTTTGTTTTGTAACTGTAAAAGTAAGTTGATACGATCGACTGCTA